>NZ_BBUL01000094.1 GCF_000953825.1 Cellvibrio sp. OA-2007 | reverse complement strand
TTGTTCGTTTGCGTGGATTGTTTCTTGCTCATGGATCACCTCTGGAGTAAGTTTACTCAGTTTCTAAGGTGTCCGATATTCGCGGTAGGGATCACTTCGAGGATAATGTGTACTTGTTTTCCTGGTTCATCGGGCACTTTTACTTTGACGCCAGTTTTCGCGCTGGGGTTAAAGATAGTTACCTCAGACTCGGCTGAATCAGCCTCTTGATACTGCCACCAGGTGTAGCTAAGTTTGTTGCCGTCCGGATCGTAGGTGCCCATTGCGCTGAGTTCTACAAGATCTCCCGGTTTAACATCAAGATCTGCCGCATGGCCGAGCATGACCTTGGGTTCATGGTTGGCGTCTTTGTAGGGTTTAATTGTCCAGTCTGCGCGCGCTGCAAAATCTTTTTGCATAACAGCTATCCAGCGGGTGATGGGCTTGAAGTATTCGCGGTACTGATCCTGAGTTGCTGAATTGTCGCGCAGACTTTTGCGCCCCCATCCGGTTGTTGTGTACCAACGGCCCGCTGGGTAGGTATAACCTTTAACGGGTACAGGGTCGAGCCAAGTGTTTTCGCGCACTAGCTTGTAACGTCCGCCCCAGCCGCCCCACCCAGGTGACTCGGTGCTCCTGAGCCCGTTTGGTATGGTGTGTAAAAATGCTGGTGAGTCACCCTCTGAGCGGAATGCTCCTTTGTCGGCTTGATACAACGCCATCAGCGGGCCGTGGTTAACGAGTAGGTTCTCACTAAACCATGACTTTTCAAAATAAGGCGCGATTTCAGCCGGAAAGTCCCAATCTTCCCACCAGTAGCCCAGGGTAATGAACTGATCTGAAATAATGGTTGGAATATTGTACTTACCCCACACTTTGCGGATGTAATCTTGGTAAGTTTTGTCCTGCTCCCAGATCAGGAACAGCCGGATTTTCCCCGCGACTTCTTGCATGCGCTCTGGGTGTTGCTCTTCAATAGTTTTAAGTGCGCGTGCGATGGTGTTCACACCTCCCCAGGCTTGTAGCCACACAGGGTTAGGGTCTGAGGCATCAAGCAGAACTTTCACAATGTGGTCTGATCCTGCTGACGCTTTTTCCATATCACCTTCGGCTTTGACGTTACCCAAAAATGACTGGGATCTTAAATAGCTGGGTGTTGGGTAGGCAGGGTCGTGTTGAATCAGATTTGGATAGACTTTTTCATAAGCATCAAGATAGCGATCTTGCCAATTATCGCCAGCCCAATTATGCCCTTGCCAGTGATACTGGGAGCTAGTGGTAATAATCCCTTCAACGTCCCATTCGTTGGTATAAAGCAGGAAGCGAACCAGAGAGCATTCGTCGTCAATTTCTCCGTCGCTGGTCACTATCACGCGGGTTTTGTGTGGCGCACTTGGAGCGGTGCTGGAACTACTGGATGTGGAAGAATTACTGGGCTTGGAAGAGCTTGCTAGTGCTGAGCTGGCAGCCACACTACTAACTGCCGGTTTACTACTAAGCGCAACCGAGGAACTGCTTACTGCTGGCTTGCTGCTAAGCGCAACCGAGGAGCTGCTTACCGCTGATTTACTGCTGGAACTGCTAGAAACAGCACCGCAAATACCGGCGCTTGTTTTCGCCCCGAGGATGCTAAGTGAATCGATATTAGCCAAACCATCGGCTGTTAATGCGGTTAACTGCAGGTTGTTGTTGTCTTGCACCAGATCTACATCAATTGACACGGTTTGCCATTTTGTCCAACTACCTGTAGAGGGCATATCCAGAGTGTAACTACCGTTAGTGCCACCATTCAGGAGCAAAGTTCCCTTTCTATTACCGCTACCCCCATTGGCATAACGGAAGGTTAAGGTGTAACGGCTGCTTTCAGATGCATTGACTGCCCACTTAATCATGGCGCCTGTTGCATTTTTGCTATTAGCAAAACCGTTTCCCGTGAAGCCTGCGTTATTGCTATCAATAGTGCCATCGACACTACAAAACCCCGGCTGCTGTTCTTGAAGTACAAACGTTGAGGTGGCCGCCCAGGATGACGTGGAAATAGCTAGCGCTAATCCAGAAAGGATAAATGAGTATCCTGCCTGTTTTGTTGATGTTAAAAAATTTCGTTTCATTGTCATTACACTCGCTGTTATTTTTTTAAAACCATGCGGGAAATTTGTGGTGCGGCGCACGGTTTGAGAGGTGTTCGCTATGCACAAAAATACATTGCGATTAGTGAATGTTGGAGTTTTACAAAATACTGCACAGACTTGCACACCATCTGCGTGTGGCGTGCAGCAGTTGAAGCAGAGTAATTTGCGAATCAGCAA
The DNA here is from genome assembly GCF_000953825.1 of Cellvibrio sp. OA-2007. Classification (GTDB taxonomy): domain Bacteria; phylum Pseudomonadota; class Gammaproteobacteria; order Pseudomonadales; family Cellvibrionaceae; genus Cellvibrio. Next base: position 240,520 of record NZ_BBUL01000094.1, on the reverse strand, counting down.
ATCACTTCCTGAAAATTTTTGTTAATCGCTCGTATTCAAAGAAATGAAATCTCCTGGCTTGTGCTACTTCACAGACTGGAAATTTGTGCATCAGTTTTTTTATGTGCAAGATTTAGATGGCTAAAGAATTCTTCATTTACGCGACAAAAGCCGGAAGCAATACGTATGTCTTTAGCAGCTGTATATAATCGCTTGTTAGCTAAGTCCAATAACCGGGTAGGGGAAAATATAAATGTTTAATGGGATTTCTTTACCCTTTGGGTTGCGGTTATGTGAGCTGCAGCCGCAAGACCAAGTATTTGCAGAAGCTTTATTTTTTTCTACCCGCGAATTTCTCTATCAAATGCCGCTGGCAAAACCACAAGTAGACTTGTTAATTAAGCAGCAATTTATGTTGCAGCAGGCTTCATACAGCACTTCATTTCCCACCGCAGAAACCTTTATCGTCAACATTTTTGCCGAGCCTATCGGAAAACTCGTTTTGAATAATACGTCTGATAGCCTGCATATCATCGATATTGCGTTTATACCTAGCATGCGCAACAAGGGTTACGGGACAAGTATATTGCGTGCACTTAAGCGTCTGGCAGATCAAACCCATCGGCCGGTTCGTCTTGCGGTTGACCAGCAGAATCCCCGTGCCAAAAAACTTTATTTGAGCCTTGGTTTTACATTACTGGATTCGTCTACTACACATGACACATTGGTTTGGTAAACGAAGTGAACTCCAAAATCGGATGCTGCTGTTATGAGGCGTAATAGGATCTATGACTAAAAGTTAATAGACTTGCGGGTGGGTTCCTTTGGCTATGGAGCATGTGCAAAAAACATCCTATGGCGATGTGTGAATATCAACCTAAGTTGAATCAGACTTTTACAAAGGAATACTTTTGTTAGGAGTGGTGCAGTTTTTGATTGGCGGGATGAGAATCGGGCTTTTCGAAAATACAAGGAGCATTAACCAACGTAACAATCATCCTAAAACTCGTTAAGGAGAATCTTTATGTCAGATCCGTTTCTAGGTGAAATCCGCATGTTTGCGGGCAACTTTGCACCACGTGGATGGGCTTTATGTCAGGGCCAGTTGCTCCCTGTTTCCAGCAACAGTGCGCTTTTCTCTATTTTGGGCACAACCTATGGTGGCAACGGAACTACTACCTTTGCGCTACCTAACTTGCAAAGCCGCGCCCCGGTGGGTATCGGTACTGGGGCAGGGTTGAGTCATGTTGATCTGGGGCAGCTTGGCGGCGTTGAAAATGTGAACCTCACTACTAATCAATTGCCTGTTCACACTCCAACAGCCACTTTTACTGGAAATGAAAGTAGCGTGACAGCTACGGTTGATGTTGCCACCACAACCGCAACCGCAATGGTACCTCCGGCAGCGGGGGTTACTACCTATCTCTCAGCAACTGCCGCCAAGGCGGGACCAACAAATGTTGCGTTCAGTGGATTGTTTACCGGCACTGCGCCAGACTCTACAAAGGCCAGTCTTGGTGGAGTACAGGGTAGTGTGACACCTACAGGTACAGTAACCGTCAATCCAATTGGTGAAGGGCAGTCTGTTGGAATTCGCAACCCCTATCTGGGGATGAATTTTATTATTGCGTTGGAAGGCATTTATCCGTCGCGTAGTTAATGCCGGGTAATTGTTATTAAAACACGTTAGTAATCTGGAGGGGGAGTAAACCTTCTGGATTACTAGTTTTAGCTCCTTGAGCTAAATCAATTTTTGTGTACAGCTTTAAGGGGCTTAATATGTCACGCTGCAAAACAGATCATCCCAGTGATCGATATCAAACACCTGCTTGTAGATTCGTAAATATAAATACGGGTATTAAGTGGATCGTTCAACTATGTTTTGCAGCAGTCGCGTTGCTGGGAGTGAGCAGCAATGCAGCTTCAATTCCGTCTAATGTCACAGTTAACTTTGATGCTTCTGGTTTTACTGAGGGCGCGGATCATGGGTCACACGTTTTTACGCAGGGTGACTTTAAAATAACTTACAGCGCCGCTAACTGGTTTCAAGATACGGATGATGGTCAAAGTGCTTCCGCAGGTTTATTTGCAGGTGCGTATAGTGGAGTTGAAACAATTACTGTCGAAACCACCTCGGGCAATGAGTTCGATTTCGTTAGTTTTTACATCAATGCATTTGGTGGTGGTTTTGCTTCAGTTGAAGGTTTTAGAAATGGATCTTCGGTAGGCACTCAAAGCACAGGAACGGGCTTCGGTCAGCTTAGTGGAGCATATACTGTAACGTTAAATAACAATCCCTTTGATAATGTTGACAAAGTAGTTATCACTTCAAACAGCAGCGGCTATTTTGATGTGTTTGACAGTTTCGTATTTAATACGGTTCCTGATGTTACCCCACCTACGGTCACCAGTGTAAGCGCTCCCTCGAACGCAACTTATAGCACTGGGCAATCACTGAGTTTCACCGTTAACACCAGCGAAAATGTGATCGTGAATACTGGTGGTGGTACGCCTGGAATTGCATTGACCATTGGCGCCACAACCAAATATGCAACTTATTCATCGGGTACTGGAACCTCGGCACTTGTTTTTAGTTATGTCGTAGAGAGCGGCTTGCTGGATTCGGATGGTATTGATGTTGGTGTTCTCGCTGCCAATGGCGGAACACTGAAGGATGCCGCTAACAATGATATGACACTGACCCTGAATTCCGTTGGCTCCACCGCCAGTGTTCTTGTTGATAGTACCGCACCCACTGTTTCTTCCGTGACTGCGAGCACTGCCAATGGTACCTACAAAGTCGGCGATACCATCAGTATTCAAGTCAACTTCAGTGAAACCGTTACGGTAAACACCGGTGGCGGCACGCCGCAATTGACGCTGGAAACTGGCACTACGGATCGTAATGCGAGCTATACCAGTGGTTCGGGTTCTAGCCAGCTGACCTTTAGCTATACCGTGCAGGCAGGCGATACATCTTTAGATCTGGATTACGTGGCGACCAACTCACTCCTGCTCAACGGTGGCACCATTCGCGATGCTGCTGCGAATAACGCTAACTTAACTCTGGCATCCCCCGGTGCCGCCAATTCTTTGGGGGCGAATAAAGCGCTGGTGGTAGATGGTGTTGTCCCTACAGTGACATCGGTTAATTCCAGCACGGCTAATGGCGCCTACAAAGCAAGTGATGTCATTAGTATTCAGGTCAACTTTAGTGAAACCGTTACGGTAAACACCGGTGGCGGCACTCCCCAGTTAACACTCGAAACCGGTACAACTGATCGTACGATTAATTATGTGAGTGGCAGTGGCAGCAGCACGCTGACTTTCAACTATACGATTCAGGCGGACGATAACTCTGCCGATCTGGATTACCTGGCTACCAACTCTCTCGTACTCAATGGCGGCACTATTCAGGATGCGGCGGGTAATAATGCAACTTTGACGTTGGCGACACCTGGCGCAGCCAATTCCCTGGGTGCAAACAAAGCGCTGGTGGTGGATGCTGTTGCTCCCACTGTCACCAATATCGCCCCAACGGGTTCACCTGCTGCCAATGCGGCAAGCATGGATTTTGCGGTGGCCTTTGATGAGTCTGTCAGCAATATCTCTACTGATGACTTTACGTTGGTCACCGCAGGCACTGCCTCGGGCACTATTGCCAGCGTATCGGCTGCTTCTGGCTCCAGTATCACCGTCACGGTTAATACCATCACAGGTACAGGAACGCTCAGGTTGAATCTTAACGGCTCAACCAATATTGCGGATGTCGCTGGCAACGGCGTAGCCGCCTATAGCAGCGGTACCAGTCATACAGTAGATCGCGATGCGCCTGCCGCGCCCAGCACGCCAGACTTGGATGCTGCTTCCGATACCGGTGTGTCCAATACCGACAATATCACCGGCGATAACACCCCGACGTTTAACGGTACTGCTGAAGCCAATGCCACAGTGACGGTTATATCCTCATTGAGTGGCACCCTTGGCAGCACGACTGCCGATGGCTCCGGTAACTGGAGTTACACCGCCGGTGCTATGGCCAATGGCGTTCATAACATTACCGCGACGGCGACTGACGCTGCGGGTAATGTCAGTGTTGCGTCGGCGGCCTTGGCAGTGACTATTGATGGCCCAGTCACAGTCACGACCAATGCTGATTCAGGAGCGGATGCAACTATCGATGGCAGTTTGGCAACTGATCTTACGGACGGTGCAGGCTTATCCCTGCGTGAAGCACTTGCCTATGTAGCGGCGAGTGGCACCGTTGATTTTGCGGTGGGCTTGAGCGGCACTACTATCACCTTGGGCGCACCTTTAACGGTTCCAGCGGGCATTACCTTGGATGCAGATGCACTGGGCATCGCCACTATCACCGGCAGCACGTTCACTTTGGCGGGTAGCCTTGGTTTGAATAATGGCAGCGGCGACCGTTTAACGCTGAGCAGTGAATTGACTGGCACTGGCGCCTTAACCAAAACCGGAGCAGGCCGTTTAATTCTCACTAATGTAAATAACTCGACCAGCTACAGCGGAGACGTCACGGTAACGGCGGGTGAGTTGTGGATTGGCAGCGATAGCGCTTTCTCTTCGGGAACTCTCACGCTAAATGGTGGGGTGCTTGGCAATAATTCGAGCAGCTTTGTTTTCGACAACCCAATCGTTTTGGGGGCTAGCGGTGGCGGGGTTCAAGTATTAAACGCAATGCAAACCTTTACCCTGTCAGGCAATATCAGTGGCAGCGGCGCTTTGAATAAAACTAGCGGTGGCACTTTAGTTCTAAGTGGTACTAATAGTTTCTCGGGTGGTTTGTCCATCTCTGGTACCAATGGGGTGTCGGTGACGGATTCATCCAACCTTGGCTCGGGTACAGTCACAATCAATCCTTCCAGTCTGTTAACCCTTACAGGTACGGCTCAAACAATCACTAATGCCATTGCGTTAGCGGGCGATGCAACCATCAGTAATGCCAATGCAATGACTATCAGTGGTGTTATCAGTGGCTCGGATGCGTTAACCAAAGCCGGGGCAGGGGTGCTCACTTTCACGAGTGCCAATACAGCAACTGGTGCACTGACTATTGCGGCAGGTGGCGTGACACTCTCGGGCGGCAGTGCGCTGGCAGATGCGGTTGCCGTTACTGTGGATTCAGGCGCGACCTTAACCCTGCCCAGCGGTAGCGAAACCATAGGCTCACTAGCGGGTGCTGGAAACCTGGTGTTAAACGGCGCCCTAACCTTGGGTGGCAACAACAGTAGTACTACCTTAGCCGGTGTTGTCAGCGGCACTGGTTCACTTATCAAAAGCGGAACTGGCGTCTTCAAACTGGCTGGTGTTAGCAGCTACACAGGTGCAACTCAAGTGTCTGCTGGTAGCCTCATAGTGAACGGTGCTATCGCGACCAGTTCGGGCGTGACTGTTGCATCAGCTGCAACCCTCGGTGGTACAGGTACCCTGCCTAATGTGGCAGTCGCTAACGGCGGCAACCTGTCACCCGGTGATGCAGGTGTGGGCATACTGTCTATCGCTAATGGTTTAACGATCAACTCCGGCGGCAATCTGTTGTTGGACATAGCCGGTACTACGGCGGGCACTCAATACGATCAATTGAATGTGACCGGTACCGTCTCGCTCGCTGGGGCGTCTATTGCAGTGACTCACAGTTATGTTGCTGCTAATGGTGATACCTATGAAGTGATTGTTAATGATGGGGTGGATGCGATTACTGGAACCTTCACTGGCATAGCCGAAGGAGGTGCTTTTATTGCGGGCGGCAACTCCAGCAACCTGATTGTTAGTTATGCGGCGGGTTCGGGTAATGATCTAAGCCTTACCAATACCTTGCTGCCTGGTGCTCCTACCGGGGTGAGTGCGGTGGCGGGTAATACCTCAGCGCAGATCAGTTTTAGTGCACCTGCGGCGACAGGTGGTTCGGCCATTACCGGTTATACCGTTACCGCCAGCCCTGGTGGTGCAACGGCCACAGGTGCTGCCTCGCCCATCAGTGTGACGGGTTTAACTAATGGTATTGCCTATACGTTTACGGTGACCGCAACCAATGCCACAGGCACAGGGTCAGCTTCTGCTGCGTCTGGCTCAGTAACTCCACAAGGGCCACAAACTATCACTTTCACCAGTCCGGGCGCTCAGACGGTAGGTAATTCCCTGACGGTGACCGCTACCGCTTCATCGGGCTTAACGCCGGCTTTTACCTCGACTACTCCCTCTGTATGTACGGTCACCTCAGGTGGTGCGGTAACCTTGGTTGCTGCGGGCACCTGTAGCCTCACGGCGAGTCAGGCGGGCAATGCGGCATTTACGGCGGCTGCACCCGTTAGTCAGTCTTTTTTAGTGAATCCTGCACCTAATGTGGCGCCGGTGATTACTCAGGGTTCCTCGACCAGTGTGACCATGAGTGAAGATGGTGCGCCAACGCCTTTCGCCTTGGCGTTAACCGCTACCGATGGCAATAGTGACCCCTTGACTTGGAGTATCAGCACTGGGCCTCAACACGGCAGTGCCAGCGTGTCTGGCGGCAGCGTCAGCTACACACCAACCGCCAACTACAACGGTAGCGATAGTTTTGTCGTACAGGTGAGTGACGGTACAGATAGTGCGAGCATCACGGTAAACGTCACCATCACTGCGGTAAATGACGCACCGGTTATTAGCGGCACCCCAGCGATCTCGGTAGAACAGGATATTGCTTACAGTTTTACCCCTGGCGCAAGTGATGTGGATGTGGGCGATACACTGACGTTTAGCATCACTAACAAACCCACTTGGGCGAGTTTTAATACTGCAACTGGCGCATTGACTGGCACTCCAACCAATGCCGATGCGGGTATCTCAGGTGGAATAGTGATTAGCCTTAGCGATGGCACTGCAACCGTCTCTTTACCCGTGTTCGAGATCGAAGTCATCGCGACTATTGACCCCTTACAACCTGTAGTCACTGCTCCCGCCAATCTGGAGATCAACGCGACCGGTTTGTTTACGCCTGTAACTGTTAACACGTTATTGGGGCTGAGTTCATCGGCAACACAGGCAGAGATTGACTTGGCGTTGAAAGGTTTGGCGAGTGATGGGGTGAGCGGGAATACCTGCTGCGTTACTAATGCGGAAGGGGTGACCGGCAATCGCTTACTTTTGGCTCCTGGCCGCCATCAAATCAAATGGAAGGCCACCAATGCGGTGGGTGTAAGTGGCGAGGCGATGCAAGTGGTGGATGTGAAACCGTTGGTCTCCCTGAGTAAATCGCAAATTGCTGTGCGCGGGAGCAATGTGACCTTCAGTGTGATCCTCAATGGCAAGTCACCCACCTATCCATTGGATATTCCCTATGTTATCGATGCCTCCAGCACTGCAACCGGCAGCGAACACAATCTTGTTAACGGAGTGGCGCGCTTTACTCAGGCAGGCCAGTTGGAAGTGACCGTTCCGGTGACTCTTGCGCCGGCAGCAGGGCTGAGTGATAGCAAGTTGGTGGTTGCATTGGGCGGCGGAATCAATGCCGGTGCAAACAACCGCCACAGCATTGATATTCGTGAAGGCAATGTACCGCCTGTGGTCAGCATGAGTCTCAGTCAAGGTGGGATTGCTACCAGCCTGGTGACACCGAATGGCGGGCCAGTCACTGTGGTGGCGACAGTAAAAGATCCAAATAAGCAGGATACCCATTCGTTCGATTGGTCGGCCACCAGTGGCTTGGCGGATACCGATGGCAATCCGGTCAATGCCAGCCGCACCTTTGATCCTGCTGGTTTGGTGGGTGGTCATCAGGTGCAGGTGACTGTGACAGATTCGGCGGGTGCTGCAGTGTCAGCGCAAGTCTATTTCCGTGTGGTTGCCAGCTTGCCGGTATTGGATGGTAATGTAGATACGGACCAGGACGGGATCAACGACGCGCTGGAAGGTACCGGCGATAGCGACAATAACGGCATTCCTGACTACCTCGACAACATGCCATCGTCCAATATTCTGCCGCAGACCGGTAAAACCACGAATTCCTATCTGATTGAATGTGACCCAGGTGTGCGCTGTGGCCTTGGTTTATACGCCCGCGGCAGTAAATCTGGCGGGGTGCAGATACTGAATGAAGAGCTCGGCAGTTTGGACAATCTGGTGGCGGATCCTGCTTTTGAACCCGTAGGTGGAGTCTTTGATTTTGCGATTAACGATCTACCCACCCCGGGGCAAAGCATAAGTGTGGTTATACCTCAACAGGCTCCCATTCCTGCACAAGCTCAGTATCGTAAATTCCAAAAAGGGCGTTGGGTCACTTTTATTGAAAATGCTAACAATAGAGTTGCTTCAGCCGCAGGTAACCCTGGCTATTGCCCACCTCCGGGCGCAGCCGAATGGATTCCCGGTTTAACCGCTGGCCATGTGTGCGTGCAACTGACAATAGAAGACGGCGGCCCGAATGATGACGATGGTTTGGTGAACTCAGCTGTAGTAGACCCTGGTGCTGTTAGTAAGGCCAGAGCGGTACAGCCACCGGTTGAACCTCCCGTTGAGCCACCAAAACCGCCGGTGCAAGTCAACTCCAAAGGTGGTGGTGCAGTGCCTGCGCTGTGGTTGTTCCTTCTGGGTGGATTGGTGATTTTCAGACGCGCGACTCCCGCGCGTCTGGCGGCAATCCTACTCACAGTGTTTTCTCTCAACACTCAGGCGCTTGAAGATACCTATGTACGGTTGGATCTATTCACAGTCAACAGCAGCCACAGTGAGGCCGATTTTACCGGCGCATTGGAAGATGCCGGGCACGAGTTCACGCTTACTCGTTACGATGACAGTCGCACCGGTTTTCAGCTGACACTGGGTTATCAGTGGAGCGCACTAACCTATACCGAAGTTGGGTATCTCGATCTGGGTAAGGTAGAGGTTCAGCTGACGCTGGATGGCGATACCGATCTGGATGCCTTTGCCCGCGATTTCGCCAAAGAGTATCCAATCACTGCGACCGGTGCGACTTTGGTACAAGGCTTTAGCCACAACTTTAGCCCGGCCATTGCGCTTTCAGCAGAGGCCGGTGCTTTTATCTGGAGAGGTGAAGTTGAATTGGATAATGCAGTGTTTGCATTAAAAGACGATGACGGCGTTGATCCATTGCTAGGTGTAAAAATTGACCTCGCGTTGAGTGATGCCTTCAGTCTTGGTTTCAGTGGGCGCCGCATATTCTTTGGCGGTCAGGATATAGATTTGTATTCTTTTGGCAGTACTCTCCGCTTCTAGTGTGTTTTATGCACGCGGGGTTGCTGTGCTTACATCAACCCCGCCAACCCCATTAACGCTCGCTCAATACGATTGCCCCACACACAGGCACACGAGAGCCGGATAAATTGCCGGTATTTTTGGCTCGCCGAAAAAATTGGCCCGGGGGCGATACTAATCCCTTGCGCTAATGCCTTCCTCGCCAGCGCAAAACTGTCTACCTCGCCCGGTAATTCCATCCAGATCACAAAACCGCCTTCCGGTTTGGTGATTTTGGTGCCCTCGGGAAAATAGTGAATCACCGCTTCCGTCATACGCGCGACTGATTGTGCGTAGTCACCGCGCACCCGGCGCACATGGCGCTCGTATTGGCCGTTTTCCAGCAATTCGGTCACCGCCAATTGCGGGATGGTGGTGGTGGCCAAATTCAGCACATATTTCATGTACTCCACTTTATCTTGATAGCGCCCCGGCGCAATCCAACCCACCCGTAAGCCGGGCGATAGAGTTTTAGAAATAGAACTGCACAGCAGTACATTCTCATCCAGCCCTTTTAGTAGCGATGGGCGCGCATGGCTGAAACTTAAATCGCCATAAATATCATCTTCAATCAACGGGATTTCCCGCGCCTTGAGCATCGCCACCAGTTTTTGTTTGTGCTCGTCGGGCATTAGGCAGCCGAGTGGATTGCTGAAGTTGGGGGTGACCACACAGGCTTTGACCGGCCAGCGGCTGAGTGCCAATTCCAGCGCTTCTAACGACATGCCGGAATGTGGATTGGTGGGGATTTCCAGCGCCTCCAGCCCAAGCGATTCAATTACCTGCAGCAAGCCATAAAAGGTGGGCGATTCGATGGCGACTACATCGCCGGGCGATGTGGTCGCGCGCAATGCCAGCGTCAATGCCTCTTGGCAGCCATTGGTAATTACCAGATTGTCGGGGTGCACCGCGCAACCGGCATCGGCCAAACGGCGCGATAGCTGGCGGCGCAATTCCGGCGCGCCGGGGGAAAACTCATAATTCGCGGTGCGCACCCGATAGTGCCGCGCGGCTTTGGTCAGTGCCTGCTCAATAGCGCGAGTTGGTAAAAATTCGGCAGCGGGTACAGCGGCACCCAATTGCACTATGGCGGGGTTGTTTGCCGCTTTAATGAGTTGCAACACCATATCCTGCCCGGTCACTGGGGCAGGGCGCATGGTGGTCACTACAATACGCGGCGGCGCAACCGCGAGCGAGGGCTTGGTTTTGACGTAAAACCCCGAGCGATTGCGCACCTCCAGCAACCCCCAATCCTCCAATTGGCGATAAGCGGTAATCACAGTGGCGATACTTACACCGCGCGCTTGCGCCTGCGCACGCACACCGGGCATACGGTCGCCCGCTTGAAAGCCACCTGCGTTGATCAGGCTGGCCAGCTCATCGGCAAGTTTGCGGTAGAGAATCTCCATCACAGCTCCTGATGTTCAGTTTAAGACCTATGGATCCCCGCTGCGCGAGGATGACGACTCCCTTTTTCCTGCACATCGTCATTCCCGCTTGCGGGAATCCAGCAATTGATTTCAGTACCTATAGATCCTTGCAGGCGGGGATGACGGTAGATACAGTTTTGGTGAAAAGTAATAGGTACAGATGTGTTTAAGTAGAACTGTACCGTATCAATTTTACATTTCTGAAACTGTAATGGTTGCTGTACAGGAAATACACTGCTTTCTCGTAAAAACAGTCACTATTTATCCCAGTAAGGACATATCAGGAGGAGTCTATGAGTCACCCATTGTTTTTGGTCGATGCCTTTGTCGATCAACCTTTTAGCGGCAACCCCGCCGGTATTTGTATTCTCGATCGGGAACAGCCCGCCAGTTGGATGCAAAATGTCGCGTTGGAGATGAATCAAGCCGAAACCGCGTTTGTGCATAAACGTGCCGATGGCAGTTGGAACCTGCGCTGGTTTACCCCGACGGTGGAAGTGAGCCTCTGTGGCCACGCGACACTCGCTGCCGCTCATGCTCTTTGGCACCACGCGGGTGAAACCGCCGCAACCCTCGAATTCCACACGCGCAGCGGTCGCTTAACGGCGACTCGGATTGGCGATGAAATTCAGCTGGATTTCCCCGCCGATTTCCCCCAGTCCATCGCTCAGGTTCCACCGCAGTTGGTTCAGTTGTTGGGGCAGCAGCCCCATTGGTTTGGCCAAGGGCGAGAGTATCTGCTCGCGGTAGTGGACCATGCGGATACAGTGCGCAACTTTATTCCCAACAACGAGCTAATCGCCGTCTTTACTCCAATTGGATTAATACTCACCGCAGCGGGCGACCAAGGCGTTGATATGGTCTCGCGTTTTTTCGCACCCAATCACGGTATTCCGGAAGATCCAGTCACCGGCTCAGCGCATTGTTTACTTGCCTGCTACTGGGGGAATCGCCTCGACAAAACTCATCTGCGCGCGCAACAGGCCTCACCGCGCGGCGGCTTATTAACCTTGGATTGGCAGGGCGAACGGGTTCTATTAAGCGGCAAAGCCCGCACTATGCTCACGGGAGAATTTCATGGTTGATTTAGCGATTACCGGTCAGCAGACGACAGGTGTATCTCCAACCCCTATTTGTTGGTTGAACGGAAAAATAATGCCTGCGCAACAGGCAAGGGTTTCTGTATTCGACCACGGCTTGTTGTATGGCGATGGCGTATTTGAAGGCATTCGTTTTTATCACGGCAAAGCGTTTCGTTTGCAGGCGCATCTGGAGCGATTGTTGTTGTCAGCACGCGCGATTGCATTAAATATTCCGTATAGCATCGAACAATTAACACAAGCCGTTATAGACACTATTTCCGCCGCGCCAGATACGGATGGTTATCTACGGATGGTGGTGACTCGCGGTGTTGGGCCACTGGGTATAGACCCCGCGCGCTGCCATTCACCGCAGCTCTTTATTATTGCGGACAGTCTGCATATGGTGAGCGAGCGGGTACGCAGTGAAGGTGCAAAAGTCATCATCGCCGCCACGCGCCGTTTAGGTGCCGACGGCCTCGACCCGCGCATTAAAAGTTTGAATTATCTCAATCATATTCTCGCGCGCATGGAAGCCACACACGCAGGCGCCGATGAAGCGATCTTACTCAACAGCGCCGGTAGAATCGCCGAGGGCAGTGCGGACAATATTTTTATCGTACAGCGCGGCGAATTATTAACTCCGCCAGTAATTGAAGGCGCGCTCGATGGCATTACCCGCCAGGTGGTATTGGAACTCGCTGAAAAACTCGGCATAAAATCACGCGAAATTCCGCTCGCACCCTACGATTTATTCACGGCAGACGAATGTTTTCTCACCGGCACCGGCGCGGAATTAATTCCGGTTGGTTATGCGGATGGCCGAAAAATTCCTCAATGTCCCGGGCCGATTTATACGCGCTTGGCGGCGGCATTTAGGGAGTTGGTAAGTTAGGAAAAAGTCGGACTTGTTATAGTCCGACTTTGCTCTACAGTACAAATTGCTAGGTTAAAAGGCCAGTGTGGTATTAATTAAAGCAAATCTGCCTAAGCGGAATTGATTGAGGGTTCAACACAAACGTGAAATTTCTTCCATGCGGGACGTGCTAACCGATATGCTTACTGGAAGTCGTATATAGGACTTGATAATTGAGCTGATTCGAATCTTTCTTGCTACAACTGAACCTTCTCTACTTCCCGCATCATTAGTATTACCTTCAATGGTTGTGATCATTCTACCGTTAACACCTTCGACAATTCCTATGTGTGAGAAAGTAAAAACTACAATATCTCCTTTTTGAGGTGTAAAAATTGTTGAGCTTGCTGGAAAGATTAAACAATTATTGTTTTTCGCCCAGATATTCAAAAAACGGCTTACCGAGGCTTCTCGAGGGGGAATGATGGTGGGGAAAAAGGGAGAATAGTTTAGAAGTTTTTGTACGCAGAATGACACGAATGCAGCACACCAAGGATAACCATCAGTAACTCCATTCACCACCAGGGAATCTGATTTAAATATAGCTTGTAGTGCTTTGCTGTCTCCTGCTTTGTTATTTCCGGTTTCTTTTGTCCCAATGTATTTAGCTGCAATGTCGGCAAGTAAACCTTGTGGTGAAGGTGCTGTACTTGCGGCAGGGATGATCGGTGTTCCTAGCGATAGCGCCTGCCATGTTTTTGGGCCGACTACACCATCTGGTGTTAGTCCTTTACTTTGTTGAAATCGCTTGACTGCATTTAAAGTAGCTACTCCGAAATCGCCATCCACTATTAAAGCGGTGTTTTTATTGTATGCATTGAGTAGTTTTTGAAGCTGCTGTACAGATTCACCAATTGAACCTTTGCGTAATGTGATTTGAGACATATGTAAGTTCCTTCTGTTAGTTTTTTTCTAAATAGATCCACAAGTCCGATGATATGAATTCATTTTCAGAATTTAGCTCAAGCCATAAGATACCTTTTTCAGTAAATATGCCTCGAACCGTTTCCCCATACAAGCGATCCTCTTTTATGCAAAGTTGATCAAAAGTAGATGTGCTATTTTCCAGCCCAGGTTCAATGTAATTGCGTTGCGCTTTGTGGTGTCCGCCCAAGGCTTGCACATCAATGTTGATATTGGCACCACCGATTTCAATATTGAAATGTGTGGCTGACATAATTGCAGGTTTGAAGTTGCTAATATGAACCACTTCGGTTCCATCCAGTACATCCGTTGGTAATTGGCTGAATGCATTTGTGGGAATTCTGCAGTTCTGGACGGGTATTTCTTTTGCAGGTGTATTTGTTTCACTTGCGACATTGTGGTTATTCAAGCAACCGCCCAGCAAAAATATTGCTGCACACAACACACTTTTTTGATTGATATTGAACAAGGTTAATCCTCCATAATTAAACGGTAGCGAGGCTTATACTGCCATTCAGTTGATACTACAAATGAAAGATCATGATTAAGCTAATTTGCTCACATTTTCATTTGTAGAAAGGTGCGCAAAGATTTTTCAAATCCTGATTATAGTTATTTGGTCTGGTATTAAATGGCATCCTTTGGTAGCTTGTGTACAGAAATAAGTACAGGTAGGATGAGACCTTTATTGTCCTCGGGAAGATGACCTATGGATACCATGAGTTACACCGCGTTTCGCAATGATCTGGCTAGTGTGCTGGACAAGGTGAATGATGATCATAAGCCGGTGCTGATTACCCGTCAGAATGGCAAACCAGCGGTGGTGATTAGTCTGGAGGATTTTCAGGCTTACGAAGAAACCGCGTATTTGATGGCTAGCCCGAAAAATGCCGCGCGATTGAATGATGCAATTAACCAGGTTGCCGCAGGGAAGGCAACTAAGCGGGGGTTGATCGAGGAATGATGTTGGCGTGGGCGGATAATGCCTGGGAAGATTATCTTTACTGGCAGCAAACGAATAGCAAAACACTGAAGCGCATCAATACCCTGATCAAAGAAATTCAAACACAACCTTTCATCGGCATAGGTGACCCTGAACCACTAAAGCATCATTGGTCAGATTATTGGTCGCGGCGCATTGATCGCGAGCACCGGCTGGTTTATCGCGTTGAAAAAGAAATGATTTTTGTGGTGCAATGCTGCTATCACCATTGATAAATGCATTTTTTAAATTGAATTAGATAAAGAGTAAATCACATGTCTGCTGTTAAGGAAATCGTTTTAACCTTTAGTTGTCAGGATTCCAAAGGCTTGGTGGCCGCTGTTGCCACATTATTTGCAACCTTGGGTTTTAACATCAAAGAGTCTTCGCAGTTTGAAGATGTGCAAAGCAACCGCTTTTTTATGCGTACCGTATTTGAGTGCCCGAGTGGTTATAACCTAGGGCAAATTCGCTCGCTGTTTAAACCGCTGGGTGAACAATACCAAATGGATTGGGATATTTTTGACAGTGGCAGCAAACCGCGTGTGTTGATTGCAGTTTCCCAATGGGGGCATTGCTTAAACGCGCTGCTTAACAGTTGGAAAAATGGTTCGCTGCCGATTGATATTGTCGGTGTGGTATCTAACCACAATGTTATGCGCGATCTCACCGAATGGTATCAATTGCCCTTTCACTATTTGCCAATCACTGCCGACACCAAAGCAGAACAAGAGGCGCAACTCTGGCAATTGATGCAGGATTTACAGGCGGATTTTTTAGTGCTCGCGCGCTATATGCAAATTCTCTCTGACGATTTGTGTAAAAAGTTAAATGGCCGTGCGATTAATATTCACCATTCATTTTTACCGGGTTTTAAAGGTGCAAAACCTTATCACCAAGCCTTTGAGCGCGGGGTTAAACTGATCGGCGCTACAGCACACTTTGTCACTGCCGATTTGGATGAAGGCCCGATTATCGAACAATCTGTCGAGCGTGTATCGCACATCAATTCGCCCGATGATATGGCCGAAATTGGCCGCGATATTGAAGCGGTAGTACTAAACCGCGCCGTGCGCTGGCACGCGGAGCATCGGGTGTTGTTGAATGGCACTAAGACGGTAGTGTTTTCACGATAGGCAAAAATCTGATCACGAAAATCAGTAAAAAAGGCGCGAAGGTAAGTGATTACCTTCGCGCCTTTTTTGTTGGAATAAAAATTTGATTAAGTTATGTGCTCGTCGCCTTTTTCGCCGACACCGCCAACGCCAATAAGCCCAGCGCAACAATGCCAAACGATACATTCAAACTGCTTTGCTCTGCGATAAAACCAATCACCGCTGGCCCCGCCAATAATCCCGCGTAACCCATGCTGACTACAGCCGCAATCGCCAAGCCCATCGGCATGGACGTTTGATTGCCAGCGGCGGTAAATAATACCGGCACTATATTGGACGCGCCAACACCGACCAGCGTAAAACCGATAAATGCAGCGGCGGTAAAAGGGATAAACACTACCAACAAAAAACCGAGTGCAGCGCAAAGCCCGCCCCAAAAAATTACGCGGGTGCCGCCGAGGGTGTTGACGATTTTGTCGCCGGTGAAGCGGCCAATGGTCATGGCGACGGAGAAACAGGCGAAACCCAAACCGGCGTAAATTGGATCTATACCACGCAAGGTATTGAGGAATACCGCGCTCCAATCCAGCACTGCACCTTCGGCGAGGAAGGCGACAAAACAGAGTGCGCCGATGAGTAATACCTTGCCGCGCGGTATTACAAAAAACGGTTCGCGTCCGCCGCTGTTATTGTCTAAAGGCGATTTGGGTAATAAATCCTTTGCGCTGTAGACCAACATCAGCAATAACACGGCAGTGAGGCAGAGCAGGGCGTGAAAGGGCGATAAACCTAGCCACATAAGCCCACTCATCACCACTGCGCCAAAGATCCCGCCCAGACTGTAAAAACCGTGGAAGCCCGACATCATCGCGCGGCCACTGGCTTTTTCGACGATCACGGCTTGCATGTTCATGGCCACGTCGGTGGCGCCGAGCATCATGCCGAACACCAGCAGGTTTATGGCCATGATGGGAAGGCTTGGGGAAACGGCGAGGCACATCAAACTTACACACATAAGTAACAAACTGACGGTGATTATTCGGCGGCAGCCGTACCGGTTTACCAGCGGCCCGGTCACGGGCATCGCCAGCAGCGAGCCGACGCCAAAACACAGAATCAATAAACCGAGGGTGGATTCGCCAATCGCCAGCCGTGTTTTAACAAACGGAATCAGTGGCGCCCAGGCAGACATGGCAAGGCCGGTGATCAAAAAAGCAAAACGAGTGGATATTTGTGTTTTGCTAGCGTGTGCAGCCTGAGGGAGAGATAAATCAGTAACAGCCATAAAAATTCGTCAGACTAGGAAATAAAGGGCGCATAGGGGGTTAGTCAGATAAAACGCGCGCACTATACCAATCCCCATGGCGCGCTGAGGTGAGGAATTGTAAAGCGCTGCTGGGCGCTGATTGTGTGGGTAAGTGATCTAGTGCAAGCAGCGGTGTTTTCTGGAGGTGAATTCACATGGGCAACTGAGAATGCTGTTGTAGCGCATTATTGATTGCATCCGCCAAGGTGACTAAAAGCGCGCTATAAGCCTGTGCTATATCGCTGGGCGAACCGTTGCAATCATGCGTGTTAACGTAATGATGTTGGCTCACCGTTTTTTTTGCGCTGTTATCGATAAGTTTCCAACTGGCGTTAATGACGGCTTTGCCGTTGATGACTTGTAGTTCGTGGATGTGTAAACGAATGCTAAATTTGGGCGCGCTATCCTGACGCCAGGGAAACATTTCGATGGCGCGGCTTGGGTCTTGGTTCATCAGGTTGATCGCCAACACGCGGATGATGCCTTTTTGTAAGGGTTCACCCCAATAGGCGTTTTCGGTCAGTTGCAAACTGTTTTCGCTGTTATTCACCTGCAGTTGTGAACGCTGTAAATAATCCGCAACCACAATCGGCCCCAATCCAACTGAGTGTGTTATCGCCGTTGCTTGTGTGTTGCTGTTTGTTGCGCTCAATAGATAAAACTGTTTGCGCGGTGAGTGCTGGCAGCCCAACAGCAGGCTCGTGGTGATAATGGTGAGAATGAATGTGCGTATCATATTATTCGTCCTTATCGGTTAGCTGTTTGCCGCGCAATAGCGCTTCGGGCTGTTGATCGAGTGTTTCACTGAGCGAGCGAAAGGCTTGTGCGGATTGGCTTATATCAACCAGGGTTTCGTTGAGTTGATAGAGCAGTGGCGAGTCTTCTGAAAAACTATGGTGGATGCTATTAGTTGCTTTATCCAACTCATCCAAACTTTTTTGTACTCGCACCATAGTGGCTTTTAATTCACCGGCGACTGCCGGTGTTTGTTGATTGAGATTGGCAAGCAGCTGGCGCAGTTCGCTGTTGGTTTTGTCCAGATTTTTGCTGAGCCTGCTCACATCTTGCCCCGCTTGTGAAAAGGTATCGGCAGCGGTTTGAACACTGCTTAAGGTGTCTTCTATCGCGCCGCTTGCTGCGACTGCTGCTAACCGCGAAGTTAGTTTTTCAAGGTTTTTGGCTATACCTTTAAGGTTCAGTTCTTGTAAGTTTTTGGTGATTTCTTCAAACCCGGTGCCCACGGTGGGCAGTTCCAGTGAATCATCTTTGGCGCCGTATAACAGGGTTGATGTGCCGGGAAAAAAATCCAACTCCACATACAGCAGGCCGGTAAGAAAACTTTGGAAATTTAATTGCGCGCGCAGGCCTTTGTTAATCGCCTCTTCAAAAAACTCGCGTTTTACTTCTGTACCTTTGCGGCTGATATGTTTTAACGCCAGTTCACCAGTCACGGCAGTGAGTACATTGCCCTTGTTGGTGGTTTGCTCGTTATTGTCAAAGTTGATTTGAATGTCGGTTATCTCGCCAATAATCACGCCTTTTAATTTGATGGGTGCGCCAATTTGCAGCCCTTGTACTGATCCCTCAAAATACATGATGACACGCTCTTTTTGCGCAAACATATTGCCGCCAGAAAAAAATATCAGCGCAAAAAATATCAATGTTAAAGCGCCGACAATAAACGCACCTATCGCCAGGGCTTTGTTGTTTTTACTTTTTTTGGATTTCAGGTTTTTATTCATTATCGCTCCGTTTCCGCGGTTCCGGCGCGGCTTAAAAACTGCCGCACTTTTTCTTGTGGGCTGTGGTGTAACAAGTGTTTTGGGTCGCCCGCATCCAACATGGTTTTTGCTTGTGCATCGAGAAATACACAATTGGTGCCAATGGATAAAATACTGGGCAGCTCATGGGAGACGATGATGACCGTGGAGTCCAAGGCTTTACAGATCTGCACAATTAATTGGTCGAGCCGCAGGGAGCTGATGGGGTCTAGCCCGGCGGAGGGCTCATCAAAAAATAACAATTCCGGGTCGAGTGCAATGGCGCGGGCAAGGCCAGCGCGTTTATGCATGCCGCCACTGACTTCAGCGGGATAAAAGGTTTCGTATCCAGCCAAGCCGACTAAGGCTAATTTGTAGGCGACAGTTTCGGCGATTTGTTTTTCCGATAAATCGGTATACAACTGTAAGGGCAGGGCGACATTTTCGGCGAGGGTCATGCTGGAAAACAGCGCGCCAGACTGATAAGTGATGCCCCAGTTTTGTAACAGCGTTAATTGGGTTTCATCGTCTGAGTCATAGTAGTTGACGCCTTCGTAAAGAATTTCACCTTTGCTCGGCGCGATCAAACCAATCATATGTTTCAGCAGTGTGGTTTTGCCGCAGCCGCTGCCGCCAATCACAAAAAAAATATCATTTTTATGAATATCAAAATTCAAACCCTGTTGTACTACGCGATCGCCGTAGCCAATGCTGAGGTCGCGTACGCTAATAAAGGGCGTAGTACTCATCGTTAAATTCCCAGCTTGTCGTAAAGAATATTGAAGGCGGCATCGGCTACGACTAAATAGACAATGGCGCGCACCACGGCGTTAGTGGCGGCCATGCCCACCGCATCGGAATTGCGGCCGCAGTCTATGCCCGCTTGGCAACCGGCAACCGCAATCAAAATTCCAAAGAACACACTTTTGATAAGGCCTGTGGCTATGTCTGCCCAATCCACCGCGCCTTGGGTTTGCAAAATATATTGGCTGAAGTTCACATCCATTCCGGTGGCGACCAACGCGCCGCCCAACATGCCGACTACGTCGGCGTAAACGCATAGCAGCGGCATAATAAATACCAGTGCCAACAAACGCGGCAGCACCAAAAATTCCATGGTAGACACCCCCATAGTTTTGAGTGCGTCAATTTCTTCATTAACTTGCATGGTGCCTAATTGTGCGGCGTAAGCGGCGCCGGTGCGGCCCGCCATAATGACGGCGGTCATCAGCGCGCCCATCTCGCGCACCATGCCCAGCGCCACCAAATCAGCCACATACACTTGCGCGCCCAGTTGGCGCAATTGCACTGAGCCTAAATACGCGAGAATCATGCCGACTAGCAGTGCAATCAAGGTGACAATTGCGAGGGCGCGTGGGCCGACTTGGTCGATAAAAAATAAAATATCTTGGGTGCGGGTTTTGGCATCGCCGCGCAGCCATTTGCCCAGTGCGAAGCTGGCATCGCCGATAAAAATAAGCGTGCGTGCCAGCCCTTGCCATTGGCTGTTCGCGGTTTTATACACACGAATTAAAAAATGTTCGCGCGCGTTACTGCTACTGGGTTGATAAGCGGGAATGGCGGTGGCGAGCCCGAGCAATTGTTGCAATGTGTCGGGCAGTTGTTGGGTGTCGAGTTCGATATGCTGTTGTTCGCACCAGTGGGTCAATTGCAGCAATGCACTGGCTAGGCTGGAGTCCCATTCGCCGAGTTCATCTGTGTCCACAACGAGTGTTTTGCAGTTTTCAGGTACGGCGGCGCAGAGGCTTTCGCCGTCGGGGCTATCGCCCAATTGCCAGTCGCCACTGAGCCGGAGTTTTGCGGCTGCGGGTTGAGGTTCCGTGTTATCAACGGCTTCGATGCGAAAATGCAAAACATCCATCCTTTATTTTTCAAGCAAACTATAGGGGGCAGCATAATACAAATCGGCAAGTTTAGGGCGCAGCATGCGGTGCCTCTATGCAGAGCAATTCTCCGCTGCTTGCGGTGCCCAACACTGTTATCCTGCGCGCTTAACACTGTTTTCAACAAGATTACCGGACATTATGGCCAGATTATTATTCAAACTCGCGCAAGTACCCGATGACGAAGCTGCTGAGATTCGCGCGCTACTGCACGAACATCACATTCAATTTTACGAAACCGATGCCGGATTTTTTCGCGTGGGTTTGGATGCAATTTGGCTGGCGGATGGTACGCAAGAAGAGCGGGCGCGCGAACTGATTAAGGAGTATCAAACAGAGCGTGTTATTCGCCAGCAACAAAATTATGCGCAGTTGGTGGAAGCGGGGCAGGTGCCCAGTGTTTGGCAACTCTTTTGTGCGCGGCCGATTCGGTTTATTGCGTCGGCACTGGCGATTATATTTGTTGTGGGCTTAACGCTCATTCCGTTTGTGATGCTGCTCAAAATCTAAAACAAGCAATTCATCGTCACTCCCGCGTGCGGGAGTCCAGCTTTTTATTTTATGTGATGCTAAGTTTTATGGATCCCCGCTAGCGGGGATGACTGCGTTGAAGGGTTTATCAAGCTTCGGCAATCGCGCCTTTGTTAATGCCTTCGTAGGCTTTCACGCGAATAACAGCATCAGGGTGATCCTGTTTGGTTGTTTGCGCTATATGATGGGCGATAAATTCGACCGTGGTCTCGGTATCGATTAAATAGCAGCAGCGCTGCGGCAGGGTGATCGCAAACGGCCCCTGTTCCGCCTCGTAATTAAATTGGTAATAGCTCACGCCACCATGTTCTGGTTGGCCAGTTAAATCTTCCCGTGTGCCCAAGTAGATATCCTTCCAAGCATCAGCCCAATGTTGTTCCAGTGCGGGCGATTTTTGACCGTTGGCCCAGATATCAATACGCGAGCGGTGACCGTGGGCGATACGTTGGCAATTGCCCAAGTGTTTTTTCAAACCGTGGCTGTAGTGGTAGTAGGCGGCACCGTCCATTGCCTCCAGCGTGAAGGTCAACTCCAGACGCGCTACGCTCATGGGAAATTGTTGTTTGAGCTGGGTGATACACCAAGCGGCAATGCTCTCTGGGGTGAGCACTTCGGCATCGACCAGGGCGATGGCATCGCGCGGGGAGCGGGTGCTGAGAAATTCGCCCTCGCTGCCAAATTGCCAGTTGATGTGCAGGAACTCACCCTCTTCTTCAATGCGGATATTGGGTGAGTGCACCGGCACCGCCAAGCGGTGATCTAATTCAGTATCCAGCCAGTGGCGCATGACTTTTTTAACCGTGCCGAAATCGCACACCATGCCTTGTTCATCTAACTCGCCGTGCAATTGCACATTGGCCAGCCAGGTTTCCCCCAACAAGCCGCGCTGCGGATCGAGGAAACTGAAATCGACATTGGTGAGGTTATCGACAAACAACAACATAAAAGCGCCATTCAGGTTAGGTCAACGAGGGAGGGCATGATATCACTTGGGGTCGGTTGCGTGTTCAGCGCTGCTGTTTTTTCCATGCACATGATTTCATACACTTTTTCGCTAAGTTTTAAACTCTGGGCTATTCTCAAGGCACTGATTTATTAACGGCGCGATTCTGTTTCTCTATTTGGGTTCTGTTGACCATAGCCGCAAGGGTTTGGTTTGGCTGATAACACGCATGAGGCGTGCATCAGGGGGAGGTTGCTTGGTTGTGGGACAAGTGAAGTTGGCTGGCAAATTAATGCTGCAATGGGGGGTAGGCATACTTCTCTGCGTGCATTGTTTGGTCGCGTCAGCTCAGGCATCGGAGGCGGGTTTACGAGTAGCGTTTGTTTATAATTTCCTCAAATTTATCGAGTGGCCTGCGTCGGGCAGTAAGCACTTCAGGCTATGTGCGCTAAATGCGCAGGATGTAACCCGTCAGTCATTAGCGCAGCTGGATGATAAACAGTACCAACAGCGGCGTATTCAGGTTGTTCATATCGATTCCTCCAGCGATGTATCACTGCAGCTCGACACTTGTCAGTTGCTGTATGTCCCTTATTCCGGGGCAGATTTTCAATTGCCTGAATCTTTTCCAGCAGGTGTGTTATTGATTGTTGATGAGGCAGATGCGAATGATGCAAGGGTGGGCATATCACTCCAGCGCACCGCCGATAATCGCATCGAGTTTGTGATCAACGAGAAGGCCATTCAGCACGCGGGAGTCAAAGTGAGCAGTCAACTGCTTAAGTTGGCGAAGAAGCGTAAAGAGGGGGTGCGTTAAGATGAAAAAAGCATCTCTTGCGCGCAAGATTAGTTTACTGGCGATGCTATTAACCAGCATCGCAGTATTGGGTGCTGCGCTGGCGAGTACTTGGCAGCAGTACAACTACATTACCCATCAGGTAAAAAACCAACTGCAAATTCTGGCGGAGGCCACGGCGCTTAATTTAGCTGCGCCGAGCATGTTTATCGACCCCAACGCGGCGCAACAAACCCTCGCTGCGCTGCGGGTAGAGTCCAAGGTATTGGCTGCGCGCCTGCGGCTTAAGGATGATCAGTTACTTGCCCAGTACAAGATACCGCAACAGAAACCTGCTTCCAGCGATGAGCAAATCATCGCCAAAGTGTTTTGGGAGGGGGAACATCTCGGCCAGTTGGAATTAGATGTCACCCTCGCCCCGCTGCGCAGCCAGTTTTACGGGCAGGTGATTTGGGTTTTGGTGATTGCTCTGGTGGCACTGCTGGTCTGCGGCATATTGACCTGGGCGTTAATTTCGTCCGTTTTACGCCCCTTGGGCAACCTCAGCGAATTAGCGCAGAAAATTGGCCGCGAGGGGCGTTATCAGGAGCGAGCCCCCGAACCTGCGGTGCGTGATGAGGTTGGCCAATTAACGAATCGCTTCAACGCTATGTTAGATCGTATCGAGGCGCAGGATACCGAGCTGCGCCTTAATCAGGAATTGTTGGAGCAGCGTGTTTTTGCGCGCACCATCGAGCTGGAAACTGCACGGGAACAAGCAGAGGCCGGCAGCAGAGCCAAGAGTGAGTTTCTTGCGGTCATGAGCCATGAAATCCGCACGCCGCTCAACGGTATCATGGGCATGACGGGTCTGTTGATGGACACCGAGCTAGATGCCAAGCAAAAACGCTTCGCCCGCGTTGCCCGGCGTTCCAGTGAAGATTTATTGCTCATCATTAACGACATTCTCGACTTCTCCAAAATCGAAGCAGGCAAGTTGGAGCTGGAATATCGCCCGTTCCAATTAAATTTGTTGGTTGAAGATATTGCCGAGCGCTACGCGCCTATCGCCCAGGGGAAAC
This sequence comes from Cellvibrio sp. OA-2007, assembly GCF_000953825.1. Taxonomy (GTDB): domain Bacteria; phylum Pseudomonadota; class Gammaproteobacteria; order Pseudomonadales; family Cellvibrionaceae; genus Cellvibrio. Next base: position 216,542 of record NZ_BBUL01000094.1, on the reverse strand, counting down.
AGTTGGAGTTACTGTGCAAAACGCCTTTGCCGCCTATGTCGGTGGTTGGGGATTCGGCGCGCTTGGGGCAAATTCTTACCAACTTGCTGAGTAACGCGATCAAATTCACCGAAACCGGTGAAGTGGAGATCGATGTGCAATTGTTGGCTGAACAGGATGGTTTGGTGCAGTTGGAATTTGGGGTGCGCGATAGCGGTATAGGCATTAGCCCGGAGCAGCAGATTCGCCTGTTCCAATCCTTTACCCAAGCAGATTCTTCCATGGCGCGCAAATATGGCGGCACGGGTTTGGGGCTGACCATCTCCCAGCGTTTAGCGCAGTTGATGGGTGGCGAAATCCAGCTGCACAGCGAAGCGGGTAAGGGGAGCTATTTCCATTTTCAATTGACGCTGCAAAAGGTCAATGATCCGCGCGATTATCAATTGGTCACCGGTTTTGGCGAGCTGCACACTCTGGTGGTAGACGACAATCCAACCAATCGCGAAATTCTTGAGTACTGGCTGAAATCCTGGGGTATGGCGCCAGTGATGGCATCATCCGCTCCCCAAGCCTTGAGCCTGCTCCAGCAACACGCGCAGGATGGCACTCCGTTTGAATTGATGCTGACTGATTGGTGCATGCCTGAAATGGACGGCGGTCAATTGCTGGATGCGATGGCGGCCGATGCGCGCTTTAAGAATCTGGCCGTTATTGTACTTAGCTCTGCTGGCATGGCCGCACGCCCCGAAGTGTCCGAGCGGGCGCCGCTACTGCTGAAACCAGTGCGTCAATCGGAGCTGCATAATCTGATTGCACAGGTAATTGCCGGTGATCTAACCCGTAAATATTATGCGCATGAACCTGTATCTGGTGAGCTTGCAAGTGCTAACAAATTAGTGGGACGGGTGCTTCTGGCGGAGGACAATCCGGTCAACCAAGAGGTGGCAAATGCCATGTTACAGCGCCTTGGGGTTAGTTTGAAAATCGCTAACAACGGTCAGGAGGCGGTTGATTTACTTCAAGTAGAACAATTTGATGTGGTGTTGATGGACTGTCAAATGCCGGTTATGGATGGTTTTGAGGCAACTGCCAGTATTCGCCAGCGCGAAGCTGAATTGGGCTTGCCCGCAGTGCCTATAGTTGCGCTGACTGCCAATGCGATCAGTGGGGATCGCGAACACTGCTTGGCGCAGGGTATGGATGATTACCTCAGTAAACCTTTCTCTCAGGAGCAACTGCATGAACTGCTGGCGCGCTGGTTGCCGGAGCCTAATCCGCAGGTTGAGTCGTCTGCTCCGGTGGTTAGCAATACAACAACCGCAATCCCCCCTCAAGTCAGTGCGCCAGTAGAGATCGATCAGCAAGTTATTCGCCAACTGCGCGAACTGCGTGAAGGTTTATTGCCCCGTATTATCGATTTATTCCGCACCAGTAGCCCGCCATTGCTTGCCCAACTTGAATTGGCTGTCGCCCAGCGCGATGCCGACCTGTTATACAAAACAGCACATAACTTCAAAAACAGTGCCGCCAATCTGGGTCTATTAGAGTTGGCATCTGCCTGTCGCGACTGTGAAGCACAAGCGCGCCAAGGCAATGTGGAGCGTGCAGAGCAACAGTTGCAAAGCATCCAAACACTTTACGGTTTATCTCTGCAGGGGTTGGCTGAGCTGGAGCGAGGGGAGCAAAGCAAGTGAAAGAATATGAATCTACCAGTATTGCTTTGCCGGAAGCGGGTGCTGGTGCCTGGGTATTAGTTGTCGAAGATGATGAAGCTGCACGCCTGACCACCAGCATTACACTGGAGCGGGCTGGATATCAGGTAATGGAAGCCGCCGACTGCGCCAGTGCCCGCCGCTGTTTTGCTGAGCGCAAACCGGATATTGTTCTGTTGGATGTGCTCTTACCCGATGGTGATGGCTATAGTCTCTGCCGTGAGTTTTTAGCGCAGCCGCGCGGGCGCGGTTTACCCATTGCAATGGTAACGGGGTTGGATGATATAGATTCTATCCATCAGGCCTATGAATCCGGCGCGACCGATTTCATCACCAAACCCGTTAGCTGGGGCACCTTACCTTACCGCATCCAATTCATTCTGCGCGCCAAACAGGCGCTTAACGACGCCAGTATCAGCGAGGGCAAAACCCGTGCGTTACTGGCCGGTATCCCCGACATTATTTTGCGTATCGATCGCGATGGGCATGTGATTGATATGCAAGTCGGTGCCTATGTAAATGAGATGGAAGAGTGGGTTATTTACGACCCGGCTACAGGTGATGGCCATTTACCCGGCCCGGTATACCGTATTTTGGCACCGCAAATCCGCCGGGTTTTTGCTGGTAAGGGTGAGCAGTTAGTAGAGTTTGACTGGTCGCAATCCCAACAGCGGCTGCGCACTTGGGAAGCGCGCCTAATACTGCGCGAGCAGGACGAAGTAGTGATGGTGGTTCGCGATATTACCCTGCGCAAACAACAGGAGGCCGAGCTGCGGTTGTGGGGCAAAGTATTTGAAGGCAGCAACGAGGCAATTCTAATTACCGATGCGCAATTGAATATTATCCTGGTCAACAAAACCTATGAAAAAATAACCGGCTATACCGAGGGTGAAGTGCTGGGGGTCGATACCGCCGCCGTGGGAACGCGTTTACATTCGCACAGTTTTTTTCGCAACCTGGTACACATCCTCAAAGAGCGTGGTCACTGGCAAGGGGAATTGATTAACAAACGCAAAAATGGCGAGAAGTTTCCCACTTGGTATTCAATTAGTCAGGTGCTCAATGAAGATGGCCAACCGGAAAATTACATTGCTATTTTTAGCGATATTTCCGAGCGCAAAAAATCCCGTGAGCGGATTGATTTTCTCGCGCATCACGACAGCTTGACCGAATTACCTAATCGCGCACTGCTGAATGATCGTTTGGATATGGCAATCAACACCGCTAAACGGCGCGGCGAAAAAGTGGGCATTTTATTTATCGATCTCGATCGCTTCAAAAACATTAACGACTCCCTTGGGCATGCTGCGGGCGACCAAATTTTGCGCCAGACAGCTGCGCGTTTGAGCGCTGCAGTCCGCACCGACGACACAGTTGCGCGCTTGGGTGGCGATGAGTTTGTCATCTTGCTGCCGCGCGTGCGCGATGAGCGCAGTTTGGTAGAAGTGGCGATTAAGCTGCGCGAAGAATTGTTGGTGCCTTACACCCTCGAAGATATGCCATTGCACCTGAGTCCGAGCATCGGCATTGCGGTCTATCCAGAAGATGGCGACACCCCCAACACGCTGATAAAAAATGCCGATGCAGCAATGTATTTGGCGAAAGAAAAAGGGCGCAACAATTACCAGTTCTACACCCCGGTGCTCAATGCGCGCACGCTGGATCGGTTGAAGCTGGAATATGACCTGCGTTCGGCCCTGGAACAGGGGCAATTTGAGCTGCATTATCAGCCGCAAATTGTCGCAGGCAGTAAAACACTGTACGGCGCAGAGGCTTTGGTACGCTGGCGTCATCCTGAGCGTGGGCTGGTTCCACCCAATCATTTTATTCCGCTAGCAGAAGAGATCGGGCTGATTATTCCGCTGGGTGCATGGGTTATTGCCGAGGCGGCGCGGCAGGTCAATTTGTGGCATCAGGCCGGGCTAACTCATATGGTGGTGAGTGTGAACATCTCCGCTCTGCAATTTCATCAAGCGGGCTTTTTAGCAGAGGTGCAAGGGTTGCTGGCAGCTGCAGGCACCAAGCCCAGCTCATTGGAGTTAGAGCTAACGGAATCCATGCTGATGAGTGATATGGAGGTCTCAATTCAGGTGCTGCAAGCCTTCCGCGATCAGGGTTACCGCATTGCAATTGATGACTTTGGTACCGGTTTTTCCTGCCTGAATTATCTGCGTCGCCTGCCAGCCAATATCCTCAAAATTGATCAATCCTTTGTGCGCGATATGCAGACCGATAGCGCTTCGCTGGCGATCGTTAGTTCCATTATTCGCCTCGCCGATTCGCTGGGTATGGATACCATCGCCGAAGGGGTTGAAACCGCCGAAGAATTAGCGCTACTGGAGCAGCAAGGTTGTCGCTTGATGCAGGGCTATCACTTCTCAAAACCGCTGCCGCCAGAACAGTTTGAAGTTTGGATACAGCAATGGGTGGGGGGGTAATGGCAGTGTCTATTGGCTAGCAAGTCTGGCTGGTCGTTATGTGTTTCATCAACTAGTCTTGATGACACAGAGGGAGAAGTTGGAATGATCACTTGGAACATTGGTTACCTGTGTCAGCTGCGATCCCTGGTTATGGGAGCAGCTCTCTTTTGTCTGCTTGTCAGCCCCAGCCGCGCGGATGATCTCGCCTATCTCGATCTAACGCTCGAACAACTACTGGATGTGCCCGTCACAGGTTCCACCCTCAGGGCAGAATCACTCAAAACCGTTCCCGCCGCCGTTTCTATTTTCACCCATGAGCAAATTGAGCGCTTGGGGGTGGATTATCTCTACGAGTTACTCAATCTGGTTCCCGGGTTTCAATTTAACCGCAACGCTGGTAGCGGGGTGGCTTATACCTATAGCGCCAGAGGGCGGCGCTTAACCCAGCAATCGCTAGAGGTGTTGTTATTAATTGATGGTCATGTGGTGAATGACCCTCGCGCTGGCAGCCCCGATATCACCTTGCCACTTTATCCACTGGCGCGGGTAGAGCGCTTGGAGATTATTCGCGGCCCAGGTTCTGCTATTTACGGGAGCTCAGCATTTAACGGCGTTATCAACATTGTTACCCGCAAGCAGCAAAAAAGCATTGCCGTGGGCTATGGCTCCCAGCAGCGGCGGCAGTTGGAAAGTTTATGGTCAGGAGGTGCGGGGGATTGGGCGCTGGATGGGTTTATTCATGCCTATCAAGATAAAGGGGATGAATATCGGGTGGCAGATAGCTTTACCAGACTGCCGCTGGCAACCCGTGACCCGCGTCAACAGCTGGCTGCTGATCTGGCTATTAGTCGGGCTGAAACCAACATCAATCTCTCCTATAGCCGCACCGAGACTGACGATTTTTACCTCTCGGACAATACCGGTAATAACTTCAATGCCAATGAGCGTGAGCTGTTGCATTTGGCCTTGGATCAAGGGTTTAACTGGCTGCCCAATACCCAGTCAAAGCTAGCCGTGAGTTATCAGCAATTTATTTATGACTTCAGGCTATACCTCACTGGGCCGGGGGCATTGGCACGAGTGAGCAGCCCCAACAGTGCGGACCCCTTCAAGGGCGATGCACGGTTAGCCGGTGATAGTTGGCGCCTTACCTTGAGCAATGATTGGTCGATTGATACCGACTCCAGCGCGCAGTGGGGCTTGCAGTGGGCGCGGCATGAAGAGACGAACGCGAGTGCGCGCACCAATTTTGATTTGGCACAACTGACCCAAGGCCAGTTTCCCATTCGCTATTACGGCGATGAAGGCAAGGTGTTTCCGTTGGGTACGGAAGATTCACAAGATAACATTGGTATTTATGCCCAATACCTGCGCAACCTACGCCCCAGCACTCGTTTAACTCTGGGCGGGCGCTATGACGATTACCCCGATATCACCAGCCGTTTTAGCCCGCGTTTAGGGTTAGTTGAGCAGCTTAACCAAACCTACAGTTTGAAGCTGTTATACGGTGAGGCGTTTCGCGCACCCACGCTAACTGAAACGGGTTTGCTGAATAATCCGCTGCTATTCGGCAACCCGGATCTAACCCATGAAATTGTGAAAACCTGGGATCTCATCCTGATGGGCAATTGGCAATCTACCAGCCTTAGCCTGGGGCTTTTTCAAAATCGCTATGAAAAACCGATTGAGACTGCATTTTCAGGCAATGCTCGCACCTATGAAAATGGTGCCAGAGAGCAGAGCCAAGGGCTGGAGTTGGAGTGGATGCAGGAACTGTCGGACGCTTGGTCATTGCGTACCAGTTATACCCGCATGGATTTGCCCGATAGTGCATTTCGGGAGGCTGAGCAGTTGGGCGCAATAGAAATTAATTATTCAGCTGAACGGTGGAACTGGAATCTCACCGGTTTTTATCAAGCTGAGCGTGAGACATTAGTCACCAATACCCGTCAGCAAACGTTAGATAGTTTTTGGGTATTCAATAGTAAATGGCGCTATGAATTTAATTCGCGCTATGAGCTGAGTCTGCACATCAAAAACCTCACCAATGAGGATTACGCAACGCCCTCACAGGGTTTGGCTAAGCCAGATGGTATCCCCAATCGTGGGCGGGAATTGATGGCAGAGGTGCAATGGCGGTTTTAACGTTTCCCGTTTGTTTGATTAGTTTGCCACCCAATTATTTGTAACCCATCAAAAATTAACTAGTAGCGACAAACTATAGGCTTGCGGTTTTTCTAAATATTCTAAGCGCTCGGGGTAGTATCGGCTTGAACCGGTACTGACGTTATAGCGCTTGCTGGAATTGAACAGGTTTTCCGCGCTGAGTTTAACCAGCACATCCGTATCCTGATTAAAGGCCCACAAATAGGTGATGGAGGCATTCAGGTTGTAATCCATGCCAAATGCATCTTCTTGATCAAGTAAATACCGCTCGCGCTCAAACTCGGCTTTTTGTTGCGCAAAGACGGCTTGGTTGGCAGGCGAGAGTGTGTTGGTATCAAACGAATCATAGGCGCGCTGATACATTTCCATCTCGTCATAGGAACCATCAAAATCCCAATTGATTTGGGCATTGAGGTGAAATTTCAGGCGATTATTGAGAAACGAATGAGTGTATAAAAACTTGGTGATATTCGTCGGCCAGTTATTCAAACCTTCGCCATAGCTCTCAAGCAGGATTGGGACTCTGCCAGATGTGTTGTAGTAGTAGTCGGCAAAGGAGATGTTATTGCGTGCATTGCCTGTTTTTAAGGCAGGGTTCATGGTTACATCGAGCGGGTCGAGATAGGTGTGATTGACACTCAAGGTGACTTGATTTTTTTTATAGGTAGCGTCGAGTTCAAGCCCAAATAACTCCATTTCACTTAAGAGTTCGAGCCTTTCCCCGGTGTAGCCAACTGCGCTGATCTCGTTGTAATAAGCGCGTAAGTTCAGAACTATGCTTTGCAGGCTGGTATTGGTGAAAGACAGCTCCAAGCTGTCGAGCGTTTCATTTTTTGAATTATCACCGTTTTTATCACTTAAATATTGCGCGCGTAGGGGCATCATACGTTGGGCGCGCTGCAGGGTGCTGACCAAGGTATTATTGCTGTTGAAGTTAGATACCAGCGACAGGCGAGGTGAATACATTTGTTTTGCTACATCAGAGAAATCAAGACGGTGGGCGTAAACCAACTTGTGTGTGTCGGGCAATAAATAGTTAGCTTCGAGCAATTGTGAATGGGTGTGAAAATCCAAGCCATCCCCAACGGGTTCCAACCGGTTACGATTTGGTCTGCCACTCAAGGATGAATTTTTTAAATAAACGCTGGTGTTCGCGTCACTGATGATGTCTACGCCTTCTTTGATCCACAGGTAATCATCGCTTTTGCCCCAGGGGGCGCCCACTGCAATGGCAGAATATTCATAGCCAATAACACTGTTAAATACGTCGCTGTGCTGTTGGTCGTACATAAAAACGGCGCGTAGGCGATCTTGGGCAAACGCATAATCTCTAATGTTGTTGCTGCTATCCATGTCGAATTGGCGGTTGCTGAAGTCGTAGCGAATGTACTCTTGCGAATCCAGTGTTAAGGATGAGGAGAACGACGATATATCGGAGATGGGCAAGTTATATTCAGCAGACATTGCCAAACTGCGCGTCTGAAGGCCGCGGCCATTAATAAGTGCAATCGGATCGCCTGCTTCATCTAGGCTGTAAACCTTTTCTCTAAACGACCGTGTCTGCCCCGATTGGGTGTAGCGCAGCCAGGTTTTAATGCTCTCACCAATGTCCACACCTAAATGCGCTTTGATTTGTGGGCGGCCAAAGGTGTCGGCCAAATAATCCTGCGGCCCCGCATTTGCTATGGTGCCTTTGCCGATATAGCGAATATCCGAAGGCTCTGCCGGGGCCATGGTGCGGTAATCCGGATTGTTCAGACCATCGCTGGTGCGATAAGAGACAAACCCATATACCCCTAATTGATCATCGCGCTTGTTGTATTGCAGATTAATGCCGTCGCTGCGATAAGTATCGTTGCGTGCAACTCCCACGGAAAGCGTTGGCTTGTCGGTACTGGCGGTTTTGGTGATGATATTGATAACACCGGCTACCGCACCGGTTCCATAAGTCACCGAGCCTGGGCCACGAATGACCTCTACTCGCTCTATATCCCCCAGCTCCCATTGATCGATTTCGGTAATCACACCTTCATACACATAGTTGGTGATATTTCTACCGTTAATCAGTAGCAGTAACTTGTAATTCTCCGCCGCGATTTGCCCGCGCAAACCGATCTTATCGCCTTCTGAGTGGGTCATTAACAGTAGGCCGGGTACATGTTGCTCAAGCAGGTTGGCTAGGTTTTTCGCACCGGAAAGACCAATTTCTTGTTTATCGATAATAGTTATGCCCGCAGCGGATTCTTTTTCTGCTGCCTCGATCAAGCTGCCTGTATTTATTTTTATGTTTAAAAGGTCTTTCAAGGACAGGGCGAAATAATCATCATCTGTGCCAGAGGCTAGTGCGGTATTCGCACCAAGACCAATGAGCGTGTAAAGGGTAAAAATGCGGGGTAATTTTTTTTTCATCTGGTCATGTGGTGGTTTTATTGTGGGGTTATCTACTCAGTATTGAGCACCTACGACCATCGCGCAAATTAAAACCCTGAACCAATGAAAAAAACGCTGAGTTGGTTGAAAAGCGCTCATCCTTGAGCGGTGTCTAGTTGTGGAGGTTAGGCCAATTCTTGTTCCAGATCGAGGACGTTTGAACGATTCGCCTCACTGCGTAAGACCTTTGCCGCTGCCACCATGCGCGCTAAGGCGGCTTCAGTTTCCGGCCAGCGGCGGGTTTTTAAGCCGCAGTCCGGGTTTACCCACAAACGCTCTGCCGGAATTTCGCGCGCTGCGCGTTTGAGCAAGTTCACCATGGTGTTAACTTCCGGAATGTTGGGCGAGTGAATATCATAAACGCCGGGGCCAATATCATTGGGGTAATGAAATTGTTCAAACGCCTGTAGTAATTCGCCATCGGAACGGGAGGTTTCAATAGTGATTACATCCGCATCCAAATCGGCAATCGCTTGAATAATGTCATTGAATTCCGAGTAACACATGTGTGTGTGAATTTGGGTTTCATCCTGCACGCCGCTGGCGGCAATACGAAAGGCGTTGACTGCCCAGGCTAAATAATCTTTGCGATCTTTTTCGCGCAGCGGTAAACCTTCGCGAATGGCGGGCTCATCAATTTGGATGACTTGAATACCTGCTGTTTCCAAATCGACTACTTCATCGCGCAGCGCCAGGGCAATTTGCAATGCGGTGGTGGCGCGCGGTTGGTCGTCGCGCACAAAAGACCAGAACAACATAGTAATCGGGCCAGTGAGCATGCCTTTTACCGGCTTTTTGCTGAGCGATTGGGCATAGCGCGCCCAACTCACCGTCATGGGGGTGGGGCGCGATACATCGCCAAAAATAATCGGTGGTTTTACGCAGCGCGAACCATAACTTTGCACCCAGCCAAATTGGGTAAAGGCATAGCCGTTTAATTGCTCACCAAAATATTCCACCATGTCATTGCGCTCGGCTTCGCCGTGCACGAGCACATCAATATCCAGTTGTTCCTGTTTGGCGATGCAGTCCGCAATTTCCTGACGGATGCGGTTGTCATACTCCACCGCGTTAATTTTTCCCTGTTTAAATTCACTGCGGGTTTGGCGGATATAGTCGGTTTGCGGAAATGAGCCAATGGTGGTGGTAGGGAAAGCCGGTAGTTGTAACAGCGCTTGTTGTTTAACGATGCGTTCAGCAAATACCGATTGGCGCTGTGCCTGCTCTGGTTTAATGGCTTTTAAACGTGTTTGCACTTCCGGGTTGTGAATTTTGCTGGAGCTCAAACGTGCTTGTGCCGCCGCATTGCTGGCCGCTAATGCCTCTTGTGCTATGGCGTCAAAGGGGCGCGTCAGCAGGGTTTTTAAGGTGACTACTTCCTGCACTTTTTGTTTGGCAAAGGCAAACCAGCTTTTAATATCCTGCGGTAATTTTTCTTCGCGTTCCAAATTAACTGGCGAGTGCAATAGCGAGCAGGAAGGTGCAATCCACAAACGATCACCCAAACGTTCCTGTGCTTGTTTTAATACCGCAAGCGACTTTTCCAAATCATTGCGCCAAATGTTGCGACCATCAACAACACCGACCGACACAATTTTATGTGCAGGTAAACGGTCGATCACACTGATCAATTGCTCCGGTGCGCGCACCGCATCGATATGCAAACCGGCCACGGGTAAATTTACGGCGGTTGATAAATTATCGCCGAGTGCGCCGAAATAAGTGGCGAGCAACAGTTTTAATTTCGGGTGCTGCAAACGGTTGTAAACCGACTCAAAGGCGCGCTGCCATTTTGCGGGTAAGTCCAGCACCAAAATCGGCTCATCAATTTGCACCCAGCTCGCGCCAGTGGCGGCCAATGCGGTCAATAGTTGTTGATAGGCGGGCAGGAGTTTTTCCAGCAAATCAAAGCGATCAAACTCTGTGCCTTTTTCTTTGCCAAGGTACAAATAGCTCAGCGGCCCGAGAATAACCGGCTTAACTTTATAGCCCAAGGCGATGGCTTCGGCAGTTTCATCAATAATTTGGGTCCAGCTCAGCTGAAAGGTTTGGCCCAAGTGAAATTCCGGCACCAGATAGTGATAGTTGGTATCGAACCACTTGGTCATATCCGATGCCGTCGTGGCATTACCGGTTGGCGCGCGGCCACGGGCGACGCGGAAGAGGGTGTCTAGATCTATATCGGTACAAGCTGTAGTCGCAAACTCACGCACTGGGTAATCGCGCTGTGGGCAGCAGGCGAGATCGTCATGGTGGCTGTGCCCCTTTGCTGCCGCCGCCGTTTTGCGATGGCGCGCCGGAATATTGCCCAGCGTAGCCGAGAGGGTCAGCACCTGGTCATACCAGGCAAAATCCCCGGTGGGAATTAAATCCAAACCCGCATCGGCCTGTAATTGCCAGTGGGCTTTGCGCAGTTCGCGGCCAGTTTGCTCAAGCTGCGCTTGGTCTATCTCCCCGCGCCAATAGGCCTCTTGCGCTTTTTTTAGTTCGCGGTCGCCGCCGATGCGGGGGAAACCCAGGTTGTGTGTGGTGATGTTTTGGCTCATGTGAAATTACCTTTTTCGATTCATTTGGACAGTAGAGCCATTGTTCCGCAGGGCTTAATATGAATCAAACTGGTAATTTTCAGTTTAAACATGAATTTTATTAATGTATTGTTGGTGGGTTGCTGGTGAGGAACGAACCGCAACACGACTGTTTACCCAGCTGGGGCGACTTGTATTCAATGGTTTATTTTGCCTTTTGGTTTACGGGGCAAGATGGACATGTTGCGGTTCGCAAGCTCACCAGCAACCTACGGAGCCCACCATGATCGAAATTCGCCATTTAAAAACCCTGATTGCCCTGCGCGAAAGCGGCAGCTTGGTGGAAGCCGCTGAGCGTTTGTTCCTTACCCAGTCGGCGCTTTCGCATCAGCTTAAGGAGTTGGAGTCGCGTTTGGAGTGCGAGCTGTTTATCCGCAAAAGTCGCCCGCTGCGTTTTAGCGAAGCCGGCAAACGCATTTTGTTATTGGCTGAAGAAGTGTTGGCCAAAGTCAGCGAAGCGGAGCGCGATGTAAAAAAACTCGTGCACGGTGAGGCGGGGCGTTTGTATATGGCGATTGAGTGCCACAGCTGTTTTAACTGGCTGATGCCGACGATTGATATTTATCGCAATCAATGGCCGGGCATTGAATTGGATTTTTCTGGCGGTTTTACCTTTGAGCCGCTGCCTGCACTGGCGCAGGGCGATATAGATTTAGTCATCACCTCTGATCCGCAAACGATTAAAGGCGTGGAATATGTCCCGCTGTTTGGCTACGAAATGCAAATCGCACTGGCGAATAATCACTCTCTTATCGCCAAGAAATTTTTGCAACCAGAGGATTTAGCCGATCAAACGCTGATTAGTTACCCCGTCGCGCGCAATCGCCTGGATGTGTTTAAACAATTTTTGGAACCTTCCGGCATTGAACCCAAAGCCATACGAACATCTGAATTAACCTTGATGATGGTGCAGTTAGTGGCGAGTGGGCGCGGTGTCTGTGCCTTGCCCAACTGGGTGTTGGATGAGTATGTGGCCCAGGGGTTAATCAGTGTGCGCTCGGCGGGGCAGGAGGGGATCTGGCCTACGCTCTATGCAGCATTGCGCGAAGAGCAGTTGAGTAAACCTTTTGTGCAGGATTTTTTGCAGTTAGCCAAGGCGCATTGTTTGAAAAATCTACAGGGTGTGGTGCAGGTGATTTAATAGTGAGTGCGCAAAAAAGTTAACAAGTCGCTGTGTGAAAGTGGGTGTGAAAACAGATAGCCTTGGCCTAAATCACAATTGCGCGCCGACAAAAAAATCTGCTGACTTATTTCTTCTATACCTTCGCCGACGATTTGCATTGGGATAATATTGCTCAGCCCAATAATGGCATTTACCATTTCATCATGTTCTTTTGCCGTACCTATGCGGTTGATAAAAGATCGGTCAATTTTCAAATAATGCGGTGCAAAGCGCACTATGTAGCTCAGGGACGAATAACCAACACCAAAATCATCCAGTGAAATCTTAATGCCGATTTGTTTTAACTCACTGATATGTTTTAAATTGTGTTCAGTATTTTGTAAAAACATTTGCTCGGTAATTTCTACAATCAAATACCTGGCAGAAAACTGATTTTTTGATAGCGCTTGCATAAAAATGTTAGTTAAGTTTTCTTGTTCAAATTGCCGTGCCGATACATTGATAGATACAGCGATGGGAAAACCTGCAGCATGCCACTGACTGGCTTGAGCGCAAGCCTGCTGGATTACCCAGTCGCCAATCGGCACAATTAAGCCACTTTCCTGTGCGTAGGGAATAAATTCATCGGGCGATATGGTTCCGCGAGTCGGATGGTGCCAGCGCAGCAACGCTTCAGCGGAGACAACTTTCTGGGTTTTTAAATTAACAATAGGTTGATAATGTAATTCAAATTCATGGTTGGTAATGGCTTTACGTAAATCGTTATCAAGCCGCAACCGGCCATGTACATATTCTGTCAGTTCTTTGCGATAGAGCTGGTAGCAACCGCGCCCTTTAGCTTTGGCATCGTAAAGTGCGCTATCAGCGTTGCGCAGTAGTGTTTTTGCGTCATCGCCATCCGTTGGGTAAAGCGCTATACCAAAGCTCATACCTATGTGGATTTTGTTGCTGCCGAGGCGAATAGGTTTGTTGATTTTTTTTAATAATTTTTCTGCAACTGTAACGACTGATTCAAATTTATTGATATCTTGTAGCAGTACAACAAATTCATCCCCACCTAATCGACAGATGTTGTCTTCAATGCGCAGCGATCTTTGTAAACGGCGCGCAATTGTTCTGAGCAGTTGATCGCCAGCTTCGTGGCCAAGGCTATCGTTGATGTTTTTAAAGTGATCTATATCGCCAAAAAGTACCCCAAAGGGAGACGAAGATCGGCGTGATTTTTGGATAAGATGGGTGATTTCTTCCTGCAGTTTCGCGCGATTGCCTAGGCCTGTCAGCGAGTCATAGTGAGCCAATTTAATGAGCTGTGATTCATACCGCTTGCGCTCTGATAAATCGTATACCTGTAAGAGATGACAGGGTTCGCTGTCAATTTTTTTGATAAAAGCAAGGCTGATCAATACTGGCACGGCATGGCCATCTTTGGCAATAAAGCGGGTTTCGTACTGAATAAATGAGTCTTTGTCCAGACGATTTTTTTTCATTTGAAATTCGGTATTGTCCAGATCATCTGGATGAATTAATGATAAAAAACCGGGTAGCGAAGTGATTGAAGATGAGTTTGGGTGTCCCAGTAATTGATACAGCGCTGGATTAGCTTGCATGATGGTGCCATCGAGAGTGACAATCATCATCCCTAATGGCGCATAATTAAATGCAGCACGGAATAATTGTTCGCTATTGGCCAATGCCTGCCGGGTTATTTCAATATCGTTAATGTCGGTATTGCTGCCGAGCCAGCGGACAATTTCATTGCGGTCATTTTTTTGTGGGACGGCGCGTGAATCAAACCAGCGATATTCGCCATCATGGCGGCGGATGCGAAATACTATGTACATCTCTTCGCCAGTGCGGACTGCTTTTTTCCATGATTGAGTAAGCTGTTCACGGTCGTCTGGATGGATTTGATTTAGCCAACCATTACCCAATTGTTCTTCCAAGCCAATGCCGGTGTAATCGCACCAGCGACGATTTAAAAAATCACAATCACCATTGGGCAAACAAGTCCATGCTAGTTGGGGTAATCCTTCGGCTAGCTGATTGAGTCGGGTACGATTTTCTTTTATGGTTTGTTCTGACTCGGCCCAGAGTAAGCCATCATCCAGACTTTGTATTAGTTGTTGGGCATTTAAGCCTCGCTTGGGCAAGTAATCGAAAACACCTTCACGCATAACGTTGGCAATCACCCGCTCATTATCGTTACCACTGATCATAATAATCGGGGTTGGCGTGTTTTTGTGGTTGCGAATTTTCTCAATAATTTCAGATGAGGAGGTGTCCTGCAGGTGATAGTCCAGAATAACAAAATCAAAATTGTGTTGAGTTATGAGTTGTTCAGTTTTTTCGGCAGATGTGGCGGTTACAATGTTGATTGATGCTGGAGACTTTAGCAAAAGGTTGGTAATTTTTTCCTGATCAACGTCATCATCCTCTACCAGAAGAAGCTTAATGGTTTTCTTGTTCTTGGTGTTGATGATCATTGCAACTATTCCTGTTGATTGCTGTGTTTAGAGCGGAAATGCAATGGTGTTGCGATAGTTGTCCAATAGGGTGGCAAGCTTGGAAAACTGTGGGCCAACGGCAGACTTCACCATATAACCCGCAATGTTCTCTTGGTATGCATGCGACTTGTCTGAATCGGCATCTGATGTTGTCAATACAAAAATAATGGCATCGCGCAAATTATCGTCGCTGCGAACCTCGTGTAGAAACTCAAAACCATTCATGCGTGGCATATTTAAATCCAGCAGAATCAAATAGGGCTTTTCGATTGTGAGTTCACTGTGTGTGGAGCGTAAAATCTCCAAGGCTTCCATGCCGTCGCGTGCGAGTGTGATGGGAAAGTCCATGGCGTGTTTGCGCAGGCTGCGCACTACGGACTCTGCGGCGACATCATCATCTTCAACAATAAGAATGTTGACTTTAATCGGGTTATTCATCTATGTCTTTCCTCGCAAAACGTGGCCACCAAACATGGAAGCTGCAGCCGGTATTATTAGTATTGCTGATAAGTTCTATTTGCCCGCCGTGACTTTCCGTCAGGCGTTTAGCCAGTGCCAGGCCGATCCCGCTGCCGCTGGCGGGGGTATTGTTTAAGGTTTGAAATAGTCTAAAAACGCGCTCCTGTGCTGCCACCGGAATACCGGGGCCGTTGTCGCATACTTTGAATAAACAATAGCTACCGCTGGCCTCTGCACTGATAGAAATTTTGGGTTCTACACCAGTATGATGTTTAAGTGCATTAGTAAATAAATTACGTAGTACCGTTTCTAATGGTATTTTTGCAGCGTAAATTTCTTTAATGCTAATGGTTTGGGTGATTTCGAAATGAGCCGGTACGGGGTGCAATTCGATGATTTCATTGATTAGTGTACTGACATCGATAGCGGTGGATTCTTTGGCGCGTTTGCCCGCGCGGGCATAGAGCAGCAAATCATCAATCAGTTGCTCCATGCGGCCAATGCGCACTTTTATGCGCTCAATATTTTTAGTTACTGGTTCCGGCGCCAGTGTGCTTAAGTCTTCTTTGATCCACTCAACCAAGTCGCTAATGCCGCGCAGTGGTGATTTCAAATCGTGTGAAGCGACATAAGTAAATTCTTCAAGGTGGGCATTGGCTTGCTTGAGATTTAACTCCAATCGTTTGCGTTCAGAAATGTCAGTTACTACCGCAAGTGTGAGGTTACCTGCATCGCTTTCGACTGGGCTCAAACCAATTTCAATGGGGATTTCTGTTCCGCTTTTGTGGCGCCCGGTGAGATCGCGCCCTAAACCCATAGCGCGCAAACTGGGTTTTTGCACATAGCCCGCCCGCAGTTTTTCATGCCCTTCTCGGTAGCGTTCGGGTAATAAAATATCCATGGATTTGCCCAGCAGTTCATCTTTGCTGTAGCCAAAAAGAGTAAGTAAACTCGGATTGATTAACTGGATGATGCCGCGCTCATCGACTAATAGCTGGCCATAGGGTGAAGCCTCAATCACTTTTACTAGCCGTTCTTCTAATTGTTTGCGGCGAGTGATGTTGACTATAGTGGCAACAATGAATTGTTCGTCATCAGCCGTTAGCGAGCGCAAGCCAATCTCTAAAGGAAATTCGCTTTTGTCTTTGCGTTTCCCATAAAGATCACGCCCTGCACCCATATAGCGAGTAGATGGTTGATCGATATAACTTTGGCGCAGTTGTGCGTGATTACCGCTGAAACGGTCGGGCAGTAAGATATCGATTGACCGGCCAACCAGTTCGTCGCGCAGATACCCAAACAAACGTTCTGCTTCGGCGTTGAGATAATTGATGCGCCCATCTTGATGGGTAACAATAATTCCAGCGGGCACTGCATCTAATAATTCCCGGACGTATCCGGGTTGAGCTTTCTGGCCGTCGTCCTGAGGGGGCATCCTCTCACTCTCCCTTTATAGAAAAGCCTGCATATTGTGCGTCGTCGTCGATCAGTATGGCGACTACAACAAGAACTGTTCATTGTTGAGTATAGGCAGCACTTTATTGGAGGTGCGGAAGAAGATAAAAAAATAAGGTCTTTTTCAGAGCTTTTAGCGATTAAAAAAATATTTTTAATTTTTTGTGGTGCAGAAAAATAGTGCGGATATAAAAACGCCAGCATGTAGCTGGCGTCGGGGTGTGCTAAAACTTGCGTTAGCTTATGCCAATGCTTTCAATGCTGCGTCATAGTTTGGCTCGTGCGCTACTTCGCTAACCAGTTCAGAGTGTAATACTTTGCCCTCGGCATCAAGTACTACAACGGCGCGAGCGGTCAAACCAGTCAATGGGCCATCAACCAGTTTTACGCCGTAATCAGCTGCGAATTCGGAGCGGAATGCGGAGGCTGGAATTACTTTGTCCAGGCCTTCCGCACCACAGAAACGTGCCAGAGCAAAGGGCAGGTCTTGGGATGCACATACAACAACGGTGTTTTCCAGAGCACTTGCTTGAGCATTAAAGGTGCGGACAGATTGTGCACAGGTTGGGGTATCAACACTCGGGAAAATATTCAGCACTACACGCTTGCCAACAAGGTCGGCAGAAGAAACTTCGGATAAGTCCGTTTTAACCAGCTTAAACGCTGGTGCTTTGCTGCCTGCGGTGGGCAAATTGCCGTTGGTGTTGAATGGATTTCCTTTGAGGGTGACTGTTGCCATTGAAATACTCCTAAACGAGGGGATGGGTTTGTTGTGGTTTTTGTCGTAAATAATTGCTGCATGAAGCCTAGTTGATAGTGGCGAAAAAAGAAATTGCAATGGGCGCCACTATAATAAAATCTTTTAATAACAAGCGATTGCTCGCATCAGTCTATATATAATTTCCAACATTGCGCCTTGCATTGGTCGGGCAAAGTGATGATAATGCGCGCCTCTTGCATTGACCTCTCCCGGTTTTACTCAGGTACAGGTATTTGCAAGCTGCAATGGTGATCTAGCCGGTCCCCTCGCAATAATGATCTGTAAACCCCGCCAGGCCCGGAAGGGAGCAACGGTAGCAGTAAGTTATGTGCCGGGGTGTGGCTGGTTAGATTGCCACCTAATCTCCCTCCCTTTGTTCATTTTTACGCTTCATTGCCGGTTACGCTGGCGATCTCATCCCCGTTTGCCTGCTTGCCCGTTGGTGTCTATTTCCACCATTGGCCGCTATAATCGCGCCCTGTTTTTGGCAAACCGCCTCCTTTTTGACGAGAGAGCAGCAATCGGCATGAGCTATCAAGTTCTGGCGCGTAAATGGCGCCCAAGAGTGTTCCGCGAAATGGTAGGGCAGGAGCATGTCCTGCAGGCATTGATTAATGCGCTGGATCACAACCGCTTGCACCACGCCTATCTCTTTACCGGTACCCGTGGGGTGGGTAAAACCACTATCGCGCGGATTCTCGCCAAATGCTTGAACTGCGAAACCGGTGTTAGCTCGGAGCCCTGTGGCCAATGTTCCAGCTGCCGCGAAATCGCCGAAGGTCGTTTTGTCGATTTGATCGAAGTCGATGCTGCCTCGCGCACCAAAGTAGAAGATACCCGCGAGCTGCTGGAAAATGTCCAATATGCGCCGACCCGTGGTCGCTACAAGGTTTACCTGATCGACGAAGTCCACATGCTCTCTAATAGCAGTTTTAACGCACTGCTGAAAACCCTGGAAGAGCCTCCACCGCATGTAAAGTTTTTGCTGGCGACGACTGACCCGCAAAAGTTACCGATGACAATCTTGTCGCGTTGTTTGCAATTCAATCTTAAAAACATGAACCCCGAGCGGATCGTGCAACACCTGAAGTTTGTGTTGAACGAAGAACTGGTGCCGTTTGAAGAGTCGGCACTCTGGCATCTTGGCCGCGCTGCCGACGGCAGTATGCGCGATGCAATGAGCCTGACCGATCAAGCTATCGCCTATGGTTCAGGCAAAATTACCGATGCCGAAGTCAGCACCATGCTCGGTACCATCGACCAGACTGCGGTTTACGACATAGTTAACGCGTTGGTTTCATTGGATGGTCGCGCGGTATTGGCAGCAGTGGAGCGTATGTCGGAGCAGGCGCCAGATTACGCCAGTGCGCTCGCAGAAATGTTGGCGGTATTGCACCGTATTGCGATTGCCCAAGCGCTGCCGGAAGCGGTAGACAACAGCCACGGTGATCGCGAGCGCATTATGCAACTCGCACAGCAATTGCCATCGGAAGATGTACAGCTGTTTTATCAAACCGCTTTATTAGGCCGCCGCGATTTACCGCTCGCGCCAGATCCCCGCGCCGGATTTGAAATGGTATTGCTGCGTATGTTGGCCTTTAAGCCGCAGGGTGTAATGGAAGTACCCACGCAAGCATTGCCACAATCAACTACACAGATTAAACCCGCCGCTGCAGCTGCAGCTGCTGTTGCAGTGCCAGTGGCCGCTCCGGCTCCCTCGCCACAAGTCATTAACTCACCTGTTGCAGTTGCTCCAGTGGTTGAAGCTGCGCCACCTGTTGCTCCGGCTTCGGCTGCCAGTTCTGCTCCACAATCTGCACCGGCTGCATCCGCCCCGCCGGTGATCGAAGCGGGATACGGCGATGTTCCGACTGATGACTACGTGCCTGCCGAGGAAGATGAATACGAGCCAGCGCCAGCGTACTACGAAGCACCTGTTGCCGCCGCGCCCGAGGTAAATGAACCAAAAAAGCCTGAGGCGGCGCAGCCGCCGGTAGTTACAGCGGCGGCAATCCCGGAAGTCACTCCTACTGCAGTACAACATGTAGCTGAACCTGCTAAAGCGCCTGCGCCAAAAACACTGCGCAAGGTGCCCTATGAGCAAGCCAGCCCAGCTGATTGGACTGAAATTTATTTAGGTTTGGGTGTGACTGGTATTTTGCAAAGTACCGTGGCGAATTGTCAGATGACTAAACGTCAGGGCAATGATTTTTATTTTGTATTGGATAAAAACAACAGCACCTTGTATGACACAGGCCATGAAAAGCGCCTTGCCGATTTACTTAGCGATTATTTTGTCGAACCGGTGCGCGCTCATATCCAACTGGGTGATATTACCGCCGAAACGCCATCGGCCATGGCCATTCGTCTGCGCGAAGAACGCCTGCAAGATGCGATTAGCGCAATCCACAATGATCCCATAGTGCAACAACTGATCGCACAATTTGGTGCGACCCTGCGCGAAGAAACGATTCAACCCATTTAATTATTTTACGAAAGAGGATGCTATGAAAGGTCTTGGCGATTTGATGAAACAAGCGCAAGAAATGCAAGCCAATATGCAGAAAATGCAAGAAGACTTGGCCAAAGCAGAAGTCACCGGTTCCGCTGGTGCAGGTCTAGTCAGTGTGGTGATGACCGGCCGTCACGATGTAAAACGCGTGAACATAGATGCAAGCTTGATGACTGAAGACAAAGAAATGTTGGAAGATTTATTAGCCGCCGCGGTGAATGATGCAGTGCGTAAAATTGAAACGCAAAATCGCGAGCAGATGGAAAAAATGACATCTGGCATGGGTATTCCACCGGGTTTCAAAATGCCATTTTGATGGTTGAGTGTGCGTAATTATTTTCTTTTCTGAGTGCAAAGTGTTTTATGTTCAGCCCGCTAATCGATGACCTCATGGCTTCCCTGCGCTGTTTACCCGGCGTGGGCCCCAAATCTGCCCAGCGAATGGCGCTGCATTTGTTAGAGCGCGACCGCGCGGGCGCCGAGCGTCTTGCCCAGAGTTTGCACAAAGCCGTTGAAGGTGTGGGCCGCTGCCAGCGCTGCCGCACGCTCACCGAGCAAACACACTGTGGTATTTGTGCGAACAATCGCCGCGACAACAGTTTGCTCTGTGTCGTTGAAACCCCGGGTGATGTGTTGGCGATTGAACAGGCGGGAACTTATCAGGGAAAATATTTTGTATTACTCGGCCATTTGTCGCCGATCGATGGTATCGGCCCTGAAGATATAGGTGTTGATCAATTAATTAGTTTGCTACAACAAGAACCGATCACCGAAGTGATTCTTGCAACCAATCCCACCGTAGAAGGTGAGGCGACGGCTTACTACATTAGTGAGCGCGCCAAGAATTTAAATGTGACTGTTTCGCGTATAGCCCATGGTGTTCCACTCGGTGGCGAGTTGGAATTTATCGACGGCGGTACACTTGCTCATGCCTTTTCCTCTCGCAGAAGTTTGTAATCTTAATGCTAATTCCGAGTGAACCAATCTGGATTGATCAGGACGATCAATTGGCCGAGTTGTGCGCTGCATGGCGTCAACAAGCGGCAATTGCGGTGGATACCGAATTTATGCGCAGCGATACCTTTTATCCAATCGCTGGCTTGCTGCAAATCGGCGATGGCAAAGGCTGCTATTTAATTGATCCGCTGGCGATACAAAACCTTGCGCCGCTGCGCGAGCTGATGCTCGACACTGCGGTAACCAAAGTGCTGCATTCCTGTTCGGAAGATTTGGAAGTGTTTCAACGCTGGTTGGGTGTAGTGCCTGCGCCTTTGTTTGATACACAAATCGCCGCTGCGTTTGCCGGTTTGGGTTTTAGTTTGGGTTATTCGGGATTGGTTAAGAGTTTATTAACGATTGAAATCCCCAAAGACGAAACCCGCTCCGATTGGTTGCAGCGCCCGCTCAGTGTGGCGCAATTAAATTACGCTGCATTGGATGTTGCACACATGTTGATTGTGTACGGAAAATTATTGCAACTGCTTAAAACCAGCGAGCGTTTGGAGTGGGTGAAAAGCGATTGTGCCGACTTGGTAACCAATGCACGCAAAACAGACGATTACAGCGATGCTTATCAAAAAGTGGGATTTGCCTGGAAGCTGCGCCCACAAGAGTTGGCGATCTTAAAACACTTGTGTATTTGGCGTGAACGCGAAGCGCGCGCGCGCGACCTGCCGCGCAATCGTTTGATAAAAGAGCCATCGCTGTGGGAAATCGCCCGTAAAAGAATTCAGGATGTAGCGCACTTGGCCAAAGTGGCGGATATTCCATCGCGCACATTAAAAAACGACGCTGAAACAATTTTACAGATTGTGCGCGATGCGCTTGAGCTAAATGAATCCAGTTGGCCGGCGCGTCTCGATCCGCCCTTAGCGCAGAGCGAAGGGCCACTGATGAAAACACTTAAAAATTATGTGCGTGAATATGCAGAGCAGGCACAGTTACCGCCGGAAGTATTAATCCGTAAAAAGGATTATGAATATTTAGTGCGCTCGGGCATGCATGGCGGTCAATACCAATTACCGGAACGGCTGTTGGGTTGGCGCTTTGCGTTGATCGGGGAGGGGCTGCTTAATCTGGTGAACTCTCAAGCGCCACACACTGAAGCACATTAACGTAGCGGATATTGACTATGAAAATTATTTGTGAAATTTACCGCAGCCCCAAAGAAGAAGGCATGTACCTCTACGTTAAAAAAGAAGAGGGTTTAACCAAAGTGCCAGAGGAACTGTTAAAGATTTTTGGCAAACCGCAGCAGGCGATGGTGCTGTTATTAACGCCGGGTAAAAAATTGGCGCATGCCAGTGTAGAAAAAGTGGCAGAGTGTTTAGACGAGCAGGGCTTTTATTTGCAATTGCCGCCGCGCAATGAGCGCGACCCGGAAGCTGAGCGTTTGCGTGCGCTCAATTCAAAATTGTCTGGTCAATAATTCGGATACTTTTGTTACTCACTTGGAACGATCATGGCACAACAGGTTTTTTGGCTAGCAAAAACACTGGAGCAAATGTCTGCGGAGGAATTTGAATCCCTCTGCGATGGTTGTGGTAAGTGCTGCCTGCATAAATTAGAAGATGAAGACGACGGCGCGGTGTATTACACCAATGTCGCCTGCCGCTATTTGGATCATGACACCTGCCGTTGTCAGGAATACACTGAGCGCCAGCGCTTGGTAGAAGCTTGTGCGGTGTTATCGCCGGAATCTGTGAAAGAAACTTACTGGCTGCCAGAAACCTGCGCTTACCGCTTGGTGGCGGAAGGGATACCGTTATTTGACTGGCATCCGCTGATTTCTGGTGATGCTGAATCGGTACACACGGCGGGTATATCGGTGCGCGGCAGGGTGGTGCATGAAAATAGCGTGAATCCAGATGATCTGGAAGATCATGTTGTACGTTGGGTTAATTAACCGGCTAAGAGCCTGATTAGGGGCGAGAGGAGACTTGTTCGTGGAAAATATGACTGACTATCAATATGCCTGGATGATGTACCTGATCGGTGCGGTTGGTTGCAGCCTTGCCGCTTGGTTGCTGTTTCGCCGCGCTGGTCGCGCATGGGTGCATTTTGTGGTTATCACCGTGATGGTAATTTTGTTTACGCCCTATGCCGTTGATGCAGAAACCATGACCATGGCGCCCGCCGTTTATACGCTGTTATTCGGGTTTATGGAGGGCGGTTTTACTGCGATCAAACCGGTATTGAAGGTGATGTTAGGGCTTTGGATTGGCACATTAGTGCTCTCACTTATTTATCAATTACTGACCCGCAATCGCGGTCGGGCGCAACCCCAAGCTGTTCATCGGCAAAAGCATACCAAAGAGCGTCACTATGATGAGGAATACGCCGAAAGTGCGCGCCGTGCGTCTACTCGCCCTTTAACACGGGAAGAGCGAATCGCGCGGGATGAGTTGATGCATGAAGAGCCAATACGCGCGGTTCGTTAGCCATCAGCCTGTTTGATTGATTCGCGATATTAAAGCCAGCCTCAGCGCTGGCTTTTTAGTTTTCCCCCTTCCATTCCTAAAAGTCTCGCTGCTGCTCAAAATGGCGAAATAGCTGTGAGCTGCTATAACTAATGGCGATATCAGCACAAAAAAGCGGCAGGTTACCGCTGCATTTGCGCTGGAGTGACTACTATGGAAACTCTCATGCGACATATTATTCGTCTACTAACACTCATTACCGTGGTTTTGGCGCCGGGGCTTTTTTCAGCTGCGCTGGCGGTGGCTAATGAGCTGGCCAAACCTCTGCCTGCCGATGTCAGGGTGATTATTGATATCTCCGGTAGCATGAAAAAAACGGATCCACAGAATTTGCGCAAACCTGCGGTGGATTTAATCGTGCGGCTCTTGCCTGACAACAGCAAGGCGGGTCTGTGGACCTTTGGCCAGTCAGTTAATATGCTGATGCCTCATCGAGTAGTTGACCCCCAATGGCGCAGTGAAGGCACCCAAAAAGCGACTTCAATTAATTCGGTGGCCATGTTTACCAATATTGGCGCCGCACTGGAAAAAGCGACTGAAGATTACGCAACGCCTGCAAAAGATTATCGCCGCAATATTATTTTACTCACTGATGGTGTAGTGGATGTCAGCAAAGAAGCGGTCGTTAATTTAAATGAACGCAAACGTATACTGACTGAATTGTTACCACGTTTAAAAGCATCAGACTATCGCATTCACACCATTGCGCTCTCTGCCGATGCAGATCATGAATTGATGAAAAAACTGTCGCTTGCCACCGATGGTATTTTTGAAGTGGCCGAGACAGCCGATGAATTGATGAGCACTTTTTTGCGAATTTTTGATCAGGCAGTACCAGCTGAACGTGTCCCGCTCGATGAAAATGGTTTTCTGGTTGATGCGAGCATTCAAGAATTTACCGCGCTGATTTTTCGCAGGGCTGAAGTGCCTGCCACCATTATTGTTGCCCCAGATGGTAAGGAGTACAGCGATACTGACCCCAGCAATAACGTCAACTGGTACCGCACCAGCAAATACGATTTGATTACTGTACAAAAGCCTGTTTCAGGTCAGTGGAAAGTCAAAACAGATATGGATCCGGGTAGCCGCGTCACGGTGGTGAGTAATTTACAGTTGGTTGTGCAACCGCTAAAAAGTAATATCCGCCCTAATCAATCCTTGGGGCTGGTCTACTCTTTTCAGGAAAATAATCAAACCATTACCAACAAAGACTTTCTGGGGTTACTGACGGGAAAAGCATTAATTGCTAATCCGTCCTCGCACGAGGTTACCGAAATTGAACTGGCTAATACTGTGCCCGCAGACGGAATTTTCCAGCAGGAGTTAAACGGTTTTACCGGGCAGGGTGAGTATGATGTCACGCTTGTTATCGACGGTAAAACCTTCAAACGCGAATTTATTCATCACCTCAATATCACCGATTCCGCGTTCAAATTGGAGAAAAGTCAATCTGAACAAGCGGGTAAAAAGACCTGGAGTTATCGCTTGGTTGCTGATTTGGAGAGTGTTGATGTTGCCAATACCCATGTCACAGCAAAAATCAAAAACTCTAAAGAAAAAAATTTAGAGCAGAAACTCAATACGATTGCAAAAGAGTATTGGGAGTTTTCATTTGCACCTGTGCAGGCGGCTAAATATGAAATAGAACTGCAGGTAGAGGGTAAGCAAATCGATGGCAGTCCGTTAAGCGAAATAATTAAAGCTGATCAGTTTTATTTTCCCGATGAGGCCACTGTATCGGCAGAAGTACAACCTAAACCGACTCAGATAGAGCCCGCCGCAAGTGAACCTGAAGTTGCAGTTGAGCCGGAAGAACCTGCAGCAGAACCCGCTGAAAATAATCCCAGCAATCTGTGGTTATACCTTGGTCTGGGAATCGGCAATCTGATTGTGGTGTTGTTAGGCTACTTTGCCTATCGTTTAATTTCTGGCAAGGGCAGTAAAGACGAATTAGCCGAGATTGAAAAAACCTTAACTACAGATACTGCCAGTTTGAAGAAGGATCCAGATAAAAAAACCACCATTGATGTAGCAGATGATGAGACGGCGCATATTCCGATGGAGGAGTCGTCACCTCCAGAAATGACTATGCCGGACGATTTAATGGCAGATAATTTATTTCCGTTGGATAATATGGACGATTCCGATGGTGATAAAAAATAAATACATATATGCCTGTAAAAAATTCAGCTGCTACAGATACGGCTAGCGTAAACCATGGCTTTCGTATGGTTGAACCTGCGAGTTTTCCATTAATAGACCGTTTCTATCGTGCGCAGGGTTACAAAGTAAAATGCGGGACGAGTGAGCTTGTGTACGCTATAGCTGCCGAGAGTGAAGGTTTTATCGCTGCTGCCCGCTTGCTGCCGCAAACTTCAGGGCATTTTTGGTTGCGTAATCTATTAGTGGCGAATGATTGGCGCGGGCAAGGCATAGCAACAGGGTTGATGCAGCAGCTCTTGCCGAACTTGGCACCGCAGGGCTGCTACTGTTTTGCGCTGCCGCATTTAACTGGTTTTTACAGCGCATTGGATTTTACGCAAAACCCCACACATTGCCCTGAGGATATTCTCCGCACTTACACCACTTATCGCGCCCGTGGGCGAGATTGGGTGCTGATGGGATTTATTCAGGGTTGAATCAAAGATATTTATCCCCACCATAGAGAAAGGCAACTAGTAGCGGAGCATGTCGCTGCCTATAGTCGTTTCAAGTTTTAGTCATTGTTCAGTCAGTTATTAAATTGTTCAGTCAGTTATTAATCGGTAATAAGGAGTCACTATGAATATTGATATCGGGATTTCTCAAGCCCATCGCGAGGATATCGCCAAAGGGCTGTCTCATCTGTTGGCCGATACCTATACCCTTTATTTAAAAACCCATAACTTTCACTGGAATGTGACTGGCCCCATGTTCCAGACACTGCATTTAATGTTTGAAACACAATATACCGAGTTGGCACTGGCGGTGGATGTAATCGCCGAGCGCATTCGCTCATTGGGCTTTCCTGCCCCCGGCACCTATAAACAATACGCAGCAATGAGCAGCATCAAAGAGCAAGAGGGAATCCCTCAGGCACAAGAGATGATTAAGTTGCTGGTGGAAGGGCAAGAAGCTGTTGTGCGCACCGCGCGTTCGCTCTACCCATCAGTAGAAGCGGCCAGTGATGAAGCCACCGCTGATCTGCTCACCCAGCGTATCCAATTACATGAAAAAACCGCATGGATGTTGCGCAGTTTGCTGGAGTGACAGTAAGCACGGACACAGTAATGTTTAATTAAAATGAGAGCCTTCGGGCTCTTTTTTATTGCCTGGAATAAATTGATTGTTGTCTCGTCAAAGAGGTTTTTTTGGTTGAAAGATAACCGTACGACTTGGTTTGTTTTTTCAGAACGCCCGCAAAAAGGATGAGACGGGCGCTAAATTCGATCGGTTTATATTTTGTCTTCATTGGTATATTTTTTGTTAACTTTATGAATTTAAACGGATTTATTGTTGATACGGATAAGTTTTATTTATCTGAACTTCCCACGTTGTAAAAACCTGGGTTACTCGGACGCCTCACTTCTTGCGAACCTGTAAACATGCACTGGGATCTAAGAAATAATTATTTGATCCCGGTAAAAACGACAGCAAGACCAGTAGGGTAACTGGCTAAGGATGCCCCATCGGCGGCAGACCCATAACAGCGAGTTACGATAACAATAAACAGTTCGAGGATTAAGTTCATGCAAACCCCAAACAGTTTTAAAAAGAAGATAATCGCAAGTGCTATAGCTACTTATGCGCTGGCTGGTTTCAGCGGTATGGTTGCAGCACAAGACGGTGCCGTCGAAGAAGTCGTGGTGACGGGTATTCGCGCATCGTTGCAGGCATCGATGGATATCAAACGCTCCGCTGCTGGTGTGGTTGATGCCATTTCTGCAGAAGATATTGGCAAGATGCCAGACACCAACTTGGCTGAATCGCTACAGCGGATTACCGGCGTATCGATTGATCGTGCTGGCGGTGAAGGCTCCAAAGTCACAGTTCGCGGTTTTGGTGCGGATTACAATCTGGTCACCTTGAATGGTCGTGCTATGCCATCCTCAGGGTTTGATTCGCGCTCTTTTGAGTTCGCTGATTTGGCATCTGAAAGTGTGAGTGGTCTTGAAGTATATAAAACGGGCCGAGCGAACGTAGCCAGTGGCGGTATCGGTGCAACAATCAATATCAAAACAGCGCGGCCATTAGATGCTCCAGGTCTTAAGATGACCGTTGGCGCCAAGGGCGTACACGACACCACTGTGCGCGAAGGCGACTCAATCACCCCCGAAATTTCAGGCTTGTTTAGCAATACCTTCGCTGACGATACCATTGGGGTAAGCTTGAGCGGCAGTTACCAAAAACGCGATCAAGGCAACTCCGGCGCATACAGCCAGCAGTGGAATACCAAGGTGTGGGATGCCGCAAACGGTAAAGCCAACATCACATCAAGACCTACAGCGCTGGTCGAAAATGCCCCGGCAGACAAGCAACTCTTCTCTACTCCTATTGACTACCGTTTAACCTTGGGCGATCAAGAGCGCGAGCGTACAAACGGCCAGTTGACGCTGCAATACGCACCGACAGAAAGATTAAAAGCGACTCTGGATTACACCTATTCGGAGCTGGAGTGGCATCAGCAACGTATTGAGCAATCGCTGTGGTTTGTTTCTACTGGCACTCACATCGTGTTTGACGATCAAACAGTTAAAACCCCGGTTTTGATGACTGAATTGATTGATACACCCAAAGACATCAGCTTTGCTCGTCAGGTTCAGGGCAATATCCGCGAGAACAATGCGGTTGGTTTTAATCTTGAATTTGAAGCAACCGATGATTTGAGTTTCGTTTTCGATTATTTCACGGCGGAAGCCACCACCAAAGAATACGATCCACGCGGTAATCTGAACCTGTCTGTTGCGGCGAACGTGGTGAAAGAGCAAACCTTGGAGTGGAACACCGGCTTACCGATTATGAGCGTCATCATTGACGATAGCGTGTCAGGTAACGGCAACGGTGTATTGGATGCTGCTGACATGACCACTACAGCAGGTACTACCAACTACAACTGGGTAGAAAATGATATAGAACAAGCGCGTTTAGACGGTGCGTACAAGTTTGAAAATAGCAGTTTGGAATTTGGTATCGAAAGCCGTACCAATGATTACCTGGGCCGAGCGCGTGGCGACTGTTGTATTGTGTTTGGCGATTGGGGTGGCGCAAATGCCAACGACGTGCCGGACAGCTTCTGGAGTTCCCGCAACTTCCTGAAGGATTTCGATGGCTACAATTTGGGCAATTCGTTCACCCAAGGCATAGATTATGACTTCGATGAAGTTGCACAATGGGTTGAGAGCCAAAATGGCAAGCTGCCTAATTTCCGTGATTTTCCACCGAGTGGTAAGTTCGAAGCTAAACCGCGCATCTCAACGTATCGCGGTATCGAAGAAGAAGTGCAAGCCGCCTACTTGCAATATAAGTTGAGCAATGAAATCGCCGGATTGCCCTACAACCTGTTGGCCGGTGTGCGCTATGAAAAAACCGATGTTACCTCCAGTACCAATGCGGCAAACCCTACCCGTATTCGCTGGACCGGCGACGACGACTTTATTGCTGATGCTTCATCCGAGCTGAGCGCTTTTAGTCGTAAAGCCAGCTACAGCCACACCTTGCCAAGTTTGGATTTCGATATTGATCTGACCGACGACATCAAAGCCCGTGCCTCGGTAAGTGAGACTATTGCGCGCCCAACATACGGCAATCTGCGTGCGGATATAGGTGTAGGCGACTTCCGCAGTTACACCGCTGACCAAGGTAACCCGGGTCTGTTACCGCTAGAATCGCAAAACTTTGATTTGTCTGCAGAGTGGTATTACGGCGAAACCAGCTACGTTTCTGTTGGTTATTACAGAAAGAAAGTAGATAACTTCAACAGCACCCAGGCAATCGACGGCACGCTGTTTGGTTTGCGCGATGTCACCAAAGGCCCGCGTGCAGAAGCGGCGCGTGCACAATTAGCGGCGGCAGGCAATACCACTCCAAGTGCACAACAAGTGTACGATCAAGTGCTGGCAAACCAAGGCGATGTTGGTCCAAACGGAAACGTGATTCCAAACGATCAAGATCCATTGGCGATATGGCATATCAATACGCCGATCAACAACAAACAAGCCACTATCGACGGATTTGAATTTGCCTTTCAACATATGTTTGGTGAGTCAGGTGTTGGTGTATCAGCAAACTACACCACCGTAGATGGCGATATTGCCTACGACAACAACAAGTTGGGCACTCAGTTTGCGCTGGTGGGCATGAGCGACTCTGCAAACGCTGCAGTGTTCTATGAAAACTACGGTGTTGCTGCACGTATTGCCTATAACTGGCGTGACAAGTTCCTTGATACAACTAACCAGTACAACAACGAACCGGGTTACACCGAGGCGTTTGAAACTGTCGATGCAAGTATCAGCTATGACTTTAACGACAATGTTACTGTGTCACTGGAAGCATTGAATTTGTTTGGTGAAGACAAGCGTCGCCACGGCCGCACTGAAGTGCAACTGTGGAACCTTGAAATTCTTGGCCCACGTTATACCTTGGGTGCACGTTATACCTTCTAATTCAACCTAGAAGTGTTTGATAAAAGCCGCTGGAGACAGCGGCTTTTTTATTGCGAAACCAAGTATAAATAACCCTGTGTAGCCCAGGCATCTGTACTGCTATTTTGATTGTCTAGCTGGGGTAATAGCGTGAAGTCATTTAACTCTGATTCAAATCAATTGAGTTTGGGCCTCGATTAATGTTCAAATCTATCCCTCTGCTAATACGTAATCGATCACAAAATAAGCGAAGTAAATTCCATGTTGGCAATTAAGACCCTCGTAGAAGAAGTTCATGGTATAGATCCAAACAACATTCCCCCTGAAATTCTGGCCTCGGAACAGCCTCTTATCCTCAAAGGGCTGGCCAGTCATTGGCCGCTAACCCAAGCAGGCCTGGTCTCTGATGAGGAGGCGATTGCTTACTTAAGATCGTTTTATGAGGATAAAACCGTAGGGGCGTTTTTTGGCGCACCCGAAAACGAAGGCTACTATTTCTATAACGCCGATATGAGCGGCTTGAACTATCGCAGCGAGCGAGCGCGTCTCGACGCAGTTCTGGATGCGATTCTTGCTCATAAAAATGACCCCCAACCGCCGACGTTTTATGTAGGCTCCACCACGGTTGATGTTTGCTTGCCGGGAATGCGCGAGCAAAATAATAATGTGGCTATCCCTTTTCCCGATGCGCTGGTCAGTATTTGGATGGGTAATAAATCCCGTATCGCCTGTCATTATGACGCGCCGGATAACTTGGCCTGCAGCATTGTTGGCAAGCGTCGCTTTACTGTGTTCCCACCGGAGCAGGTAGAAAATTTGTACCCGGGGCCACTGGATTTTAATCCGGCTGGGCAGCAAATCAGCTTGGTTGATTTTGCCAAACCGGATTTTGAAAAATTTCCACGCTTTCGTCTCGCGATGGAGGCGGGGCAGGTGGCCAATCTGGAACCGGGCGATGCTTTGTTTGTGCCTAGTATGTGGTGGCATCACGTCGAAGGCTTGAGCACTTTTAATGTGTTGGTCAATTACTGGTGGCGCAACGTGCCGAAATTTATGGGGCCTGCGATCAACGTGCTGAAACATGCCATGCTCAGCATTCGCGATTTACCTGAAAAAGAAAAAGCCGCTTGGAAAGCCCTGTTTGATTATTACATTTTCAGCGAGCAACCCCATGCAGCGGAAAATATTCCTCCTGCGGCGCAAGGTGTATTGGCACCAATGGATGATTTGCAGGCCCGTCAGCTGCGCGCCTGGTTAATCAATCGCTTGAATCGGTAATTGATCAATCCTAAGTGTTTGAATCTGCGTTAGTCCCCGCTGTATTATCCCCCCGCCTATTTACCGGCGCGATGAATTCGCATCGCGTCGGCTAGCAAGTGCAGCATGCGGGTCGATATGTCAAATATATGGTTAAGTTATAAACAATCCATCGTCGATGTGATGGGGCAAGATAGGCACAAACTGGTGCGCCGTTTGAGTGAAATTGAAAAGCTCGCGCGTGCCGAAAAGCCCTATGATCTTGCATTGGAAAAGTGGCACAGCCAATTGGCGCAGTCACAAGCTGCGGTGGCACGCCGCAAATTGCTGGTGCCCACCGAGATTGAATTTCCCAACTTGCCCGTCTGTGAAAAACGCGACGAGATTGCCCAAATCATTGCCAATAATCAGGTGGTGGTATTAGCGGGTGAAACCGGCTCGGGTAAAACTACCCAAATCCCCAAAATTTGTTTAACTATCGGGCGCGGTGTAAGTGGTTTGATTGGTCACACCCAGCCGCGTCGTATTGCCGCCAATACGGTGGCTAACCGCATTGCCGAAGAATTAAAAACGCCGCTCGGTGAAAAGGTGGGTTATCAAGTTCGTTTTAGCGATCAGTCGAACGAGAACACCCTCATCAAAGTAATGACCGATGGTATTTTGCTGGCCGAAATTCAACATGATCCCTTCTTGAATAAATACGATACGCTCATTATCGACGAAGCCCATGAGCGCAGTTTGAATATCGATTTTTTGCTCGGCTATTTAAAACAACTGTTAAACAAGCGCCCGGATTTAAAATTAATTATCACCTCCGCGACTATCGACCTTGAGCGCTTTTCGCAGCATTTTAATAATGCACCGATTATTGAGGTTTCCGGTCGCACTTATCCGGTAGAGGTCTGGTATCGCCCGCTGTATGAATTTGAAAACAACGATGATAATGAAAATGAACCCGATCAGTACGCCGCAATTGTCGATGCAGTACATGAAATTGAGCTGCACGAAAAAACCGGTTCCGGCGCACGCGGCGGCGACATTCTCATTTTTTTAAGCGGTGAACGTGAAATTCGCGAGGCCGCTGAAGCCTTACGCAAAGCACAATTTGCGCATATGGAAGTGATTCCATTTTATGCGCGGCTGAGTTTGGCGGAGCAGCAAAAAGTATTTGCGCCACATACGGGGCGGCGCATTGTATTGGCGACCAACGTAGCTGAAACCTCAATTACCGTACCGGGCATTCGCTATGTGATCGACCCGGGTTTTGCGCGTATTAGCCGCTATTCCTATCGCACTAAAGTACAGCGTTTGCCGATTGAACCGGTTTCACAGGCCAGCGCTAATCAACGTAAGGGCCGCTGTGGTCGTGTCGCCGAAGGCATTTGTATTCGCTTGTATAGTGAAGAAGATTTTAATTCGCGCCCGGCGTTTACCGATGCAGAAATTCTGCGTACCAATCTTGCGGCAGTTATTTTGCAAATGCTGCAATTGCGTATGGGCGACATACATAAATTCCCCTTTATTGATGCGCCCGATCATCGCTTGATTAGCGATGGTTTTAAATTGTTGGAAGAGTTACACGCGGTAAATAGTAAAAATCAATTGACGCCAGTAGGACAGCAGCTGAGTAAATTGCCGCTTGATCCACGGCTTGCGCGCATGTTGCTCTCGGCGCAGGAGCACGGCTGTGTACGCGAGTTATTAATTATCTCCAGTGCGCTCTCGGTGCAAGATCCACGTGAGCGCCCGGTTGAAAAGCAGCAAGCAGCAGACCAGAGTCATCGCCGTTTTTGGGTAGAGCACACGGACTTTGCTGGTTTTGTAAACCTGTGGGATTATTTTGAAACCCAACGGCAGGCGCTCACGCAAAACCAATTGCGTAAACTTTGTAAAAAAGAATTTCTCTCCTATTTACGTTTGCGCGAGTGGCGCGATGTACACCACCAACTGTGTGTGGCGGTAAAGGACTTGGGTATTCGCGTGAATAGCGAGCCAGCCAATTATGAGTCTATTCACAAAGCTTTGTTGACGGGATTGTTAGGTAACTTGGGGTTTAATCACGAAGAGCGTGAATACTCAGGCGCACGTAATCGCAAATTTTCAATCTTTCCTGGTTCATCGCTCGCGAAAAAAACACCCAAGTGGATTATGGCAGCGGAGCTGATTGAGACTTCTAAATTATTTGCCCATACCGTGGCCAAAATAGAACCCGAGTGGGTGATTGAAGCCGCCGAACATTTGGTGAAACGCCAACATTTTGAGACCCATTACGATAGCCGCAGCGGGCAGGTAATGGTGTTTGAAAAAATCACCCTTTATGGTTTGACCATTGTTGAGAAAAAGTCAGTCAGCTACAGCCATATAGACCCTGCACAGTGCCGCCAGGTATTTATTCGTGCTGCGCTGGTGGAAGGCCAGTATGACCAGCATCCAAAACGCAAAAGTTTGCCCAATAAAAATCCTGCGACAGATTTTTTTGCACATCAACAACAGTTGTTAACTGAACTGGAAGATTTGGAATCCAAAGCTCGCCGCCGCGACATTGTGGTGGATGAGCAAGTCATTTTTGATTTTTACGATGAGCGCATTCCAGACAATATATTCAATCTGGCCGGGTTTGAGGCCTGGCGAAAAAAAATCGAGAAAGACAATCCCAAATTGTTATTTCTCACCCGCGAAACCTTAATGCGCCATGGCGCTGGCGATATTACCCAAGCGCAATTTCCCAATGAATTGGAGTGGCGCGGCATGGTGTTTCCGCTCAGCTACCATTTTGAACCCAATCACGCGTTTGATGGGGTGAGCATTCATGTTCCGATGAGCGTTTTGCATCAGGTGCCAGAACAGCGTTTGGAATGGTTAGTGCCCGGCATGTTGCGCGAAAAATGTATTGGCTTGATTAAATCGCTACCTAAAAATCTGCGCAAACATTTTGTTCCCGTACCGGATGTGGTGGATAAAATTCTCGCAACCCTGGCGCCAGATAATAAACCCTTAACGGAAGCCTTGGGGCTGCAATTAAAACGCTTGACCGGTATCGATGTCCCAAAAGAGGCTTGGCTTGAAACCAACGTGGATGATTACTACCGATTTAATATCCATGTGGTAGATGACAAAGGCAAAATCATTGCTAGCGGTCGCGATTTAACGCCGCTGCGCGAAAAGTATCGCGAGCGCGTGCAACAAAATATCCAATCAGCTGCAACCAATATTGAGCGCGAAGGTATTACCGCGTGGGATTTTGCCGAGCTGCCGCAAGCCATTCAATTGCCGCGTGGCGGTATTAGTATTCGCGCCTATCCGGCACTGGTTGATAAACAGACTTCAGTGGCATTGCAGGTGTTGGACAATCCTATGCAGGCGCTGGATGCAACCCAGCGCGGGCTTGCGCGGTTGGTGTCTTTATCGCTGGCGCAAACAGTAAAGTATTTGCAAAAAGAATTATTAAAAGGGCAAGAGGTCGCGTTGACGTTGGCAGGCATTGGTAACCGCGAACAAGTCGCCAATGATTTAATTATGGCGGCGATCAAACAGCTAGCACTGCCCGAACAGCACAATTTGCCGCGTACACAAGCTGTGTTTGATGAGCGGGTTAATCTGATAAAAGATAAATTAATTGCCTATGCACAAGAGCTGGCCAATCACCTGGTGACGAGCTTGAAGTTATTGGTGGATATCAAAAAACAACTTAAGCAGCAAAAAAATATGCTTATGTTGGCTTTTACTATTAGCGATATTAATCAACAGCTCACGCAATTATTTTACCCGGGCTTGGTGTATAAAACCCCTGCGCAATGGTTGCAGCAATACCCTAAATATATGCGTGGTATTCAGCAGCGCTTGGAAAAAGCGGCGCTCAATCCGCAAAAAGATAAACTGCAACTGGCAGAGGTTGCACCACATTGGCAGCGTTTGGTGGACTATCTAGAGAAGGAGGGCGACTATCGCTTGGCGCAAAATAACGCTTTACTGGATTACCGTTGGTGGATTGAAGAGCTGCGCATTTCCCTTTTTGCACAAACGTTGAAAACCCAAGTTCCGGTATCCGATAAACGTATGGATAAACAATGGGAACAGGCAATGCAGGATGCGCAAAGTTAAAAAGTGTATAGAGCGTGTAACAAAGCTGGTTTTGTTGCGTCTACTTGTTACCATTTGGCGGGATGCCGTTTACCTTTACCGGAAAGTAGAGGTAATCACTGGCTCTGCAGTCTTGGCTATGTTAGTTTTTCACGGGCTTAAAACCCCAACGATATCTAATCCACTGGAGTTAATTATTATGAATAACAAGATTTCTTCTATGTCTGCATTGTTTGGTGCTGCTGTTGTTGCATCGGCTGCTTTGGCTCCTTTAGCATCTGCTGCAGATGTTGGCTTCGCTGCTACTTCATTGAATGCGGGTTATACCTTGGCAGAAAATGATGCTGCAAAATCCGAAGGCGAGCATAAGTGTGGTGAAGCCAAATGCGGCGCCGAGAAAAAAGCCGAAGGTGAACACAAGTGTGGTGAAGCTAAATGCGGTGCAGATAAAAAAGAAGAGAAAAAAGCCGATGCTGAGCACAAGTGTGGTGAAGCTAAATGCGGTGCAGATAAAAAAGAAGAGAAAAAAGCTGAATAATGACCATTCAGTTTACCGCTGTTGACTATACCGCTGCAGTCAGCGGCGCAGGCTTAGGCCTGCGTCGCACCTTGCTCAATACCTTTGAGCAATCTACTCCAGCCGATATTCATTTTATGGAAGTGGCGCCGGAAAATTGGATTAATATTGGCGGCCGCCTCGGTAAAAAATTTCGCGCTTACACTGAACGATTTCCATTTGTTTGTCATGGTTTGTCCTTATCCATTGGTTCGCCAGCGCCGTTAAATACTGAGTTGTTGTTGGCGATTAAACAGTTGATGCGTGAGCATGGCATTCGCTATTACAGTGAACATTTAAGCTATTGCAGCGATCAAGGTCAGCTGTACGATTTGTTGCCGATTCCTTTTACGGAAGAGGCGGTAGATTATGTTGCAGAGCGTATTCAGCGCGCGCAGGATATTCTTGGCCAGCGCATTGCGATGGAAAATTCTTCTTATTATTGCGCCCCGCAACAAGAAATGAGCGAAAGTGAATTTATTAATGCCGTGATCAAAAAGGCGGATTGTGCGCTTTTGCTCGACGTTAATAACATTTACGTTAACAGCATTAATCATCAGTATGACCCCTATGATTTTCTGGCCAGTTTACCCGGAGAGCGTACTGCCTATATCCACATCGCTGGTCACTATAAAGAAGCAGAAGATTTGCGGGTTGATACGCACGGCGCGCCGGTAATTTCGCCAGTGTGGCAATTGCTGGAAAAATCCTATGAGTTGTTTGGGGTGAAGCCTACCTTACTTGAACGGGATTTTAATATTCCTCCGCTGCCTGAACTAATGGATGAGCTGGGTGAGGTAAAGCAGCGCCAGCAGAAATTTTTATCGGTAACAAGATGAAAAGTTTTCAGCAAACCCAATTGCTCTTTGCCAAACACTTGCGTGAGCCAGCGCTGTATCCTGCACCTGCCGATATGGAAGACCGGCGTATGGGAATTTATCGCGAGTTGATTTATAACAATATTGAAAGTTTGATTGCGACTGTATTTCCTGTATTGCGCTCAATTCTGAAGGATCAACAATGGCATGTAATGGTGCGGGATTTTATTCATCGCCATCAGTGTCAGACACCGTATTTTTTGGAAATCAGCGAAGAATTTTTGCGATATCTAGCGCAGGAGCGCGGTTTGCGTGAAGGTGATCCGCCATTTTTGTTGGAGCTTGCGCACTACGAATGGATTGAGTTAGCGCTTGATGTCAGCGAAGAAATAATTCCTGATGCAGGTCGCTTGCCTGATGATCTTATGCTGGCCAAACCTCGCATTTCCCCTTTGGTTGCCAATTTGAGCTATCAGTTTCCGGTACATAAAGTCTCCCCTAATTTTCAGCCTCAAACCGTTACACCGACTCAACTTGTGGTTTATCGCAACCGTACCGATAAGGTCTGTTTTATCCAGGCTAATCCGCTAAGCCAACGGCTCTTGGCCTTGCTGCAATCACACTCGTTATCATTGGATGAAACCCTTGGCCTCATCGCGGAAGAATTACAGCAGCGTTCATATGATGAACTGGCAGGCGATGCTCAAACCTTAATCAAATCATTTTATTCTTCTGGGGTAGTCAGCCACTTTGACTAAATATTGCGCTTTATTGAGTCGCCTAATTGTTCATATATGATGTTTTGATTACCAAAAGCGCAAAATTAGTGCAAAAATTTAGTGAATTTGATCTAAAACCACGTTTAATCACAAAACTCTCTGTTTTTTCTTTATATAATCACCCGCCGATACTTAGAGGGTTGTCATAATTTTGTAATCTTTCGGTCACATAATGGCAATACTACTGAAACACAAGTATCACGATTTCAATAAAACCTGATTCCCCGGTGTCCAGGAACTGAACACTTAAAACACACATCCAGGAGACGACTCCATGAAAAAATCATTATTGGCTTTGGTTATAGCTTCATTGTTGCCAGCGGCTGCATTTGCTGATGTTACTGTTTATGGTAAAGCGAATGTATCGTTGCAAAATGCTGACGAAGAAGTGTCTGGCAGCAAAATCGAATTGGTGAGCAATGCTTCTCGCATTGGTTTGAAAGGCGGTGAGGAAGTAAATTCCAGTTTGAAAGTGATTTACCAATTTGAATACCAAACTGAAGTAGATGATGGCACTAACGGCAGCCAAACTTTTGGTCAACGTAACATCTTTATCGGTTTGCAAGGTTCTGCCGGTACTGTAATGGGCGGCCACTTCGATACTCCCACCAAAGTTGCACAAGAGAAAGTTGACTTGTTCAATGATTTGGAAGGCGACATCAATCAAATTTTTAAAGGCGAAATTCGCGCAAGTAATATCGTTCAGTACGTAACACCTGCTTCATGGGGTGCGTTCACTTCTTCTGTTGCCTATGTAACTAAAGAAGCTGACGGTGTTGATAATGGCGTTTCTGTTTCTGTTGCTTACAACACTCCTGCTTTTTATGCAGCAGTTGCTGTTGATCAAGATGTTGAAGCGGAAGGTGTTGACTTGGTTCGTGCAGTAGCGCGTGTTGTATTTGGCCCAGTACAATTAGGTGTGTTGGCTGAGCAATATGAAAACGACAACACTGGTGCTGATGAAGATGGCGCTTTTGTTTCTGCATTGTGGAATCTGAATGACAAGTGGGCATTGAAAGGTCAGTACGGTTCGTCAGATGTGAAAATGGCTGATGGCGAGAGTGCTAGCATTGGTCTGGATTACAAAATGACTAAAGCTGCCACTTTGTACTCTTACGTAACTAGCGTAGAAAATGACTTGGCATTAGCGGCTGAGCGTGACGATACCTATGTTGGTGTTGGTATCGATTTTAAATTCTAATTCACTAAGTGAACGGGTTTAAAACAACAAAGGGTGCTTCGGCACCCTTTGTTGTTTTAAGTGGAATTTTTTCTAATGATTATGCACCTATAATTGAAGGGAGAAAATGATGAAGCGTTCAATAATCATGATGCTGGGCTTGATGGCTGCAGTTTCTGTATCGGCAAAAGATGATTGCGACCCAGCAGTCGATGCTGCTGACTCAATGAATGTCAATCAACAAGATTGCGATTACAGCGACAAAGGGTTGAATGGGTTTTTGCAAAAAGCCTTTAAAAAAGGTGAAGAGGGTGCGGTACTCGAAACCGGTA
The DNA here is from genome assembly GCF_000953825.1 of Cellvibrio sp. OA-2007. GTDB lineage: Bacteria > Pseudomonadota > Gammaproteobacteria > Pseudomonadales > Cellvibrionaceae > Cellvibrio. The sequence goes on along the minus strand of NZ_BBUL01000094.1, from coordinate 177,333 downwards.
GTGCAGAAAAAAATTCTACTGGAAAGGTTCAGCCGGCGCTGGCTAAGGTACAAAAAAGTGACAGCCATTATTTTACATTGAGTGTTGAAGTGGATCAGTGGGCGAATGTACCGCTTGCACGTACGCAGTTGTTTCCCAAAGCCTTAGAGCGATGCGGTAAAGGTTTTGCCGTAACTGGAGAACATTATCGCAGTTTGGCAATGGGTAGAATTGAATTGAGCTTACAGTTTGAATGCGATAATTAACATTTTTGTTAAAAACTATTTTAATTAAAAAGGCCACAAATAATGTGGCCTTTTTTGTTTACCAGAAAACAGTTCAGTTATTTTTGATAATTCACTACGGCAATATAATGCATGGCGGTAGGTTTATCTTGTACAAAACCAGGAATAAACTTTGATTTTTTCAGTGAGCTTTCAATGCTGTCCGCGTCTGCTTTTTTGCGTAGCGCGGCTTCGAGAGTACTTACGGTTTCTACTTTTCCGTTAGCTTCAACGTTAGCCATTACACGGGTCATCTTCCCTTCAGCGAAAAATAATTTGCCATCGCCGCGCTCTTTGCCGGTGTAATTTGCATACCAGTCATTGGTGTCTAAACGTTCTTGCGGCGCAAAATAATGTGTACCATATTGTGCTTGTAGAGTGCCTAAATTTGGCAGCAAAACAATTGGCGCCTGAGTGCCGCCAAGTGAGTAGACAACACGCATTTGCATTCTGACCGGAACGGCTTTGCCGTCGATAGTTGCGGGCTCAAAAGTCGCTGATTTGAGAGCAGATTCAGTAACATTTTGCATAGACACTAACGGGCTATTTTCGTAACAGTTAACGCTGTTAATGTTGCCCGTTGTCATTACATCTGCCTGGCAATAAACCGCAACGGTTTTTACGCCCTCACCAAATGAAGTGGGTAGGGTGATTTGTTTTCCCAGTGTTTCTACCGCGTTGCCGAATTTTGCCGGTGTATAGGCGGTGGCATAGCTCGCAATTGGGGTGATTGCCGCTACTATTAACAGAGAGCGAATGGCTTTTTTAAGGATATTTTTAGTCATAGTGTGTTCCTCGTGAATCATTAAACGGCAATCTTCACCCTTATGGAGCATTGACTTCCGGCTTCATTGTTAGATTAGCACTCGGCTTAGCACATCAATGTGAATAGTTTGTGACAATTTTTGCTTTAAGCAGCGAAAATATAAAAATTTTTGGTTATTTATCGATTTTTATTTCCAAGCCATGTCTTTTTAGTGCAGTAATTATTATTTTTGTTTTATTAGGTGCGTGTGACTGATTGGAGGTGCGCACAAAAAAGCCACCCGAAGGTGGCTTGAACGCTTAATCTTTGACAGAGCTGTATCGTCTTCCTTGAAGTTGGCTCTGTTGTGTTAGTAGGTGTATTTCACGTCTAGGCTGAAGCTGGTTCCTACTTGTTGTTTTAAAATATCTACATTTACACCATTCGAGTTAACTTGTTCAAAAACTCGCTCTTCATTGAGAATGTTGCCGAGTTTGATTTTGGTGGTGACATTGTCGGTCGCGTACCAAGAGTAAGTTAAATCCAGCGAGTTAAATGGTTGTTCATAGGCGTCTTGATGGTTACCTATGTTGCGTGCGGCAAAGAATAGGCGCTCACCAAAAAGGTTATACACTACCGATGCGCTGTGCTTGCCATCCTCAGAGTCAAAACCCAGCTGTGCATTAAGTACATATTCAGATTGACCAGTCATTGGGCGGGTGCTGTTGGTGTAGCCTTGACCTTCTGGCGATATAATTTCTGAATCGCTTAGTGTTAAGTTGGATGAAGCAAAGAATCCTGCGCCCAAATCGCGTAATACTTCCAGTTCCAAGCCGTATATTTCACCGCTCAGTGAGTTTTCAAACGTAAGAATTACGTCATCGTCTGAACCAGGCAGGCGCGTGCTTTCAATAGGATTGGCAATATCTTTATAGAAGAGGGTTGCAGTAAAGTTATTGCCGCTATCGAAAAACCATTCTGCGCGTAGGTCATAGTGCGTCAGTTCTGAAAACTGTAAGCGTGAATTTCCTTTTACTTTCATGCCAAGTTCTGTATCGATGTAAACCACATCGGACATTTCGCGCAGGTCAGGGCGCACAACCGTTTCGCTCGCACTCAAACGAATTTGAAAGGCTTCGGTATTCATAAAGCCTTCGTTCATATATGTGATGGCGAGCGAAGGATACCAGTCATCCTGAGAGAAGCCGTAGCGCTGATCCGGATTGTTGCTAATGTCATCAATAATTTTGACGATGCTGTTACCGGTGTAGTCGAGTAAATCTACAGGCAATAACCCTTGCTTAAAGGTTTCTTTGCGGGCGCCACCGGTAAACCGCCAGGTGTCATCCCACTTGGCGTCGAACATGCCATAGGCACCTTCAACAATTTGTCCGGCCACATAACTCTCGGTACCGAAACCTCCACCCACATTCAATTCAAAATTATTATTGAGATCGGCAATTCGGTCGCTGTTAAGAACATCATTTACGTTGCCGCTAAGCACCGCACTTTGATTGCCAGTCGCATCGATATTGGCGGTGTAGCCATAGTACTCGCGGGATTTTTCGTTGTAATTAAATCCACCTGATAAGGTGAGTTCGAGGCGATCAAATACCAATGGAACTTTGGCATTCCAGCCGTTGCTAATTACGTTGTCTTCCAGATTGAGGAATTCAAAACTGGCCATGGCGGCACGCGGTGATAACTGGGTGCTGATTAGCGCGCCGGTAGCTGGATCAACGGTGTTGTCACCCGATATTGTTACGTGATTGGGAACGTCTGTTTTCACAGTTGAATCTGAATAGAACCAATCAAATACGATAGAGTCCAGCCAGCTACGATTCAATTGGTCGAGCTTGTGTTCACCGGTTAATTGGCCAACTTCCAGCTCGCGATTTTCCAAGCGTGTCTCATAAAATACATATTCGCTACCCTCAGCAAGGGTGTAGTTACTACCATTGAATCCAGTTTTGATACGCGCTTCATCGTGAATGTTTTCGATGTGATAAACACTCGCTTGCAACTTGTGCATATCCTGATAATCAAGGCCTAAATTGGTTGAGATTATCTGACGGGTTTCTTCGCTGGTGCGCTGAGTGATGGAAAACCGGTCTTCCGGTGAGCCTATGTCATGACGTTCCTGGTCTTTATTGCGCCACTTGGTGTCTTGGCCAAAATTAATAATCGCTCCGAAAGTAAGGTCATCGCTCAGATCCCAGCTATTGCCAAGTGCGAGGCTGCCGGAGTAATCCGCAGGTAGTGATTTTTGGTAAATCTCAACATCGCGATTTAACGAAAGCAATAAATCACGGTTTGTTTGCGCCGCGTAAAGATCGCGTTCGCTATTCGATACAGATTGATTGCTGCGCTTGTAAAAATCACCTATGCGCTGCTCACTGAGATTTCCCTGATAAAGATTCAGTGCATTGCGTATTTCCGTTGGCATGTTGTACGTCTCGCCATGGCTGGCGTGCGTCAGGCCGTCGTCGCTCTCTGTATTCATGCCTGAACCAAGTGAAAGACTGAAAACAAATTCGCTCGGTACACCCTTGGTGCGGATGTCTACCGCACCGCCACCAAAGTTGGCTGCCAGTTCGGGAGAGTAGGCTTTTTGTACTTTGAGTGATTCCACGATAGAAGAGGGAATCAAATCCAGTGGAAGTACGTTGCGTGTTAACTCTGGCGATGGGACTGCCGCACCATTTAAGGTGGTACTGGAGTAGCGCTCACCCAAGCTGCGAACATAAACGTATTTACCGTCAAGTAGGGTCACACCAGTAACACGTGTTAACGCAACGGCTACGTTTGAGTCGCCGGTGCGGGAAATTTGGTCGGAGCTCATTAAGTCTGCCGCGAACGCTTCTTCCAGTCGCTCAGTTACAACGGATTGCGCGGCACTTTGCTGGCGGCCAGTTACTAGCATTTCTTCGATTACGGGAGCTTCAATCGGGAGCAGTTCGACTTTAGGAACTTCAATAGTCTGGCTTTCTTGGGCAGAGGCGATTTGGCAAATACCCAATGAAGCAGCGGTGATGGCCAGAAAAAGCTGGCGTCGCTTGGTATTTAATCTTTGCATGGTGAAAAACCTTGTATAAGCAGGCGATAGGGGTAGCTTCTATGAAAGAGGCGCCCGGAGGCGCCTCTTTCGGGGATCACAACAATCAGTAACTGTGTAATCTCAATTAGAGGCCTACAGTCCAGCCAGATACCCAGTCATTGGTTTCAGATGCCGCGCCAATATGGGTTGGGTTTACAAAGAAAGTACTGGTGCCGGTTGCTGGTACTGCACCTGCTTGGAATTTGTCTGCCAGTTTGCTGACATCAAATACTGGGATAGTGATGGCAGCAGTGGTTGCATCGGCAATATTGGCTAAAGTCAGATAAGCCTTGTCATTGGATACCAAGTTTTTCAGCAGGTTAACTGGCAATTGGTTAGCTGCAGTGATTATTTGGTTGTTAGTGTTGGTTGCTGATGCCATCCATGCTGTAGTTGTAAAGCCTGCGTTCGATGGGTCAACTTTAGTCTGTGCAACACCTGCAGTACCGGCAAACAAGTTACTTTTGGCTACTGACCAACCATCTACGGCACCTTTAATAGTTTGCGGGCCTTCAGTGTCATGAAACATGAATAGTGATTTAGAAGCCATTCCGCTGGTATTTGCAGTAACAACGCTGTTGTAGAGTTCAATGAAGAAACCTTCGCGAATCAAAATGCCCAGTGAGTCGCCATCTGGTGATGGAACAGTGCCTTGGTTTTTGGCAATGTTGTTGGTAACGCAGGTAAGGTTGGAAATACGCAATTTAGTCAGTGGTGCTATATCATCTGCACGACCACCGCCAGTATTGTCAGCTTCAACGCAGTGGTTGCCACCCACACCAGTTGGGTGAACAGAGAGTGCAAATTGAATGTTTCCAACATAACCATCGGTAAAGTCAAAAGAGTCATCCGATGTGCCAACGGCAACAATGTGTTTAGCGCTTACTGCACCACCGAACCACTCAAAACCGTCGTCTTGTGCTGAGTAGGCTTGAACATAGTCAATGATAGTTTTTGAACCTACACCGTTAAGTGTGATTGCATTGAGTTCGTTACCTTCAACAACCTTATAACCGGCATGTTTAACGATTACGTACTTCAGAGTACCTGAACTTTCAGCGTTGTTAGCACCACCATAGGTTCCAGGCAAACCTTCTGAAGTGATATGGCAACCGTGAACGTTGTTGGCAGTTGGTAAACGTTGAGTATCGGTACATTTGTTAGTGATACCGTTGCCGTTAATTTGGAGGCCACCCCACAAACCGCGATCAGCAATAGTAGCGGCGTTATCGCGCAGATCTTTTACGCCAGAAAAAATAATTGGCTTGGCTTTGGTGCCTTCAGCGAGAATTTTTGAGCCGCGCGCAATACGTACATAATCTTCGCCGCGTTCAAATGCGATCTTGGCGCCAGCAGCAACTGTCAAAACAGCGCCTTCGCCTTCCTGTGGAATACGCTTGCCTGCTGCGGCTACGTTGCTGTCTACGTCTTCACCAATAAACAAAGCGCCTTGGAAAATATGTACACCGCCATCAGCCAACTCTGGAATAAACAAACTTACTTTAAGTTGCTTGTTGCTTGATGCAAATGAAGTGTTATACACACAGTTTTTGCCATCTTGGGTGCCCTGCAATTTTTGACCATCTTGCTCGTATTGTGCGCAAGGGTTTACCGCAGGGGTAGTTGTTGGGGGGTTGTTTACAGTGGTGTTATTTGAATCTGTGATGCTATTGCTTGGGTTCAGGTTTACATCGCCGCCGCCACAAGCAGCCAGGGTTGCAGCTAATACATTCAATGCAAAAAGATTTTTCAGTTTCATGAGCACACTCTCTTCTCAGTTTCACAGGAGGGGTAAGGAAATCGTGAACGCGTTCTTGCTTTGCGTTAGTGGCGCTATCTTGGGTGACAAATGTGAAACTTAGACGACAGATTAATGAAAGATTTATTTCGATAATGTGGCAGTTTTGTGTCAAAACCTTGTGGGCTGATACTTTAAAATCGATGTAGTAAAGAGGTGGTTAACCCAGATTACGTGTGTTTATTTGTTGCAATCTGTAACTACGGGGAATTGATTGGCCTAAAGTGGGTTGTTCAAGCAGGGGCGATTCGCTAAAGTGCCCGCTCTTGCGCGCATCGTTATATGGGGCGCTTTAATCGCATATTGACTGCGTACAGGGATCATATGAAATCCATTCTTAAGCCTTTAGTGGCTCTGCTATCGCTCGGTTTTGCTGCGCCCTATGTCAGCTTGGCGCAAACCGAACAGAACTCCGACCCGTGGCAAGGGTTTAATCGTGCAATGTTCACCTTTAATGATGCTGTTGATCGCTGGACACTAAAGCCCTTGGCGAAAACCTACAAGTTTGTCATGCCCGACCCTTTGGAGGTTGGTGTAAGCAATATCTTCAACAATGTCTTGGAGGTTCCCAACGCCCTGAATGGTGTATTGCAAGGGGACTTTAAAGGCGCCGCCCACGATACCGGCCGTTTGTTAGTAAATAGCACCATCGGGATTGGCGGTTTGCTGGATGTTGCGCAATATATGAATTTGCCCGCCGATGACCCGGAGGACTTTGGTCAGACACTGGCGGTGTGGGGTGTGGGGCAGGGGCCTTATCTGGTGCTGCCATTGTTAGGTCCCAGCACGTTGCGTGATGGTTTTGGTAAGCCTGTCGATTTTTACACCAATCCGACTGCTTATATCGAGCATGTGCCGACTGAAAATACTGTACGCGCCTTGTCCTTGTTAGATACTCGCGCAGGTTTGCTGGAGTTGGAGAAGAATATTACCGGCGATCGCTATGTGTTTGTGCGCGATGTGTATTTGCAGCGACGTGACTACTTGATTAATAACGGAGACGTTGCCGATGAGTTCGGTACCGAAGATTTCAGCGAAGAGGAGTTTGACGGAGAGTTTTAACCAAACGGCTACTGTAAAGTAGCCGTTGTTGTATTAGGGGGTACATATCCTGCTTTAGGGTAGGATTTGCAGAATCTCCAGCCCAATCACGTAGTCACCGGCTTCGTTGGTAGACACCCGCGCGACTTTAGTTTTTGCTTTTAGCGTCGGGTTATGACCATGGTCGGAGGAAACCTCAACCTCGGCCTCGGTGCCCACAGCAAGGCTCTTTTTGGTCTCGACTTGCAGGCCACCACCACTCAAATCCAGACATAATCCCTCAATAATGTCTTCAGCGGCAGCCAGTTTGGCACTCAACGGTGCACCAATTTTCATCCGGATAAAATCGCGCTTTTCGCTGTAAGGCTTATCGTTAGTCCCCATAGCTTGTTCCTCGTTATTGATTGTGGTGTTGGTTATCGATGCTTGAGTAGCTTTTTCATTTGAGAGCGATAAAAGACTACTGCTTGTGGATATGGTCTGACCCAAACACAACTGAGTGTAGCACAGCCCTTTGAATAGCCAGTGGTCAGTAACGGATTTCTGCGTGCTAATTGCGTGACAAATTCAAGGCGAAAAAAAACCGTGCAGGGCACGGTTTTTAATATATCGGCGAGTTTGGACGCTGCGCAATTAACGCTCAAGGTACTGCAGCTTACCTGGCACACCATCCCATTCTTCTGCGTCTGCAGGCGAATCTTTAATCTCGGTGATATTTGGCCAGACCTGTGCCAATTCGGCATTTAGCTCCAGGAACACGGCTTGATCTTCTGGCAGTTCATCTTCCGAGAAAATAGCGCCTACCGGGCATTCTGGTTCGCACAGGGCGCAGTCAATACACTCATCCGGGTGAATCACCAAAAAATTGGGGCCTTCGTAAAAGCAATCAACCGGGCAGACTTCCACACAGTCTGTGTGCTTACATTTGATGCAATTTTCCCCAACTACAAAAGTCATAGGAGACTCCCACAATTAACTAAATTCGACAGTCAGCGCAGATCACAAGGGCAGCGCCAAAACAAGAGCGCGCATTCTAAACAGCCTACACCCATTTTGGTAGGCTTTAACCGGTTAAAGTCCCTAGAAAAACACCTGTTTTCCCTGCGATAAGCCATTGTTGAGAATGGTTCTTTTTAAATATCACTTACCTTTTGAATAAATCTCTTTTAGACGATACAACTGCTCTAAGGCTTCCCGCGGTGTCAAGTTGTCAGGGTTGATTTTTTTGATGGCATCTAACACTGGGTTAGGCAGTGCATCAAACAAACCGGATTGTGCCGGTGAGTCGATTACGGGAGCAGTTGCAACAGCAATTACGGGGTCTAAAACGGGAGCCGGGTTAGCCGCTAACGCCGGTGCCGATTTAATCGAATGCGGATGTTCGCCATTTTCCAGCAGGTGTAACTGTTGCTGCGCTTCTGCCAACACCTGCGCCGGAATGCCCGCCAGTTTAGCTACCTGCAGACCATAACTTTTGCTCGCTGGCCCTTCCTGAACTTTATGCAAAAACACAATATTGTCTTTGTGCTCCGTTGCATTCAAATGCACGTTGGTGATGCCCGGAACTGTTTCTGGTAGCGTTGTAATTTCAAAATAATGTGTGGCAAACAACGTATAGGCACGTACCTTTTCAGCCAGATGTTTGGCGCAGGCCCAGGCGAGTGAAAGGCCATCGAAGGTACTGGTGCCGCGCCCGATCTCATCCATCAACACCAGGCTGCGCTCGGTGGCGTTGTGCAAAATATTGGCGGTTTCGGTCATCTCCACCATAAACGTAGAACGGCCACCGGCTAAATCATCCGCCGAGCCTATGCGGGTAAAAATGCGATCCACAATGCCAATCGTCGCTTTCTGTGCAGGGACAAAACTGCCGATATGTGCGAGCAGCGTAATTAACGCCGCTTGCCGCATATAAGTCGATTTACCACCCATATTCGGGCCGGTGATGATGAGCATATGGCGCTGCGGATTAAATTGCAGATCATTCGGCACAAAGGGCGCGCTAGTCACTTGCTCAACTACCGGATGACGACCGCCGACAATGTTAATACCGGCACGCAAGGATAATTCCGGTTTGCAAAAACCCAACGCATCAGCGCGTTCGGCGAGCGTGGCGAGCACATCCAGTTCGGCAACGGCTGCAGCGGAGTCTTGCAGCGGAATTAATTGCACATTCAAAATATCAATTAATTCTTCGTAAAGCGCTTTTTCGCGTGCGAGCGCGCGGCTCTGTGCGGAGAGTGCTTTATCTTCAAACTCTTTTAGTTCCGGCGTGATGTAGCGCTCGGCATTTTTTAAAGTCTGGCGACGAATATAATCCGCCGGTGCCTTGTCCGATTGCGCCGAAGTCAGCTCAATAAAATAACCGTGCACCCGGTTGTAGCCGACTTTGAGTGTGGGGATTCCCGTGCGCTCGCGCTCGCGAGTTTCCAAATCAATTAAGTATTGGCCAGCATTAGTACTTATGTTGCGCAGGTCGTCTAACTCAGCATCGTAACCTTCAGCAATCACTCCGCCGTCGCGAATCACTACGGGTGGATTTTCAATAATCGCGCGCGATAACAAATCCACCAATTCAGGAAAAGTAGAAATTTGTTGGGCAAGATTTTTTAACTGCGGCGATTTTTTTGCGGCGAGTTCATTTTGCAATTCGGGGTAGGTGCCAATTGACATCAGCAAGCGCGACAAATCCCGCGGGCGCGCCGAACGCAATGCCAAACGGCCGAGAATGCGTTCCATATCGCCAACACGTTTTAAAATTCCATTAAAAATTTCAAACGCATAATTGTGTTGCAGCTCAGCGATGGCATCTTGCCTGCCGATGAGTAAATCCAAATCGCGCAATGGGCGATTTAACCAGCGGCGCAACAAGCGGCTGCCCATACTGGTCGCGGCGCGATTTAATACGGAAAATAAGGTGTGCTCATCGCCACCGGTTAAGTTGATATCCAATTCCAAATTGCGCCGCGTTGCCGCATCCATAATCACCGCTTCATCGCGGTTTTCATGGGCAAGGCTGCGCACATGGGGCAGGGCGGTGCGCTGGGTTTCGCGCGCGTAACTTAATAAACAACCGGCGGCGCAGAGTGCGGTTTTTAAATGGTCGCAACCAAAACCGGCTAAGTCTTTGGTAGAAAATTGTTGGATGAGCAAACGTTCCGCCGTTTCCAAATCAAATTCCCAGGGGCCGCGACGGCGCAAACCTTTGCGATTCTCCACCAGCGCTGGGTTGGTGATGTGATCGCTGATTAATAACTCTGCCGGACTTAAACGCTGCAATTCACCCAGCGCCGATTCCAGGCCTTCCACTTCCAACACCAAAAAGCGGCCGCTCGCCATATCCAGCGAAGCGATACCAAATGTCTCACCCGCTTGATGCAGTGCCACCAATAGATTATCGCGGCGCGAATCCAGTAAAGCTTCATCGCTTACCGTTCCCGGTGTCACTATGCGCATCACCTTGCGCTCTACGGGTCCCTTGCTGGTAGCCGGATCGCCCACTTGCTCGCACACGGCAACGGAAATGCCTTCTTTGACCAGCTTGGCCAGATAGCCATCCGCCGAGTGAAACGGAATCCCCGCCATAGGAATCGGCTCACCATTGGATTTGCCCCGCGCGGTCAGGGTGATATCCAGAATCTCCGAGGCGCGTTTGGCATCATCAAAAAACAGCTCGTAAAAATCCCCCATGCGATAAAACACAATCTCGTCTTTATGCTGGGCTTTAATGCGCAAATACTGCTGCATCATAGGTGTGTGCTGGTCTGTTGGCTCTATGGTATTCATTGCGGAGAATCTTTTAAGTAATTGATTTTTAATTGAATTTACTTGCCTTTGGCAGGTCTGTGGCTGTCCTGGCGGTAGTCATGGTTGTTATAAATGGCGGGCATTATCCCATAGTCTGAGTGGCTAAGGGCGCGCAAATGTGTGGAAGCTAGCTGGGATGATTACGCGGTTAAATGTTTTGTAACACATGGCGACTTGACGCAAGTCAACGGCATTCAAAATGACGCAGGTATGCTGAAAGATTATTGCGCACAAATAACTCTGACCCAATAACACAAGGTTAGCTATGGCACACTTTCAAGCTCCGCTTAAATGGGATTCCAATCTAATTCGCCAGTACGATTTAACCGGCCCGCGTTATACCTCTTACCCCACAGCACCACAATTTCATGAAAATTTTTCGGCGGTTGATTTTAACGCAGCGGTTGCGCGTAGCAATGCAAGCGGTAGGCCGCTGTCGCTTTATTTTCATATTCCTTTTTGCGATACGCTCTGTTTTTATTGCGGATGCAACAAGGTAGTGACTAATAATAAAGGCCGTGCGCAACCTTATTTGGAGCGTATGGGGCAGGAGATGGCGCTACAGACGGCGCTATTTGATACCGCGCGGCCTGTCACTCAATTGCATTGGGGTGGCGGTACGCCCACATTTATTAGCGATGAAGAAATGACTTGGCTGATGAATGCAACACGTAAGCACTTTACCTTGCTGGATGATGACGCAGGCGAGTACTCCATAGAAATTCATCCGGGGCGCGTATCGGCTAACACTATGGCGCACCTGCGCCAGCTTGGTTTTAATCGTGTCAGTATGGGCGTGCAGGATTTTAATGCCCAGGTGCAAAAAGCAGTTAATCGTTACAACAGTGTTGAAGAGGTCAGTGCGCTGGTAAAAGCGCTAAGGCAGCAGGAATATCATTCAATCAGTATGGATTTAATCTATGGATTGCCCATGCAAACATTGAGCAGTGTTGGCGAAACATTGGATCGAGTGATTGAGCTGTCTCCTGATCGTTTGTCATTATTTAATTATGCACACATGCCGCATCTGTTTAAGAGTCAGGAATTAATTAATCAACAGGATCTTCCATCTGCCGAACAAAAACTCGAACTTTTGTATATGGCGATAGAGCGTTTGCAAAACGCTGGGTATATTTATATCGGGATGGATCATTTTGCCAAACCGGAAGATAGTTTGGTGCAGGCGCAAAGAGCTGGGAAATTGCAGCGCAATTTTCAGGGCTATTCCACGCATGGCGATTGCGATTTGCTGTCTTTTGGCGCCTCTGCAATTAGCGCATTTGGAAATGCCTATATACAAAACGCAAAACGCGTTGAGCCCTATCAACAAGCTATTGATGAAGGCGCTATTCCTTTTATTAAAGGTGTGGTACTCAGCACAGAAGATCTGTTGCGCCAGCGTGTTATCAATCAATTAATTTGTCATTTTGAGTTAAATTTTGCCGCTATCGGAAAGGTATTTGATATTGATGTGCAGCGTCATTTTGCTGCGGAGTTATCGCAATTAAAACCCATGGTTGATGATGGCCTGTTAACAGTTAGTGATACAGGAATAGAAGTGCTAAATGCCGGGCGCTTATTAATTCGCAGAGTTTGCATGGTGTTTGATGCCTACCTCAACAACTCATCCGCGATTCGCTACTCCAAAGTAATTTAATTCAAAATCCCTGCGTTGTTATTGATTATTGTTTCTTTCGCTAGTGTTAATCGCTAGAGTTAAAACAGCACCAACTTCACTTGGCGAAATTGGTCGTGTGATGTTGGTGCTGTTGTGTTAGTGATATGAAAAGAAGCAGCCAGAATTAGGGGTTATAAAATTCACCCTGTTTGCGTAAATAAAAGCCCCAGTTTAATAACACACAAACCAAATAAAATACGGCAAAACCCAGCATTGCATATTCAGGTGTAGCCGCTTTTATTTGCTCACCAAAAACCTGCGGAATATAAAACGCGCCGTAACCTGCAACCGCTGAAGTCCAGCCTAATGCCGGCCCGGCTTGTTCTTTCGGAAAAATATTGGCGATAGAGCAAAAAGTTGAACCATTGCCCATGCCGCTTGCGGCAAATAACCCTAAAAAGACTAAAAAGAAAGGGACAAAATAATGTTCAGGGTGAGCGGATTGATAGGCCAGGCGCATGTAATAAGCTGCTGCCACCGACAAAATTACCATGCTAATCGCACACACTTGGGTGACCAGTGCGCCGCCAAATTTGTCTGATACCCAGCCGCCTACAGGGCGAATAAGCGCGCCAATAAAGGGAGCAATCCAGGCGTAGGTCAATGCACTCGGCGCATTTGGGTTGACCGTGTTGTGAGTCATTACTCCATCAATCGCGACATGACTAAAACCAAATATCACTTGAATCGACAGAGGAAAGGCCGCTGAAAATCCAATAAAGGAGCCAAACGTCATCACATACAACACACTCATGACCCAAGTGTGTTTGTTGTTAAAAATTTTGTATTGCCGATCCAGGCTGGTGCGAATTGTACCCGGCAGTGCTTTCAGTAACATCACGGTGGCAAACAATACCAGTACGAGTGCAAGCTCTTTAGGAATACCAAAACCGGAACCGTTTACACTGGCAGGCATAATTAACCACAGCCCGAATACAGAAGTGGCAAAACCAATTAACATCATGGCAATGATGATGGCAAAAGAGCGCGGTGCCCCACCAGCCAGGTTGGGGGTAACGTCGGCGGTGTTGATATTGTTCATGCCAAACCAAATCGCAAAGGCCAGCGGAATCAGCAGGAGCAACCACACAAAACCGGCATTTTGAATCCAGGTTTCAGTACCGGCTGGAATTGAACCTATGAGTGTGCCGCTTGCAGATTTCAAAATCATCGGGTCGCCGCCCAATGCACCAAAAGCGCCAAAGGTCATAAATAGCGGTACCAGAATTTGCATACTGGTTACTCCAAAATTGCCCAGCCCGGCATTTAGGCCGAGTGCTAATCCCTGTTGTTTGCGCGGGTAAAAAAAACTGATGTTAGACATAGACGCAGCAAAATTACCGCCGCCAATACCCGATAGCAGCGCCATTAATTGGAATACCCAAAAGGGTGTGTTTTGATCCTGCAATGCGAGGCCGGTGCCCACTGCCGGTACCATTAACAAACTGGTTGTTAAAAAAATGGTGTAGCGCCCGCCGCACAGGCGAATAAAAAAACTTGCTGGAATACGGAGTGTCGCCCCGGTTAAACCAGCAATTGCGGCAAGGCTAAATAAATCACCGGCCTGATAAGGAAAGCCAAGGTTTAGCATTTGTACCGTGATAATGCTCCACTGCATCCATACGGCAAAACCACACAATAAACTTGGAATCGAGATCCACAGATTGCGATTTGCAATTGTTCGCCCGCTTGAATCCCAAAAGGCTTGCTGTTCCGGTTCCCATTGTTTTAGATCAGACATGTGAAATCCTCGGTCAAAAAGTTGTTATCGCGCAAAGATCACTATGGCGCTGCACCGCTAGGTAAACTATTCAACCTCAGTGTTAAGTTGTCGTATTAGAGGTGTTAGCTGGCCTACCCAGTTGGGGTAGTTGTGCGCGCTATGCCTACCTACAAATGGGCAGGAGCTGCAATTGAGTACTACAAGCAGTTAAACTGCCGTTATTGAGCTATTTATAAGAAGAGGAGAATCTTGTGACAGAGACAGCCGCGAGCATCATGTTGGTGGACGATCATCCGTTATTGCGCAAAGGTTTGCGTCAACTGTTAACCCTGGCGGGCGATATGGAAGTGGTAGCCGAAGCGAGTAATGGCAAAGATGCAATTAAATTGGCGAGTGAGCTCGACCCGGATTTAATTCTGTTAGATTTAAATATGCAGGGCATGGATGGATTGGAAACTCTGCGCCATTTGCGCGATGAGGGTGTCACGTCACGCATTGTGATGCTGACCGTTTCCGATGCCGATGAAGATGTGCTCAGTGCAATTTCAGCAGGAGCCGATGGCTATTTACTGAAAGACATGGAGCCGGAAGATATGCTGGTGCAAATCGAACGCGCTTTGTCGGGCAAAATGGTATTGAGTGAAGCGGTTACACAAGTGTTGGCTACCGCTATTCGCAACCCCACCACTAAAGCCGCCGAGGGGAGCGACAGTCTCACCCAGCGCGAATTGGAAATTCTAAAATTAATTGCCAAGGGCATGAGCAATAAAGTGATTGCTCGCGAATTGGATATCTCCGACGGCACCGTTAAAGTACACGTTAAACATTTGTTAAAAAAATTGCATTTGCGTTCACGGGTGGAAGCCGCAGTGTGGATGATTAATCAGCAAAACTAATATTCAGTAGAGGCTTATTAATGGACTGTTGTGCACAACTTGGTTTGTTACCGGTAGAAGATGCGCTGTTGCGTATGCAGCAACAATTAATTCCAGTGCAAGAAACGGAATGGGTTGATGTAGCGCTTGCGTTAGATCGTGTGCTTGCTGAAGCGGTACTGGCCAGCATTAATGTTCCTGCCAGTGATAATTCGGCGATGGATGGTTACGCACTGCGCGGTGCCGATGCTCAAACTGATGGCGCGCTGTTTGAGGTGATTGGGCAGTCGCTGGCCGGGCACCCATTTTGTTTTGCAGCGCAACAGGGTGCAGCATCTGCACTTGGTAGCATGCAGGCAGTTCGCATTATGACGGGTGCAATGATTCCTGCCGGTGCCGATACAGTAGTGATGCAAGAAAATGTTACGCGCACCGGCGAAACCCTGCAGTTAAATACAGCGGTTGTGACGGGGGATAATATTCGCCGCGCGGGTGAAGATATAAAAATCGGCAGTGAAATTCTAAGCCAAGGCCATCGCATTAGTGCGCTGGATATAGGTCTGCTGGCATCGCTGGGTATTGCGCGAGTAAAAGTCTGGCGGAAATTGCGCATCGCGGTCTTATCTACCGGCGATGAATTATTGCCACCGGGCGCGCCGCACAATGCCGACAAAATTTATGACAGCAATCGCCCATTACTCTGTGCACTCTTGCAGCGTTTAGCGGTGGAGGTTAAAGACGTCGGCATAGTTGCCGATGATCTGCCCGCATTGCGGACGGCGTTTACTCAAGCCATGCAATGGGCCGATCTGGTTATTTCTAGCGGCGGTGTATCGGTGGGGGATGCGGACTACACCAAAGCCGTGTTAGCAGAATTAGGTGAAATCGATTTTTGGAAAATCGCCATGAAACCGGGCAAGCCATTTGCATTTGGCCGCTTGGGCGCGGGTTGGTTTGTTGGTTTGCCGGGCAACCCTGTGTCAACGGCAGTGACTTATCACCAATTGGTGGTGCCTGCGGTGCGATATTTGGCCGGTGAAAAAACGCTTGAGCTTATGCAGTTGAGTGCCATCGCCGAACAGCGATTAAAAAAACAGCCGGGGCGAATGGATTTTCAGCGCGGAATTTTAATTAATGACCAAGGTGTTAATCGCGTTGTCAGTGCTGGTTCACAAAGTTCCGGTGTGTTAAGCAGCATGGCAAAAGCCAATTGTTATATTCGCTTGGAAGCGGAGCGGGGCACAGTGCAACCCGGTGAAACCGTTACTGTTATCCCGTTTGATAAATTTATTAGCTAATGACAAAGAGGTTTTTTCTTGGACTTGGTTTTTATTTTGATCGCATGTGGAATTTTTATTGCCGCAGTTCTTTATTCTTCGGTGGGGCATGCAGGGGCTTCTGGTTATATTGCCATTATGGCGCTTGCGGGCTTGGCTCCGGAAAGTTTAAAACCCGCCGCGCTGGTATTAAATATTTTGGTGGCGAGCATCGCCAGCACTAAATACATTCGGGCCAAAGCATTTTCCTGGCCGCTGCTGTGGTCATTAATTATCACTTCAATTCCCTGCGCTTTCATCGGTGGCGGTTTAACGCTACCGGGTCATTACTACAAACCCATTCTTGGCGCAGTCTTAATTTATGCTGCGTTCCATTCATTTTTCACTGCTAAAGCCGCTGTTTTACAAGAATCCAAAACACCACAAAAACTGTGGCTAATTGGCACGGGTGCGATCATTGGTTTTTTGTCTGGCTTGATTGGTGTGGGTGGTGGCATTTTTCTGAGCCCCATTTTGTTATTTCTCCGCTGGGGTGAAACGCGCATTATTTCCGGCGTAGCGGCAGTATTTATTTTAGTGAATTCTATCGCGGGTTTACTGGGGCTAATTGCCAAACATCCGGTTTTGCCCGAGGGCATTAGCTACTGGGCAATTGCCGCGATTATGGGCGGCTGGCTGGGCGCCGAATTTGGCAGCAAGCGTTTTAGCGGCACCGTGATTCGGCAAGTGATGGCAGTAGTGCTGTTAATTGCAGGCGGAAAAATGTTTTTGGGGTGAGTGCAGCAGTGTTTACCAGCGCTGTGCAAGTTGTTCGTCGCTGTCTTTGGCGGCAACCCAGTAAGATTCCGGAGCGCTGCCCGGGTATTGTTTAAGCGTTTCTTTTTTCCAAAACGGTGCGCTGGTTTTTAATGTATCCATAATAAATTGAGCGGCTTCAAAAGCATCGGTGCGGTGTGCGCTGGATACACCCACCAACACAATCTGGTCGCCCGGCAACAGCTTTCCAGTGCGATGAATAATTGTTGTGCCGAGTAATTTCCAGCGTGCGGTTGCCGCTGTGCTGAGCTGCTGAAGCATCGCCTCGGTCATGCCGGGATAGTGTTCCAGCTCAAGACTAATTAGCTGCTGTGGCGGCAAGAAATCGCGCACCAGTCCGCTAAAGAGTACCACCGCACCACAGGGGTAATGCGCCGCTCTTAAATGGTTGTATTCTTTATTTAAATCGAAATCTTCTGTTTGTACACGCACTGAATTGCTCATATATACCTACTTAGCCACCTGTCACTGGCGGAAAAAAAGCGACCTCATCACCTGCTACAATCGCAGAGTTATTGTTGGCCATGGCGTGATTGACGGCGATCAACAATTTTTTTTCTAAAAATATTTTCTCCCACTGCGGATGTTGTTTAACGATAAAATCTTTCAGCTGGGCGATGTTTTCACCTGAAAAATGCTCGACCAACATGTCCGCGCAACCGAGGCGCTCGCGCAAGTCGGCAAAAAAACATACTTTAATCATGCTCGCTCTCCTTTTGCCAATCCCCTGTTTTGCCACCGGATTTTTGTTCTACATAAATAGAGTTGATCTCCATGTGTTTATCTACCGCTTTGCACATATCGTAAATGGTTAGCGCGGCAACACTGGCTGCGGTCAGCGCTTCCATTTCCACGCCGGTTTGACCATTGGTGATACAGCGCGCGCGAATAGCGATAGAGCCCAGAGCGAGATTGCAATCAAAGTCGATACTGACTTTGGCGAGCGCCAAAGGGTGGCAAAGTGGAATTAAATCGGCCGTTTTTTTTGCTGCCATAATGCCGGCAATACGCGCGGTGGCTAATACATCGCCTTTTTTCAAGCTGGCACTGTTGATGAGTTCAATCACATCTGGGCGGGTGATCAGCATCGCACTGGCAACGGCAATACGTTTGGTGACCGCTTTATCGCTGACATCCACCATGCAGGCAGCACCGGTTTGATCCAGATGCGTCAGGCTTGATGGGTTTTGTGTTAGGTATTGTTGGTTCATCGGTGGGTGCCTGATTAGCTTCGTGTGCCGCAGGGTGAGCGCTCGGTCTTTTTTAAATGTGGCACAAAGTTGCAAGGCCCCTGGGTTGAATCCAGTTGGTATTTAATAATTTCATCCCAGGCAGTTCTGCAGGCATTGGTAGAGCCAGGCAAGCAGAAAATGAGAGTGTTGTTTGCAAGCCCTGCAACCGCGCGCGATTGAATAGTTGACGTGCCTATGTGGCGATAAGAAATCTGGCGAAATAATTCACCAAAACCTTCCACTGTTTTATCAAACAGCGGTGTCATCGCCTCGGGTGTTGAATCGCGTCCGGTAAAACCGGTGCCGCCGGTAATTAAAATAACCTGAATGGTTTGATCCGCAATCCACTGCGAACACTGGGCGCGGATTTGATAAATATCATCAATAACCAATGCGCGCGCAGCCAATTGGTGCTGCGCTTCTTGCAGCCGCTCAATTAATGCGGCACCGGAAGTGTCAGTGGCCATGGTGCGGGTGTCAGATACGGTTAGAACTGCAATTGCCAGCGGTAGTGTAGTGTCAGTGGTGTGGTGTCCCATAAATAGCTCGCTTGTTGTTAACAGGGTTCAGCCGCCAATCATGGCCAGGTGGCGGGTTGAGCCAGTGACCTGATGGTGTAAATCGTGACCGGCGGTTTTATGTTGCAGTGCGGCGCGCAAAAAATGCATTAGCGGTTGCGGATCATCACTTTGTAATAGTGCGCGCATGGATTGATGTTGTTCGGCGAATAAACATAAATACAGCTCTGCCTTGCTGGATACCCTCAGGCGATTGCAATCCGCGCAAAAATTTTTGCTGTAGGGCATGATCAGCCCAATGGCGCCGACATAATCCGGGTGGATAAATTCTTTGGCGGGGCCAGCATTGGCGCTGCGAATTTTCTGTGTCCAGCCTTCGGCTAACAAACGCTGCTGAATACTTTCGCCACTTAAATGTTGGCGCGCAAAAAAATCGGCATTGTCGCCGGTGCGCATTAATTCAATAAAACGCAGCGTCAGCTTGCGCGTTTTAATAAATGCGAGAAAATCATCCAGCTCACTGGCATTTTGTTCGCGCAGCAATACAGTGTTGATTTTAACTTGTGTAAAACCAAGCGCCTGAGCCTGTTCCAGCCCGGTTAAAATACTGCGCAATTTTCCGCTGCCGGTGATTAATTGGAACATCTCCGGGCGCAAACTATCGATGCTGACATTAAGTGCATCCAAACCAGCGGCGCGCCAACTGGTGACATCTTTTTCCAAGCGGAAGCCATTGGTTGTGAGTGCTACAGAGGTAATTCCCGCAACACTTTTGCAGATAGTTATTATCTCGCATAGATCGCGGCGCAAACTGGGTTCACCACCAGTGAGGCGAATTTTTTGGGTGCCTAACAATGCAAAAGCGGTGACTAGGCGGCGAATTTCAGTGGGATTTAAATCGCCATTCATAGAGTGGCATTCACTGCCGTCGGGCAGGCAATACCTGCAACTGAAATTACATTTTTCGGTGAGCGATAGGCGCAGGTAACCAAAGGCGCGTGCAAACCTGTCCGTCAAGGGTGGTTCAATCAACATAAAACACCTTTCCAATCCGGGAGGCCTGTTCATTTCTAAACAGACCCATTGGCTTAATGCCATAGTCGGGATGACGTTAGGTCATGAAGCTCGGCGTTGTTTCTAGTGAGATTTATACTAGCGGGTTTGCGCTGTTGGTGTTATTGCCGTAAATGGGTGTGCGATTACCCCTTTGTAGGTAGGTCGCTTTTTGTTGAAGCTAATAATTTATGTGCGCTGCTCAAGGCTTTATGCATGTCGCCAACAGAACAGCTCTGGTGTTCAATTTTTTTCAAGCCCAAACTACTTAGTTCCAAATGCCAGCGGGGTGTAATCTCATGGTTTCCCAATACATTTTTCACACAAGCTATTCTGCAGCCATCAATGGCGAGAATAGGGCGCCCGGATTTTGCGATTTTAACTAAGCCTTTTACATTGCCGCCTACGCCCGCAATACAAGACATTTGTGCATGCCCTTCGCGGTCGAGTACAACGGCAACATCATTGGCCAGTTGCGCCACATTTGAACAACCTGAGCAGGAATAGACTAATGGTACGTCGGTATTTTTGTTGGTCATGATTGTGCCCTGATACGTTTATACAATGGTGAAAATAAACTGTAATCAGTATAAAAATGGCGGGCTTGTTGCGCTTGATCTGCATCAAGCCCGCTTGAATAGTATTAACCTTGTTGCAGCGCATTGCGCTGTAATTCTTGTTTGGCATGTACTGGGCGAACTTCGGTAAAGTACATCCACATCAATGATGTCCAAATAATGCCGAACATAAACATAAATGCAGATGAGCGCACACCCGTTAAATCGACCAGCGCACCAAATATAATCGGCAAAATAAATCCACCCAAACCGCCTGCGAGCCCAACAATACCAGACACTACACCAATATTTTGCGGGTAACCATCGGCAATATATTTAAATACTGATGCTTTGCCCACCGCGAAGGCTATGCCCATGGCAAACATAATAATCGTGAAGCTGGCTGCCCCCAGACCAAGATGAAAACTCATTGGGCCTTTAAGTGTGGTGATGACAATTTCAGTGGGTGGATAAGATAGAAAAAATAAACACACAAGTGATACCCAGAGTACCCACCAGGTAACCGTGTGAGCGCCAAACTTATCGGAGAAGTAGCCACCCAATGCGCGCAACATGCCGCCGGGTAAACTAAATGCAACTGCCAGCAGTGCCGCTGTTTTTAAATCAAAACCATATTCGGTGATGTAGTATTTTGTCATCCATAGTGAGAGCGCCACATAGCCGCCAAATACAATGGAGTAATACTGGCTGTAGCGCCATACGCGGGGATCTTTTAATACCATGAGCTGTTGTTTAATGGTGACTTTGCTGGTTGCGCTGTGGGATTTATCGGTAAAGCTAAAAAACCAAAATAGCATTGCGGTAATCAGCATTAACACGGCATAGACTTTGGGTACCATTGTCCAGCCATAGGCAACTACTATTAATGGTGCCACCAATTTGGTCACTGCAGCACCGGTATTGCCCGCGCCAAAAATTCCCATCGCCAAACCTTGACGCTCTTTTTTAAACCAGCGTGCGCAATAGGCAATACCAACGGTAAATGAACCGCCGGCGACTCCCACAAATAAACTCAGTACTAAAAATTGCCAGTAAACTGTTGCGTAAGAAATTAGCCAGATTGGCAGTACAGTGGCGAGCATTAATATTAAAAATACAATTCTGCCGCCAAAGCGATCGGTCCACATACCCATGGGCAATCGGATTAAAGAACCGGTCAATACCGGCATAGCAATTAATAAACCAAATTCAGTTTCATTGAGCCCGAGCATTTCTTTGATGGGAATGCCGATAACCGCAAACATCATCCAAATCATAAAACAAATGGTAAATGAAAACGTACTGGCGATAACCACCGACCAAGCTTTGTATTCACTTTTTCCCATAACTATCTCCTAGCGATGCCAATAAATTGCAGTGTGAGTATCATTAAGTGGTGCTCTTCAACAGCAGTTTACTAGGCTTGTTATGGTTGCGCGGTGGTTTGAATAGGTAGGCGCTACCCACAATGAGGTAATTAAAAATGGCGGGTCTATCGTGATAAGAAAGTTGTTACGGATAAGCCGAATATGATTTCGCTGCGCACCCATTTGCGTGATTGGTCATCGGCCAATACCAGGGAATCGCTTGTTCCGTTAATGTGCTCCGCTGCTGGCGATGATTAATTCTTTGCCCGCTTGTTCGTGCCAAAAACCATTGCAGTCAGGTTTTTGTAGCGGAAACAGGATTGGATTTTTCGCTTGTTGTTGAAAGCGTTCGAGCCAGACAAAGGTGTCTTGGGGCTGTGGGCTTAAGCGAATAATATCCACGCTATTATGCAGCGTTGGCAAATCATTAATAAGATTGTGGCGGTAACCGGACTGGGTTTGAATACCATTTAAGGTAAATAATATTTCGCCTTCCTGACTGGTTACAGTGCGCCCCGCTGGATATTTATTGCAGCATAAATCGCATTGGTCTTTTGGTTTTCCCTCGGCGCGCGCGGTAAAACAGCGCGCCGACCACGCAAGCGGTAAATGGCCAAAGGCAAATAACTCGGTTGTAAAACATTCGCGCACATCGTTTATTTCGCTGCTGGCCAACATGGCATTGATCCAGCGCAGCGGCAATTCCACTGGAATTACCCAGCGCTGCATGCCCATTTTCATTAGGTAGCGCAAACTGTGCTGGTTGTAACAGTTCAGTGTATTGCCTGCTACAAATGGCAGCCCGCGTTCATTTAATAAACCCACCGCACCTACATCATTGGCTTCAATTAAAAATTCGCCATTGTCGCAATAGCGGTTTAGTTCGCGTAAATCGGCGGGTGATTCCAGCAGGGTCATGCTGGAAAGCACAACTTCTTTACCGGCTTCGCGTAGTTGGTGGGCGATGGTGAGGTAATCTTCCAAGCGCAACTCGCGCCGCTTGGGGCACACAGTTTCACCTAAATAAATAATATCCACCGGGGATTCAGCGGCAGTGCGATAAAAATCCAATACGCTATTTTTATCCCAAAAATATAAAATAGGGCCGAGTGAAAATTTCATAATCGCAACCTTTTATTATTATCGCCACTGCCGTTCATAGGCGCCCAGTGTAGTTTGGCTACCTTCAGCCAGTTGTGCGAGCGCAGCTTGCCATTCCGCTTGCACTAAAAATTTTGCAGGATCGGCGCGACAGCAATCAATCGCTGCGCGCCATGCGCGGGTAACCTGCGCGACATAAGCGGCGCTGCGTTGACGCCCCTCGATTTTTAATGAGCGAATTCCCAGCACTAATAATTCTGGCAATAATTCCATTGTATTTAAGCTGGTGGGCTCTTCCAGTGCATGGTAGGGCGCAGTGTCGGTTTCATCGGCGAGTGCGAAGCGACCTTTGCACAGTGTGGGATAGCCCGCCGTTTCTTGCGCGCCAAAACGATCAATCAACACATTGTTCAAGCGCGACTCCAATACACCGTTGCGATCTTCCCAGCGCACAAATTCAGCCGGTGAGCAGGCGCCAAATGTATTGGGCGATTGCCCGGTCAAATAGGAACTTAAATAACAGCGTCCCTCCGCCATAATGCAGAGGCTGCCAAAGGCAAATACCTCCAGCGGTGTAGTGCAGGAACGCGCCAAAATTTTTACTTGTGCGATAGACAATACACGGGGCAATACCACGCGCTGCACATTAAATTGCTGCGTATAAAAATCGATAGCGGCTGCGTTAGTTGCGGATGCTTGCACAGATAAATGCAGTTCTGTTTCTGGATAGCGCTCGGCGGCATATTGCAGAATGCTCAGATCGGCAATAATTAATGCATCAACTCCGCAGGCAATCGCCTCATCTACAGCGCTACTCCAATGCTGCCAGGTATCCGGGTGGGCAAAAGTATTAATTGCCAGATGCACCTTGCATTGGTGTTGATGTGCATAGTGTGTTGCTTCTTTTAGTTTGAGCGCATCCAAATTCAAACCGGCAAAATGGCGCGCGTTAGTTTTGTTGCGCAACCCCAGGTAAACCGCATCCGCACCATTTTCAATGGCGGCCTTAAGTGCAGGAATATTGCCTGCCGGGCATAACAATTCCATCGTCTACCTCCAATGGTTAATAGCCAGCCTGCGGTTGACTTGTCATGATGTTTTGCATTGCTCTATTGTCAATCATGAGGTGCAAAAATGTTATACCAACAAAGGGTAAGTCAGGGGGTAGATGCGCTCGCACAGGCGATGATTCCACGCCTGCCAAGTGCAATGAATTGGGCGGCGCGACGGGTGCCAGATCGGCTGCAGCAAGTAGCTTTGGCGCGCAGCCTTAACTATGCCCTGCGCGAGGCTATTGCTGCGGATGAATTGGATTTTTTTTGCAATAAATTACTGCATATTTGTGTGAAGGATATAGATGTGCAATTTGGCATTCGCTATCACCGCCATAAGTTGGTGGTGACAGATGCAGTGGCGGAACCGGATCTGCGTTTTAGTGCAAACAGTTATGATCTGCTACTGATTGCAACACAACAGCTTGATCCGGACATGTTGTTTTTTCAGCGGCGGCTGGAAATGAATGGCGATACTGAATTGGGTTTGGGGATTAAAAACTTATTGGCCAGTATTGAGTTAAATGCCCAATTGCCCCCGCGTATCGCTAGCGTGATACAGCAAGTTGCCGGAACTATTGCGCGTAATCGAAAATAGCTTAAGCAAAAAAACTGCACTCCGGCTACAGGTGCCGGGTGCAGAATTGGCTAATTAATTATCCTAAGCGGTAGCGGTTGATTCATATGGCTCAGCTTGATATTGCGCGCTATTTGCTGAACTGGTGCGCGCTTTTTTCACATGGTAGTGACGCAATTTGTGCTCTTTGCGCCGCCCGGCACTGAATGACGAAATACGTTTCAAATAACCAATTACGCGAGTGCCATAGTCCACATCGTCTGAACCGCAGGCGGAGCAGTGGTGCAGGGTGCGTTTATCAATCTGCTGGCACTGATTACAGATTGTGATTTTTACGTTGATGCAGAAGTAGTTGCAGCCGGTTTTAGCGGCGATATTAATCAGGTTTAGATAGGCATCTGCACTTAATGCTTCGTCCAGATTTAAATGCAGTGCCGAGCCACCATCGAGATAATCAATCAACTCGCGGCCATGCAAAATAAACTTATCAAGCGGGTTGGTCGCCTCATCTTCTACTATATAAAAATACGAGTTATAACAGTCGCGTTTCACTTCATAGCCATCGGCCTTATCCCATTTTGCATTTTTAATTCCCAAATTTTCGGCGGGAACAAATTCGGTATTAAATAAATATCCGAATTCTGCTTTGGCCGCTTTGTTTGCGTTGTAAATCACCTTTAAATGATTTTGGACAAAGGCAATATACTCTTTGTTATTGCTGACTTTTATGCCTTGTGACTCAGCGGCCTCCGCCATGCCGTTAATGCCGATGGTGAGGAATTGTTTGTTAAGGCTAATAAAACCTGCGGAGTACACGTTTAGCATGCCAGCGGCTAAATAATCTTCCATTAATTGGCGATATGCGACCTGGTAGCAGTGAATTTTTTTCACTTCGGTGAGGAGGTCGCGTTTGTCTTGTACCAAACGGTTCATATTAAGGGTGATGACATTAATTGAACCGGTGGCGACACCGCCAGCACCGAGGGTGTAAGAAAATGTGTGGTCGCTAATTTCATTGCGCAGGCGGCAGCAAGAGGCGAGCGAATCGGCATTGTCAGACAGGTACATAAAAAATGCACTGCCTTGCGCGAGATGTGAACCTATAGCGGCAGCAAAGACCTGATCTTTACACTGACCATCTTCAGTTAACATGGCAACGGTCACCACCGGGAAGGTCAGTAAGGTTTTGTTGCGCTCGGCATTAAACCAATGCAGGAAAAAATCTTGCAGTTGGGCAACGCTATTCCATTCGGGCTTGGTGAAATCCGGGAATACAAATTCGCCAAACATCGAATCGAAATAGTGTTGGTCATAAATAGAAATGTTCCAGAACACACTTTGATAACCGCGCGCTGCCGCCGGTTGATTCAGGGCATAAACAACATGTTGCAAGTGGTTGGCAATTTGTTTGGTGTGGGTGGTGAGGTAATTGTCGCCATAGTCTTTGCGCGCAAAATAATCAAAATAGGTGAGGAATTCGACGGTTGCTATTGCACCGGCAAACTGCGAACTTACTGCAAAAACAAAATTCACAAATGTGCCGCAAAAAGATTCCAGGTGCTGTGGCGCGCGGGATTCCCCGCCCAGCTTGGTCAGCCCATCCAATAAAAATGGGTACATGGTGAGCGATGCACAATAGGGTTTTAGGCTGGTTTCATCGTGCACATAAATTTCATGTTGCTCAATTTGGCGAATATATTCAGTTGCCATTTTATCGCCAAACAATTCGGAAATTTTCCGGCTGACTTGCGCGCGATTAACCTGCACAAAAAAATCTTTCATTAACTCCGCTTCCAATGTGGCAATATTTTTTTGCGTGACATTGGCATTGGCGTCCATGGTGGAACCGTCAGCGGCATTTTCTGCCGCTAAATAATGCTGAATAAAATTTAATTTTTCATCGAGTTGAGCAGGGTTCAGGCGCAGCATAAAAAACTCCTCGTGATAGATGATGACTAACGTGTAATTAACAATTGGCAGTGGCGTGAAATTTGTAATTCAATAATTCATTGGTGCGTAAATCGATGAAGCGCTGATTGGTATTAGGGTTGTCCAAACCGCCGCGCGCTGCAGTCCAAGCGCCGGTTTTTACATAGGTCAAGTGCGGTAATAAACAATTGGGAATCAAATCAAAACCGCTGTAGAGGCAGGTGTGTAAGTTGGCGCGCTGCGCTTGTTCAAGCAGGGGCTGTAAAAGTGCGGGAAGCCATTCCCCGCCAAAAAAAACGACGCAACTAATGAGCCCGCGATACTCGTCCAAACGGCTCTGAAAATAGTCTTTGTAGAGTGGCTCCCCTAGCTTGGGGTTGCGGTATTCGCTGCTATGACAGCCTTTGCAGCGCAGGGGGCAGCCAGTAATGGTGTAAGCCAGTGAGGTTTCACCGGGCACTTCCTGCCACACAATCTGTTCGTTCACAAAACGTAAGAATTTCATAAAACACCATATCTAGTATTTATTTTTTGGTTTGCATCTATATGTGGTGCAAGACTAGTCTGTGAGCTGGCTTAAATAATTGATCTACATCAAGCCTTGGGCGCTGCTACCCACAAAGGAGTAGGTGGCTGGCGGGGAGGTAGCTAAACCTTAATGGGTATTTAACCGCTCGGGTGGAGTGCGTAGATTGTGTGATTGGGTAATTAGACGAGGTTAAGCCAATGGAACATTTTGATGATTTTTTAACAGCTGCACGGGCGCAAGCAGATGCGCAACGTTTATTGTTGGTATTTGTGGCGGTAGATGAGGTGGCAAATAACAATACACAGGAGGGCGGTTTTCTAACCCCTAAAATGTGTGTTGATAAAACGCCGAATGAAATTACCAGCTTCAATGATCTGATCGCGGAAGCGGCGCAGACGGGTCAGGTTTGGTCGCTGGTGTTTGCTGCCAGCCTTGCCGGTAAAGGCGCTGATGCACCAAGCAGCAGCGATGCCAACAAACCCCTTGATGCAATGATTGCAGGTATTAATACCGGTATGATTCAGCAGTATTTGGTATTTGATAAGCAGGGGGATATTTTGTCGTTAACGGCCAACGAGTAGCGCGAATTTACCAGAACAGACGCGTGCACCATCCAATTCATCAAACGGAATCTGCGCGCGTATTGGTTCCACTAAGACTGTCATCGTATGAACGGTGCCAGGCTTTTTCATTTCACCTTGCACCACAAATCAATGATTAAAATTTATTGTATGAGCGGTGATGCAGGCACAGAAAAATCATAACCTTCTATCTTTGCATCATTAATCAATTGCTGAATATATTGGGCGATAGCTTTGTGGCGTACACGCTCCTGTAAAAAGTGTGCAATTTTGGTTTTGACATCATCAAATTGCAGTGCTTGCCCCGGGGTGATGCGATTGACTTTTACGATATGAAAACCATAGCGGCTTTCCAGTGGTTGGTGATGTAAACCCACAGGCAATAACAATAACTGCCGTTCAAACTCTGGCACTGTTTGGCCGCGGCTGATAACACCCAAATCGCCGCCCTCATGTTTGGACGGGCAGGCGGAATGGGTTTGTGCCAGCTGGGCAAAATCCTGCCCCAGCTGTAATTTTATTAACAGCGCTTCAGCGTCTTGTTTTGCGGTAATACGCACAGCTTCATCGTCCGGTGCTGCAGCAATTAAAATATGCTGCAATTCAAGCAGTGGTGAACTCATAAAACGCTGCGCATTAGCGCGATAATATTGCTGGCAGGCCTGTTCATCCGCCGTTGGCAATTGCACTTCCTGCGCAAGTAAGGCTTCAATAAAATCTTCATCGGAAGCCTCTGCGTTATCGTCGCCCACTTGCAGTTCAAGTTGCGCTGCGCGCTGGCGCAGCAATTCGCTGATGATTAATGCCTCAGCGGCTTTAATCATGGCTTCGCGCTGCGAAGCTGCCGGGTGATATTGCATTTCAGCCAGAATATGTTGCTCATTAATAGTGGCTTGGTTGACTTGAATCATAGGGTTCTCCTTCGCGATTAATGCCAGGCTTTTTTGCGCACAATTTGATAGCGGCGCCCCAGGTATTGCACCGGCACACTGAATACATGTACCAAGCGGCTAAAGGGGAATACCACAAATAAACTCATTCCCAAAAACACATGGAGTTTATAAATCCAGTGTACTGAAGCTATAGCCGTTGCCGCTTGCGCAGGATCAAAGGTGACAATGTTTTGCGCCCAACTCATTAACAACAACATTTCTTCGCCGTCGGTATGTTGCGCAGAAATAAAAATCGAACCCAACCCCAAAATCAATTGTGCGTAGAGTAACAGCAATACGGTGATGTCCATGGTGCTACTGGTGGCGCGAATGCGCGGATTAAATAAACGGCGGCGCAGTAGAATCGTCAGTCCGATAAAACAAATAACACCAAATACACCGCCGAGTGTCATCGCAATCAATTGTTTGTGATGCGCGTGAATGCCGAGCACATGCCACACTTCAACGGGTGTTAATAACCCGACAAAATGACCCAGCAATACCGTGATGATACCTACGTGAAATAAACGGCTACCGGTTTTGAGTTGTTTGCTTTCCAGCAATTGGCTGGAGCTGGCTCTCCAGGTGTATTGCTCGCGGTCGTAGCGAATCCAGCTGGCGATAAAACAAATAATTAATGCCAGATAGGGATAGAGGCCAAATAATAATGTGTTGAGATAATTCATAACTGCTCCTATTACCGCGCACTGGCTTGTAAATTTACTAATTCATCGACATTGAGAAATTCGACATGATCCCGGCTCTGTTGTGGGGTGGGGCGCGCCGTTGTATTACTGCAGCTATCGGCATTTTTTTCAGCGCCGAAATTCACCACTTCATCCTCCCAGACCTTATCTAATGCCTCGGGTGTGTCATCGCGTTTTTCTTGCTCTAGTTGTGCGTGCAGTTCGTCGATATTAACCTCGACACCCGAAAGCAAAATCAGGCAGTGGAATAGCCCGGCATAGGGGTTGTCGCGCTTTTCCAGGCGGCAGGCCAATACCGCTAAAATCGGCGCTACTTCCTCTAAACCTATGCGTGCATTTTCTTCACCTTGGGTGGATAAAAACTCCAGATACAGCGGTAAATAATCCGGCAATTCTTTTACTCCTATATCCAGACCTGCATCCCGGTATTGTTGTTGGAGATTCACCATGGCTTGCCCTCTATCGCGCGATTCACCGTGGATATGCTCAAATAAATGCAGTGAAAGCGCGCGGCCGCGCTCAAACAAACCGTCATAGTCTGATTGCAAATCCAGCAGCGAACTGTGGCTGTAGTGTGCTAAAAATTTATCTAAAAACCTGTGCAGTTGTTGCTGATGATCCGGCACTGCCATCTGTTGCACGGTTGCTCGCAACTCCGCCACCAATTCGGCAGAGTTGTCTTGCGGATAATCTAACAGGAGTGATAAAACCCTTAACAATTTCATATGCATTACTCCTGAGTCGATACGGGAATGACTTGGCGAACCCCTTTGGCTTTTGTGCCAAATAAGCTCACATCATTGTTGCCATCGCCGCAGCCATTACCAAAACTAAAACCGCAACTGCTTTTTAAATCGTAGGCATTTTCGGCATAGGCGCGGTGGCTGGTCGGCACCACAAAACGGTCTTCGTAATTGGCGATGGCCATATAGCGATACATTTCTTCAACCGTGGCGACATCGAGACCGACTTGTTTCAACACTGCTAAATCCTGCACGCCATCTACATGTTTGCTGCGCATATAGGCGCGCATGGCAATCATGCGCTCCAGCGCATATTCCACTGGTTTTTCATCACCTGCGGTGAGCAAGTTGGCGAGATAACGCAGCGGAATACGCAGCGATTTTAAATCGGGAATTTCGCCGTTCATGCCGATATGACCTGCTTGCGCTGCATTTTGAATAGGCGATAGCGGCGGTATGTACCACACCATTGGCAAGGTGCGATATTCAGGGTGCAAAGGCAGTGCGACTTGCCAATCAACCGCCATTTTGTAGACCGGCGAACGCTGTGCAGCGTCAATCCACGCCTGCGGAATACCTTCGGCTTGTGCGGCGGCAATGACACCGGGTGAGTTGGGATCAAGAAAAATATCCAGCTGTGCTTGATACAAATCTTTTTCGCTCGCCACACTGGCCGCTTCAGCGATGCGATCTGCATCGTATAACAGCACGCCTAAATAGCGAATGCGGCCCACACAGGTTTCTGAACAAACGGTTGGTTGACCTGCTTCAATGCGCGGATAACAAAAAGTACATTTTTCTGATTTGCCACTTTTCCAGTTGTAATAGATTTTTTTGTAAGGGCAGCCAGATACACACATCCGCCAGCCGCGACATTTATCCTGATCGATTAACACAATGCCGTCTTCTTCGCGTTTGTAAATTGCACCGGAAGGGCAGGAGGCAACACAGGCCGGGTTTAAGCAGTGCTCACATAAACGCGGCAGGTACATCAAAAATGTTTTTTCAAATTGTCCGTAAATTTCGGTTTGCACTACATTGTCAAAGTTTTTATCTTTTTTGCGTTTTGCAAACTCGGTGCCGAGAATTTCTTCCCAGTTTGGACCCCAGTTAATTTTTTCCATGCGCTGGCCGGTAATGAGCGAGCGCGGGCGCGCGGTGGGTTGGTGCTGGCTATTACCGGCGGTGTGCAGGTGCTGGTAATCAAAATCAAAAGGTTCGTAATAATCGTCAATTTCCGGTAGGTCCGGGTTGGCAAAAATATTGGCGAGTACACGCAGTTTGCCACCAATGCGCGGGGTTAGTTTTCCGTTGGCACTGCGCTGCCAGCCGCCTTTCCATTTATCTTGATTTTCCCACTCTTTGGGGAAGCCAACGCCAGGTTTTGTTTCTACGTTATTAAACCAGGCGTACTCAACACCTTCGCGAGAGGTCCAAACATTTTTGCAAGTAATAGAGCAAGTGTGGCAACCGATACATTTATCCAGGTTCAACACCATGCCAATCTGGGCACGAACTTTCATGTTAATTTCTCCGGTCGAGAATAATAATTTAAGAAGCTACGATTTTTTAACAGCGATCGCCTTGGTTTAGGGCGTATCCAGCCAATCCACTTCTGTCATTTTTCTCACAACCACAAATTCGTCGCGGTTGCAGCCAACGGTGCCGTAATAATTGAACCCGTATGCCTGTTGTGCATAGCCACCAATCATATGGGTTGGTTTCATAATGGCGCGGGTTACCGAGTTGTGCATGCCACCCCGTGTTTTACTGAGCGACGAGCCAGGCATATTAATAATGCGTTCCTGTGCGTGGTACATCATGCTCATGCCCTGCGGTACACGTTGAGATACCACTGCACGAGCAGCAATGGCACCATTCACATTAAAAATATCGATCCAGTCGTTATCTTCAATGCCTGCGGTTTTTGCATCTATTTCACTTATCCAAACAATCGGGCCACCGCGCGATAAAGTCAGCATTAACAAGTTGTCGCTGTAGGTGCTGTGAATGCCCCATTTTTGGTGTGGTGTAATCCAGTTCAAGGCAATTTCTTTATTGCCGTTTGGTGTGCGGTTCATCACCGGGCCGATGGTTTTTAAATTGACCGGCGGTTTATAACAGCACAGTTGCTCACCAAAATCGCGCATCCATTCATGATCCTGATAAAACTGCTGGCGGCCGGTGATGGTGCGCCACGGAATTAATTCATGCACATTGGTATAGCCCGCGTTGTAGGACACATGTTCATCTTCCAAACCTGACCAGGTGGGTGCAGAAATAATTTTGCGCGGCTGGGCAACAATATCGTGAAAGCGAATTTTTTCCTCTTCTTTGGGTTTGGCTAAATGGGTGTGGTCGCGCCCGGTAATTTTTGAAAGTGCATCCCAGGCTTTTACCGCAACATGCCCATTGGTTTCTGGTGCGAGCGATAAAATAACTTCGCAGGCATCAATTGCTGTTTCAATTTTCGGGCGACCTTGATGCGCACCTTCCTCATGGTGAATGCGATTTAATTTACCGAGGAATTCCACTTCTTCTTTGGTATCCCACTTAATGCCTTTGCCGCCATTGCCGAGTGATTCGAGCAGCGGGCCAACGGAGGTAAAACGTTTATAGGTGTTGGGGTAATCGCGTTCTACCACCACCATATTGGGCATGGTCAGCCCGGGTATGGCTTCACATTCACCTTTCCACCAGGCTTTAACACCGTAGGGTTGAGCGAGTTCATCGGGTGAATCGTGCATCATGGGTTGCGTAACAAAATCTTGCTCGACTCCCAAATGACCTTCACAAAGTGATGAGAATTTTTTGGCTATACCTTTAAAAATGTCCCAGTCACTGCGCGATTCCCATACCGGATCAATGGCTTTGGTGAGTGGATGAATAAACGGATGCATATCCGAGGTATTCATATCGTCTTTTTCATACCAGGTTGCGGTTGGCAGCACTATGTCGGAATACAAACAGGTGGTGGACATTCTGAAATCCAGTGTGACTAATAAATCCACCTTGCCCTCTGCACCTTCGTGATGCCATTTCACATCTTCCGGTTTTTTGCCATCTGCACCCAGGTCTTTGCCGAGCAAACCGTGTTTGGTGCCGAGCAAATGGTGCAGCATATATTCGTGGCCTTTACCGCTAGAGCCCAATAAGTTGGAGCGCCAGATAAAGAGGTTGCGCGGAAAATTTTCCGGTGCGTCGGGGTCGACACAGGAAAATTCAATTTCACCGCTTTTGAGTTTTTCAACTACATAATCCTTGGGCGATTTTCCTGCGGCAGTTGCGGCTGCAACAATGCTCAGTGGATTGGTTTTTAATTGTGGAGCAGAAGGCAGCCAGCCCATACGCTCAGCGCGCGCATTAAAATCGATAATACTGCCGCTCCATTTTTCTTTGTTGGCGAGTGGTGAAACTACTTCACTCATATCCAATTTTTCGTAGCGCCACTGGCTGGCATGATTATAGAAAAATGAGGTGCCGTTCATTTGGCGCGGTGGGCGCTGCCAATCCAAACCAAACGCAAGTGGCAGCCAACCATTTTGTGGGCGCAGTTTTTCCTGGCCGACATAATGTGCCCAACCGCCGCCACTTTGGCCAATGCAGCCGCACATCATCAGCATATTAATCAGGCTGCGGTAATTCATATCCATGTTGTACCAGTGATTGAGTGCAGCGCCTACAATCACCATTGAGCGGCCATGGGTTTTATCAGCGGTGCGCGCAAACTCACGTGCAACCCGAATAACATCTTCGCGTTTTACGCCGGTAATTTTTTCTTGCCATGCGGGGGTGTAGGGCGCGTCCTCATCAAAACTCTTGGCTACATTGGCATCACCCAAACCATTGTCTACACCGTAGTGTGCAACCATCAAATCAAACACACTGGCTACCCAAGTGGTTTCACCATTGGCCAGCAGCACTTTGCGTGCTGGCACTTTGCGCAATTGAATATCGCTGTGATCGGTGTGTTTAAAATAGTTATATTCGTGTTCGTTGCCGCCGAAGTAGGGGAAGGCAACGTCAATAATTTCATCGCAGTTATTTTTTAACGACAAAAGCGTATCTGTTTCAGCGCCGTTTTTTCCGTCGCGCTGTTCAAGATTCCACTTACCACTTTGCCCCCAGCGGTATCCAATCGAACCATTGGGGCTGATTAATTCTTGTGTCTGTGAATTAATAGCAATGGTTTTCCAGTCGGGATTATTTTCTTGCCCAAGATTGTCCACTAAATCTGCTGCGCGTAAAAAACGCCCTTGGGTTAAATGCTCGCCATGTGGTTCGAGCATTACCAGCATGGGCATATCGGTATATTGTTTTACATAGTTGGTAAAATAGGTACTGGGATTATCGATGTGAAATTCTTTTAAGATGACATGGCCAAACGCCATGCCCAGCGCTGCATCGGTGCCTTGTTTGGGCGCCAGCCAAGTGTCGCCAAATTTTGATGCTTCTGAATAATCGGAAGTGATGACGCAGGTTTTGGTGCCCTTATAGCGAACTTCAGATAAAAAATGCGCATCGGGTGTGCGTGTCTGCGGAACGTTAGAGCCCCATACAATAATGTAATTGGAGTTATACCAATCGGCCGATTCAGGAACGTCGGTTTGCTCGCCCCACACCTGTGGTGATGAAGGTGGTAAGTCGCAATACCAATCGTAAAAACTTAAACAGTTGCCGCCAATTAATGATAGGTAGCGCGAGCCAGCCGCGTAGGACACCATCGACATAGCGGGAATAGGCGAGAAACCGCTAATGCGATCTGGCCCATAGGTTTTTGCGGTGTACACATTTGCAGCGGCAATAATTTCATTGACTTCGCCCCAGTGGGCGCGCACAAAACCGCCCAGACCGCGACGGGATTTATATTTTTTTGCGCGTGCGGGATCTTCCACAATGGAACCCCAGGCTTCTACCGGGTCGCAATATTCCTGCCGCGCTTCGCGCCAAAGTTCAATTAATGCCTGACGCACTTTGGGATATTTCAAGCGATTGGCGCTGTAAATATACCAGGAGTAACTGGCGCCGCGAGGGCAGCCGCGCGGTTCATGGTTTGGTAAATCGGGGCGTGTGCGCGGGTAATCTGTCTGTTGGGTTTCCCAAGTGATCAAACCGTCTTTCACGTAAATTTTCCAGCTACAAGAACCGGTGCAATTGACTCCGTGGGTTGAGCGCACAATTTTATCGTGCTGCCAGCGTTGACGATAACCTTGCTCCCAAGTGCGATCTTCATTGGTGGTAGCACCATGCCCATCAGCAAAGGGTTCTTGACGTTTTTTAAAAAAACGTAATTTGTCGAGTAGATGACTCATTCTTCGGCAGCTCCTAAAAGTGTGCGCGTCAATCCATTACAGCCCTAAGGTGGTTATGTTAATGGCGCGCTTTCGGTTCACGGTTGACACTTGAATACTGCGCCATTCATGAGTTGTCTGCCAGTGAGGGAAAAGTGTCAAAAACGGCGCTAACTACCTCTTAGTGAGTATTTGATTTGTTAGGCTAACCTTATGAATTTATTACATTTATTGTATTTTTTATAAGGCTGGTTAAAGTAAAAAAATACACCCTAGTGCAGAAGGAGTACTCCAATAAAAAGGCCGCTCTAGCATGTGGGGAGCGGCCTTAAAAAAATAGGATAATAAGAATAAAAAAATTAATGCGGGGCGAGGGCGGCTAGCACATCCATAGCAGTAATAACACCGATTACTTTATTGTTGTCGGTGACAAATACGCGATGTAAATGTTGTTCAAGCAGCAATTGTGCGACTGATTTAATTGATTCACGCTGGTCGATTGCAATTACTTCATGGGTCATTATCTGATGCACCGTGCAGTTTTTGTCGGCATCCTTCACCCAGGAGCGCAACACCTCTTCATTTATTTCCTGACCGCAGCTATCCCTATAGTGATTGCGCAGTGCATTACTTTTATCGCCCTCGGTGAGGTTATTAAATTTAAATACGTCGCTTATGCTTACCACTCCTACTAATTCGTGGTCTGATGCTATGACCGGCGCGGCGGAAATTTTTCGGTTAATAAAAAAATCCGCCAAACGGCTGATCGTCCAGCCCTCATAGGCGGTTAATAATGTGCTGCTCATAATATCTTTGGCGCAAGAGCCGCTAGTATTGGTAGTATTCATCATTGAGCCTCGTGTGGTTTGATTAGCGCTAGGTAATAAAACTTATCGGCTAAAAAATACTTTTTAGCAATTTCCCTGAATGGCTAGATGAGTCTAAAAAAATACCCACAAAGAGGTATTTATCTTTTTTACATGAAGCAGCCTTATGAATTCACTTGCATCCAAATCTTCCATTATTGTGCGCGTCAGTGTGGCGCTTGCTGGCATAGTCGTGTTGGGCATGAGCACAATGTTGATTTCTTATTGGCTGTCGGAGCGCGCTGAAAGCGATTCCTTGGCGATCAATGTTGCGGGCTCTTTACGTATGCAAAGTTATCGCTTGGGTTTGCTGGCGATGGATGACACGCCCGATATGGCGCAATGGCACAGTGCGCAGCAGAAAATTGAAGACACCTGGAACAACCCGGTATTTATTCCCTTTTTGCACGAGAAGCCAAAAATTCGCGAGTTGTATAACCGTGCCGTTGAAAATTGGCGGGTGCATTTATTGCCGGAATTTAACCGTATGAAACAGCAGCAGGGTTTGGCGGCTGAGCAACACTTACAATTACTGCTGGATGAACACATTCAGTTGCTGGATGCACTGGTGCAAACCATTCAGCAAGATGCAGAACAAAAAGTCCGCAGTTTTCGTTTGGTGCAAATTATTGCATTATTTGCCACCTTATTAGTGTCGGCGCTGGTGATGTATTCCTTGAGAGTTAAAGTGGAGCAGCCGCTGAATCAATTAACGACCATGGCTAAGCGCATTTCCCAAGGGGATTTTCGCCACCAAATACCGGTTCATAATCAAGATGAGCTGGGTGTGCTGGCCAGCACATTTAATCTTATGAGCCGCTCAATTGCTAATAGTTACGATCACCTTGAACAACAGGTGGATGAAAAAACCAAGGCGCTACAACAGTCCAATCGCTCTCTGCAATTTTTATATGAAACCGCAAAAATTATTATCGAACACAATCCACAGGGAATAAATTACGATGCCATTATTTCTCATCTGGGGGAAACTATTGGCATTTCAGATTTAGAATTGTGTTTGATGACAACCGAGGGTAATAGCCCTTATCTGCAAATTAAGCCGGCCACTGATATTAATGCCGAGCTTTGTAAAAAACAAAATTGCTCCAAATGTTTATCCAGCCGGGGCGTGGTAGAAAAAGCGAGTGGTATGGCAACATATCGCTTTCAGTTAATGCGTAATGAGCGGCACTATGGCTTGATTGTGTGCCGTGTCAGTGAGCAGCAATTACTGTCGCCTTGGCAAGAGCAGTTAATCCAATCAACTACCGATCAATTGGCGATTGGCATGAGTTTAAAAACCGATGAAGATCAATCCCGTCGGCTGGCGGTTCTACAGGAGCGCAATGCCATTGCCCGCGAGCTGCACGATTCGCTCGCCCAAGCGCTGTCCTACTTAAAAATTCAAGTAACTCGCCTCAATCGGGCAATTGATCGCGAAGATAAAATCACTATGGAAGATGTGGCCGATGAATTGCGTGAAGGACTAAATAATGCTTATCGCCAATTGCGCGAATTGTTAACCACGTTCCGCTTGAAAATTGATGGCAGCGGTTTAAAGGTTGCGCTTGAGTCCAGTATTGAACAGCTGCGTGCACAAAATTCAATGAACATTCACTTTGATTTTGCCCTCAGTAATATTCCGCTGACCCCCAATGAGGAAATTCATTTATTGCAAATTATTCGAGAGGCCAGTCAGAACTCGATCAATCACAGCGGTGGAAAAAACCTGGCGATACGGCTGTGGCAAAGTGCGGAGCAGGCGATCAGTTTAACGATCGCCGATGATGGCAGCGGCCTGCCGGACTCACCGGAAAAAGTGAATCATTATGGTTTGGCCATTATGAAAGAGCGGGCGAAACATTTGGGCGGTGAGCTGTTGGTATCTAACCTGGTAGATGGCGGTGTGCTGGTTAGTTTTGAGTTTATGCCTGATTTTATTAAGGTTCGGCAAAAGAATGGCATTATCACATCCGATATATTGAATGAATCGCGCTAATCGTTTGCTGAAATTGAAATTAATTAATACCTAATAATTTAATCAGCGTCGCTTGTTTTTGTTTAGGCAGTAGGTCGGCCAGAGTGTATTGATCGAGCACTTTGAAAAACGCCTCCAAGGCTTCTGCAAAAACAGATTTAAGGTGGCATGCCGGTGTGATGGTGCAGCCCTGAGCGCCAGCGAAACATTCGACGAGTGCTAGATCCTGTTCTGTGTCTCGCACCAAGCCGCCGATATTAATATCTTCAGCGCGGCCATTTAAACGCAGCCCGCCATTTTTCCCTCGCACGGCAATTAAATACCCTTTGGCGTTAAGTTCCTGCACGACTTTCATTAAATGATTTTTAGAAATGTGGTAGCTATCGGCAATCTCACCAATGGTAGAAATTTCTTCGCCCTTGAGGGCAACGTACATAAGGACACGCAGGGAGTAGTCGGTATAACGGGTTATATGCATAACTTTCTCTTTTATCCAGGGCGGCCATCTGCGCGTGGGCGGGTGAGTATTGGCCAGTAAATCAAGGTAAATACGCCAAAAGCGAGCGACCAACAGAACGCGGCGGTGAACAGCCCAGTACGGTAATCCAATAATTGTACTGCGGCCAGTACACGGGCTAATGCGGCTGTGCTAATCGCGAGATAAATCACTACACCAAAGCGCGGCAAACTGAGCGGGCGACCAGTGTGCCCAAGAGCGACACGAGTCATTACCCCCAGAATCAGAGTGCCCATTGCGCCCACGCCGAGTGCATGTTGCCAGGCGGTAGGGGCGATGAGGTTAAAGGCTGCAGCGCTCTTGAGCAAGAGTGCAACCACAATCCAGCCATAACCCAGATGCAAAATCCACAGTAGTGGTTCCCGCGCCGTGCGCCAACCCGACCAGCCGA
The DNA here is from genome assembly GCF_000953825.1 of Cellvibrio sp. OA-2007. Classification (GTDB taxonomy): domain Bacteria; phylum Pseudomonadota; class Gammaproteobacteria; order Pseudomonadales; family Cellvibrionaceae; genus Cellvibrio. Next base: position 138,292 of record NZ_BBUL01000094.1, on the reverse strand, counting down.
GTAAACGCAGTGTGTTAAGTACACCGGCACTTAACGCGGCAATGCCAGTTAACCAAGGTAAACCGCTGAAAAAATCGAGGGGAATTAACAGTAGTGTGGCAATAATTGCCGCGCGATCCAGTAAAGAAAATGATTTTATTGCATCAGCCTGCATGCCTTGATTGCGCAGCCAATTGGCGGTAAATAGCGGAATTATTCGGCCGCCGATAACAATCATCATCAACGTTATTAGGCCCAGTGCCATTAATTCGCCGCGCTGTAACCACAGTGGATTGGTTGCGATAAAACCAATATGCATAAACAGATTGGCGAGACTAAGTAAGATTAAAATCGCGGCGATGGGCAAATTGCGCGTATTTCCGTGCTGCAATAAAACGCGCGTCATATAAATGGCCATCACCGGCATAAATAATAAATCAATGGCGGCCACTACAGCTACCGGCCACCAGCTTGCAGTCCACATCGCCGCACGGCCAGCGAACCAGAGTGCAATCAGTGCAGCTAGTGCTTTGCCGTGCAGGGGCGCCGCACCAGTCCAGTTGCATACGGCAGTCAATAAAAAACCAGCGATAGCCAGTGGAATCAAACCAAATAACATTTCATGGCTGTGCCAGTGTACCGGCGACCAGCCAAGGGGCAGTGATAGGCCACCAAATAAAAAACCTATCCAGGCGGCAATGGTAATAACGCCATACAATCCTGCTAATAGAAAAAAGGGACGAAAGGGATGCGCAAGAAGTGCGGACGCTGGGAAAGAGTGATTCATGAAAACCTCTGTGGTAGCGAAAGCGCGGCAAAGCGAAAAATCTTTTACTTTAAACATGTATTTATTTTACATCTTTAAAAGGTGCATTTACAATGCATGTTATAGGGCTGTTTGGCGAGATGCCAAATGGCCTTAAATAAGTAGCATTTTTTTGCAGCCGGAGAGTGACATTATGATGATTCTCGATCAAAGCCTTGGCCAACTTGCCCGGAGTATTCCGGGAGGTACTGCGGTTTTTCATAAATACCAGTTGGATTTTTGTTGTGGTGGGAAAAAAAGCCTGCGCGATGCACTCAGTGACCGCGAGCTGAATCCTGCTGCGATTGTTGCTGAGTTGCAGGCACTGCAAGCACAGCCGTCGATTGCGCAGGAGTGGGTCAATGTGCCAGACGTTGAGTTGATCGAGCACATACTGACACGTTATCACGATGTTCATCGGCAACAGTTGCCAGAATTAATTCGTCTTGCCCAGCGAGTAGAGTTGGTTCATGGCGGGCATACGGAGTGCCCGGCAGGTTTAGCGCAACATCTTGAAACTATGTTGCAAGAGCTGGAAAACCATATGCAAAAAGAGGAGCAGATTTTATTTCCCATGATTAGCCGCGGCATTACCGGCATGGCTATTCAGCCAATTGCGATGATGCGCAGTGAACACGATGACCACGGTGCCGCACTTGCGGATATAGAACATCTTACGCGCGGTATCACTATCCCCAAGGGTGCCTGTAATACCTGGCGCGCGCTGTATTTCGGTTTGGAAACATTAAAAGCCGATTTAATGGATCACATCCATTTGGAAAATAATATTTTATTTGATCGTATTGATGGTGCCTTGAAGGTGAATCATGGGTGAGTATCGCAAACTGTGGTTTATCTTGATTGGCGTGCTCGCCATTACATTTTCGCTGCTCGGATATTTTGGTATCGAGGTCTATCGCAACGCATCACCGATCCTGGTATAGGTTGTGAACGAAAGGGTTGGTTATTGATGACTCACTGGTGGGTGCTAGTCTATTGGCTCTATGGTATTCATTGCGGGAAAACCTTTTAAGTTATTGATTTTTTTAATTGAATTTTGTTGTCGCGACAGGTTTATGCCTGTCGCGGCTTCTATTACGTGGTGGGCATTATCCTACAGTCTGAGGGGGAGGGGACGTGCTTCAAATCGGCTGATCGGAATTGCTAATGCGCGGGCACGATTTTTATATCATCAATAGTGGCGTCATACATTTTGCCATTGCTTGATACAAATGAAGCGCGCAATTGGTAAAACTGGCCTGTGGGTAGCTCGGCGCTGGGGATTAGATCTTCAAGCGTAAAGGTCATGGTGGATTTTCCTGATTCGGTTTTTAAGGCGTTTGTATCTATTAAGACTCTGTCTTTCACGGGGATCCATTTGGATTGAAAATGGCGCAGCCAAAAGCGAATTCCCCCTTCATCTGACGCAATGACTTTATTACCTGATCCGGCGTGGTACTCGACGATTAAAGTAATTTTATCCTTTTGAGTCCATACCTTATCGCGCAATTTTTTCTCATTCGTAAATTTTATAAAGGGTGCGATGGTCGGCGCCACGTGCAGTTTTATGGTGTCTTTCACAGTAGGTTTTTTTGCGGAAGCTACTTTGATAGTTGCAGTGCCGGGTTGTAGTGCGGTGAATGTTCCTGCTGCATCTACCCGCACGACTTTTTTATTGCTACTGCTCCAGATGAGTTCCGAGTTGTCGGCATGAGCTGGAAATAAAGTTGCAGTGAGTGTAAGGCTTTCACCCACCAATAATTTTGTCGGTGATGGTTCGAGTGTTAGCGATTTTGCGGGCACGGCAAACCAAGGCTCAATGGTAATGTTGCTCTGCGCATTTACTCCATTAGTGGGGCTGGTGGCTGTTATGGTCGCGCTTTGGCCAATGTTACCCAACGCGGTAATTTGGCCTTGCTGATCTACAGCGATAATATTTTCATCGCTGGATGACCATTGCAGCCGGGTGTCTGCATTCGCTGGAGTTAAGTGACTGGAGAGATTTAATTTTGTACCTTGGCGAAGATTTGTTTGTGCCGGTTCAAGCTGCAGACTTTCTACATCTGCTTTGTCTGTATCAAATAATTGATTGGCAGGTTTGTTGGTGAAATGTTGTGTTTCACCATTGCGCCATCTAATACTAATGCGCTCAATTGTTTGTGCATTCCCTAAACCAAAATGCACAATGTTTAGCAGGCTTTGGGAAAAAATTCCTCCCGCTGAACCTACTCGTTTGCGATAAACACCTTGCGCGGTGGTGATTTTAACTTCAGCGCCTATGGCATCCACATGGGCTTTAGGTGAGTAGCCCACTCGTACTAATGCATATTGTCCGGTTTCATTTTTTTGGTTGCGATAAAGATACCACTCACCACCTTCACTGCCATTTAATAGGTCTAGGCCGCCATCCAAATCAAAATCAAAGGCTTGGCCCATATCACCATTGCCGGGGCCGCCAACATCATTGGCGCCGTGTTGTGTCAGGGTGTAGAAATGACCTTTGCCATCGTTTAATAGTATGTAATCAGAAATGCGCGCACTAATATTGCCCCAGCGGTAAAGAAATAAATCCTGATGACTGTCGTTATTAAAATCACCCGTGGTGACACCCAATGTATTGCCGCCGGGTTGAATCTGCCATTCGCGTGATACGTCAGTGAATTTTCCACCGTCATTGCGCAATAGAATGTCATTCATGTTGCGATTCTCTGGAATAAATTCGGTAGTGGCGCTAGTGACGCCAGCGAGACTAAATTTAAAATTCCAAAAAATATCCCCATTGCGAACTAATGCGGCTTTCCAGCGGCCTTTGCCCAAGTAACCAAAATAAACACCATTTTCCGCAATATTATTCGGCCAGCCTTGCGCTTCGCTTGGGTCTATTTCCAGCTCCTGCCCAGCAGAAAGTACTTTCGATGTTTTTTTGCTGCCCAGAAAAAAAGGATAATCTTTTCCTCTGAATTCACCCTGCGCGAGAAAATAATAATTGTGCAATTTGATTTTTCTTGCAGCGGTGAATTCGAATTTATCCACACCTTTAAAGCCGCGTGGTTTGATCGAAAACTCCTGCGTGATGGGGTCGTGATCAACTGCGGGTGCTTCGCCTTTGCCGTGTTCAACTTCTTTGCCGCGTGCGAGGTAAAGATCCTGATCGCCGTCATTGTCGATATCCAAATCGGCGACTGCCATTATGTTGTGTAAGGCAATGACATCTGCGGGGAATTGCGCGGTAATATCGGTGAAAGTGAAATCGCCATTGCCCAGCCAAACCGAAAGTGGGCCAAATAAAATTACATCATCAATGTTGTCGTGGTTTAAATCCGTTATCAAAGAGCGCGATGGCTCCTGATCTTGCAAGCCTGCGATTGTGCGTTGCGTAAAGGTTCCATCACCTTTATTTTCATAAAAAAAATGTTGCGGCTTTTCATGGGTAAGGCTGGATTCGTTAATGAGCATTAAATCCAAATCGCCATCTAAGTCCATATCTGACCATTGCGCGGCGCGGCCGCGGCCTCCTTTGTTGATACCCACATCACCTGTGGTGAGTATCATCGTGCCATTGTCATTGGTATAGAAATTGGCTTTGGAAGGATCTGTGCCATTGCCGCCACCTTGGGTGACAACCAAATCCAGATCGCCATCATTATCGTAATCGCCAGCAGCAGTGCCGTGCAGATCGTGCATAAACCAGCGCGCCAGATTTTGACTGTGTTTGGTTACAGTGCCGTTGCCATTATTCCAATAAAGTTTGCTGCTCTCTTCATTGTGATTATTCACAATAAAATCGTAATCGCCGTCGTTATCTATATCGGCGATTGTGGGGCCCCCGTATTTAATTGAGCTGACTTTATCTATGCCTGCGCTAACGGAGATGTCTTCGAATTGAGGTACATGCTGATCGGGGAGGTCTATAAATTCAAGACGATGAATGTTGAGTATTGCATTGTTGGCTCTAAGGCTGAGCTTAAGTTTTCCCGGCGCAGGAAGTTTGATGAGCGCGGTTAATTGCTGCTGACCAGAGTGCGGAATATCAATATTGTCGAGCAGTAATTCATCGTTGGCGTAAAGACTAAAGTTGGCATAATTTTTTGGGTTGTCGACGACTAACACCATTTTTTTTATCAAACTGCCTTGAACCTGATATTGAATTATTTTCGGCGTTGCAGGGTCGAGATCAATATCGCTGACAACGGAGGCGGCCTGACTGTTGATTGCGCTTAGGAGCAAAACTATGCAGAGAAACGATAGGTATTGAAGGCAGGAATAGGGTACTTTTTTTATCATCATCTAACTCACCATAAAGTTATAACCGTAGGTATGGCGGCATAAAACAGCGCTTTTATGTGCTACTTGGTGCGGCCGAGCCTAAACTTTAACCTAGTGTCTTTATTGGCGATAGTTAAATGTTGACAAAAAACTGATGACGGGAGGCTGCGAGTTACAAATCCCCCAACTGTTGAGCAATTTTATTTGCAGTGGTCACTACTCGTGTGTGCAGTTCTTCCTGGGCTATATCGGTACTCCAGTGTGATTTGAGTGGTGAAATAGCCAGTGCTGCAATTACTTTGCCTTCTGGTCTACCAATGAGCGCGGCAAAATCGGTGGCGCCTTCAATAAAAGGGCTTTGTGCTGCGAGATAGCCATGGTGTTTTATCGTTTCCAGTTCGGCGATAAGTGCCGCGCGTTTATTTTTACTGAGTTTGGCGTAGTCGGCGTCGCGCTCCAAAATCATATCGCGCACGGCTGGGTTGCTATTGGCAAGTAATACCTTGCCCGCTGTGGTTGTCATGGTGGGGAATAGGGAGCCTTCGCTCATATTGAGCGAGATAGGGCTGTGGCCGCGCGCGTGCACAATAATCATGGTCTGGCTTTGGTAGAGCATGGCCAAATAGCAGGATTGGCCAATGTTGACCGCCAGATCTTCCATATAGGGCAGGGCGCATTGGCGCATTTGATCGATAGGCGAAATACTGCGCGATAGGTTGTACAGCTTGAGCGACAGCCGATAGCGCCCTGATAGCTCATCTCTCACTAAATAACCCCGCGCCTCCAAACCAACCAGTACCCGATAAATATCATTGGGGTTGCGCCCCAAGCCCTGGGCGATCTCGGTTTGAGATTTGGGCAGCTCCTGAGTCACCAGGTATTCCAATATATCCAGCCCTTTATCCAGCGCGGGAACCGCGTATTTATTGCTTGCAGTAGTCAAAGTCGTTCGGTCCTGTTGTCTGGTTTTTAGCTCGATTTTTCAGGGTGAAGTAAGCCATGCATTCTTGCCCATCAACTGGCGTACCCGCAAATTAGTTCATTCACAAAAATACCCTATCCGCCCTCAAATAAACAGAAATTACCGGTTTTGAGTATAGGTATCTTTATTTTTATAGAAATAGAATATTCATATATAAATAAAATGCTTGCCTTTTGCTATTTGTTGAATGATGATTGTTGACAATGCGAGCGTGCAGACATAACCCCTTGGAGACCAGATAATGAACGCAAGAAAACTGACTCAAGAACAGATTGATGCCTACCATCGCGATGGCTATGTGATTGTGCGTGGCTACTACACGCCAGAAGAAATCAAACGCTTACAGGATGCCGCCTTTAATGACGATTCATTAAATGAGCGCGCCTGGCAGAAAAAAGATGGCACAGGAAAGGTGAGCAAGGTGTGCTTGTGGCAACAAACGGGCGATGATTTTTACAGCATGTTTTCCCGTGGTCGTCGTTTGGTAGATACGGCAGAAACCTTAATTGGCGAGCCGATTTATCACACCAGTACCAAAATTATGATGAAAGAACCCTTTGTGGGCGGCGCTTGGGAATGGCATCAGGATTTTGGTTACTGGCATCGCGATAACCTTATGCTGTATCCAAAGTCCTTGAGTTGTATGGTGGCAATTAACCGTGCAACGGTAGAGAACGGCTGTTTACAAGTGTTGAAAGGATCGCATCATTTAGGGCGTTTGGATCACAGCAAAACCGGTGATCAAAAAGGTGCTGATATGTTGTTTGTGAACGAAGCAATGAAATATCACGAGCTGATCAATGTTGAATTGGAGCCGGGTGATACCTTGTTTTTCCATTGCAATTTGCTGCACAAATCCAATGAGAATCGCTCATCCGAACCGCGCTGGTCCATGATTTGTGCCTACAACGCCATCACCAATCAGGCGTTCCAGGAAAACGAAGCGATTTATTATCCTTTGTACCCCGTTGATGATGACGCCATTCTGAATTGGAAAGCCGCATAGTTTTTTCATGCTGTTGTTATTGTTGTTGTTGGTTATTGCTCTGCCGGAGTAGTGTTCGGCAGAGCTTTTTTATTGTTTTATTTGGAGCTTGCCCGCCAATGATTAAGCAAAATATTCCCTTGCCCAAATCCAATATTGATCCACATGGTCTGATTGTAGGGCAGGGCGATTTTCAATATCGCGTTAATAGTCACTGGGGTTTGCTTGATGCGCAAAAAACGCCGGTAGAAAATTGTCATGGCTTGGCGATGGATTCGCAGGGGCGCATAGTGATGGTGACCGATCATCCGCGCAATAACGTGATTGTGTATAACAAGGACGGCAAATTGCTCGATGCCTGGGGCACGCAATTTCCGGGAGCACATGCGCTGCGCATTGTTAATGAAAACGGTGAAGATGTTATTTATTTGGTGGATAGCGGCTGGGTGCTGAATCGCAATTGGGATGGCAAATCTACCGACGATTGGGCATCACCCTATAATAAAGTCATTGCGCAAAGCGGCTTTATTGCCAAACTCACCTTGGATGGCCGTTTGATTTATACCATTGGCCATCCACAAACCATTGGGGTCTATCGCCCGGATCAACCTTTTCGCCCGACCGACATAGCGGTGGCGCCCAATGGCGATCTCTACATTACCGATGGCTACGGCTCGGATTATCTTCTGCAGTACGACGCCAACGGGCGTTACATTCGTCACTGGGGTGGTGGCGATAATGCCAACCCTGCACACAATTTAAAAAACACCCACGGCATAGAAGTGGATTTACGCAATCCGCAAGATCCGCATTTGATGGTGAGCTCACGGGCAGAGCGAGCATTAAAATTATTTGAACTCAATGGCGATTATCGCGGAGCAATCGATGTAGCCGGAGCTTACATAGGTGGGCCGGTGTTTAGCGCCGATCATTTTTTTGCCCCGGTATGTTGGTCGCACATCGATGGAAAAAATGCCGATGATTCAGGTTTTATTAGTGTGTTCGATCGCAATAATCGTGTTGTCGCCAATCTGGGTGGTACTCAACCTGAATATCGCAATGGTGTTTTGCAACCTATGCGCAGCACCTGGGATGTATTCAACCACTGTCACGCACTCTGTGTGGATGAGGATGAAAACTTGTATGTGGGTCAGTGGCGAGCAAATCAAACCTATCCGTTTAAATTGGAGCGGCTGTAAGGCTAGCCGCTCATTCTAAAGTGTTATTCCATTTTGAGTCTGTTGCGAGCGTTTAATGAAAAATTTAAACGTTCGACAATTATATATTCAGGTATATTCTATAAGGATAAAGAATCAATGGGTGTAATCAGTTGTTATAGGTGATTTCACTATCACAAAGGTCAATTGTTGCCGATGCGTAAAAATACAATAATAAACTATGCTTTTTTTTGTTTCATATTATTGAATAGTTATATCTGTCATGGTTGTTCTGTAACAGCAACGATTCCACTAATTGAATCAGAGAAAGATCAGCTCATCTATGATCTTTTGGTGTTGTCTTTGTCAAAAACGGGCATCAATGTTTGCTTGACCCAATTAGGGCAAGTTATTACTGATGCGAGAAAAACCCGCCGCGTAGAAGAGGGAAGCTTAAGCCTAAAGTGGTCGTCGGCATCTAACCCCTTGGATAAAAATCTGCAACCAATAAAAATCCCTATTTTTAAAGGGTTGCTGGGGTATCGAATTTTTGTAATTCGCAAGGGTGATCAGAGTCGATTTGATTCTATAAAAACACTAGAGGATTTGCGTAAGTTAACGGCGGGGCAGGGTTATTTTTGGTCTGATACAAAAATACTGCAAGCCGCTGGAATTCCGGTTGTCACGGCAGCACAAGGGCGAAACCTATGGTCGATGTTGGCCAGTCATCGTTTTGATTATATGTCCTTGGCGGTGCATGAACCTTGGCTGGATCTTGAACATCGCGCCGAGCTTCAGCTTGAGGTGGAAAAAAATCTGCTATTAGTTTATCCATCTGCAATGTTTTTTTATGTGTCGACAGAAAATAAAGTGCTTTACGATTTGATTTCATCCGGTATGGAGCGTGCGCTCAATGACGGTAGCTATGATCGTTTGTTTTATCAATCCCGCATGATTCAGGCTGTAGTTGAGCGCGTCAATCTTTCTACGCGCAAGGTTATCTATATTAACAATCCTTTAATCGATACGAATCTCCTGCCTACCAATCCCAAATATTGGTTCCCGCTGCCATCACTTATGTAAGTGAATACACCTCTCTGCTATTAATAGGCTTCTTTATCGCCATGGATTGGGTGAGTTTACTTGGCATTATTTTTTTCGCGCTTGCTGCTGGCCATTTAACCTGTATTGGTGAGCTCGTGAAGTGTGGCAGGTAAGAATGTGTGATTTATCGGCTTATTGTAGGTGCATATTTTATTTTAATGGTGTAAATTGTTAACAATAGGCAATATTGGCGGCTTGTGGTACATCTGCATGGTGGTCCTTCAGTCGGATAATTGGCATTAGTTGGATAGATATATGAAACCAGTGTTTGTATTGAGTGATTACCCGCACCGTCGGTTTAATCCGCTAACGGGTGACTGGGTATTGGTCTCACCCCACAGGGCCAAGCGCCCATGGCAGGGGCAAATTGAAGAGCTGGCGGTGGATGATAAACCTGCCTATGACTCGTCTTGCTATTTATGCCCGGGCAATACCCGCATCAATGGTACGGTGAATGACAATTATGTCGGTGCTTATGTGTTTACCAATGACTTTGCGGCACTGGAGCCGGAAGATAGGGATTATCAAAGCAGTAGCGATTTGTTTTGTGCCGAGAGTGAGCGCGGCACCAGCCGTGTGATTTGTTATTCCGAAAGTCACAATAAAACCCTGCCAGAAATGTCCCAGACGGCAGTGACAGAGCTTATCGATACCTGGTGCGATTTGTATCGCGAACTGGGTGAGAATCATTCTTGGGTGCAGATTTTTGAAAATAAAGGCGCGATCAACGGCTGCTCTAACCCTCATCCCCATGGACAAGTTTGGGCAACAGGTTCTGTGCCGACATTGCCGCAGCGGGAAGATGAAAAGCAGCTTGCGTATCAACATAAGCATCAACGTCCTATGTTGTTGGATTATGCGCAGCAAGAGTTGGCCTTTAAAGAACGTATTGTGGTGCAAAATCAGGATTGGTTAGTGGTCGTGCCTTATTGGGCCAGCTGGCCATTTGAAACGCTGCTCTTACCACTGCGTCATGTGCCTGATATGTTGAGCCTTTCTTTGTTGGAGCGTGAATCACTGGCCGATATTTTGATTCAATTAACAACGCGTTACGACAATCTATTTAAAACCTCCTTTCCCTACAGCATGGGGTGGCATTGCGCACCTTTTACCGCAGAAGACCATAGCCATTGGCAGTTGCACGCCCATTTTTATCCACCGTTATTGCGCTCGGCATCTATCAAAAAATTCATGGTGGGTTACGAAATGCTGGGTGAAGTTCAGCGCGATATTACTCCTGAACAAGCGGCGCAGTATTTGCGCGATCAATCCGCTATTCACTATAAAAATGCGGCATCTACAGATTAAAAGGTAATTGGTTATGACTATGTTGGAAAATGTTACCCAGTGTTTTACCGAGCATTTTGATCAATTGCCGGATTTTGTTTCCAAAGCGCCGGGGCGAGTGAATTTGATCGGCGAGCACACAGACTATAACGATGGTTTTGTATTGCCAGCAGCGATTGATTTTTTCACGCTGGTTGCCACTTCTGTGCGGCAAGATAATTTAATTAAAGTGATTGCGCTGGATTACGCCGGGCAGACCGATGAGTTTGCGTTGAACTCTCTCTATGAAGCTCACCCGACCCAGATGTGGAGTAATTATGTCCGTGCCGTAGTGCGCACTCTGATAGATCGCGGTTATCAGCTCAAAGGTTGTAATTTGGTGGTGTCGGGCAATGTCCCGCAAGGCGCAGGTTTAAGTTCTTCAGCATCATTGGAGGTGGCCTTAGCGCAGGCGCTTTTAACTGTTGCTGGCATTCAAATTCCGGCCACCGAATTGGCCTTAATTGGTCAGGCAGCGGAAAATAATTATGTCGGCTGCGCCTGCGGCATTATGGATCAACTGGTATCGGCTGGCGGAAAACAAGGTCATGCATTACTCATCGACTGCCGCAGTCTGGAAACTAAACCAATCCTTATGCCGTCACAATTGTCGATTGTTATCATCAACTCGGGCGTAAAAAGAGGTTTGGTTGACAGCGAATATAATTTACGTCGTGAGCAATGTGCGGCAGCAGCAAAATTTTTTAATCAACCCGTTTTGCGTGATGTAACTAAAGACCAGTTTTTTAGTGCTGCGCATCAATTACCTGACCTGGTGCGCAAACGCGCGCAACATGTAATTGAAGAGAATGAGCGAACCCTGAAAGCAGCTGAGGCCTTGGCAACCAATAATGTTGCGCTGTTAAGTCAGCTTATGGCAGAGAGCCATGTGTCCATGCGCGATTTGTTTGAGATCACCACAACTGAGATTGATTATTTAGTGGCAGCGCTGGATAAAGAATTGGGCTTTGATGGCGGTGTGCGTATGACCGGCGGCGGTTTTGGTGGCTGTATTGTCGCTTTGGTGCCACAACAAAAGCTGTCTATAGTGGCGCCCATTCTCGCGGATTACCAATTAAAAACGGGTTTAATTGCAACTCCTTTTATTTGTACGTCAGAGCAGGGCGCTAGTTTAGTGGCCTTGGAAAGTTAATATTCTCTTCGCCAATTTTGTACTAATGCTTGCGTGCATGAGGGTTATATCTTGGGTGAAATAATTGCCATTGATTGGGGCGGCACCAATTTTCGGCTGCAGGTGGTAAACACCCTGGGCGATATTGTGTATAACCTTACCCAGGCTATAGGTGTTAATCATTCATCGCGCGCTGAACTTGAGCAATGTTTAATGAATGCGATTGCGCAGTTGCCCGCGCAGTATGCGAATGCGCCGATTGTAATGAGCGGGGCGGTGGGTTCCAATGTTGGCTTGTATGAAACGCCTTATATTGAATGCCCCGTGAATCCTTATCAATTGGCTGAGCAGTTAATCAACATTCAAGTGGGTGCAGTGAATGCCTATATAGTCCCAGGCGTGAAAACTCTTGTGCGAGCAGGCCTGCCCGATGTCATGCGCGGGGAGGAAACCCAAATAGTGGGCTGGATGCAGCAGGCGAGCAAAGCAGAGTTAAAAGAGGCGCTCATATGTTTACCGGGAACCCACTCGAAATGGGTGCTGCTTAAGCAGGGAGAAATCGTTGATTTTTACACAGCATTTTCGGGCGAGCTCTTTGGCAGTTTATGTGCGCAGAGTTTGTTGGTGAGTGGTACACAAATTCACGATGAAGCTGCATTTGTTCAAGGCGTTAAGGCCAATACGAGAGATACTTTTTTATTGAATTTGATGTTCAGTGCCCGCTCCAGAATGTTAGCAGGTCTGCATGAAAAAAATGTGAGTGCCGCATACTTATCGGGTGTATTGATTGGCGCTGAGGTAAAAGCGGCAATGCATCTTTATGGTAAAGGAAAAAAAATACATCTGGTCGGTGCTGATCATTTAGTGGATAGCTATGCTAAAGCAATACAAATTTACCAAGGCAAATCGGTTAAGTATCAGGGAGCTTTGATAGCAGCGCAGGGGGCAATGTTATTGGCGAATCGATTTTTCAGGAATCATTCGCTAGAACGTCGCGCCTGATAAGCCTTGCTCCTGATAAACACTGAACCTGACAAAAATAGTTCAAGTCATCATTTTAAAAAGTGAGTGAGATATGGGTGATCTTCCAGAAAAAAAATTAAGCAAAGCCAGTTTACGCGCTATTGAGCGCGGCTACGACCAAAAAAATGCAGACTGGGTATTTGAATTTGATGTGAAGCCTTTGGGCGGTGATTTTGCATATCAAGAAGGCGTGATTCGCCGCGACCCTTCAGCGGTTATCAGTGTCGACGGTGTTTATCATGTTTGGTACACCAAAGGCGAGGGAGAAACTGTTGGATTTGGTAGCAATAATCCTGACGCTAAAGTGTTTCCCTGGGATAAAACTGAAGTGTGGCATGCAACCTCCAGCGATGGTTGGGATTGGAAAGAGCAGGGTGCTGCGATCGTAGCAGGTACGCCTGGTTCCTATGATGATCGCGCGGTATTTACACCTGAGGTTCTGGCTCATGCAGGCCGCTATTATTTGGTTTATCAAACTGTTCAGGCACCTTATTTAAATCGCACCAAAGAATGCATTGCACTTGCCAGTGCAGATTCGCCTTACGGCCCTTGGGTTAAAAGTCCAGCTCCCATTTTAACGCCAGCCGATAATGGTGTCTGGGATGGTGATGAAGACAACCGCTTTCATTGCAAAATTCGCGGCGATTTTGACAGCCATAAAGTGCATGACCCATGTTTGATGTTTTATCAAAATAAATTTTATCTTTATTACAAAGGTGAAATTATGGGGGAGCGCATGAACTTTGGTGGCCGGGAAATTAAACATGGTGTAGCGATTGCCGATAAGATCGAGGGACCCTATGTGAAATCGGAATTTAATCCGATCACCAACAGTGGGCATGAGGTTGTTGTATGGCATGTGAATGGTGGCATCGCCAGTTTGTTGACTACCGATGGGCCCGAAAAAAATACCTGCCAATGGTCATCGGATGGTATTAATTTTGACATCATGGCGCATATTAAAGGTGCACCAGAGGCGTTGGGTTTATATCGCGATCCCGCTGCGGACACTCAAGATCCTATGGCTGGATTGGCATGGGGGCTGTGCCACAAGTACGATCCCTCATGGAACTGGAATTATATTTGCCGCTTCAAGACTCGTCGGCAAATATTGGACCCAGGTACCTTTCAGAATGTAGCATCCTGATAAGTCCTTCATCTATATCTCTAAAGGCGCTGCGATACCACATGTCGCAGTGCTTTTTTCGTTTTTAGGCATATTCCCGCCGTGCCTCTATCTGCCTAGGTTCGCGTAAACGGTCTTAAATTTCCGCAAAAACTTCCCGCTTATGGCATTGCAATCTACCTGTATTGGCGCTAGCATTGTGTAAAATGTTAACAATTAACAGGTGGTGTATGTTGCGTATAATAATATTAAGTATCGCCATGTTTGCGCTAAATGTATTTGCTGCGGCTCCTACCGTTATTACCTTTGGGTCGGGGGAGATAGCGCCAAAAGAGGAAATCTACGAATACCACCTGTTGCGCCTCGCGCTGGATGCCACCAAGGCGGAATACGGAGACTATGAAATTAGGGATTTGCCTAAAGGCGATGTGCCCACTTACTCGCGCCTGCGGGTTTATGCTGAAGATAATCAGTTTGAAAATTTTGTCTATAAAGATTCGGCTTCCAATGAGATTGTTGAAAAATTACATGGGGTAGAGTTTCCCGTAGATTTGGGTGTGACCGGCTATCGCATTGGCTTTGTGTCGCCCGAGTCTAAACGAAAGCTAGAAAAAATTGAAACCTTGGCTGAATTGCAACAGCTTAAAATTATTCAAGGGCGTGGATGGTTAGATAGCGAAATACTCAAGAAAATTGGGTTTAAAGTTGTTGAGGGTGGCAATATCAAAGGTTTGTTCTATATGGCTGCTAATGATCGTGGCGATATATTTTTGATTGGTGCAAATGAATTGGAGCGGGAGTGGAAGAAAAACCAGGATGTTAAATATTTAAACTATGACCAACATGTGTGTATTTATTATCCTCTACCAAAATTCTTTTTCTTGAATAAAAAAAATAGAGCCTTGGCTGATCGTATTGAAAAGGGGCTTCATATTACCTATGAATCTGGTGCCGTTAGAAAGCTGTGGGATGAGTACTACGGTGAGGCGGTGAGGTTTTCTGCACTGCATAAGCGGAAAATATTTCGCTTTGAAAACCCGTTAATTGATTCGCTGGGTAAAAATTATGAGCAGTTTGTCATAAACCCTGAGTTGCTATAGTTTTTTGGAGCGGGTCATGCGGTGGCAGTCAGTTAATGTGAAAAATCCTCTTGAGTCCGCCATGCGTTATCAGCGGCTATTTTCGGCTCATGTGATGGAGTTAAAGAATCCGTTTGGAAGTAGTAGCTTTTTTATAAGCTTAGCTGGCGCCTCGTTGAAATTGGTGTGCGTTCAAGGAGTTGATGCTGAAGCTAAAAAACGGATTCGATTGCGCATGCCAGAAAAAGATATTTTTACAGTGCTTGATAGTTTGATTAAAGAAAGAGAATTATTTCAGGTTGAATCTATTAGTGGGAATTTATTTTATACAGATGCTGATGGCAATGTATTTGAAATTGTCTGTGTCAACTAGTGTTTAATCGAGTTGGTGGTGAGAGAAATTAATGAAATCGTATCTTAGGAAGGTTCTGGTAACCGGAGGTGCAGGTTACATAGGCAGTCATGTTTGTATTGAATTGATCAATAATGGTTATTTTCCGATAGTGGTCGATAATCTATCCAATGGAAAATTGGAGTCGCTGGTCAGAGTTGAAAAAATTACCGGTGTTAAGCCGGATTTTTTTCAGTTGGATATCAATGATAAAACAGCTTTACATCAAGTTTTTTCTGATTATGCAATAGGTTGCGTAATGCATTTTGCGGGCCTGAAGGCGGTAGGTGAATCTACCCAGATACCTATCAAGTATTACCGGAATAATGTGGCAGGTACTTTGTCTTTGCTGGAGGTCATGGAAGAACACTCCGTTTTTGATTTTGTATTTAGTTCTTCGGCGACTGTTTATGGCGATCCCGTATCGGTACCCATTGATGAATCTTTTCCTCTGTCAGCTACTAACCCTTATGGTCGCAGCAAACTGATTGTGGAGGATATTCTGCGCGATATGGCCAAGGCGCCGGAAAACCACTGGAATTTTTCAATTCTGCGTTACTTTAATCCTGCGGGTGCGCATGAATCGGGTCTAATTGGCGAAGACCCTAGGGGTGTACCTAATAATTTGATTCCTTATATCGCTCAGGTGGCTGTAGGTAAGCGTGAGGCGCTTACTATTTATGGCAATGATTATGCGACTCCCGATGGTACCGGCGTGCGCGATTACATACATGTCGTGGATTTAGCGCGAGGTCATGTGGCAGCACTTAATGGTTTGACGCAGCAGTCGCGAGGCTGCTCGACCTATAACCTGGGTACTGGCACTGGCTATTCTGTATTGGAGATGTTGAGAGCGTTTGAGCTGGCGTGCGGCAAATCTATACCCTATGTGATTAGTGCGCGGCGCCCCGGCGATATTGCCAGTTGTTATGCCGATGTTTCTCTGGCTAAGGAGCGTTTAGGTTGGGCTGCTGAATACAGTGTAGAGCGAATGATGGCAGATACTTGGCGCTGGCAATCGCACAACCCAAATGGTTTTGCCGAGTAAGTTTTCTCTGTGCTTGCTGTTGTGTTCTTTGGGAGGCCTGTGCCTCCCTTTTTTATTTCCTTTTTGTCTTTATGGCTATTGTGCTGTATGGCTGATGGTTACCTTTTTTCACACTCTTTGATCTCAAAGTGTAAATTGCTAACAATCTACAATTGATTATTGACAATAACGATGGGCTGAGTAGTATTGTAATTGGCGTTAAAACTTGTCTTTTATGTTCGCTCTCTGGAAAAGGGCGACATAAAATAAAACAATAAATACCTTACATGGGGGCTTTACGATGTCAAACATTACTCACCGCCTTAGAATTACGGCGCTGTCAGCGGCAATCTGTGCAGTTAACAGCGGTGTTGTCTATGCGCAACAAGAAGGAGTTTCTGCACAGCAAGATCAAGATGTGGAAGAAGTTGTGGTTACTGGTATTCGCGGGTCTATCAAAAGATCTGTGGATGACAAGCGTGAGGCACGCAAAATTGTCGATACCATCAACGCTGAAGATATTGGTAAATCAACCGACCAAAATATCGCGGAAGCATTGAACCGCGTTTCAGGCGTTAGTATGAATACCTCTGATGGTGAGGGTAAGACTGTCTCTATCCGCGGTGCAAACGCGGATCAGACCGTTGTTACTATGAATGGTACGGCGTTGGGGTCTACCGGCTTTTCTCAGGGTGTTGATTTGTCTTCCTATTCAGCCGACATCCTTTCAAAAATTGAAGTTATCAAAACGCCATCAGCAGATGATGAAGAAGGTTCGCTTGGCGGCTTGGTGAATTTAACCACTCGCAAGCCGTTGGATATTAAAGAAGATGTTCGTACCGTTTCCCTGCAGGGGCGTATGGATGATCAATCAGATGAGTTTGATCATAAATTTGTAGGTACTTTTTCGCAGAAGTTCGCCGATGACTCAATTGGTGTTCTTGTTACGGTGAATGATGAAGAAAATAAACTTCGTCGCGATCAATATCATGCGCAGGATTACAGTACATTTGGTTCAAATGCTTATACAGATGGACGCACAGGGCAAGTCTATGCTAACTCAGCTGCGATGGCTATTGATGCCGCATCAGCTAAGGCTGCAGGGCGCGCTCCTGCATTTGAAGGTGCTCAGGCGGTAGATCCATACGCGAATCCTCTATTTTGGACTCATGGTGGTGCTGAGCATAACCGCTCAATAGTTCAGGGCTTGGCGCCCAATCAGATGGGTTATCAATTATTTGAAAATGATTACAAGCGTCAAGGTGTTGATTTGTCGATTCAATGGCAAGCCAGCGATACAACCGACGTTACTCTGTCTGTAAATCATAGTCAGGCAGAAGTGAGTAACCGTCTTGATGGGGTTTTTGTAAATACATCTCGTATGAGCAACTTTATTGACGGTGCGTCACAGCAAGGGCTAGGTTTGCCTGGGGTTTTCTATAACCGTACAGGTTTTTATGATAATAACCCAGTGGCTTACGGAGGCACTCAAGGCGGCTCACCAAGTGACAACGACCAGATGCAGTGGACTGATCCGCAACAAAATTGGCATGTGCTTGATCCAAAAACCCGTACTTGGACTACCTTGCTGAATCGCGAAAGCATTGGTTCTATTGAGGCTTCGGTAAATAATTACGAAACTGAAAACTCACTCTACGCGTTAGAGCTTAATCATGATTTTTCGGATCGTTTCCGTATGGTTGCGGGCGCATCTGCAAATGAATCCATCCAAACACCAAAAAACAATGTGTATTTAACGGCGAACACTAGTCGTGTAGTGGGTCCTTGGAACTTGCACCACGTACCCGCAAACTTGCTTAATCCTGCGGGTTACGACTGTTCCAGCGGTAATTGCCGCTTAAATGGTGGTTACACTGCGCCGGCCTCTTTAGGAAGCAATGTTGATTTGGATCCTAGCTTAAATGATTTGTGGGATAACATAGGCACCTCAGGTTTTGACCCTGACGTTCTTGAAAACCACACGCTAAGTTATATTCAGGCAACTATCACTGAAGTGAGTGATAAACAAGAAACGGCGTTTGTTGATTTTGATTTTGATTTGGATGCCTACGGCATTACAACTGTAGAGTTCGGTGCGAAAGTTACGCATCGTGAAAAGTTTGTAAATAATCAATCGGGCACGCCGCGTCCAAGTGATGAACGAGTTCAGAGCATTAGTCCATTCACCGGTGAAACTTTATCGATCGATGCCAGTAATATCAACCTGATTCAGGTAACCAATTTTGCGGATGGTAAAGTGGATGCAAACGGTTTCTTGAGCGGTTTGGGTTACGCGAAAGATAACATCACTGATGGCTGGCTCCGCTTCGACCCAATTGCTGCGATTAATGCTGTATCCCAAGGTGAGCGCGCCTTTACTTTGGATAATACTCAAACCCGTGGTGCTGAGTTTGACAATGTGTCTGCGTACATTAAGGCAAACTTTGAATTTATGGATGAGCGAATTCAGGGTGATGTCGGCTTCCGCCACGTTCGCACTGAGGTGGAAACCAACGGTTTCGCAGGTACTGTATTTGGTACTACCAGTTCAAATGGTGGGAGGGTTATAGACCCAATCCAGTTGATGAGAATGCGTGAAGTTGGGGCAGGTGGCGTCAAGTGTCCTTCTTTGGCAGAAACACCAAGTCCAATGGCTTATGGCACAAATTCGATTTTCTGGAATCCGCAGAATGGCAGTACAGATACTACGCTAGGTACTAACTACAATTTGACGCAATTTTTTGAGCGCAATCGTTGGGCGCGAGTTGATGGTACGGGTTTCAACACCAACGGTACGCCGTTTGACTATAGCGATGACACAGCAATTGCTGCTACCAATAACGGTGTTTGCTATGACCCAATCCTAGAGCCAGGTGTCATTCCAAACTCTTTCTTTGAGCGGAATTTGGTTCGATACGCTGATATCTCTACTGATCTGACCTATCCGTTTGATGCCAATGGTGTTCGCCAATTGACTGAGTCAGGCAATATTGTATCGAACGATCGCAGCCGAAATTCTGTTGCAGCGATTGATAATCACACCTACGACATTATTCTGCCAAGTTTGAACGTGAGTTTTGCCGCGAGAGAGGATTTGATTACCCGTTTTGCTGCGTCTAAAACCATGGCTCGCCCACCAATTGATGATTTGCGTGCGGGTGCGCGCACCAATGAAGGGGATATTTTTGGTTCAGGCATAGCATTGCGTCCAAGCTCCACCGTGCAACTGTTTACCGCGAAAATTGATCCGCTTGAATCAACCAATTTGGATTTGTCGGTTGAATGGTACTTCAATGACTCGGGCATGGTTTCGGCAAATATCTTTACCAAAGATATTAAAAACATGATCGAGGTGAAGGATTATTTGTCGTATATTGGAGATCTGCGTAAAACTGCGGCTAACCCAGATGGTACTAGCTACAGTAACGGAGTATTCAGTGTTGATGGTCAGGATATTCCTTTGCTGTTGTCAGCAGCTGATGTGAATGCCTGTATGCCTCGTCGCCTGCAAGGTGAAGCAGCACTTCAAGGTACACCTGAATTAATTTATGGAAACAACCCTGAATATCTGTGTAATCAGTACACTGTTACACAAAACGTAAACGCTGCTAAGGCTTCGGTTGAAGGTATTGAATTGAACTACGTTCAAAACTTTGATTTCTTACCGGGCATCTGGTCTGGCTTGGGCACCTCTATGAACTTTACCTATCAAGAAGGTGAGTTCGATAAGTCTCATGAAGTTATCCCAGGTGCACCAAAAGAGTCTTATAACGCAACTGTTTACTGGGCGCAAGATGGTCACCAAATTCGCCTTGCTTGGTCTGGTGCGAGTGATGTGTTAGAACAAACAGCCTTTGCCGGTGGTTCACGGTGGAGAGAAGGTCGTCAAACATTGGATCTGTCCAGCAGCTATGCATTAACTGACTCGATCAGCCTGCAATTTGACGTAGCCAACTTGACTAACGAAACTGTGCGCACTTACTTCACTAGTCGTACCTTGGTATTGCCTGATGCCAATGGTAATCCAATTACCTTTAATGAGGGCTCGGCTATTAACGGCAATGCACCTACCAACCGTACTCTTGATGAATACACTGTTGGCAGAACATTCCGTGTAGGTATTCGTGCGGAGTTCTAAGTGATGGAAGGGCTGACAAATCTTGATTTGTTAGTCTGATAAAAATGAAGCGCTTTGGGTTTATCTCAAGGCGCTTTTTTTTGGATAAATATTTTTAACTGAAAATGTTGCCTGGTGAGACTATTATCAATATTCGGGCGCATTGCGCAAAATCACGCAATTAAATATCTAACAGGTGTAGTGTTTTGTCATCGAAACGACTTGTCATAGTGGGCGGTGGAACGGCGGGTTGGATGACGGCAATGTTATTCCAACATGCGTTTCAGGATTGTACGATTACGCTTGTTGAATCTGCCGCTACCGGAATTATCGGTGTAGGTGAAGGCTCTACACCGGCATTAAAAGCGTTTATGGATGCTATAGGCATCAGTGAAAGCGAATGGATGTCAGCTTGTCAGGCAACCTATAAATCGGGTATATCATTTAGGGGTTGGTCAACAAGAAATGGGTTTGAAGAATATTTTCATCCATTTTTTTCTCATTTTGATCGCGACCATATTAAAGCGCTTATATTTAATTCCGAATTGCGACGTGCAGGTAAACGTGTGCATGCGCATCCTAATTTGTTTAGTTATGCAAGCTACTTGGCTGCGAATTCTCTGTGCCCGATTACCCCATACGCTTTTCCATTTGAAGTTCAATATGGCTATCATTTTAATGCAGCTATGTTAGGTTCTTTCTTAAAAGAAAAAGCCATTGAGCGGGGAGTGGTATGGAAAAGTGCGCATGTCGAAAACATTGCATTAAATGCAGAAGGTGATATTGCACACCTGACGTTCAAGGGTGGGGCAATACTTGAGGGCGATTTTTTTGTTGATTGCACGGGCTTTGCATCGCTTATTACTGGCAAAACACTCGGCACTCCTTTTATTTCTTATAGCGATGTTTTATTTAATGATCGTGCGGTCACATTGGCTACTCCAGTGGAAGAGGTTATTTCAACGCAAACTGTAGCTACCGCATTAAATAATGGTTGGGCTTGGGAAATTCCTCTGCAAAATCGTGTGGGAAATGGCTATGTGTATAGTTCAGATTTTTGTAGCGAAGCAGAAGCAGAAGCGGAACTGCGCGCGCATCTGAATATGAATAATGGCGAAGGCGAAGTGCGCCACTTAAAAATGCGGGTTGGGCGAGCCAAAACTATGTGGAATAAAAATTCCCTGGCAGTTGGTTTGTCGCAAGGATTTTTAGAGCCATTAGAAGCAACGGCATTGGCGTTGGTGCAATTAACGCTTGTTAGGTTTGTTAAATTGTATAAAGCGGGTGCATATACCAATCAATACGCAGAGCAACTGAATTCAGAAATCGCAGAAGCGTTTGACAATGTGAAGGACTATATACATACACATTATTTAACGTCTGACCGTGAGGATACACCTTACTGGCGCGCCTGCCGCCACAATTCAGCAGCGGCATCTAATCGCCTTAAACTGGTGTTGCAAGCTTGGTTGAGTGGTGCGGATATTAGTGAGGCGCTGCAAAGCACGGGGCTTAATCGTCACTACAAAGTGAATTCATGGGTGTACTTATTAAGTGGCATGGGAATATTTCCTCCCGAGCATCAACTGGTGCAAGCCAGCCCGGATGATTTGGCTAAAGTACCGTTGGATTCAATTGTCGATTTTTTTGAGCGGTGCGCGTTAAATCATATGCCGCAAGTAGAAGCCTTAAATATTCTGCGCACTGGTGCGAGTCCATTTTCTGTAGAAGGTCGCAATAAAGCGAGTAAAGAGCAGGCTCTTGCGCGTTTGCTTGGCCTTAGCTTCGCTGTTTCATCCTAGGTATATTCACTGTTTGGTGCGGGTGAAACAGTGAATGCAGGGCGAGTTATATTTCTGCGCGCAGAGTCCCCAATATGCTTTGATGCGAATCAGGAATTTTATTCACCTCATTTTTAATGGCGTAGGATACATTCTGCAAAAATTGAATATAGTGGGGGGCTTTGTCGGCAGGCATAGAAAATTTTTCATAATTGAGGAAAAATTTTTGACCTATTAATACTTCTAGCCAACTATCGGTGCCAAAAATGGACGCTTCCGGTGGTGATATCCAGCCAGTTTTAGAAAGCTCATCGAGTAACTGAGCAAGTGATTCCGGACGAGGCCCTGACTTTCGCTCTTGCCAGAACGAGTCCTCATCGCGTTGATTGCAGAGGTAATGCACCATTAAAAAATCGCGCACTCCCTCGGTCTCTGCGCGCCAGGACTGATTAAATTTATCTCTGCCCACCGCATTTAATTCGTTATTGTCGATACTATCGCGCAATTTTCTCGCATAGGCGCAAATTAAATGAATGCTGGTGGATTCTAATGGCTCTAAAAATCCTGCGGATAAACCTATGGCCACGCTGTTGAGCATCCAAGGCGATGACAATCGTCCGGTGGTGAATTCAATTTTGCGTGGTGTAGTTAACGGCTCGCCTTCAGCACCCTCTAATAGATGTTGTTTTGCTGTGTCGTAATCCATGTGTTTTGAGCAATAGACAATGCCGTTACCGGTGCGGTTCTGAAGCTGGATTTCCCAGCGCCATCCGGCTGCGTGGGCAATTGAGCGAGTGTACAAACGAGGCGCTTTATCCAATGTTGTTTGTACTGCAATTGCAGTATCACAAGGCAAGTATGCTTGCCAGTTATCAAAGTTTGCTTTTAATACTTGTTTATTTAGGGCGCCATGCATTCCCGAGCAGTCTACATATAAATCGGCGCTGAGTGTTTCGCCATCCTCCGCAATAAGTGCGGATATACCGTTCTCATCTGTTTCGACTTTTACTATGTGCTTGGAAATGTGGGTTGCGCCATTGTGTAACGCTTTTTCTCGAAGTAATCGAGCCAGAAGAGATGCATCAAAATGGAGTGCGTAAAGTAGGTTGCTTAAAGGGTAGAAGAGGCCGTTTGTGTTTTCGGGCGCTTTTGAACCGCGAGAAAACTTATCTGAATAAGCTGCAACCGCGGAAGGGATAAAGGGTGTGAGGTCAGGTTTTTTAAAATAGCTTGCGGTACTTAACCAAATTTTAAAAAACTCAGCCTGCCCTAGGTTGTGCCCCATGTTGCCAAAACCATGCATATAACGTTCGCCGGGACGGGACCAGTTTTCAAATTGGATGCCATATTTAAATGTTGCTTGGCAGTGCTTAACCAGATCCCGATCGCTTATTTCTAGATAATTTAAGAGATCGTAAATAGTGGGAATACTTGCTTCCCCAACGCCTATGGTTGGAATTTCTGCTGTATCAACTACTACAACCTGATAGCGATGTGTTTCCCAATTTTTAGATAAAGTAGCGCCCGTCACCCAGCCAGCGGTTCCGCCACCTAATACAATGATTTTTTTTGATTCGCGTATCGACATAAATTGAGTCCGGCGTAAGTTTGGTTATTTGTATCATAGCTCAAACACTCGGCTAATCCGATCTTGCCCTATGTTATGGCTAAAATTATTTTTATCTTTGTAGTTAATAGTACCCATTGTTTCTTAATTTTTTTCAATTGAAGGAATTACTTTAGGGTTCTTTCAATACCATCAAAAAATTGGAATGTCTTGGAGACATGTTGATGCCAGTATTCCCAAGAGTGACTCCCCGGTAGTGATTCCAATTGCGCGTGAATACCGAGTTGTTTTACTTGCTCATTAAACTTTAGATTGCCTGAATAGAGTGTGTCTTCAGTTCCGCAATCGAATCGAATTGGTGGAAGGTGGTTTTTATTCACCTCTAACCAATGCGCTATATCGCTTTCATAAGTTAAATGAGTGTTATAAAGCGATAAGTCTTCAGCGACAAATAGCGTCATTTCTCGAATGTCTGTAATCGACGAATGCGCCGATATGCCTTTAAATAGAGTGGGATATTTAGCCCCAAGGCGCAGTGCGCCATAACCGCCCATAGATAGGCCAGCAATATAAACGTTGGAGGCGATTGAGGCGGACGGATTGCACTTTATAACTGCAGCAATCACATCTTCCACAATCCATTTTTCATAATTCTCACCGTTTGCCAGCGGCAAATAAGCTGAGCCGCCATAAAAGCCGCCATCGGAAGGCATAATCAATATCATTTGGCTGAGGCCACCTTTGGCGTATTCATCGATATAGGCCTTGTGTACGCCGCCCAAGCCCGACCATACCCAGTGATTGCCGTAAACACCGTGCAACAAAATTACAATTGGTAAATCTTTGCTGTCGGGATGAGCGTTAAAGACGCTGATATCGCAGCGTCGGTTTAGGTGTGAGCTCTGAACGGTGAGTAATTGAAAGTGTTCGGCAAGATATTCCGGGTTGGATTGTTCAATTCTAATAACAGCCATTTGAATTATTCCTCGTCATCAAAGACAACAACACCTTTGGCGATACGGCCATTAATTAAATCATCAAAACCCTGCGCTACATCTTCAATGCTATAGGTTTTAGTGACCAACTCATCCAATTTTAATTGACCCGCGCTATATAAATCCAAAATGCGTGGAAAATCCCGGTCGGGATTGCACATGCCATAAAGTGGATTGATATAAATTTTGTCCCATTCAAATAATTCACAGTCAAAATCAATGCGCTGCTCAATGCCACTGACTTGCACCGCTGTTCCGGCACTACGAATAAGTTTGAGTGGTGCGGAGCCAAGCGCGGGAACAGCGGTGCACTCAAAAGCATAGTCTGTTCCGCGACCGCAGTTGATCGCACGTACTTGCGTGGCAACTTCGTTAAAATCCTTATCATCTCGTGTCGCTATGACACCGTGGGTCGCACCGAATTTTTTAGCTTGATCCAAGCGCTCGCTATTGATATCAATGGCGATAATTTTATTGGCGCCTGACAATTTTGCCGCTTGAATAACATTTAAGCCGACGCCACCACAACCAATTACACAGACGGATGAGCCCAGCTTCACGTTGGCGGCATTGACTACAGAGCCCCAGCCCGTCATAACACCGCAACCAATAATTGATGCGGTAGCGTAGGGGATGTCGCAGTGAATTTTGACCACTGCAGATTCTTTAACAATAGTATGTTCAGACATAGTGCCGAGATGAAAAGAGCGTTCAATCGGCGCGCCCTGATGGCTTGCAGCATTTGGGTGTGCATGTCCGCAAAGACCTTGCCCACAAACCGGTGAATTTATTTCGCAGATATGGGTATTGCCTTCGCGGCATTGAAAACAGTGACCACAGGGAATTGCCCAGTTTAAGATGACTCTATCGCCAGCTTTTACTTTGGTTACTGCTGAACCAACGGCCATAACAATGCCTGCACCTTCATGGCCAACAATAAAAGGTTTGTTCCAGGTATTGATGGAGTCCCAGTCGGTGTGGCAAATGCCCGATGCTTTTAATTTAATCAGCACCTCGTCTTGTGCCGGAGTACCAATGGCAATTGTGGTTAAATGGAAGTTTCCTTTGCCATCAGACAATATGGCTTTTGAATGAATCATAAAAGTTAGCTCCAGTAATGTTCGTGAAGTAGGTGTTGAATGGGTTAAAAACGAAATATATAGACTAGAATTAGTTTGATTTTCATTGTTGATAATCGGCCACAGCTAAAAAAATATTGCTATCGCATTAAAAATATAATCAACTTTGTTCCAAGAATATTGATTACTGGAAAATGAGCATGGGCAAGAACAACGTATATTGTGAGCCGTTTTGCATACAGCATGGTTATGATTTTGAAATTCATCATGTGGTGTATTCGGAGGATTCTCCCTATTCCTGTTTTATGCATTTTCATGAAGTTCACGAACTTATCGTCTTTGATTCTATTGATGGAACTTTTTTTTACAGCCAGGGTAAGTCAGCTTTGTGCGATCAGGATCTCGTCTTCACTCCCGCATTGGAAACCCATGATTTTGAGCTGTCATCGCGCAATAAATCCTGGTATATCATCCAGTTTTTACCTGCTCTTTTGCTGGCCCCTGGGTTAGAGCAGGCAGAGGATTTCTTTAAATATGGAATGCACTTACGCCTGAGGCCTGAGGATGCAAGTGCTATTCAAACCCTGTCAAAATGGCTGCTGGACTCTTATAGTGAATCGCCCTCAAGTAATCGCAGTCAGGCATTGTTACGTGCGCTGTTAACTTGGGTGGCAGAGCGCGCAACTCCGCTAAAACCACCGCACTATGACACGCTATTAAAATCCTCTGGCTATGTAAAACTGGAGCCGGTAATTAATTTATTTCGCCACAATAAAAGTGTTGAGCTCTCCTTGGAGCAGGCGGCGGAGTTGTGTTGTATCTCGCCCGCCTATTTTTCGCGTATGTTTAAATCGGTGTTTCGCTGTAATTACTCTGATTACAATGTTAAACATCGGCTTTACAGTGCGGCCAGAATGTTAAGTCAAAGTCAGTTTTCGATTACCGAAGTTAGTTACGAGCTCAATTTTTCCAGCCCTTCTCACTTTATTTCCCAATTCAAAAAACTATTTGGCGTAACGCCTAAAAAATTCAAAACCACCATGCAGCAGCGAGTTACTGAGCTCTAAGTTTGGCGCGTTATTATTGGTGCGCCGCAATAGATATCCGCACTGACTCGACTCAATGTAGCAAAATGCGCTTGTCATAAATGGCACCAATAAAACCAGGAATGTCATTTATTTGACATTCGGAATGCAGCCATGTCTTGATTTGTTAAGAGGTGATTACCAAGGTTGATAAAATGCCAGCATGGTGTATATTGTTTATTGTTGACAAAACAATGACTGCAAAACTAGAGAATTGGCTGTTTCATAAGGTTTTTTTAAGAAATCGCAGTTATTGATAACACTTCAATATATAAATTAAAAATAGGTGATTCATGATGTGTTCGAGTTATAAGCTTGATCGGCCCATTACTTTGTTTCTGAAAACCAGCGTGCTTAGTGTGGCTGCATTGTTCCTTATTGCCTGTCAAGATAAAGCGGTAGATAAAGATCCTGCTGGAACCCCAGCCCAAGCCCAAACCGCCGCCGCTGAGCAAGTATTGTTTGATTTCGAGGGCGATCAGTTACCGGCAGAAATTAGTTTTTTTAACGCTCAGGGAAGTTTGGTTAAATCCTCAGCGAGTGATACCTCCGCATCGCAAGCATTAAAAGTAAAGTACAACTCTGTTGATCATGAATACACCTCCTTGGTTATCCAGCCAAAATCAGATACGTGGAATTGGAGCGATATCGGCGATGCCAGCCTTGCCTTTGATATTGCCAATGACGGCGAACATTCCGTACAGCTATTTCTGGATGTGTCTGATGCAAAAGGTAATAACTTTACCCGCAGTGTCAGTGTACCGGTAGGTAAGTCTCGTGTTTATTACTCCAAGTTAAGTGGCCACGATATGGTCAGTGCAAACCCGGATTCCAAAGTGGAGTTGAATGCAGCCTCAGGATTGCGTGGCAACCCGCCGACCTGGTCTGGAGATGATGTGCAGTTCATCTGGATGTGGGGTGTTATGAATTTGGATTTATCCGCTGTTAAGCGCATATCCTTAAGTGTTCAATATGCTTTGCACGATAAAGAAATCACCCTCGACAATATTCGGGTTATTAAAAGCCCTGCAATGAATAAAGATTTCCTGGTCAATCTGGTCGATAAATTTGGCCAGCCAGCCAAAGTGGATTTTGCCGGTAAAATTCATTCTGAGGCAGAGTTGCAAGCAGCAACCCAGAGCGAATTGAAAGAGCTGAATAACGGTGCTCCATTGGCTGATAGATCCACTTTTGGCGGATGGAAAAATGGCCCGAAACAACCTGCAACAGGCTATTTTTATCCTAAAAAAGTTGATGGAAAATGGTGGTTGGTTGATCCAGAAGGATATCTCTATTTTGCTACAGGATTGGACATCATACGCTTGGCCAATGCCTACACTATGACTGGCTATGATTACGATGCTTCAACTATTGAGCAGCGCAGTGCCGATGATTTGACTCCCGAAGACTCGAAAGGAAAAATCCTTATTTCAGAAGAGGCGCAAAAAACCCGTCATTTGGTTTCTAAAACTCGCGCCGACATGTTTGAGTGGTTGCCCAAGCACACTGACCCTTTGGGTAATCACTATGATTACAATCGTGATGCCCACTCAGGCCCACTGCTAAAAGGCGAAGCCTTTAGTTTCTATAGTGCCAATCTCGAGCGTAAATACGGTGAAACAGAACCTGATTCTTATTTGCGTCAATGGGAAAAAGTTACTGTGGATCGCATGTTGAATTGGGGGTTTACCTCGCTAGGAAACTGGACTGATCCAAAATTTTACAATAATCAACGCATTCCATATTTTGCCAATGGTTGGATTATCGGTAACTTCAAAACAGTTTCCAGTGGCAATGATTTTTGGGGCGGTTTGCCCGATCCATTTGATCCAGTATTTAAAGAGCGTGCACTTGCCACAGCCAAGGCTATTGCTGCAGAAACTAAAAATAGCCCTTGGTGTGTCGGTGTATTT
Organism: Cellvibrio sp. OA-2007; assembly: GCF_000953825.1. Classification (GTDB taxonomy): domain Bacteria; phylum Pseudomonadota; class Gammaproteobacteria; order Pseudomonadales; family Cellvibrionaceae; genus Cellvibrio. Next base: position 109,373 of record NZ_BBUL01000094.1, on the reverse strand, counting down.
ATTGATAACGAAAAAAGTTGGGGGCGCTCAGAAAGCAAAGAGTCTGAATATGGCATAGTGTTAAATACACTGACTCGCGATGGAGCAGACTCGCCAACGAAAAATAAATTTACCCAGTTGATGAAAGAAAAGTATGTGGATATAGCAGCATTAAATACCGCATGGGGAACCTCAGTTGGATCTTGGGATGCATTCCAAAAAGGTGTAAAAACTGGCATTAACAACGATGTTCAATTGCAGGATTTCAGTCTGTTATTTACTCAGTATGCTGAAGAGTATTTCAAAATTGTTGAGGGCGCCTTAACACAATATATGCCTAATCACCTGTACCTGGGTGTGCGTTTTGCAGATTGGGGAATGCCAAAAGATGTAGTTAAAGCAGCGGCAAAATACGCCGATGTTGTTAGCTATAACTTCTATAAAGAAGGTTTAACCAAAAATAAATGGACGTTTTTAGCGGAGCTGGATAAACCCAGTATTATCGGTGAATTCCACATAGGCACAACGGAATCAGGTCTGTTTCACCCCGGCTTGGTGCATGCGGCCAATCAGGAAGATCGTGCAAAAATGTATAAAGAGTACATGGAAACGGTTGTCGATAATCCCTATTTTATTGGCGCACATTGGTTCCAATATATGGATTCCCCAGTAACTGGCCGCTCCTATGATGGTGAAAACTACAATGTAGGTTTTGTGTCGGTTACTGACACACCCTATGCACCTATGGTGAAAGCCGCCAAAGAGTTGCATGGCGAAATGTATACTCGCCGCGCGAAAAAATAATAGCTTTATGATTGTTTCAAAACGAAGGAGCTAGTCAGCAATGACTGGCTCTTTTTTTAAAAAAACTAACAATTAATAAAAGCAGGCTTGTTTATGATAAAAAATATACTGGTATTCATTCTGTTAGTTGTGGCGAAACAAGCGTACTGCGCAGAAAAATCACTCAGCCAGCTCCCTTGGTTTGATGCTGAAAAGAGTTTCGAACATCGTGCCGATTTATTAGTAAACGCAATGACGCTGGATGAAAAAATTGCACAACTCTCTCACGCTACTCCCGCGATTCCTAGGCTAAATGTGCCTGAATATAATTGGTGGAATGAGGCATTACATGGCGTGGCGCGCAATGGCAAAGCCACGATTTTCCCCCAGGCGATTGGTTTGGCTGCAACTTTTGATTTGGACCTTGCTTATAGAGTGTCGTCGGCAATTTCCGATGAGGCGCGAGCTAAATATAAAATTGCACAATCAATTGGTAATAATGGCCAGTATGCAGGCCTGAGTTTCTGGACGCCCAATATCAATATTTTTCGCGACCCGCGCTGGGGTAGAGGGCAAGAAACATATGGTGAAGATCCTCTATTGACCGCACGAATCGGCACTGCATTTGTAAAAGGGTTGCAAGGAAATGATCCAAAATATCTCAAGTCTGCCGGTGTTGCTAAACATTTTGCAGTGCATTCCGGTCCTGAGTCGCTGCGGCATCATTTTGATGTGGTTCCTTCAAAAAAAGATTTGTTGGAAACCTATTTGCCCGCTTTTGAAGCCTTGGTTAAGGATGCCAAAGTAGCCGGTGTTATGTGTGCTTACAATGCGGTGAATGGTGCGCCTGCCTGTGCAAATAGTTATTTACTTGATGATTTGCTTAAGCAGCAATGGGGTTTTAATGGCTATATTGTTTCTGATTGTGGTGCACTCAACGATTTTCAGGCCGGTCATAAAGTGACTAAGAGCGGCGTTGAATCGGCGGCATTGGCATTGAAGTCGGGTATAAATTTAAATTGTGGTGACACTTATACACAGTCACTAAAAAAATCCTTTGCTCAAGGGATGGTCACCGAGACGTTGATTGATGAACGCTTAAAACAATTGTTATTAATTCGGTTTCGGTTAGGTTTTTTTGATCCGGAGAAACTAAATCCTTATACAAACTTATCCCCCGATATTATTCACAGCGATAAAAATATTCAGCTATCGCGTGAGGTGGCGGCTAAATCTATCGTATTGTTAAAAAATAAAAACAATACGCTGCCGCTGTCAAAAACCATTAAATTACCTTACGTTACTGGGCCGTTTGCTGCTTCATCTGACATGTTGATCGGAAATTATTACGGCATTACGGATAATTTGGTAACAGTGTTAGAAGGTGTTGCCGGCAAGGTTTCACTGGGTTCATCACTTAATTATCGCAGCGGTGCATTGCCATTTCATAAAAATATCAACCCCCTAAATTGGGCTCCGCACGAAGCCAGAGCGGCGGATGCAGTTATAGCGGTAGTCGGGGTGACTGCGGATATGGAAGGTGAAGAAGTAGATGCTATTGCTTCTCCAGACCGAGGTGATCGCGTAGATATTACCCTGCCTCAAAATCAAATCGACTATGTAAAAGAAATTGCAAAAAACAAAAAAGGCCCATTAATTTTGGTTGTTGCAGCGGGCAGCCCTGTTGCCTTGGGTGAGCTGCATGAGCTGGCAGATGCGATTTTGTGGATTTGGTATCCGGGTGAGCAGGGCGGTAATGCGGTTGCCGATGTATTATTTGGTGATGCTAACCCATCGGGTCATTTACCCTTAACGTTTCCCGCTTCAATTAATGATTTGCCTCCATTTGAAAACTATTCGATGGCGGGCAGAACGTATAAATACATGACCAAAACCCCTCTGTACCCTTTCGGTTTTGGTCTTTCTTATACAAAATATTTATTTAAAAAATTGCAGTTGGATAAACAAAAAATTACTGAAGATCAGTCGTTGATATTTAATGTTGATGTAGAAAATTCTGGAAAGATGGCTGGAGAAACAGTGGTTCAAGCTTACCTTTCACCTCTATCGCCTATTGAAGGTGAGGCGATAATGGAATTAAAAGTGTTTAAGCGCGTATTGCTTGAGCCTAATCAAAAACAGCGCGTACAATTTGAGATAGATAAAAAAGATTTATACAGAATTAATCAGGAAGGAAATAAGGTTAGGCTCTCGGGGCGCTACACGTTATGGGTGGGGGATTCTTTACCATCTAAGCGCAGTCTTGACTTAGGTGCGGCTGTACCCCAGCATCAAGTAATAGAGTTTCATTAAATTTTGTTTGTATAGATCATTGGGTTTCATTCAACACTTTGGTGTGTGCTTGCCCGACATTTTTCTAGTGAACATTTTTGCTCACTAAAATTATATTTAATGAATAAGTAGGTGATATATGACTGATTTTTTTTCACGTCGCGATGCATTAAAACTGGCAGTTGCAGGTCTGGCAACTAGTGCTATTGGCTGTTCTGTAAACACGGGCAATGATAAGCCAGTAACACAACAACTGCGTGATTCATCGGTAGCTGATACCTGGAGCAATAGCCATGATCGGGTATGGATCGGTGGTAGCTATTGGGCTAACCCCATGGAGGATTGGCGTATTGTTAATGGCGGTGCAGAGTGTTTGAGTACCGGTGGTAATCGTAGTATTCACTCCCTAACTCATCAGCTGACTAACGCTTCGGGAATTTTTTCTCTTTCAGTTCGCCTTAAGCGAGTTAAACACGGTGAGCAAGATGGCGGTGCCGGTATTCGCATTGGTGTGAATAGCGATATTAAAGAGTATCGCAGTAACTGTTTTGTACAAAAAGGCTTTGATGCTGGAATTATCCACAATCAACTTGCATTAGGCGCTAAGCGCGTCGAATTGCTGCAATCCTTGGGCGATGCTGAAGTTGAATTGAAACTCTCTGGTGAGCCGCGTATTGGTGTATACGCATTAAAGTTTGAAGCAAGGTTAGTCGGCAGTGGAAAATTAATTGGCCAAATAGATGATTTGGTAGCAACCGATAGCATCATGGGTAATGTCGCTGTGGTCAGCAACTTTGCAATTTCTTCGGAAATTGCCGCGAACCCGAAAGGCACAAGCTATCGTTTTTCAAAGTGGACATTGCAAGGTGATGCATTTAACTATGTTCCAGAACAGAAGTTTGGTCCTATTTTATGGACTATGTATACACTTAACGATACCCGTACAGATGAAGGCTTTGTATTGAAGTTAAGTGTATTAACTGGACCTATGGGTGTGAATGATAGCAACGAGGTCGAGTTACAAATTGAAAAGTCGGGTCATTGGAAATCTTTGGCAAACGCTACGCTTGATTCAGATGCCTGGTTGGCAACATTTCGTATTGCCCATTGGAATGAAAAGGATGATGTAAATTATCGTGTGGTTTATCGCGAGCAGCGTCGTGATGGCAGTCATGTGCCAGATTATTTTTCTGGCATTATTAAAGCCAATCCTGAGGGAAGGGATTTGCGTATGGCAGCGCTGACTTGCCAAAATGATTATGCATTTCCTTATGCGCCGGTAGCAAATAATGTTGCCAAGTTGAATCCGGATTTAGTATTTTTTTCCGGTGACCAACTCTATGAAAATCATGGCGGTTTTGGCTTTATTCGCACGCCAGCGGAGCCTGCCATTTTAAATTATCTGCGTAAATTTTATCAGTTTGGTTGGGCGTTTAGAGATGTGATGCGCAATGCGCCAACTATTTGTTTGCCTGATGATCACGATATATTGCAAGGTAATTTGTGGGGTGAGGGCGGTGCTGCTGCGCCAACAGATGCACCTATTGCTGGCAATGTAGATGCTTGGGGTGGTTATGTAACGCCAGTCCGTGTTGTTAATGTGGTACACAAAACCAATACGGCGCATCACCCGGAACCCTATGATGCAACCCCTACGCCGCGTGGCATAAGTGTTTATTACACCGATTTAGTATACGGCAATGTAGGCTTTGCAATTCTTGCTGATCGTCAGTGGAAGAGCGGTCCGGAACGGTTAAATATTCAAGTGGGTGTGACCGGCGAGGGCGAAGCTCCAACCTATATCAACCCCCAATTTGATCGCGCCGATTTACACCTGTTAGGAACCAAGCAAGAAGAGTTCTTAGCGCAATGGGCGAATGATTGGCGCAGTCATTCATTAAAAGCTGTGTTAAGCCAAACTGTTTTTGCTGGTATATCAACACATCAACCACTGCCTACCAAATATTTAAAATATGATTTTGACTCCAGCGGTTGGCCTGCCAGTGCACGCAATCGTGCGATTGAAATCATGCGCATATCAAAAGCGTTGCACATTTGTGGCGACACACACCTGGGTTCGTTGTGTCAATACGGTGTGAATGCACAGCGCGATAGTAACTGGGCATTTTGCACACCGGCTATTGCTGCGGGCTGGCCAAGATGGTGGCGCCCTGACGATATAAAAATTCCTTTTGCTCATCGTCCTGCCCATGGTCACTCACAAACCGGTGAATATTTGGATAGTTTCGGTAATAAAATTTATGTTTATGCCGTTGGTAATCCCGAGGTGGGCAAGTCCAATAATCGTTATATTCAAGCTCATGAAAAAGGCAGTGGTTTTGGTTTTATTGTGTTTGACACCGCCGCTAAAACCTATACAACCCAATCCTTTAAATTCTTAGTGGACGTCGCAAGTAACAGCCCAGAAAATCAATTTTTGGGTTGGCCGGTGACTATTCATCAAGACGAAAATATCGGGGTGAATAGTTTGAGCTAATTGTTTAATTGCTATAGCTGATCTTCCACATGTTTTTCCCTTCTCAAAGCTGCGGCCTTATGCCGCAGCTTTTTTTGTTTAGACGAAAAGGTTATTTTCCTGTGCTTGAATAATGTTAACAATTAACATATATTGAGTGCTGTATTGATTAGACATAGATGTCGCCTGACTTATAAAAATAATAATTAACCTAGTTCAATTAACGTCATATCAACAAGCGTTTTCCGTCCCGTACAAAAATAATTTCGTGGAGTTCTGTTATGAAAAAGCATATTTCATGCTGTATAGCATTAATGTTGACTTCAGTGGCTTCGTTGGCAGCTGATTGGGATGTATATCCTGTGCCCGCTAGTGCAGGTGCTGGGAAAGTTTGGCAGCTACAGCCTCAGTCGGATGAATTTAATTACAACTTCTCTGCTACTACATCTGCTGCAACCTTCGGTGGTAAGTGGACTAATTTTTATCACAACACCTGGGAAGGGCCAGGGCCTACTCGGTGGATGCGCGAAAATACTTCAGTATCCGACGGGCAATTGCAAATAAAAGCAACACGTGTTGCGGGTGAAACCAAAACTTACGATGTGGATTTAAATCTCGATGGGATTAATGAGCAATTCACTTCTCCTGCTACGCGTGCTGGCTGCATCACCTCAACGACTAGAGTGAAATATCCGGTATTTGTTGAGGCGCGGGTAAAAATTGCCAATGCGGTAATGGCATCTGATGTGTGGATGCTCAGCCCTGACGACACAGAAGAGATTGATATTCTTGAGGCTTATGGTGGCAAAGCGGCGCGCAATGATTGGTTCGCGCAACGCTTGCATTTAAGCCATCACTTATTTATTCGCAATCCATTTACCGATTACCAACCGCGCGATGCCAGCACTTGGTATGCAGGGGATGGCGTAACTTATTGGGCTGATAATTGGGTTCGTATTGGTGTGAATTGGGTTAGTCCAACCCGCCTGGAATATTATGTAAATGGCCAGTTAGTTAAAGTGATGGACAAACTGAATACCGTCAACGGCATTGATGGTATAGATCCGTGGAATATCACGGGTGGAAAAGGCATTACTAAAGAGATGGATATCATTATCAATATGGAAGATCAAAATTGGAATGCAGCCCAAGGGCGCCAACCGACTGATGCTGAAATTACTAATACAAGTAATCACACCTTTAAAGTGGATTGGATTCGTGTTTATAAGCCTGTAACCGCAACAACCAGTTCATCGTCTAGTAGTAGCGCTGCTAGCAGTGCTTCAAGCAATACAGTTCAGCTGATCGATTTCGCCAATTATTATGATACGGGTAAATCTACGGCGAGTGTTTCTGGCGATAACTATATTGGTTTTAATAAATCCGGTGGTGGCAATATTAATTACAACACGGTAGGCGATTGGGGTGATTATTTGGTGACGCTGCCTAGCGATGGTAAATACAAATTTGAAATTATTACCGCATCCCCTATGACCAGCGGTCTTGGTGCAAAACTCATTATTGATGGGATTTATGTGGGAACTATCAGTGTGGGTTCTACCGGTGGGTGGGAAGTCTATAGCGCATTTGCGCTGGCTAATAGTATTTCCATTGGCGCCGGCACTCACACTGTGCGCATTGAAAGCACGGGTAGTAGTACCTGGCAATGGAATGGTGACCAAATCCGAATTACTCGAGTTGGTTCGCTCTAACCTTTAGCGAGGTTGTTTATCAAATCTTGATTGTGTTTTTTATGGTTTCGTTAAAATAAAAATAATTTTTTGGAGTTTTTGTAATGAAAAAAATCACTTCATGCATTGCTGCAGCTTTGTTGCTGTCGGCTCCTTTGGCATCATTCGCTGCCGATTGGGATTCAGTTCCTATTCCTGCAGCAGCTGGAACAGGTAAAACGTGGCAGTTGCAGTCAATATCTGACGAATTTAATTACACTGCTAGCCCCACCGTTAAACCGGCTGAGTTTAACTCGCGCTGGGTTCCTTCTTTTATCAATAGTTGGACTGGCCCGGGCGATAGTGAATTTAACGCTGGTCATTCCTATACTTCGGGAGGTTCTTTGGCCTTGCAATCAAGTGCAAAGGCGGGCACCAACAAAATCTATACCGGCATTATTTCATCCAAGGAAACGTTTACTTATCCGTTGTATTTAGAGGCGCGGGTAAAACATACCGGCAATACGCTGGCCAATGCGGTATGGATGCTAAGTGCTGATTCCACACAAGAAATTGATGCAATGGAATCCTACGGTAGTGATCGTGTTGGGCAGGAGTGGTTTGATCAGCGTATGCATGTGAGTCACCACGTATTTGTTCGCTCTCCCTTTCAAGATTATCAACCAACCGATGCGGGGTCCTGGATTTTAAATAGTGCGGGAACGTGGCGCGGTGCTATGCATACTTATGGTGTGCATTGGAAAGATCCCTGGAATCTGGATTACTACATTGATGGTGTAAAAGTTCGTACTGTTTCCGGTCCGGCAATGATTGACCCTAATAACTTTACGGGTGGCACAGGCATCAATAAATCTTTGCACATTATTATTGATGTGGAACATCAGGATTGGCGCGATGTACGACCAACAGCAGCAGAGTTGGCTGATACTAGTAAGAGCATAATGTTTGTGGATTGGATTCGCGTATACAAGCCGGTTACCAGCAGCGCGACTAGTTCCAGTAATAGTGTAAGTTCTTCAAGTAGTAGCCTGAGCAACTCAAGTAGCAGTAGTGCTACTACGGTTATTGATTTTGCAAATTATTTTGATACAGGTAAATCAACAGCAAGTGTAGCGGGTGATACCTATGTTGGTTTTAACAAGTCCGGTAGCGGCAATATTAATTACAATACTGCCGGTGATTGGGCTGACTATTTGGTTACTTTGCCGAGTGATGGGCAATACAAAATTGAAGTTACCACTGCATCACCATTGATTAGCGGTATAGGTGCAAAACTCAGTATTGACGGTATTTATGTCAGCACCACTAGCTTGGCTGCAACCGGTGGTTGGGAGTTATATAGTGCCTCCACGCTGGCAAATAATTTGTCAATTGGTGCAGGCACCCATACGGTTCGTATTGAAAGTGCCGGTACTAGTACATGGCAATGGAATGGTGATGAAATTCGCGTGACCAAAGTAGGCAGCGCAGCTGTCGGTTCGCCGACTACGCCAGCACCGGTGGCCATGATCATACAAGCGGAAAGTTTTTCAGCAACGGGCGGTGTTTACGATGGCTTTAAGACCTATAGCGTAAATGGAGTAAGTGCGATTAATTACAATCAGCGTGGCGACTGGGCAGATTACGCCATTAATGTAGCGGCCGACGGCAGCTACACCTTCAACGCTTATGTCAGTTCACCCATGTCGGGTGCTGCGCTGGAAGTCAGTGTTGATGGAGTAAAAGTATTAACTCAAGCCGTGCCCAATAATGGCAGTTGGGATAGTTTCCAAAAAGTCAGCTCTGTCAGCAAAATTGCCTTAACCAAAGGTGCGCATACCATTCGCGTCACTAGTGCTGGCGCCACCTCATCCACTTGGGAGTGGAATGCGGATAAGTTTGAATTGGTTCCTTAATTAATTATTTTCTAGTTTAAGAAAGCCTATTGTCTCTAAGTATTTTTCCTAGAGACATTAGGTTTTTTATTGGAGGTGGCTTGCCAGATTATTTTTTATTCCTGTATTAAGTGCAATTTTTTGGTATACAGCTGCGCTTCTTCTAACCGATTTTCTTTTTTCAAATAAGTAACGAGTAAACTCAAATTATCACGTCGTTGTTCAGGTGCATTGATCAATAAATTGATGGCATCGGGTCTGCGTCCTAGTTGCTCCAGCGTTAGGGCATGAGCTTGTAAGTAAGTAAGATTGGTGCTGTCTAATTCAGTAGCGCGGTGCAACGCTTTTTCAGCCGCAATGTAATTTTTTTGACGAATTAAACTTAATCCAAGGGCATAGTGCAAGGCAGCGTTAGTGGGATTTATGGCGATGCCTGTTTGCAAGCTTTTTTGGGCTGCCGCTTCTAGCCCTTGCATGCGGTAAAGATCGGCCAGGTTTAAATAGGCATTGGCAAACTGGGGCGATAATTTAATCGCAAGCTCATAGGCGGTTTTCGCTGCGGTGAGGTTTTGTTGCCGGGTGTAAAAAATTCCCAAATTCATTTGTGCTTCGGGGGTGTCTGCATTTACTTGTTGGGCTTGAATATATTCCGCAAATAACTTGCCCAGTTGCGCTTGAACATCTTTGTTTAAGTTTTGACTATTTATTTCTGCTAACAAGCGTGCCACCTCTAATCGCACGACTTTGGCTTTATCCTTGGCCAGTGGTAATAAATAATCTAGGCGTTGAGCGGCAGGCAGCGCTGCAAAAAAACTTACCGCCGCTTTGCGAATCAATGGTTCTTTAGCTGTTAATTTCTGCTGGGCACTGGCTAAACTTGCTGCTGTGGGTGGCAGTAAAGTCAGTGCAGTGGCTTGCACCAGTGCGGGTGCTGCAGCACTAGTGGGCGAATTAATTAGTTTTATGAGTGCTGGTTCGGCGCTGGCTTGTCTCTGTTGCGCAGCGTGAATGGTCTGGCCGTAGTGGGCGGGTAGGGATTTATCCTGTTGTGCTAACCAACCTTGTAGTGCTGTTGCAGCCCAGGGATTTGTTTTGTTTTGATGGCAATTAACGCAGGCATTAGGCGCACCTAATGCATCGCTCAAATCGGGACGCGGAATACGAATGCTGTGATCTCGGCGCCCATCGACCACCATGTAATTTGTGCTGGGCATATGGCAGTTAACACATTGTGCACCTTCACTCTTAGATGTGTGATGGTGATGCTTGGGGGTATCAAAATAGTCGGGCGCGTGGCACTGGGCGCAAACTTGATTTCCCGGTGCACGCAATTTGAGTGAATGAGGCTCGTGGCAATTGCTGCAGGTCACACCCTTATGAAACATTTTGCTTTGCACAAAAGAACCTATTTCAAATACTTCGTCGCGAATTTGGCCGTCTGGGTAATAGAGCGGTTCTTCCAAGAGTGATAAATCAAAAGCATTATGAAATTCAGTAGCGGGCGCGCCATAAGGCAGTGCTTCGCTAATTTGTGCGCGTCGCCCATGGCAGGAACCACACACATCTACTTGACTATCATCTCGCTCGCCAGTGTGAACCAGGGTTGGGTTTTCTTGGGTTTTTAACCAAGCGCCAACAGGGCTAAGGTATAGATCAAAACCACTGTGCGGATATTTTTTAGTCGCTCCTTCTTTTATTAGTTGTAAATGTTTTTTTCCTGGCCCATGGCAAGCTTCGCAACTCACATTAATTTCTGACCAGCGGGTATTGTAAGTATTGTTGGTTGCATTGTAATTGCGCTCAAGGTTGGTGGAGTGGCAGGCGGCGCAGCGACTATTCCAGTTAAAGTATGGACCAGTCCAGTGCAATACATCATTGTGTGGAATAGCTTCATTAGGGTAGAGGTGATACCAGCGTTGCCCGCCCTCAGCGTTAGGGCGCGAGTCCCAGGCAATATTCAATGCTTGATAACGACCATCGGGAAAACCGATCAAATATTGCTGTAACGGAAAAAAACCAAAGGTGTAGCTAATTTTAAAATTTTGCTGAGCTCCCTCAGCATTCTCGGTCTCTACCCAGAATTCGTTATTTTTGCGATAAAAACGCGATTTGCTGCCAAAGTGTTCAAACACTTGATTATTAAAATTCCCTAACACCGACTGTTCTGAGGCTTCGCGCATAGCCCAATCGTGATCGGAATTTTGCCACTGTTGGTATTCTTTAAGATGGCAGCCTTTGCAGGCCTCTGCACCGATAAAATTCTCGGCAGGGCGGGTAGGGCTTGCTGCACTGACATTCAGTACATAAGCCATTAACGAAAAAATACTCAAGGTGGTTGTAATAATACGAATCATAAGCGGTGTAGCATGTACAGAATGTTAAAATACAAAAGCAAGGCAGTTAGCGCCAGAAAAAAATTCGCTTGCTTTGGGTGTAGTGGAAGTTGATTGTTATCGCCCTGTTACTTGAATGTAGACTAAGCTTATGGGGTTATACTAGCGCGAATACCTGTTTACGTGTCGACCAATATTATGATTGATATTCCCATAGATACCATTCTTTTTGTTTTGTTACCGATATTATCGGCACAGTTGATCTTGGTGGTCCTGGTTTATTTTTCATTGGTGAGTCGGCGAGTTTTATCGGGTTATGGTTTTCATGTTTGTTATCTCGTTTGTTATGTTATTTATCTGTTGGGCAAAGCGCTGCAAAATTTTGCTGAGGCTGATTCACAATTAGGGATTTTATTTTTTCGCGTACTGGTGTTATTTGCGTTGGGCATACCTTCAATGGTGATTGCTACGGCATTACAAACTGGAACGCATGTAACCAGGCGCTACCAAGTGCTGCTGTATTCGTTGGGTTTGCTCGCGAGTGGTGGTTACATTGTCATAATGGATGCGACCACGGGGCAGTTGTTAGTGCCTGATGGGTTTAGCGCGCTGCTGCCGTTTACTCCGAGTGTTAAGCTCGCTGAATGGAGTTTAACGTTTTACCTTCTGCTCGCACTTATCGCCCCCTGTTGCTATTTGCTCTACCAGCAGCTCCAAGGGCGGCGCAGCCCCGTAGCACTCAGTTTTTTGGCGGGTAGTATTAGCTTCGGGGTGTTTCATGCTACGACTACTTTGTTTCAGCAGGCCTATTGGTTGCTTTACCTTGGTGCCATAGTGACCGTGTGCTGTTGGTGCTGGGCGGTGTATCAAGACATTCGCTACATCAAAGGGCGAGCCGAGTTATTGCAGGAGGAGTTGCAGTTATTAATTGGTTCGGGCAAAAGCGCCTCAAAGCAAGAGATCGATATCTTATTAGGGCTGTTGGAGGCCAGCACTCGCGGCAATCTTGCACTTTATAAACTTAAAGTACGCGAAACTATCGATCGTCTAACGGGCTTAGGGATTGAAGCCGGTGGCAATCTCGATAATCTTCTGGCGCGCAATGTGGAGCGCAATCAGGCGCTTGAAAATAGTGGCGATTTGCTCGCAGTGCGCGCGATTGTTACGGATGAAGCCTTAGCGTTTTCCAAACTGATTACTCAGTTGCCCAAAGAGCAGGAACATTCAATTGCTGCACGCGCGCAAGCCTTTATCAATCAACATTATCGCGATGAAATCGATGTGGCGCGTATCGCGCAAGAATTCAATGTTAGTCCGTCTTATCTTATGCGAGTGTTCAAAAAAAATACGGGCCAAACCTTGAATCAGTATTTAGTCAGCACTCGCATTAATCAGGCTAAAAAATTACTTCTACTCCAGTCCGTCACGGCTACTGCCTTTGATGTCGGTTTTAACAGCGCAAATTATTTCAGCACTGTGTTCAAAAAAGAAACCGGGCAAGCACCGGTTGATTTTCAAAAGAACCATCAGTCACCTTAAGCAAATTAATTTGGCGCATAGAATGTTTCCCTAAGTAATTAATCGTTGTTAATCAATTGCTTAGATGCTTGTTCCGGATTCTGAAGGGCGTGGTTCAGGATTTTGAAGGGCGTGGTGCAGGATTCTGAAAGCCGAGTTTTGAACTAATCATTAAGCTATTAATAATGATTAGTCCTTTGCTGCGAGCCAAATACCATGCATAAAAATCAGCGCAATTCTATTCACAACTACCTCTCTTACCTTGGCTTAGCATTACTCATCTGTAGTGCTTGGGCCTGTTATGGCGCCGAACTGGCAAAACCCAATATCGTTTTTATTCTTTCTGATGATGCCGGTTATGCCGATTTTGGCTTTCAGGGCAGCACTGAAATTCCCACGCCCAATTTGGATCAATTAGCGCAAGAGGGCGTGGTATTTAAACAGGCTTATGTCAGCGCCTCGGTCTGTGGTCCCTCGCGCGCTGGATTACTCACCGGTAAATATCCGCAACGTTTTGGTTTTGAAGAAAACAATGTACCGGGTTATATGAGCAGCTCAGGCGCCACTGGCGATGATATGGGCATGCGTTTGGATCAGCTCACCATGGCTAATTATTTAGCTGAACGCGGTTACCGCACCAGTCTTATAGGTAAATGGCACCAAGGCAATGAGGATAGGTTTCATCCGCTCAAGCGGGGATTCGATGAATTTTTTGGTTTTCGCGGCGGTGCGCGCAGTTATTTTCCCTTTACCCAAGCACACCCCAGTTCGCGCCGGGAAGATTTTTTAGAGCGCAATTTTAATAATTACGGCGAAAGCCTACTCTACCTGACTGATGCGCTAGCGAATGAGACTATCGAGTTTATTAAGCGCAATAAACACCAACCTTTTTTTACTTTTCTATCGTTGTCTGCACCTCATTATCCGATGGAGGCAGAGAAGAGCGATCTCGACCAATTTCCTCATCTTACTGGGGAGCGAAAAATATATGCTGCCATGATGTTAAACATGGATAGAGCTATAGGCCGAGTGTTGCAAACACTGCAACAGGAAGGTTTAAGTGAGAACACGCTGGTGATATTTACCAACGATAACGGTGGCCCCAGCGATCACAATGGCTCGATTAATCTCCCCTTGAGTGGCACCAAGGCCAATCTGCTAGAAGGCGGTATTCGGGTGCCAATGATTATGCGCTGGCCGGGTGTAACTAAGCCCGGTAGTAGTTATGACCCTATGGTTTCCACTCTGGATTTATTACCCACTTTTTATGCCGCCGCCGGAGGCGATGTGCGTCAGGTTACAGATTGGGATGGTGTTGACCTTAAACCCTTTTTACAGGGGAAAAATAGTCAGTCGCCACACAAAAATTTATTCTGGCGTGAGGGGCCAATTGCCGCTCTGCGGCAGGGCGATTGGAAATTACTGCGCTTTCCTGATCGCCCGGCAGAGTTATACAACATTGCTACAGATCCCTCCGAGTTAACTGATTTGGCGCTGCAAAATCCTGCTAAAGTTAGCCAACTTTATCGCCAGCTATTTGCATGGGAATTAACGCTGGATCGCCCCGCGTGGCAACTAAAACCCGAATTTTTAGGTGCGGTAATTAAACGTATGGATGATTACTGGCATAAACCCGAATAACAACATTAATGTAAAACCCGTGACTGACAGGAGTATTAAAATGATGAAACTAAGCCAGCGGTTAATGCAGGCCGCATTTATGGTGGTGATTAGTTGCAGCGCACTGGGTGCGGATAAACGCCCGAATATTGTAGTGATATTGGCTGATGATTTGGGCTATAACGATGTTGGATTTACCAATGGCCAAACAGAAATTAAAACACCGCGTCTTGATGCACTTGCCAACGAGGGGGTGGTTTTTGAAAACGGCTACGTCACTCATCCCTATTGCGGGCCGTCCCGTGCGGGTCTAATTACTGGGCGCTATCAAGCGCGCTTTGGTATGGAAAATAATGTGACTTACTCCCCTGACGACAAATACATGGGCTTACCCTTAACGGAAAAAACCTTTCCGGCGCGGCTGCAAGAAGTCGGTTATAAAACCGCTATTTTTGGCAAATGGCATTTAGGTGGTGCGCCACACTTTCAGCCTAATGAACGCGGTTTTGATTATTTTTACGGATTCTTGGATGGCGGCCACAATTATATGCCTGGAGAGGTTCATTTGGGGGCTGGCGGCTATCTGCTACCCATTATGCGCAACAAAGGTGTTGCTGAATTTGATGAATACTTAACCACAGCCTTAAGCCGCGATGCAGCGCGTTATATTGAACGCACCAGCAAAGAACAGGCGCCATTTTTTATTTACATGAGTTACAACGCGCCCCACGCACCGCTCCAGGCGCCACAAAATTATCTTGAGAAATACGCGCATATTAAAGATGAAAAACGCCGCACCTATGCCGCTATGGTGGATGCCATGGATGAAGGTATTGGTATGCTGATCGACGCTTTGGATAAAAGCGGTGAGCTGGACAATACGCTCATTTTTTTCTTGAGCGATAACGGTGGGCTTTATCCTTACTCATGGTGGCCTGACTATACCTGGGCCGATAACAGCCCTTTCCGTTTCGGTAAAGTAGCGCTTACTGAAGGCGGAGTGCATGTGCCTTTCATTGCTTACTGGCCCAAAAAAATTACCAAAGGTAAACGTTTAAACGGATTGGTTTCCGCCTTGGATATTGCCGCTACTTCTTTAGCTCTGGCGGGCGCTAATACTAAAGACGCCAAACTCGATGGCGTAGATCTCACCGCTTACGTTACCGGTAAAAGTAAACAATCACCGCACAAAGCCTTATTTTGGCGTATGGAAGAAGCCGATAATTTATGGGCTGTGCGCACGCAAACAGAAAAATATTTAAACCAGCCGTTGCCAGATTTAGGTCTCGCTTTTTTTGATATGGTTAAAGATCCTATTGAACAGCACAATATTCTCGGACAAAGGCCGAAGCAAGAACAGCAGCTAGCCAAACTTTGGAACGATTGGAATAAAAAGAATCAACGCAATGTGCTGTTGCAAAACGAGGCTTACGAAAAAAGACGGGATAGTTTTTATGATGCCTTGTATCAAGAAAGCCTGAAGGAAGCGCAAAAACCGCAGTGGTATATCCAATAATGCTACGCATAATGTCTTCATCAGCACGTTTTCTGAGGCAGGCGATAAACTTAGCCGTTTGCAGATAAGAGAATAAACATTGGATATGGAGAGTTCTGGTTTTTATGGAGACATAAAAATTTTAATGACTTAAAAATAACACACAGAGATAAATAAGAGTTCATCGTTGATGAAGAACTTAGGTGGTAGGAGTTGAAGCGTTTAAAGAAACTCTAAAAAAAGCCCGCGCCTACAGAATAAATCTCTATCCTGTTGAAGCGGGTCAGTTATTTTCCACTAAAATAATGGGTAATTTCTACGTGTGTGAAATTTACTAGGGTACTAATTCAAATTTATCCGCGTTCCATTCCCATGTAGATGCGGTAGTACCCGCACTGGCCACACGAATGGTATGCGTGCCTTTGGTGAGTGCGATTTTGTTACTTGAACTTATTTTTTGAAAGTTATCCCAACTGCCGTTATTCGGCACAGCTTGGGTTAATACTTTTACGCCATCTACGGTCACTTCCAGTGCGGCGTCAGTCATAGGTGAACTTACGTAAGCATTAAAACTGTAGTTACCATCGGCAGCTACATTCACGGTGTAATCCGCCCAATCGCCACGTTGATTGTAATTAACCGCGCTCACGCCATTAACCGTGTAGATTTTAAAACCATCGTATACACCGCCTGTTGCGGCAAAATTTTCGGCTTGTAAGGTCATGCTTACGGGTGTGGGAGTAACCGGTGAACCTATAGGATCACTGCCTACTTTGGCCACTCGAATTACATCCCCATTCCATTGCCATGCGCTGGTGCCTGTGCTTTCAATACGCAGAGTATGGGTGCCTGCGCCAATAGACAGATTATTGACAAGTGTGGTTGTAGTGTATGTTTCCCAGTCGCCGGTTGTGCCCAGGGTAATTGTACCCACCGCAATACCATCAATGCTCAGTTTTGCACCAATGCCGCTGGTCATAGGTGATGCGGTAACAATTTCAATTTTATATTGGCCGTCTGTTGGCAGTGTGACTAAATAATCGCCCCAATCACCAACAGAATTGTAATTAATATTGCCGCCGCCGGATTTATTGAAACCGATAATGGTATCGCCCGCTACCGCACTGGTTGCTTTACCGGTATCAAAATAATTAGCGAAATCGATGGTTTGTGTAGCGCCACTGGCAACACTGCTGTTGGCACTAGAGCTTGATTGTGCACTAGAGCTGGATGAACTACTTGCAACACCATCGACCAACTTGTAAGTATTAATCCAATCAACGTACATGGTATTAATTGAATCATCGTTGAGTTGGCTTTGAACAGCAAGGCCACCCAGCCAAGAAAAATCGGCAGTCCATAAATCCCAAATAATATTCATATCTCTGGTGAAATCCCGTGCAGAAACAACGCTACCTGCAGGATAACCATTTAAATAAAATTGAATATTTCGGGCATCTTTTTGCCATACACCGAACGTAAAATAAGCCTCGTTCCATCTAACGCCTTTTCCTGGCGCGCCATCCGGCAGGTTTCGGTTATCAAAGTTGCCATGGGCTCTTTGGGTATCGCCATTTACAACATGAAAATACTGAGAGTTCATTTGCCATGGAAAATTAGGCTGACAGTTACACGAAGGATTAGGATTGTTTTCGATGATGTCTATTTCATCGCGATTGTTAATGTCCCCGTTATTCAACCAAAAGGTGCTGTACGCAGAAATGTTCGCGCTTTTAATTCTAGCCTCTGTGTAGTAGGGATATTTAATTTGTGCATTAGACATTACCCGAGAACCATTAAACCACCTTGCACCAGTGCCAAGCGTTCCCTTGATCCATAAGTTTCCGTTTGAAACACCAGAGTTTTCAGCCACCATATTAACGGGTTCGCCATAATTCCATAAAGGCTTCTGCCATTTGCTCGTGTCAAAGCCACTATTAAAATCATCCGAAAGATTACTTTGTTTCTGCCACATTTTTCCCGCAGGAGGCGTTGGTTGTGCAAAAATGCTGGTACTGAACAATGTTAGTGTCAGTATATAAAACAACTTTCTTTGTGTTAATTTTTTCATTTTAATGTTTTCCTCTTTATTATCTATTAACTGCATTTAAACATTGCGGGATATTATCCTGCTCTTTTAAAAGGTATAAAAATTCCCGCTTCAATCAAGAGGCGGGAAAATACCTCAATTTAATTTTTATCTACATTTAATTTACTGGCACAAACTCAATGCGGTCTGCATTCCATTCCCAAGTTGAAGCCGTGGCGCCTGCAGAAATAATACGCACGTTGTGCATACCCTGCGTGAGGCGAACACTGTTACTGACTTCTAAGGCGGCAAACACATCCCAATTGTTATTATTCGGTACTGTCTTTTTCGCGACCGAAATGCCATCAACTAATATCTCTATCGCACCACCAACTTGAGTGGTACCCAAATAAGCATTGATACGATAGTTGCCGGTTGCGGTGACATTGATGGTGTAGTCAGCCCAGTCACCGCGTTGGTTGTAGTTAACTGCAGCTACGCCCGTTGCGGTGGTGTATTTTTGTAGGCCTTGATAGGTGCCGCCGGTAGTGGTGTAAGACTCGGCTTGAACCACTATCGGAGTTGGAGTAGCAGATGAGCTAGACGCGGCTGATGAGCGTGATGAAGATGTTGCCGCTATTTGAGTAAATTCAATGCGATCTGCATTCCACTCCCACGTTGAGGCAGTAGTGCCTGCCGACACAACGCGCAGCGTATGAGTGCCTGCACTCAACTGCACACCGGTGTTTAGGGTTAATGGCACAAACGCATCCCAATTATTGTTATTGAGTACTGTCTTTTTACCGACCGAAACATTGTCGATGAAAAGCTCAATTGCACTATCCGCTAGTGTGGTACCTAAGAAAGCATTAATTGTGTAAGTGCCGGCACTGCCGATAGTGAAACTGTAATCAGCCCAATCACCACGTTGGTTATAATTGATTGCCCCAATACCATTTGCAGTGGTGTATTTTTGGAAGCCTTGATAAGTGCCGCCCGTTGCAATGAAGTTTTCTGCTTGCACAATCACTTTAGCACCTATGCCACCAATGCTTGATGCAACTGACGAATTAACGGCTGAGGATGGCGCAATGGATGACTTAGCTACTGAGGACGGAGCTGCCGATGACGTAGGTACTGACGATGCTGCAACGGAAGACTGTGCCACGGATGAGCGCGATGACATTGTTGATGCACTTGCCGCTGAACTGGAAGGAGAATTTGTGCCGTCCAATAATTGTAAAAATTGCGCGCTGTGACCAAACCACTGCCATTCCGATGCGCCCGCACTCATAATTTTCACCCAATGTTTGCCTGGGCTTACTGTAAAGGTAGTTGGAAACCAATTTTCAAAGTGTGCATCCCAATCGCCTGAAATATTATTTAAATTTTCAGACAGCACTTCTTCGTCATCAATAAATACTTTTACCCCGGTGCCAGTTTGAATAGGCGTACCAGCACTGAGCATAAAACTAAATTTACCGCCGCTACCAAAATCGATTTGATAACTACCAAACTCACCGCGAGTATTGTCGGTGATGGCTGATGGAAAACCTTTTGTACCCCAACCCACAGCACTCGCTGCATAGCCTTCAGCAACGGTCGCATTGCGCCCGGTGGTGCTAAAGTTCGCAAGGGTGATGCTATTTTCACTGCCCACTTCAACCAATTTAACGCGCAGCGTGAAAACGTTACCCGGTAAATCTGCATGAGTGCCGGTTAATGTAACTTCACCTGATGCGATATGGGTAAGGCTACCGGTTTCAGCATCATAAGTTTGTGCAGGAACTATCACACCGGAAGCAGTCACTGTTGCGATTGCGGGGTTGTCAGAAACCCATTTAATATTTTTGTTGGTGGCATTACTTGGCGTGATGATGGCATCAATCACGTGGCCGTAATGCGCGTAGTAGTAACGAATATTGTCAGCTGCTGCGCGATAAGGGCTAAGACGGCGCTCAGAAAGCACTAACAAATCCGTTGTTTTAAAATTCACTGCAGTGGCTTTTACCGGGTTTTGGGTACCAGATGTTGCGCTGCCAATATAACTTTCGACCGTGCCAAAGGGTTTGCTATGTTGTTGTAAATATTCTAATGGTTGATTGGCACCTTTGCCGTTTTGATGACCATCTCCATCGCGAGCTGCAACGCGCATGCTGTAACGTGCGTTACCGTCTGCTTGAATTGCACGCCAGCCTTTACCGTTGTGATTTTCGAGGGCGTCGGTTGTCCATACACGCACATAATCAATTTCGTGGTCATGTTGTAGTTCAGCTGGAGTAGGCAAGCCAAACCAATCGGGCATGGTTTCGGTGTCGAGCAAAATATACAGCGGAGTATGGTGATAACGGTTTTTCATCGAGCGAATTAATTTACCATCTACATACCAGCGAAGTTCATCTGGACCCCAATAGAGTCCATATACGTGGAAGTCGGCAGCAAAATCTATGTCGGCTTTCCAGTGGCCGCCGTTTTGTAGCCCAGCTGAATGGGGCAGCAGATCATCGCCACCTTGCCAGCCTTCACGACCGCAACTTTGACCAGAAGCTTTTTTACTGAAAATACGGTGATCGTCACCTTGGTATTCAAATACCCAAGTATTCATATTGTAATAAGGGGCCCATTCAGGACGGCGCCCCGCTTGTTCGTATACATCGATTTCAAGATTATGGTCTACCAAGGCTTTGGTAAATACTCGCTCGCCTTTGATGTAGCGCACATCTTCCATTGATTTTGAATACAACCAAAAAGCACTAGAACCGACCCCTACTTTAGAGCGCACCTCAAAATAACCATAACGCACAGGTGTAGCGTTCATGGCGGTGGCTGCGCTCCAACCATTCATAAAGTTAGCGTTCAAAAAACCATAAATTTGCGACTCTACTTTTTGTTTAAGGCTGAGTTTTAGTAGGCCGCTTTCCTGGCGCACATTTTTTGGCAAAAAAGGCGCTGGCTCACGCCCGCCCCATGTGTGGTTATTAGTCACCCATTTACCGGTGCTGTCACTTGGGCTTTTAAGTACATCTAAGGTGGCTTGATTAAATTCATCACTTGCGGTTGGAACAAAACGCCAACCCGCTTTGTTGCTCAAATCAGACAGCGGGAAGCTTTGTGCGGCGGGAGTGTTATCGCGCACTATGGCTTCTGTAGCAGACCAAGGTGAGCGAATACGCATATAAGGGTATTCATAGGCTTCGGTGACTGAGTGGCCGTCTTTATCCCAATAGGTGTTGAGATTCCAAGGGGAACCATCGCACTTGAATTTATAAGACCAAGGATCACCGCCACTAAAGTCATCGGCTTTGGCTGCTGGGTTTTCTTGGTCCCAATAATTGACACTTTCAACGCGGTAATCGTGGAAGTTACCTTCCCACGCAGTAGATTTTGCTGCATACGCGGTGGGTAATATGGCTGTACTTGCGGCAATCACAACGAGTGATCGCGCCACACAGAATAGGGGGCGAGATAGTTTTTTCACAGTTGGCTCCAGGTATTATTAATTATTAACGCCGGCTGCCAAATGCTTCATTGAGGTTAAAACCGCACGAGACAAATAACCAACAATTAAATGTTGACAATCGACAGGGGCTGACACTGTAAGCCACATGCAGGGGGTAGGGCAAGTAATTGGTATTTTTAGGCAATAAAATGCTACTCAGGTAACATTTTATTGCTTTTGAGGGGGTTGGGGCGGCAGGTAGTTATCGTGTATGGATGTAATCAATTTCCCATTGGCCACTTTCGCTCGCGCCGATAAACTCAATGCGCAGACGTTTCAGTACCGCATGTATGCGCGCTCATCAATAATACCTAACATGTTGTTAGTAAATTTTCTTGTGTTAATTCGCACTGAGAATTAGCTAGGTTGGTTTTGTTAATTTTGCTATTTGTTTTAATCAATTTGGTTCCGAGAACATAGGCTTTGGCATTGTTAATTGCATCTACCGCCAGCAATTCATCCCCTGCAAAATACCAAGTGGAAAATTTCTGTTCAGTGGTGTTTTCGCGCCGAATTATGATTTGATCATAACCACTGGAGAGCCCTACCATTTGTAATTTTACATCGTACTGATCTGACCAAAACCAGGGTAGTGCATTGTAATCTTGCCCTTTGCCGCAAATAGCTAAGGCGGCAATTTTAGCTTGATCGACAGCGTTTTGTACCGACTCCAAACGTATGTGGCGTTGATAGTGCGGATTAAAGTGATAAGTGCAGTCGCCAATGGCATAGATGTTTTCATCGCTGGTGCGCGCCTGTGCGTCGACACAAATACCATTTTCAAGGGTTAAGCCCGCTTGTTCGGCGAGAGTTTTGTTTACTCGCACCCCGACACCCACAATAATAATATCGGCTGGATATTCCGCGCCGTCAGTGGTGATTACATTATTAACACCCGCGTCAGTGGTAATGGCGCTGACATTTTTATCGGTAATAATGTTTACTCCATGAGACTCGTGCAATTGTAAAAAGAATGCCGACATTTCCGGTGCAGTGACACGGGCGAGAATACGATTTTCGCGCTCTAGTACCAACACGGATGCGCCCATTTTTTTTAACGAGGCCGCCGTTTCCAAGCCTATATAACCACCGCCAATAATCACAACACGTTTGTTTGAGCTGTTGTGAATTGCGGTCTTGATAGCAATGCTATCTTCCAGATTACGCATAAAAAACAGATTGTGCGCATCAGTCAAGCCACTAATCGCCGGCACTATAGGGCTTGCGCCGGTCGCGAGAATTAATTTGTCGTAATAGAGTTCATCGCCACTATGGATAGAGACTTTTTTTGCCTTGGCATCCAGCTGGGTGACTGTAACACCCAGCAATAATTCGATTTCATCTTGCGTGTAACTGGCTTCTGGTTTGAGCGCCAGTTTTTCGATTGGATCATCGCTGGTGATATAAGCTTTTGACAGTGGTGGGCGGTGATAGGGAAGCCTTGGGTCGCTATCGATTAGGATGATTTTCCCTGCCCAGCCCTCTTTGCGCAGTGCAAAGGCAGTGTTAACACCAGCGTGACTGGCGCCGACGATAATACAAGTTGGTGTTGTAAGCGGATGCTTAGTCATAGCCTTTAACCCACAAATAATTGTTTATGGTTGTTTGAATGTTGTTGATTGGATTAGCCAACAACTTCGAGTACCAAGCCATCTACCTGAGGGGTGATTTCAATTTGGCAACACAAGCGGCTGAACTCATTTACATTGTCGTCCAGCTCCAGCATGTCTTTTTCGATTTCACTTGCGGCGTTCAATTTACTGGCATGTTCTGCGGGGACATATACATGGCAAGTTGCACAGGAGCAGACGCCACCACAGTCGCCGCCAATACCTGGAATGCCATTGTTAACCGCCAGTTCCATTGCGCTGCCGGAAGTTGCTTCCAAAGTGATGCTGTCTTTGTTGGGGGTAATAAAAGTAATTTTTGCCATTTTGTATTCTCGCGTAAAAGTGTTGGGTTCAATCTTTGTTTGAACAAAACATTATTTGGATAATTGGATATGCAACTTGTGGTAGCCAACCTTGCGCTGAAATTCACCCCAGTTTTCAATATTTTCCTGTGCATCACCCAGGGTTATTTTATCGACTTGTTGGCACAGCTCATCCAACAGAATTTGCATGATTACCCGTGCGTGAGTTGCACCAAGGCAATTGTGATGACTAAAACCAAAACCGACGTGCGGATTTAATTTTCGATCCAACACTACCTCGTTAGGGTTTTCAAAAACGCTTGCATCGCGGTTGGCGGAGGCCCAGCAGAGTGAAATTCGGGTGTCGTTTTTGACTGCATGGCCACAAACTTCACTGTCTTTAGTCGCAACTCTTCCCATATGAGTGAGGGGAGAGAAATAACGTATGAGCTCTTCAATCGCACGGTTATGAATTTCAGGTTCTTTACGTAAACGCGTCAGGGATTCGGGGTTTTCACCCAAATAAGCGAGAGTATTGGTGACCATATTGATCACTGTGTCGCGGCCGCCAGCAAAGGTGAGCACAATGATGCCTTTAATTTCATCGTGAGTTAATTTTTTGCCTTGCACTTCAGTGGCTAATAACACCGAAAAAATATCGTCGCTGGGCGATTTTTCTGCCTCGGCGATTTTTTTATCAATATAGTTATAAAGTACCTGGGCTTTGCTGCCATCTAATGGATTGTCTTCACTGCGAAATACGTGGGTTCCCCAGCTGATAAATACCTCTGCTTCTGCATAAGGAATATTAAGCAGTAGGGTTAAGGCGCGAGATTGTAGCGGCAGCGCAAAATCGTAAATGGCTTCAATGAAATCCTGTTGTAGAGATTCTTGCACTAATGCCGAAATTTGTTGACGCAAACTCTGGCGATAATTTTCCGCAAGAGGGCGTTTAAACCAAGGCTCTAAAAAAGCACGGTAATCGCCGTGTAGGGGTGGGTCTACTTCAAAGGGAACCTGGCGAATATCGCGAATATTGACTTCGGACGGCACCACAATTCTGCCGGGTGTGGCGGCAGAGCTAAAGGTTTTCCAGTCGTGCGCACATTTGCGTAAATCTTTATGGCGCAGCACCATCATCACCGGGTCATTTTGATCATCAACAAACCCAACGCCTTGCTCTGCGCGAGCTTGCTCAAATGGGTCGGGAATACCAGTGTGATTAAAAGGGCACTTGCTCATGATTGGGAGTCTCCAGCGATCATTGATAGGTTTCATGATAGAGCGGAGACCTTGCGGCTAATACACAGATAAGGTGAAAAAATATCAGAAATTTGACATGAGCTTGATTGGGCTAACTACTCTAATACAGAGCCGCTGATACGCCGCGAGTAGAAAAAAGACACTTTCAACGGCTGGTTGAAAGTGCCATTAATTTATTTAAAAGCTTACTTTTTTAAGAATTCATCAAAAAATGCTTTGGAATTATTGAGTGTTACAAATCCAAATATCCAGGCATTTTCAACGCAGTCGGAAAAATCAAAACCACCGGCTTTAATTGAGGGGTTTTCGTATCCGCTGATATTGTTGTTTGCATCCGCAACTCGTTGCGCTTCACTCCAGATATTGCCTACGCCAACATCGGCTTTTGCTCTCTGCCAATCACTACCGTCTTTGGTGTTAAATCCCGGTGTGCCGTTACCCGTTGAATTGCCGTCTGCAATTTTGTTGTATTGCGCAGTATTTTTCACATAGGTTAAATCGGCGGGTGTTGTTTTATCTTCGTTCCAGTTGCTGTGTTGAACAACATGAAAGCGCGTTTTTAAATTTATGCCGGGGTTAGCCTGCTGAATGGCTCTGAGTACATCGGCGGTAAAATCCGATTGACCCGCTTCTTGTACCCAAATGTCGCCGCCGGCATTCAATGTTGCCAAGGCTTTTTGCGTGACGTTATTAACGGCAGCATTCCAGTTGGTAGAAGCGTTAGACCAATTGCTTCCAAACGCTAAGTTAAAAAGTTGTGGTGCATCTATATAGCGGCCACCTTGAGTGCCGATAGTTCCAGCTACTGCATGGTATTTCACATTATTAAAGCGTGAGTCGTGCAACATGGTGGCAAGGGCAGCAACTGCGTGCACATCATCTAGATCAGGTTTTTGATCGAAGTGTGCGAGTAATAAATCCTTGGTTGTATTAAATTTTCCGAGAATGACATGATCCACTGGTGGATTGTTGGTGTCTGGTTCTACTTTTTTAATATCGACCCAATTGATGTTGAATCCACCTGTGAGCATATTTAAACGCAGCATTTTTTTTCCTGCGGTTAGGCTTTTTTTAGCCGAACTGATTGTTTGCCAGCTTTGCCATCCGCCTGTGTTTGGAATAGTTAGTGTGCTACCAAGTAGCGCGCCATCAATATCAATACTGAGTGCGCCGGAAGCGTTGGGTGATGCAATGCGGAGGTGAAGTTGGTATTCACCTGCACTAGTGATATTGATGGGGTATTCCAGCCATTCCCCACTATTAATCCAACCGACGTTGAGGCCACCGCCAGTATCGCTTGTTATTTGAATATCGACATTGCCGGATTGCCCTTGCCCGCCTTGATTGCCGGGTGTTGTATCAAATGCTGTTAAAAAATCTTCTGCCTGAATTTTGGCTGGGACATTGATGTAGCTGATAGTAGGTTGACCAAAACTGTCGCAGCGCAGTGTGCCGCACATGCAAATACTAAGGCTGGATTTGCTGTTGGCACAATCTGTCGCAGAGCTGCCGTAGGTGTTTTTACACTCGCTTGTAGTGTTGCACTGATCCTGTGCCAATAATGTGCTTGAAAACAATAATGCAGAAATAGAAAAACAAAATTTTATTTTATTCATGTTTATCTCCTTTTAGCTAGAGCTGACAGTAGATGGGTGCGTTTGAATAGGTGTAGCGGAATCCGCTAACAGATTGAGTCTATGCTGATGATAGAATTATTTTGTGTTGCTGTTCGCAAGGATTAGAATTAAAAAAATTATTCGGTTCTATAATTATTTTATTTGTGATCTGCTTAGTAAAAGCTCCAGCGGAACTGGAGCTTGTTTGCTTGAGTGTGAGGTGAAAAAGTAGCGTAAAAGGCGATGTTAATGAGTTGATTTGCTGAGGTGGTGCATAAAGAGTTCGCGATTGAGAATGGCTCCCTTGTGTTGAATCACCAGTGCAGATATTTTTGCTGCAAAACGAATGGCATTTTCGGGGTTTAGCCCGCGTGCGCGCGCCGCTAGATAGCTGCCATTAAAAGAATCACCTGCTGCAGTTGTATCTATAACCTGAGTGACGGGCTCAATAGCAACTTCCAATTGTTCTTGGCTTGACTGATAAATAATAGGAGCAGGGCCATCTTTAATAATAATTTCATCAATATCATAAGCACTTAAAAATTTGCTAACCGCGATTGCGGAGTCTAGCTGATAAAGATTGGTGAAATCCTCCAAGCTCGGTAAAACCAAATTGCTTGCATGAAAAGCGAGTTCGTATTGGGCTTTACAATCCTCAATAGAATCCCATAATTTTGCGCGATAGTTAGGGTCAAAAATGACTTGTGTGCCCTTTTTTTTCAGGTGGTGAATAAAATCCCAAAAAAGGGTGCGGCTATTTTTTTCTAATATGGCCAGAGAAATGCCGGAAAAAAACACTTGATCGGGAACTGTGAAAGTCGCAGCGGAAACTTGCGCCTGATGTAAATGCATGACCTGTTTTGCCGCTGAGTCATTGCGCCAATATTGAAAACTACGCTCGCCACTGGGGGTATTGTTGATCATATAGAGCCCCAAGGTTTTACTTGGGTGCTTATAGATCAAAGAGGTATCTATATCCTCTTGCTGCAGGCTGGAGATTAGTTTGGTGCTGGCGGCGTCTACCCCGACCGCACTCATGAACGATACTTGTATTGCTTCAGGCGCGCAGCGTTTTAAATATACCGCCAAACTGTGCACATCCCCCGCAAATGATTGTTGCCATAAATCTGGGCTAGCGGGGCTTAGTTCCAGCATGCTTTCGCCAATAATCACAATTCGTTTCATCGCATATTCGCTTATTTGGGACAGGGTTAAGGGGTTGCTTTCTATTCTATAGATGTATCGGTTTTATGTAAAATGTTGACAAAATGCGGCCTGGGTGCATATTGGAAAGAATTGTAGTACCCAGGCGATGCTTACCCGTTTAGTGAACAATGATCTACTCTTGTGTATAAGAGATATTGCCGGTTAACAGCGAATTCAGCGGGAGAGGGATTGTGTGCTTACATCTGCGCCATATAATCGGAATTCTATTCTTTTCGGGAGTGGGGGTCTCTTGCGGCTGCTTGGGCATGCAGGTTGTGAATTATCGTGTCCCCAGCACCCCTGTAGATCAATACGAAAACTATACGATTGAGCTACTGACCTTGGTCCTTGAAAAAACTCGCGCTAGCTATGGTGACTATGAACTTCAGCCTTTGCCTAAGGGTGTTAATCGGCTTAGAGCCAAACAAGCGATTGCAAGTAATGAGTACCCTAATTTAGTTATTGAAGATAGTTATGATGGGGTCGAGCGCTCTGCTATTACTTACATAGAGTTTCCCATCGATTTAGGGGTTTTGAGTTATAGGGTATGTTTTGTCAATCCGGGTGTGGCCCAAGCAGTGGCAACGGCGAAGACTTCTGATGAGCTCAAGCAGTACCGTATTTTGCAGGGTATTAAGTGGGCTGATACAAAAATTTTGCATGCCAACGGATTTAAAACAATCGAGGTGCCAGCTTACAAAAGCTCATTTCGTATGGTTGCCTCTGGCCGGGCGGATTTATTTTGTTTGGGGGCTAGCCAGATTATGAATGAGTATCTGCATAACAATTCAGGTTTGCATCTGACTATTGATGACAGTTTTTATTTTTATTATAAGTTGCCACGATTTTTTTTCGTTAGCGTGCAGAATAAGATATTAAAAGCCAGAATTGAACAGGGGTTGCTGGCTGCCTATAAGGATAAAAGTTTACAGACGCTATGGGATAAAAAATTTTTAGCCAGCTTGAAGTTTATACAGTTGAGTAAGCGAAGAATGTTTTCGCTCAACAATCCGTTAAATGCAAATTTAAATTCTGCCTACGAATACTACTTTGCACCATTGCCAGAAATTGCCAAGACAATTGATGTTTCCGTAAAAAATAATCAGTAAAAATAAAAAAGCCATACTCGGGTGAGTATGGCAAACGGCACGACAGAGAATGTTTAGTGGGTGAAGTTTCGGCTGTAGTGAAACGCTCTTAATGCCGCTGAACTTATGTGGCCGCCATCATCTGCAAAGGTCACCTCAATCTGATTGTTAGCTTTGAGGGTTGAATAGGGTACGGGGATCTCAATTACACCAAAAAAGTTTTCCCGCCCTTTGCCTTGGTGATATTGATCATAGCCGCGATAATCTTTTGGCACAGTTACTTCGGTGCCATTAATGATCACTTTAGGCTGCAATGACTTTCCGTGATCCCTGCCTATGCCCAAACGTAACGTGGCTTCTCCAAATGCTGCTGGAGTGATGCCGTTTATCGCAAAGTTAAGGGGACTATTGGTTTTAATTGCCTGCAAATAATTTGTTGCATATGTTTTCTGTTCAACTTTAGTTTGATCGATTACTACTGCACTTTCATAGTTCATGGAAATGATCATGGTGCCACTAGCACCAATGCTTAACGAATCTGGAAACTTGTCGCTAACCGTTTCGCTTAAGACAGGCGCGTTTTGGCTATCCAGATGTAAGTGTTTAATCGTCGCATTGGCAAAGGCAGGATTATTTAATGAATAATCATTCAGTGTGAATTCTTGCGCGTTAAATTCCAAATTGTTAATGATGAGATACACCCGCTTATTGTCGGCATAAGCATTGACGACCAGATCGGGATCGCTAGAGGTAATATCAATACGTGTTCCTTTTACGTCTGACCACAATTGATAAAACTTGATCATGTCAGTGAAAACCCATTCGTCACCAGTTTCGCCGGGTGCCTCTTTACGTTGACGCATAAGGCGGTCATTGTAGGGTATGCCATTAACGCGGCCCCATTCGGCTTTTATCGGCAGAAACGGAATCGTTTTAGCAATATTGTTGGGGCGTTCAAGAAAACTCATCAATAGACCGTTAAATGCAATCAGGCGTAATCCGTCGCGCTGTGGGGTCCAGGGATCAGAAAACATGGAGTGAATGCTGGCGCCATATTCCGATATCACTAAGGGCTTGATCTTGCCAAATTTAATCGTGTCATATTGCTCGAGCAGATCGAGGGTTGCCTCGACGTTGCTGCCGCGACGATATTTCTCGCGATTATTGTGCGCCGGAAAGTCATAGAGATGGATTGAGTAAAAGTCCATATTGGCACCGGCCAGATCAATAAAAACTTTGTCGCGGTTTAGCCATTGTTGAAAGTCATTTTTATCGTAATCGGGAAAGGCCACTGTGTAGCCGCCAATTAAAACATCGCTATTGGTCTTTCGAATTTCTGCCGCCACTGTGTTGTGAAACTGGAATACTTTTTCTACTGGCACTGGTGATGCACTAGCATCCACCAGGTCATAAAGAGGTTCATTCATAACCTCAACATAGAGCGGCTTAGGTTGACCATATAAATCGCCTGCGCCTTTATTAAAGTATTTCGCGAGATACTGCCCCATGTAGTGGCCAGTGGCAGTTCCAAAAGGTTCACTTGGGGTATCGGTCTGTGAGAGTGCCCAGCCTTTGCGGGTAGTTTTGCCATCTGGCCAGAAGGGGTGTTGCTGTGCCCCTATAATCATATCCGTTAGCCGGTTTTCAAACTGACGAATTTTGGTGCTGTTGGCATTGTTGCTATACACCCAGCGTGCGTCGCCACCTTTGGTTTGTGCGTGACTCTCGCTGACAAAACCCGGGCGAGCGGGGTCTTGATTGAGTTCACCGAGTTGCCAGGTAATGCCGCCGGTATCGCGGCCGAAATACACATCATAGCCGTCCATGACTTCGGTAATCAGGTCAGGTGAGGCGTTGGGGGCTCCCAAACTTTGGGCGTTTGAACCAAACCAATCGGCTTCGGTATTGGACGAGTGAATGGTGATGAATTTGCGCCGGTCAAAGCTGTCGATACCGCCAACAATATGTTTGATGTCTCTATTGAAACTGATTTTCGGTCTGCTGTCAGTTGAAGCGACTGAGCTGTTCGGTGTGCTCGACAGGCTAGTGCTGCTACTTGCGACTAAACTGCTAACGGCGGTGGACGATTTTGTGGGGCTGACACTGGCTTTGCTTGATGCTGGGGGGGTTGATGTTCCGCCACCGCCACCGCCACCGCCACAGCCGCCCAAAATAAGGGTATAGGTTGCGATGCTAATTAGTTGAGTGAATTTCATATCACACCTGCAATGGTTATGTTTATTTGGCCAACTGATTGGCTGCATTGCGAAGGTTAACAGTACTCCATATAAATGTATATATTTAATTGTTAACAAAAATGGCGCGTGTTACACTTGAGTCAGGGTTTCTATTTAAGTGGTGTGTGTTCTGCAGATCTGCCCTGGATGCACCAGAGTAATTGCAGTTGTTCTATTGAAAGGTGGCGATAGCCTTGCAATAGGCTTGGTTTTGTCGGTATTGATGGGCTGGGCGATCAGTTCAAATAATAACTATTGAGTGGTAATTAGATATGCAGAGAGCAAATAGAAACGCATTTTTCTTTTCCTTTATTGTGGCTCTGGGTGGATTTGTATTTGGCCTGGATATAGCCCTGATCTCCGGCACCATTAAATACATTATTGCTGAATTTAGTTTAACGGCCTTTCAAGTGGGTGCCATTGTCGGTGGTGCTACGGGGTTGGGGTCAATTGTTGCGTTGCTATGCGCGGGTTATTTTTGTGAGCGCTTTGGGCGGAAAAACACCTTATTAGTCATTGCTGCGTTGTATTTAATTTCCGCGTTGGGGTCGGCATTTGCCGTTAGTTTTGAGACGCTTTTTGCTGCGCGCTTTTTGGGCGGTTTAGCTTTTGCATCGCTCACGCTGGCATCAATGTACATTGGTGAGATTGCCCCGCCAGACTTGCGTGGCAAGTTGGTGGGACTGAATCAAATGAATATTGTGGTGGGGATTTTTATCGCGCAGCTATTAAATTTCTACATAGTGACCGTAATTAGTTCGCAGCCCGCTTGGGCAAATTGGATTGGTTTAACCGAGTTAACCAGTTGGCGTTGGATGTTAGGGTTAGAAATTTTGCCTGCGTTGGTCTGGTTTTTATTGCTCTTTTTTATTCCGGAGAGCCCGCGTTGGTTGGTGATGAATGGTAAGAAGCATAAGGCGGAAGCGGTAATTGCCAAAATTGCACCTGCTGAGATGGTTGCCCAGCAATTTAATCAGATTTGTGACAACTTAAAAGGTGCTGAGCATTCGCTGAGTGTAAGTGAGCAGTTGGGTTTGTTGTTTAAATCCAGGTTGCGTATCGCGCTTTTTATTGGTGCTGGTGCGGCCATGTTGCAATCTCTATGCGGTATGAATGCTGTTTTAGGTTATATGCCATTTATTTTTTCGCAGGTGGGTGGGGGCGATGCCAGCGCTTTCCAGCAAACCGTATGGGTTGGTGCTATAGGGTTATTTTTTACCTTCCTGGCGCTGGTGATGATTGATCGCATGGGGCGCCGTCCTATTTTGCTTTGGGGTTCGGTCTGGGCTGCTGTGAGCATGGGTGTGGTGGCTTATTGTTTTGCAGGTGCGACTTATATGTTGAGCGCAGAATCTGTCGCAGCCTTCGCTGATCGGATTGATACGTCACTATTGGCTCCTATGTTTGGGGTTGAGTATGCCAGTGATCTGGAATTTAAACGGGCATTAGTGACCCATTTAGGGTCTGCAGCGCTGGGTTCATTGCAGGTTGATTTGCTGAATACGGCTGCGCATATGCAGGGAGTGCTGGTGTTTATTGGATTAATTAGTTTTGTGGCGGCATTTAACTTTTCCTTAGGCCCAGTCATGTGGATTTTGTTTTCCGAAATATTTCCTACGCGCATCAGGGGTGTTGCCATTCCTGCTTGTGCGCTGGTCTGTACACTCTTTGGTGGCGTATTGGTGCCTACATTGTTCCCGTGGCAGATAGAGGCTCAGGGTGTTGCGGTCACATTTTTGATCTATACCTGCTTTTGCGTGTTGGGTGCTATTTTTGTTCTAAAAATGGTGCCGGAAACCAAAGGGAAAAGTTTGGAGGAAATCGAGAGTCAACTTGTCGCCGTCAAATAAAACCCTGGTTATTGATCGCCGCTGTTTTATCTCTTCTGTTTAGTCTCTTATCGCTCGCCAGATGTAGGCAAAAAGTGCCGCCATCTGGCCGTATTGGTAAGTATTACCTCGCGCTTTAGTGCTTTTTTATCGTTATTGCATTTCCGTATCCCACTTTTGAAATTATCAGACTTTTCTCCTTTACAAGTGTTTATCCTGAGTGTAGATTGTTAACAATAAACAAATGCATCGGGATAGGTCTATGCTAAATACAATTTCTTGCGTGAGTCACAACGAACTCTCTGCAACACATATCAAAGCCGTCAAAGTTGAATACTACCAAGTGCCATTGGCCGAGGTGTTATCCGATGCAAAACACGGCGATCACACCTGTTTTGAATTGCTGGTGTGCCGCATCTATTGTCAGGATGGCACCGAAGGTGTTGGTTACACCTATACCGGCGGCAAGGGCGGACGCGCCATTTACTCACTTTTGGATGATGAGCTAAAGCCAATGCTGATTGGTCGTGATGCATCGGATATTCATGCAATTTGGGAAGATTTGGGTTGGCACCTGCACTATGTGGGTCGCGGCGGTTTGGTTAGTTTCGCTATTTCTGCGGTCGATATCGCCCTGTGGGATATTCGCTGCAAGCGTCTGAATTTACCGTTGTGGAAATTGGCGGGCGCCGCGAGTAATAAAACCCGTTGCTATGCGGGCGGTATTGATTTGAATTTCAGCGAACAAAAACTGTTGAAGAATATCGATAGTTATTTGGATCGCGGTTTTAACGCGGTAAAAATTAAAGTCGGTAAAGACAATTACAAAGAAGATGTTGCGCGCGTTGCTGCGGTGCGCGAATTAATTGGTAAACACACCACCTTTATGGTCGATGCCAATTACTCAATGACCGTTGAAAAAGCTATTCGTTTTGGCCGGGCGATAGAGCAGTACGATATCACCTGGTTTGAAGAGCCAACCATTCCCGATGACTATGAAGGTTATGCCCGCATTGCGGACAGCATTAACATCGCTTTGGCGATGGGTGAAAACCTGCACACCATTCATGAATTTACCTATGCCATCAGACAAGCCAAATTAGGTTTCTTGCAGCCAGATGCATCCAATATTGGTGGCATCACCGGGTGGTTAAAAGTCGCCGAGCTAGCCTACGCACACAACTTGCCTGTTTGCAGTCACGGTATGCATGAGTTGCATGTGTCGCTGATGTCTTCCCAGCCACATGCGGGATATCTCGAAGTTCACTCCTTTCCTATAGATGCTTACACCACGCGTCCAATTGTGATCGCCGATGGTCTTGCGGTTGCTTCCGATGAGCCGGGAACCGGTGTGACATTTGATGAAAAATTACTACGTCCACATTTAATCAAACAATCCTGAGGGGATCGAAATTATGTTAGCTGCTCAATATGTTGGTAATAAAGGCTTTCAGGTTGTTGAAGGTCAAATGGTTGCTCCTGCTGCGGATGAAGTGCGTTTGCAAGTAGGGTTTGTAGGTATTTGTGGAACAGACATGCACATTTATCACGGTGTTATGGATCAGCGCGTTGCACCGCCGCAAATTATCGGCCATGAAATGTCGGGCACCATTGTTGAGATGGGAGCCAATGTAAAAGGTTTTGCTATTGGCGATCGCGTTGTGGTGCGCCCGCTCGATTATTGTGGCGAGTGCCCTGCGTGCACTGCAGGCCACAGCCATGTGTGCCACAAATTAAAATTTATGGGTATCGATAGCCCAGGCGCTTTCCAAAATTCATGGACTGTAAAAGCGCGCACTTTGCACAAACTGCCTGAGAATATCGACTTAAAACAAGGCGCGCTGATTGAGCCACTTTCTGTAGCGGTGCACGATATTTCCCGTGCGCGTTTAAAGGCTGGTGAAAAAGCAGTTGTTATTGGTGGCGGCCCCATTGGTCAGTTGGTTGCACTGGTGGCAAAAAGTGTTGGCGCTGAGGTCATGATTTCGGAAGTGAATCAGGTGCGCAATGAATTTGCCCAGAAAAATGGTATTAAAACCGTTAATCCGCTTGAGCAAGATTTAGATGCAGCAGTCAAAGAGTGGACCAACGGCAAGGGCGCAGATGTTGTGTTTGAAGTGTCTGGTGTGAAAGCGGCGATTGAAGCTATGACCAAGATTGCCTCTGTGCGCGGTCGTATTTGTATGGTGGCGATTCACTCGCAAAAGCCTGAAGTGGATCTGTTCCAATTCTTCTGGAAAGAACTTGAGTTAGTGGGCGCACGCGTTTACGAGGCGGCTGATTTTGATATGGCCATTGAATTGGTTGCATCCGGTAAAGTCAAGCTGGAGCCATTCATTAGTTCGGTATCTAGCTTGAACAACATTGGCAGCGCTTTTGCGAGCATGGATAACAATCCTGCTGGTATGAAAGCCCTTGTGTCTTGCGCGGAGTAATCACGATTATGTTGGAACAATTTAGCTTAAACGGTAAAGTCGCTTTGGTCACTGGCTGCAAACGCGGTATTGGTAAAGCAATGGCGGTGGCCCTGGCAGAAGCGGGTGCAGATATTATTGGTGTCTCGGCATCACTGGAGTTGCAAGGCTCAGAGATTGAAAAAGCGGTAACGGCTACCGGAAAAAAATTCAGTGCTTATCAATGTGATTTTGCTAATCGCGACAGTCTTTATGCCTTTATTGAAAAAGTAAAAGCAGAGCATCCGGTGATTGATATTCTGGTCAATAACGCCGGTACAATTTTGCGTGCACCTGCGGCCGAACACAGCGATGAATACTGGGATCAGGTGATTAATGTAAACCTGAATTCACAATTTATTTTGAGCCGTGAAATTGGTAAAACCATGCTTGCGCGCAAAAGCGGAAAAATTATTTTCACCGCTTCATTGTTAACCTATCAAGGTGGCGTGACTGTGCCTGGCTATGCCGCAAGTAAAGGTGCTTTAGGCCAGTTGGTGATGGCGCTGTCGAATGAGTGGGCATCGCACGGGATTAATGTGAACGCCATTGCGCCCGGTTATATCTCTACCGATAACACTGAAGCCTTGCGCAATGACAAAGATCGTTCTGCGTCTATTCTTAGTCGTATTCCGCAAGGCCGCTGGGGCACGCCGGAAGACTTTAAAGGTCCGGTTGTCTTTTTGGCATCAAGCGCATCTAACTATATGAACGGCAGCACCGTGTTGGTTGACGGCGGCTGGATGGGGAGATAAACACGATGAAAAATGATCTCAATTTTATTAATGGCCAATATGTGCCATCAAAAGCCGCTGGGCATATTGTTGTTTACAGCCCAAGCACGGGTGCTGAAATTGGCCGTATCCCGGAAGGCTGCAAAGAAGATGCACAAGACGCATTAGAGGCTGCGCAGGCAGCACAAAAGCCGTGGGCTGCCCTTACGGCGCGTGCGCGTGCAACATTGCTACGTAAGTTTGCACAGGCCATTCGCAATGAAACTGAATTGCTTGCCACTATGTTGGTGCAAGAGCAGGGCAAGTTGCTCGATGTGGCGCGCGGTGAAGTAACTGCAACGGCCACATTTATTGAATACGCCTGCGACAATGCACTCACCATTGAAGGCGATATTTTGCCTTCCGATAAACCCAATGAAAAAATTTATATCCACAAAGTGCCGCGCGGTGTTGTGGTGGCGATTACTGCCTGGAATTTTCCACTGGCATTGGCAGGCCGCAAAATTGGCCCTGCGTTAATAACAGGCAACACCATTGTTATTAAGCCGACTCAGGAAACGCCTTTAACAACATTGGAGCTGGGTCGTATTGCCAATGATGTCGGCATTCCTGCTGGTGTATTAAATATTGTGAATGGCTCTGGTTCGGTAGTAGGGCAGCACCTATGTGAAAGCCCCATCACCCGTTTAATTACCATGACTGGTAGTACTCGTGCCGGACAAATCATTTACAAGGCCAGTGCGCAGCATTTAACCCCTGTCATGTTGGAGTTGGGCGGAAAAGCCCCCTTTATCGTGATGGAAGATGCAGATCTGGAATTGGCCGCTGAAGAGGCGCTCTGGGCGCGTTTTGCCAACTGCGGACAAGTTTGTACCTGTGCCGAGCGTCTCTATGTGCATGAAAAGGTATACGACGCGTTTGTCGCCAAGTTTGTACCCAAGGTGAAGGCCTTGGTGGTGGGCGACCCAATGAACCCTGCAACGCAAATGGGCCCCAAGGTTAATCGCCGTGAAATCGAGCAGATTGATGGCTTGGTAAAACAGGGTTTGGCGCAGGGGGCGGAATTAGCCTGTGGCGGTAAACCTGCGGTAGTGCCCGGTTTTGAGCAGGGCAATTGGTACGAGCCTACGGTTCTGGTTAATGTTAAACAAGATAATGTTTTGGTTCATGAAGAAACCTTTGGCCCCATATTACCAATCGTGAAAATCAGCAGTATCGATGAGGCCATCGCTTACACCAATGACAGTGAATATGGTCTGTCGGCCTATTTATTTACCCAGAGCCTGAATTATATCCATCGTTCTATTGCAGAAATGGAAGTAGGTGAGGTCTATGTCAATCGCGGCATTGGCGAGCAGCATCAGGGTTTCCATAATGGTTGGAAGATGAGCGGTGCTGGCGGCGAAGATGGCAAGTATGGTTTGGAACAATATTTGGAAAAGAAAACAGTTTATTTAAGTGAGAAATACTAGTCGTTAACCTGCCGTATATAATGGCCGGGCTCAATGGGTAGATGTGCTTTTTGGAAACAAATGGTCATATCTACCCATTGTTATTTGTTCAGATTATTGTCTAATGTCTGCAAATAGCTTAGCCTTATATCACTATCCAATAAGGCTATTTGCGAAAGGTCACCCAAATCATGAAAGAAACAAAAAAAATCATTCCGGTTCGGGATCAAATTGCGGATCAAATCAGATCAGACATTATTGCTGGCGATATGCCGCCCAATGCTAAATTAAATGAAGTCGCGCTAGCGGAGCGCTTTGGTGTCTCACGCGGCCCGGTTCGCGATGTATTGCTGCAACTCACCAAAGAAGGTTTATTGGTCGCCAAAAATAATTGCGGTGTGTCGGTGAATAGCGTGCTCTCACCAGAACTGCAGGAGCTGATGATCGACATCCGCACCAAGATTGAGCTTCATGCAGTAAAAAGCTTGAAAGGCAAGTTGCAGGAGGCAGATTTTGCCGAAATTGATGCAATTCTGGATCGCCTCCAAGATGCATTTGATAACGAAGATTACACAGAAGTGACAAAGGCTGACATGGACTTTCATCGCTATCTGGTGATGAAAGCGGGCGGTGAGGAACTGGTTAACTTGTGGCAACCTATCATTTTGCGCATGCGGATGAACTACAAACGTATCACCAAGCCAGTGGATTGTGTTAATGAGCATAGAGCGATAAGTGATGCACTGCGCAAAGACAATATTCGCGAAGCCACTGCCGCGCTTAAAGCGAATATTCGCTAAGTTAAACTAGCTAATAAATTAAAAACTACCTGAGCTTAAATTGCCTCTTACCTGATAACAGGTGGCACTTTGAGCTCGGGTTTTTTTTGGTTTGTTTAAGTGTTTAGTTGAATATTGCCGATGACCGCTGGTCATAAAACGCCAGACTCACAACTTACTCAAGTTCGATTATTGAGTCAGTCGTGGGTCTGGCGTTTTTATTACCGTAAGGAGTTCCAGTAATTATTGAATGGGCGCGATTTTACTGCGACGTTTATAGAGTGATTTATTCACCCGCTTGGCTGCATCCACCATGGGTTGATAGGGAATGTCGGTATTACTTACCCAGCCTACATTGTAATTTTCACCATCGTAGGCGCGGCCGGTGACTGGGTCATCAATGTATTGGAACCAATGCGCGCCGACCATGTAAGGGTTGTCGATTACGCTATTCATGTAGTTTTCATACATTTTTGCGCGGTCGGTTTGGTTGGCGGCAATGACTAAACCAGGGTGATAGAAATCTGTATCCGATGTTGAGCCTATGTGGTACTCGCCGATGATGGTGGGGAAATCCAAGTCTTTCAAAAACGCCCAAGTATCCGGGTGCATGCCTTCGCGATAATTATTAAAGCTCAATACATCGCTGTATTTTTTTGCGGCGGCGACCACTTCAACCGGCATACCCCATTCGGCGGCGATTCTCACGCCCATATACATATGGTTGGGCAGGGCGTCTTTAATTTCGCTGCTGACAATACGGAAATAAGTTTCTGCATAGTCGGCGTAGAGCATAGAAAAATCTGCGCGAGAAGCATCATTCAACTTGTCCATAGTGATGCCAGTTGCAAAACTTGACCATGAATCAATCTTTGTTCCCCAGGCTTGGTTAAGCGCCGCTATATCACCGTATTTTTTAGTGAGTAATTGGGTGAACTGTTTTTTAGCAGGACTTTCATCGGCAGATCTGCTGAGTGCGTAATAGACAGCGCCGAAGTGAGCTCGGTCATTTTTCATCGAACCCCAGCCTTTTTCATTATCAACAAAAACACCAACACACCAGGGGGTATTTTTTACTTCGCGACCAATTTGTTTGATGGTCAAATGTGCGCGACGTTTAAATTCAGGATCATAAACATCGGGTAGTGGTGACCAATAATCTTGTCCGGAATAGATCACTTTAAAGTCGCCAATAATCCAACCGTTGGCAAAAAATGGCATGCGTTGATTGTCGTAAAACATCGGATCAATCCAATTGCCAAATGAGGTGAAGCCCCAATCCACCATGCGATCCAAAGTGACATCGCGCCAGGTTTTTATGTAGGAATTGGGTGAGCTTTGGCCGTAGCGGCGCTCCAGATTGGCCTTGTAAAAACTGTAGACTTCACCCTGTTCCAATACGCCTTGGTGCACTGTGCGTCGGTAACCATAGTGTTCGCCAAGTTCGTGATCGTAGGGGGGCAGCCATTCAAACATTTCACGGCGCAAGGGCGATGCAAGAAAGCGGGAATTCAACGATTTTTTGCCGACTGGAATAATATCGCGCGAGTCTTCCGGGGTTAATTCCTCAGGATCTATTTTGCGCACGCTGGCATCGTTGAAATCGTAACCGGTGATGGTTTCAAGGTTGGCCATGCGCACATTGGCGATAGCGCTGGAAAAAAACAAATAGCCTTCCGGGTCTACCATCCACCAGCGGCCATCCACTTTTGCAGTGCGGAAATAGCCTGTGCCTTCCAATTTAGGGCCTTTGCTCCAGCCACCAAAACGCGATCTGTCTTCCGGTTGTTTGGCGTTGGCCAGTGCAGCCAGTTCCGCATCGGCAGCGGCTTTTAGTTCTTTTTCAGAATGAATTTTAGTGGGGTAATTTTTTTTGGCGGCTTGGCCAAATTTATCGACTATCCCTACCAGATATTCCGGATCTTGGGCGGGATTAACACGCAGCTGAAGGTTGTCCACAATTAGGGTGTTGGTTTCAAACTGGGCGTAGGCTTTGAAAATAATTTTAGTGACTTGAGTGAAATCAAAATCGCGATCGCCTGAGCGCCAGGCTAACTTTTCTTCGCTGGTTTGCCATGCTGGTGGGGTTTCGCGCATACCGGTTTGTGCATTGGCAACACGCCCGGTTAAAGGGGCATAAAAACGAGCTGATTGACCTGCATCAATCACTGCGCTGCGCTCTTGTTTGCGGCCTTTTGCATCCATTAATGTCAGCCAAAATTGAAATGATTGACTGCCTGGATTGGTAACATCCAGTGCCAGATTTAAATCACCTGCGTAATCCCAATTCCAATAACCTTGCGCGGGAGTAGGTAGCTCAATTGTGGATTCCTCGCGCGGCTCGAATACCAGTTTTAATGCCTTGCCATATTTTTTCTCTTGCCCCTCTATTAAGCTTGCCTTGACGTTATTTTCCACAGCTTTATTCAGCGAAAAGCTATCAAAGTTTTCAATGCTACCTAGTGGCGAATTTTGATTGGCGACGCAGCCGAGTGACAACCCCGCCAGAGTGCCAGCAAGCATCTGCTTGATTAAACGTAGTTGATTTGTTTTCATATTTATCTCCTCTTTTTTTGTTGTCACGTCTTATATTTGCAAATTTGTTGAATATCGGAGAGCTGCACTATTTTAATGACAGGCTCATTAAGGTGTCGTGGGCGGTAATAAACAAAGTTTTTTCATCGCTGGAAAGTGTGCAATTGGCGGTGAGTTTTTCAGTGTGAATTTTGGCGAGTACTTCACCCGCCGGAGAAAAGACCCACACGCCACCGGGGCCTGTCGCAAATAAAACGCCGGATGAATGTGTCGCCATGCCGTCGGGAACGCCTTGGTGTTTGGCATTATTTTTGAATTCACTCGCATCATAAAAAACACGTTTGTTCCGTGTGTTTCCCTGCTCATCCAGATCGTAGGCTAACCAATGGGGATGCTCCGGATCGGATACGCCTATGTATAAAGTCTTCTGATCTGTTGAGAGGCCAATACCGTTGGGAAATTTCACTTGATCATCCAGTAGTGCCAGTTCTCCCGATGAGGTAACTTTATAAATTCCTTGAAATTCTAGAGTTTTACGTTGGTCGGTCATGCCGCCTGCCAAGCCGTAGGGAGGGTCGGTAAAGTATAAATTTCCGCTGCGGCTGAATACGGCATCGTTAGGGCTGTTGAGCCGTTTTCCTTGAAATTCACTGGCAATACTTTTGTACTTTGGGGCAGGGTGATTTAATGGAGTAGCCATAAGTGCGACGCGTCGGTCGCCTTGTTGCAATAGAATTAATTCATTTTTGTTGTTGAGCAGCAATCCGTTGGAACCACCATTGTCATCGCCAGGAAAGAGTGCAGTTGCACCAGCGGGCTCTAAATAAAGGCGAGTTCCTATGCCGGGTTGATATTGCATAATGCGATTGTTGGGAATATCTGAGAATAGCAATGCTTGCAATTCATCAACCCAAAACGGCCCTTCAGTCCAGCGAAATCCATCGGCACGAATAAGGATTTTTTTCGTTGGGTCGATCAGCTGCAGAGCACGGGGATTAATAATCTCAATGGATCCTATCGCTTGGTTGAGTTCTGGCGCTAAGTGACCTTCACTTTTATCCCATTTTTTTGTCGTGCAAGCAGCAATAGTGCAGGTCATCAAGAAAAGTATTGCAATTACATTAAGCTGTTTCATGTGTTGATCCTTGCAGGCGATTATTTTTAAAATCAATTAGACGTTGTAATTGCTGTAAGGATTGGATAATAAATTTTATGGGAGCCAAAAAATGTTGCTCTTGTAACCGGTTTATTTCCACTTCACTTAAACCATTCAATCTATCGGTGTTGATGGTATAGATACCTTCGTAACTAAAACTTGATCCGTCATTAAGCGCGATGTTAATGCGCGCCGATTCCAGCAACTGATGGTTTAATAGCTGTGCAATAAATACTTTTGTCATGGTTTCACTGGGTGTTAATTGACTCAGTAATTCATTGATGGAATTTAAATAAGCGGTGGGTGTTCCGTCGCTATTAAAAAGCGACTCTCCTTGTGTGTGGCTAATACGTTTGCTCTGAGTGTTGATGCTAATAAAACCACTGTCGTGTTCTGTGTTGGGTGCTTGGGTATTCTCAGTAGCATGGCAACGCCCAACAATAAATGGCTGACGTTGGATATGGAGCGGAATGTAATTGGCGTTCCATTGGTGTTGATCTAAATAAAGATTCTCTTCAGGCGCG
Source organism: Cellvibrio sp. OA-2007 (assembly GCF_000953825.1). GTDB lineage: Bacteria > Pseudomonadota > Gammaproteobacteria > Pseudomonadales > Cellvibrionaceae > Cellvibrio. The sequence continues at coordinate 67,001 of NZ_BBUL01000094.1, read as the reverse complement.
AAGCCTAACAGGGCATATAGATTAAACTGACCTGTGTCTGGGTCTTTCATAAAACACAGTGGGTATTCCTGGGCCAAGTTTTTTAGCTCATGGATCAATACCGGAATGTTATTAATATTTTCACCGTATTCTGCGCCATGCTCTGTAATCACTTTCAATTGCGCGTGTGTTTGGTGACTCAGTATTTCAATAGAGGTGCTCATATCTTCTCGCTATCCTAATTGGATTATAGAGTCCAAATTAAACGGGCTGTAATCCATATTCTTTTATTTTGTTAATAAGCGCTCTGTTGCTGGGAAGTTGGCTTTTGAGTTGTTGCGCCAACGTTGCATTTTTGTTGAATAACACTTGCGCTAATTGTTGATTGTGTTGCGACATACCTAGAGTGCTGGCTTCTGTTGTGTAGCCCATTCCGTACAGTAAATATTGATAGCTGGCAGCGGGGAATACCTCAGCCGCGCGATCAAAATCCATATGCCAGGGCGGTTGGTAGCGCCACAAAATCATTAACTCTTGCAAGCTTTCTGGGATGCTACTTAAGCATCGATTGTCTCGCCAAAAATCACTGTCGTCACGTTTGCTGAGGGTGTAATGCAATTTCAAAAAATCAATGATGCGTTGCCAGCGATATAAAAAAGTTTCATTAAATCGTTTTGCAATGATGTCCATCGCAGTGCGTGTTGTTGGTAGTTGGTCGGCAATCATCGCGGCGGATATCTCGATTAGTACCAATGCCGATGCTTCCAACGGTTCAAGAAACCCTGCGGATAAGCCCACAGCGACACAGTTTTTCTCCCAAAATTTTGCTCTGTATCCAGGTGTTATGGGGATTTTTCGCACCGAAAGGTGCTCGCTATTGGAGGATTGTTGCCTGATGTATTGATGCAACTTTTCTTCGGCCTGCTCTGTGCTGGTGTGTGCACTGGAAAATACATGGCCTATACCGCGCCTAGTTGGCAGGCCTATATCCCAAATCCAACCGGAATCCTGTGCGGTAGAAATGGTATGTGAGGCGATTGGGCTTTGGTCGTTTTCATAGGGCAGGTGGACTGCCAAGGCTGTGTCGATAAAAAGAACATCTTTGCAGGATATAAACGGCACTTCGTAGTGTTTGCCCAGCAATAGTGAATTAAATCCACTGCAGTCAATAAATAAATCGCCTGCAATATCGCCTTGTGTGTCTGTAGTAATTGAGCTTATGTCGCCATTGTTGGCGGTATTTACATGAATAACATCAGCCAATAAATGGGTGACACCCAGATTGGTTGTACAGTGTTTTCTCAAAAATTCGGCAAATGCACCTGCATCCAGATGGTAGGCGTAGTTTGCAACGGCGGCATATTCCGGTGTGGTAATTAATTTCGGTGCCAAGCCTGCTTCACAAAGGGTTTCCTGCACGCAGACCGCGTTGGAGAAAGATTGATTCTGTGGATTAGCTAACCAGTGGGGCGCAAGATTAATTTCGGAAAAGCCTTGCGGCAATACTAAAGGGTGATAATAAAAATCGTCTTCTTGTCCGGTACACCAATGTACAAATTTCGCACCCTGTTTAAAGGAGACATTACATTCTCGAATGAAATCTGTCTCACGTACACCCATTTTTTTTAAGGTGTTTCGCATAGTGGGCCAGGTTCCTTCACCGACGCCAATGATGGGTGTTTTGGGTGATTCTACGAGGCTAATTTGTATGCCTTCGCTATGCTGGCTGCGTATTTTGGCTGCAAGTGTGCCAGCGGTAATCCAACCGGCTGCACCACCACCCACAATGACAATGGATTTTATGGCTGTTGTCATATTTGCACCGCTATTTTTATTATCCGCTTGATCTGTTCTGTTGTTAAAAAAAAGGTCGCCGATACTAGGCGACCTCTTTTATGCTCAATCATAATTGGGTGTTAAACACTGACAATTAGAATTTCGCACGCACACCTACGTTGTAACGAGAACCGTATTGCTCGTAATCTTTGATTTGATTAGTCCAGCGGCCGTAACGATGGGTTGCTTCATCGGTTACATTCAAACCTTCAATAAACACGGATAGATTCTCATTGATTTCATAACTTGCGTTGATATCAATTTGATCATAGGCCGCAGTAAAGGTAGGTTCAGTACCAGAAGCCAAGAGGAACTTGTCGCGCCAGTTGTAGGCAATACGAATTTGGAAACCATTTTTCTCGTAGAAACCGACAAAGTTAGCGGAATCGCTTAAGCCTTGCAGCGCCAAGTCATTTTCCAAACTGTAGACATCGTAACTGTCATCGCTATCTACCATGGTGTAGTTAACAATGGTGCCGAAGCCTGATTCGCCAAACATGTGCTGCACATTAAATTCCCAACCATCAACCAAAGAGTCATTCAGGTTTTTTGGTGTGGAAACTTCCCAGACAATTGCTTGATCGCCAGGTTGCGATGTACAGGCTGGAGTTGGGTTGGCCACTGAGCCGCCCGGGCAACCGGGGCGCGGATTGGCACTGGGGTTAGTCAGCGGGCCATTGGGGCTGCTGATGATGCGATTTTCTTGGCCTACAGCAATAAAGTTATCCACTTTCTTGCGGAAGTAACCGCCAGATACATAACTGCCTTCACCGTAGTACCACTCAAGTGATAAATCGAGATTTTCAGATTCGAATGGTAATAAACCTGGGTTACCTTGATTGGCTTTGAATGGGCCGGTTGATAAGTGAGTAACCAAGTCAGTGCCTGGATACATTGCATCGATATTGCTGCGCGCAATAGTTTTGCTGTACGAGAAGCGTGTTACCAGATCATCTGTTACATTTAGACTTAAATCGAAGTTAGGTAAAAAATTGTCGTAATTACCTTTGAGTGTGTCCGACTGTTCGGTATCAGCGTATATCTTCGACATCTCCAGTGGCGATACCCAGTTAAAACCTACCACTGGTTTAGTGATGGTGTAGGAGCTAACATCGGTTTCTTCGTAGCGCAGGCCAACATTGGCTTTAACCGGCATTTGGTTAAATTCCGCATCAAAATCAAATGATAGATAAAGTGCGCTGGTATCTTCCTCTAAGCCGTTAGTGCCGTAGTTCATTGGGTTGTTCAGATTTTGTGCATACACCAAATCAATAAACTCATTGGCACTAAATACAGGTACATATTCAAAGCCGATGTCGCCTTTATCAAAACTGAGATTTAGATTGCTCAGGTCCATACCGCTTAATGCAAAGTTCGCGCTGTAAATATCTTTTACATCTACGGTGTTTTGTGTTTGCGCTAGACCAAAATTAATTGCAGAGAGTGCACCTGCATCTGCATTTTTCCAAACGCCGTGCAATTGAACTTGCTGAATATTATTTTCCAGTTCATGACCGCGCTCTTGATACAGGTCGCCGACAATATTGGCTTTGTTATATGCGCCGCCAGCTAAGCCTGAGTCGTCATAGGAAACGCTGGGCAATTTGCCAGAGAAATCCGCTGCTATATCCACTGCGCCAAAAGGGTTTTTGGTATTGGCGATGCGCTCAGCAGGTTGTGCGCCCGGGTTTGCATGAGATGTGGAGTCATGTGCGTCCAGAGTGAAAGATAATTGATCGTTAACGTCCCACTCTACATTTACACCGAAGGAATCATTTTCAGTGTTAAAACCATACTCCCAAGCCCAAAAGTTCAACTCATCGTTGTTGCGCGCCGGGTTAATGATGGTGCCATTGGCATCGGCTTTACCGGTTTGTACATTATCAAACCAAAAGCTCATACGGTTCATCGCGCCGTCTTCTTCAAGGCGCGACATGGTGTAATCAACGGTCGTGGTCAGGTTGTCGATTGGGGCAAATTGCAATACGAGTTGGCCATTTTGACGGGTGCGTTCGTAATTGGCATTTTCCAAATCGACAGTGGGAATGCGCCATGTCGCTTTAGTGGGGTTGCGATCAGTATCAATAGCGCTGGTGTCAGGATTTTGTTGGCCGGGGTAGCCGCGGCTCCAACCATTTTGGGTGCCGATGCGATCGACATGGAAGTTACGTTCGGCGTAGGAATAAGACGCGAGTACACCAAACTTTCCATCGGCAAAGGTATTGCTAATCATGCCGGAAATTTCCGGTGTTACTTCATCACCAGTTTCAACAGTGGGCTCGATTACACCTTTCACGCTCGCGTGAGCAACCAATTCATTAAAATCAAATGGCTTGGCAGTTTTCAAATTAATGGTTGCGCCCAATCCACCTGAGGCTACGTTTGCTTTGCCGGTTTTATACACCTCTACGCCGGAAACACTTTCTGCTGCAATTTCACGGAAATTAAAACTGCGCGAAATTGGTGTGCTGTCCAAAGCGGATGAGTTAGGCATTTGACGGCCATTTAAAGTCACCAAGTTAAAACTGGGGCCGAAGCCCCGAACGGTCACTTGGTTACCCTCATTGTTGCTCCGGTCGATGGATACACCGGTAATGCGTTGTAAAGATTCAGCGAGGTTAGTGTCGGGAAATTTACCTATGTCTTCGGCACTGATGGCATCTACTACGCCGCTGGCTTGGCGCTTGGTTTCCATTGCGCCGGTGAGCGAGCTTCTAATCCCGGTTACTACAACTTCTTCGACAGCGCCGGAATTTTGCGCATAAATATTGATGCTGGATGCTGCGATCACTGCAGCTGAAAGTACTTTAAGTTTGAAGCGGTCTTGAATAATCATCGCCATACAACACTCTCCTAATGGTCTTTCATTTTTTCTTTATTGACCTGTTTTGTTTATGCTCGAATCAAAATGGGCCTTATGGTTGATGTGAAAGTAAGGGCGGCTTGCTAAAGCTTGAAAAGCCTGATTGCCGCTTCTTGCCTTGCGCAGGCATCATCTGCCTACTTCTTTTTAATGTCAAACATTAAATGTTAACAAAATGTCGGGTTGTGGAGCGGTGTGATAGCGCATGGCTAGGGCGGCGATGTGGGTGGAGTATCCGTTCGCGTGTAGAGGGTGGGTAGAGTGTAATGAAAGATAAAGATTAACTGTAAAATGTTAACAAAGTTGTGTTAATGCAAAAAATATCGGAGTAATATTCTATTTCTGCTACTGGCACAGCTTCACCAGCAGGGGCTTGGGGTTCGCGTTAATCAGAATCGTCTTGGCCAACTATTCATAACAATAATATGTTCTTCAGTTTTTTTGTTTTTTCCCAATAACGATAATTATCATTTCATCAAAGAGGCAATTATGTTTAAACAACATAAACTCCGCCTTGCTGTTGCCGCCATTACTACTGGGGTTTTAAGTAGCATGGCGACTTTAGCATTGGCGCAAAACGTTAAGGTTGATATCAACGCGAATATTAAACACTCGGTCAATGGCGTCTCTGATTTTGGACGCGAGCGACGCATTACAATTCATGCCAGCCCAATGGAAAATGATTTCCTGGGAGAAAAAGACAAGCTCGATTACCTCATGAGTCTGGGTGTGACCTTTGGTCGCGATAACGGTTTGTCTATGTACTATTTTGGCCAAACCGGTGGTGATAAGGCGCGCTCTACCGATACACCCAGCCCATTTCCGTTTGGTTATGCGAACAAACCTAATCTGGCACAGTTGACTAGCCTTTCTGCGCAATACAAAGAAAATTTGGATACCAAATACGCCGATGCACAGGAATATTTTGGGCGCACCTCTTCGTTGATTATGGGCTCGCAACCCAGACCTGCTTACCCTAACTGGAGCTCCTATTCATGGTTTGGTGGTGGCTTGACCAGTGAAACTCCGTGGCGACCACGCACCGCACAAGATGCAGCAGAATGGTATGCGGAATTTTTAAATAAATTTTTTGTGCAATACGAGAATGATCCTACGGCTATTCCTATGCCCAAATATTGGGAGGTAGTCAACGAACCCGATATGTTGATGAATGTGCCCAGTCACGAGGGGCATCTCTCTACTTGGGAAGACTTGTTTGAGTTCCACAACGTGGTCGCCGATACCGTACGCGCCAAGCTGGGCAATAAGGCGCCCAAAATCGGCGGTATGACCTGGGGTCTGCACGATTTGGAAAAAGGCGATGCAACCGCAACAGGTTCGCCGCGCAATCGTGGTGATGCGCTATTGAATATGTTTTATGGCACAGATGCGGGCAGTGAAGCGATTAAGAATGCTATCCGTATCAACAGCTTCAATAAATCGCCCACTATGTCACTCAATGGCCCAAGCCCGAGTTCTGATTGGTACCAGTGGGATTACATCTGGAAAGGCTTTATGGATGCCGCCGGTAAAAACATGGATTTTTACTCCATCCACTTGTATGACTGGTCCGCTTGGGATGGCGCCTCCAGCAAAAATGGTGCATTGCGCACCGGCTTTCAAACGGAAGGCGTAATGGATTTGATGGAATGGTACGACATGAAAATGCTTGGTGAGCATAAAGAAGTTGTTGTGTCGGAATACGGCAATATTACCGGCACCGATATCACCAAGCTGGATCGTCAGCGTATGCGTTGGGAAGTGCTCAAGCCTTTCTCGCAGATGATGATGCAATTTATGGAGCGCCCTGATTACATTACTTTGTCCATGCCGTTCATCGTGGTTAAGGGTGAGTGGGGCGATGAGGATAAAACCCATCCTTACGGCCAAAGTCTGTTGGATCGCGATTACTCAACCTGTACCGAAACACCTACGGCTTATACCAACTGTACCTGGAACTTTAACCCTTCCATTAAATGGTATGAATTGTGGCGTGACGTTGACGGCACCCGTGTAGATACCTATGCCAGTGACCGCGACATTCAAGTGGATGCCTATGTGAAGGGCAAACACATATATGTCATTTTGAATAGTTTGGAAGCTCAGGCGACCACTGTTGATATGAATTTTGCGGGCATTACCGGTAATGCGATCAAGAGCATCAAAATGCGCCACTTGTATTTAGACGAGGCCATTGATGATGATAGCAATCCAGCCAACGGTGTAGGTAAGCCAATTCTGGCTGATGCCACTCTGACCAGTCTGCCTAAAAACATCACTATTGGCGCAGATGCAACGGTGATTTTGGATATTGAATACACCAATAATCCAACCCCAACACTTAACAGCAAAGAGAAAAAATACCCAGCTGAACCACTGACTGCCAATGCCCCCTACCGCGTTGCGGCTGCCAGTGTGAATACCCAGGTGAACGGTGTGCCTAAACCGGCTAAAGGTGAAGCGCAACTGCGTGTGACTGGTGCTTTCTTTATGAATAACGGCATAGCGACAGGTTCTTCCGACAGTCGCGTATCGCTTAAAATTAACGGTAATACAGTGCCGGTGAAAACCGATTGGCGCGGCGATGAGTCAAGAAGAAGCGGGCGCTCCATGGCAACCTTGGAGATTCCGTTTGATGTGAGTTATTTAAGCGCAAGCGGCAATAACAACATTCAGTTAACGACAATTGCCCAGGGTGAAGTCGCGGCGGTGAGCCTGCAGGTGTGGGATATGGATACTCAGGTTACCCGTAGTATTCCTGCAGCTTGTAGCCCATGCACGCCCGTTACTGGCTTGAGCCTGAGCCAAACCAGCGTCAGCAATCTGTTGGTGACTCAATCGGTAGCGCTTCAACCAAGTGTTAGCCCGGCTAATGCCTCCAACCAAAACGTCATTTGGGTTTCATCTAACCCCAGTGTGGCCAGTGTTGATCAAAATGGTTTGGTGACCGGTAACAAGCCAGGTTCTGCCACTATCACCGCAAAAACAGTGGACGGTGCATTAACTGCTACGGCTTCGGTATCTGTCAGCCAGTTGGTGCCTGCTGCAGTTTCTGTGGTGGGTTTGCCTAACCCTCTTTATATAGGCGCGAGCAAACAGCTAAGCGCGGCAGTTACGCCAATTCATGCGCCTAACCGTAAAGTGACTTGGAGCAGTTCTAATACCACCATTGCAACTGTGGATGCCCAAGGGGTGGTCACTGGCCTTAAGGCAGGCAATGTCACCATTACCGCAAAAACGGTCGCTAACAACATAGTGGGCACGGCAAACATTCAGGTGAAAGCCAAGTTATTGACCGGGATGGCCATATCGCCCGCGAGCACCTTGATCCCACAAAATGACAGCCTACAAATCCAGACCAGTTTCACTCCGGCTGATGCCAGTGATAAGTCGGTCACTTGGACCTCCAGTAATACCGCAGTCGCGACTGTGAGCAGTACTGGATTGGTAAAAGGTGTTGGGTTGGGTGTGGCCGAGATTACCGGGCGCAGTAACGACGGTGGCTTTAGCGGTAAAACCCAAGTGGAAGTTGTTGCCTCCAATACCACACTGACCTACATCGAAGCCGAAGCTTTTAATCGCACCGGTGGAGCCTATGGCGGTTTTGTGAAAAGCACTACTGGTGCTGGCAATATCAACGATAACCAAACCGGCGACTGGGTGGAGTTTGATATTAACTTTGCGCAGGCGGGTATTTATCAATTGGTATTGGCAACCGGTACACCTCTGGATGGTGCGGGTGTGGAGTTCCTGGTGGATGGTATTTCCAATGGCCGTTCCTCCTTGCCCAACAATGGCAATTGGGATCAGCACGTGACTACGGTAGTGACCAATGGTCTGCAGATTAACTCTGCAGGTACTCATACGCTGCGCTTGATCAGTGTGGGAGCTGGCGGTGCGTATCAGTGGAATCTGGATAAGATTGGCTATCGTATTTTGAAAGCAACGACTGGTGGTGCATCGTCAATTGCTGCATCGACACCAGCATCTTCTTCACGTTCATCAACGCCGCTGTCATCGTCATTGCCGTCTTCGGCTCCATTGAGTTTATCATCGCGCTCATCCACACCTGTATCTTCAAGCTCGTCGGTTGCATCCAGTGTGGCAACGGGTGGCTTGAAGTTGGTGTTGGAGGCTGAAGCATATACCGCGACGGGCGGTGTCTATCAAGGCTTCCAAAAATACACAACGGCAGCTGGAGTAGGGGCTATTAACTACAATCAACGTGGCGATTGGGCCGATTACACCGTGAATGTCACCAGTGCGGGCACCTATAGCATTGATGCCTTCCTGGGTACCACACAAGACGGTGGTGCTATAGAGGTGTTGATTGACGGTGTGTCAGTCGCGAAAAAAACCGTTGCCAATAACAACAATTGGGATGTGTTTGCCAAGTTAGTGGTAGCGAGTGGCGTGCAATTAAGTGCCGGTACGCACAGTGTGCGCATTATCTCGGCGGGCACTACCGCATCGACTTGGGAATGGAATGCAGATCGCATTGAGTTCACTCAAGTGGCAGTCGCTACTCCTTCCTTTTCATCGCGTGCTTCAAGTTCGGCGCCAGCGGCAGTACCGGTAGTGATGCAGGCTGAGTCGTACATCGCAACTGGCGGAACCTATCAGGGCTTCCAAAAGTACACCACTGCGGCGGGAGTAGGTGCTATTAACTACAACCAAACCGGTGACTGGGCGGACTACAGCATCAATGTGACTGCAACTGCTAACTATCGTATCAATGCTTATCTCGGCACCACCCAAACTGGTGGTGCTATTGAGGTGTTGGTGGATGGTGTGTCAGTGGCGAAAAAGACTGTGCCCAACAATAACAATTGGGATGTGTTTACACTGCTGGAAGTTGGCAGTAGCGTGCGTCTGACCCAAGGCACGCATAACGTGCGGATTATTTCTGCTGGCACGACGGCATCAACATGGGAATGGAATGCTGATCGCATCGAGTTTATTCCGGTAAATTAATCGTTTAAAAATCCCCTTGCTCGTTTGGCCCACACTTTAACCGGTGTGGGCCTTTTTTTCTTCGTCTATATAAGTATGGGGTGCACAATGTGAGATTTGGTGAAAGCTATTGCTGCCTTGCCCCTCTTATTTGAAATCAGTTTTCTATGCGTCTTGTGCAAGTTGCAAAAGAAAATTCAGTTGGCATTCGGCATCACAGCGATCGGTGTATTCGGCTGATCTTCTACCGCCTAGTTTTAGCGCGGGAACAAATGTAAATATTTGGTTTTCTTCCAGTTCGCCGTGTTTTTCAGTGGCGGCGTTTAGCATGTCTCTATTCAAGAAATTTTCGATCACTTCACTATCGCAGAGCCATTCATTAAAAAAGTCATTCAGTGACCACACTGTGCAGCCTGATTCAGGTATGTGCGGATCAAGAAATGAAACATCCTCATGGGTTTCATCATCATCTTCACTATCTTCGTCATTTAAATTCCGATAGTAAAAAATATCACCAAATGCAGAGAGTGCTATTGGGAGTCGGGTCATATCTTCATCGCGCAATAACCATGCCCAGAGAATTTCTTTGTAGTCGTCAGGGTTAATCAATTGAATCAGCCCGTCGCCGTAAAAACCAAATCCTGTTGTCTGCCAAAGCTCTAATAAGCTGCTGGGTAAAAAACCTTTGTAGGATGCGATAGTCTCGGCGCTGGCTCGTGTATTTTTAGGGGAGGGTAAGTGTGTGGCGATAAAATTTTGTAGTGTAATGGATGTCATACATCAGTCCTTGTTGAGTGTGGTGTTCTGGGTTTATAACCTGTTAGGTGGCGTGTTGAAGTTATGCTACTTTTCTAACAATCAAAACGAGTGGTTCATTTTTAATTAAATCACTCGTTTGCGTAATTTCCGTTTTATTAAATAATACTTTTTTAGTTCCAGATAAAAGTGCTATTGATAACGTTAAATATAATGATCTGCGGTGGTTCCATTTTATGGGCTAAGTCGTTCTGGTGTGGATGTTTATGTAAGATTTTTCTCTGAAAGCTTTTGTAGATACACTGCGCCATCGTCTTCTGCCTGGAAGATATCCTCGCCGTCGAGCATGTAAGCTTGTAGCAAATGATTAATACCATTTTCCTCGTTGCCAATGTGAATTTCACATTGTCCCAGGCGATAGTGTACAAATGGGTTTTCTCTTCCGTCTGGTCCATTGAGTGCATCGAAAAATTTCTCGCGGGCAGCGGCAAAATCTTTTAACTGGTAAAGCGCATCGCCAATGGAGGCTGACAGCCATGTATATGCTTCCCAGTCAGATTTTGGATCGGGAAGTAACATCAAGGCTTGGTTCCATTTTTCAATTGCAGCGGTGAAATTCTCATCATCGCATAGCTGGTTTCCAGCTTCTGAAAGTTCTTCAATTTCAGTATATATATCGTCAGGCAGTTCCATTTATTATCCCTTTTTATTTTCCAGAAAGAATTTTAGGTATTTGGGGTCTTCTTCGCGAAAGCAGCGCCCTTTTGATATTGCGTTTGCCTCAGATAACCACTTAATCGCATTTTTTGTGTCTCCCATCTCATAGTAAGTTGTTCCCATCATAAAATAGGGGCCATCTTGATGACTTTTTACGGTTTTTGATGAAAACAACTCTTCTAGTAAGTTAATTGCTTTATCAAAAAGCTTACAGTCCCTATATGTTTCTGCAATGCTTAATACAAAGCTTTTACTTACATCCCAATCAAATTTTGGCTCGGGTATGTCTTCCCATGCGCTATTTGCGAGTAGAATAGCTTTTTCAAGATTTTCAGCCTTAAATTGTTTGTAGGATTCAATAAGAGTTTCGTCGATCTTGTCTCTTATAGATACATCTAAATTTTGCATATGTTTTCCTTATTTTAATGGGGGTAAATAGGTTTCTGTAAGTTTTGCACCAGCGGATCGATTTATTGAAAAATGATCTAGCGTATAGTTCTTCGAGTCAAGCATCCATTTGCGTACTTCGGGTGATTTGGCACCATATTGTCTACCTATTTTGTTCCACCAGCTGACAGCGTCAGTTGGATTGTGTGACATATCTGCATCTTTTAGCGGATACCACTCCCCGTCAGATGCTTTAAATTCAGGCCCTTTTTTTCCGTCTCTCAACTTTCCTTCTTTTCTCATTCTCTCCTGAACTTCTCGCCCTGTTTTTGAGTTCTTGCCCGGAGTTTTTCCAAGATACTTTCTACGAAGAGATTTAATTTTTTGTTTTATTTTTCCCCCATTTCCATTAGGTCCCTTGGGTTCAGGCGCCTTGCTAGCATCATCCACATGCGCGGCTTTGTTCACATCTCCGGCAGTGTTCGCCGCTTTGCTGGTGTTTGCAGCTGCGTCTGCTGTTTTAGCGGTGCGCATGCCTTTTGCAGCGGCAGCAGGCGCTTTTACCAGCGTTCCCAGCGGAATAAATATAGAGGCAAATGATCCACCTTTTTGTGCGTCATTGGTGAGTTCAAAAATATCACCAACTTGTCCGAACTCGCGAATACTGTTTGCTCTACTTGCCATGGCATTGGCGCTGGCAATATTACCTGCTTCGTAAGCATTCATCGCTTGGTAATCTAACAGTTTTGCGTAGTTGTTAAGGTTCAGTGGGCTTAAACCACCATTTTTAATACCTTCTACTGCGAGGTTGGCAATATCAGAGGGTAAATTCCCGATTCCCTTTGCTAGCCCTTTGCCGAATTCGCCTGGGTTTTCCCATGAGGCATTGGCGATGCGTTTGGTGCTGTCCCATGCTGATGCGGCGCCGTCTTTGGTGCGCTGCCACAGACTGCGGTCATCGTTTTTTTGATCGATAAGCGCTTGTAATTGTTCGTTGGGTTTATCGCTACTTTCTTGTGGTTCTTTTTCGGGGGGATTGGCGTACTCGGCGCGTTTACCGCTAGGTGCTGGCGTGAAGGTAATGGTGCCGATGGTGTTGCCCATTTTCTCTGGTGGCTGCGGCGGTAATTCGAGTGAGCGGCCTTGGCGTGAGTTTCGATAGGCTTCGTATTCTTCATGCGTTAATTCGGTATAGGCCATGCTGGTAGATTCACCTGTGGCCATATCGGTATGTACTTCATGGCGCAGGTTGCTAACGCCCATATAGTGCGCAGTTTCAGCAACGTCCATATTGGCAGGTGCTTCCCAAGCCATGGTTACCCCTTTGGGGTTATTCACAATGGTCATGTTGCCATGATGGGTGATCTGGCTACTGAGGGTGTTGACCTGTATCGGTTGTGTATTTACCGATGCGCTGCTTCCAGTCATGCGGTGATTTTCCTTTTCGACATTATGATTTCCGATATGAATTAAAACGCGCAATCACCGGCACAATAGCCAAGTCCCAGGCACAAGAGCCGGTAGTGGTGATGGCGCAAAACGAGTGCATTAGTGGTTCATCCAATACTTATCACCATGGCGTAGTATTCGCTGCTTTCCTGCGCGTACTGTGCTGCTGTGTTGGCTTTTTTTGTATGAACATTTAGCTCCGACTGTGCTGCTCTTTATGCCTTTTTGTACGCCAGCCTGATCGCCCAGAGTGCTTGGGATGTGTCCGCTGATAGTGAGTAATTCATCTCTATTAGCTCTTACATTTGTCACGGTTTTTACCGAGTCGCTAAGTTTGGCGATGATAGGGTAGGGGATGGGAACAATCGCGCTGCCTACAGGCGTTTTGCACACATCGGGCGCCATGCTGATAACCAACCATTGGCAATTTTTACGCGCAGTAATATCGTTCGACATAATTAGACTGCCTCACTCAATGTTGTGTTGGTTTGATGTGTGGTTGATTCATATTTCAGTAGCGGCGCCTGAGGATTAATTTCAAAACGTGCTTCCAGTTGTTTTATTGTGCTGTTTTGTTTGATGCGGCAGCGCCAGACCACTTCGAGCTGTTGTTTTTCTGTATCGAGTAGAACGGTGTCGATATTCGCTGCGAGTGGGATAGGTGTGTTGTCTTGTAAGCGCGCCATCACAAATGCTCTGTGCCCTGGCAATTGCATCTGCACATAACCTTGTGGTGCTAATTCAGGTGAAAATAAAAACCATGTTTCTAGTTGGCAGTCGGGGCGTGGCCACGCGCATTGTTGATCGAGTGGGGCTGCATTCCAGTAGTGCTCATCAAAATCCGTTGGTGATAATGGCCAGCGTTCTTGTTGCCATTGTTCATCGTAAGTGCCGGTGAGTGAAACGCGTGGTGCCCAACTGCGACCTACAGAGCCAAAACCTGCAGGGCGACAGGGATATTGTTTAGCGATATCTTGCATATCCTTTGCGTTGATAATGGTTTTGGGCTGTTGGATAAAAACAGGTTCGGTAATCGCTTCATTAGGATAAAAAAAGCAGGGGGCAGGAATAGTTTGTAATAAAGGCTGCGCGGCTTTTTGCGCTAATTTTTGGTGGCGTTTATCAACCCAGCCGCAGCCCACTGGATTGCTGAAACACGCCTCGTTGAGTAACCATTCTGGCTGATTAGGATCTTGCTGATATTTTGGGTTTGCAATTTTACTTGCGCCGCCGAATGCATAATCCCAGCGCAGCGGTATTTGCGTGGTATTTTTATCGCGCTTTAATGCCCAGCCAAAAAACGTTTTATGAAAATGTCCGGGCGCATAAATATAAAGTGTTTTATCAATTAGCGTTGTTGATGCAGAGTTTTGTTCCGAATTGTTGTTTGTATTTAGGTTGTTATTTTCGGAAGATATTTGTGTTAATCGTACACGTACTGGCCATTGGTCAGCTGGTTTTCCTTCTGGGGCATAGGTGTTGCCAGCGATTAATAAATCACAACGCGGTTTAAAAGGGGCTAGATCCGATTCCTGTTTTATGCTGCCTTGCGGGTCGTCATCCCAATGCTCATCGGCGAGAACCAGTGGCAGTGGCTCTTGCTCAATCAATTGCAATTCACCTTTCCCGGTGCTTGGGTCAATCACAATGCGATAACCCACCTTGGTCACCACTGTTGTGCAGTAGTGACCAGCGTTATCCAGCGATTGAAAAGCCATGCTGTGAAACGGCGTCAAATTTACAAACTGCATCAATCCAATTCCTTGTGATCGACCTAGTTCAGGTCGATATCCTTGCCTGTGATTTGCAATGGGCCGCTGGCTTCAAAAGTGATGTCGCTGCCGGTTAAGGTAATCTTGCCGTCGCTGTCCATTACTAACATGGATTTACCCACTTTGAGCGTGATGGATTTACCTGCTTCCAGCACCAAATTTTCTCCGGTGTTGAGTGTGGTATTTTTGCCGACTTGAATATTTTTGGTGTGGCCGACTTGTTCGGTATTACTCAAACCAACGATAGTATTCATCGCCGCGCCTACGTTTAAACTGTAGGCCGCTCCCACATTGTCCATACGTGCCAAGCCAACATTCTGCATGCTGGTTTTGGCGATGGTTTCTTTTTTGTGACCGCCTATATCGCATGATTGATTTTTGCCAATCGTGATGGTTTCGTTTTTGCCGACATCTTCGGTGCGATCAACGCCGATGCTAATCGTCTCGTTTTTATCCACGCGCTCTTTGCGGTTTTCATGTACGGTGATGGTTTCGTTGCCGTCTACTGTTTCGGTGCGGTGGCGTTTAACGTGCACGGTTTCATCGCGGTCGATTGTTTTATTGCGGTCGTTGCCGACCCAATGGGTTTCATCGTGTTCGACTTCTATGTCTTGATTGCGCTGTGCGTGAATCCAAATTTGTTCTGCGCCGATTTTGTCTTCAAAGCGAAACGCGTTGGCATCTTCCGCGGTGCCTTTGGGGGTTGAGCGGGTGAGAAAACCGGATTGGGTGGCGTTAGCAGGTAAGCCCCAGGGGTGCGGTTGCAAATTGTTGTACACGCGATTGGTGATGACCGGGCGGTCCGGGTCGCCGTTTAAATAATCCACCAATACTTCTTGGCCGATGCGCGGTATGTGTACGCCACCAAAACCGGAACCGGCCCAGGGGTGTGATACACGAATCCAGCAGGAGGAGTTTTCATCATTGTTGCCGTAGCGATCCCACTGAAATTGCACAATCACACGACCAAATTCATCGGTGTGAATTTCTTTGCCAGCGGGGCCGGTGATGACGGCAGTGTCTGGCCCTTGGCTGATGGGTTTTTGTGTTACCCGTGCAGGGCGAAAAGGTTGACTGCTCGGGTGCGCGTAGACACTGGTTTCCATCGCAAACGGTGTGGTGCCTGAATCGGCTTCATAGTCATTGGCTTGAAAAAAATAACTGCAAGCCAGAATTAAATATTCCCGATTGAGTTGTGCTTGGGTGTGATCTTTTAGGGTAAACGAGCGGCCGGGTGCAATACCGCGCGCAGAAGCTTGACCACTGGCGCGTTGATGGGGGCTGTGTAATTCATCCATGCGCACTTGTGCGTAACTATTACCTTCACCAGCTTCGTAGTAGCTGCCGGGATAATCAAAAATTTGAAAACTATTGTGCGCGTGCTCGCCCGGTTTTTGTTGTCGAGTATCGAGCAGGGCGCTAGCTTCTTTAAACGAATAATCGCGCGCGGCGTAATCGCCCGATGTCACTGCGCCAGCGGCATGCCACTCGCTAACAAAATCTTCATTGGGGTTGCCCTGTGCGGAACTGCGATAGGGCAGTGAGGCGCAACCGGGTGCGGGGCTGGCACTGCCAATGTCATCGGTCATCACCAATGCATGGGAACCGGCTTTGTGATCAAACCAAAACCAAATGCCTTCATGTTCTAACATCCGCATCACAAAGTTTGCATCTGTCTCGCGGTATTGCACACAATATTCCCAGGTGCGATAGCTGCGGGTTAAATCAAAACGAAATTCAAACGCGTAGGGCGCGAGTACTTCTTGCACCATGTCTTTGACGGTTTTGTGTTGGAAGATGCGATAGTCCTGCCTGCGTGTAGCGTACCAAAGCCAGGGTTGAATTACCGCGCTATAAGCGTAATGGCGCCCCGATTTTGCGGCGCTGGAAAACTGAGTGCATTGGCCGTTAATGTGGCGCACGCCGCCGCCGGGCAGACTAATCGCGACTGATATCGGCTGGCCGAGCAGATCGTTCGGGTTGATGTCTTTACGCGGGCTTTGCAAATTTAATGTGAGCGCAAAGAGCTGCGATACCGCCTCGGTACCCTTCATACTGACAAAGCGTAAATCGGTTGGCGGTAAAGGGCTGAGTAAATTGTAATTCCTTTGCATGATCGATTCCGTTATGCCTCTACTGCTGCGCTGGGCGCAATCTGAGTGATAGAAGGTTCAATGTTCGCGGGCGTAAAGTGAAAATTAAATTCATTCGCGTTAACATCCAAATGAATACTGGTGAGCGGCGTATTGTTCGCAAGGCGCCCCAAGAGTTCACGGCTAATTACTGGCAGTAAATGATGAGTAAGAATCGCATCGATCATTCGCCCGCCTGACTCCACATCGGTACAGCGTTGAATAATTAAATCCACCGCTGCTGTGGTGTAAGTGAAATTAATATGGTGTTGCTCTAATACTCGTTGCTGAATGCGCGCGAGTTGCAAGCGCACTATATCGGCGAGGGTGGTATGGCTTAGTGGGTAATAGGGAATTACCACCATGCGCCCCAAAAATGCCGGCGGAAATACTTGCAGTAGCGGTTCGCGCAAGGCACCGGCAAGCGCTTCTGGCTCCGGGCATAAATCAGGGTCGCGGGTGAGGCTGCTAATTAAATCAGTGCCTACATTAGAGGTGAGCAAAATGACGGTATTGCGGAAATCAATTGCGCGGCCTTCACCGTCTTCCATCCAGCCCTTATCAAATACTTGGAAAAATAATTCGTGCACATCGGGATGGGCTTTTTCAATTTCATCCAATAAAACCACTGAGTAGGGTTTGCGTCGCACGGCTTCGGTTAACACACCACCTTCGCCATAACCGACATAACCTGGCGGCGCACCTTTGAGTGTAGAAATACTGTGCGCTTCCTGAAATTCACTCATGTTAATGGTGATGAGATTTTGCTCGCCGCCATAAAGTGTTTCAGCAAGTGCCAATGCGGTTTCCGTTTTACCCACACCAGAAGGGCCAACCAGCATAAATACGCCGATAGGTTTATTGGGGTTATCTAAATGCGCGCGCGCGGTTTGAATGCGGCGGCTAATTAATTCCAATGCGTGGCGCTGGCCAATCACGCGTTGGTCGAGATTGTCGGCCAAGTGCAATACATTGGTAATTTCATTGCGCAACATGCGCCCGAGTGGAATGCCGGTCCAGTCGGCGACGACTGTAGCAACGGCGGCTTCATCCACGGCAAGTAATACCAGCGGTGATTCACCTTGAATATCGGCAAGTTGTGCAAGTAATGTTTGATGCTCCTTGCGTAGTGCAACGAGGTCAATATCGCTTTCGGTTTCTTCAGGCTGTTGATTCGCCGTAAACAATTGTTGGCGTAATTGTAATAATTGTTCGATGCAGGTTTTTTCTGCAACCCAGCGATCGCGTAATGTTTCTTCTTCGACGAGTGCTAAATCTAATTCTGTTTGGCAAGCTTTTTGTTGCTCGGGATCGGCCAAACCGTACACCGCTTCACGGTCGAGAATACCCGCTTGGGTGCGTAAATTAGCAATACGTTTTTGACAGTCTTCTAGCGCTGCTGGTGTTGCGTGCTGGCTAATGGCGACACGCGCACAGGCAGTGTCGAGCAGGCTGATGGCTTTGTCGGGTAACTGGCGCGCGGGAATATAGCGATGTGACAGCGTTACTGCAGCAGTGATGGCTTCATCGAGCAGAAGTATTTGGTGATGCTGCTCAAGGTTGGCAGTAATACCGCGCAACATCGCAATCGCTTTCTGCTCGTCTGGCTCACCTACTTGAACGGTTTGAAAACGGCGGGTGAGTGCAGGATCTTTTTCAATATATTTTTTGTATTCGCTCCAGGTTGTTGCGCCTATGGTGCGTAAGGTTCCGCGCGCGAGTGCGGGCTTTAATAAATTAGCGGCATCGCCTGTGCCGGCTGCGCCACCGGCACCAACTAGGGTATGAATTTCATCGATAAATAAAATAATCGGCGTGGCGCTAGTTTGTACTTCATCAATCGCTTGGCGCAGGCGTTGTTCAAATTCACCTTTCATACTGGCGCCTGCTTGCAGCAAGCCAATATCTAGTAACAACAAGCGCACGTCTTTGAGTTGTGGCGGTACATCGCCCTGCGCAAGGCGCAGCGCAAAACCTTCAGCAACGGCGGTTTTACCCACGCCAGCTTCGCCGGTGAGTAGCGGATTATTTTGGCGGCGACGCATTAATATATCGATGATCTGACGGATTTCTTCATCGCGACCGGTAACAGGATCTATCTCACCATTGCGTGCGCGCTCAGTTAAATCTACTGCAAAACGATTGAGCGCTTCCTGCTTTCCCAGGGCGCCGGGCGCCATAGCGCCGCTAAATTCACCGGGGTTGCCAACGGCCAACGAGTTGTCGCTAGCACTGAGTGTTTGCTCTGGTGACTCATTTAAAATACGAGTAAATTCCTCGGCAAGTTTTTCACTATCGAGCTTGGCAATAGTGGGTGAAATAGTAGTGAGTTTGCTGCGCAGCTCTGGTGTTTTTAATAGGCCTAATAATAAGCTGCCGCTCCGCACTTGCACTTCATTCAGCATAAGTGTGGCGTAAACCCACGCGCGCTCAACCGCCGATTCAATGCTAGGTGACAAATCACTAATGCTATTGGCGCCACGCGGCAATTGCTCTATAGCTAGCGTAATCTCGCTGGCAATTTGGCTGGCATCCAATTGGCAATGGCGCACAATGCGATGCATATCGCTATCGTCTAACTGCACTAATTGATGCAGCCAGTGAGCTAATTCCACATAGGGATTGCCGCGCAATTTGCAAAATACGGTTGCGCTTTCAATGGCTTTATACAAAACCGGATTTAATTTTCCAAACAGAGCGGTGCGGCTTATCTCGCGCATAAAAATTCCTTTTTGTTCAATTAATCTTGCATAAGAGGTGCGGTGGTTTTTTTACCATTACTTTTTTTTGATTTTTTGCGGGTTTTCTTTTTGGGCGGTTGTGATGCCAATGTACGTGCTTGATGCTCCTGGCTAGACAAGCGAGCGCCGGTGAAGTAATGACCTTTTCGATCTAACTCATCGGCAACTGGGGTAGATACTGCTGAGCTAAGCGTCCATAGCGGGCCTTCAGCATTTTTAGTGAGGGTGTATGAAATAGGTGCATTATTTTCCAGAGCGCGGTTTATACCATTACGATCCAGATTGTAAAGTAGTACTTCATAGCCACTAATATTGTTATTTGCATCCCATTGTGCGGGCACCACGCGGGCGTAATTTAATACAGATGAATTGGGTAGTCGACCAAGCACTCGCTCCCCTAAATGTGCTTCGGCAAAAACAGAGTAATAGTTGGTGATATAACGGCTTCGTCCCATATCAAATACATGCAAAAAGCGATAGCGATTCCAGTCTGTGGCAGAAAATAGACTTTCACCCTCACCAGATAAAATTAAATAGCGTGTTTGCGGTATGCTGATTTCGATTAAGCGCATAGTGTCAGGATTTAAATGCGGGAAATTGCCCCACGGGGTTTCATTGGCAGGATATTTCTTATGGCGATATTCGATTTCACCGACTTCGTAGGATTTGCGTAAATAGATGGGTGCATCTTTCACTTGTGGTTCGTGAAACAATATACCTTGTTCGGCTCGTGTATTTATACGGTCAGTTAATAGCGTGGTGGCGCTGCGCTCCATTTTCCACACGCCTTCAAATGCTTGAATAAGGTAGAGGTCAGGTTCGTTAGCGGCTTGTGTTGGTAAATGCAGACTAGCTAGTATCAGGCTTGCGAGGCCAAGATTATGTTTAATAAAGTTTACGTAGGATATTGTTTTAATCATGATAAAAGTCTTCAAGAGTGTTTTGATATTTAAGTTTAAAAAGAAAATTGATGCGTGTTTTCCGGGTCCGGCGTAAAGCTTACTTTGGTGGTTGTATATCTATTGTGGTTCGATACATTTCCAAGCCATGTGTTCCAGCCAAGATTTTTTCTATTGCCAAGCTGTAACCCAGTGTTACTGATGGTTTTTTTAAGGTTTAGCTGTAAATCCCAGCTAAATTCCTTGCTTGTGTAAGTGCGAACCCAATCGCGTAATTGTTGGTATTTAAGTGTGTTGGGAAGAAACTGTTCGTATTGATCCATGGTTAGCGAGTCAAAATGAATACGAAAATGATGTTGTTTGCTCATTACTTTTCGCCCAAGCACCGCATCAAACCCCAATTGGGTTCCTTTAAAGTTTCCTAGCTGCGTTTGTTCTTCCGCTGGCAAATTTAACCAACGTACAACAAATTCTTCTATGCGTACCCGTACTTTAAAAAAACTGGATAAAATATTTTTTAAGCCTTCTGCGGTACGCGCCTGTCGCAACAAATGCCCTGTGTTGTGCCAACGTGCGTGAGTTGGAATTGAATCTGTTGCTGTACTCTTTGGCAGGCTAGAGGCGCAGAGGCTGGAAATATAAGTGGTAAATTTTTCCTCTGCGCCATCCATATTGGTACAGGAGTTAGCATCGGCCCAAGCCCGGTAAAACAACATAATTAAACGATTGTGGAAAATATCGATAAAATCACTCAGGGCATAATCGCCATGATGCGCCATTCGCTCTTTGACGTATTCGGTAAATACTAGTGGCATAGCGCCATTTGCACCAAACAAGCCAAAGCTATGTATGGCTAGTTTTGGCTTTCTACCATTGGAGTATTGATAGAGTTTAGCGATGGTGGAGCTCGGAAAAATGGATGATGGTTCTTGACCAAATTGCAATTTTTCATCGCGATATTTATTGGCAAAGCCCCATTTAGTTGTAGTGCTGTCGCTTGCTTCCAAGCGGCGCATCAGTGCAAATAGATCCATTGAATAGGGCGCTGCCGCTAACTCGCTCAGTAATACGTCTGTTGTGCTCGGTGATTGTGCGAGGTTCGTCATAGATTGCCTCGTTCGCCAAATCGGGTTGGCCAGTGACCAATCAAACCACGTTGAGCGCTGACTAATTGCATTTCAGTAAACGAATTAATACTTGCATGACGAGCGAGATAGCGTTCTAACACTGCACCAAAAACATACGGGCTGGCGCCTGCAAACGGAATCTCATCCACTTCGATTTTAATACTTGTGCCCCTACCAAAAATTAATGGCCCTTTGCCCGGCATGCGGCGGGTAATAGGTTGCATTGCACATTTTATCAATGCACTGCTATAGCGCCCCAATGCTGCATCGCCGAGTGCAGTATACAAACCCAATAATTCACGCAAGGTTTTTGCATTTTGCTCTGGGTCGGGCTGCGCCAAACTTTGATAAGAGAGATTCAAGTGGCTGATAAAACGCCAATGCATATGACCTTCGTCAACCGCCGCCACCGGCCTGGTCGGCCCGCTAATAATACGTACACCCTCCACTGGCAGTGATGATACGGGGCGTAAGTCTTGCTCTGATCCAGTCGGGATTAATAGCGGTAAGTCGCGATTAGTAGCCAGTATATCGGCACCTAACTGCCGCAGTTTTCTATCAAAAGGTGCATCCTGTTGATCGACGAGCGAAATAAATACTTCTGCGCCTTGATAGGTTGAACGAGCCCCATTTTGTAAAATATCTTCCGAAGCAACTCTCGGTTCGCGACGAATAGAAAAATAGGCACCGTGATTGCTGCGATCATCAGCATGTGTTGCATAAAACGGGCGAAATTGACGCTGTATGCGATGATCGCGATCAAAACCCTCTGCCGCACTCACGCTGTACACTTCGTAGTCGAGTGGGCGACTTTTATCCGGCACCAGATGAAATTCATTGCGGCCATCTGACAGTGGCAAACGATCCGCTCGCATGGAAATCAGATTTATTGCGGGTGTGCAGAATAATGCAAACTGAGTGCTGTCAACTAATTTTTCATAATCGGCGGTAGATTTGTCCAATAGTATGGCGACTTCAAATTCGCGGCATTTAGGTTTGGACGATAAAAACCGTTTGATACCTTGCAGAGCAAAAAAGTGAAAACGACCGGGCAGGGAAAAGTATTCATGCAATAAGCGATATCCTTGAAAGCTTTGATTTTCGTAAGGTAATAATGCATCGCTTTCGCTAAACCCCACGGTTTCTATTGCATTAGCTTCAAAATGCCAACCTTTATCTTCACTGCCGCTGACTGCTCGTAGAGCAATCCCTACATTATGCGCCATGATAATTTCGTAAAGACGTGAAGCTAATTGTAAGTCGCCACTTAAATGAATCGGTATTTTATCATTGCTCAACTCACCAAATTCCAGTGGTATGCTCAGTGAAAAGCGTAAATGTAAACAAGACACTGGGGCAGGTTTTGTAGGTGCATAAAGATGTTTGAGTTCGCTGCTCACTGCATGAAATTTAGCATTAGTTAATTTAAGTGGGAGTAGCTCTACATTGTGTGCGGTCCGAAACTCACAATAGCTCGCTCCGGGAATAGGATGAGAGCGCAGGCGCGTTCCTTTGGGGGCAAGGTAGGTGCTGCGCTGGGTCCGCACTAATTCACCAGGGGTGAACTGCACAATACACATTGAAGGCGTTGGCGCCAGGTAGTTAGGGTAGGTCACTTCAATCAGGCGCTGAATAAAACGCGGAAATTCCGCATCCATTTTTAACTTAATACGTGCGGTTAAAAAGCTAAACCCCTCAAGTAAACGCTCTACATAAGGATCGGCAACTTCTGACTCATTCAGCGCTAAACGCCCGGCAATTTTAGGGTAATGTGCAGCAAATTGTGTACCTGCTTCCCGCAGATAGGCTAGCTCGCTGTTGTAGTATTCCAGCATTTTCTGAATCATAGTGATGAGTCCAGAATATCAGTGAGTTGGACTAATCCAATTTCCAAATCAATATGGCTGCGCAGCAAGAACTCGAGGGGGTATGGCTCAGCCCACAGCTGCCCTTTTATTTCTAGAGAAAGTTGATTGCGCGCGGCATAACCATCATCCATTGGCAACGCTTTTACGAACAAGCTTTTTGGGATTATACGTGGCTCATATGTTAGCAATGTTTGGGTAATGGAATGAGCAATCATCTTGCGGTCATCATCTACCAAATATTGCCCTGATAAAGCAGCGACACCAAAATTTAATACAGAGTTTTTAGCATAATTTAGCTCATCAAACGGAAGTGCTGAATCTGCATTAGTGGTATTCAACAACCATGAAATATCACGTAATACACTTGCACGATAATCGCGCTTACTCATTCCCTGTACGCTGACAGCTTCACGCTTATTAATTGGCTGATGATCGGTTAGACGATCTAATAAGCTTGGCGTTAGCCGATTGCTGCGTGCTATACGATTAGTAGTGGTGGGTGGTTGCTGCACTGTCATTCACTCATCACTATTTGGGTGAGGGTTCGTACGGCAAGCAGCGGATATTCTCCGTGATTGGTCACTAGTATTTTTTGTCCTAATCCTGCCCAGCTGTGTTCATCAATTGCTGCCCATTCGGTCAGGCTGGCTAAACTAAGTTGATCGTTGGCCTGCGCATAGCTCAATGGATAACGGCTTGGCAAAAAACCGAAATGGCGGGAGAAATCGGTCAGTGTGATGGTGGCCGGGATCCATACAAGATCGCGTAAATCTTGCGGTGCTTCAATGGTAATTTGATGTATTTTATTGAAAGGAATCCAAAAGTATTGTCCGTTGATAAATACTTCACATACTGGCCCAAGACGCGAGTCACCATCGGCAATCCAAGCAGCAGCTGATCCATCAATGGTAAATGCGCATGCCGGTGCATCATTAAATGCCTGCTGCAAAAATTTTTCGGCCGCATCCAGTTGATGGTGCGCACGCGCAACGAGTGATTCTGCTAACAAAATTTCCCAGTCATCCGGGCTAGAAATATGTTGAGGGTTGACCAACCCTTGAAAAACCTGTTCTCTGGCAGTTTCGGCTTGAATCAGGGCACGATAGCTCTGTGCCATAGCAGCAGCTTTGGTATCAAGCTGCGCTGCTGTTTGTAATTGTTGTAATGCTTTATTCCACTGCCCATTTACCATTAATAATTGAGCCAAATGAATTCGATATTCAACTTTGCCAGGATGGTTGCGAATATCTGCATACAATTGTTCAATTTGCACTGCGATTGCTATGTCATGTGAGTGAGTTTTTTTGACTGCTGTTGCTTGCATTCCGTTATTCCTTGGCTTTTTCTGATAGATTTTTAATGCTTATTAATGTTCATCTTTCTAATTCTAAAAAGTCGTTGGCCCGTTTTTTCACAGTATTTTCAAGTGCTATGTTGTGACAGCAGTCAATGTAATATCAAAAAAACAGTTGCCTGCGAACAGGCAACTGACAGGCAAATTAAGCGGCCTTGTTTTGTTTTACATCCCAGGCGCCGGTAACTGCTGCGCCCATAGAGCCGTTGGCATTTTGTTCTTTTACTTCCACTTTGATTGTGGAATAAGAGAGACCAACTTCTTCCATTACACGTGGGCTGCTTGAGTCGCCAGTAGGGCGAACGTGAGTGATTAGCACGTCAGTCATTACAACTTTCATGTACTCTTGTTGACCATCACCTACTTTGCAGCAAGACAGTTCCACGCTTGGAACGTGTTTACCGCTAGCGCAGTATTTCATTAGGTTAGGTGTGGATTTATCAATGTAGTGAGTAAATACCAGTTCACTAAAGTGAGCCTTACCAACACCGCCACCACCGCCTGTATTGGCGGAAGAGGATTGAGATACTGCGTAGCCCCAATTTAAAACGTCAATCTGGCCCGCGTGTTTGGAATCTTTTGATTCGCCAGCAATGCCTTCAATTTTGATAAAAAAATCCTGTAGGGATTCATGTGCAGACATAGTCATTCTTCCTTAGTTAATACAACATCATAAATACATACCACCTTACATGGTGATACCTGGTTTATTAAGATCCCGCCATATTTCAACAGCAGGATCTTAATATTTATTGACCGCCCGATTTTACCGATGGCAATTTAGATACCAGTCGTAATGAAACGGTCAGTCCCTCCAATTGATAGTGAGGGCGCAAGAAAAATTTTGATGTGTAGTGGCCTGGATTTCCTTCCACTTCTTCTACGTATACTTCCGCAGCTGCTAACGGTTTTAATGCTTTAGTTTGTTGTGATGAGTTGGCAGGATCGCCATCTACATAATTCATGATCCAATCATTCAGCCAACGCTCCATATCTTCACGTTCTTTGAATGATCCTATTTTGTCGCGCACTATGCATTTTAAGTAATGTGCGAATCTGCAGCAGGCAAACAAATAGGGCAGGCGAGCGGCTAGGTTGGCATTTGCTGTTGCATCAGGGTCAAAAAATTCACCGGGTTTTTGTAATGATTGGGCGCCAATAAATGCAGCCACATCAGTGTTTTTGCGATGAATTAATGGCATGAATCCATTTTTTGCTAATTCCGCTTCACGGCGATCGGAAATGGCAATTTCGGTTGGGCATTTCATATCAATGCCGCCGTCATCTGTTGGGAAAGTGTGTGTGGGTAAATTAGGGACTGCGCCACCCGATTCAACACCTCTGATTGACGTGCACCAACCGTATTGCTTAAACGAGTTATTGATATTTACCGCCATTGCATAAGCAGAGTTTGCCCAGCAGTAGCGTGAGTGATCTGCGCCATCAATGCTTTCTTCAAAATCAAATTCATCAACAGGATTGGTTTTTGCACCATAAGGTGTGCGCGCCAAAAAGCGCGGCATACTAAGCCCCAAATAGCGCGAATCGTCTGACTCACGCAGGCTGCGCCATGCGGCGTATTCGGTATTTTCAAAAATCTTGGTCAGATCACGTGGATTAGCTAGTTCCTGCCATGATTCCATTTGCATTACCGCTGGGTCAGCGGCAGAGATGAATGGGCAGTGGGCGGCAGCCGATATTTTTGCCATTTCACCGAGTAATTCAACATCGGGTGGCGAATGATCAAAAGTGTAATCGCCTACTACACAGCCGTAAGGTGATCCGCCGAGTTGATCGTATTCTTGTTCATAGATTTTTTTGAAAATAGGGCTTTGATCCCAGCCTACGCCTTTATGGCGACGCAGAGTGCGATGAAGCTCCTGTTTGGTAATAGGCATGAAACGAATTTTTAACATTTCATCCGTCTCGGTATTGTTGACTAAATAATGCAGCCCACGCCAAGCGCTTTCTAGTTTAAGAAAGTCGGGGTGATGAATTACAGTATTGATTTGCTCAGATAGGCGCATGTCTATTTCAGCAATGATAGATTCAATGGCTTTGTATGCGTCACTATTAATAGTGCCCGACATCGATAGAGCTTGTTGAGCTAATGTTTGCACAGCAAATTGCACTGCTGATTTAGCTTCATCGGTCTTTGGCTTAAATTCTTTTTGTAATAGGCTGGAAAAATCGCTGAAATTAACTTGCGACTCCTGAGTTCTGATAGCTTCGCTCATTTCCATGGGGATGCTCCTGTCGGTGGCCTGGATTACACTGCGTCAGCAGCTTCTGATGTTTCGGTAGTGTTGCTTGGCAGAGCCAGGCTTTTTAGCAGAGTTGGGTCTTGTAAAACTTTACTAATCAGTTCCTCTGCGCCCGTTTTTCCATCCATATAGGTCAGTAAATTATTTAACTGGGTGCGAGCCTCAAGTAGTTGTGCAAGTGGTGCAATATTTTTTGCAATTGCAGATGGAGAAAAATCGTCCATGCTGTTAAATGTTAAATCTACTGTCAGCTCACCTTCGCCCGTCAATGTGTTGTCTACGCGGAATGCCGCGCGTGGTTTAAGTGCCTTCATTCGATCATCAAAATTGCTGACATCAATTTCAAGAAATTTACGGTCTGCAATTGCCGGCATTTCTTCCTTTTGTTTGCCTGCGAGATCAGACATTACGCCCATGATGAATGGAATTTGAACCTTTTTTTCGGCGCCGTAAATTTCTACATCGTATTCAATCTGCACACGTGGTGCACGATTGCGTGCGATAAACTTCTGACTGCTTTGACTGTTGCTCATGGTAGCTCCCCTGCAATGCGCAGATGTTGGTTGTTAAAGTTGTGTTCCGGTAACTTGTTCTGCCTGAGCTATAGCATCGGGTGCCAGCTGGCTAAGAATAGTAAAAAAGTCCTGTCCAATCATGTTGCGTGCGCGTTTAATCAGCAGAGGAGCAGGGTTTGATGGATCATTTTTCTCAAGAAACTCGCAGACTTTGTCGAGTGTTTTTATTGCATCAGTACGAGATTTTATCTGGCCTGATATGGCGCTTAACTCTTGTTGATTGATTGATAAATTTAGGGATACAGGATCCTCATCTATCGGTTGTACTTCGATAGGGCTATCACTGTAGTGAATTGGATTGGCTTGGCTCAGTAGGTTCTTCAAGTGTCCAAAGTCAGGTGCTTGATCGCTTCCAAATAACAACGAAAGCTGCTGTTCTAGTGCGACAACTTGAGTGTGTAATTCTTTTATTGCTAGTAATTCACTGTTATCTGCTAGAGCTTCATTTTGCAATATTTGTAATAGTTGTTCGCGTGTATAGTCTTCGTTATCGACTCTTCCACTAAGAATTTTTTCTATTCGGCCGATTGACAGTTTTCCACTTGCTCCTAGTTTAATTTCGCTTGCGCGTAAATCACCTAACAAGCCTGTATTGGAGTTGAGCTCTGCAATGGCATTTGCGCGAGGGAAGAAATCTGCTTCTCCATCATAGACGGTGGAGGGAAAACATTCATTCCAGCAGTGCTCCGTAAGCAAGCGAATTGCATCAATACCTTTAAGTGTTCCTCGAACACCATACTTATGTGTTAGTGCGCGAGTAATAATGCAACACAACCGATAGTCTCTACTTTTATTGAGTAATTCGCATGCCTTGGTTAGTGTTTTAGACCAATCAATAGGTGTAGCAGGAATGATAGTATCGCCATATTGCTGTTCAGCTTTTACGGCTACCATGTTTTCCAGTTCTAGAAAATCCGGATCGTAATCAATTTCTATGCCGCGATGTTCGCTGTGAAGTAATTTGCTTTCAAGCGCGTCAAAAGAAAAATCAATATTGCTGTAATCCATTTGTTTGTCCTTTAAGCACGATATTAATTAGTTTCCTTTCAAACCGCTTTGAGCCACAACAAATTCTGGGCCCCATAGAGGATGAGTGCTTTCAGCCGGTGTCAGTTCAAAAGTTGGATTTAATTGCAGTGCTTTATAGAAAGAATGGCGGCAGAGTGTTACTCGATCAGTAACGCAATAGATAAAAGCTAAATATTTTAGTGATTCAATCTGCAGTTCCTTCTCGCCATGCCAAATGCTCGGGTCAAGGAATGAACGTTCCGCTGCGCCATATTCGCCATTTTGAAAGCTGGATTTTCCCGCTTGTACTTTTATCTGCGACGGGGTGAGCTCTACAGGCTTCTGTGGTGTAGTGTTGCAGCCACATATTAATAGGCTTGATATTGTGATAATGGCGAATAAATTATTTTTTAAACATGTAGTTAACTGCATTGCTTTCATGGCTTCCGTATCTTGATAAATTTATTGAAAATGATGTTCGAGCGTTTCCGATGCTGGATCTTCTGCACCTATTTTGATGGTTTTTGTGGCATAGCTTGGATGGCGAATCTCAATAATGTGATCGCCAGGTGTTAACGTAATTTGACGTAATGGTGGAGTTACCCCCTTCATTTTTCCATCTAAATAGATCTCACCCCAAGGTATTACTTTAATATTCAGTGTTCTATCTTTTGTGATAGGTTGAGCGGTACTTTCTTTTGAGTTTTCTTGTGGTTGAGACTTTTGCTCACTATTTTCTTGCGCTTCGGTCTGCGCAGCTGTTTGTTCACTTTTTTTATCTGCTGCTTCTATGGATTCATTATTTTTTGTTTCTTTTTTAGTGCTAACAGGGTTAGTTTTTGGGTCAGTAAAATTGTGATAAATGACTGGTTTATCACCCTGTTCAAAATGTATGGTGCGGATTTCGGTTGCTAAACTTGGATTACGTAATTCAATGGTATAGTTGCCTGGCGCGAGCAATATTTCGCGAAGCGGTGGGCTCACACCGTAGCGTTGGTTGTCTATCCAAATTTCACCCCAAGGAACTAGAGTGACTTTTATTGAACTCATTTGAACGGCTTGAGCTGCGCTCTCTACAGTTTTCACCTTGCTGGGAGCAATGGAATTTGATGTTATTGGGGTGTTGTTATCCTTAGGTTGCGCATTATTTTGTGTGGAAATATTTTCGGACTCATCAATGGTTTGCTGTGCTGGTGAGTTTTCACGCACGGCAGAAATTTCTTCTGATTTATTTTGGTTTGCTTCGCCTGCTTCCATAATTATTGGAAATTCTTGTTGCCCGGCAATACTTGAGGGGGGCGTTGTTAAAAAATTGTTTTCGATAGCATGTTCAGCAATGTTTTGATTATTTAATAAGTCATGGTTTTGTACTGGCGACAGCGCAATAGCCGCTTCGACTGATGTTTCATCTTGTTGTAATTCTTCGATAGCATGTCTTCTTGTTTTTTCGTCGTTAGAATTGCTGTCGGTGACAACAAAAGCTACTGCTAAAATAATGCCAGCTAATACAGAGAATACAATTACTAGCGGAAGTGCAAGAAAGCGCCTTTCCATTGGGGCAGAGTTCTGCTGAGTTGTTCTTGTACCCCTCTTATTCTTGAGAATCTGATCTTCTGCATTTTGCGCATGATTTGTAGTTGCTTTTTTCAGTCCATCTTTATTGGAGTTTGTAATCTGCGTGTTTTCAATTAGATCTTTCACATCGGCAAAAGTACTTATAGAAGTATCTTTCTTGGGCGACATATGGTCTTGTAGTATGTTGTCGTTAACCCGACTATTTGTGGCGGGTGATTGCAGTGTTTGAAGGAGCTTTTCCTTAAAAACACTTATTTCATCTTCTGAGAGAATAAGGGTGATTTCGTCATCTTTATGTAGATGATTGGAGTTACCTTTTTGTTTTTTTGCGTTTTCTTGTGCTAACTCAACAAGGGGGGTATTGCCAGTTAATGAGGTGTGTATAGTTAATGCGTCTCGAAAATCAGCAATAGATTGAAATCTATCGCATGGACGTAACGCTAGTGCTTTATTTATCGCTGATAAAAAGCTCTCACTGTATTGTGGATAATCATTAATGTTTAGAAGTTTTAGTGAGTCGCGCATCATTCGTGACACTGATGCAGCTGGTGCTGAACCGGTAATCGCAAAATGCAGTACGGCACCGAGTGCGTATATGTCGGTCCATGGCCCCTGTTCGTTAGCTGTGTCTTCCGTGTACTGTTCTATCGGGGCATAGCCAGGTTTTACGACGACAGTAAGAGCACTTTGCATTCCGGCAATTACACGTCTTGCAGAACCTAAATCCAATAGTACGGGTTGGCCATTGTCTTGAATAACAATATTATCGGGTGCGATATCGCGATGATAAATATGATTGGTATGAAGCAGTTCGATGGCATCGAGTACTGGGCCTAGAATGCATTTTAACCAGCGTTCTGAGCACAAGTTGCGCGATGTTTTTAACAGGTTGCGCAATGTTTTGCCTGAGTAGTGCGGCATTACCATATAGGCTGTGCCATTGGCTTCCCAAAAGCGCAATATTTCCACGAGGGCAGGGTGTTTAAACTGCGCTAGTAACCTTGCTTCGTCAATGAATCCTTGCATACCTGCGGCAAAGGTTTGTTGATGACGAACTGAACGTAGATTAATGTGCGATGACGCCTGCCGACTTGCAATAGCAGCAGGCATATACTCTTTAATTGCTACATTTCGCTGTAGCAGGGTGTCATTAGCTGAATAAACAATCCCAAATCCACCTTCACCAATGATTCCAGTGACAACAAATTCTTTTAACTTTGCACCATTGGCAAGGGCTGATGCGGAATAGTTTCCTCTTTCGCTGGAGGTGGGCTGTTTTGTTGGTGGTGTTGCAGTTGCATTGGCGTCCATGCAGATTCCGCTATAAGTAGTGAGATATGTTTATTGGTTAATGCGGGATGTACTTCACAAATTAATTTGCAAGTTTAGTAACTGCATCCCTTTAATTTACAGGGGGCGATTCTATTTACAAATCAAATTTATCTTTGTGATGCAGATCTACATTTTCGATTTGTGATGTAAAAAAATATCGCTATGATGGCGCCACTTTCCATGAGTAACATTATCAATAGTGTGTTAATTACTTTCAGAAAATATTTTCTGCAACTATATGGATATAGATTTCATGTCGTACTCTTCAAGATTAATGGTCAAGGCCATTTCTTATAATGGTGCATCAATAAACAATGACAGTGTGCTTTGTGATTTTGGTGCTGGTGAGCGTATTTCCATTGGTAGGGGCTCTACTAATCATCTTGTGCTCGAGGATCCTTCCCGTTTAATTTCTCGTGTTCAGGCGCATCTCGCTTATAGAGATGACTCATCAGCAATTATTAATAATGTAAGCAGTTCGACTGGTATATTTATTGGTGCCACCGAATTGCAACCTGGTTTGTCAGCTGTTGTTAGTCTTACAGATTCCCTGATGATTGGCGCATATATACTAAAATTGGAGCCAGTAAAAACATCGTCTGTTAATGAGTCTGTTATAGGGACCGCGGAATCAAGTTTCAATTTTCCAGGTCCCACAAGCATTATTCCTGACGACTTCGATTTTTTTTCAGCTGATAAAATTCTAGAAAATGTCATTCCTAGTAATGTGTCATTAGAATCTATTAATGATGAAAGTGATAATAATGTACTACTCAATAATTTAAGTGAATTGGGATTGCATGAAAGTTTACTTAATTCTAGTGATGATGTTTCAGACGACAAATTGCTGAAAAAGGAAGAGTCTGATCCTTTGGTTTTATTGACTTCAGGTGCCGCAGAGAGTTCTTCGGAAACTTATCCTCTTGATGAAGGGGGTGAAATTGGCTCTTTATTTGTAGCTCCTCGTTTAGCTCGTGCAATTGACTCTGTTTATCAATCATCCGCAAAAAAGATGGAATCTGGGTCTGATATTTTTGTGCCAGTTCACGATCACAGCGCAAAACAGATACCTGGTAATAAATTTGCGGTTGGAGCATCTAATCCAAGTGTTGGCTTGTCCGATGAGCATCGCCATGCTTTAGCTCGCGGGTTGCAAATAGAACAAAATAAACTACCTGAATTGACTGCGGATTTTTTTGAGAAGTTAGGCGGGATATTGCTTCATTTAACTGCTGGTGTGGTCAATATGATGCATGAGCGAGCACAAATTAAGCATGAGATCCGCGCTGACGTAACTATTATTGCTTCCTCTGGTAATAATCCATTGAAGTTTGCACCTGATGCTCACTCAGCATTAGTGCATCTACTTGGTGAACGAGTTCCCGGTTTTATGCATTCGTTGGAGGCTATTGATGATGCTTTTGATGATCTTTTGGCCCATCAAATTGGAATGATGTCTGGTGCGAGAGCGGCTGTTTATGATGTTGTAAAGGATTTTAGTCCTGAAAAAATTCACAAATACATGGTCAATAAAAATTTCATTGATTCATTCTTGCCGATGTCAAAAAAATCCAAACTTTGGGAATTGTATGAAACACATTACTCAGGCGTGGCCGGTAATGCTAAGGAAGATTTTGAATTACGTTTTCAGCAGGCATTTTCACAAGCCTATGAGCAAGAAATAGACAGAATGTGTGAAGCTCGGGAGCGTGCATGAGTTCTTATTTAGCAACATCAGGCATGAGAATAGAGTTCGCCACTCTTTCTCGGCAGGGCGCTCGGGACTATAACGAAGATGCTTGTGGTTATTGGATGTCAGAAGACGGAGCTTGTTTTGTTGTGGCTGATGGCGCAGGTGGCCACGGAGGTGGTGATGTGGCATCGGAAACAGCGGTAAAAACATTTTTAATGGGATTTTCAGCTCAACCTAGCATTAAAAAAAATCATGTGGATCAATTGCTACATCAGGCTGATTCCGCTATTCGTTATGGTCAAACCCTAGCCAATCAATTAAAAAAAATGAGCACTACTGTTGCTTGTCTCTTTTTAAATGATGATGCAGGTTTGGCGCAGTGGATTCATCTAGGTGATACACGTATTTATTTGATAAGGCGACGTAGCTGCACGCTTTTAACTAAAGATCATAGTTTGCAACAACGCTTTATTGATTCCCCTGCGATGAGTGAGAGTTTGGTTCAAGGTAGTATTGCACGAAATATTCTCTATGCAGCTTTAGGTACCGGCGAAGAGGTTTACTTTGAATCGCTCGACGAACCATTTTCTCTCAATGAAGGTGATGCGTTTTTATTGTGTTCAGATGGTTTTTGGGAAGGGGTAGATGCTGATGCAATGGTGTCTTCCTTGGGGTTGGCTGGTTCCGCTCAAGAGTGGTTAATTAGAATGGAACAATTGGTGCTAGATAGAAACTCTGCGACGCAAGACAATTATAGTGCTTTGGCGGTCTGGGTTGGCAGTCCAAACGATATAACGCTCAGCTTGGGATCTGGTGATATTTCCAAACTCCATATGGATATAGTTTGACATGGCAGCGATAAGCTATAGCGTAATTACGATTTTCAAGAATAAAGTAGTTATGCTTTGCAATAAGCGTAATTTCCATTTTGCACTGTTTATAAAATGTGTTCTTTTAACATCACTTTTGGTGATTGTTTCCTGTTCTAGTCCCACAGCTAAAAAAAATAAAATATCGTTAACGCTGGTTGCTTCGTCCGATTTAAATCCTGATATTAATGGCCGTGCTTCACCGCTAGCACTAATTATTTACCAACTAAAAAATTCTTCCTCGTTTAAAAAGGCAGACTATGTTTCGCTGATTGAAAATGGTAAATCCATACTGGGTCAAGATCTTACTGAAATCAACTTTATTACGGTTCAGCCAGGTCAAACTATTGATCTTAATTATGTCATTGCCGAGGGTGAAGGTGCCTTTGGCATTGTAGCTGGGTATAGAGTTATTGATAGTAGTACTTGGCAGCTTGTATACGACTATCCACGATCAACGGAAGGTTTTTTTTCCAAGTTCAATGGGACCGTTGTTTATTCTCATAAGGTGTTGCTCAAAAGGAATAGTATTCACTTAGAGCCTCTGCCTACAAAACATTAATGGGAGTTTTTGTTTTTATGGATACTTATAAAAAGGTTGTTTGGTCTGAGGGAATGTTTTTACGACCACAACATTTTCAGCAGCAAGAACGATATATGGAGGTGATGCGCCATCAGCGAGCGCAAGCGCCTGCACATTATTTTTGGGGGTTTAGGCGACTGCAGTTAGATACATCGTCTCTGACTCTTGGTGTTATTGCGATTTTAGAGGCTGAAGGTGTATTTCCAGATGGTACGCCGTTTAGTTTTTCTTCTGTTAGTGATGCACCTAAGCCGCTTACGGTAAAAGATGGTGTAGCGGATCAAGTTATTTATCTCGCTTTACCCATACACAATAATCAAACTGAATTGGTTGCCTTTGATGCGGATGAAGCAGGGCTAGCTCGTTATTCAGTAGAGGATGTTTTAACAGACGACATCAATTCTGTGGGTGGCGAAGCGGCAGAATTGCAATTGGCTAAGCCTCGCTTAAGGTTATTGTTGCAATCCGAATTGACAGACTCCTGGGTCGCTTTGGGGCTTGTACGAATTTTAGATAGACGCACTGATCGGCAGTTGTTATTAGATCATCAATATATTCCTACCTTAATTTCTAGCTCCGCATCAAGCGGTTTGACATCCTTGTTAAACGAAGTGCTTGGCTTGGTAAAGCAACGCGCTGATGTATTGAGTACACGTATTAGTCAGCCTGGCAGAGGCGGTGTTTCCGAGGTGGGTGAGTTCTTGATGTTGCAATTACTGAATCGCAGTGAGCCTCAATTAACACATTTATTGCAAAGTCAGGGTGGAACCCCTGAAGAGGCTTATAAAATGTTGATTGCGCTTTGTGGTGAGTTAGCGACCTTTGCAAGTGATAACAAACGCACTGGTGATTTACCACTATATTTTCATGATGATCTAGATAAATCTTTTGTTCCTTTGGTGCAAATACTAAGGCGTTATTTGTCTACTGTGTTGGAACAAAATGCGATTGAAATTCAGCTGGTAGAAAAAAACTATGGTGTTCGTATTGGTCAGGTAGTTGATCGTGATCTATTTACTTCCTGTCAGTTTGTTTTAGCTGTTCACGCAAGCGTTCCTCCTGATGTACTGAAACAAAGTTTTCCTAAGCAAATAAAAATTGGGTCAGTTGATAAAATTCGAGATTTGGTCAATTTGCAGTTGCCGGGTATTTTATTGAGTGCGCTTCCTATAGCGCCACGTCAAATTCCCTATCATACAGGGACGCACTATTTTGAATTGGATGCTAGTTCGGATATGTGGGCCGCATTTAAGGCCACAGGTACTATTGCTATGCATGTGGCGGGTGATTTTCCCGATTTACAAATGCAATGCTGGGCAATACGTAGATAATCTAACGATTATAGGGAACTATTATGCTCGATATTGATTCATTCGGAGTAAGCACGTCCAGAACCTTTGTGGTTCCAAATCCCGGAGGGAGAGCGAAGGCCACAACTGAGGTGCCTATATCCAATTCATTTTCTAATGAGTCGGATGAGGTTTTTTCTGGGAGTAATCCGCTTTTGGCGGTTGCTAATCCGATTTTAAATATGATCTATCAGGTTCGCACTTTGGTGCACAATCCTGACCCCTCCCTGCTGCGTAATTACTTAATTGAAGAAATTAAAAAATTTGAGGCGAGAGCAAAAGCTGAAGCTATATCGCCTGAACATATTACTGCCGCGCGGTATTGTTTATGCACTGTGATTGATGAAACAGCTGCTCAAACTCCTTGGGGGGGAGGAGGTGTTTGGCCTCGCTACAGTCTGTTGGTAACGTTTCACAATGAGACTTGGGGAGGGGAAAAGTTCTTCCAAATTTTGGCTAAGGTATCGCAGACACCTGCATTGCATCGCGATCTTATCGAGCTAATGTTTTTTTGCATCTCTCTCGGCTTTGAAGGGCGATATAAAATAGTACCCAACGGCCAATCCCAGTTGGAGTTATTACGCCTGCGATTAGCGGATATGCTTGCCAACCTTAAGGGTGAAAAAATTAAAGCGTTATCTTCTCACTGGATGGGGTATGCAAAACCGCGTACCGCTATATGGACATTGTTGCCGGTGTGGGTGTCAGCGCTATTTGGTGTGATTGTGGGCGCGGTTTTGTTTGTCTATTTTGCACTTAAGTTATCGGTTTATTCTGACTTCGTATTTGCTCAAATTGTTGCCTTGCCTATACCTAAAGTAGTTGCCTCGCCAGTCGCTCAGCCTGACAATCCAGTATCACTAATGCTTCAGGAGGAGGTTAAGCTGAGGTTGGTGACCGTACGTGAATCTGCGGGCGTCGCGGTGGTTACTCTTATGGGGGATGGTCTATTTGAGTCTGGCAGCGCTGCCATCAATACAAGTTATTTGGAGGTGATTAATAAAATTGCTGATGCTGTTAACCGTTATGGAAAGGGCGCTGTGATTTCTGGTCATACGGATAATGTTCCTATTCGCACTGCACGATTTCCGTCTAATTGGCATTTATCGGTGGACCGTGCAGGGAGTGTTGCGAGGCAGTTACAGATAAGCCTTTTGGGGCATCGCCTAATTGAAGTAAGAGGATTGGGTGATGCTGAACCTCTTGCTGAAAACAATACAAAAGAGGGGCGATCACTGAATCGTCGGGTTGAAGTAAAAATATTGCTTGCATCTACAAAATACTAAAAGGAAGTTGTTCTCGTGATTCGTAAAATTATTCACTTTTTATCTCACCCTGTGTTGTGGAAGCTAATTGCAATAATCTCGCTTATCTGTGCCATCTGGTTTGTCGGCCCATTGTTTGCGTTTGCAGAATGGCGGCCATTGGAGGCCATTAGTCATCGGATTTTGCTGATTTCGCTATTGCTTGCTTATTTTTTAATTAAAAAATTAGTTTCTGTTTGGCGCGTACATAGAATTAATGACAAGTTTATTGATGCCTTGGCCGGTAAGGGATTGTCTGAATCGCAAAATGCGCCTGCATTAGATGAGTTGAGTCATAATTTTGCCAATGCTATGGGGCACTTAAAAATTACCACTAACGAGGCTCGTAACGGTTTTTTCTCTGGCTTACGGAAAAAATTTGTTTACCAGTTTCCTTGGTATGTCTTTATTGGCGCCCCAGGTTCAGGAAAAACCACAGCGTTAATCAATAGTGGGTTGCAGTTTCCGTTGGCCGAAGTTGTTGGGCGAGAGCCTTTAAAGGGAGTCGGAGGCACGCGTAATTGTGACTGGTGGTTCACTGATGATGCCGTGTTTATCGATACAGCAGGTCGTTATATTACACATGAAAGCCACAGTGAAAATGATAAAGATGAGTGGCTTGGATTTTTAGCGTTGTTGAAAAAATTCCGACCAAGACAACCTTTAAACGGTGCGGTGTTAACCATTGCAATGAGTGATCTTTTGGCTGGTGGCGAACAGTCGCGCGATAGGCACGCGGCCATTATTAAGGCGCGCTTGAATGAGCTAGGGAAATCACTAGGCATTAGTTTCCCTGTCTATATTCTGATCACCAAAGCGGATCTTCTAGGTGGTTTTGGCGACTATTTTGCTGATTTTTCTAAAGAGGAGCGTGAGCAGGTATTGGGATTTACTTTCCCCTTTCAGACTAATCATGGGTCTGCTGAGAGCGGGGTGAATGAGTTAATTCGTAAGAAATTGGGTCTGATTGCCCGGCGCTTATTCGATGGAGTGCCGGATATTATGTTACGTGAGACGGATGTTTCGCGTCGAGCCCAAGCTTATGCGTTCCCACAAAATTTTTCTAATTGCCTTCCATTAATAAGCGACATGGTAGATAAGATTTTCTTGGGTGGCGATTGCTCTGGGGCTTTAGTGCGAGGTGTTTATTTTACTAGCGGTACTCAAGAAGGAACACCTTTTGATCGGGTGTTGAGCGCGCTAGGTCGCCGCTTCGGTGTTAGTTCGAGTATAAACATTAATAAGAAAGGTGTTGGTGGGCGCAGTTTTTTCTTAAAAGATCTGATTACCAAGGTTATTTTTCCTGAGGCACATTTGGCGGGTAAAAATCGACTGGAGGAAAAAAAGGAATTATGGTTTGGGCTGGGGGCACACAGTTTAATTCTGCTTATGTTTGTAACCTTTTCTGTTTTTTTGGCGGGAAGTTATTATAAAAATATTGATTATTTACAGGATGTCGAAGCAAAAAACAAAGCTGCAGCTACAGAATTCATAGGCTTATCCAGTTCCGGTGTGGTTGATTTTGTTCGATATCTTCCCTCGCTTAACGAGCTATGTTGTATAGCAGCTGGGGATGACTTTCTCGCAGACAGTCCGCCACTTGAAATGACGTTTGGTTTGTATCAAGGATTGAAAATTGATACTGCAACTCAGTATATCTATGAACGCGCTTTGCGAAGTAAATTGCTGCCTGTGGTGGCGCAACGATTGGAGCAGTTGCTTAATGCCTCAACAGGGCGTGACTTGGACTCTACTTACCAAGCATTGAAAGCTTATTTAATGCTTAATCAGTCGGAGCATTATAATGGTAAGCAGTTGCTGGAATTTGTTCAGGCAGATTTCAAGCAGCGTTTTTCTCAGGATATTTCTCGTGAGCAACAAGCGGCTATGTTATTTCATCTGCGCAATTTGTTTTCTCAGCAAGAGCTGATTTCTCCGTTTGCATTAAATGAAACATTGGTTCAAGAAAAGCGTAGAGCACTTAGTGGTTTTTCTTTCGCTGAACGAGCTTATCAAACGATTAAGGCTCGCTTAATGAAAAATAACATGACTGATTTTTCTTTTCTAAGTGGTGGCGGTGCAAAAGGCAATTTCGTATTTCAGCGTAGCAGTGGGAAGCTATTAAGCGATGGTATTCCTGGATTTTTTACTCGAGCGGGCTATCGCGAAGTGTTTTTGCCAGCGTTAGATGCTGAGCTTGCAGGAATTGCTAAAGAAGAGTCTTGGGTGCTGGACTCTTTTTCATCTGCTGGTTTAAAAGGTATGGATGATTTAAATAAAACGGATACAGAGCGAGCAATAAATCGCTTGTATTTGCAGGAGTATGCGACAGTTTGGGATAATTATCTTGGCGATCTGCGTCTAGCTGATACTCGCTCCATGTCTGAATCTATCGATATCGCACGTATTTTATCTTCTGCGGACTCGCCGTTAATTAAATTATTAAACGCGGCTGCGCGGGAGCTAAATCTTTCAGAGGGTTTGCCTGAGCAATCCAGTGAGGTGGTTGATAAGTTGGCGAAACGTGTCACTGCTAGAGTTTCAGGTTTGAATAGTCATGTTGAGGGGTTATCTCTGACGACGTTAATGGATGATGAGTTCGAAGAAATAGTCGGTGCTCGTTTCAAAGAGTTAATAGAGTTTAGTCTTGGTGCTAACAAAGAGGCCGAAGTAAATGCACTGCTGAAATTATTTAATGATGTATATGTTAATCTTTCTAATATTGATTTTTCTATCCGCAGTGGCGTAAGGGCGTTGGATCAACAACACACAGTTGCAAAAATCCGTGCAGAGGCCGTACGTTATCCTGTCCCTATACGCACGGTTCTGGAAGGATTGACCGATGAAGGTCGAAGGCAGGCTGATGGAGGGATTAGGGGAGCCTTAAGTGCCGAGTTGGAAAGTTCGGTGGGTGAGTTCTGTCGCGTTGCTATACGGGGGCGTTATCCTTTTGATCGCAATTCTAACCGTGATGCTACCTATGCTGATTTTTCAAAACTATTTTCACCTGGCGGATTGATGGATAGTTTTTTTAATACACATTTAAAATCGATCACTGATGTTAGTGGTAGAGTATGGGCTCTACGGCAAGCCAATAATGGACAGTTGCCGATTAAATCATTTCAGCAAGCGGCAAAAATTCGCGATGTGTTTTTTGCTTCCGGTGCCTCCATGCCTGCATTAAATTTTGAGTTCAAGGTGCTGGAAATGGACGCGGCGATTAGCCAGCTTTCCCTCGATTTCGATGGGCAGTTATTTCAATATGCTCATGGGCCACAAATTCCACGAGCTGTTTCTTGGCCTGGCCCATTGGGCAGCAATCAGATACGAATCGAATTGAGTAGCGCAGAAGCCAATCGAAAGTCTTTGGTCGTAAATGGCCCTTGGGCATTGATGCGTTTGTTTGATTCGGGGGATCGGCGTCGTTTACAACCGGAAAAGTTTATTTCCACCTTGTTTATTCAAGGATATAAAGTGGTGCTTGAAATTACTTCTAGTAGCGTTAACAATCCATTTTATTTGGCTGAGTTAAGCGATTTTTCGTGTCCTGTGCGATTAAATTAGTATGAGTGATGCGTCATCTCCGTTCAATTGTGGTTTTTATGGGAAAATTCCCAGTTCTGGTGATTTTGTATCGCGGGATATGCCCTACAGTTATGTGCAGTATTTTGATAATTGGTTTAGCGCAGGCATGGTTGGCTTATTTTCCGACCATCAAGATTGGTTGAATAGTTATTTAACTGCACCGGTCTGGAGTTTTGTCATTTGCCCCGGAGTCTGGGGGGAAGAATATCTATACGGTGCGGTTATGCCGAGTGTTGATTCTGTAGGAAGGTATTTTCCTTTTGTTGCTATTTTACGCGGGGAAACCTTGAGCTGTGTTGATTCTGTGTCATACCTGCCTTCGCTAGCGAATGAGCTTCCTATTTTACTACAAGAAAGTTTTTTGCTGGATTCGAT
The DNA here is from genome assembly GCF_000953825.1 of Cellvibrio sp. OA-2007. Taxonomy (GTDB): domain Bacteria; phylum Pseudomonadota; class Gammaproteobacteria; order Pseudomonadales; family Cellvibrionaceae; genus Cellvibrio. Next base: position 25,656 of record NZ_BBUL01000094.1, on the reverse strand, counting down.
ATGTGCTTTTCTTGTTGAGCATGTTGGATCTGAAGTGCCTGCTTCAATTGTTTTAGCCGCACTCAATACGCTTGAATCCAGTCAGGGGGAAAGTTGTTGGTGGTGCGCAGAGCCTGATTCAAGCGAACATCCCTTTCACATTCATCGTGGCCCACCTGACGTTGAGTTGTTTAAAAAACTATTTTCTAATGCTTAACGGTCACCACTTTTAAAGTAGAAGCGACATGGCTGCTTCCATTTCTTCACTTAAATCTTCTGACTCTGCAATCTGCATATCTGGGTCGAGACCTAAGCGCTCAAAAGCTGTTACTTTGGTGCAATCTATTTTGGTCATGGGTGAGTCTGTGCCGAGATAACTTTGCAGCATGGCTACGGTAACTATATCGCCATAATCCGCTTTAGGGCTTTGACGCGCAAAATCGATATGTTGCGTTGGAATATGAGCTAGCTCTTCAGGGAATCCCCATGTTTTTAAAATGAGATCGCCAATTGGCCCGTGTAATTCGTCGATGACTGCATCGAGGGTGAAACTGTCTTTGAGCAGTGCGGGGTGATCTTCTGCGTAGGTGAGAATGGGGAGCACGCCAATTTTGTGCACGAGACCGGCGAGGGTTGCTTGGTCTGGCCGCAAGCGGGTGTAGTGTTTACACAATACGTGACTAATGCCCGCAACTTCGCTGGAGCGACTCCAAACTTCACGCATACGCATATCGACCAGGTCGGACGTGGCTTGGAACATTTGTTCCATCGCAAGACCGGTGGCGATATTGCAGGTGTATTGAATGCCGAGGCGCATAAGTGCGGTGCGCAAATCTTCAATGGCACGGCTAGCGCGTAGCAGTGGGCTATTGGCGACACGGATAATACGGGCGCTCAACGCGGCATCCCCACCGATCACACCATTTAGCTTATCAATATCGGCATCCGGGTCGTCGGCGACTTCCCGTACCTTTAGCGCAACTTCGGGGAGGGTAGGTAAAACAAGCCGGTCGTTGTTGATGGCGGTGATAATTTCAGTGCGAACTTTTTCAGCAATCGGGTTCATGCGTGATCCTATAGCAGCGTTTATTCAATGATGTCATCTGCTGTAGGTATAGCATAGGGAAGCGGTAGTTGACTGAAAATTTCCCCGCTGTTTTCCAGTGTTACCTGATCTAATTGCTCATCCAATAAAGAAGCGAGAATCTCAATTTGGCCGTCGGCGGCGAAAGCAGCGGCAACAAGGTGCCCGCAGGCCTGCCGGGTTTTGGCGTTGATCAGTGCGCTACCGGGTGTTGGGAGCTGGGTACTGCTCAGGGTAAAACGGTACATATGACGTTTTAGTTTGCCGCGATAATGCAAGCGCGCCACGATTTCCTGACCGGTATAACAGCCCTTGCGGAAGTTAATGCCGTTAATCAGTTGGTAGTTAATTTCCTGAGGGGTAAAAAGCTCCAATGTTTCAGGGTGGATGTCGGCAACGCCTGCACGAATATTTTGTAATTCCCACCCATTGATGTCGCCGGAAAGTGTGTGGCTGGTTAGTTGTTCAAACTTGGCGACTTCACTTGATTTAATCCAGCATTCAAAGCGATGTTCATCCAGCTGGATTAGAAAGTTGCCGTCCTGTTCGATCCAGCCATCATTCCCTGCGGGCAACTTTTTAAAAACGGCCTCAACTGTTTGTTGGGCTGCATCGCCATAAATCCCATAAAGGCTATAGTCGCTGTCATCGTGCAACTTGGCTTTGGAGAAGACGATGTATTTACCGAGCGAGCTTTTGGCCTTTTCCAGCATAGATGCGGGAATACGCAGGGCGATGGTTTCTGCATCCATTTGCAGGGCGCGGAAGCTGAGTAGTATGCGCCCTTTAGGATTGCATTGTGCGCCAATGCGGGTGACGGGAGCGCTTAACTCGCGCAGATCACAAGTGACCTGACCTTGTAAGAACTTGCTGGCATCTGGCCCTTTGACTAGCAGTAATCGAGTTTGATTAAGGGTTACCCGGTAGGTGGAATGGTTGGTGGTGAGGCTGGCGTGAGTCATGACGATCAATACCGCTAAAGTGTGTGATTCTCTGTATGGTGTTAATGACAAAACCTAAATTAATCAAGGTGATGTTGCCCGCATCATACCGTTTTTGCTGAGCTACTGTGTATTGGCGGCGACATAGTTGTGCTGAGGGTTCGCGCATAGGTTGCAGCTCGTTTATAATCGTTGCCTGTCGAATCATCAAAATAGGTAGTGGCGTGGATATCAATCGTTTGTTGTGGGGTAGCCGGCGCGGAATGTTGGAGCTGGATTTGGTGCTGATGCCATTTCTGGAAAATGTCTATCCAACCTTGGAACAGGCTGACAAAGAGCGTTACTGGTTGTTATTGGAGGAGCAGGATCAGGATTTATTTGCCTGGTTTATGCGCAGGAATGACCCTGCCAACCCTGAACTACAACGGATTGTAGGTATTATTCGTGCAAATACCGGTCTTCAAAAAAGCAGTTGATTCCAATCTGATTACTGCTGATTCATCTGCATTAAAACCGCTGCCGCGATTGGCAGCGGTCTCTATTAATCGCTCCCGTTTAGGCTCTCTGCTTTATCGCTATAGTTACAGCGCGTTTGTCGCCAGTCTGTTGTTGGTCTTTTATCCTTTTATCGTTAAACAGGTTCTCTGGGGGCTGGCTCTGCTGTTGTGTTGGGGTGGGGTTTGGTGGGCGTATCGCCAAACACGCGACTGTTTTGTGGTCGGCGCGCTCGGTTTTGCTGACAATCATTGGCTGCTGGAGCAGGCGGGGCATACCCGTCACTTAGTGCTGGCTGGTGAGGTTTTGTGTTGGTCTTGGTTGATTATTTTGCCCTTGCGCGACACCGAAGGTGGCAAAGTTTGCCGCTTGTTATTGTTTTGTGACGCGCTAACTAAAACCGATAACGCCCGCTTACGCCGCTGGTTGCGCGCTTGTTTAACGCCCAAGGCGTAAGCGAGTGTTTAGACTTCTTTGCTGACGATTACATCTTGCCCGGCGAAATTAGTGGGCACCAGAATGGTATCGCGCGCTATAGGTGATTTTTCCGGATAGTCGGGCGAGTAGTGCAAGCCGCGGCTCTCTTTGCGCTCATGAGCCGAGCGAATAATCAACTCCGCTACAATTGCCAGATTGCGCAACTCGATCAAATCACTGCTGACGGTGTAGTTGCTGTAATACTCGGCGATTTCTTTTTGTAGCAGTTTGATGCGATGTGTCGCGCGCTCCAAGCGTTTGTGAGTGCGCACAATGCCCACGTAATCCCACATAAAACGGCGCAATTCGTCCCAGTTATGGGAGATAACAACGTCTTCATCAGAATCTCTTACGCGCGATTCATCCCATTGCGGCGATAACTCTGGTGCGTGAATGCTGTCGAGCTTGGCCAAAATATGCTGCGCGGCCGATTGTGCATAGACAATACATTCGAGCAGGGAATTACTCGCCATGCGATTGGCGCCGTGTAATCCGGTAAACGAGGTTTCACCAATCGCATAGAGATGTTGTAAATCGGTTTGGCCATTTTTATCTACCACAATTCCGCCGCAGGTGTAATGCGCTGCAGGTACTACTGGGATGGCCTCCTTGGTAATGTCGATCCCAAACTCCAGGCAGCGCGCTTTTACCGTTGGAAAGTGTTCGCTAATGAATTCTTCGGGTTTGTGGCTAATATCCAAATATACACAGTCGCAACCCAGGCGTTTGATTTCATGGTCAATGGCGCGGGCGACTATATCGCGCGGCGCCAACTCTTCGCGCTCGTCAAAGCGCGGCATAAAACGTTCGCCGCTCGGCAAGCGCAAATACGCGCCTTCGCCGCGCAGTGCTTCGGTAATCAAAAAGTTTTTCGCCCTTGGGTGATATAAACAGGTGGGGTGGAATTGATTGAATTCCATATTGGCCACCCGGCAACCGGCGCGCCACGCCATGGCGATGCCATCGCCACTGGCGCTATCCGGGTTGCTGCTATACAAATAAACCTTGCTTGCACCGCCTGTTGCCAGAACAACCACTTTGGCCTGGAATACATGCACCGCATCATTTTTGCTGTCTAACACATAGGCGCCGCTGCAGCGCAGTTTGCGCGAATCTGCATCGGCTTGAGAGATCAGGTTGACCGCAACGTGGTGTTCAAAAATATCAATATTGGTTTGTTGCTGAACCTGTTCGATCAGGGTTGAGTGCACCGCTTGGCCGGTGGCATCGGCGCTGTGAATAATGCGTCGGTGGCTGTGGCCGCCTTCTTTGGTCAGGTGATAATCGCCGTTGTTATTTTCCTTGGTGAAATTGACGCCTTGGTTAATCAGCCATTGAATCGCGTCCTTACTGCGCTCAACGGTAAAACGCACGGCGTCTTCATGGCAGAGGCCGGCTCCGGCAACCAGGGTGTCGGCAACATGTGCGTCAATGGAGTCTTGATCGTCCAATACTGCTGCTATGCCGCCTTGGGCAAACCAGGTAGAGCCCTGGTTGATTTCATTTTTGCTGAGCACAGCAACCCGCGCTTGTTGGGCTAGACTTAGCGCCAGTGTCAAACCGGCTGCGCCTGAGCCAATAACCAGAACATCGTATTGATAGTGTTTTTTCATGCAAGTATGACCCAGTGGGCGATAGGATTAGGTGAAGCGGGTAGATTTTGGCGCAGTATATCAAGCCCGCAGAGGTTTATACGAAGTAAACAGCCTTTGGGCTAATAACTCCGTATAATCATTCATGAACTTTTTAAGCATGGTTTTGTCTATGAGCCAACCAGCTTTAATAGTTGAGGTTGTAGAAAAATACTTGCACCATTGCAAATCGCTCCATGGATAGCAGGTGATAAAGTTGGTTTAGTGAGGTCGGTTTCTGAATTGAGACGATTAGCTCTGGAATACTGACATAGATTTGCCCATAACCAGCAAGGTTAGGGCGCTTGGGGGTTAAAAGAATGACAGCGCAACTGGCGCCTGATATTGATCAGCAACTGGTCGAGCGAGTTCAAAAAGGCGATAAACGCGCGTTTGATTTGCTAGTAATTAAATACCAGCACAAAGTACTGGCGGTGATTAGTCGTTTTATTCGCGATCACGCCGAAGCTCAGGATGTGGCGCAAGAGGCCTTTATTAAAGCCTATCGTGCGCTGCCCAATTTCCGCGGAGATAGTGCGTTTTACACCTGGATTTACCGTATCGCTATTAACACCGCCAAAAATCACATAGTTGCGCGCAACCGCCGCCCGCCAACCAGCGATGTGGAAATCGAAGATGCTGAATTCTTTGATGGCAATGACGGCATGCACGAATTAAATACACCTGAGCATAATATTTTATGCGCAGAGCTGCAGGATACGATTGAGCAGGCATTTCAGGATCTGCCGGATGATCTGCGCACTGCGGTGACCCTGCGTGAAATTGATGGTTTGAGCTATGAGGAGATCGCCGAGGTAATGGCGTGCCCGGTTGGCACAGTGCGTTCGCGTATTTTCCGCGCGCGCGAGGCGATTGATAAACGCATCAAACCGCTCATTGAAGATTAGCCAATCTCAAGTTGATGAGAGCGTGGAAGGGAAATAGCAACCCTATTGAAAAACTTGCACATTTTTTTGTAATTTCGTGAACCAATTGACTATTGTCTAGTCATAGAAAGCAGCTGGGTCAGAGCTGTTAAGTATTAAGGTTACTGGCCCTTTAATAACGCAATGCATAAATTATTTTTTTTGCGCACCTGCGAGCACTTCTAACAGAGGCACCAGCGAGAATGACAGAGCAAATCCAACCACCAGTGCTTGCCGAATCTTTGTCAGCACTTATGGATAATCAGGCGTCTGAGTTGGAGATTCAGCGGCTGCTCAAGGCACTTGATGCAAGCCCTGAACTCAAATCTACTTGGTCTCGCTATCAAATTGCCAGTGCAGGCCTTAAGGGTGAACTCCCTGTTATTGCTTCCAGCGACTTTGCGTCACGTATCAGTGCGGCAATTGATGCTGAAGAAACTTATACGCTTAAACCACAGGCTGCGTTGCAACCAGAGGCTAACCAAGCTGACTCGGGCAATGTGGTTGTCATGCCGTTGCGCTGGTGGCAGCAGGCAGGCCGTGTTGCAGTAGCGGCATCGGTCGCTGGGGCTTTGATTGTTGGTGTGCAGCAATATCAAACGGTGGCACCACAAACGGCAGAATTCGCGGTTAACAATGCTGTTTCTGCACCTGTTGCAGCGACCGAAACCAAAGCGGCCAATTTGCCCTCTGGTATCAATGCGCCTGCACTTTCTGCGCGAACTGTAGCTGTGCAAAGTGGTTATGAATCGCGCCCACAGGAAAATCGTCGGGTAATGTTTGTGCCACGCCAAGAAGCGGCACCTATTTATAATGAAGACGTGAGTACCTACGTTAACCAGCTGATTCAAGAGCATACCGATAATGCGTCGATTAATAGCGGCCAAGGTATGTTGCCTTATACTCGCGTTATTCTGGTGGAAGAGGAATAGTTCTAGCTAGCCGTTGCTTTAACAGGTGGAGCAGTTATGCTGCTCCCTTGATCCACTCTCTCGCGAGTTTCTAATGTTAACGCCGCTGTTTATTCGCCCCGTTTTATTTGTATTCCCATTGTTGGTATCGCTTAATCTGCACGCTCAAGATGTAGTTGTCACATCTTCCCAAGCACAATCCAATATTACCCAGTCGCAAGAAGTAACCAAACTATTGCAAAAAATGGCGAGTATTCCGCACACCCTGAATTATCAGGGATCTTTTACTTATCAGCACAAAGATAATCCCTCATTGCAAAGTTTCCGGGTTATCCATTGGGTGCAAGATGGTATAGAACATGAGCGGTTACAGCACTTGAATGGACCAGAGCGGGAATTTTTGCGCTCGGGTAAGGCGATAGGTTGCGCATCGCTTGGCGATCAACTATTGCAAGGTAAGATTGGCCAACTAGGCGCTAATCTGGCACGAATGGATCAATTGTATAAATTTGAAATTCGCGGTCCGGAGCGGGTCGCAGGGCGCGAAGCGACTGCGCTACTCGCGCTGCCATTGGATACTTATCGTCACAGCTCATTGTTGACGATTGATAATGAGACTGGCCTGGTATTGAAATCCTGGCTGGTCGATGAGTCGGCTCGGCCACTAGAGCGTTACCAGTTCATCGATCTAGATTTGAGCCCTGATGTGGACAGCATTCGCCAGCAACCAGCCGCTAAATTGCAGCGCTCGGCAACTGCCCAGATCAGTGAATGTAATCCCTCCGATTTGAAACAGTCGGAACATTGGCGCTTGGCTTGGGTGCCACCTGGTTTTGCGTTTGCGGGTCAGCGTCAGGTGCGCGACCATATTGACATGATGATGTATACCGACGGGCTAACAACATTTTCGGTATTTGTTGAATTGGCAACTGGTGCAATTCCTGAAGGAGTTGCTTCTCGTGGCGCAACTCTGGCGGTAATGGATTCCTTGGTGCATCAAGGCAAAAGTTATCGCATCACCGTAGTTGGTGAAATACCGGTCGTCACCGCGCAAAAAATTGCGCAGAATATAAATGGGCTCTAATTCCCTTTAGTAGTCTGCACATTCAAGGTAAGCGTATGATTCTCGAAACTGGTCGCATAGTGGCGATAGAAGCTGAAGGTGTTTGGGTGGAAACCATCCAGAAATCGGCCTGCGGTTCCTGTAAAGCCGAAAAAGGTTGCGGGCAAAGTTTGATCAATAAGTGGGATGGTCACACAGCGTATATTTGGGTACTGCTGGAAGGGCGCAAGCCGGAAACCTACCACTTGGGGGATGAAATCCAAATTGGCATCCCCGAAGACGTTATCGCCAAGGGTGCGTTACTGGTTTATATGCTGCCTTTAATCACCCTGCTGATTGCTACCGCCGTGGCCCATCACCAATTTGCTCACGAAGGTATTACTACACTCAGTGGTTTTGTTGGGTTGCTTTTAGGTGGGGTGATTGTGCGCTGGCACTCATGGCGTAGCCGATTGGATCGGAATCTGCAGCCAGTATTGGTCGACGATCGAAAACCACTGCATTTTTACCAAGCGGCAGGGCAACACTAATATGTTGCGCGTGAATGCGTCGATTGTCATTCCCCTGAGTGAGATTGAGTGTAACGCCATGCGCGCTCAGGGTGCGGGTGGGCAAAATGTCAACAAGGTGTCGAGTGCGATACATTTGCGGTTTGATATCCCAAATTCTTCATTAAGTGAATTTTGCAAAGCGCGATTACTGGCCTTGGGTGATAAACGCATCACCAGTGAGGGCGTGCTTATCATCAAAGCCCAGCGTTTTCGCACCCAAGAACAAAACCGTGTGGATGCGCTCGCGCGTCTGCAAGAAATTATTATCGACGCAATAAAAATTGAAAAAATGCGCCGCGCAACCAAACCAACCTTTTCTTCCAAGCAGCGCCGGATGGATGCAAAAACCCAGCGAGGGTCGATTAAATCGGCGCGTCAAAAAGTCTCGTTGGATTAGTTCAAACCATTTTTATTTAGCCAGCAATCCTGTCAACTGTGTTTCCTGCGCGATACTTTCTTTCCATAACTGCTGCTGTAAATCACTGATATTTTCACCGCCGCCATTCATTAACCAATGCACGAGTGCTTTAGCGACATCTGGGTAATGGCGCGGACCAGCTGGCGGTTTTAGTGGCAGCCATTTACTTAAGGTTGCCAGATCAAACTGTTTAGCGGCATGGCCATAACCTAATTTTTCCAGCGCTACAGCATTGGACTTTTGTTCCATTTGCCCGGCAACGGGCTGCACTAATATCTTTTTACCCAAATGAATGGCTTCGCTGGGCAGTTCAAAGCCGGCACTACAAATCACCCCTTCACATCTGTGCAAATCCATTTGAAAGCCTTCGCGGGAGAAGGGGCGAACATGGATGTGCCCTTCGTCATAAGCCGCAGGCACTGGTTGATAAATAAAAAAGTCGTAATCGGGAAATTGGCGCAGCTGCGGAACTATATCGTCCAGTCCTGCAAATGGCAGATAGACCAAATAATGTTTTGGTGTAGAGACATTAGGGTAGTGCGACGGCTCCACCAGCGGCGGCAATATTGGCTGATTAAAGTGATGCCAGTGCAATCCAATTGCTTGCGTGACAGGCGCAAAGTTATGCATGAACCAGTCGGTGATAAAGTTGCTATCGGCTTTGGGAATATCGTAAAAAAAAGCGTTTTGATGCGAGATACCAATCACTTTTTTGCCTGCACGTTTTGCTGCCCAAGCGGACACCGGTTCAAAATCATTGATAATAAAATCGTAACCTTCTACGTTAACTTTTTTGGTGTCTTGATAAAGTTGGGCGATGTTAGAGGTCAGTGCGGTTTTTACAAATAAAACCTTTCCTTTTTCGGTGGCAAAGGTAAGCCCGCGATAGCATTGGAAATCGCCAAAGGCTTCCATATCAAAAAACTTATCACGCTCCCGGCCTGAAAAAACCCAATCAACTTGTGCGCCAACATCGGCAAAGGCTTTCGCCATAATACGCGCGCGCGTCGTGTGGCCATTGCCAGTGCCTTGAACTCCGTACAATATTTTCATGCGGTCTCGCTCTTTGGTTGAATATCGAGTGGGTTAATCATCACTCTGCTAATGCAATGCAATAATTAACGAGTGCAAATAAATGCCCCAGAAGGCGCAGGCGCTACCTAGCAGTGCTCCGGCGACTAAATCTGTCGGGTAATGTACGCCGAGTAATACGCGGCTCATGCCAATCGCACTGGCCCAAATAAAACAGGGAATTGCAAATATTGGATAAAAATTAAAAATCAAACAGGCAAATAAAAAGGCAGCAGCCGTGTGCCCCGAGGGAAAACTGAATTGATCAGATGGTGTGATCCACGCTTGATAGGTAGTGATTTTTACTGCTGGGCGATCGCGCTTGATCAAGTTTTTCAAGAGCAAATATAAGCTGACATCAAAAATATAGGCGATAATACCGGCCCAGAAAAAATGTGTGCCCGCAACAGGTTCGAGGGCCAATAAACAGAGGGCAACAATTAAATAGAATGGGCCATCGCCGGTCTGCGAAATGAATTTGACGGAGCGACGATACTGAAAGCCTTTAGTCACATGAACCCACAAAAAGGCGAGGGTATCCAAGTGATGGACGCGCTGTAAAAAAGTGTTCATGATTCACCGCCGTTGCTAAATAGTTGCAGATGAAATCGCACAGGCAATCTAATTTTTGCTTGCGCCATCTATTAGTAACATTGCTGTGTGACTATTGTGTGACCATGTAATTAATCTGTAGTGACAACCCAGTGGAGACAATGAATGAGTAAGCCAGGCAAAACCGGTATCGCGCGCGTAATAGATGCGTTTGGTTATTCGATGAAAGGGTTTGCTGCCAGCTGGAGGTACGAGGCTGCCTTTCGGCAGGAGGTGGGGTTAGCGGTTGTTTTGATTCCTACGGCGTTTTGGCTTGCGCAAACTCACATAGAGTTGATTTTATTAATTAGTAGTGTGTTTTGGGTATTGATGGCTGAGTTGGCCAACTCCTCAGTTGAGGCGGTAGTGGATCGCACAGGCTCTGAGCGCCATGAGCTATCCGGGCGCGCTAAGGATATAGGTTCAGCGCTGGTTTTTATGAGTTTGGTGTTGCTGGCTATTGTGTGGGGAATTATCGCGTTTAATCGCTTTGGTTGATTTGAGTGCTAGTGGTTCCCATGAAAGCCCCGCAAAACATGCGGGGCTTTTTCTTTTGGGTAAAACTGCGCGCTGATTGCAGAGCATCTCTGTTTAGGGTAAATTACACCAATCGGTTAATTATCATATTTATATGCCCTATAAGAAATGCTATGAAAGAAGAATTTTCAGTAAACGAACACCCTCATCGCCGCTATAACCCGCTCTCGGGTGAGTGGCTATTGATTTCCCCTCATCGTACCAAGCGCCCCTGGCAGGGGCAGCAAGAACAGAATCAATGGCCGGAAAGTCCGCCCCATGACCCTGCTTGTTATCTCTGTGCGGGAAATGCGCGCGCAGGAGGGGAGGTTAATCCCCTTTATAAGACCACATTTGTATTTACCAATGATTTTGCCGCTTTAATGCCCGCGGTGCCTGATGCACCCCTTAGCCGTGATTCGCTGTTTCAAATTCAGGCGGAGCATGGCACGAGCAGGGTGATTTGTTTTTCTGCCGATCACAGCAAAACCTTACCGCTGCTGAATGATGAGGAGATGAGCGCGGTTATTAAGACTTGGATGGTGGAAGCTGCAGATCTCGGTAAAAGCTATGCCAGTGTGCAGATTTTTGAGAATAAAGGTGCGGTGATGGGCTGCTCAAATCCTCATCCCCATGGTCAAATTTGGGCGCAATCGCAATTGCCTACGCTGGTTAGTAAAGAGGATCAACAGCAGCGCGTCTATCTTGATCAACATGCAATTCCTCTGCTATTGGACTATGCGCTGAAAGAGTCCGCCAATGGTGAGCGGGTGGTAGTCGAGAACGATGATTGGCTCGTGGTGGTGCCATTTTGGGCGGCTTGGCCTTATGAAACCCTTCTGTTGCCCAAGCATAAGCTCGCGCGTATCACGCAACTCAGTGCTGCTCAACAGCTAAGTCTCAGTAGCATATTGCGTGATATCGCCGCCCGCTACGACAACCTGTTTGAGTGCTCATTCCCCTATTCAATGGGATGGCACGGTGCACCCTTTACGGCTGATGACACAGCGCATTGGCAGTTGCACGCACACTTTTATCCGCCGCTATTGCGCAGTGCCAGTGTACGTAAGTTTATGGTGGGGTATGAAATGTTGGCTGAAACCCAGCGCGACCTATCTCCTGAGCAAGCCGCAGAACGTTTGCGTCAACAAAGCCCTATTCATTTTAGACTGAGGTAAGACGAGCATGAAGACTCTCTCCAATGCTCGTGTGAGCGAATTATTTGAACACTATTTTGCCGTGGCGCCAGTGGCGGTAGTCAAGGCACCGGGTCGGGTGAACTTGATTGGTGAGCACACTGATTACAATGGCGGTTTTGTCTTGCCTGCGGCAATCAATTATCACACCTATATTGCGTTCGCACCGCGCGCTGACCGCAGCCTGCGATTAGTCGCGTACAACTTTGATAATGAGTTAGTCACTGTTGACCTTGATGTAGATCAGGTTGATGACAGGAATGCCTCATGGGCTAATTATGTGCGCGGTGTAGTGCAAGAAATGCGCACTCAGGGTTTTGCTCTTGCTGGTGGTGATTTATACATCGCCGGTGATCTGCATTCAGGCGCTGGTTTAAGTAGTTCGGCATCGCTTGAAATGGCGTTGATTCGCGCGCTGACAGCGCTTAGTGGCGAGCAAGTTGATCCTACACAGGCCGCCTTGATGGGGCAGGCTGCAGAAAACAATTTTGTTGGTTGTAACTGCGGGATTATGGATCAGTTGATTTCAGCACGCGGCCAAGAGCATGCGGCATTGCTGATTGATTGTCAGGAGCTCACTGCTCGAGCAGTGCCGGTTCCAGCAGATTGGGAAATTCTCATAGTGCACAGCGGTGTGAAACGCGGCTTGGTTGATAGTGAATACAACCAGCGTCGCCAACAGTGCGAACAAGCGGCCGCTTATTTTGGCCAAACTTCACTGCGCGGAGTTGCGTTGGAACAATTACTGGCGGCCGAAGGCCAGTTGGATGAGTTGAGTTTTCGCCGTGCGCGCCATGTGCTCACTGAAAATCAGCGTACGCTGGCAGCGGCAAACGCGCTTGCCGAAGGCAATCTGGCGGGGTTGATTAAAGTGATGGCAGAGTCTCATGCTTCCATGCGCGATGATTTTAATATCACGGTTTCGGCAATTGATACATTGGTGAATATTCTTGCTGATGCCGGTGAGGGCAAAGCGGGTGCGCGTATGACCGGTGGTGGCTTTGGTGGCTGTGTTGTCGCTATGGCGCCAGCGACGGTGATTCCACAATTAGTTGCTGCTGTTGAACTCTATTATCAAGCGAAAACGGGCTGTGAGCCTACGCTGATCCGCGCCAAGGCTAGTGCAGGAGCCTTCGCCTAATTCTCTTATCCCATTCGGGGCGCTGCTAGCCGCGCCCCGATGTCTCTATTTCGTTTTTTCAGGGCGCAGTAAGCGGCGCTCCTGCCTATATAAATCAATGCTGCGTTTTGCCTGCGGTATCTGCATCACTTAAAAACGCCAGATAGTCATCTACCACACTGCGCTCTTCTGTCCGCCGGTCGGTAGATTTGCGGCGTTTACGGTGATAGAGGTCTAGCGGCATATTTTTGCAGGGGTCGCGATCCAAGCGGCGATCATTGCCTTTGCGGCGGTCGAAAAAAAACTTGTGCTCATTCATAGTCGATACTTCTTCTTTCGGGCTGATTATCGTTATAACCTTGAATTTAACTGTTCACTGGTTGCGCCAAGTCAACACAGTGTAGATCTTTGTCGCTAAAATGCGGCAAGTTTTTTTGCATAAACAGATTTGATTGGATAGTAATTGTCTATCCCTCTGTGATGCTGTTGTTGCCTGCGGAAAGGTTGAAGCTATGAATCCTGTTGAAAGTCGAATCCATACCAAGTTGAGTGCCAATTTTCAGCCTGTGCATCTGGATGTTATTAATGAGAGCTACATGCATTCGGTGCCACCTGGCTCCGAAACTCACTTCAAGGTGGTCTTGGCGTCTGCCGCATTTGCTGGAAAGCGACAAGTCCAGCGCCATCAAGCTATCTACGCCTGTTTGGCAGAGGAGTTGCAGTCCGGTGTTCATGCGCTGGCTTTACACACTTTTAGCCCAGAGGAGTGGCTGGCGAACAGTGAGGTTCCGGAATCTCCCCAGTGTTTGGGGGGGAGTAAACATGACCAATAATAAATGCTGGTTGTGCAAAAACTAAACGCCTATAATGCGCGCCCTGCGCCATATTGCTGCCTTTGAATACCTATATCTGATTATTGTTAACCCGTTAAGTGATGTTTATGAGCCAAATTGTCGTCGCCGCCCTGTATAAATTCGTTAAATTACCCGATTACGAACTTCTGGTTCCGCGCCTGAAAGATCTTTGTGATCAATTGGGTATCAAGGGAACCTTGCTGTTAGCGGAGGAGGGTATTAACGGTACCGTTTCTGGTTCGCGCGAGGGAATTGATCGCTTGGTTGCTTTTTTAGATGCTGATGGCCGCTTTAATAATTTAAGTTACAAAGAATCTTTTTATGACGAGCAGCCGTTTTATCGGATGAAGGTCAAGCTCAAAAAAGAAATCGTCACTATGGGCGTCAACGGCATAGATCCACAGCAGATTGTGGGCACCTATGTTAAGCCTCGTGATTGGAATGCGTTGATTAGCGATCCCGATGTGTTAGTGGTTGATACACGCAACTCTTATGAATATGAAATAGGTACTTTTGAGCGTGCAATAGACCCGAAAACTGAAACCTTCCGTGAGTTTCCGGCTTATGTTGCAGAAAACCTTGATCCTACCAAACACAAAAAAGTGGCCATGTTCTGCACCGGCGGTATTCGCTGTGAAAAATCCACGGCCTACTTAAAAGAGCAGGGGTTTGAAGAGGTGTACCACCTTGAAGGTGGCATATTGAAGTATTTGGAAGAAGTGCCGGAAGAAGAAAGCCTGTGGCGCGGTGAGTGTTTTGTGTTCGATAACCGTGTAGCGGTCAATCATAAATTAGAAAAGGGTGTTTACGACCAATGCCACGGTTGCCGTTATCCGATCACTGAAGATGATAAAAAATCAGAGCATTATATGCTGGGGGTTTGCTGTCCACGCTGCTTCGATAAGTTGACCCCAGAGCAAACGACTCGTTTTGCCGAGCGACAAAAACAAATCGAATTGGCCAAGCAGCGCAATCAAGCCCACATTGGTGTGCTGCCACCAGAGCGTCAACTGCGTCGGGCGCAAAAGCTTGAGCACCGCGAAGAGCAGCGTCGCTTGTCGTTGGCTGCCGGTGGTGATAGGTCTAATCGCTAACAAATAGTCTTTAGCTATTTTGTCACACAATTAGTTTATGTTTTAATGCCGTTTCCGTTAATAAACATCTGTGGTATCTATGAATTTTGACGATTGGACAGCTGATATGGCTGCAGGCACGGCAACTCATGCCAGTGGATTTGCTATTCGTATTGAAGGTAATCCAAAAGATCCGTCCGAGGTTTATCCAGGCAAGTTTCCCGAAGGAATGAGCTTTGTCGATCAGGCGCGCTTATTGCGTTCAGGGTTGGAGTTTTTAGCCAAGTCTGGTGGCAATGCGCTTAAATCTTGGCAGTCCAGTCCGGCGCAGGATGCAAAATCTGAAGCTATTAAAGCCCGTGAAGAGCTGGCAAAACGGTTTGCCGATCGGCCTGATAAGCCCCAGCGATCAGTGCTTTCACTGAAAAAGAACTCCTGAGCCTATGTGGGTAGTTGAGGCACCATAAAAAAACCGGCGTAATTCGCCGGTTTTTTTATGGTCGCTAGGGCTAAAGTCTCGTTGCTACTACTTAGCTGTTGTTAGAGAAGCCCACGTCTTTGTAATTCAAGATAGTGTGCATCAATCAACTTGAAAAGCTCATCAAATTTGGTCGCGGCTGGTGCGATAACCATCTCCAAACTTTCAATGTCGGATTTAGGGCGGCGCATGATCTTATGCAGTTCTTCTGCTGTACCAGTCATGGCGGCCATTATTTTGTCTGTTGTCTCTTTGTCGCGGAAAATGCGGCCTTGCTCGGTTAGGTCTAAGTAATTATCGCACTCTTGCAGCCAATCTTTGCGCTGTAAAATGAAGTTGCGGATATTCTTGGCGCCGCCACGATGTGCAGTAGGCAGTTGTTTGTCGCGATAACTCTGCAGGCTTCTACGACCTTGCATTAAAAAATCCAGACCGGTTGATTTGCAATATTTGGCATTTAAGTAACTGGCAAACTTCACGTTATTGGCAGTTTCTGCCTTGGTGCGCTTGCAGGTTTCATCGCAACTGAAACCGAATTGCGATAGTGATAACAGGGCGATGATCAAGAGGATTTTTTTCATAGGGGCTCACCGATTATTAAAGTTATATGAAAGCTGAACAACTGGACTGTGATATAAATCACTTTTAAAGGCGCGTCAAGTATTGTAAATAAAATAGGGCTTGGATATAGCCATTAGTATTAAGACTAGGGCGTCACTGCGAAAATGCAAACATGAATTGAATTTTTTGATTCATCAGGAATAGGGTAATAATAATGAGGAAGCTAAGAGAGGCAGCGGCGAAAGATAATAAAAAAAGGCAGCGTTTGGCTGCCTCTCATCATAAGAACTGATTTTCGGGTTAGCTAAAAAAGCCCAGCGGATTTTTGCTAATAGCCACGCTGACAATATAAGCAAATACAATTAGCGCGCTTATCCAGAGTGCTTTACTTGCGCTTGGATTTGGTACTTTAAATGCTGCCACACCCAGGCCAATGTAGACGATTAAACCAATGATTTTTGCCATTAACCAAGGTTGGCTGCCGGGTGACATACTCAGGTGTACTGCTAATACTATGCCGCTAACCAATAAAATTGTACTGATGATATGTGGCAGTATTTTTACCCACTTTTTACTTAGCATGTTGGAATTCATAAATAACCACAGTCCGCGCACAACAAATGCCAGTAGTGATAAGGCCACAAAAGTAAGATGAAGGTGTTTAAGTGTTAAGTACATGAGATTTTCCTTTTATCGATTTTGAGTGTTGAGGGCGTTTATCAATGTGTTTACTCTGTTGCTAGCGCTTTGCCAACAAGTGCAAGCATAGCGTCGGATAGCGGTAGCTTTAGTGCGGCTGCATGGCCTTTATCAGACATTTTGTTCCAGGTTTTACGAATAATATCGATGAGTTTTTCTTCGTCATGTTTACTGGCAAAATCTTCTAAATAAAATTCAATAAATACCAGGCAGATAACATCTTCCAGCGCTTGTACTTCATCGTCGCGTTTTAAACTGCGCTTCAACAGCAGATCTTTCACTCGTTCAATTATGCTTGTGTCGTAACCTTCTTGCGCCATGATTTCACCGGCGATTTCACCGTGCAGCTGCGCCAGATCCAAGCGCCACTTTTTATAACCGCTGCGATCCATGGGGTAATCACTGCGAGGGCTTTTCCAGCGGCAAATATGTTGGCTGCGCGCGGCGAGTTGCAGCGCTTCCGATGGTGCCTCACAAAAACGATGCAGTTGCGCGCTCATGCGCTGTGCATAAATCCATTCTTTAGCAACGGCTTTGCCATCGACTATCTCGGTATTGGGGTCTTGTAAATTGGCGGCATCAAATGCGGCAAGAGTTTTTTCTAAACGACTTTGGTTGGTCATTGGCGGTTGCTCGGTAGTAGTTGCTCGTTCTGTTTTAGTGGTCAGCTTCGCCATTGGCGATACTGCGCAGCTTATCCATTTCATTAATTACAATTTCTTTTTTATCCACTGTAATCACATCTTGTTTTTGCAAGCGAGTGAAAATGCGACTGACTGTCTCTATCGTCAGGCCCAGATAATTACCTATGTCGGTGCGTGACATGGGTAAGCGAAACGCATTGGCGGATAATTGACGACGGCTATTGCGGCTAGAGATGCTTAAGAGTAATGCGGCAATTCGCTCTTCTGCGCTACTTTTGCTGAGTAGAGTAATGACCTGTTGATCCTGAGTGATTTCGCGGCTCATTAATTGAAAGAAATGCCGCTGCAGATTAGGAATCTGCAAGCTTAACTCTTCCATACGATTAAACGGTATTTCGCACACAGATGCTGTCTCAAGTGCAATAACGGAATTGGTATAGCGATTGTCGCCAATGCCATCCATACCCACAACTTCACCGGGCAAATAGAAGCCGGTAACTTGTTCTTCGCCATTATCGCTAATGGTCATGGCTTTCACGGCGCCAGAGCGGATCGCGTAAACTGAATCAAACGGATCATTTGCGCGATACAGATAATCGCCTTTTTGCAGGGGCTTGCCACGCTGAATGATGCTGTTGAGCCGATCTATATCGTCAATATGTAAGCTAATGGGCAAGCAGATAGTATTTAATCTGCAGTTGCCGCAGTTGACCTTTTTGTCGTGCGGGCAACTGGAATCTTGGGATTTTACGATTGTGTTATTGATGGTCATAGTGCAGAAACCTCAAGGGGTCGTTATCCCTCAAGTGGATTGGGTGGGGGATAGTTAGATAAAGCGATTGTTGCAGCTTTGCCGAGAGGGGTAAATAGTTGATTTACATCAAGGGTATGCACAGTGGCTGTGCGCGCACCCTTGATGAAAGATTAGTCAGCCAAAGCGAGTGATGACACGTTCTCTGTTTGACTCCACTCCTTCGCCATGGCTTTCGCCAAACTAAAATCCGTTTTACCCGAGCCAAGCAGCGGCATGGCTTCTACCAGCATCCAATCGCTGGGAATAGCGAGTGCGTTTAAGCCCTGTTTTAACACCTCGGTGCGAATTTCATCTTTTGCCACGTCGGCATTGGCGATGGCGATTAGGCGCTCGCCTTTTTTCGCATCCTCAATGGCCACTACAATGATATCGATCGCATCGTTGTTGATCGCTTTTTTCAAGGCGCTTTCTACCAGCGTTAAACTCACCATCTCGCCGCCAATTTTGGCAAAACGCGAATAGCGATCCTGAATGAATAGGAAACCATCCTGATCAATAACACCTTTATCACCTGTCACATACCAGCGCATATCCTGTATTTCTTTAATGGCGCTGGCGGTTTTTTCCGGATTATTTAAATAGCCCACCATCACTTGCGCACCGCCAATTAAAATCATGCCCGCTTCACCGGTGGGCAGCTCTTGAAATGTCACAGGGTCAACAATCATGCAGCTGGAGCCGGGCAGGGGCATGCCCACTGAGCCAGGGCGATTACCCGCTTGCACCTGCCAGTACTGGGTATCCATTTTATCGGGCAGGTTAACGCTGGCCACCGGCGTGGTTTCAGTTGCACCATAACCTTCGTAAATCGGCAAATTAAATTTCAGATTAAAGGCCGTGCGTACTTCCTCTTGCAATTTTTCTGCGCCAGCAACAACAAGCCTTAAGCTCTCTAACATCAGTGGATGAATTTTGTGGTTGCGGCAATACAAACGCAGGAAGGTAGAAGTGCCGAATAAAACCGTTACGCGGTTTTGCGCTATAGCTTTAGCACTGCCTAACGCATCGGTTGGGTCGGCGTGGCACACCATGGGTACCGCTTCCAGCAGCGGCATAAACTGGGTTACCGTTAAACCAAATGCATGGAATAGCGGCAAGTTGGCCATTACCACATCTTTTTCTTCCACATTTAATACATCGGTAATTTGTTTAACATTGGCGATAATATTTTTGTGGCTGATCTGCACCCCTTTAGGAATTCCCTCGCTACCGCTGGAGAATAAAATCACGGCTATGTCATCTGCATTCTGCTTGCGTGCCCAAAGTGCTTTTAATGCAAATGCGGGCAGAATTTTAATTAATAGCAGGCGTGCAATTTTTTCAGTGGTAGAAATGTTGCCGGCAAAATCTTCCATGGCAATTACATTCACGCCTTGCAATAAACTGTTTGCGGGAATGCCTTTGTCTTCCAGTTTTTTCAAAAAGCGCGCCGAGGTAAATACGGTGTTGATACTTGCCTGCGCGAGTGCCGATGCAAACGCGCCTTGGCTTGCGGTGTAATTTAAATTGATCAGAGTTTTGCCGGTTAGTACAACGGCGAGGTTGGTGAGTACACCCGCTGCGCTAGTTGGTAGCAGTACACCAATATTTTGATCGGGCAATTTTGCAATGCGGCTGGCGATAGCGCTGGCGCCTGCCAATGCGCGGTGCGCGCTCAGCTCGGTGCCCATGGTGTCGATTATCGCAAGTTGGTTGCCCATTTTTTTTGCGGCGTCAATCCAGCAGCGGCCAATGGTATCCAAACCGTCTACATATTCTTGCCAAGAGTGAATGGATAAATCCAATACGCGGCGTTTGAGCACATCGGCTTTAGTTTCTTTGGGCAAGGATTTGCCAAATGCGACGATCAAATCGCGTTTCAATAGTGGGCGATTTTTATTTTTCAAATGGGCAGATGAACGGGAAAATTGACTGCCCCACAAACCGCGTAAATAGAAAGGCACGATCACCACCTCGTCATTCGCTTTTTCACAGGCGCGCTCGTAACCGCGGCGAAATTCACCCAAGTGACCGGTGCGACTAATAGCGCCTTCAGGAAATAAACAAACGACTTCGCCATTATTTAAACTCTCGGCAACTGTATCCAATGCATTGCGGCTCTGCGCACCGGACTCGATTGGAATACAGCCAAACAAATCGAAAAACCATTTTAAATACCAGCGCTGGTAAATCGCCCGCAGCATCACAAAGCGAACCGGGCGCGGGCTGGCAAGTTGCAATACCGCCCAGTCAATCCAACTGACGTGGTTGCCCAACAGTAATACACCGCCTTTGGCTGGAATATTTTTCATGCCTTGCACCAGCACGCGGTAGCGTTGCGAAACAATTCGCGAGAAAACAAAGCGCACCAGACTTTGTGGCAGCTCATAAATGGTGTAGCAACAACCAATCAGGGTAATAACGGCAATCATTTCCAGCAGGGTTTTACTGCTAAATCCAACATAGGAAAATCCAACGGTCACGCCGAGAAAAACCAGCATCACCACATTTTGTACCCAGTTATTTGCAGCGAGGGTGCGGCCTAATTCATGTTCGCCCGCGTGGAATTGAATCATTGCATTGAGTGGCACGGTAAAGACACCGCCACTGAAACCGATAAATAAAAATGCAATCACAAACGCGCTGTAGGAATGCAAGTGCGGTAAACACAACAGTCCTAATGCAAAGCCCAATGCGCCTAAGGGCAGCAGCCCGGTTTCAATATAATTGCGGGAAAAACGCCCGGCGATAATTGAACCCAGCGCGATACCAATGCCACTACAGGCAAGAATGCCTTGCACAATCATCGCGTTGTCCATGTGTAATTCTTCTTTAATAAACGCGGGGAAAGCAGCGAGCATCACTTGGCCAACACCCCAAAAAATGGCGAGGCCGACAACCGATAAACGAATCACCCGGCGGCGCATAACCGGCGCCATATCCTCGGCAAATAATTTTCCGGTTAAATAAGCTTTGGTGGAAAAACGGGCAGTAGTTTGCGGCGCGGCTTGTTCCGGCAGGCGATGAATCATTATCACTTCGATAACGGCGCTGAGCACCAATAACCAGCCAAGTGGGGCAATGGCTTGAATAGCTTGCTTCTCTGAACTGGCGCCTGCGGGATAAAACATTTCAAAGAAAATGGAAAACACTGCAATGCCAGCCAGAATCGCGATCATCGACAGTGCACCCACTGCGCCATTTGCCTGTGCAAGGCGCTCTTTGCCGAATAATTCTTTGATGTAGCCAAACTTGGCGGGTGAATAAATCGCAGCTTGTGCAGCGAGTAAAAGTGTCATGCCAAAGGCAGCCCAAAACCAGCCGAGATAATAGAAGGTGGTAATTAACAAAGTCAGCGCTAGAGCAAACCAAGCCATGGCGCGCATCACGCGGGTTTTGCGCATCACATCGGATAAAAATCCAGCGGGGCTAAGCAGGAGGATAAACGGCAGTAGCATCATCGCATTGACTATCGCGGTGAGAAAAATTTGCTCGTTGCCATCGTAAAGTTTAAATACGGTGTTTTGCACCACGATCTTATGGCCAAGATCGACAAATGCATTAAGAAATACCGCGATAAAAAAGGGGATTGCCCCAATGACCTTATGAACCTGTTGCATGGATTGCTTCCTTTACCTGTTATTGGTGGGGTCAGTCTGCCCGAGCGCATTCTAAACGCAACTGAACCGGTAATGGTGTACACAGGCGGTACTTATAGTCGCATTTTGCGCAACTTGGCAGATGGTAGCGGAGTGGTGCGGATAAAAAAGGGCTGGCAAACCAGCCCGAAGGAGATTAACCGGCAACCCGGTTAAGTGAAAGATGAGGGAGCTTGAGGTGATCGAATGAACCCATCTTATCGGGCTGTAGCCATTTGCGGGAGTGACAAATTGCCGCACATTCAATCGCTTATTGCCAGAAAACGCGAATAAACCGCCACAATAAAGCCTTTACATCAAGAAAAGCTGGGAATATATTTAATCAGCTGGTCTGTTCGCAGCGATATTTATGGTAAGTCACCTCGTTGTTCTAGCAGTACATCTATTAGCACCACGTTTTGTTCTTCATAAGTAGCATCTGAATCCGCCAGCATAGCTCCACCTTGGGGTATTCATTTTTTATTGATAAAGAACATCGAGGTTTATTATGGCTAGAAGTACTGGTACCGTTAAATGGTTCAACGAATCCAAAGGTTTTGGTTTTATTGCAAGTGAAGCGGGTCAAGATGTATTCGTTCACTACAGCGCTATCAGCGGTGCGGGTTTTAAAACTCTGGCTGAAGGCCAAAAAGTAGAGTTCGACGTTAAGCCAGGTCAAAAAGGCCCCCAAGCTGAAAACGTTGTAGGCCTGTAATCTGGTCGTAGTAAACATGAATTGCACCCCAAAAGTTGGACACAACCGGCGGGGTTAATGAGAGGACTGAATTCGGTATTGCACCGGGCTCAGTCCTTTTAGTTTCAGCTTAATTCGGTCGTGGTTGTAATACCGCAAATAGGCTTTCAACTTTTTTATAAAACACGTTACGGACTCAAATCGTTGGCGATGGAAAAACTCTGTTTTCAGCACACCAAAAAAGTTTTCCATCAATGCATTATCAAGACAGTTTCCTTTCCTCGACATACTTTGCTCCAAACCATGCGCACATAGTGTTCGCCTGAACGCCGGCATTTGGTAGTGCCATCCCTGATCGCTATGAAGCAGCGGTCTCTGTGTTGGTTTGAATCGCTTCAATGCATTCTTCAGCATAGTGCCCACCAGATCGTAGGTCGCACGCGTCTGGATCTGATACGCAATCACCTCGCTGTTATACAAATCAAGCACGGGTGACAGATACACCTTCTCGCCATTCACTTTGAATTCGGTGATGTCAGTCACCCACTTCTCGCCCGGCGCAGGGGTACTGAACTCACGTGCCAGTCGATTGGGCGCTATCTTGCCAACGGCGCCCCGATAAGATTTATAGCGCTTGGGACGGACAATCGATTTCAAACCCAACTGTGCATCAGTCGTTGCACGGTTTTGTGATTAATCAGATTTTCCCGTTTTCTCAGTGTCACTGCGATGCGCCTATATCCATTGCGCCCCTTGTGTCGCTCATAAAACTGCCTGATCAACTGTTTGATGCTGTGATATTTGTCCACCACCGCCGATTGGCTATTCCAGTAGTAAAAAACACTGCGCGGCAATTGCGCGATGCGGGTTAAATCACCGAGCCGAGAATGAAGCCTTAATCCTCTGACGGCCTTTGCTTTGACGTTTGCGCCAAGGTTTCTTCCTGGATTAAGGTATCCAACTTTTTAAATAGGCGTTCTCCGCTTGCAAGTATTCAATCTGACGCAGCAACTCCTTGGGCGTAAGTTCAGCCCAGGGTTTGTTGGCTATCTTGTCGGGATAGATAAGTGTTGATGACGTCCAGCTTAAAATATTTGGAGTATTTAGACATAAGAACTACACCTTACTCAGTTGGACGGAGTGTTCAACTGAGTAAGGTGCAGTTCAAATTTTCGGGGTTTTTATTGTGTTAAAAATTAATACACATCGCCTTGTAATGTCACTACTAACGTGCGGTTACCACCGTGATTGCGGTGCTCACACAAATAGATCCCTTGCCAAATTCCCATATTTAATCTCCCATCGCTAACGGGAATGTTGAGGCTTGCACCCAGAATGCTGGCTTTTAAATGTGCTGGTAAATCGTTGTTACGGGTGATTAACTAGGCATATGGACACGCAGAAGCCTTTATATATGCAGAATCATTGTATTCCTGCGTGTCCATGTCCCAATCAAAAATATGGCCAAATATATTGCATTTGTACATGTCGTTATTCGCCGTTTATAGTAAGTACAATTGTTCTTCCGCCCCCATAATTTCTGTGCTCGCACAAATAGATCCCTTGCCAAATTCCCATATTGAGTCTCCCGTTAGTTATGGGGATCGAATGACTTGAGCCCAAAATGCTACTTTTAATATGGCTTGGCAGATCATCTGACCCTTCGTCAAGGTGGCGATAATAGGGCTCATCTTCAGGCACAAACTTATTGAAATAACTTTCAAAATCTTGACGAACGGTTGGGTCAGCATTTTCATTAATGGTCAATGAAGCTGATGTGTGCTTAATAAAAACGTTTAGCAACCCAACTGAGACCTCCTTCAGTTCGGGGAGCTGGCTTAGAATTTCATCGGTAATAAGGTGAAACCCTCGAGCGCGAGGTTTTAGTTTAATTTCTTTTTGAATCCACATTTTGCTTGCCCTTGAAAATTGGCGTTACATTGGAAATCTGCTTAAGTCGCTTCTCCAGCTGATCCAGGCGCTCTAACAACATAATTTCCCGGTTAAGCGATTGATGATAAAGCTCTCGATAGCTTTCCTTTTTTGATTTTTCATTTTCGAGTTGAATTTTAGCATTAGGTTTTTTTCTAATGTTGACTGCATGTGCAGATTTAATAGCTTCAATTAATGCCGAAAATGTGTTGCGAGATTTCTTGATAGAGCCTCTACTGCGTCCTGCCTCCAGAGCAACGCTATCGTTATTGATTGGCGTTCCTTTTGGAAGTCGAAGAGGTGCATTATTAATCAATCGGTCTAGGGCGTCCCAGTACTCATCAATTGCTGTCATGTGATTTATCCTTGTCAATAAACTTCACTTTATATGCAATTAATGCATTTAGTTCTGCTAGTTCAGATCTATATTCAATACTATCTGGGTCGCGAGCCTTTAAATCTTCAACAAATTCCTTCTGATAATTTATGGTATTTTCAATATTTTTTGGTTTTATGACTGCTCGCTCGCAACTTAAGCAACCAGAAATTTCCCGCATCGCTCTTTTTAAGCATGGACTCAAAGCTGTGCATGCCCCTAAAGCAGTTTCCTTATAGCTTATCTCACCATATAAAAATTGTTTTCTAAGATCATTTCTATTTTGTTGTGAGTAAATTTCTATGTCATTAGCAGCAATATTTTTTTCAACAAATTTACCATGACATCCATATAGTGAGTCATCAGATAATGCCACTTGGTCTAGATAGGCTATTGTATCGGCATCCGGTTTTGTTTTTTGAAGTAATGTACAAATATGACCGCCCTCGGAAAAGTCGTCTTCTGGTAGGCTAGACTGGCAATAATATACAGTCATTTCTCTATTCAAATGTTTTAGTTGTTTTTTTAGTGTTGGTAATGAAACGAGCGCAGATTGTGAAATGTAATATGCAAGAGATCGCCTTAGCTGGTGGGTTGTAAACCGCCATTTTTCACCAACTTTAAATTCCGGGGACTCACTCCATGCCTTGAACGAATCTATTTTATAAAGAAATTTAAGATCTTCTTCGCTAATCATAAAATTACTGGAGTATAAATACTCATAACATTCTTGCGATTTCATTCCTGAGGAATTAATTTTTATGTTTTCAATATCTATATTCTTTGTGGCGGTTAGTCCCAAATATCCAGCGGATATAAATAGAGGTGTATCCTTCGTTGTGATACCTGCATAAATTCCAATTCTTTTTGCAATGGTGTTTACGATTTGATAAGCATTGCTTACTTCCTTTGATCCCTACCGCGAATATCGGACACCTTAGAAA
>NZ_BBUL01000095.1 GCF_000953825.1 Cellvibrio sp. OA-2007 | reverse complement strand
ATTTAAACTTAATAAATTAACTTTTGGATTTTTGGTGTTTGTTTGAAAGGATTTGATAACTGGGTTTTTTGGTAAAAACGCTAATTGCGCATAATGTATATTATGTTAAATTGTATATTCTATAATTATCAATGGCTTACCTCAGTTCATAATTTCCTCTTCTGTTTTTTAAACAAACTAATGGTTCAATTCTATTGGTGGCAATTGCTCTATGAAGCACAAACAACTGTTAGAGCGTTTATACGCTGAAGTCGAAACAGTCATCCTCAGCAAACAGCACCCGGTTACCGGTCTGCTTCCTGCCAGCACAGCGATTAACAATCACGGTGATTACACCGATGCATGGGTACGCGATAACGTCTATTCCATCGTATGCGTATGGACCCTGGGCATGGCACTTGAGCATCAAGGTGAAGATCACAAGAGCGATCAATTAAAACAGGCCACCATTAAATTGATGCGTGGTCTCTTGCAGTCCATGATGCGTCAGGCGCATAAGGTGGAAAAGTTTAAGCACTCACTGAAAAATGGCGATGCTCTGCACGCCAAATATGATACGGCTACCGGTTTGCCGGTGGTGGCTGATGATGCATGGGGGCACCTCCAAATAGACGCCACCTCAGTATTTCTGTTGATGTTGGCTCAAATGAGCGCATCTGGTTTGCGCATTGTTTGTACTCATGATGAAGTCGATTTTGTCCAAAACCTGGTTTATTACATTGCCAGTGCCTACCGGACACCTGATTATGGTATCTGGGAACGCGGAAATAAGGTTAACAACGGTAAAACTGAAATTAATGCCAGCTCAGTGGGTATGGCCAAGGCTGCGCTGCAAGCCTTGGATGGTTTCAATCTATTTGGCAAGCATGGTGATAAAAGGGCGGTAATACATGTAATTGCCGATGCAATTTCTCTCGCAAGAACCACCCTCGCCTCGCTCCTGCCACGCGAGTCCCTCTCCAAAGAAACAGATAGCGCACTGCTAAGTATTATTGGTTTTCCCGCGTTTGCAGTAGGTAAAGAAACTCTAGCAACGCAAACTCGCGACTCAGTGCTGACCAAGCTCGGCGGAAATTATGGCTGTAAACGTTTTTTATGGGATGGCCACCAAACCGTTCTAGAGGAAAGTTCACGTATTTATTACGAGCATGATGAGTTAGGTAATTTTGAAAATGTGGAGTCGGAGTGGCCGTTATTTTTTACCTATCTCTATATCACAGCATTATTTGATGGCAGCGAAGCCACTGCAAAACATTACCGCAAAAAACTGGAATCGCTGATGGTACATGTAGATGGCATAGGTTTACTGCCAGAGCTGTATTATTTGCCGCTAGAAAATGTGGAAGCGGAAAAGAAAAACCCTCGCTCTCAAGCTCGCGTACCGAATGAAAACGTGCCCTTGGTCTGGGCGCAGAGTTTATATTTAACAGGATTAATGCTGGATGAAGGGTTAGTGAGAACGGACGACCTAGATCCATTAAAAATGCGTCGTCGCTCTACCCGCTTTATAAAATCAAATATCGCACTCGTGGTATTGGCAGAAAATGACGCCATTAAACAGCATTTAGCCAAACATGGTGTGATCGCTGAAAGTTTGCAAGATATTAAACCTATGGGTGTGATATCAGCTTCTAGCTTGATGGAAACATACGCTCATGTTGGTGAAAATAAATCTTTAGGCTTAACAGGGCGCCCGCGCCGCCGCGTGCAAAGTCTGGCGACATCGCAGACTTATGAAATCAACAACAAGGTGTATTTAAGTTTGTCGTGGCTGCAGAGTGAGCGCGAAGATTATCGCCGGTATGATGCGCAGTGGGTTATTGAAAGTTTAACGCAAGAAATTCAATTCATTTATAAAAACTGGCTTAGTTCGGAAGTCGCTGTGTTCACGTTAATGATGGATCATCGACTATATAAGGTACCCAACGCAGAGTTGTTGTTTGCCGCACTGCGCGCTTATCAGTTGCGCACAGAACAAGAATATGTAGGTTATGCGTCCGCCAATCTTGCCTACAGAGCATCACGGGTAAATAGCCTATCTATACCCTACTTTCATATTCCGTCTATGAGCCAGCAGATGCTTTCTGTTGCCTCCGATGATGATGCACTGCAACCAGCACAGCTGGAGCCAGTCGCCGCCGCTATGCTGGAACATTTTTATACTGAAAGCGATATCATCACATACCGAAAATTTTCTCTCTATGTTAAAGGGCGCAAGCTCTCAGACAATATTGGCATTAATGGAGCGGAAATTACGGTTAAAGATTTAATTCATGATTTTTTCTTGCGCTCGCAAAAAGTAAATTATTGGCTGTTATCGCGCTTTTGCTTTTCGCAATTAAATTATACCTTAACGGATCTTGCTGACAGCCTGACCTTACTTGCCGCACGCAACTTAACTATCACCGTTGGTGATAACAATCACACCGAAATTAAAGTTGATCAGTCATTCTCAAACATTACCTATTTTGAAAGTGTGCGGCAGCTTTTCCCCGATTTACTTGAGCGCACATTGGTGCAGGAGTTAATTTCAGCAATCGGCTCGTTAATTCGTGCTGAACCAGGTTTATTTGATGGTTTGCATTCAGTGCAGTTGCGTAACTTTATGCTGTTGTGTGCCATGGATAAAGGTGATGCAGAAGATGTGAGTATGTTGGAATGGTTGGGCCTGCAATCTCCTGCCAAACTATACAAAAAAATTCGTTCGATTTTGACCTCGCGCAAAAAGGTTTTCTCGCAGGGAATTAATCATGTTACACCCTATAAAATTCACCACAATGAAAATCCGGAAGATGAAAATCCGGTTCTGTCCGATGCGATGGATACCGACTGGCTGGAGTGGCGTACTGCGCGTGGATTGATCACACATTTTGACGCAAACTTTCTCAAAGACATTTGGCACAGCTTGATGTTTGCCCAGTCGCTGGTGTTTGGCAATACCACCGGGGGAAGTTTCCATTTGGATTGCAAAACTATTCGTCATTCTATGACCCCAGGCGAGGAAAGTTTTGCGCATCTTGTCGATCAGTTAACTCATCAGCTTTACCCCGCTTATTATAAAAGTGCGGTGGTAGAAGCTCTCTACGCTTATACTCAATTCTGTATTAACAATCCGCAAGTGCGTTTTCAGAAGCCTGTTGTTTTTCGCGAAATACTTGAGAGTGCAGCAAAACGTTATATGAGTGAGCGTAGAGCGCAGACAAGTGTTGTGGGTATAGAGACTGACTTGACCGTTTTTATGCAGCAATCCCCCCACATAGTAAACCTCTATGTAACCCTTGTTTATGCCGATATCACTCAACCCTATTGATGTGGCACTTTAGCGGCGCCCTTCGGGGCGTCTTTATGGGTTTTACGAAATATATACCAATCACCCATAGGCTCCTGCTAGCGTAGCGTTTAGAATGCGGGCAAATCTTTTTTTGACGCCTCTTTCGCATAAGTTGAGTACTATGAAACTATTAGGGCCTACGCTGCTGATTTTGGGCGCAATCCTGAATATCCTCGCTTTATTTATGTTGGTGCCATTGGCGCTTTCCATTACGTACAACAGTGATAACCAACTCGCTTTTTTTTCTTCTGCCACCATTACCAGCCTGAGCGGCATAGGCTTTTTGTTGATGGGCAAAAAAGCTCGCCTGGACTTTATGCAGCCAAGACAGGTATTTTTAATCACTACAAGCGCCTGGACTGGGGTATCTCTATTTAGCGCACTGCCGTTTCTGCTGATCGACCACCCTCTTTCGCTCGCCGACGCTGTGTTTGAAGCTGTTTCAGGTGTTACCACGACTGGATCTTCGGTTATGGCGGGACTGGATGCTCTACCAAAAGACATTTTGCTCTGGCGTTCAATCCTGAATTGGATCGGCGGTGTCGGGATTATCGGAATGGCGATTGCGATTCTGCCATTTTTGCGTGTGGGCGGTATGCGCCTGTTTAAAACTGAGTCATCCGACTGGTCCGATAAAGCAATGCCACGCGCACAGAGCTTGATGGCGATGATTATTTATTGCTATATCGCACTCTCACTTATCTGCTGTCTGTGTTATTGGCTCGCCGGAATGGATTTCTTTAATGCGATCAACCATGCAATGACAACCGTTTCAACCGGCGGTTTCTCTACATCCGACAGCTCGTTTGCCCAGTTTGACAGTTTGTTAATACACTGGATTGCAATTGTATTCATGCTCGCCGGTGCTTTTCCTTTTGTGCTATTTGTACGCCTATTGATCAGCAAACGCTTCGTTGTGTTCAAAGATACTCAAGTGCGCGGTCTTTTGTGGGTTGTTGGTATAGCCACGTTTGCACTAACGGCGCACCTAATTTTCAGCGGCCAGATGGACCCCTTTAGAGCATTGACTCTGGCCTGCTTTAATCTTGTTTCAATTGTTACTACTGCGGGATTTGCCTCAGGTGATTATCAATTGTGGGGTTCACTCGCGTTGATCATCTTTTTCTTTGCCACCTTTGTTGGGGGCTGTTCCGGCTCCACAACCGGTGGCATAAAAGTTTTTCGCTTACAAATATTTGGCGGGCTGGTAAAAGAACAAATCATGACCGCAATTCACCCGCGGGCAATAATTAGCCGACGCTATAACAATCGCCTGATTAGTTCCGAGATCATTGCGTCATCCATCTCTTATATGTTTTTAATGACGGCGTGTTTGGTTGTTATTGCGGTCATTCTGGCATTAACGGGGTTGGATTTAATTACCAGCTTTACCGGTGCTGCAACGGCGTTGATGAATGTCGGCCCTGGCTTGGGGCCGGTCATCGGGCCAGCAGGGAACTTTTCCAGCCTTGATGACACAGCAAAATGGACACTCTCGGTTGGTATGTTATTAGGACGCTTGGAGTTTTTAACTATTCTTGTGTTGTTCTCTCCTGCATTTTGGCGCGCCTAATGAACGCTGAAGTAATCTTACGCAAGTTTGCCTACCCGTTCGGAATTTTATTTCCCTGGCTGCTAACACCACTCGCCTTTTTGATTACTGATTACTTGCCCAAAGCCAACGTACCTTTACTGTACATTGTAATGGTTGTTTTTATTGCAATTAATGTGACAGTAGAGCTTGCGATTATTAACGCGCTCTCCAGTTTTTTTGCGTTTAGTTTCTTTTTTGCAGAACCCTATGGATCAATCATGATTCATAGCGACGAAGATCTACTTACAGTTTTATTATTTTTGCTGACATCAATATTGGTTGGCTATATGGCCACCAAACATAAACGCAACATACAAAAAATTCGTATGCGTGAATTTATGACAGATATTGAATTGGAGTTGCTAGAGCGATTACCCAAGGCAATCAACACTGAAGATGTTATCGCCGCAATGCGCGATGCACTTACCCCCTGGCATGAGAACTGTGTATTAATTACCCATGGCGACAATTGGGCCACTCACCCTATGATTCGCCGCCTAAGTAATTTGCGCAAAACCTATTTGGAAGAATTGCTAGAGCTTCGCTTAACACCGGAAGTTATTACAAAAATTCCACAGTTAGAGGAAGAGCACAATGTCTATTTTCTCTACAACTCCAAACAGGTAATCGGCTTGCTCCGTATTGTAACGGAGAATATTCAAGACCTGCCGGAAGATATTTTTCTGCTGCTCTTACATCAGGTGAATATTTCGTTAGAACGTACACGTTTGGCGGCAGAGCTAGAGAAAGAAAAAATCGCCAAAGAAAATGAATTGCTCCGCTCCGCCCTGCTTTCTTCAGTCTCGCATGATTTCCGTACCCCCCTGACAACCATGATAGGTGCAACCTCAACCGTAATTGAACTGGGGGAGCACCTCGATAAACAGCAGACGCGAGAATTGTTGAGCACTGTTCTCGAAGAAGCTGAGCGCCTGAATCGATACACCCAAAATTTGTTAGATATGACCAAGCTCGGATTTGGCCAGTTGCAACTTGAGTGCGACTGGGTCAGCTTGGAAGAAATTATGAGTGTAGTAAAAAAGCGTTTGAAACCCCTGCTTCTGCATCATAAGTTAACGGAAGATATTGATTCAAATTTGCCCTCACTTTATGTGCACGCTGCATTGTTGGAGCAAGCTATTTTTAATGTGGTAGACAATGCCATCAAATTTTCGCCGAAAAATGCCAGTATCGACATTGAGTGCAAAAAAGAAAATGACAGCGTGGTTATTAATATCTTCGACAAAGGTACCGGCATTCCTGAGGCCGAGCGGGAAAAGGTATTCGAGCGTTTTCATACAGCTGAAAAAGGCGATCGGCGCAAATCAGGCAGTGGTCTTGGCTTGACGATTTGTCAGGGCATGATTATGGCTCACGGAGGAAAAGTTAGCATTCATGCAAACCCCAAACGGGTTGGCGATAGATATAACCCTGGATGTTGCGTGCGTATAGAACTGCCGATTAATCAGCAGCAAGAACAGCAAGAGCTTCCGCAATCTGACGAATAGAGATTTAACAGGGATATAACACTGTCAGGCACTTTTGCTGTTTATACTCCCCAAAAAAATGGAGTCGCTATGAGCAAAATTTTAATTATTGACGATGAGCCGCAAATTCGTCGTTTTTTACAGATCGGGTTAACCGCCCAGGGTTATACCATTCTGGAAGCGGACACAGGTAGACAAGGTTTAGTATTGGCAGCAGAGGAAACTCCTGAGCTGATTATTCTTGATATGGGCCTGCCTGATCTGGATGGACAAGTCGTGCTCAAAAAGTTGCGTGATTTTTTTCATCAGCCAATTATTGTTTTATCCGTCCGCAATCGCGAAAGTGAAATAGTGCAAGCCCTGGACGCTGGAGCTAATGATTATGTCGTTAAACCTTTCGGTATTCAGGAATTATTGGCCCGCATTCGCGGCTTGATAAAAGCTTTTGGCCCAAGTGTGGAAACTGTGCAGACGTTTCAGGATGAGCGCGTACTTATCGATCTCCAAGAGCGCAAACTCACGGTAGACGGCGAAGTAGCCAAGTTGTCCCGCAAAGAGTTTGAATTATTAAAGCGCCTTATTAATAACGCTGGCCGTTTAGTTACCCAGCAACAATTGTTGCGTGAAATCTGGGGCGGCACGCATGTAGAAGACACCCATTACTTGCGCATTTTTATTGCGCGCCTGCGCACCAAACTAGGCGACGACCCATCTAATCCACGCTATATAGAAACAGAGCCAGGTGTTGGCTATCGCTTTTTGCCCAACGTCGAAGGTTAAATAAAAAAAGCTCGCGATCAAAAACGATCGCGAGCTATCTAAAACGTACATCCTGTACACACACATCACGAATAGATCACAATAACTACGCCTATTTTTTAGCGACAAATCGCACCAACATTTTCTACTAGGCCCGCTGTTGCCTCACTAATGCAACCATGTTTATTTTCGATAAATTGCGCGCCGACCATCATGTTATTTATGCAGGATGCATCGTTCGCTAGAAAGCCCATGCCACCAGAATGGGCGATAACAACACTAGTAAATGTATTGCCAGTTGCTGCAGTTGTCGGGTCGGAATTGACCTGCGCGAGAAAAATACCGTGCTGCACACTGTCGCGAATATGCAAATTGGTAAATGAATTATCCAGCGAGTCGCGCATAAAAATGCCGACGGATTTATTGCCGCTGATGGTCACATCGTAAAATTTATTGTTGTTAAATTTGATATCGGTTGAAATTCCCGCTGCCTTGTTGCCATATAAATGTATGCCGGAAAACGTGCTATCTTCGGTTTCATACCCGGCCAGACCATCAAACTCGTTATCGTAAGAAGTGTAGTCGCGAATCATTAAACGACGACAACCTAATTCAGTTACCAAACCACCCGACATTGCGCCGTATACTGTGACTGACTGTACAGTGCAATCTATGCAGCGACGAATGCTAATGCCGTTATTACGCAATGGGAATGCATCGCTACAAGGCCCACCCATACACTCGGAGGTTTGATTGATGCGATTACCATCAATCATTAAATCAATCACCCGTATGTGACGTGTAGCGCGGCTGGGTACGCCTTCTGCCAGCCCCATAATAATTACCGGTGCATTAGCGTTATCTGCAAGACGCAAGAGTGTTGCTGAACCTGTACCGCGCAAGGTGACATTATTTCTATCGATAACAATGGGATGAGTGCAGGTGTAAGTACCCGGTAAAAGAGTCAGCTCACCACCTTCAGCGGGTAATTGATAGATAGCTTTTTGAATTGCATCGCAGGTTTTTATTTTCACTGCTTCTGCCGCGTTTGCACCACTCGCTAGAAGTACTGCAAGCAACGTCCAGACAACATGTGCTCTATGATTCTTTTTCATAGTTAGCCCTCTCTCGAACGTAGGAGTTTTTTCTCCTCTTATGTTAAGCCTAGTCGTTCATGGGTGAGTAACAATGAAAAATGTGCCGTTAGCCAAAAAAAATCTAATTTGCAGGGCTAACCAAATGTGTCGCCATATAGAGTGAGTATTCCAGAAACAACAAAGGGACCCGAGGTCCCTTTGGTAGCAATTTTAATTCTGTTTGCTTGCTATTCTGTTTTTGGCATCAGCGGATTGCAATTTTTGATCTTAACTCTGCCTTCCAACAAATTACCTTTAGAGTACTCACTGAATATGCAGGTATTGGTTTTAGGGTCGTAATTCTCAATCCACAAATTGTCATCTTTCCAAGTGGCTTGCATATGCAATTGACCTTCAGGAACAGCGATCGACATTACGCCACCAAAGTTTTTTACAAAAACTTGTTCATAATGAAAATAGTACATTCCCCAGCCAATAATTAAGATGATGGCCGCGCCGATTAAACCGGCTTTTACGCGCAAGTAGCGGCCAACACCCCAAAATACAAATAGTGCAACGCCGATAACCGCAGCCCAATACAGATAAGTAATCACAAGCTATCCCTCTGGAAGTAAATGTTACTTCCTATTCAATAGACTTTTGCGGGCTAACGCAAGCAGGCCAAGCATGAGCAAGCTAATCAGCCCCATGCCACCACCGCCATCTTTTTTATCTGGTTCATTAATTAATGTATTTTTAGTGGGATTAAGATTGGCAGCAGTGTCCGGATCTGCATTCAGCACCACAATATTTTGGATCAGCATAAAGTGATCACCAGTGACGGGAACTTTGTTGGTATTGTCTGCAGCGGTGTAATTGCGCAGGGGGATGCTGTCGAAAGGGCTGCCCATATTGAATCGATTCAGCGCAGCCATTGCATCTACGATTGCCATTCCATTGCCGGTTACCTGACCAAATACGGTGAAACCGCCATTTTGTTTATCCAGATTACCTGAGTTGTCGACGAGATTAAAAAACCACTGATTGGTCGCGCTGTTGGCATCGGTGCCAAGCTTGGCCATGGCGATGGTGCCGCGCACGTTAGAATAAACAGGCTCGTTGGTCACCTTGGCGTTTTGGGTAATCGCAACTAACGGTAATTCACCGGCGTATTTAAATCCGCCACCTTGCACCACAAAACCAGAAACCGAACGATGAATAATGGTATTCATGTAGGCATTAGCGTTTACATACGCCAGAAAATTCTCTACGGTCTTCGGCGTGGCTTTATCAAACAGATTGACTTCAAAATCCCCGAGAGGCGTTTGGAATTGCACAGTTGTCGCAGAAGCCACTTGGGCAATAAACAGGCCAGCACCCCAACACACTGCCGATACTGTGTGTTTAAGCCATTTGGCAGACGAAGAAAACTGGTTGGATAAACGCATGAACGATAAGCCTCTCGTTATATATAGATAGAATATTTTGCTAACAGAGCATAAGAGCAACGTCAGAATTGCCGCATCTTATCCTGACTCCTACTCCCTAAACACCTGAATTTTGTTGGATTTTGTAATATCGGGCGCTAAGCCCGGATTAATCCTCATCATCAGTGAGTTTTTTCCAGTGACCATTTGGTTGTTGCTTAACCTCATAGCGCGCCCATTGGCGAAATTCCGAACGCAAACAAATGCCGGTGGCGTAACCACCCTCACCTGCCACTATTTTATAAATCACCTGATCTTTACTGGCATTTTGATTGTCGGCGGCGTCTACGACCTGACGCACGCTCCACAAGTTCCCCAACTTACCATTACTGTAAAAGTGCCCAGCGACAATCTGCTCCGGGTGAGTAGTATTTTTCTCCGCATGTTGTTTGGCCAACTCCAACAGTTGGGTCAGATTTTCGGCGGTGATATCTACATAGGAGTTAAGTTGTTCCATCGCCGCAGAAAAATCTTCCTGGGTTAATTCGAACTGTCGCTCCGCAGCAGCAGCGGGTTTGACGAGCTTGCGGCGCGTGAGATGGGCGGGGTAACGGCGCCAAGGGAAAAACGCATTAAACGCAATCGCCAACAACAGAATACAAACCACATTCACCAGAATGGGCGCTACCAGATAAAAATAGCCGAGCTTGAAAATTTCAGCCCCGCCAATAACCGCGGCCAATGCTGTCGCGCCACCGGGGGGATGCATGCAGCGCAGATAGTGCATCACCGCCACTGCCAACCCCACCGCCAGTGCTGGAGTCCAGGTTTGGTCGGGAAATAACTGCTGCACGCTTACGCCCACAAAGGCCGATAACAAATGCCCGCCAATCACCGCCCAGGGCTGGGATAAAGCCCCCTGCGGCACCGCAAATAATAAGACTGCAGATGCTCCCATCGACGTCACCATAATCAAGGTGCCGGCGGTATGCATAAATCCATCAGGAAAGCACCAGCGGGTACCCCAATAGACCGCGAGAATGCCGAGGAACGCACCAACTCCAGAAATGATTTTTTCACCGTGGCGGGTGGTATTGCGTTCGATACCCAGCAGCAAACGCACTTCGTGAAGCAGATGTTTGAATGTCATGATCAAGCCTGTTGCACCAATAAAGTGCAGAATCCTAGAGGTTTATGGCGATGACTGCAAATAGCGTCTTGACCTTCCCCTTACCGAAAGGTTTAGGCTTGCACTATTAACCCCTATGAGGATTCATCCATGCCCAGCCAATTGCAGGAAATTGAACTGTCTATCATAGGAATGAACTGCGCATCTTGTGTCGCCCATGTTGAACGAGCACTGGCGAAAGTTGATGGCGTGAGTAGCGTCAGCGTGAATCTGGCGACTGAACGCGCACATTTAATGCTTTCGCACAGGGTTCCATTGGCCAATTTAGTTCAGCAAGTAGAACAGGCCGGTTATCAAGCGCGCGCAGCCAAGCCTGCTGAACAAGCAGAAAGCGCTGCACGCCGCGATCAGGAACGAGTTGCGCTACAGAAAAAGTTTCTCTTTAGCCTGATCGCCACCCTACCCGTGTTTGTGATGGAAATGGGCAGTCATCTAATTCCTGCCCTGCATCACTGGTTAATGGCGAATCTAGGCAATTGGAATTGGATTATTCAGGCCGCGCTAACCACGCTGGTCATGTTTGGCCCAGGTTGGATTTTTTACCAAAAAGGTTTGCCTGCCTTGGCGCGCTTGCAGCCAGATATGAATTCACTGGTTGCTTTAGGCAGCTTGGCGGCTTGGGCATACTCCCTAATCGCCACCTTCGCGCCGAATGTCTTGCCTAGCGGCACAGTCAATGTTTATTTCGAGGCGGCCGCCGTCATCGTCACCCTGATTTTGTTGGGTAGATTGATGGAGGCAAATGCTCGCGGGCGCACCAGCGATGCCATCGCGCGCTTGGTAAAGCTTCAGCCCCAGCAAGCCACTCGCATACACGACGGGCAGCAAGAAAGTGTAACGCTTGCGTTAATTCAACCAGGCGATCATTTGCTGGTTCGCCCCGGCGAGCGCATTGCGTTGGATGGCGAAATAATCGAAGGCAGCTCGTTTATCGATGAATCCATGATGACCGGTGAACCGGTTCCGGTAAGCAAATCTGTCGGCGCAGAAGTGATCGGCGGAACACTCAATACCACCGGCGCGTTTTCCTATCGCGTAACCAAAACCGGGCAAGACACACTGCTCGCCCAGATCATCACCCTTGTGGAAACAGCTCAAGGTTCCAAATTACCTATTCAAGCACTGGTCGATAAAATCACGCGCTGGTTTGTACCGGCGGTCATGTTAATCGCAACACTGACGTTTTTAATTTGGCTGATATTTGGCCCCGAGCCGGCACTGGGTTTTGCACTCGTCAATGCAGTGGCGGTATTAATTATCGCCTGCCCTTGCGCCATGGGTTTAGCAACACCGACATCGATAATGGTGGGCACTGGTCGCGCAGCAAGTTTAGGTTTGTTATTTCGCAGCGGCACCGCACTGCAAACACTTGCCGAAGTAAACACTATTGCGTTTGATAAAACCGGCACGCTCACCCTCGGCAAACCCAAGCTGACGGATTTTATTGTTGCAGCAGGATTTGAAAAAAATACCGTGTTGGCTCTGGCCGCAGCCGCAGAACAACATTCGGAGCATCCGATTGCCAATGCGCTGGTAGAAGCCGCTATCGTTGAAAATATCTCACTGGGAACGCTGGAATCCTTTGAAACCATCACCGGTTATGGATTAAAAGCCAAGGTCGCGGGCGAAGAAATCCATATAGGTGCGGATCGTTTATTCAACAAACTCGGCATTAATCTCGATGCCTTCAGCGCACCAGCGCAGCAATTAGCAAGCGAAGGCAAAACACCTATTTATGTTGCAATCAACCAACGTATTGCAGCGGTGATGGCCTTGGCTGACACCATTAAACCCGGCGCAGTTGCCGCACTAAAAACGCTGCATCAATTGGATTTTAAAATCGCCATGATCACCGGCGATAACCAGCGCACCGCAGATGTGATCGCAAAACAACTCGGAATTGATTTGGTGATTGCCGAAGTATTGCCCGAGCAAAAAGTCGCAGCGGTAAAAAAATTGCGCGAACAATATGGCGCGATAGCCTATGTGGGTGATGGCATTAATGATGCGCCTGCCCTCGCCGAAGCCGATTTAGGTTTAGCGATTGGCACCGGGACTGATATCGCCATTGAAAGTGCAGATCTGGTATTAGTCAGCGGCGATATTCAAGGCGTACCCAA
Organism: Cellvibrio sp. OA-2007; assembly: GCF_000953825.1. Classification (GTDB taxonomy): domain Bacteria; phylum Pseudomonadota; class Gammaproteobacteria; order Pseudomonadales; family Cellvibrionaceae; genus Cellvibrio. The sequence goes on along the minus strand of NZ_BBUL01000095.1, from coordinate 247,235 downwards.
TAGTATTGCGCTAGCGCGTGCCACTATGCGCAATATCAAACAAAATTTATTTTGGGCATTTGCCTATAACGTCGCATTAATTCCACTTGCAGCGGGTGTGGCCTATCCAACAACAGGGGTTATTTTATCTCCCATATTCGCAGCAGGCGCTATGGCACTATCCAGTATTTTTGTGGTGACCAATGCGCTGCGGTTAAAACATTGGCGTTATCAGTAAAAGTGCAACCCCATATGGAAAAACGGCCACGAGCCAACTATTTTCACTGTGCGCTTAACTCAAGTGTTAATAAATGTTCACAAGCGTCAATTTGCACACGGAGGTGTGTTCACTCACCTATAATTCAAACTAACTATAAGTTTGTCTTATGTACATCATAATCATAAATAGCTGTGAGCAGATCATGAAACAATCTCCACTGAAACAATGCCCGTTTGGAATTCCTTTTTCCCGTTACTTGATTGCACCACTTGTTGGCTCACTGTTGGTGTTTAGCGGTTGCGCCAAAGAATCGCCGACTAAAACAGATGCAGCTCAATCACAAACCAGTTCTGCAGCGAGCAGTGTTGCACTCGGTATTACCCGCATCACGCCCGATGAAGCCAAACAAACGGCACAGACGATTGAGCAGCAAGTTCCCATGACTCTGGCCGATGGTATTACGCGCGAGTTGTGGGCCTCAGAAAAGTTATTGGGCGATACAGTGGCTATCCATGTGGATGACAAAGGCCGCATTTGGGCGGGCGTCACCCAGCGCAGCAATAATTCTGAATTTGATATTCGGGGTTATCCCGAGTGGGAGCATCCTTCTGTTGCATTTGCATCGGTTGAGGATCGCCGCGCATTTTTACGCAGTGAACTCGCACCGGAAAAAAGCGCACAAAACGAACGAATTCCCGACCGCAATAAAGATGGCAGTCACGATTGGCGTGATCTCGCGGTCGTAAAAGAAAAAGTAATTCGATTGGAAGATACACAAGGCACTGGCAAAGCAGATTTTGCGCAAACCGTAGTAGAAGATTTTAATAGCGAAGTGACTGATGTTATCGGCGGCATGTTTTATAGCGAACAAAGCGATGAGTTGTTTGTTAATGTCGCGCCTGATTTTTGGAGTTTAAAAGATACCGATGGCGATGGTGTATTGGATAGCAAAACATCGCTCGCCAATGGCTTTGCAGTGCATATAGGTTTCAGTGGTCACGGCATGTCAGGCGCTATGCTCGGCCCGGATGGAAAAATTTATTACAGCATGGGCGATATCGGCACTAGCGTGACCGACAGCAATGGCAAAAAATGGCACTACCCCAATCAGGGGGTGATTGTGCGTAGTGAACTCGATGGCAGCAACTTTGAAGTCTTTGCGGCTGGCCTGCGCAACATTTATGAATTCTCGTTTGATAAATACGGCAACTTTATCAGTGTGGATAACGACGGCGACCACGTTGGCGAATACGAGCGCGTAGTACATTTAATTGACGGCTCCGACAGCGGCTGGCGAATCAATTGGCAGTTGGGAAAATACAAAGACCCAAAAAATAATAACTACAAAGTCTGGATGGATGAGGAATATTACAAACCGCAATTTAAAGGTCAGGCTGCCCATGTATTGCCGCCCGTGGCACCCTATCACGCAGGTCCGGCGGGCATGACTTACAACCCCGGCACTGCATTTAATGAGCAATGGTTAGATCATTTTTTTGTAGTGGAATTTGTCGGTTCAGCCACTCGCGCAGGCGTCAACGCTTTTACGCTAAAACCCAAAGGTGCAAGCTTTGAATTAGCGAGCGATAAAAATGTATTCCGCGGCGTATTAGCCACCGGTTTGGATTTTGGTCCAGACGGCGCGCTGTACATGAGCGACTGGATTGAGGGTTGGGGCTTAAAACAAAAGGGCCGCGTCTGGAAATTGGATACACCAGACACAGCAGGCAACGCGATCCGCAGCGAAACCAAAACACTGCTCGCCATGGATTTTCGCCAAGAACCTACTGAGAAGTTAATCAAATTACTGAGCCATGCCGATATGCGTGTGCGCCAAAAAGCGCAATTTGCCTTGGTCGCCAACCAACAGCTAGAACCGCTGCAAAATGTTGCTATCGCATCCAGTAATCAATTTGCGCGCATTCACGCGATCTGGGGCTTGGGGCAAATCTTGCGTAAAAATCCCGAGATTCATGTGATCTTAATGAATTTACTACAAGACGCCGATGACGAAATTCGCGCGCAGGCGGCAAAAGTATTAGGCGATGCAAATGCTGTAGAGGCCACCGAAAAATTGTTGCCATTGCTTGCCGATAATAGTCCACGCGTACAACTCTATGCAGCACAGGCATTAGGTCGCATTGGCGCTGAATCAGCCATCGCCCCATTGATCGATATGCTCGAAAAAAATAATGAACAAGATGTATATTTACGTCACGCCGGTGCAATTGCGCTTGCACGGATTGGCAATCAGGATGCACTGGGTAATCTTGCAACACATCCATCTGAAGCGGTACGCATTGCGGCAGTAGTTGCATTAAAACAATTGGAAAGCCCTGCCCTCGCGTTATTTTTGCAGGATAAAAGTGAATTTGTTGTCACCAACGCTGCCCGTGCAATTAACGACGATGCGCTAGTAATGGATGCCTTGCCCGCGCTTGCCAAATTGATCGAGCAACCTCGCTTTACCAATGAGCCATTGTTGCGCCGCGCTATTAACGCCAATGTGTACGCCAGTAATGATAGTGCCGCGAATGCCAAGCGTTTAATTGAATTTGCGCAGCAAAAATCCATTTCGGGCGCGCTGCGTGCAGAGGCCATTGAAGCGGTTGCAGTATGGGCTGAACCATCTAATTATGATCGGGTAACCGGTATCTACCGAGGCCAGGTTCCACACCCGCAAGCCGAAGCCATCGCAGCGTTTTCGGGCGGTTACAAGCGTTTGTTAAATGACAAAGAGAAAAAAGTTCGCGAAGCGACCATAAAGGCCTTGGGCGAATTAAACATCACCAATGCCAACGATCAATTGGTAAATTTACTAAGTACGGATTCCTCTGCTGCTGGTCGTATTGCCGCACTTCATACCCTTAACAAATTCAATCCGAAAAATATGGGCGACTTGGTATTTGTTGCACTCAATGATAAAAATCAATCTGTGCGTATGGCGGCTTTAGCGCTGGTGCCGGAATTGAATTTGCCGGTCGCGCAAGTAGTAGAAATGCACAGTATTCTGCTTAAGAATGGCACTACAGGCGAACAACAAGCGGCATTGCTATCGCTCGCCAATGTAAAAGCACCGGAAGCTGAAAAAGTATTCAGCGAGCAAATGGCATTATTAATTGCAGGAAAAATTGCGCCAGAGGTGCAACTGGAATTAATTACTGCGGTTGAAAAAATTGCCACGCCGGAATTTAAGCAATTGCTTGCCGATTACGATGCCACCAAAGACAACAACAATCCGCTCGATGTTTATCGCGAGTCTATTTATGGCGGCGATCCAAAAGCTGGTGTTGCCTTATTCCGCTACAGCAATACTACACAATGTGTTCGCTGTCATATGGTCGGCACACGCGGCAATAAAGTCGGGCCAGATCTCACTACCATCGCCACCCGCATCACACCTGAGCAAATGTTAGAGGCTCTGGTGGCGCCGGCTGCACGTATTGCCCCTGGCTTTGGTCGCGTCACTGCTGTACTAAAAACCGGTGAGCTCATCGAAGGTGCATTTGACGCAGAAACAAAAGCCAATATCACCATAACTACGAATAACACCACAAAAACAATTCCGCGCTCGGAAATTGAAAAACTTGAATTCGGCGGCATCTCACCCATGCCACCAATTGGTTTAGGTTTGACCAAAGCGGAGCTGCGTGATTTGGTCGCGTATCTGGCATCGCTTACCAGAGAAGAACAGGAAGGGCATTAATCTAACTAAGGGAAGTCTAAGTATCTCTCTATAGAATGAACGTGTTAACAGCACGGTCATTCTTTGGAGTGTAGAAATATGCCAAGTATTCAAGGCAGTAAATCATCGTTAAATATCCCTAACAAAGTTGCCGAAGTAACCTTAATTTTTTGGATTATCAAAATGATGTCCACAACCATGGGAGAAACCGGCGCTGACTTCTTGATCTTTAAACTTCACTGGGGTCTTACGATCACATCGTTAGTGATGACTGTCCCTCTACTGCTTGCATTGTTTGTTCAAATTCAAACTAAAAATTATCACCACTGGCTGTATTGGATAACAGTAGTTTTAGTGAGTGTAGTCGGAACCTTAATTACCGATATGCTCACTGACCACTGGCATGTCCCGCTATCAATATCTAGCAGTAACTTCAGCCTCATGCTAATAGCTATCTTTATTTGGTTAACTTTAAACAAAACTGCATTTTAATCCATTGATGTCCGAGTATTTCCTTATAAAACAATGTGTTAATTCGCTTTCTAATTCCCAAAATTTGGCGAATATGAGCGCCAAATTTTGGGAAACAGGCTTTTCTCTGAATTAACGGTATTATTCCTCATCAATTCCCTTTATCAATCTTGGATTTTCCATTCCTTTAAAATCAAATTTTTGGGAGTCCTGTAGCTTCGCATCAGAGAAGTCAAACTCACCGTGGAAGATAAAATGCTCCCACGCCAACAATGATGAGGTTTTGACTTTCTTCAAAATTGCAGTGCGTTCAACGTCCGTCTTGGCACGCATAAGCAACTGCGAGACGTACATAAAGTTCCAGCAGACAACAACATTTTTCAAAATGCGCTTGCAGCACTCTGCCAGTTCCTGATCATCTTTCAGTGTTTGGCTGTACTCCAGGCGACCTATGGCGAGTGCCTTATTGAGGCGATTACCTGATTCCCCTTTATTTAATTGTTTATGGACTGCGGCACGGAGATCTACATCATCGACATACCGCAATATGTACAGCGATTTGGGGATTCTTCCGAATTCTTTTAGCGCACAATAAAGCGAGTTTTCATCCGCCGAATACGAATTTAGCCGCTTAAAAATTTGTGATGCTGAAACTTCACCCAGCTTGATTGACGCTACAAGGCGAAGAATATCCTCCCAGTGCTTTTCGAGAAGTTTACGATTAATCCGTTTTTCTGGAAGAATCAGGTATTCCTTTTGCTTGTAAACTGATGGATATTTACCGGAATAAAGGTGCTGCTTATGTACATTTTTAATCCTCGGTGCAAACGAGATTTTAAGCAGATATGTCATCCCAAATACCGCTTCAGTATAACCATGCGTATCCGTTGAGTGCATATCTGACTTTACCGTTTCATTCCGCAATACCCCATCAACCATATAGTGCGCCTCTCGCTCGGCACCACTAATTACCATCGAGTGCGGAAAAAGGCCGCGAGCATCCGTATATCCGTATTCAGATAAAACCAAGTCCTTACCACCATATTTGAATGAGTGATTTGCATTGAAGGAGTCTTTGCTGACGGTCCATTTTTGACCATCACTGGAGGTCTGTAGTCCATATTCTGATCGGTACAATTGTGATAGCGGTAGTTTGTTGACAAAACGGATGATGGCGTCACTGGCTCGCCGTGCATTATCCAGACTGAAATAGGCAGTGGATGTTGATTCAAGCGTTGAGTTTTTTATAGAACGTGAATGTTTGGCAAGTTTCTTTGTGCCAATATGAGCACCAAGACCGATAATACAGGCATAAAAATTTCGATCCTCAGGTCGATCTTTTAAATATCGATGATCAATATGCTCAAACTCATCAAGAAACTTTGTTGCTTGATTGACTGTATGCATTGCTTCGACAATAGATATCTGCACATCCTCAGGTAACAGCTCTATATCCAGCTTCTCGTCCAGTGCAAAAGTTGCAGCACTGGTGTTACGTTCCGATGTGAGTCGGTAGCCTCCCATTCCATCTGCTTCTACATACTCGTTTTTATTTTCCTTTAAATGCTCATTGGTTTCCTTGTATTGAGCATCAAGCTGTAGTTCAAGCTTGTCAAGCACCTTTTGCGCATCACTAAAATCCTGCATGTTGGCTTGGCTTAACAAATATGCGCGATCTGCCGCCCAACGCTCTGGAGAGATAAGATACTTATCCAGTTTTCTGTAGCGATAAGAGTCAACCACCGACAGTGAGTCTCGTTTGAGGGCGTCGGCGATGTACATAAACAACAGAACCTTATACAAATGTTTATTAATAACGTTGTCGTTTTTGACAAATTCCTGTTCAGATTTGGTCATAAAATCGATAGGAAATTTATTGTCAATTTGTCCTTTGGTTTGTTTAAATCGCTGTATGGCTTTATAGAGCACTTCACCGCTGGCATCACAACCAAATTCCAACCGCAGTAAAATGTCATTACATTTTCGTTGTAGCTTTAACGATGCTTCTTCATAGTGTTTCATAGTTAATGCGTGGCCGCTGACCTTAATAAGGTCTTCCTGAACATCACCAACGTGAATAATGATTTCACCCTCTGAGAACGATTCAGCACCAATGATTCTTTTGCTCTGCGTTACCTTTTCGCTGTCATCAAGCATGGGGTTTTCCAGAGTCTCGCGAAGATCAGTAACAACCTTCACCAAGTTTTGCGTATCCTTGACTAATAATTGAGTATGTTCCGTCTGGGTATTACGCTGCAAAAAATACTCTTCCTTGGCCTTGCGGTCTGCTTCATTCCGCACGGATGTGGTGGCTGCCAGAAAAGTTTCAGAGAGAGTGTCTTCTAGTTGTCGAAATTGATGAACAATAAACGCTGACATCAATAAATACCGCTGTGGATCTTTTAGCCTTTTAACCTGAAAAATTTGCTTTTTCTGCACCTGAGATGCAAAACGTTTAAGTCCATCCTGGGTGAAATCAAGTTGATCAATGACAGGCTTTGTAAAGTTGTAAAGTGGTTGTAAAAGGTCGAAGGATTCGATGTTCTCCTTGACCTTCATTGCGCGAATGGACTGATTGAATTTTTTAAGCAGAGTAACTCGATGTGGTTGCCATTGGTCATTGGCATCTTCTGGCTTTTCTAGTAACTGATCGAGCGCCTGTTTGTCGTCTTGGCGAAGAAGACGCGTTACCTTTTTGATTTGATCATCGAGGTGATTGCTGTAGAGATCATCAATGGTTTTGGTAAGGGTTGCAAAATTAGGCGTTTCGATTTTGTGACCGAATAACCATCGATTCACATCCTCAAAACAGCGTGCAGGGCTTTTTTGGCTGCGAGAAGAGTTTCTGATGAGCGTTTGCAGTCCATCAAGTTTAGCGATATCAAATAACGAATAGCCCAACAGTTCGCGAATCGACTGCCGGTGGCGATCTCTTGTATTAGGTCGGTACTCTGACCAAGAGAACGAACCCGCATACCTAAATTTTGCCGCAACGTAATCAATATCTGCTTGGACAGCCGTGTCGAAAAACTGTCCTGTGGCGCGAAAATATCCGTAGGCGACGGTTAGAAAAACTTTATTGTCATCTCCCCGTACTTTTGCCAACAAGGTATGCCCGAATTTTTCATCGACGTAAAAGTAGCGCTTTCGATCAGGGGCTTTAAAGGTGGGAGGATTATCGTGAAATGACTGGTTGTCGAATTTGTCGTACATAGAACACTCCTTTCGTTAATGGACACAGCAGGAGTTTTAAATGTACATTTTATGAGCAGAATTTAACGTGGACTAGATCTCTCCTTGCATACGCTGCTTACAGTCCGCGCAGTCAATATTGAGCCCAGGTTTACCCCACACCTGAATATGGCAGCTTTTGCAGCAATATTTTATCCGGCCTGACTTGGCGCGAGGTTTTGAGGTTAAGATCTCCTGTAATAAATTTTGTTCTGCCTCATCGCTCATATCATGTTCACAGAAACTTTCCCGCTGTGCGGGCTGAAGCCGGAAAGTTTCTTCTTGATCATCGTGTGTTATGAGTACTTCGCTTGTCACTGAAGCGATTGCTTGTGAGGATTTTGCAGCCAGCATTTTGCTGTTGTTTTTAGCATTGAGCTTGCTGTCCAGTTCGATAGCTCGCCCTTTGTCGTCATAGGCCAATACGGGTATTTCCAGGCGGAAGACTGGGTAGCGATCCACCCAAGGTAAGATAAAGCCTTTGGCCAGTAATACCTGACAGCTACGATGGAACGCGCCTTCGTACATGACATAATCCATCATCCACTCACCGGTCTTTTCTCCACCAGGAAGCCCGTTAGATGATGGCATCAACCCAATGCGGGTCATTTGCTTGGCCCACTCGATATTGTGATATCCACGCCGTCCAGGTTTGCCAAAGTGGGCCTGCCAGATATGGGCCATCTCGTGGCAAAGGGTTTGGCATATTTCGATGAGGGGATATTTAGCGAAGTATTCAGGGTTGACTGCTAGTTCATCCACGTACTGGCGTTGAGCATTTACCCAGCGCCCGATTGAAGCGTAGCCCATGACTTTACGTTGACGGTGATAGGTAATGATGACTTCCGGCAGTTGCCCGCCGAACAGCGCTGTATTAAAGTAATCGTACGCACTCAATATCGTCTCGTAAGTATCGAAAGTCGCTCTTACTGTCATTTCTCCCGTCTTCTCCCTCCAATCCCAAGTATTTTCGTGTGTACAATCCAAAAAATGCACCATATTTGTGCATTTTTAATGCTTTTATCTGGCTCTTTTCATTTCCAGCTAATCAATGATCAAATTGGCTCATACAATCTACCAAAGGATGGAGAGCAATACACGAATCAATTTCATACATATATCCAATATTCATACAATTCTCCAAAAACCGAAAAAGATCATGTGTGAACCACATGGAGGAAGATTGAAAAAGCAAGAAGTTAAGTCAGGTGATAACTGAGGTTTGGGAGAGTCTTATGACGGCAATGCGAGGGAGGTGGTGGCAAACGGATCTGTATCGATATAGCGCATAGCAGACCGGACATCCTTCCAGCCAATATATTCCATGGTAGTTTTCAAATCCCAGCCGTTGGCTGTAGCCCAGGTAGCGAATCCCCGGCGCAGTGAATGACTGGAGAACTCATCGGCATTCGCAATTCCGGCCATCTTAATCAGATTACGCAGCAACGCAATGAAACTTGTTGGATGCATGGAGTCGGTGCCCATTTGACCCCACCGATTAATGGCCGGAAATAACGGACCTTGCGTCAGGCCAGCGGCTAGAAGCCATGACTGGCAGGCTGCGACTGGACATAATCGTTGCAAGGCCGGTGTTTTAAATGTCGCCCCCGAGTGTTCCGTTTTGGTGTGTGGTAGATAAAGCGCCATGCCTTCACCTGGGTGCAACTCCACGTGTTCAACACAGACCCGGCTTAGCTCATCACTACGAAAACCTCGCCAGAATCCTAGTAGAAGTATTGCCCGATCACGCAGAATTCTGAGCTGTTTCTCCCGATTCGCACTGTCTTCAAGTTGTTGCGTGAGCCATCCATCAATGCATTCCAATTGGCTAACTGACAGGGGCTTGGCTTGTTGAGGGCGGGACGGATGCAAGGCTTGGATACCTTTCATCACCTTTTTAACTATCGGGCTTTTGGTTGGATCGGGGAAGCCTTGATCCAAATGCCATTGGGCAATCGCTGCCAATCGCAGTTTTAATGTACTGATTGCCAGTGCATCCGCGTAATGAGCGAGGTACCGCGCTATTGAATCTGCCGTCGCGGGCAAAAAGCCACCCCATTGAACTTCATAATGCTCAATCGCAGCTTGGTAGCTCTTCCGCGTGTTGTCACGCGTAGCGGCATTAATGTACTGATCTACGGTTGCCATAATGGATTTGTTGCTTGCCCTGTCATTGGCAAATAGTGCGCTGGAGTGCCAAATGAAGCAATACTGTTATCTATATACTCATTAATATCGTGTCGCCTATACAGCCGTTAAGAACTAATGATTGCGACCATAAAGCCAATGGGCGGGCTGATAAGCCTCAATGATATTTTCGCAGTCTGACTGAAAATGATTTATGTGGGGCTGCTGGATTCTTGTGCATAAATCCGATTCAATTGCAGCAACTCTTGCCGAAACCGGCCAAATACATTGATGGTAGTTTCATAGGATTGTGCCAGCACGGAAATATGAATGGGTTTCTCGTCGTTTGTGTTATTTTGTGCTTCACCTCCAGGCATATTTTCAAAAATAATTTCCGTGATTTCTTCGGTATGTGATGGTTCTTGTAGCCTAATGGCAAGCGGCTGCTCATCGTCACTATTCGGCATAGTGTCGCGTCGAATAGTTGCAGATTCCGGTATTTCTTCTGCGACACGATTTGCGTATTCCACTAGATTAGGTTCAGCCGGTAGATACAAATAACTTTCACCGGGAATATCTCCCATACGTAAAACACGGCCCAATACCTGCCGGAAATGCAATTCTGTTTTAACCCGGGTCAGGTGGCAGCAGACACGCAGCCGTGGAATGTTAGTGCCCTCGCTTACCATTCCTACAGAGATAATCCAGGGCTGGGTGCTGTTTCTAAAGGAATTAATCGTGCCGTGGGCATTTTCGTCCAAATAGGTGGCGACGCAAGCTCGCTGCCCCAAATGACGTTCCAGTAGCATTGCAATCTTATAGGCATGTTCTACCGATGCCGCGACGATAAGACCGCCCGCATTTTGGTGTTGCTTGCGAATTTGCATCAACTTCTTGGAGGATTGTTTTAACAAATACACAATCAGAGCATCGTTATCAATCAGTTGCTGATAGGAACAATCTGATAACGTAAGTAGCTCTGCAAAAGATGAATATCTCTCCGTGGTATCGCCGCGTTTTACGATGATGCGATCATTGTCCACCAGCGTGATGCTGGGGGCTCGACACACATTTTCCTGAATAGCCTGCGCCATTCCATAAATAAAATCACAGCGGATTTTGTTTTGCTGACAGTAACTGGATAACGCAATTGGGATTCGGTCAGAGCGCCAAGGTGTGCCGGTCAAGGCAATGGTATAAGCCGCGCGCCCCTGAATATGTTGGATGATGGTTTGCCCCCAGGCATTGGCATTTTCAAGGTTATCTCCAGCGCAATGATGGATTTCATCAAAAATCACCATAACGCGATGCGTTTGCAACAATGCCCAAAAAGCGTCTCCCAAACTCAACATCGATTGGTACGTTAAAGACTGTCCCTTTGATCCCAGACGACCATCCATACGGGAGCTTGTATGGGTTTCTAGCGCTTGTTGAAAATCAGAAGATACAATGATGGAAGGCGAAAAACACACCACCAAATCCACCATGCCCAGCTGTAAAAGCCGCTGCGCCAAGGTCGCTGCCATGACGGTCTTGCCCGCTCCGGGTGTGGCGAGGCATAGGAAGTGATTATCTTCATTATTGAATTTCAACAGAGCCTGCTCAACACATCTGGATTGCCAGCCTCGTAACTTCATTGCGCCAAACCTGTTTCCCTCGCCAATAGGCTTTCCAATGCTTTCACACGACCCAGCAGCTTGGAACATTTGTCCCGGGATTGGTTGTAGAGGGGCTGCACATCGTCTCTTAGTTCGGGCATCTCACTACATATCGAGTCATATTCTTCCGTTTCGCCCATTGCGGAGAGCATTTCCAATTTATGCCGATTGAGTCGTTCTTGAAGGTTTTGGCGAGGGTTATCTTTTGGGGCTGTCGCTCTATCATGAGTCGCTAGTGGTGCGACAGCTACTAGGGGGGGTTCCCCTAAGGCTCTAAATTGAGGGGTTAATCGATACAACGGCCAGCCACTTTCCACAACGACACGGGTCAGCTCTCCATTATCGATAAGGCGGAGCATATTGCGATAGACAAACTGTCGAGCCGCTTTTTTGGAGCCATGAAGACATGTCGGATCGTTCAAATAAGCTGTTGTGAGATCGTGTACGGTGAACTCGCGATTTACCAACGTTGTTAATGCCGAGAGCAGCCCGGACTTAACGGTGAGAGATTTCATGATAGAAATTGACGCCTTCTGTCTCGAATTTCGCGCCATTCTATCCTGTCTCTATCATCGAGACAATGAAATCATCTCCTTACTCACCTCACTACGAAAAGTTACGACTCTGGCTAAAAAAACAGCGGGAGGCCAGTGGTTTGACACTCCGTGAAGCCTCTCTCGCTATGGGGCGGCATCATTCTGTGCTGGGCAAGATGGAGCAGGATCGACGAAAAATTGAAGTGCTTGAGTTTGTGAGGTATTGCCAAGTTTTAGGTGTCGATCCTCATGAGGGTTTGGATATTCTTATTTACTCCCTGCAAGATGAGAACAATACACCACAATAAAGTAGAAGCATTTATATCCACGTCAAATGAATTACACTGCCCATCCTAACTAACTTCCTTTTATCTCGCCGCATGGAATTGCTACAACCGATTGTCCTGTTTCGAAAAGCAATACTGAAAGCAAAAGTAGATGGATTCCAATTTGATTCATTGGATCTTTTTCCGCTTAATTGTTGCGAGTTTTCTTCGAATTTATTAGCAAAATTTCTGATTGAAAAAATTGGCTTATCATCCCTGGAAATAGTCACCGGCGAAAATCGCTATAAAAAATCCCAGCGGCATGTTTGGTTAAGGCTTGATGAAACTGACATAGACATTACCGCCAACCAATTCTCATCGACAGATAAAACGGTCTTTGTTGAAGTGCGTAGTCAGTGGCATCAGCGTTTTAAAATAATTAATGTTGAAAAGCCACATCCTCAGTTGATGCAACTTAATAAAGAAGCAAGATCCGCATTACTACATGATTATAAAAAAATCCTTAACTGCCTCGCCCACCTATAACAATGATTGAGATAGAACGATTTAAAAATAATTGCGCAATGGAGAAAATATGATTTCTGATATGACCAAAGCAAATGTTCTGATTGCGGTAGCAGGCGGCCAATCAGTCGCTGAAGCAGCAAAATCTTATGGGCTTAGCGCTGCCCAAGCGAGAGGTGCGTTACCCCGATTTTGTCAGCACTTGAAATTACGCTGGGATCTTGAAGACATTCGAGCTAATCCACAAAAATATATTGATGCAGCTACAGCTGTATTATCTTCACAAAAAAATTCTCTTCGAAGGGTGCTGCGGAATAATTTGGTGGGTAAGTTGAAATTACGCTCCACTGATGAGCTTACGCCGCAGTATGTCTCTAACATTAGCGCAGAAACTCTGCTATCAAATGGGTTCACTGAAACCGGACTTGTTGAAATACAAGAGTGGTTGCTTGCCAATGGATTGTCGTGCAAGCGAAAGTTCCCAGAAAAAAGTGAATACTTGCGAATGGTTCAAAAAGCTATCATTTTATTGGATGCCTTTGGCTTGGATGCCTCTCACCCCAAGGCACAGTTGGAAAGTATTGATGAACAATAGGAACTTGGAAATAGCTCATGGCAAATCAATGCATAAGTTAATGTGGGCTGGGCGACCACTGATGTTGGTCGCCCGAGATTAAAAACAGTATCAATTTGTTTTCGATTTTTTGACCATTTTATTTCGAACGCTAAGCCAGCTGTAACCGCCTATTATGACTAAGGCAACTACCGCCTGAGCTGTAAATGTTTCCAGCGTTGGATAGAGGCCTAGCCATTCCATGCGCGGAATATCAAATATGTTTATACTCACCCATCCAGCCTCTTGTAAAGCCGATACACCTTTGCCAATCAAAATTATCGCAAGGATCATTACAAGGAAAGAGGTAAGAGAGAAAAATGTTCCTAATGGCATGCGAGCACTAGTGCGTAACAATACCCATGCAATCACCATCAATACTAATACTGCCGAGAAAAAACCGGCTATAAGCGCGACGTTATTTCCATCTGCCGCCAATGCCGAATAGAACAGGACTGTTTCAAACACTTCTCGGTACACTGCGATAAATGCCAAAATATATATTGCCCATGCCGAGCTGCTTGAAATTGCGTTTGATAGCTTTCTATCAAGATAATCCTGCCATTTGCCAGCGCTGCTTTTTTGATGCATCCACAGCCCAACACCCAGTAAAACGACAGCAGCGAATATCGAACCAACCCCCTCGGTTATTTCACGGCTAGCACCACTGATTCCTATCAAGTAAGTTGCTATCACCCAAGTAAGCACTCCAGCGAACAATGCGCTTACCCATCCTCTATGAACATGACGCAATGCATTAGATCTATCAGTTTTTTTCAAAAAGGTGATCATGCCGATAATAATCAACAAAGCCTCAACACCTTCGCGCAATAGAATTGTAAAAGCTCCTATGAACGTGGTGCTTGGATCGGCATTATTATTTTCGATAACCTTTTCGACGTGCAAAAAAAGTTGCTCAATTTGAGCTGCTGCTATTTCAGCATCAGCAACTGTTCCTTTAGAAACAGCTGAACGATAGTTAAGCATGCCTTTTTCAATAGCAATCATTAGCGAGGCATCACGTGTAGCGATTATAGGCTCAAGCGGTTCGAAGCCATCCAGGTACGCCGATAAGCTCAATCGAGTAGCAAGATTTCGATCTCCGGCTCTCACTGCCGTCAGACTTTCTGCAAGCTGTAAACGCGCTAATCTCAAGCCAACAGGTTTGTTCGCTTCAACCACAGCGGGATCGGATCTTAAATATGCAGTTATAGTACGAGCTATATTTTCTGGCCTTGTCTCGGACAACCGTGCTTCAGTGATCGTTGTAAGAGCCGCTAAATCGGGGAAGTGTCTCTTTAGTTCATTATCGTTTTTATTCCACAGCTGCTTGCCTTGTTCTCGCGCGGATTGACTGTGGGACAATGTTCCAACGTAAAAGGCGAGCGCCCATCGATCATCTTCGGGCAGTGAGTTGAAGCTCACCATTGACGTTCCTGCAACCCCTTGAGATATTACCTGATAAAGAGCCATGATACTTCGGGTGCGAGCACGCGCTACATCTGTAAATGCAATTGGCTTAGGATCTAAACTATTTGCAAGTAGACCATCACCTCGACCCTCAATCCCATGGCATGAAGCACATTGCGCCGCATACAGAGATTGGCCGCGTGCGAGATCAGGAATCGTTCGTGGCGCCACAGGAAAAGGATATGCAGCAATTAATAATGCATTTGCTTGTTGCGCAAGATGAGCGACATCTTTACTTTCCTCTTTTCGCAAAACAGCTGCTTGAAGTTGACCAATCATTTTGGCGATATTTGGTTTGAGTCCGTGTTCGGGTAAGGCTTGCAATAGAGATTTCGCGCTCTCTGTGAAATCCAGCATTTCGGAATATTCAGCCTCACTAGTCACAACGCCGTCGATGACGGCTCCGCTGTAGTCAACCGCTACGTAATCGAGCAGTTGCCACAATTGCTTTGAATCGTCAGCGTTGGCAACTTGTGCCAATGTAGATCCTGCATTCAAAATACAGCTGATAATACTTAAAGTGATCCAATATTGGATTTTTTTGACATTCGTCACTTCTGAATTTTCCTTCGATTTAATTTTTTTGATGGATAGATTTTATCTCGCTGGAAACATATCTTAATGATGAAACCACCTGTAATTCTGGCTATATGAAGAAAAATTAAAATTTCATTCTTTGAATTCGCACAGCATTCAGAATGGCTAGCAATGCCACACCCACATCGGCAAAAACCGCTTCCCACATGGTTGCCAAACCACCTGCACCCAATATTAATACGACTGCCTTTACACCAAAGGCGAGGGAAATGTTCTGCCAAACAATGCGTTTAGTTTGTTTGCCAATAGTAATTGCAGAAGGAATCTTGCTGGGCTTATCATCCTGAATGACCACATCGGCCGTTTCGATAGTTGCATCGCTGCCTAAGCCGCCCATCGCTATACCAACATCACTTAGTGCAACTACCGGTGCGTCGTTCACTCCATCGCCTACGAAAGCAACGGTTTCATGTTTAGCTTTGATTTCCTTTACTTTATTCACTTTATCTTCTGGCAGTAAGTCACCAAAGGCATTAGTGATACCTAATTTTTGTGCGACAAATTGAACCACAGAACTTTTATCACCGCTGAGCATGGTAATGTTGACGCCGAGTTTTTTTAGTGTATCTACTGTTAATTGTGCATCCTCTTTAATGCTATCGGCGATAGTAATGTAGCCTGCGAATTTATGATCGTAGGCAATAGCGATGACGGTATACACAATGGTGGCGGGATTAATATCGTAGGTGACGGCGTATTTATCGAGCAATCTAAAATTACCTACCAATAATTCTTTTCCATTCACGTCGGCTTTCAATCCATGAGCCGATATTTCTTCAACATTATTTAATTTAATGGTGCTATCAATATCGCCTATAAATTGATGAATGGCTGTTGCTACAGGATGCGTACTCTGGCTTTCCAGCGCATTGACAATCTTCAGAATTTCATACCGATTGACCTCGGGTTTGAGGTTGACCTCTTGCACTTTAAATACACCTTCAGTCATTGTGCCGGTTTTATCCACCACTACATTTTGAATTGTAGAAATGGTGTCTAAAAAATTACTGCCTTTGAACAAAATACCATTTTTGCTCGCTGCGCCTATGCCGCCGAAATATCCCAGTGGAATACTGATCACCAACGCGCACGGGCATGAGATCACGAGAAAAATTAGCGCGCGATATAACCATTCACTGAACACATAAGCTTCGAGAAAAAAGTAAGGCAACACACAAATGGCGACGGCTAAAACAACCACAATTGGGGTGTATATTTTGGCGAATTTTCGAATGAACAATTCAGTGGGAGCTTTTTGCGCAGCAGCGTTTTGTACTAACTCCAAAATCCTCGACAGTTTACTGTCGGTATAAGCGGTGGTAACTTTGACTTGTGATACGGTGTTGAGATTGATCATCCCCGCCAAAACTGCATCGCCTTTATTTTTCGTGTCAGGTTTACTTTCACCCGTCAGGGCGGCGGTGTTGAATGAGGCGCTTTGGGATAGAAGTTCACCATCCAGCCCTAATTTTTCACCTGCTTTAAGCTGGATAATATCGCCAATGTTGACTGTCTCTGCCTTAAGCGTAACGGCTTGATTATTGTGTATTACTGTCACTTCGTCGGGACGTTGATCGAGCAGTGTTTTGATATTGGTTTTGGCTCTTTTTACTGCCAAGGTCTGGAACACTTCACCAACAGAATAAAACAACATTACGGCAACACCTTCTGGGTATTCGCCAATCGCGAAGGCGCCGATTGTTGCAATACTCATCAATAGAAATTCTGAAAATACGTCACCCTTGATGATACTCTCAACCGCTTCTCTCAAAACCGGCAGACCAACGGGTAGATAGGCACCCACGTACCAACCAATACGCAACCAGCCAGTAAACCAAGGTTGCGGAAAATAATTATCCAGGATTAGCGCAATCAACAATGCTATTAAACTAATCGCGGCGGGCAGAAACAGTTTGACGTTACTGTCGCTACTGTTGGCATGATCGTGTCCGTCATCATTGGTGAGCTGATTGTGGTCGTCAGTCACACAACAACAGTCTTTAACGGATTTGTTTTTTATTAGTGCATCAGCTTGAGCGTTTATTTTTTTTTCTTCTGTACAGCACAGTTGTTTTCCCTGTGCATCGTAGCTGTGTGTATGTTTCATGGTGTTCCCTCTTGAGAAGTGGCGATTAAATTTGGGGGCATCATTGATGAATACTCAACATGGGCAAGCTCACAGTAAACCTCGTCAATATCACCGGGGTCAGTAAATTTCATGTGGTTTTTTTTGATAGCTCGTTTTAATGATCAATGTCTGCCGTTGTATGTCATTGATCACAACCGAAAAATATCCTTTGCGCCGAGTATTAGGGCGGTAATGCAGGTGACAAGGTGCGTAATCTGCATTGAGAGTTTTTAACAAAACGCCTTGGGAATCGAATATCTGAAGCTGCAACTGTCCGCACGCGACATGCGGTCTTTTTTGTGTTGGCCAGACGCCACTGCTTATCGTCAGCGCGCCGTTGTTAAATTTGGCGGTCGCGTTGCTCAACTCAAGGTTGAACTGACGCAACGCGTCGTCCTCGAACACAATATCAGCGACATTGGGATCTGTTGTTTGGCAAGCATTCAAGAACACGCCAATTGATAGCAGAATGAGTAGTCTTTTCAGAGTAGTCATGATTCATGCTCCTGCGAGGAAACCGGTCGATGACCTGGCAATGTGCCCAGGCCATCGGTTTTCATTTGATCTGCGCAATCAGCACCAAACACTAAGCCTTCTTAGAAAGTTAAGTCTTTGATGGAGTCGAGCTAAACTTGCTATGAAGCCAGTGATATAAAACCGGTAACACCAACAGAGTCAGTAGCGTTGAGGAAATGATCCCGCCGATAACAACTGTGGCCAAGGGGCGCTGTACTTCTGCGCCCGTTCCCGTATTGAGTGCCATTGGCACAAAACCAAGACTTGCCACTAATGCGGTCATGAGGACGGGACGTAAACGAACAAGCGCTCCTTCCGTCACAGCCAACATCAAATCGCCTTTTTCATGCCAGAGATCGCGAATAAAAGCGAGCATGACTAAACCGTTGAGTACTGCCACACCAGAAAGTGCAATGAAACCTATGCCCGCCGATATGGACATAGGCATATCTCGAATGGCTAACGCCAGCACTCCACCGGTGAGCGCCAACGGCACTCCACTAAAAATAATTAACGCATCTTTTAGTGAGCCAAAAGCCATGACGAGAATGCCGATGATAAGTAGCAGTGTCAGTGGCACCACAAGAGAAAGGCGCTTACTTGCCGATTCGAGTTGCTCAAACGTGCCACCATAATCCAACCAATACCCTGGAGGCATATCCACCTTGGCGGCAATTTGCGCTTTAACATCTTGCACAAATCCGCCCAGGTCTCGACCCCGGACATTTGCAGTCACAACGACCCGACGCTTACCATTTTCCCGGCTAATTTGTGCAGGCGCGGGAGAAATGTCGATGGTTGCTACTTCAGCGAGTGGAACATAATCACCGTTAGGCAATGGCACAGGTAAAAACTGGAGTTTCTCGACATCGCGCCGCACAGCCTCGGGTAATCGCACGATGAGTTCAAAGCGTCTATCGCCCTCATACAAGATACCTGCACTTTCACCACCAACGGCAGAGGCAACCCAATTTTGAAGTGCTGAGACATTCAAGCCATAGCGTCCCAACGCACTTCGATTTGGAATGATCGAGAGTGTTGGCAATCCTGTTACTTGCTCGACACGCGCGTCGGCCACACCTTCTACTTTACTGAGTGCTTCGAGTATGTCATTAGCCGTCAGTACCAACTGATCCAGGTCATCGCCAAACACTTTTATGCCAAGATCGGCTCTGACCCCTGAAATAAGTTCGTTGAACCGCATTTGTATGGGTTGGGTGAACTCATAATTATTGCCCGGTAATTCTTCTAACGATTTTTCCATTTCCTCAACCAGTTGCTCTTTGGTTTTATTGGGATTGGGCCATTCGGAACGCGGTTTTAAAATAACAAAATTATCGGCGACATTTGGAGGCATCGGATCGGTTGCAACTTCGGCGGTACCTATGCGGGCAAAAACTTTATCCACTTCGGGAAAAGATTTGATACGCTTTTCTAGAACTTCCTGCATCTCCACCGCTTGTTCGAGGCCGGTACCAGGGATTCGCATGGCATGTAAGGCGATATCGCCCTCGTTGAGTTGAGGAATAAATTCAGACCCCAGTGTCGTGGCCAGCCATGCGCAGAAAATGACAAGTCCGGTCGCGCCGCCAATCACAAACCAACGGAATTTAAATGCCAGCAACAATAAAGGCTTATACATTTGCTTCGTACCGCGAATGACAACGCCTTCTTGTTCACTGATTTTTCCACTTAAAAAAACCGCGACAGCAGCCGGAACAACTGTGAGGGATAGAACCATTGCGGCGACAAGTGCCATCACGACTGTTGCCGCCATGGGGTGGAACATTTTGCCTTCCACTCCAGTGAGGGAGAAAATCGGGATATAAACCACCGTGATGATGGCGACACCAAACAGGCTGGGCCGAATCACTTCCGAGGTTGCCTCGAAAACCACTTCCAAGCGTTCACGCAGACTAAGAGTTCCTTCGCGCTGGGCATGGGATAATCGTCGTATAGCGTTTTCCACAATGATCACGGTGCCGTCTACGATGATCCCGAAATCCAGTGCCCCTAGGCTAATTAAGTTTGCTGACACCCCGGTTTTTACCATGCCGGTTATCGTCGCCAGCATGGCCAATGGAATTACTGCCGCCGTGATCAGTGCCGCACGCAAATTCCCGAGCAAAAGGAAAAGCACCACAATCACCAATAACGCGCCTTCCAGAAGGTTTTTGCTGACCGTAGCAATGGCTTTATCGACCAGTGCTGTACGATCATAAACCGGCGTGGCAACTATGCCTTCGGGGAGAGAGGCTTGAATTTCAATCAGCCTTGCTGCTACGTCTCGCGCCACTGTGCGTGAGTTTTCCCCGATGAGCATCATTGCTGTACCTAGGACAGTTTCGACACCGTCCTGGGTTGCGGCACCGGTTCGAAGCTCTTTTCCGATAGCAATCTCGGCAACATCACTGATTTTGATGGGGACGGAATCGTGCTGCGCAACAATGACATTAGCAATGTCGTCCAGCGTTTCCAGTTGACCCGGCGAGCGCACCAGTAACTGTTGCCCATTGCGTTCAATGTATCCCGCCCCACGGTTGTCGTTATTGGATTCAAGTGCGCCAACTAAATCGTCCATCGACACACCGAAGTGCAGGAGTTGCTGTACGTCTGGCATAATGTGATATTGCTTGTTATAGCCACCAATACTGTTTACTTCTACCACACCCTTAACTTGCGCTAACTGGGGTTTGATTATCCAATCTTGAATTTCACGCAAGGCGGTGGAATCGTAAGGTTTGCCATCTTCCGTTTGTGCATCGGGAGCCGCTTGAACGGTATACATAAATATCTCACCCAAACCCGTCGAGATTGGTCCCATTTCAGGTTCCATGCCGGGAGGCAGCACACTTTTCATCGACCCCAGTTTTGTGTTGATAAGGTTCCGTGCAAAGTAGATATCGGTACCTTCGTCGAACACCACGGTAACCTGCGATAAACCATAACGGGATAACGACCGGGTATAGGACAAATTGGGTAAGCCAGCCAGCGCGGTTTCTATAGGATAAGTAATTCGTTGTTCGGCTTCTAAAGGCGAATAACCGGGTGCAGCGGTATTAATTTGCACCTGTACATTGGTGATGTCGGGTACGGCATCAATAGGGAGTTTTTGATAACTCCAATATCCGATGCCGACGATTAATAAAACAAAACTTAAAAACAGATAACGCCGCTCGATGGCTAAGCGTAGTAGTGAATCAATCATGCTACACCCCTTAGTGTTCGTGCTCGGCTTCAGATTTTTCGATATCAGCTTTAATGAGATAGCTATTTCGGGTTACGTACTCGATGTCTGGTTTCAGGCCAGATATCACCTCGGCATAGCTGTCATCTTTTCGCCCCACCACTAGAGGGATAAATTCGTATTTATTATCGTGTTTGACAAAAACCCCGGTACGCCCCCCTAGGATCTGAAGCGCGTCTATTTTTACGGCTACATCCACGCTGAATTCATCGATAACAATACGTCCTTCCGTCATAGAACCGGGAGAGAACATTGACATATCGTTGTTTAGTTTTGCGCGTGCAATAAGATACGGCTGCTCGTTATCGGCTGGGAGAAGGTGTTCAATCTTAGTTTTAACTTTTTGCCCGCTAATTCCCAAGAAAACCTCTTGCCCGGTTGTGACAGAGGAACGATGGGAAGGGAAAATACGCAACTCGGCCCACAAACTGTCGAAGCTCGAAATAGAGAACAATGTCTCCTCTCCTGTGACTTCGCCAGGATTGGCATGTCGTTGCACAATCATCCCGGCAATGGGCGCGCGGATAGCGTATTTTCGCAAGCTCTCGTTTGATTCGACCTCAGCGAGAAGATCACCGGCTGCAACTGTCTCTCCAATGGTTACCTGGACGGAGGATATAACGCCTGAAAATCGTGCTCGCACATGACTGGTTTTCTCAGGGGCTGTGGTTAATCGTCCATAAGTGACGATTGTTTGATGAAGTGTTTGTTCACCGGAGCGTTCCGTCACAATACCCACAGTTTGTGCCATGGTGTCTTCGATTTGACTGGTTCCTTCCTCATCCTCGTGACCATGTCCACCACTTTCCTCATGGCCATGCTCATCTTCATCTTCATGTTTCTTTTCGTCCCCTTGCTTATCTTCGTCTTCATGCTTCTCACCGTCCGCATGGTCGTGTCCAGATAAGCTGGGCTCCTCAGTGTGTTCATCTTCCTTATGTTGGTGATCATCGCTCTCCGCTGCTGCACTGGCCATGTAAATATCGGCAACAAAAAACACCAGTAATAATGCAAAAATAAAAACCACTCCCGGAGCGGATTTCAACGGATTTTTGGATGCAGGTTTCGTTAGGCGTTTATTCGTTGTTTTCATGGGTTAACCTCAACATTCTGTTCGTTCAGGGAGGAGCCAATCATTCGCTCCAGCTCAATTCGGGTTTCCTGCATGCGGGCAGCGGCTTCCACCAGCGCTTGCTGGACTTCCAGCAATTGGCTTTGCGCAAGGTTTAATTCCAGATAGCTGTAGCGCCCCCGGTCAAATGCATTTGCGGTGCTGCGCATAGCTTTCTTCAAAGACGGAAGGATCTGGTCACGCAACACCATCACTTCATCAACGGCTAACTGATGAGTTTCGTAAGCGGCGATCAGTTGGGCTTCCAGTTGGATTCGTGTTGCGTCTTTGTACCATTCCGCTTGTTGTTGGTTGGCGGTAGCCGTGGCGATTGCGCCACGAGCTCTCCCACCGCTACCCAAGGGCATACTCAGTCCAACCACCACAGCAGAGTCATCGCTTTCCTGAAGGCGGCGAACTCCCGCACTCCATTCCAGCGCTGGGCGACGCTCGCTTTGTGCTCGGCGCACTTCTGCCGAGCGGACATCGATCTCAGCTGAGAGAAATGCCAGATCAGGATTATTTGATAGTTTTTCCAGCAGAACAGGCAAGGATGTGGGTGACGGAACACCGTAGAGATCTGCTTTTACGGCGGTAAAGTCTGGAGAGGTATCAGCCCAAAATGCACTTAGCTTGATTCTTTCCGTCCTGACTCGCTGACTCGCTTGTCGCAACGCCAGCGTGGCGCGGGTTAGTGCGGCGTTGCCGCGCAAAAGCTCACTTTCGGCAGTGCCACCCGCTTGTACCTGCCGGGTAAGTGAAGTCAGGGTCTGTTGAAGTAACTGATGGGACTCCTCCTGAAGCGTGAGTTCTTCCTGCGCAACCAACAGGCGTATGAATTGCTGTGTAACAGCTGTCACCACATCCAATGTAATCACACGCTGGGATGACGCTAATTGTTGCTGGCGAGCAGTGACCAGATCGATCCTGGCATCACGTTGCCCGCCCAGCTCAATGGCAGAAGACAAGGAAATGGTTAACTCACTGGCTTTAGTCCCGCTAAAGGCGCCGGAGCCAGCCACATTTTCAAGATCGGTGTTAACCCGCAGCTCAGGTCCAAGTGCGGCTGTTTGTTTTTCCCCTGCGAGGGCATTGGCTTTGAAGCTATAGCCGACGAGCTGAGGGTTGTGCTGTAACGTGGCGCGAACGGCCTCGCTTAGCGATAATGTTGACTCCGCAGCCGCTACTGAAAACGCGCTACAGGACACAGCAATAGCCGAAATAGCCATTGCCCGATGGAAAAGTTGCATAGAAAACTCCAATCTAATTGGCAGTTTCCGACGCCGCTACAGGAACCCTGAGCGTGACTCGGAAAATGCAAAAACGCCCGTTATTACAGGGCTGTTAATAACAATCAGAAGGAAGTTACAGGAGGGGCGCGCAGTGGGGGGCGAATCCCGGCACGACGACGGGGATGATGAGCATTTTGGTAAAAGAAGAATAACGGTGTGGACTTTACTGCCAGCAATACAAAAATCGCTGCCAGCAGTATCGGTAATGATGGGTCAAATTTCAGGAGTTTTGCCAGAACCGACTTGGATACTTCTACATCAATATCCTGGTGCAATTCATCTGGCGTGTGGTGGGTTTGATGATCATCCATAACATCCAAGTGCATTGAAACCGGAGGTTCCTGTCCATCAAAACAGAAATGCCCATGCACGCCTGACCAGCCGATCATCAGCCACAGGAGCAATGCAAGGAGCACAAATGTTTTATGAACAGGACGAATTCTCACCTGGAGCAACACCCGGATAGTATATTCCAATTAGGATATATCAATTTATTCTCCTCAGCTACAGCTGAGCTTGCTAATTCGATTGCCGTTATTTGGGGTCGCAGCATGACTGCAAACCTGGAACTCCATCGTTTCTTATCTGCGCAATATGAGCATTCATTTTTTTGTAAAAATAGTGGCGGTATAGCCACCCTTTAATACCCTTCAAGTTAGTGGGATGCTTTGCATAAAACTCATCAGGGGTAGCAAAAATGCCGAATCGCTGTTTGATTCCTTCGCTTTGAATAAACGTACTTTTACCCGTCCACTCAACATTCGGGTTCTGAAGATCCTGCGTTGCCACCGCATAACCCAAAAATGGATGATGGCAATCAGGATATTTTTTCTGAACACTTTTTAGATAGGCTTCGTCGAGAATCAAGCCCTCCAACGAAATCCAGTTGTCCTGATAA
This sequence comes from Cellvibrio sp. OA-2007, assembly GCF_000953825.1. Taxonomy (GTDB): domain Bacteria; phylum Pseudomonadota; class Gammaproteobacteria; order Pseudomonadales; family Cellvibrionaceae; genus Cellvibrio. Next base: position 222,665 of record NZ_BBUL01000095.1, on the reverse strand, counting down.
AACGCCTCAACCCAAGTATGTACAATTTCATTAGGAGCCAGCCAATATACGAGTCCCGTAATTGCCCCTTTTTGCAATTTTTTATCAATTGTAAATCCATGCAGGCGGCAAGGTATTTCAATTGCTCGGAATAAGGCCATGAGCAATGTAGATTTGGTATTGCAATGTCCAAGTCCTTCACTCAGAACGGCAGACGCTTTCATGTCATCAGCTTGGGCGTTGTAGCCAAAGGGAATTTCATTTCTACAAAAATTATATATTTCTTTTGCCGCCTGTTCTTGCGGCATTTCTTTCCAGCGTCGCTGTTTAATTAGCGATTGAATATTCGGTGAATTGAAATCAAGAATGCGGGATGGTGCTAAAAGCGTTGTTAAATCCATAGTCTGTTACCTCGGTTATCGTTAGAAAATATACGTCAACTCGGTAAATGCAGTGTTATTTTTTTTTCGACTACCGAAATACGACTGTTGCTTTCCTGAAAAGTTATCCCATCCTAGCGTGATCTTTACGCTGTCATTCATAGAAAAATATCCCCGAGATCTTATCAAGTAACTACCGTGATTAATGTCACTGATCGCACTTAATTCAAATTTCAATCGGTCATTCATAAAACGATTGGAAATACGTAACGTGAAGCCTTTTTCGAAAGAGTCATAATCGCTATTAAGTCGGTCGATCCCGGCAGAAAATGGGATGGGTAATGTAAGAGTTGATGATGCTAAGGGGTAATTACGGTCGATAAAAAACATTTGTATATTAATATTGGCTGCGTCAAAAAAATCACGGTCCATGCCAAATGTGGCTCGCGTTACCCCTCGATCATTTTCAGTGAGCTGATCAATGTCAGTATGATTTAATTGAGAGTGGCTAATCTCACCACGCGCGGTCCAACAGGAAAAAGCTGTAGCAAAATCCAATCCGATGGATTTTGCTACAGGGTAATATCCCCTTAAGAATGGGGAAGGAGAGGATACTTCGGGTACGAATCGCAAGAAGCGGTCATAACCATGAAAATAAGAAAGGGACCAATCGAATTGCTCTCCGGTATGATCAATCTTGAACGCGTACTCCGCATCATCCGGTTCCGCTTCCAGCGTCAAGTTAGGCGGCAGCTGACCGGTTGGAATTCGATGATCTTCGAATCTGGCGAGCACCACAGCAAATGTGGTTTCGTCGGTAAAATTATATTGCACTTGCAGTGAGTTGATGCCCTTCCGCTGATCTTCATCTTCCGGTACTAGCAAAGTGAAATCACGTGCAGAGAAATAATCAGTCGGATTAATTCTATCGGCTCGGCCCCACGCAATAATTTGTCGTCCCACGCGTACCGACCACTGATCGTACTCAATTGAAAAATATGCCTCACGCGGATTGAAACGATCCCCGGTAACGTCGTTGTGATTAGTTTCATGCGCCTGGACGTTTAGGTTAAAAGACGTGTGCTCGGATATCGCTGGCTTCCAGTTAACAAAACACAGTGCTTGGCCAACGTCCTCGGCATTATCTAGATTACGGGTAGACGACCAATAACCCAACCGACATTCGCCGAAGGGAAGTGTCTGTGCCGCGAGATCGCAAGCAGACAAACTGATAACAGTTGAGACACCCGAGAGCAATCGGGTAAACGCGTATTTACTCATCAAATTATTCTTCTTTCTCCAAATAACGTTTGGAAAAATAGGATTCTTTAGCATCGTCCGTATTGGCCTTATAAGACTCCATAATCACCTGGGTTGAATGACCTGTTTGATGGTTGGTCACAGCAACGTTCATGGGCTGCCATTTCTGATTAGCGGAATCGACGTTTTGAATATTGGTATTCAAAACCGTTTTTAGATGCTTGCTGGACAGATCGTAAAATTCCATCTTATCGGCAACAAAATGTGTTTTGTTTACCCAGGTAGTGCGCTTGCTATAACCGGCTTTTTTCCCCACTTCAGCTGTCTTTGGCAGTGAATCAACCACGTACTGCGTATCAGTTTGACTCACCAACGTGTGGATCCACTCCTGCGGCTTGTGCCCAAGAATATCCCCATAAGAGAGGTCGGTACCGACGAAGCTGCTTTTTTTGTTGTCGGATGAAATGCGACGGCTTTTTTTCATCGCTGGCAGATACACCCAAATTTCATCTTCTCCGCCCAGATTCTCAACCAATAACGTTGTGGTGTTGCGGACGTCATTGGGTGATAAAAATCGGATGACGCGTTTGTTGATTGCTCCATCGCTCTCCAACGCGGTAACACCAAAGGTTTGCCTTACGCGTTGCTGACCCTTGTTATTCGTCAGCGTAAATGTTGCATTTGACACTGAGTTAATCACACGGGTTACCTGATAATTTTTTTCCATGACGTCTTGTGCTGACAACTCAGCCGCATAACTGTCATTGGGAGTTAAAAAGGCAAACATGAGAGCCAGCGCCAAGCAAGGGAATGTTGCTGTCGCCGCTTTGGCAGGTTCTGATGAAGTGTTACGTAAAAAATTCAATGGAAACCACTTTAAGAGTGAGGGCACAACCAGCAACGCTGCAATTGCACTGATTAACATCGAGGTAACGATTAACACACCAAACCAGATATGCACGTAGAATCCTTTTGATAACATCAGGACTGAATAGCCTCCCGCAATTGCCGTTGCAACATAGACAATGGCTTTTCCAGCTGTTCTCATTGTGCTTCTTAACGCGCGATCATAATCGTCATGCCCACGCAACTCTTCGCGCATGCGGTATAACAAATAAATAGCGTAGTCTGCCCCAATACCGATTGCCATTGCCGAACTCACAGCGTTGGGTGTATTCAATGGGATGCCAGTAAGACCCATTACGCCAAAATTAATCAGCACCGTAATCGCAAGCGGAATAACCAAACATACACCGGCTAAAAACGATCTGAAAATAACGATGCCGACGACAAATACAACGGCCATCATTTGAAGGATATTGCGAATTTTTCCTTCTACCAGCGTCTCGCTCAACGCCGATGATTGAGGAACACTCCCGCCGATCAAAATATCTATCCCAGTGCTAGCAAGTTTTGGGGCGAGAAAAGTCCGTATCTGCTCAACCGTAGCTTGTGAGAATTTACTGCTGTCATTTTTCATCCACACAATTAAATTGGCGTTTTGGTAGTCATAATCGACATACGAATCAAAATCGACTGGATCCGCAGATAGCGAGTAGAGAAACAGATATTGAGATATTAGTTCTGATGTGGACGGGAGCTGACGGAATTCCGGTTTTCCATCATTTAGGGATTGATTCATTTGCTTGATGAAATCCACCAACGATACCGTTTTTCCGACGCCGTCCATCTCCTCGATGTAGCGTTGGGTCTGCTCAATTAACTGCAGCGCTTCGGGCTCCTTCATTTGATCAACCCGCGAACTTTTAAAGACAACATATAACGTATTCGTGCCCGCCAAATGTGAATTTAAAAATGCATCGTCCTGACGAACTGAAATATTTTCAGCAAAATAACTTTTAGTAGAGTTTTCCTGATTGATATTGACGGCAGCGGCAAGCCCACCTAATGCTATGACACCGAATACAAGCAAAACGCGCTTGTAATGGATAAGCACTAAATCGCTAAAGCTGTCCGCCAATCGATCCCATTTTGAAGGAATATTGTGCAGTGCTTCTGAACTTCGTGTTTTCGGCGGCGGTAAAATGCTACGCAATGCGGGAATGAAGGTCATTTCGATTAGCAGTGCGCTGAGTATGCCCAAGCCTGTAAACATGCCAAACGTGCGTATGGTAGCGATATCAAAGGTAATCAAGGAAAAGAAGCCAACAATCGCTACTCCACAAGCCGTCATCATTACCGGTGCAACTTTTGTTAGCGATTCAATCACAGCCGTCTGGTTCACCTCCTTAGGAGGGAGGTCGGGAAACTGGGTTCGCTGGCGATCATATTCTTCGTAGTAGCGCTTCAAAATTTGAACCGCGTGACCGGCTGCCACTGCAAGAATAAGAATTGGAGTCGTTGCATTAAATGCATCCATCGGCACTCGCGCAAGACCCATAATGCCAAGCCCCCAGACTACAGCGAGAAGTGCTGTGACGAGTGGAAGCACTAAACCTTGAATGGATCGAAACGCTTCAAAATGAATAAGACCAATAATAATCAGGGCGATAGGAAACAAAATACCCATGCGTTGCGCGAACCGTTCAACCTGTGCAAAAAATATTGGCGTCCCACTGGCGGTAATCGTTACACCAGTTGATCGTTGAGCTTCGATAACGGCTTGCACCTGATCCATAATTTGACGAAATCCGCCGTCGCCTGCACTGATCGCAAACGATACCGAAACAACTCGTCTATCCGCCGACACCAATGTGCCCTGATATATCGGATTGGCGGCAATACGATTTTCTAATGAATCAATTGATTCTTGGGTAAACGGAGCCTCCAGCATAGGCTCGATCACCATTTCTTCCGCTTTTCCTGAGATAGCTTTTGCTTTGTTCGCAACAAGGCTCATTAATGTATGGCCTTTCACTCCCTCAATTTTGGGAAGCTCATCTGATAACGCTTCAATAACGGTAAGCACTTCGGGCGTCAACGCCGTCTCACCATTTGCAGCGCTTACACCAATAACAACCACGTGCTTGGAGCCAAACAATTCTTCGGCCGTGTTTGTGCCGATAACGTTCGGGTGGTGCTGGGGTAACATTGTGGTTGGATTGATGACAATTTTTAAATTCTTGATCTGCAATGCCAAGAAAACCGTCATTAGCACAACAGAGATTATGAATAAAACACGGAAACGTAAAACGGTATAAAAAAACGATCTCATGACGATTGATATCCTTCCTGCGTAACTTTTATTGCTGGCGCCAAATATTCTTGAACAAAATTCACAACGCGTGTTGTGTCGCGATCAGCACCCAAGATTAATTCTGAAGCACGGCAAGACAACCATTTTCTACCTACAACGAAAAACCCTGGTTCGGGAGTGATTCCTTTTTTCGCAACCAGATCATCAACCGAATTAACTCCTGGCAGACGCAACCAACTGACATTTTCTTTGTAACCGATGCACCAGATAACAACATCGGCTTGCACAACAGTACCGTCACTAAACAGTATATTATTCAATTCCGCGTTCACAGCCCGAGGCTTGATATCGACACCTTGTTGGATCAGCGCGGCGTTATTAGCGTAGGCAACTGGTATGGGGTCGCGCCTTTTTAGAATGCGGGCGATGGGTGATCGGGAACTTGCGTAGAGTACTCTAGCTTTGTGAAGCCACCAGAAAATGTCATGCCCGCCTATACGATTGGGTACCAACTTGCGCACGCGGCCGCATGCAAGCGTCACATTGTGTTTACCAGATAGTTCCGCTGCGATTTGCCGACCGGTTGCGCCATCGCCACATACGACAACATTGGAATTTGGAGCTATGGCTGTGTCATCAACATAATCAGAGCAGCGGATTTGTTGAACTTCTGACCAGAGATTTTTGGCAAACGGCGGAACAATCGACACTTGATTGGCACCACTGGCATTGATGACCGTTTTAGCGTGGATAGCCTGGCCCGTTTGGGTTTTTGCTACGAAATGATCACCCACTTTAGTGAGATTTACTATCTGCGTTTTTAATTGCAATTTTAAATCGTTAATAGCAGCAAAATTGGCCATATGTTCAGCAAATTCTTGTCCGGTTGCATAACCCTCCGGATCCCCCGGCAGAGAATATCCAGCCAGTTTGCAGAATTGGCGTGAAGTAAAGAGTCGCAAACTTTTCGGGCGATGCCGCCATACATCACCGATGTTCTCGCCGCCATCAACGATGAGGTAGGACAACTCCTTCCGATCAAGCAGATTACCGCATAGCAGGCCGCAATGGCCCGCCCCAACAACAAGACAATCCAACATTTAAATACCCAGAGCCTTTTTCATATCCATGGGGGTTCCGGATATCTCTGACCAGATAAATTCGGCAAGTGAACCGACAGTGACAAAATCGTAAGCGGCCGTAGGCTCAAGCTTTACACCGAAATGTTTCGCTAATTCAGTCAGCATATTTACGCGGGAAAAAGAATCGAGACCTATATAATCGAAGGACATGTTGTCATGAACCTCTTCATTAAAATCAGGATGATCGCCCTTCAATTGTTGCGTCAGGTGTTGACGAATCATCGCACTGACATCAGCCACACTTTGTGCAACAACGGGAGTTTGCATAGGAAGATTCATGATGGTTTCCTTTCACTAAAAATTAAACTGCCATGGCAGAAACGGGAGTTAATTGGGCCGGGGCTTGCCGTGCAGCCCGCGTTGAGAAGACAAGACGCTGATCAACATCAATCAAGGTGTTTTGATACATTTCCGCACATTTTAGCCGCTGGGTTTTACCACTTGATGTGCGCGGTATTCCGCCGAAACTTAAAAAGAAAATATCCTTGAGCTGAAGGTCATGAATTTGCGTAACCGCTGATCGTAATTTTCCGACAAGCTCTTGTAGGTCTGTGGTGTCTAACTTGGGCCCACGTCGTGGCAATTCGATAAAGGCAGCGACGCCTGGTGCATTGCCGTACTCATCCGCAAACACGGCAGCCTGAATGGATAAATTTTCAGCGAGAACGTTAATCAACGTTTCTTCGATATCGTGGGGATAATGGTTCTTTCCACGAATGATCATCAACTCTTTGATGCGGCCTGTTACAAACAATCCTTCCTCGCGCAAAAATCCCATATCCCCAGTTCGCATAAACGGACCGCGCCCACAGGCAGTGTAACCATTGAAGGTTGCCAACGTTGCGCGCGGATTTTGCCAATAACCAGCGGCAATACTTGGACCGGCCGCCCATATTTCCCCGACCGAGCTGTCACTCAATACGTGGTGGGTGTCCGGATCGACAATTATTAGCTCATGATCTTTCACGGCATTTCCGCAACATACCACCTTCTTTGCGTGCTCTGAGTATTCGTCCACGATATGTAACTGGTTGAGTTTCAACTGTTCACGATCAACCGATAGATAGCGTGGTGCGCGATCAGCAATTCCACCTGACAAGATCAGGGTCGCTTCCGCGAGGCCATAACAAGGTTTAACGGTGTCCGGATGTAAATTGCATACCGAAAAGAATTCATTGAATTCCGATAATGTTTTTTGTGCGACCGGCTCTGCTCCACAAAAAACTGTTTTTAACGCCGTTAAATCAATACCCTCAACCGAACCAGCTTTCGCTGCTTTTACACAATGCTCCAATGCAAAATTAGGTGCGGCAGTGGCAACTGCTTTGTATTTCCCCAATAACCGTAACCAACGAAGGGGGCTTTGAATAAAATGCAGTGGAGACATAAATATATAGCAACCACCCATAGCGAGCGGCTGCAACATCGCGCCTATCAGTCCCATGTCATGAAATTGCGGGAGCCACCCACCCACTACGGCGAATTCAGGCATATCTGCTGACACCTGAATTGCACGCTCATTCGCAATCAGTTGTGCGTGAGTAACAATGACGCCTTTTGGATTGCCGGTTGATCCGGATGTGTATTGAATAAATGCTGGAAAATTTGGATTAAGCGTTGCGACAAGATTGTCTTCAATTAGAGCACTGGCAGTCTCTACTTCAGCAAGCACGCTGATGGATTCCAAATTGATACCCGCATTGGACAGTCCAGTCATGGTTACTGCCTTCAATGATTCTGTCGTTAAAACCGCCTTCGCATTTGAATCCTGAATAATTTGTTTTAGTCGAGCGTAGTGGTGACCGTTTCTTGCCAAATTGGCTGGCACTGCTATCGCACCTGCGTACAAACACGCAAAAAATGCCACGACAAAATCCAAACCGGCAGGAAATAAAAGTAATATCGCTTGATCTTTGAGATCTACACTTCGCAAACCTGTGGCAAGTTGTTGAGCTCGCGTTTGCAATTCCTTATACGTTAACGACAATTCTTGCGAATCACCATCCTCTAGGAAAACATATGCACGTTCATCCGGACGAGTTTGGACGTAGTGTTCGATACAGGAAACAATTGTTTGTACATGATTAAGTGGTAAGGACATGATCTTCGCTCACGGGTTTACTGATTCGATTGAGAATGGACACGGCATTGGCAACAGCGTCGGTGAAAAACTTTATGTCCTCTTCCTGCGTATAAAGCCCCACGCTGACTCGCAAAGTTGATTTCACTTCCTCGTCCGTCAAACCCATTGAAAGTAATACATGCGATAACGACATTGTCTTGTTATTACTACACGCGGATCCCAAACTGACCTGAATACCGTTCAAGTTATCCAGAATTGCGGCGAGTGCTTCTGCCCGTATTCCCGGAATGCAAATACTCAAGGTATTCGGTACTTGCATGGAGAGATTTTTAGGGCCGTTAAAAACGACCGTCGGAACTTTTTGCGTCAGTTGCTTGCGTAACAAATCAGAGTACTGCGCAAACCGCTGTAAATTTTCGTCGAGTTGCTCGCTCGCCAATTTGGCAGCAGCCCCCATGGAAACGATCATTGCTACAGCCTCGGTGCCGCCACGATAGCCACGCTCCTGACCACCACCGTGTATCAAAGGCTCAAGAGTTACACCCCGGCGAATGTAAAGGCCGCCACAGCCTTTAGGGCCGTAAAATTTATGACCTGAAAATGACAAGGTATCCATACCCAGCATATGCGCATCCACTTTGATCTTTCCGACCGCTTGAACTCCATCTACATGAAAATGAATATTCCGGTCTCGTAATACCCGTGAGATGTCACAGATTGGCTGAATAGAACCGACTTCATTATTGGCGAGCATTATGCTGACGACGCGGGTATTAGGGCGCAGGGCTGCGAGTACCGATTCAGCTGAAATAATGCCTTCATTGTCAGGATTTAAACGACTCACCTCACAATGGAATGTACGCTCCAAATACCGAACCACTTCCAGAATAGAAGAGTGTTCCAGCGCGGAGATAATGATGTGGGCGGACTCCCCAGGCGCGGCAGTAAATTCACGCAGAAATACCCCCTTTAATGCCCAATTGTTCGACTCTGTGCCGCCTGACGTAAAGAACAGCTCATCTGTTGCGCAACCGACCAACTTGCATAAGCTTTCTCGCGCCTCACTTAAAAATGCGCCTACAGGTTTGACCAGAGCATATTTACTTGACGGATTAGCAAACGCTTTCGCTGCATTTACAAACGCATTTATTGCTTCTGAGCACACAGGTGTAGTTGCGTTGTAGTCAAAATATCCTTGTATAGACATGGTAGGGCTCCTCATCACTATGCGTGAAAAGTTTGCTGAAGTTTGGCAAACAAGTTATGAAGCATTTCCAGACAGTGATGCTGTGCAGGCTCAAGATCCCCGAGCATTTTATCGATTTCCTCTTTCGATAAATTACATACATCTGCAACGCTTGTGCCTTGAATTTTTTGACAGAAAACATTGCCTGTTGCTAAAGATGTCGCGCAACCCCAAGCAGCATAGGCTGCTTGTAGAATTAGGCCGTCTTGAATATTGAGTTGTACTTTGATGCGATCACCGCAAACCGGATTACCCAGCTCTATAGTGTTGGTGGATTGCACCAATTCAGCCGCATGGGTTGGGTTAGAAAAATTTCGAACAATAATGTCGTTAAACATGACAATTCCTTTACGTTTGTACGTTTGGAAATTCGGTGGGGTTCTGGTTCTTCCCCACCGTTATAGCGCTGTTAAGATCAGGCAGTGACGGGGCAGCTATTCTCAGCCTTTTCGTCTTCATCCATTTTGCGTTCGAGATTTACGGCGCAACATCCAAATTCCAGTGAGGATGGTGCACGCATGATGTATTCCATACGCTGGCCACTGCGACCTGAAGGACTCTCACCAGGAACGAGCGATACTATATCTTCAGTCAAAATCATCCCTGGCGTAGCTAGCGCAAGTGGGTCGAGAATTGCCAATACTCCATGCTCGCCATCCGCCACTTCCTTGCTTAAATCATTCATGTCACGCACGCTAAAGTGAACATAGGGAGACACGTGCTTAACTTGATGCTCGTCATCGATTGCCATTACGTTGGATTCAACTAGCGCATAAATATCGCGAATGCCGCTCGGTGGGATTCCCAAGTACTCTTCACACAACAAAGCAAATTCACGACGGGAGATCATCTGACCTGTGAAGCGTTTCCAGCCACCTAACGTGATAACCATACTGCCTTTATCAAGTGTCAATTTTTGGCCGGTTTGTTTCAGGAATTGCAACAAGCGATGAATCAAAAATGGTGGGCCAATGATGTGACGGGTAAATTGATTTTCCCAATTGGTAAGTTGGGCGATAGCATCTTCAGGAACAAAACGCTCTTCCCGAACCATAAAGCGATGCGTATCCAAAAGGCCAGCCAACATATTCAACGCCTTTATCATACCCATCTCTGGAATTTCTTCGGTTGACGGGCAAATATATAAGCCTGCCCCTTTGGAGATACCCAAGAATTCACGGTACATGGCGTAAATTGCAGATACCGCCAAATCAATTGTTGGCGCACAACGACGTGAAACACTGGGTATGCCGCTGGTTCCTGTACTGCGCATTTCATGTTCGATGGCATTCAGTGGTTTGGATAGCAGTTCGTGATTGCTTGCCGATTTAAATTTTGCAATTGGAATGAGGGGGATCTTGATTAGGTCGTCAAATGTATTGACGCTTGCAGGTGTAATGCCTTTTTCATCACAGGCTTCGCGGTAATACCGATTATTTTCATAGTGAAAACGAAAGCTGTCGATAATCAACTCTGCTTTAATCGCATCAAGCTTATCTTGAGGTAGGCGATAGAGTTCAGAAACGGATGCCACGGAAGCTTTAAGCGGGTCAATGCCCATATTTCGTAATGATTGGGTGATAGATAGTTGTTGCATGATCGCTCCTTAAGTAGCGTAGTTTAAAAAATAATCCTTCGTCGAGAGTTCGACAGAAATTAGAAAATCAATCGATAAATCACTACAGCTCTACAAATTGATTTATGTGCATTTGTTTCTATAACAACTTCCTCTGTGACCTTGTAGCCATTTTTTTGTGATTCAACAGAGAGTCGCTTGGTTTTAGCTCTAACAGAAGTTTCCGATTTGAGTGGGGCTAGAAATTGAACCTCTAATAGGCCGCAGTTAATAATGGATTTAACTGGTTTTCCCTTTGTATCAAAAAACTGTCTGTGAGCAGTAAGTACGGGAACCAACGATAAAATTAGAAAACCATGCGCTACTGTTGATTTGCATGGAAGTTCGCGCTGCGCCCGAGCCACATCCAAATGAATCCATTGTTCATCACGTGTCACCGCAGCAAATTCATTTATTATTTTTTGCGAAACCAATAGCCACTCCCCGACGAATTCTTCGGGTGAAGGATCAAATTGAAGATTTTTATCGTCAGTTGGTGAGACTGCTGTCGCGTGTGAATTATTGTTATTTTTGGTCAATAAATTGCGACTTATGTGTTCTTCAAAAAACGAAATATTATCAGTGTAGCGCTGTACGGCGCCAGATTTATACGCCTTTAATTGGTGCAATACGTACCCGACAAGTTCTGATTTTTGCTTAGCAAAACGATCTTTTGTGATGATCAACTGCTCAATCATACTCATAAAATTTCCTTTTGTTTTATCAGATCAACTTTTAAACATTTCATGCGACAGTCATCAGAATCTATTCCTTAGAGTTGTAATGTCTTCGTGTCAGGTGGCGAATTGTTGCATTAATTTCAGAAAAGTAAAGGCAGTAATGCCGTAAAGCAAACAAATTTTTACAAATTTTCAGTCAGTCATGATGACTAAAGCGACAGGCGTATTTGTTTTGTTAGGTTTATCATAAAATAGTGACATTAATGTTGAACTATGAAAATTTAAAATTCACAAATAAAAAATAAACTTAAATATATGCAGCAATTTTTTATTGGATGACATAGACGACAAAAATTAACTTGGATACAGCCCTGCGTTGATGTAAAGATATGCAGCAGCTAGTGCGGCAACGCCAAGTAGAATTATCCATTTAATGGTCTTCATAAAATCGCTCTCCTAATTCAAGAATGGATGTACTGCATGCGCCGTCATCTGTTGCAATATCGCGGGTTGCTCATGACATGCAATGAGCAACCGCGTATAACCGATTAATGATTGCCATGCCCCTCATGACTTGCGCTGGAGGTAGATTTATCCATGTCCATACCTTCGTGATTCATGCCTTCCATCTTCTCGTGATCCATGCTTTCCATATCTTTGTGTGAATCCATATCAGCCGATTTGGTGCTGCACTTTTTCATTAACGCCTGCATTACCGGATCATTCATATCCATCTTGGAGTGATCCATATTTTTCATTGCGTCACAATCCGGCGCTTCTGCCGTCATGGCATGTTCCGCTGGATCATGAGCAAAAACCGGTGCAATCATTAATAAACCAGAGAGCGCCAAAGCGCAGCCTAATAGTGATTTTTTCATTGTGAATTCCTCATTGTTTGTTGATAAAAACTAAGTAGAACCGCGTGATTTAAAACCACGCACGAATGCCCGCAACCCATTGGGTATCGCTGGAGGCTTCCCCATGTTCGCGTACAAAATCGGCGGTATTGCCGAAACTTTTTGTCCAATTAACGCCGATGTAAGGCGCAAACTCCCGGCGGATTTCATAACGCAATCGCAATCCAGCTTGGCCATCGGCAAGCCCCGAACCCGTCATCCGATCCATATCATTCTGGCCATAAAAGTTGAGGGTAATTTCAGGGGATAACACCAGCTTTTGCGTGAACATCCATTCATATTCCGCCGACAAACGCGCGGCGGTATCACCCGAATCACCAATAAAAAGTGCTGCATCAACTTCGAAAAAATAAGGTGCTAAACCTTGAATGCCAATAACACCCCATTCACGATCCGGTTCTGGTTTTAAGTCTTGGCGAAAGCCCATTTGAAGATCCCAAAAAGGAGCAACAGCGCGGCTGTATAGCGCCTGGATTTCTGCCTCTTCGATGGCACCATCCACTTGCTCTACATCGGTTTTAATCCATAACTTATTGAGGTCTTTCCCAATCCAGCCTTGCGCCTCAAGCACGTAGGGTTCAGCATCCTCGGCGTCGCGCCATTCCAATTGGTCGATCATCACTCGTGCCAGGAGTGGATCATCGCCTTCGTGGGCAAGCGTGGGGATACTGTGAAGCAAGGCCACAGCGAATAAGCTCAGGGCGAATTTTCCAGATAATGGTTTCATTGTTATCTCCTAAATGACCCGCACTTCACGCATCATGCCGGGCATGTGGTAAAGCAAGTGGCAGTGGTAAGCCCATCGACCTTTAGCATCAGCCGTGACGAGGTAACTAATGCGCGCTCCGGGTTGAACGATGATGGTGTGTTTGCGTGGAATGTATTCCGGATCCCCAGTTTCCAATTCACTCCACATGCCATGCAGATGAATGGGGTGGGTCATCATGGTGTCGTTAATGAGGATGATGCGTACACGTTCCCCATAACTCAGTTCGAGCGGTTTGGCATCGGCGAAATTGAGGCCGTTGATCGACCACATATAGCGACGCATATTGCCGGTCAAATGCAACTCAATTTCCCGTGAGGGTTCTCGTTTGTCATGGGTGGGATGAAGACCGCGAAGATCCGCATAGGTTAATACCCGGCGACCGTATAACTTCATGTGATCGCGCAGACCAATACCGGGATCAGTCAGTCCACTTTTGGGGGCTTCGGCATGACTGTCTACATGAGGACCAAATTCCGACTCTGCGTGGTTAATGTTGGCGAGAGGGTCAAAATTGCTGCCAAAACCAGCTTTGGCCAGCCGCGCCTTGCCCTTGTGCTGGCTGTGATCCATTTTCATCGCGGACATGTCGTGGCCACTATGATCCATTGCCTTCATGTCGTGAGCCGAATGATCCATTCCTTCCATTGCAGGCATTGAATGTTGGCTGTGATCCATCCCCGCCATGCCTCCCGCCATATCATGGCCACTGTGATCCATCGCCTTCATGTCATGGCTCGAATGATCCATGCCTTTCATTGCCGACATATCCTGGCTCATGCCACCCATATCGTGACCACTGTGATCCATGCCGGACATATCCATCCCCATTTCACGGTGACCTAAAGTGGGGGCTGGATCCATCGCGGGTATTTCGGCACGCAAGGCGATATCGGTGGTCAAGATGCCACGCGCATAGCCGGTGCGGTCATTGCTTTGGGCAAATATCGTGTAGGCACTATCAGCGGCTGGTTCAACGATGACATCGTAGGTTTCAGCCACACCTATGCGAAATTCATCAACCGTTACTGGCTGGATATTCTGGCCATCGGCTGCCACCACCGTCATCTTCAAACCGGGAATTCGAACATCGAAGATACTCATGGCCGCGCCGTTGATAAAACGCAAACGCACTTTTTCACCGGGTTTGCAGATCCCTAACCAACCATGATCCGGAGTAACACCGTTCATCAAATAGGTGTAGGTATATCCGGTCACATCCGAAATATCGGTTTCGCTCATGCGCATTTGGTTCCACATAGCGCGCTCTTTCCATGTGGCAGACAAGCCCTTGGTTTTCAGATCGCGCACCAGATCACCCACCGTACGCTCACGGAAATTGTAGTAATGGCTCATCTTTTTCAGGGTGCCATAGACTTTTTCCGGGGCGGTGTCGGTCCAGTCCGACAGTAGCACTACCATGTCCCGGTCATACGCCACAGGGTCGGGATCTTTGGGGTCTATAACGATGGCGCCCATCAAGCCAGTCTGCTCTTGGAATCCCGAATGACTGTGATACCAATAGGTGCCGTTTTGCTGGACATCAAACTCGTACACAAACGTTTCGCCCGGTTTAATGCCGTTAAAGCTCATTCCCGGCACCCCATCCATTTCAGAGGGCAGAATCATTCCATGCCAATGGATGGAGCTGTCGTGATCAAGTGTGTTGGTGACTCGTAAGGTCACACGCTCACCTTCTTTCCAGCGTAATACCGGAGCTGGCAGGCTTTGATTGACTGTCGTAGCAATGCGCTGCTTGCCGGTAAAGTTGACCTTTTGGTAGCCGATGGTCAGGTCAAATTGATTGCCTGATAGCGTTTCGGGGCCATTCACTGCCGCAGGCAATGCTGCCCAAAGGCGTCCGGATATCGGTAATGTACTGAGAGCTAACAACGATGAAGCCCCAAGTACAAAGCGACGCCGGGATTGCCCCCGCTGATCTATCAGCGCAGATGAATCCGTGTTTAGCGTGGCCGGAAGATTGTGATCAGCAGTTGCTAATTCCGGCAGTTGGTCAATCCCGGCAATGCAGGTGGGGGGAATTTTCATGCCCAATTCTCCTTAGTGAGACTGTTGTAGAGTGGTGATACGGGTATAAACCGCGCTGCCACCATTGGCTTTGAGTAACAGCACGTCATAAGGCGTGAATCGTTGGCCCATTTCCATGCCGGGGCTGCCAACCGGCATACCAGGTACCGCGAGCCCGAGAGCGTCTTTGGGTTTTTCAGCCAGAAAGCGGGTAATTACCCACGCAGGGATATGCCCCTCAAAAATATACCCCTCAGCCGATACAGCGGTGTGGCATGACTGAAATTGAGGGGCAATTTGATAGCGGTTTTTGATGGCATTGAGGTCATCAGGGTGGTGAATTTTGGATTGGTAGCCGTTGGAGTGCAGATGGTCTATCCATTCCTCGCAACAGCCGCAGGTCGGGCTTTTGTACACGTCCAGTACTGGCTGCGATGAGGCGGAGGTTACTGATGAATCCAACGAATTGGCGTGAGCAAAACTGGCGCTGAATAACGCCAACATGACTACCCGGAATGCAAAAAGCAATCGGGGAAAACGCAGGTTAAACATAGATGCTCCTAAACAACCTGAGGTTGTTAAACATCAATTTAGGATTAGGAGCAGTAGAGGCTCCCGTTAATAAGTCGGTGGACTTGTGCGCCAAAATTCAGGCGTAGCTGTCCTGTATTAACGGAAAATGGGTGGGCGATAGAGCGAAGATACGGGAGATTTAGGCGTTTGATTGTTATAGGAATCAGTAACCAAACTGTTTTCGATTAAGGCGTTTACGGACAAGCTATAGGCGAGCGCTGGTAACGAACAACTGCTGGACGAACAGTGACTCATTGTTTTGCAGCAGTCATGGGTTTGATTGAAGTCGGAATTAGTGTCAGAGGATCCCATCTGACTCATATCGTGATGCATTCCCATCATCGAGTGATCAATTGCCGTCATATCATGATCGTTGGCGGAGCTAGTCTCCATCAACTGACATGGCATAGCCACTACCGCCAACGACTGACCTAAAAAGATCAGAATTAGCAGTGCGATTATCCAGTGCTGATGACGGTGCGCAGTAATCATAAGATAAACATATAGGAAGAATGACCTAAAGCATATTCAATTGTAAGTAGACAGTCCAGCAGTCGGGCTGATTAATAGTCAAGGTTCACACTCTTTGCATTTTTAGCTAGTCTCAATGTGTCGGGAATACCTGAGTGGAGTAACCATTTAATTCCACCGTAATGTGCACCAACTCTTCATGAATACCCAATTGTTCTTTGAAGTAATCCGGACGGACATCACCATCTGTCACAAGTGAAAGAATACAGGCATATTTACCTTTCGCTACGCGCCAAACGTGTAAGTCGGTAATATCAGCTTTGACTGGACTTGCGGCAATAACGTCACGAATTTCAGCCACTACCGGCGCATCCATTTCTGCATCAAGCAAAACACGCCCCGTATCACGCAATAGACCATAAGCCCACACTGTCACCAGCACAGCCCCAGCAATACCCATTAAGGGATCGAGCCAATCCGCTCCCCACAGTTTGCCGCCTATCAGCGCCACAATCGCCAGAACTGAGGTCGCGGCATCCGTCAGCACATGTAGATAAGCCGAGCGCAAATTCAAGTCGTGATGATGGTGGCCATCTGCTGCATGATGATCATGGTGGTCGTGATGGTGCGCATGGTTACCCTTGAGCAACCAGGCACAGACGAGGTTAACCAGCAGGCCAATACCCGCAATTGCAATGGCTTGATCATAGTGAATAGGGGTTGGTGATAACAGGCGTTCAACTGACTGATACATCATGAGACCAGCTACGCCTAAAAGGAAAATTGCGCTGGTATAGCCACCTAGAACCTCAATTTTCCAAGTCCCGAAGGAGAATCGTGCATCCTGAGCAAGGCGTCGAGCCGCCGCATAAGCGAATACGGATAATCCAAGCGCCAGTGCATGGGAACTCATATGCCATCCGTCTGCCAGCAATGCCATCGAATTGTAAATCCATCCACCGCCAATTTCTGCGACCATCATTACCGCAGTCAATAGCACAGCCCAACGGATGTTCCGCTCCGCCAATGGGTTGCCCTCATTAAAGACGTGCGAATGTCGAAGAGCTTTTATATCGATATCGGGAGATTGCATTTGGAAGTATCCTTGGGACAGTTTCATATTAATATACTCCCCCCTAGTATATTCATAATGCGGTGATATTGTCCTATGGCTCATACAAACAAATCCAAAAAGCAACTGTTAAGCCGTGTGCGACGAATCAAAGGACAGGCCGAAGCACTAGAAAAAGCGCTGAACGAAGGTACTGAGTGTTCTGCAATTCTCCAGCAGATATCAGCTATTCGCGGTGCGGTTAATGGATTAATGACGGAAGTTCTGGAGGGCCACATTCGTGAACATCTTGGTGTGGGTGACGCTTCCTCAGAACAACGGCAGGAGGATTTGGATCAGGTAATAGACGTAGTGCGACGTTACATGAAGTGATACTTGTTGCGAGCGGATGAGTTCGATTTACCTCTATTGATTTACCTTCCTGATAGGCTATCTGTACTCATTTTTTTGCTTTTGGCAGATTTTATAGGCCTAACATTAGATAAGTCCTGATTATCTAATGTTATTTTAGGTTATTAATTGATCTTTTAATCCGCTTTGCTTAGTATGTAATTACATGGTATGTATTACAGTACGAAATAATCAGGGCGGAAACGATGGCAAACAGCGGCATTAATAAACACCAGGTCAAAAAGGCACGGGATGCGCTTGTTGCCAAGGGGCAAAACCCCTCTATCGATGCGGTGCGCATTGAGCTGGGCAATACCGGCTCCAAGGCCACTATTCACCGATATTTGCGGGAACTGGCAGAAGAAAACCCACTACATCCCGGCAATAAGCCAGCCATCAGCGAGACACTGGGTTCACTGGTTGAGCAGCTCGCTGCCCAGTTGCACCAGGAAGCCCAGGAGTTGATTGCCGAACGGGAAACCAGTCTGCAAGCCACTACCGACGCCCTGAAAGCCCAACTGGAAAGCCAGCAACAGACACTGGCCAGCACGGCCAACGAAAACCAGCAGCTGAAAGCCCGGTTAGCCGACTATGAGCAACTCCATAAGACTTCGACGGCTGACGTGGAGGCGCAAAAGATTTTGCTGGGACGCTTAGAGCAACAACTGACAGATAAAGGTGTATTGATAGCGGAGAAAGATAACCATATCCGTTCATTGGAAGAAAAACACCAGCACGCCCGAGAAGCCTTGGAGCACTACCGCCAGTCAGTTAAAGACCAGCGCGATCAAGATCAACGCCGTCACGAACATCAGGTACAACAACTACAAGCGGAGCTGCGCCAGCTAAACCAGACTTTATCGATCAAACAAACCGATTTGACCCAACTCAATACTGCCAATGCCGAGCTGACCGTTGAAGTGCGCCAGCTTCGCAAGGCTTCCAATGATGCAGGACAGCAGCTAAAGGTAGCAGAATCGAAATTGTTGGCCGTCAACGAGCAATACCAAACAACAACTCATCAAGTCGTCGAACTCACCGTCGTGCGCGATCAACTGTTTAGCGATAAGAACGACCTTAGTGAACGACTGGGACTGATGGAAAAATCATTCAAGGCTATCGAGATTGAGTTGGTGACAGTCAAAACCGAGCTGGCCGTGAAAAACCAATTGCTGGAGTCACTAGGCAACCAATTCACTCTCGCCAACCAAAACACGTAACGGAAAACAAGGATCAGATGACATGGCGAATTCAACAATCTCAGAAGCAACTCGGCGAGACATTTCTGACCTTATTCTCATCGAAAATATTGCCTGGAGCGGCAGGCTTGAGGAACCGGAGTTCCTTTCACGCTTGTACAATTTAAAAGAAATGCCATCCACGGATCACCGTTACGAAAATGCGTATGGCGATATTTGGCAGCACCGTGTGAATAATGATGACTGGAGTGATGACTGGGTATTTACCGACTCCCGATTCGATCTGATGCATACAGAAGCTGATATATTTCTGCGGTTCTTATGCGAAACACTGCATCCCGTAGTGAGAACATCCCAGGAAGACATCGAAAAATTAAAACAGGCATACAATTTATTATTAGCGAATGACGGTTACGAAATTGTGCCCAAAACAAAGGTCGGAAATCGGGAGTTGTATGCCGCACGCCAAATTGCATTATCCGCTGAACTCAATATCGCCTCCTTGAAAAAAGAATTTCTGGCAGCTGATGCCAGTTATGTGAATGCGCAAATTACGCGCATGGAAAGCGCTGTTGATAATGACCCGGGACTTGCGATAGGGACAGCGAAAGAGCTTGTTGAAACCGTGTGTAAAACCATATTAGAGGAACGAGGTATAACACTCGATGGCAACCTTGAACTACCCAAACTGGTAAAACAAACAGCGGCGGAATTAAAGCTAACACCTTCTGATATTCCTGATGAAGTGAAAGCGAGTGACAGTATAAAACGGCTGTTGAAAAATCTTGCCGATATCACCTACGGTGTTGCTGAATTAAGAAATAGCTATGGTACTGGCCATGGCAAAAATGCAAAATCCCGGGGGCTCAGCTCGCGGCATGCCAAACTGGCTGTTGGTGCGGCATCTACCCTAGCAATTTTCCTGGTTGAAACCCATGGCGAACGATAAAGCAGCTAAAGGAGACTGTATGGTCATACAATCGATTAAAACACAGTATAAAGGTTGCCAGTTTCGCTCTCGCCTGGAAGCTCGATGGGCAGTATTTTTCGATGCACTAAACATTATTTGGGAGTATGAAAAAGAAGGTTTTCGGCTCTCCGACGGAACCTTGTATTTACCCGATTTTTGGCTGCCCGAATTGGATTGTTTTTTTGAAGTAAAGGGTGCGGAACCAACGGATCGAGAAAAAAATATTGCAAAGCAGCTTAGCAGTGAAGCGCACAAACTGGTCATCATTGCGTCTGGCACCATGAACGTTGAAGAGTTAAGGGCCGGAGATGTATCCTACGGTGATTGGCCGGCGAAAGGTTTTGTGATGACCGCCTACGGTGGCGCTGCACAACATATGTGGAAACCCAAGGCTTTTTCTTTTGGTTTATGGGATTGGCTAGTCGGCACCGATCTTCCTCCCTTTATTGCATCCGAATTCCCATCCATCTCAATTCCGAACGAAGATTCTGAGTCAACGCGCGAGTTAATCATACGATTGGATCAGGAATACTATTTCAAAAAATATGGCAAAGATCATCCTCGATACCAGTGGGGGCGCAGCGAGAAAAACATTTCGTGGTGCCATGAAGATTCTTGTTATCAATTTGGCTTGGAGCCAGATCGAGAAAACTTAAACATACGCGCTGCATATGCAAGCGCACGAGGCGCGCAGTTTGAATTTAAGAAATAAAGTGATGTTTTATTAATCCACCTACTCATTGTGCACAGGTTTAGGATGCGTCCCAATTTGGTAATTTTTGATTTGTACGGAACCCTCATCCAGTTTGGAGTGAAGCATCATCCATTTCGTAAAGTGTTGCAGTGGGCGCGACAACAAGGCCGGTCTCCAGAACCTGATGACGCTCGAACCTTGATGACGTGCCCAGAAGATCCCGTTGAGCTATTCGCAGCGATGGGGATCTTTCCACCCGCACACATGATTGCACAGCTTCAGAAAGAGATCGAGCAAGAACTTGCCAGCCTGGCATTATTTGACGATGTGATCCCCACACTACGCCAGTTATCGGATTGGCGCATTCCCATAGCAATATGCTCCAACCTCGCAAAACCCTACGGTGCAGTGCTCGAACAATTATTGCCTGATGTTCCACTTCTCAAATGCTTGAGTTATGACGTGGGTTACATAAAGCCCGAGCAAGAAATTTACCAATGGATTGTGGATAGAGCGAAAGTGGATCCGGCACACTGTCTTTTCGTGGGCGACACCTTGTTGGCCGATTATGAAGGTCCAACGCAATTTGGTTTTCGCGCAAGGCATTTGATAAGAGGAACAAAACGTTCCACCGAAACGATTGGTACCCTTACCGACATTTTAGCGCTCAAGGAAATTGCATGTTAGTACCCGTTTATAAAGGAAGAAGTGCTGAGGAAATATTGAGCGACCACGTCTATTTTGATTCAGCGGGCTATTTCTATAGAGCGATGTCCTGGATCGATTATTACCATCGGAATAGAACATTTACTTCAATAATTTACGCGTGTGCTGATGCAAGGCTCGGAACTGAGCACCTGATGTTTGAAGAATTGGTCCTGCTTACAGATGCAAAGTTGTCAGAGGAAGCTTATAAAAAGTGTACCAGGGAAACCAATAAATTTCTAAAAATGATTAAGACACTAAACCCTGATCATGAAAAGCTCAACCTATTTACAAAAGCGCTGATTGAACTGGAGCCAGATGCTCCGAAATTGATTTTTTGGGATCTATCCGAAATGTCAAAATATTGGGGTAAGTATTCGCATTACTTACATTGGTTTGGTTCGCAAGACCGAACTACGGGTGAAAAAGTTTGGGTCGAAGACGCAGTACGTGAGGTATCAGAAATTACCCAAAAAATCTGGGTAAAAATGACCTCCGGTAGTAGAGGCGTTATGCCAATATCCGACATGACACAAGAAACACAGGCGATTTGGGAAGACTTTAAAAATGAAAAAATCAATTACAGCGATATTAAAATCCGGTTGCAATATTGATTTGCGGGTCTTGGTGAAACGGAAATCGTGGATAACAAGGTAAAAGGAAAAAAATGGATCACGTGGCTTTCAAGTTTCCAGACTATACCATGCTTATTATTGACCAACTGAGGCAATCTGATTGGTTCGCCAATTGCCTGCAAGTGGACACCGACGATGATATCTATAATCCGGCGCTGTATCTTTATCATAATCAGATAAACGGTGTCGCGTATCATTTAATTTTCGATCTCAATATCTATCAGTATGTACTGAGCGCCTATAAAAAGGCTGACAAGAAGCAGATCCACAGGGATGCAATTGCGTTAATGGTATTTTGTAAGTTCACCGATATCCTGGTGGATCCAACTTTCGCCATCTATGAAAAAATTAATTATGAAAATGATTTTTCTGATGAGATTCTTGACGATTTGATCCTTTTTAGGCAGCTCGATAATGCCGACATGGATCAATTTTCCCAGTTCGCCCTTGGCCATACAGATCTAATCGCATTACCGGCTCCGCCAGAAACCGATAAGGGGCAACTTCGACACGAATTGACTAAATACCATCGTTTAAAAAAATGGGACACGTTGTACCTGATAGTGTTAAAAATTACCTACCTTTGCCATTGCGATTCTGCGCCAACACATCAAAAAGTGCAGAAACTGCTTGATTGGTGTCATGAGTATTTTCTATTTAGCCTGGCTGCCACGAGCTTTGCGATAAGCCTGTTTGCTGCCTCATCGAGTTTAATGAAATATAAACCCGCCGCATCTCAGCAGGATAGGAAAAAAGCATTGTTGAATATGACGTGGGATTTATTCTACGTGGATAAATTTTTTGAAAAATGGGTCGCAAAAGATGGTTCGGTGGAATCTATCTACGCCACCAATGATGGACCGCTGAAAGACGTTCTTCACAGAGCAATCTCCCTACAGCTACAGCCTGATGCATTGCAGTTTGTGGAGGAGTTGCCAGACACTCTGATAACAGTCATCGCAGCGATTCCAGAACGGATGGCTGTTGAAAAAGGACGCAAACTGCGGAAAGGTATGGACTTCAAAACGTATCGAGACGCATTAATTTCGGAGCTTGAATTATCATTGCACGTCCGATGATCTCATTCTAAATATGGCGGCCAAACTTGGGGGGGTAAAAGACGACAGTCATCGGGATTGATTGCTTATACAGAGTGGCCATATCATAATTGACCTGCGGGGCGACTGACCGGATGAGATTGAGCGCCCCCCAGCGGGGAAACCCGTAACCGCGCAAGGCGGTTCGAGGCGAAAGCCGAAGTGATTCTGGATACGTACGATGAAAAGGCACCTTTGGGTGCCTTTTTTTATGAATCTCATAAATTAGATGTACTCAAAGCAATCCCGAATTTATTGGATTTCCCACCTATTTTTACGAAGTTCCACGCTTAGGTAGGAAACCTTATTCCTGGTCATCCAAGGATGTGGTCAGATACGTCTCGTTACGGATGACCATACGTCAACTCTGGGGCAGACAGATCGCGCTTAATGAGAATCATTTGCTATGGATAAAATTGGGGTTTTGTTTAAAGTTAACCTTATTTGGTGGCACTCCCAAGATGGAACGCTCTCTATTCGTGCGATCAATACTAGGCGAAGGGAATATTTTTACTGGCTGGCAATATTAGTAACTTTTGCCTTGGGTACAGCCCTTGGGGATTGGATTTCTGAGGGGTTAAAGTGGGGCTATTTGGCTGCCACATCTATTTTTGGCGGTTTAATATTACTCACCGCAATAGCGCATTACAAATTCAAAGCGAATACTGTCGCTTGTTTTTGGGTGGCTTACATATTAACCCGCCCGTTAGGGGCATCTATTGGCGACTTTCTTTCTCATTCAGTAAGAAAAGGTGGGCTTGGGTTTGGCACAGTTAACACCAGTCTTGTTTTTTTAATCATCATTATGGCCTTAGTTATTTATCTAACACTAAGCGATAAAACTCCGGACCGCAGGAACTACAATGAGTGATTTTCTGCGGATGAAAAAACAAAACCCGGCGTGAGTGCCGGGTTTATGGATAAGACATTGCTCGGTTTTTTACTTCGCCATTTTCTCAATTAATTTCTGGAATTCTTCATCGGTGCAATCCATGCATGTACCCTTGGGTGGCATTGCGTTAAAGCCTTCTTTTACATGTTTCAACAATACCTCGTTGCCTTTTTCTAGGCGCGGAGCCCAGGCTTCTACATCGCCAGTTTTGGGTGCGCCCATTAAGCCTCCATCATGACAGAGTTTGCAGGATTTTTCGTACTTGGCATTAATGGCTGCATCATCAGCAACTGACACGCCGGATACCATGATCAAGGTTACAAGTGCAGTAGACGCTAATTTCATCATGTTGTCGTTTTCCTCTTGGTTACACGGTTTACCCCTGGGGGATATTTTATATATTGCATTGATTAGTATAGGCAGGCTTTTGGTTTTGCTTTTACATAATAGCTTTTATAATTCTTTGCTTTTTTATCCATACAGCCTTCCAGATTTAATAGTCGCACCTTGCGGAAATCAATTGGATGGCTCTCAGCCTGCAGGGCAATAAAACCACTGCTATTCGGCGTGCGGTCATCCCACTGCAAATCAGTGTACTCCAGTACTTTTTTTCCGTTAATAAAGTGTTCGGCTTTTTCGCTGCCCTGTACGACTAATTCAGCAGTAACCCACTGATCGCCGTGAAATGTGTCGCTTGTAGAATTAATAATGTGATCTTCAGTAAATTTTCCATTAAATACTACGTGTGTGCCGGGAGTGCACAAATTGCCGGTCGAGCGCGGTTCTGTGCCATTACCACCCAGCAGTTGGTATTCCATACTACCGGGAAAATCCTGTTCCACTGCCATGGTTTTAGGATCTTGCGTGTGATACATAATGCCGTTATTGCGAAACGCCCAGGCCGGGCCACCTTTTACTTGCTCACCAACAAAGCGATACTCAACGTGAATTTTGTAATGAGAAAATTCGCCCGCATTAGAAAAAATATGACCAAAACGTTTGTCAAAATCTGTGTATTGATCATAGCGCACTTGCATCATGCCATCGGCAACACGGAAAGTATTAAACGCATTTTCGCCTAAAGGAAAGCCGCGTATTTTGATCGACCAGTTACTCAGGTCTTTGCCATTAAACAGATCGATCCATTCCTCCTGATCAGGATCATTCGCTGCGCAAGCTGTCTGGGTTAATAAGATCACAGCTGCCAGCGCAGCCCCGGTAAACCGCTTAATCATTTTTTATCCCCTTATCTGTTTTATTGGAGTTCATAGGTCTGAGCGAGTTAGAGCCAAACCTAAATCTACCTCAATTATCAGATAAATGATAAGGGATTTACAAAACCAAACCTCTCTCAGCGATGGCTAATCAAGCCAGCGTCGAATAAAAGTAGAGTCGGGATCATAGGTCTGGCGCTGTTTTTCGATATTAAACCGCCTCCGCCCACGCGGATCGGTACCTACTCCAGCAAGGTACTGCCAATTACCCCAATTAGCTGCTAGGTCGTAATCGATAAGCTGCTGTTCAAACCAGGCTGCACCGTAGCGCCAATCAACGCCTAATTCATTAATTAGATAACTAGCGACAATTTGACGGCCACGATTCGACATCCAACCGGTACGAAGTAACTGCCGCATAAACGCATTTACAAAATTATTTCCCGTATTGCCGTAACACCATGCAGTAAATTCCGACGAATAAAAACTCAGCAGCGGATTTTTATTTTGGATGCCGCGCAGCGCAAACATTTTTTTGCCGTAACAAAATGCGAGCCACTGAAAATACTCACGCCAAAGTAATTCGAAATATAACCAATAGGTGGATTCGTTAGCCTGATGCTCAGCTTCATAATCGCGAATCGCCTCCGCAACCTGACGCGCAGAAATGCAGCCAAATGCGAGCCAGGGCGATAACTTTGAGGAGAACCCCCAGCCATCAAGCTGATTGCGTGTTTCTTTGTAGGATGCAATCTTGTGTGAGCCTTGTAAAAAATATTTTAATTGCTTTAAACCCGCCTCGGTACCACCAGAAAACGCCAGAGCTAGTGGATGCGCAGGCATACGCTGCGCAGATAAGATTGCACACCACTTATCTAACACGCACACTGAATTATCTATTGTTACCTTGTGACGCAGGCGTTGCGGTTGAGGAAGCGCGCGACTTAGCGGTTGCTGCTCTACCCGCTTGCGAAATTGTGAAAAGATATCTGGTAGATCCTGTAAATCAAAGGGCAATTCGGCGCGATCAAACAGCGTAAAGTTCTCGCATTCAACAACACGAATATCAAGCGCACCTTTTACCCGAATCAGGTCATCGCATTCATGGCTACCCGGGTGCAACCCTACCCCTATACAACCCACATCCAAATGCTCGGCCAATCTCACCAGTTCGCTAGCGGGGTCACCATCAAGCACAATCAAATCACTGCCGCAGGCGCGTAGCTGGGAGCGAAGATCAACAAGGGATTCGAGTAAAAATGCCAGGCGATAAGACCCTATGCCTTTACTTTGATAGCGGCCCGGTACAAACCAGCGGTTGGGCAATACAAACACGCCCACCACCCCATCGCAGGATGCGACCAGTTGAGACCAACCGGGGTTGTCAGCCAAACGAAGGTCATACCTGAACCAATAAATCGCTGTTTTCATTCGTAAATAGCCCAAGAAACTAATGAACAACAATACGATTCGGCCGGGCTTTTGTATCATTCAGGGTGACCCACTTAACCGAAAAGTACGATAAAAATGTCTTTTATGAAAATCTAATCTAGCAAATAGGTACGCTACACATTGGAGCTTTTATAACGCTACGCAATACTTAAACCGGTGCCTGCGGAGCAGGTAAAAAGTGTGATTCCCACACGGAGATTTAAGCTCACAATGAGGTAGAAGATGGACTTGATTAGGAAAGATATAGAACTGATTCGCGAAGTTAGATGTTTGTGCCTGAAACATGATTTTGAAATCGCCGTTAGCAAGGCGCGCACTGTCACTGATCCTGAAACACGGGAAACCTTGTTGTTTATCTGTCGCTCGTTTAAGGCTGCACAGATAAACGTACAAGCAGCCTAACTCCTACGTAACAGGTTTTTTATTTGCGCGACTAGAAATAAAAGGCTCTCTGAACAAACAGAGAGCCTTTTCAATTATTGTGCGTGGATTTTATCCCCCACTCTCGCCAAACGCACCATAACCCCGCTGCGTAGGTGCCGCATTACCAAACGATTTTTAAGATGACGATAATTAAATGTTAACTCGGAATCCGTTAAATAAATTTGCTTGTCATTAGCTTGGTACTCTTCATCTTCGATTTGCTCTTCAACTCCCTCGATGGTGCGATACACGGCAAATTCACTAGACGGTGAAAATGTCACCAGATCATTTCGTTTTAAGGTGACATTACCCTGGGTTGCGATGATTATCCAAGTGCCCCAAAGTTTGCCGAGGTTAGTTTTTTGTTTAAGCTCTGATTCATGGCCAGCTAAAAATGCTAATCGCTCTTGCAACCCGCGCACTAACTTTTGTTCCCCTGCCAAGCTCTTTTGCATAGTAGTGGGAAGCGAAGGATCGCTCAGTTTTTCCAATAAACGAGTCAAAATTTGATAAGCAGATTCTTGATCATTATTTAAATAGTGTTCCGCGGTAGCGCGGTAAAGACTGGTGTATTCATCTACCAAATGATGGCCAAGTTGAATGCCTTCGCTCGGGCTGGTTGCTTGATTGAATACTGCTAGCGAATCTTTATGTTGTGTTTTGTCGCTTGCGGATACATACGACAGACTGATGTTGGCGATCGGCAGCGCCTTATCAATTGTGCGAGCGGGGAGATGGCTATCTTCCAGACGGTTAGCCAGAGTAAAAAATATTGCTCCGCCATTGCTGCTAAGAAAGACGGTAGGAATAGTAACTGAAACAGATTCGGTTCCCTGCCAACCCAGCATTGATCCGGGAATACCATAAATACCTGCAATGGCATAGTTTGCATTGGGCGTGATGGTTAGCGTTAAATCATGAGCCAATTGGCTCACCATAAAATCCAACTCGCGTTCAAACAAATTATTTACATCATTGGTGCTGCCCAGAAAAAATAGATTCCCTCCGCGCACACTGCTAATGCGAGTTGCCAGTTCTGCATCAAATTGTTCGCCGACTCCAATAGTGGTTAAACCTATATCATTTTTTGCGGCCGCAATCGCCATGCCCATAAAGGTATTGGCCTCGGTGCTGCCTACGTTAGGGCGTTCATCAGTAAATAACATTACCCGCGTATTGCCTGCAAAGTTTTTGCTGGTTTTGCTGGCGGTGTCATAACCCAAGCGCAAACCCGCTTCCATTGCGGTAGAGCCTTCCGAAATAATTTTCTCAATCTGGCGCAGTATAGTTTTTTTATTCTTTTTAGTGGCGGCAGTGGGCGCCAAATACACCTCAGTTGTATCGCCATAGAGCACGATAGAAATTTGATCTTTGTCGTTTAGCAAGCCCGTGACTTTGGCCAGGCTTTCACGCACCAGCTCCAGTGGGTGGCCGTCCATAGAGCCAGATTTATCCACTACTGCAATCAGGTTTAGCGGCTGGCGCGTCCAAGTGTTGGCATCTAGATTGGAGCCAAAACCAAGGCCCACTAATAATTTTGCCTGCGGCTGTGTAATTAACGATGCTGCAGTCACCTCTGAGGTGAGGCAAAATAATTGTGCGCAAGGCGTTGTAGAAGGAAATAGTAGATTGTGCTGGCTAAATAGACCTTCTGCTGTAATGGTGTCCGGGTGGGGGATACGTGCCTGTGCAACTTCGCCACGAAAATAATCAATATCCTGCGCACCGCCTTGTGTTACTTGAAAGCCAGTAACGATAATTTCTTCAACCGAATCATCCTCATCCTGTGCCGTCGCATAAGTACTGGTAAAAAAACCGAGCAACAGGGTTGCACTCAAGAACCAACCACACGTTTTAGTATGAAATTTCATATGCACTCCTTGGTAGTTATTGTTAAGCCGTTCAATTCATTTGCGGTTAGCGCCAAACGTCGCCATAAAGATTATCGTAGCTGGATTCTTTTACTACCTCGCAACCCACACTTTTTAAAAAAATCATCTGTCCTTGGGAAATATCCCGCCCTGCGTAAACGTAGTAGGCTTTTTTGGTGCGTTTGGGAAAGTGTTTAAAATACTTGGCGCGCTCGATCAGCAGCCAGCGCAAAAATATTTCAGAGGTATCCAGCCCTAAACCTAAAAATACTAAATTATTATTAAAAATGCAGTGCAGCCAAGTCTGCTCGCCGTTCCAGCGAGTGACGGTGTCATCGGTATATAAACGCTGCTCTCCTTTATGGATAAGCGCCCTCGCCCGCTCGACTGAGCCCATATAATGGCTTAAACCCAGGCGGATGCTACGCGAATAGCGCTGAATTCCGTTTATGTGCCAGATGCCAAATTCACGCGCTGGGTTGCGAATTTCACTTTCAGAAAAACAACTTCCCCAGGGGTAAAAGTCTGTAAAGCGCTGACCATCGGCATGGTGCAAATTCAGCGCTAAACAGTTAGATAATGTCTCGTCGAAATTAGTGGTTAAGATAGGTGTTTTATTATGTTTAGCCCAATTTACAATCCGCTGGTGATGCTCTTTTGCCGTCCAGCCGGTTAAAAAATCGCAGAATTCTTTTTGCAGATTTTTTTCTTTTAATTGGCTGCTTAGATCCAATGCGTCATAGAATTCAGTGAGCGAAATCCCGAGGGGGATGATTTGTGCATCTTCTTTAGTGTGACGCTGCCACAATTCAAGCAACATAGCATCCCACGAATTTAAACCCGCATCGCTGTTATAGCGATTAATGCCATTGCCAATTACCAAGGCGAGTTGATCTGGTTGGGTGCTGAGCAGAGTTTTTAAATTCATTATGAGCGCTCTATGGTGTGTTCTCGGATCTTATTGTTTATTCGGGGCAAGCATTCCACGCAAAATTGCCATTGTGTTGTTGTACGAGAATTTGTTTGGCATTAGCAACGCCAGCGCACTCATGGGTTAATATCACGCTGCCTTTTGGCAAGTTTAATCGCCATTCCAAACCCTGCACACCTAAGGCCGCAAACTGATGTTCATTGGCCACACTGACTAATAAAGGCGAGTTAATCGGTTCTTGTTGTAAAAATTCTATCTGTCGCTCAGCCCAAAATGCGCGTTCAATCACTGCAGGATAATCAGCAGAGCGAGTGCCTTGCACGGCAATCAGCGATGAAACTCCCACCAGTAACAAACCGATTTTTAAGTGATTCCCCAATACCAGCGCACGCGCAACCAACAGCAAGGGCAATATAATCGCTACTGCAGCGTAGTATTCATAAGACTGATGAGCCAGTAAAAAATAAGGGCCGTAAGCGATAATTAAAAAAGCCAATGCGGTCAGCCATTGCATAGGCGTCAGCGTGTTTTTTAAGGTGCGGATGCTTATCCAGTACACTATCGCCATAGGAACAAAACAAGCAGCGGCCCAGATCGCACCCAAAACATATCGCTCCATCACCAGCATGCGCAAGGCTTCACGCGGCACATTCAAAATCCATGCGACAAAGCTAAGTGAATTAATCACCAGGTTTTTGCCCAGGGTTAAACTGTAGGCTGAATGGTGGCTAGGCGTGAATTCTTTATAGAAATACAGCCATACTAAACAAATAACCACGCACAACAACCACACAATAAAATCGCCAGTTTTATAGGTTAGTTTGCCGTGCAAAAAGAATGCGAGTACCACGACCAATGCAGGAATCAAAATCGCTAATTCTTTGCTAAATAACGCTAGTAATTGCAATAGCGGCAAGATCACCAAAGCCAACCAACGCACACCGCCCTGCAAACGAGGCAACGCGATCCATAGCGCAAGCGTAGCACTAATAAAAAGCACCAGCGTTGGGCTGTTCATCGCCGCCACCCAATGCAAGGGCAAATAAGTAACCACATGCGCCGCATGCATGGCTGCTGTGAGCAGTGCAATCAGTTTTGGCTGCGGCCACTGCATCGCTCGCGCAAATTCAAAAGCGAACCAGGCTATGGCAAATAGCGACAAAAGCGTTAAACACCACAAATACACATGTGCATAAAACACATCGCCTTGTAGAAACTGCTCTACAAACCGCCAGCCCATATCCATACTCAATGGCCGCCAAAATCCGGTTTCCGACGCAGTCACAAACGGCAACCACCAAGGATCGCCATTCAAACGCGCCTCACGCGCCTGCGTCAGAAAGAAATAATCATCGCCCCAGAAGGGAGTAAACAGCGAGGGAAACCAGAGTGCAAAAGCAAACAGAATAAATGCTGAGATGCAGAAGTGCGGGGATTTAAATGTAAACAAAATAGGCCTTTTGAAATTTTTTTGATTAACCGTGGGGTGTTGCCAAAATCGAATACTTGCTGATAGCTAATTTATTTGCCGAACGTAGGTTGGCGCTGAGGAACGAAGCCCAACATGACCATGCGCATTTATTTCGATAATTCCCGAGCAAAAAACTTCTGGCTCACACGCGCCAGTTTTCCGTAATTATGCCCAACACCGCTGACGATATTTAACTGCACATTGCCCTTTCGTCCGTGCTCTTGCGCAAATTTGTTCATTGATTCAACCCAAAATTTGGCTCTATCAACATGGGTGTCGCCACCAATACCGTCAACATGACGCATTTTATCCAGATCCAACTCACCCACCACAACCTCTACAGGAATTTGTGTGGCAGTCAGCCAAGTGGACACTCGTGGCCGAATATCAATTGCTTGCCCTGCATTTTCACCTGGCCAATATGCGGTGTATTTACGCTTTGCCATTCCAAGTGGCCATTTATGTTCGTTGGATGGCAATGCAAACCATGCTGGCGCACTAAACGATGTTGCAATAACACGGTGCGGATGACGCACTAAATAGCGATTGGAAAATTGTGCGCCTGCAGAATGCCCGTAAAGATAAAAACGACCATCATAGGATTTTTTTGCCGCCTTATATTCGTCGATGATGTCATGAAGAAATATATCTGCACCCACTTTGCGCCCAAATAATCCACGATACCCACCATTGCCTGCACCATTAACCGTTGCAGCATAGTTTTCATTATCAAACACTGG
Source organism: Cellvibrio sp. OA-2007 (assembly GCF_000953825.1). Taxonomy (GTDB): domain Bacteria; phylum Pseudomonadota; class Gammaproteobacteria; order Pseudomonadales; family Cellvibrionaceae; genus Cellvibrio. The sequence goes on along the minus strand of NZ_BBUL01000095.1, from coordinate 190,612 downwards.
AGCCACGAGGATTAACTTATGTTCGTCGGCAAACTTGCGCCAAATTTTGAGCGTATTGTAGGATGCCTCAACCGCTGTTTCCTTATCGCTGAACATGCCATGATTAACAACAAGAACCGTAAATTTATCGAGAGCACCTTCTGCGACATATTGATGGTACTGCCCATAACCGACAGCTTTCAACACAATACCGCCCTGTTCGCCCGCCAATCTCTGCATTTTTTTACTTGCATCGTCAGCTAAAGAAGTTACTGGCTGATTATTTTTTGGCGGCTTATCGGTAAAGTGAACACGCCCTTGTGCATCCGTCCATTTGTAAATCTCTGCCGAAACGGATAGCGAGCAAAACATAAGACCCGCTAAAAAAATAATTCTGAAACTCTTATTGAACTGCATCACAGTCATCCAATGTTGCTTATTCGTTACCTGCTTGAATAATTCTGTGTCTCAGGTGGTAATTTATATTTCAATCAAACCCTTTTTGATTTCATCCATTTTTTGAAGGGTTTACTTTTGATGAGGTCACCATAAACTTCCTGATCTTGAAAGTCTTCCGCGTGAAACTCCAACAAGAATTGGGTTTCGTATCGCTTCAACCACTCAACCGCAGTTTCATATTCCTCTTCACTCAATGCAGCTGTTACACCACTCCAGTAGGCGGCTTCAAAATCTGGCTCATAGTCAACAGCATATTTCAAAGTAGTTTGGGCACGCTTATAGTCATTCTTTAGAAGATAAACGCCGGCTTTTGTTGTTAACAGCGATGCATCCTCTTCGTAACGTAACTGTAATAGATCGATATTTTTTAATGCCTGATCATAATCCTTCATTAAAACATAGTGATCTATTAGCATGAATGTGTACCGCGGATTGTCGCCATGTATTTTTGCAAAGCTCGAAAGTTCAGCTTGATAGGTTTTGTCATCAACACTGGAGGCTAACATAACTATCGTAAGGTGTATGATGTCACTTTCAATGATGTAATCAGGCAAACTCCTCATAGATTTATAGGCATCTTCAAAGTTGCCATTCCGTTTTTGTTCCATAGCATCTGTCAGAATGGTATTAATCGAGTGCAATTCACTATCTGTGATTTTAAACATCGATAGTAAACCGCTTGATTGATTAAAAATCAGAGCCATAGTTTGGGCGATAGACTCACTCATAAAATGAGCATTTGCCATTACAAAAATATCATCAATGAAATATTTTCCCTTCTCTCTGTAAAGACTCAATTCATAGTAATTAGAGCCAGCGCCATCAAAATTTATGCGCACTATGGGTACCGGGCCGGTTTCTTTATGGACTACGCGCAGTGTTTTGGCCTTCGTGTTTTCCAGCGAAATCCCACTCAAGGCATTTTTGAATATCATCTCCAAGCTAATAATTTCAATAATCTTATTTTTTATTGCACCAGCAAGCTTTCTCTCTGGATTCATAAGTTTGATAGTTTTTTCTGCGAAGGCAGTTTTATCGAAGCGTTCATCTATCGCTTCAAAGTCACCGGTTTCAAGTGCGTGCACTAGCCAATCACTTATCTGGCTAGGTGACTCCTTCATTTGATTATTAAGGGGGCTAGATATTACCTGCTGGCTTATTAATAGCAGAGTGAATAAAAATCCCCAGATTATTTTAGGCATGATCCATCCTTATTAATTTCGTTTGTAAAAGCTGTTGGCGCACGCGAGCTTAGGTCAGCCTACCTGTCCATTATATTTTTCAGCCTGAACGTGTAGCCAATATCGCCGTAATGTCCAACGGTTCGCGATAAAGTGCAAAATCGGTTTCGCGGGATTGAATAGCAAGGATGGACATGCGGTCGGCGAGTTCATTGCCTTGAACGCCTACGTGGCCGTTTACGTGTAAGACTTGTACTTTGTCTTGCAGGGTTTGGTGCAGTGCATAAATCTCTTTAATCAGTTCGAGGTTTTTAATCTCACCGGTTTTCTTTTTCCATCCGGCTTTTTCCCAACCTTTTGCCCATTGCACAATACATTGAATGGCGTATTGGGAGTCAGAAAAAACCGCTGCGGTTTTGCCTTTGGCGATTTCATCTTTTGCCAATAACAAACCTTGGTGCAAGGCATTTAATTCCGCCGTATTGTTAGTGCCCATTGGGCTATACAAACCATACCAAAGCTCGGTGACTTTGTTATCTACATACACCGCCACACCCGATCCAGCCTCACCTGGGTTTGGTTCGCAACCGCCGTCGGTAAATATTTTTACCTGTTCAGGTAACGCATTAACTTCAGCCGCATTATAGGTTTTGATTTTGGCTCCAGTCGCCGCGCGACCACCGGTACCGGCAGAAGGTTTGGCATTACCAAACGCGGCTTCGGCTTCTTCGCGGGTTAAAAACGATTTATAACGCGCGCCATTAAACCCATCGACATTCTTTTTGCAAGTCGCCCAATCGGTAAAAATCCCCGTCTCCCGCCCTGCCCATACCACATAAAATTTTGAAGCCATTACACTCTCTTTAATCTATTAACAACGAATACTCGCGAATACTTAATTCATATATCGAACGTAGGTTGGTGCTGAGGAACGAAGCCCAACATGACTATATTACCTAACCATCCAAAGCTATTTTCACACAATGAAAATTGTCGTATTTTTTAATAATCATAAAAACGCTAACTTTTCTATTAAATTAATTGACTTTCTTCATCTGCCCCATCAACCGAACCGCAACTCCCACCAACACCAAAACCGCACCAATCATAATTCCCCAAAATAACAGGGTCTTCCAACCAATTTGCATTGAGTGGCGGGCGAAGTAGTTTATGTTGGGTTTTAATTCGGTGAAGGTTGTTTGTGCCCACTCTAACTCTTTGCCGTTCACTAACTGCGAAAAAATTTGGCTGCTGGTGTATTGGTTGTCGGGGGCGGCTTGGGTGTCTATGGCGATATTAAAGGGGGCGCTGTTGTTGGCGATAAATTGTAATAACTCGGGTTGGCGAGTGAATACCAGTTGTGGGTTGGCGTGAGTGCGGAGTAATTCATTGAGTTCAACGCGCCAGTGGGTATCGCTGTTTTGATGGATGTGGAGTGCGTCACTTTGCTGCCATGTACTGCCGACCTGGGCGTTAAACCAAATGCCTTGGTGGATTAATTGCCAAGGTTGTTTTTCGCTGCGGCGGGAAAATACTTTGATTTGATCACCATACACCACCTCACCGAGGTTGATGCTTAAACGGCTGATGGGTGCAATATCATCGCGCTCAAATTCCCATGCGGCGACGGCGGCTTTTTTGCCGCTGTTAATGGCGTGCAGTGCGGTTTGCTGTTTTTCAGCCAGAGTGCCAGATACTTGCCAACTATCGGGTGCGGGCGCGTTGGTGGTTTTATCGGTATTTTCAATTGCGACTTGGGTAAGCTGTAAATTTTCACCACCGCGCATAAATTTCAATTGCAAATAAGCGTATTCAAATTCCTTGAGGTTAAGCGTGATTTTATTGCGGGTTAATTGCTCGCCATCTTTGTGCAATTGCACCAGTGTTGTTTCGGTGATGGGTGTCCAGTTGGTCATATCGTTGGTGCCATTGACTTGCACTTCCAGATATTGATGCTGCTCACTCACTGGCCACAACACCATTAGCGCATCCGCACGAGTGCGCAAATCACTTAAATCCACCACATAAAAATCCGTAGGCGCGGTTTGGTCGAGCAGTTCTTCTTTATCGCTCTTTACTACACTCACGGAAATTTCATTTGCATCTAACCGAATGGACGCACTGCTTAACGCCAACAAGGTTTCCGGCGGGGCACCGACAGCTACCGGAAAAAAACGCACCGGCATTTGTTGCGACTGCTCAGTATTTTTTGCACTGGGCGCAACAAGGCGATACGGCAACTTATTGCCCTGCTGATCCGTCACCACCAGATCATTTAAGCGCGCATCGGCACTGTAGCGGTAAATATCATGTGTAAGTGTGGTTTGTACATAAATACCGGGAGCGGCATCGATTTGATAAACGGGGATGACTTCCGCGTTAACAGTCATCCCCAGCAAGCACGACAGAAATAAAAACCGCTTTTTAATTACATACATGAGTAACTCCACAATAAAACCTTTTCTTCTATTATTTATTTCGCTCGTAGATTTGGTTATACATCAATCCTAATCCCTAGATTTACGGACCCATAAAATAGATTCAAAGCCATAAAGAGCCCAAGTAGATCCGTCAAATGCTACTTTTCGTTTGAGCATATGATACGGTTCGGTAATTAATCCTTTTAATGCCAGTAGAAAAGGCCTGTAACGTTCACGAGCGTATTCAATTTTTCCTCCGGCAGATTGAAGCTTGGAAACCATTAAATCCAGCTCCACCGGTGCAACATGTTCGGAATCGTCAAAAAAATTTAGTGTTCCTGATCTGCTTGGAAATTTTACACTTGCACCGCAAGGTGTCGAAAGGTAAATCAATCCGTCAGGCTTAAGGGCATTCATCATAGCTCCGAGCACGCGCATTGGTTCAGCACAATGTTCGATGTTATGTGAACTAACAATGGCATCAAAACGATTGGGCATATTTTCAATGGCGCCTGCAAAATCATCGGGAGGAACCAAAATATATTCATTTGCAACTTCTGATGGTTTACCGACTTGATTATAGTCACCTATATCCAAGCCAACATAGTAGATATCGGGACGTTTTGATTTAAACCAATGAGGAGATCCATTCCCGCACCCCACATCAAGTAACATTGCATTTTGCGGCAAGGCCATCAAAAATCCTCCTTTGCCTCGGGCCGTCTCCCACAAAGGTTTAAGTTCAAATACTTTTGTTAATTTTCGAGAGAGTTTCATTTCTTGTCCTATTTAAAAACCCAACTATCCCACTAACTCTGTGTTAGTGCCCTAAAAATTACATTCAGCTATCACTTAAATCAGTTGATTAACATCAAAAATGCGGCTTATATCTGCCATTTCTATTCCAGAGTATCTTGTTCCACAGTTTTCGCCTTTGCAGGAATCGGTGATAAATAACCGATCAACAACATCAAACCGCCGACTACCATAAACGACACGATACGCGCGAGTGTGCCGGTGCCGGTTAGGTCTTTGGTGAAGAGTTTTAATAATACCAAGCCCAATAAACCGGCACCGAGCATCCATAATTTTCGCTCTTGCAAACGGCGCGATAGATTCATAATCGCCAGCGCGCAGACTGCCCACAAAATGGATAGTGACATTTGCACCACAATCGAATCCCACATCACGGCGGCGTTGTAGTCGATTGCGGCGTATTGGTGGATCGCGCGCAGTAACACAACATTGATCCACGCAAACACTAATACTCCCATCGCACCATAACGCAATTCTGTGGGTGTATTAGCAAGGCCGATAAAACCGCGTTTAACTGCATAGGCGAAAATAACCAGCACTGCCGCTTGCGCGAGATCGAGCGGATTTAAAATGGGTAAATAGAATTGATCTGTCATGCCCGAGTAGTGGCAGGCAGCTATAAACCAGAACAACAAACCGAGCATAAGCGGTGCGGGAATCAGGCTTTTATAATCGTTGGGATATTGCGCAAAAGGCCACATGGTTTTGTTAGTTAAATACAACAGCGCGAGCATAGGCGCCACTAAACAGACGAACCATAAAATAGCAGCACTGGTGCCGTACCAATGCAATTCGTTTTGCCAATAACTCGCTTCCCAACCCACCAGGCTAAACAAAAACCATGCAGTGAGCACATGATAAACGCTTAACAAGCCGCAACTGCTGCGCCCGGTTTGCTGCCATAAAAAACGGTATTGCACTGCGACAAAAAAACCGAGCGCCAATAAACCCCAATGCTGCGATGGATACACAGCGTAACCAATAAAAATACCTTCGCCAAAATTGTGCATTGATAACAACATACACAGCGGCAACAACCAGAACCCGATACGGGTTAATTCCGGCCAATGGATTTTTTTACTCAAGGCGACTAATGCCGCAACAGACGCGGCAAAAAATACGATCAATGCTGGAAACTGATACTCGCCAGCGATATGCACCTTGAGTTCTTCTGTGCCCGCCAACAACCACCAGAGCCAGCCAATAATCATCGTTAGGGTCGCGAGTGGTTTTTCAGCGCGCTTGCTGTGCTCGGCGAATCGCGTCAGCAAATACGAAATACACAATGCCGATGCTGCCAATATCAATAGGCTAATAAAATCGCCATCAATAATTGGCCGTGCGCCCGAATCCAAACCGTGAATAATTAATGAAAACGCGGCGGCCATATGCAACAGGTAGCCAGCACAGCGTGGCAATAAACGCTGTTGGCGCAAACCTATCCAAATTAAACCGGTGGCTTCCAGCGCCCAAGTGGCTGAAGTCCATTGCGCATCCAACGCGAGCGGGATAGTTAAGGTCGCAAAAGTAACACCGAGCGCGATAAAGGATTCGATCAAAACGCGATGAGTGGTTTGGTATTTTGCCCAGAGCACACGCGCCAGTGCGATATAAATCGCCGCGAGAATTAATGCGCTAATCGCCAAACCGTATTCGGTGTGTTTGAGCAATGCGGTTTGCAAACCAAACGCCACAATGGGTAAACCAAATACCAAACTGCCATCCACCAAGCCTTTTAAATTGGGCGGCTGTTTGAGCGAGAACAATATCGACACAGTTAAATAGAGCGCAAAAAACGCGAGCAAAAACGGCTGGGTGCTCGCATATAAATGGGGTTGATAATCGAGCACGCCCCACACCGAGGTGATCACAAAGGTAAATACAAAACCGACCCAATTGAGCAAGCGCCAGGTTTTAAACCAGGCGATGGCGAGAATGCCGATATTGAGCAGCAGATAAAAACTGAATAGACCGACGTGATTGCCGGAACCGTCGGAGGTGAGAATCGGTGCGAGAAAACCACCGGCGGTCGCCATCAGCGCTAATACTTGTGCGTTTTGTAAAATCGCCAGCAATGCCCCCAGCATCACAATAATAAACATCAGCGCAAATGCGCCGCCAGCCGGCATTAACGCATACATTTTTGCCGCGGCAAATACGGTGAGGTACAGCGCTGCTATACCACCACCCTGCAATACCAAACCATAACCCCCTGCCCGTTCGCGGGTTTTCCAACCTAAAACAATCAGTGCTATCGCCACCGCAGCGACTGCCGCCATGCGCAATTCGATCGGCAACAGCCCCTGGTTGGAGGCGTATTTGACTAAAAAACTCAAACCAAAAAACATCACCATCATGCCGATGCGCACAATCGGATTGCCTTCGGTGAAAAAGCGATTCACATAGGCGATGCCTTTTTCAAACAGATTAGGTTCCGCCGGTACACGGGCTTGTGGTGTGTATTGCGCAGTTGCAACGCTGGGCTTGATGGACTCGGCGGCGGGTTGTGCAGTGGATGATACTTCTGGCGGTAGCTCAATGCCGTGGGCTTTTAAGCGCTCGGCCAGCGGAGCTCTTTCGGTGGCAGGTTCAGGTGCAGATCGTGTAGGTGGCGCAGTTTGCGTAACCGGCGCCTGTTGTTTTTGCGCTGCTTGTGCGGTTTGCAACAGTTTTAGCGCGCGCTCCAGTTGTTTAAGGTTGCTGCTCAGCTGGAACGTTTTAGTGACTAAAAACCCCAGCGCTCCACCGATGATCCAACCGTTGTTGTAAAACACCGCTTCGCCCAACCCCATACCGACGAGCGTAAAAATAATCAGTAAAGCCATTTGAATTCCTTATAAGTGTTTTTTATCGTCTGTAATGAATTGAACGGTTTTGAGTGGCTCTAATACTTTTTCCTGCTCCAATTGCCATCCGGCAGAGGCGCAGAGTTGTTGCATCATGATTTGTATTTGTTGGTGGGCAATTTCTGGCAATTCGCTCTCTTGCGCTTTTTCCTGCATTAGTTTTTTAGCTTCGGCGAGGATTGCGGTGTAATCCTCGTTATCGAATTTATTGAGAATGCCTTGGTTGATGTCGTAGAACTTGTAGTCGGTATCGATAGAGATAATTTCCGGATCGGCAAAGTGTTCGATCACCAGAGTGCGACTATTGTGATCGCGGCGAAATTTCATTTTGGCGAAATCGTAACCTACGGACACTTTTGCCTTGGCCACCACCAGCGCTTTGCTATTGGTTTTGAAAATGCGGAAGAACGCTTTTTTGGTGTTGTGATCGTAAATTTCGGTGAAATACCCCTCGGCGAGTACCACCTTAAATACCTTTTCAATACGTTCTAGCAAGATGTGCGATTCAACCACAACATCCTGTTTGGGGGATTTGGATTTTTTGGCGTAGTACCAGGAGAAGATTTGCCATGCCGCAACACCGCCAATCACCATGGCCAGAATAAAAATAAGTACATCCATCGAGCGATCCCTTAAGCGGAAAAGTAAGAAGAGGCGAACCAAAACGATGCAGCTTAAACGGGCTTGGCGCCAAAGTCTATTTGCCGCAGGCCGCCAGTCATGGGGTAGAATAACGCCCCCGCAACGGTGCTGCCCGACGAGATTCCATGCCCGAATTTATTGCTGCAAAACCCTGTGCTGAAAAGCTTCGTATTACCCCGCTGGATTATCGGCCAGATTCTGCGCTCTGGTTTAGCTTGGTGCGCCATTTGCCGAATGCGCTTTGGTTGGATTCCGGCAGACCGGCAAGCAGTTATGGCCGCTTCGATATTATCGCTGCCGCGCCGCAGCAATTACTGACCACTCAGGGTGCGGTGACGCGCATCACCGAACAAGAGGGTGGCAGCCGCGATTCCAGCGAAGACCCGTTTGTTCTGCTCGCTCACGCCTTATCGCCATCTCAAGAACCACAACAAGAACAAACCAACTCTGCCCTGCCGTTTATCGGCGGTGCGCTGGGCTATTTTGGCTACGACCTCGGCCGCCGTTTGGAAAAATTACCCGCTTTGGCTCAGGCCGATATCCAGCTGCCGGATATGTGTGTCGGCATCTACCCCTGGGCGATTGTGCAGGATCACGCGCGGCAAACTGCCTGTTTGGTCATCAATGAGAGCCTGAGTCAAACCCTTGGCGGTGCTTATAACTTTTTGGAAATCGAGCAGCTGTGTCTCAATTCCGCGCAAAACCCGCTGTTTCACGAACTTAACAGCAGCCTTAAGAGTGCGGATAAATCCTTTAAAATCAATGATTTCGATAGCAATCTTAATGTGGACGACTACCACGTCGCGCTGGAAAAAATTCAGGCTTATATCCGTGCAGGCGATTGCTACCAAGTGAATTTTGCCCAGCGCTTCAGCGCGGAATTTAGCGGCGACCCATTTGCCGCCTACCTCGCCTTACGCGACGCACTGCCCTCGCCTTTCTCAGGTTTTATGCAATTGGAGAATGGTGCGGTGCTGAGTTTATCGCCCGAGCGGTTTATTCAAGTGCGCGGCACGCAAGTAGAAACCAAACCGATTAAAGGCACCATCAAACGCGGCGCCACCCCGGAACAGGATGCGTACAATGCCCAATGGCTGCAAAACAGCCAGAAGAATCGCGCCGAGAATGTGATGATTGTGGACCTGCTGCGCAACGATTTAAGCAAACATTGTGTACAGGTAAAGGTGCCGACATTGTGTGAACTGCAGACCTTTGCCAATGTCCATCACCTGGTCAGCACGGTCACAGGGGAATTGAAAGTCGGCGCCAATGCGATTGATGTACTGCGCGATGCATTCCCCGGCGGCAGCATTACCGGCGCACCAAAAATCCGCGCGATGGAGATTATTGAAGAATTGGAACCCACCCGCCGCTCACTTTATTGTGGCAGCTTGGGTTATGTGAGTGCGGACGGCCAAATGGATACCAGCATCGCCATTCGCACGCTGGTGTGTGACGGCAACAAAATTCACTGCTGGGGCGGCGGCGGGATTGTGGCTGACTCAGAAACTGAACAGGAATATCGCGAATCCATCGCCAAGGTACAGGTATTGATGGAAACGCTAGAGCAGAAATTTAATCGTTAAATGTAATTACACAACCCAATTCAAATACCAAAATAGGTCGAGGAGAGATAAATGTTAATCCAGAATCATCAAGTGGATCTCAATACCCCAACCGGCATCATGCGCTGTTATGTGTATCACCCCAAAGATTCCACCGAAATTGCCGATAAGAAATACCCCGCGATCATCCTCTACTCCGAAATTTTTCAACAAACCTCACCGATTCGCCGCAGCGCACAAATTATGGCTGGGCACGGGTTTATCGTGATTGTTCCGGAAGTATTCCACGAGCTAAACCCAATCGGTACGGTATTGGGCTATGACGATGCCGGGCGCGATAAAGGCAATGCCGATAAAATCGCCAAAACCTTGGAAGCGCACGATACCGATACCCAGGCGATGATTGATTACGCACAAACCCTGCCCTATTACTCCGGCAAAATCGGCGCTATGGGTTTTTGTTTGGGTGGCGGTTTGGCCTATCGCGCGGCGATTCATCCGGCCATTAGCGCCACCAGCTGTTTTTACGCAACCGACATCCACTCAGGCTTAACGCCATCCAACCCCGGCAATGAAAGCCTGACGCGCACCGGTGAGATTAAAGGCGAATTGCAAATGATTTGGGGCAAACAAGATCCGCACATTCCGCCCGAAGGCCGCGCAAAGGTCTATGCCAGTCTGGTTGCCAACAAGGTGAACTTCACTTGGCATGAGGTGAATGGTGTACACGCGTTTATGCGCGATGAAGGCGACCGCTACGATGCCGAGTTGCAATTGTGGGGCTATCAAACTGCGCTGGGCATGTTTAAGCGCGCGCTCTATTAATATCCCTTTTGCAGCAAACAATTCAAGGAAATCGCCATGAAAAAATTGATCACCACTGTATTGTCCGCACCGCTTGCGCTGAGCCTGACACTGGCCATTACTGGCTGTGGCAATAACACTGCAAATAAACCGCACGCGGATATGACCCAATCCGGGCTACAACTGGGTTCCGGTATTGATAAAAATAATATGGATCTCAGTGTTGCGCCGCAGCAGGATTTTTTCCGATACGTAAATGGTAAGTGGGTGGACAACACGCAAATTCCAGCCGACAAATCGCGCTGGGGTAGTTTTGATGCATTAGCGGAAAACGCCCGCGAGCAAGTGCTGGAACTGATTCAAGGTTTAGCGACCAAACAGCACCCGACCGATTCCGATGAACAAAAAATTGCCGACCTGTATCAATCTTTCCTCAATCAAGAGCAGATTGAGGCACAAGGGCTAAAGCCACTCGCCCCGTTTTTTACCCGCATCGACAATGTAAAAACCTATCAGGATCTCACCCGCTTATGGGGTGAGTGGCAGGTGTATGGCGTGGGCGTACCGGTGGAATTTTATATCGATCAGGATGATAAAAATTCCGATCAATACATTACCGGTGCATGGCAATCCGGTCTTGGTTTGCCCGACCGCGAATTTTATTTGAAAGACGACGCACGCTCCCTTGAGCTGCTTAAACAATATCAAACGTACATCGCAAAATTATTGGCGCTTGCCAGCATTCCTAATGCCGAACAAGCCGCTGCCAATATTGTCGCGCTGGAGAAAAAAATCGCGGCGCTGCATTGGAGCCGAATCCAAAATCGCGATCGCAATGCACTTTATAACAAGATGACAGTTACCCAATTAAATGACCTCGCTCCGGGTGTTAACTGGCAGGTGGTGACGAGTGCTGCGGGCTTGGCGAACATCAATGAACTGGTAGTCAATCAGCCCACCTATGTTACGGCACTGGCCAAACTGCAAACCCAGGTTTCTTTGGCGCATTGGCAGCAGTATTTACGGTTTCATCTGCTCAACAGTAATGCCAGCAACTTGAGCCGTGTATTTGACGAAGCGAACTTTGAGTTTTACGGCAAGGCTCTCAATGGCACCGAGCAACAACGTACACGAGAAAAACGCGCGGCGAGCCTGACTGAATCCAATTTGGGTTTTATGGTGGGCAAAATGTATGTTGCGCGCTATTTCAAGCCAGACGCCAAAGTGCGTATGGATAAAATGATTGAAAATTTGCGCGTTGCTTACAGCCAATCCATTAATGAATTGGAGTGGATGAGCCCCGCCACCAAACAACAAGCCCAAGCCAAACTGGCTAAATTCAATACCAAAATTGGTTATCCGGATAAGTGGCGCGATTACACCTGCGTAAAAATTATTGCGAATGATTTAATCGGCAATTTACAGCGCAGTGCCGAATGCGAACATCAGCGCGCTATTGCCAAGTTAGGCAAACCTGTCGACCGCAGTGAATGGGGCATGACACCGCAAACGGTTAATGCTTACTACAACTCCAGCATGAATGAAATTGTATTTCCCGCCGCCATTTTGCAGCCGCCCTTTTTTAATGTAGAAGCTGACGATGCGGTCAATTACGGCGGTATAGGTGCGGTGATTGGTCACGAATTCACCCACGGATTTGATGACCAAGGTCGCCACTCAGATGGCGATGGCAATTTGCGCGATTGGTGGACGGAGCAAGATGCAACCCAATTTAAAAATCGCGCGCAACTCATGGTCGAGCAATTCAATGCTTACAATCCTATTGATGATTTGCATCTGCAAGGCGCATTAGGTTTGGGTGAAAATATTGCTGACCTCGGCGGCGTAACGCTCGCACACAGAGCCTATATGAATTCGCAGACTGGAAAAAAGCGCAAAACCATTGATGGCTTTACCCCGGAACAGCGCTTTTTTATGGGCTGGGCACAGGTGTGGCGAATCAAATATCGCGACGAAGCCCTGCGTGTACAAGTCATCAATGGCCCACATTCTCCTGGCAAGTATCGCGTACTCGGCCCACTGTCCAATATGCCGGAATTTTACGAGGTGTATAACGTAAAGCCAGGTGATGGCATGTATCGCGATGAAAAAGTGCGGGTAAAAATTTGGTAGCTCGCACGCAATAACTAGGCACTTTTTTGCGCGTCCTGCTGACCGTCGCGCAAAAAAGTGGCCTAATCAACTGCTCACTCAGCAATCAGTCTTGGATGAATTTTTATGAGAAATGTATTTATTAAAATCTGTTGGCCGCTGTTGCGACTCTTCGAAACTGATGTGCAACCGGCAAATTACAAAGCGTCGCACCGATTTGCGCTGAATTTCATTGGGTTCGTATTTCTCTTGTTGTCGTTTGTGTCGGCATTGGTTGGCCATTCGAGTGGCGAGTTGGGCGCAATTATTCCGGCGGTGATTTTTTTGGGCGCAGGCTTATCTGCAGTCGTTGTGGGACTACTAGGCTCTAATGGCGCCGTTGCAAAAGTGTGGGGATCCAAATAACCCCTGCTGATGAAATCGTAATGGTTTCGTGATAATTCCGTGATGATTGAAATCGCGCCTGCGCGCACTCTACCTGTGTCAATAACACCACAGGAGCAACATCATGAAAAAGAACCTTTTCGCTGGCTTAATCGCTTTAACATTTATCCCATCTACGTTTGCCGCAGACTACAGCGTCAAAATTGAAAACCTGACCCACGGCACTTACTTCACTCCATTACTGGTTTCTGCTCACCCTGCTGGCACTACTTTGTTTACTAGTGGTATGCCGGCCTCTGCAAATCTGCAAGCAATGGCTGAGGGCGGCAATATTAGCGGCCTTGATGCTGACCTGAAGGCTCTCGGCGCAGTGAATATTGCCAACCCGGCAAGCGGCTTATTAATGCCCGGCAAGTACACCATGGCGGATTTAGGTAACCCGGGTGCTGCAAATACTCAGCTGTCGATTACGGCGATGCTGTTGCCCACTAACGATGGTTTTGTCGCGCTCAACAACCTCACATTGCCGACCATGCCCGGTACCTATACCTATCTTCTCAATGCTTATGACGCGGGCACTGAAGCCAACGATGAAATTCGCGGCAGCGGCGCAAGCGGTATGGCGGGAATGCCGGTTCCGCCGCCGTTGGAAGCATTGGTTGGCACCGGCGGCACAGGTGTCACCACTACTGCAGAAGGTTTTGTGCATATTCATCGCGGGGTATTGGGTGATCACAATGCCACTGGCGGCGCGAGTGATATAGACGCATCCAGCCAACGCTGGTTAAACCCGGTTGCCCGCGTGACCCTCACAGTTAAATAAGGAGCACTACCATGAACTATCAATGGTTTGGTTTTATCGGTATGGCTCTGGTATTGAGTGGTTGCGGTGGCAGTGATTCAAAACCCAAAAACACGGCGTCTTCCAGCTCCATGGCGATGAGCAGCATGATGGCCGCTAGCCCAGCTCCCAGTAGCAGCGCAATGGCCAGCTCTAGTATGGCCGCCATGACAACACTGAGCTATTCAGTGAAGGTGACCAATCTCACTGCGGCGCAGCCTTTATCGCCATTGGCCTACACGCTGCACAAAGCGGCGTTTAAGCCATTTACCATCGGCATGCCTGCGAGTTTGGGGGTTGAGATGATTGCTGAATCTGGCGCGACAACAGATTACATTGCTGAAGCCAGTGCGAATGCGGCGGTGATCATGGCCAATACCGCGAGTGGCATGACTATGCCCGGCGAATATAAAGAGTTCACACTCAATGCCATGGTGCCTATGGGCGAAGAAGACCAGCTCTATTTCAGTGTGTTGAGTATGTTGGTGAATACCAATGATGCTTTAACCGGTTTAAATAGCATCGCGCTCAAGCAACTGGCCATAGGGCAAAGCTGGACTTTTAACGCACTCAGTTACGATGCGGGCACTGAAAAAAATACCGAACTGCAAGCCAGTATTCCCGGCCCAGCAGCGGGCGGTGAAGGATTTAATGCCCAGCGCGATGACCTCGCAAATCAAGTGACTATGCACCCTGGTGTAATCACCCGCGACGATGGCAAAACAGATTCTGTTTTGACGCAAATTCACCGCTGGGACAACCCGGTTGCACGTATCACCATTACTCGTTTAGCTCCTTAAATGAGACTGCGCCTGAGGTTATTCATCATAACTTCAGGCGCTTTTGTCGTTACAGAACACTCTTTTTGACCTTCGCTGAAACAAAGGCTGGCTTCGCGCATCTGTATCCGACACTTTCAGAGGATTGATTATGTTCGCGTCCAAAGTCACTGCACTGCACCCTACTCATCCGCGCCGCTTTTTAGTAGTAGAAGATGAAACCGATTTGGGTAATTTGATCAAGCTCTATTTGCAGGACTTTCATGCCGAGATTGTAGTGGTTGAGCGCGGCGATTTAGGTCTTCACAAAGCGCTAACTGAACACTGGGATTTAATGATTCTGGATTTGCGTTTGCCCGGCATGGATGGTTTGGAAGTCTGCCGCGAGATGCGCAGCAAAGGTGTAGAGCTGCCGCTGATTATGTTAACCGCGCGCTCAACCGAGTTGGATCGTGTGCTCGGTTTGGAATTAGGTGCTGATGATTATTTAACAAAACCTTTCAGCTCCCTGGAGTTAGCTGCGCGCGTGCGCGCCTTGTTGCGCCGCAGTAGCCGCGCACAACAACCCGACACCCAAGAACCCAACTCGCTTCAAATCAATCAATTATTGCTGGATAAATTGCAGCGTCGCGTTTTACTCAGCGAAGTCGATATTGAATTAACCGCACGCGAGTTTGATTTACTGTGGTTTTTTGCCAGTCATCCCGGCCGTGTATTTAATCGCAGCGAATTATTGGACAAGGTATGGGGCTATGGCCACGAAGGCTATGAACACACAGTCAACAGCCACATTAATCGCCTGCGCGCTAAAATCGAACGCAATCCATCGGCACCAGAATATTTGCTCACTGTTTGGGGTGTGGGCTACAAATTTTGCGAGCACTCTTCATTATGAATCGTTTAGTTCCCAGTATGTTTTCCAATTTATGTGCGCGCTTGGCCCTGGCGTTTGTGGCATTGTTTTTAGTGTTAGGCGTTGCATTTTTAGTGCTCACGAATTGGAGTAACAATCGCTACTATCAAGAAGTTACGCAAAATCTAAATCAAAGTTTGGCGATGTATATTGTGCAGCGCGCGCCCTTAATTCAGCGGGGTATAGTCAATAAAACCGCAATGACTGAACTGGCCACGCTGGTGATGACCGTCAACCCTATAGTCGAAGTGTATTTGCTCGATCCGTCGGGAAAAGTACTCACCCACACGCTGCCGCCCGACACGCCAATCCGCCCGGAAATTTCCATTCAACCGCTGCAACATTGGCTCAATAAAACGCAACCATTTCCTATTCTGGGCGACAACCCGCGCGCCAATCAGGGTGAGCGCGTATTTTCTGTCTGGCCGGTTATGGATAATGAAAATCTAGCGGGTTATTTGTATGTCATTCTCGGCGGACAAAACGTACAGAGCCTGAGTGATTCATTGCGCGGTAGCTATATTTTGAAGCAAAGCCTCTCTGGACTGGCGGTGATTTTGCTATTTGCCATTATCAGTGCCCTGTTGATTTTTGCAGTGCTCACTAGTCCGTTGCGAAAACTCGCCCAGCAAATGAATGACTTTCAACAGCAGGAATTAAATTTACACCCATCTTCCACGCTAGAACCCGTTGCGGGTACGCGCGATGAAATCGTCTATTTAAGTTCGGCTTTTGCCGCCATGCGCACGCGTATTCGTGAACAAATGGAAAAACTGCAAGAGACAGATCGCTTGCGGCGCGAACTTATCTCCAATGTCTCCCATGATTTACGCACGCCACTCTCTTCTATGCAGGGCTATCTGGAAATGCTTACGCGACCCTCTATTACCCAGGAAGAGCGGCAAACTTATATGGATATTGCATTTAAACACTGCCGTCGCTTAACACAACTAGTAAAAGAGTTATTTGAATTGAGCAAGTTAGACGCTGGACGCATAACGCCGCAGTTAGAAAATTTTTCTCTTGCCGAGCTACTGCAAGATGTGGCGCAAAAATATTCATTGGCCGCACAACAAAAAAATATCACCCTAAGCACACCACAAACAAATCAGCTTTACATGGTGAACGCTGATATTGCTTTAATTGAGAGGGTGTTTGAAAACTTGATAGATAATGCATTGCGCTATACTCCAGAAAACGGTAGCGTAGAGCTTAGCTTGACCCACCAATCCAGCAGCGTAGAAATAGCGATACAAGACACGGGGATTGGTTTGGAAGATGAAGATATTCCCCATATTTTTGAACGCTACTACTGCGCACAAAAACCCACTGAATATCATCAGCAAAGTACCGGGTTAGGTTTGGCGATAGTGAAGCGAATTCTAGAGCTACATGGCAGTGTTATTCGCGTAGAGTCTAAACGGCGTCAAGGAACACTTTTTAAGTTCCCCTTACCACTCGCACGAACAAACAAATTACAATCCGAACAAGCAGCTTGATATATGTAATTGCATCATGTGTTTTCACTGAAGACTTAAGGAGGCTATATGAAAATGTCACTTCAAACTTCAAATGAACTACTGTGCTACCTAGCAGTTGGGGCGCTAATTGTTATCGCAATGAAGGGATTTTTTGGCTAATACCTGTTTATCCAGCCGGATTAGATTGTACCGCTGCTAGTACCTTATCAAGTTCTGAAATAAAAAAGGCAGATTGTTAGTCTGCCTCTAGTACGCCTTTCTCCGTTAAAACTTACAAACTCAATTCACGATTACTCGCCTTGATAAATTCCTTCTTCAAATCTTCGTAAGTGTGAACCGCGGGGAATTGCGGGAACTGCTCGATCACATTTTGCGGTGCGTGGAACAGGATGCCCTGATCTGCTTCGCCCAACATGGTGGTGTCGTTGTAAGAATCACCTGCGGCGATTACACGGTAATACAGAGTTTTCAACGCCAATACTGATTGACGTTTTGGATCGCGCTGGCGCAGGGTGTAACCCGCCACCATACCGCGCTCGTCGATATTCAAACGGTGACACAACAGGGTTGGGAAACCCAGTTGACGCATCAGCGGTTGCGAGAATTCGTAAAAAGTGTCCGACAAAATGATCACTTGAAAACGCTCGCGCAGCCAATCTACAAATTCAACCGCGCCGTCGAGTGGCTTGAGGGTGGCGATCACATCCTGAATTTCTTTCAAGCCGAGTTTGTGCTCTTCCAAAATACGCAGACGCTGCTTCATTAATACATCGTAATCGGGGATGTCGCGGGTGGTGGCTTTAAGTTCTTCAATACCCGTTGCCTTGGCAAATTCAATCCAAATCTCGGGGACCAATACACCTTCCAAATCAAGACATGCTAATTCCACAACAACCTCCAAAGCGGTTAATAAATAGGCTAAAAAGCCGAAAAGAGTGGCGGCAATCTACCCGTTTTGACCTGCTAAAGCAAACCCAAGCAGGGCGTATGACTTGGGCTGAAGTGCCCTGCTCTGGTATCCTGCGCGCCAAACAAAAAAAGTACCTATTACAGAATCGCCGTGAGTAGCTGCCATGACTGAAAATCAGATTAATCTTGTTGACCTTGAAGCCAAGCTGCAACAAGAAAGCCCGCAAAAAATTATCAAATATGCGCTGAGCCAATTCGACAATATCGCCATTTCATTTAGCGGCGCAGAAGATGTGGCGCTAATCGAGATGGCGCACAACTATCGCCCCGATGTGCCCGTATTTTGTTTGGACACTGGCCGCTTGCACGCGGAGACTTATCGTTTTATCGAAAAAGTGCGCAAGCATTACGGCATTAAGATCGATGTAGTTTCACCCGATGGCGATGCCGTGCGCGCATTAGTGCAGGAAAAAGGCCTGTTCAGTTTTTATGAAGATGACCACAAAGAGTGCTGCGGTATTCGCAAAATTGAACCACTGCGTAAAAAGTTGCTCACAGTAGATGCCTGGATCACCGGACAACGCAAAGACCAAAGCCCTACTCGCGCGGAAATCCCCGTGATTCAGGACGATAAATTATTTGCTCGCCCCGGTGATAAGCTCACCAAGTTTAATCCGCTGGCGAACTGGTCATCCAAAGAGGTGTGGGATTACATCCGCATGTGCGAAGTGCCCTACAACGAATTGCACGAACGCGGTTTTGTCTCCATCGGCTGTGAACCCTGCACCCGCCCGATTGCACCGGGGCAACACGAGCGCGAAGGCCGCTGGTGGTGGGAAGAAGCCACTAAAAAAGAGTGTGGTTTACACGCAGGTAATGTAGATTAAGCTTTCATCAAACGAAAAAAGACAGCCATGCCTATGCACCGTCACTGCCTTTTCATTTTACTGCTGAGTTGGATCATACCGCTGCAAGCTGTTGCAGGCGTGCTGCTCAATGCGACCTGCCCAGACAGCAGTGAGATGGACCATACAGCGATGCAAATGAATGAAATGGTAATGACGGACAACACGGCAGCAATGGACAAGATGCCCTGCTGCCCAGATAAGACCCCCAAGCAAGCCCCCTCGTGCAAAAACATGAATAGCTGCCACCTGTGCAAAACACCGGGGCAGATTTATCGTGTCGATGCATTAAGCCTTGCCACAAACCTCTCGTTAGCAGATGCCGTTATTCCACCAGCTGCCATGTTTAGCATGTTTAACCCTGCCAGTATTTGGCGCCCGCCCAGCACTACCTGAGTTAACACGATTTCACCTCGCCTGATTCCATAGGGAGCTTCTGCGCTCTCTATTTACGCAGGCGAGAAAATATTGATCGTCGCTCAGGAGTTATTTCTGTGACTATTTTTTCTTTTCGCCAACTCCCGCTTATTGCGCTGGGGATGCTGGCGCTTGGCACACTTATCGGCGTTTTGCTCGGCACCCATCAAGCGCCATCGCCCAGCAGTATCGACACAACATCTACAGATAAAACCGAACGCCAAATTCTGTATTGGTACGACCCTATGGTGCCCAATCAGCATTTTGATAAACCGGGAAAATCCCCGTTTATGGATATGGACTTGGTGCCGAAATATGCGACCACCAAGACCGAGGGGGCGAACCAAGCGGCGGTTAGGATTAAGCCGGCACTGGTGCAAAACCTGGGTATGCGCACGGCATTGGTGAAGCTCATTGCTGCCCAACGCGAGTGGGATGTTACCGGCAAGCTGGCGTTCAACGAGCGCAATCAGGCGGTGATTCAACTGCGCGCCGCTGGTTTTGTGAGTAAGGTCTGGCCATTGGCGGTGGGCGACAAGGTCACCATGGGGCAACCCATCGCAACGCTTGATGTACCCGAATGGCTGGGCGCGCAAAATGAGCTACTCGCCCAACCCCGTGAAAATCGCCGGTTATTACACACATTGCGCGAGCGCTTGCGCCTATTGGGCATGCCCGATTCCTTGATCGCGCAGGCTGAAAAAACTCGTCTGCCAATCACACAAGTCACCATCAATGCACCGATTAGCGGTGTGATCACCGAGCTATCGATAAAAACCGGCATGGCGTTAGCAAGCGGTGCCACTTTGGCGCGTATTAATAATATCGATAGCCTCTGGCTGGATGCCGCCATTCCCGAAGCACAAACCGAAAGTTTGCTCGCCGGTGCCAGAGCCTGCTTTTTTGCCACAAACCCGGGAGCGCCAGTTCTGCACGGCACGTTGGAATACTTGCTACCGACGGTCGATCAGATGTCTGGCACAGTGACCGCAAGGATTCTGCTGGATAACCCTTCATCACAACTCAAACCCGGCACCAGCGGGCGCGTTTGGCTGCAAAGCCAAAACGAAGAGCAGGCACTGGCAGTACCCACCGAAGCGGTGATTCGCACCGGCAAAACCACCTTGGTCATGCTGGCAGAAGCAGGCGGCGCATTTCGGCCAGTGCTGGTAGAAGCTGGCCATGAGGTGGGCGATCAAACTCTGATTCGCAGCGGCTTAAACGAGGGCGATAAGGTTGTCGTGAGCGGCCAGTTTTTGTTGGATTCAGAGGCATCGCTCCTGGGAATAACCGCCCAGAACCAGGAGATGAACCCGGAGATGATCCATGATTAAACAACTCATCTACTGGTCGGTGAACCATCGCATTCTGGTGTTATTTGCCTCCCTATTGCTTGCCGGCTGGGGAATCTGGGCGATAAAAACCACCCCGATTGATGCGTTGCCCGATTTGTCGGACACCCAAGTCATCATCCGCACAGCCTTTGCGGGGCAAGCGCCACAGCAGGTGGAAGATCAGGTGACCTACCCCATCGCCAGCAAAATGCTGTCGGTGCCCGGCGCCAAAACCGTGCGCGGTTATTCCATGTTTGGCGATAGTTTTGTGTACATCCTATTTGCCGATGGCACCGATGTTTACTGGGCGCGTTCGCGGGTGCTGGAATACTTGAGCCAAATGCAAGCGCAGCTACCAGCCACCGCCACACCCGCATTGGGGCCAGATGCCACCGGCGTGGGTTGGGTTTTTCAATACGCACTGATCGATAAAACCGGCCAACATGACCTCGCCCAATTGCGCGCCCTGCAAGATTGGTTTCTGCGTTTTGAGCTAGCCCCACTGCCAGATGTGGCCGAAGTTGCCACCCTTGGCGGCATGGTCAAGCAATACCAAATTTTGCTCGACCCCATTCGCTTGGCGGCACTCAAACTCAGCCACACCGATGTGATCGCAGCGCTAGAACAAGCCAATCAAGCCACCGGCGGCGGTTTGCTGAGCGTTGGTGAGGCGGAGTTAATGGTTCGTTCGACGGGTTACTTAAAAACCTTGGAGGATTTTAAATCCATCCCGCTCAGCGTTATGGGCGGTACTCCCATCACCTTGGCCGATGTCGCGCACATTCAGTTAGGGCCAGAACTGCGCCGTGGTTTGGCCGAGCTGGATGGCGAAGGTGAAGTGACCGGCGGCATAGTAGTTATGCGTTCTGGTGGCAATGCACGCGCCACGATTAGCGCGATTAAAACCAAACTGGAGCAGCTCAAAAGTAGCCTGCCCGATGGCGTCGAGTTGGTAACAACCTATGACCGCAGCCTCTTGATCGACCGCGCCGTCACCAACCTCAGCCATAAACTGATCGAAGAGTTTCTGGTAGTCGCGCTGGTCTGCGCCCTATTTCTCTGGCACCTGCGCTCGTCGATGGTAGCGATTGTATCGCTGCCGCTGGGCGTTTTAATTGCGTTTGCGCTAATGCGCCAGCAAGGCATCACGGCCAATATTATGTCGCTGGGCGGTATCGCTATTGCCATAGGTGCGATGGTCGATGCCGCAATTGTGATGATCGAAAATGCCCATAAACATATCGAGCGCTGGCAAGAGCAGCATCCGGACACTTTGCTTGCCGGTGAAAAACGCTGGGAAATCATCACCCAAGCGGCCGCCGAAGTGGGGCCTGCACTGTTTTTCTCACTGCTAATTGTCACCTTTTCCTTTATCCCAGTGTTTACCCTAGAGGCGCAAGAAGGCCGTTTGTTTGGGCCATTGGCATTCACTAAAACCTACGCCATGGCCGCCGCTGCGGGGCTTTCGGTCACACTTATCCCGGTGTTAATGGGGTATTGGATTCGCGGCAAAATCCCCGCTGAACACCAAAATCCGCTCAATCGTTTACTGGTTAAGGTCTATCGCCCGGTACTGGTTGGGGTACTGCACAAGCCAAAAATCACTATGGCGATTGCGCTCGCGGTATTGCTCAGCACCGCTTGGCCGCTTTCGCACTTGGGTGGGGAGTTTTTGCCGCCGCTGGATGAAGGCGACCTACTCTATATGCCCAGCGCCCTGCCGGGCTTAAGCACTCAGCAGGCGAGCCAACTGCTGCAACAGACGGATCGTTTGATAAAAACCGTACCGGAAGTCGCGCGAGTATTTGGCAAATCAGGCCGCAGCGATAGCGCAACCGACCCCGCCCCGCTGGAGATGTTTGAAACCACCATCCAATTTAAACCGCGCGACCAATGGCGGCCGGGCATGACCCCCAAGAAGCTGATGGCCGAATTGGATGAGCGGGTCAAAGTACCCGGTTTGGCCAATATTTGGATACCGCCGATCCGCAACCGTATCGATATGCTCGCCACCGGTATTAAAAGCCCGATTGGAGTAAAGATCTCCGGTAATTTCCTCGCCGATATTGATGCGACAGCACTGCAAATTGAGCAAATCGCCAAAACCGTACCCGGTGTTAGCTCGGCCGTGGCTGAACGCATTGCTGGCGGGCGCTTTCTGGATATCGACTTTAACCGCGCTGAACTGGCGCGTTACGGGCTGAGCATGAGTCAGGCGCAAACGGTGGTGAGCCACCTGATTGGCGGTGCAAATATTGGCGAAGTGCTTGAGGGCCGCGCGCGCTTTCCCATCAACCTGCGCTACCCGCGGGATTGGCGCGCCAGTATCGGCGAGCTGCACAAGCTCCCCATCATCACACCCAATGGCCAGCAAATCAGCTTGAGTACAATCGCCAAGATTTCGGTAAGCGATGACCCCAGCATGCTAAAAAGTGAAAATGCCCGGCTCACCGGGGTGGTGTATATCGATGTGCGCGAGCGCGACTTGAGTTCAACCGTCGCCGATTTACAGCGTGCGCTAGCGGAGCAAATCACGTTAAAACCCGGTGTCAGTATCAGCTATGCCGGTCAGTTTGAATTTATGCAGCGCGCTCAAGCACGGCTGCAGTGGATAGTTCCAGCAACACTCGCCATCTTATTGGCGCTGTTGTTTATGACTTTTTCGCGGATGGATGAAGCCTTGCTGATCATGGGCAGCCTGCCCTTTGCATTAACCGGCGGCGTGTGGATGCTGTATTTCATGGATTTTCCGTTGTCGGTCGCCACCGCCGTGGGGTTTATCGCACTGGCGGGTGTTGCCGCCGAGTTCGGCGTGATTATGCTGCTTTACCTCAAACAGGCGTGGCAGCAGCGTGTCGCTCAAGGCACTACCCAAAACGCGGATTTATTGGATGCAATTGAGGAGGGAGCCGTTCTGCGTATTCGCCCCAAAATGATGACAGTCACGGTGATTATTGCCGGCCTGTTACCCATCTTATTAGGCGAAGGCACCGGTTCAGAAATTATGAGCCGTATTGCCGCGCCGATGGTCGGCGGCATGATCACAGCGCCGTTGATGTCGCTATTGCTGCTGCCGGTGGGTTATCGCATGTTGAGAATGCGCACAGTAAATCGGCAGATTAATAGCACTAATAGCGTCGGTTAGGGATCAACTCCAGCTTGCCCGAATGACCTTCGGGCAACTGGCGAACTCTCTTGAAATTGGTAGACAATTTTTGATGGAAGCCGGATAAATACGCTAAGGTAGCATTGAGCACCACAATGAAATGCTCCAAATCGCTGACTTTTACCGGCACCATTTCCAGGCTATTAGAGTCAGATGTACGCATCAAACGCATAACGATACCCGCCTCGTTATCCACCTCTGGCACCCAATAAGCGCGCACCCATTCGTTGCGTTGCTGTTCGCAGTTCAAACAACGCTCCACCAGCGCGTCCAGCGTATGGTTTAAAGCGCCCAGCTCCACATCATGGTGCAACTCGCGAATCAACTCATACAGCGTGGAGACTTTTTGCTGAAAAGTCATGGGGCTCACCATGAATTCGCTTTGTGCTTCAGACGAATCCAAACTACACAGCACCAAGCTATCAACCCCCCGCTCCAAAGCGGTGAAGGAAACAACGATTTGCCCCAGGGCTTCATACAAACGGGTTTTATTAGACATGCATGTCATCCATCAATACCTCAGGTTCTCCAAGCCCAAAGCATTCATAGGATGCCAAGAGCCGAACACTATGGCATCTAAACACACACGCACAAAACAAGGTATAACACGATATTACAGCGCGCCTGACACCCTCCGCTGAGCCGTTATCACATCAGTGTTGCATGGATTAGTTTGGATTGTTGATGTCCGGTCTATTTCCCGCTAGCATATTTATTAAACTGATTATTTGTGCTGGATATATTTGGTAAACAGATATGAGATACACGCTACGCCAACTGGAAATTTTTGTCGCCATTGCACGTACCGGCAATGTATCGCGCGCTGCCGACGAGGTTGCCCTGTCACAGTCCGCGGCCAGTACGGCTTTAGCGGAGCTGGAGCGACAGTTTGATTGCCAATTGTTTGATCGCAACGGCAAGTTACTCAAACTCAATGCGCTGGGTAAAACCCTTTTACCGGTCGCGAGCAGCCTGCTCACCCAAGCACATGAAATTGAACAATTGTTGGCAGGAAAATCGGTTCTAGGTGATTTACGGGTGGGCGCCACCCTGACCATTGGCAATTATTTGGCGATCATGATTATCAGCGAATTTATGCAAAATCATTTGGATTGCCATATCGCGCTGCAAGTCAAAAACACCCAGGCCATTTTGCAGCAAGTCGCCGGTTATGATTTAGATGTCGGTTTAATTGAAGGCAGTTGCCATCACCCTGAATTACATGCAGAAACCTGGATTGAAGATGAGCTGGCAATTTTTTGCGCACCCAATCACCCACTCGCACAATCTGCCTCTATCTCGCTGCCAGAATTATTAACGGCGAATTGGATTTTACGCGAGCAAGGTTCAGGCACCCGCGAAACTTTTGATCAAGCATTACGCCACCATTTACCCGAGCTTAATATTCGCTTGGAACTGGAACACACCGAGGCAATTAAACACGCGGTAGAATCCGGCTTAGGCATTGGCTGCATTTCGCGTTTAGCGCTGCGCGATGCCTTTAAACGCGGCAGTTTAGTTGAGATAAAAATGCCGCAGCTGGATTTGCGTCGCCCATTTATGTTTGTGTGGCATAAAAACCGTTACCAAACGCCGGCGATGATTAGCTTTCTCGACTATTGCCGCACACTCACCGCCAATTTGCAGCGCAGCGATCAAATCCAGTTAACTTCTACTATTACCGGCTGATGAGTTTGTTATGACCCAACGCGATCAAATGCAGTATGACGTAGTGATTGTTGGCGCTGGCCCAGCGGGACTTGCCGCAGCGATTCGCTTAAAACAATTAGCGCAAACAAACGCGCGCGAACTCAGCGTGTGCGTATTAGAAAAAGGCGCCGAGGTAGGCGCACAGATTTTATCTGGCGCGGTACTTGACCCTATCGCCCTGAATGAATTAATTCCCGATTGGAACAGCAAAGGTGCACCAATTACCACTCAAGTAAAACAAGATCAATTTTTATGGCTGACTGAATCCAACCATTACAAAATTCCTGCCCTATTCTTGCCGCCATTGATGAACAATCACGGCAACTATATCGTGAGTTTGGGGCAAGTATGCCGTTGGTTAGCAACGCAAGCGGAAGAGTTAGGGGTAGATATATTTCCCGGCTTTAGCGGCAACGAAATTCTGTATGGCGATGACGGAAGCGTAAAGGGCATTATCACGGGTGATATGGGTATCGCGCGCGATGGCAGCCACAAAAATACTTTTTCTGCTGGCATTGAATTGCATGCGCGTTACACCTTAATCGCTGAAGGAACACGCGGGTCACTGGCTAAATCACTGGAGCAAAAATTTAATTTGCACGCGAATGCCGAGCCGCAA
Organism: Cellvibrio sp. OA-2007; assembly: GCF_000953825.1. Taxonomy (GTDB): domain Bacteria; phylum Pseudomonadota; class Gammaproteobacteria; order Pseudomonadales; family Cellvibrionaceae; genus Cellvibrio. The sequence goes on along the minus strand of NZ_BBUL01000095.1, from coordinate 164,330 downwards.
AAATACGGTTTGGGATTTAAAGAAATTTGGAACATTGATCCTGATTTACACAATGAAGGTGCAGTGCTGCATACTCAAGGCTGGCCGCTAGATAATCACACCGGCGGCGGTGGATTTTTATATCACTTGGCCGATAACAAAATCGCCGTGGGTTTTGTGGTGCATTTGAATTATCGCAACCCTTATTTAAATCCGTTTGAAGAGTTCCAGCGTTTTAAAACCCACCCAGCGATTAAACCTTTACTGCAAAATGCCAAACGGCTTTCCTATGGTGCACGCACCATTAATGAAGGCGGCGTGCAGTCTTTACCAGAGTTAGTATTTCCCGGCGGCGCGCTGATTGGCTGCGCGGCGGGTTTTGTGAATGTGCCGAAAATAAAAGGCTCACATAACGCGATGAAATCCGGCATGCTCGCGGCAGAAACTGTTTTTGAAGCGCTAACTAACGGCAATAGTCCTGCACTGCTAACGCCTTATCCTGAAAAAATACGCAACTCCTGGTTGTGGAAAGATTTACACGCAGTGCGCAATATCAAACCGGCACTCTCTGCCTTTGGCAACATAGGCGGGACACTGTATGGCGGATTGGATATGTGGCTGCATTCACTCGGCATCACCCTGCCCTGGACCTTAAAGCATAAACAGGCAGATCATGAAAGTTTGACTGTTGCCGAAAATGCGTACCCCATTTACTACCGAGCACCGGATGGGAAAATTACCTTTGATCGTTTGGCGTCAATTTATTTAGCCAATATCCAGCATGAAGAAGACCAGCCAATTCATTTGCGATTAACAGACAACACTGTGCCAATTGCGACGAATCTTGCTGTTTATGCCGCACCGGAACAACGCTATTGCCCAGCGGGTGTCTATGAAATTATCAAAACAGAAACTACTGCACGTTTGCAAATTAACGCCGCCAATTGCATTCACTGCAAAGCCTGCGACATTAAAGACCCCACACAAAATATAACCTGGGTGCCACCACAAGGCGGTAGCGGCCCCTATTACGAATCCATGTAAGTTTTTGTCGTGCGGGCGATTAAAATTCGCCCGCGTAACAGACCCCTGTGCCGCCCAGCCCACAGTAACCACCGGGGTTTTTGTGCAGATATTGTTGGTGATAGGTCTCTGCGTAATAAAATTCACCGGCCGGTAAAATTTCTGTGGTTATTTCACCCAAACTGTTTTCATTCAGCGATAACTGATAGGCCGCTTTTGTCTGCTCAGCCAACGCACGTTGCGTTTCATTAAAATAATAAATACCTGAGCGATACTGTGTTCCCCGATCATTGCCTTGGCGCATTCCCTGTGTTGGATTATGGGATTCCCAAAATACTTTTAATAAAATACCGAGTGAAATCTTACTAGGGTCGAAGACTACCAACACCACCTCATTGTGACCTGTTAATCCCGAGCACACTTCTTCATAGGTCGGATTGGGGGTATAACCTGCCGAGTAACCAACCGCTGTGGTGTACACACCCGGCTGCTGCCAAAATTTTCGCTCAGCACCCCAAAAACACCCCAAGCCAAATACAATCGATTCAAATCCATCGGGAAATGGCGGTTTGATCGGTGCATTGTAAATTGCATGCTGATTTTCCACTCGCATTGCATCGCTGCGCCCTCTTAGCGCCTGCTCGCGGCTGGGCATTTGCAGTTTTGTTGTTGAAAAAATCATACGCAGCTCCTGTGAAAATACTGTACGCAATAATGAAGATAATAAGCTCATAAACAAAAACGGTGCCCTCAGGCACCGTATGTTTATAGCTGTTTAAAACCAGCGGCTTATATTGAGTCGCTCCCACCAGGTCATTAACAATCTATCAACTGCCGCCTGTGCCGCGAAGCCCAATTTTTCGGGCAGGGTTTTCTTGTGGGTAAATTCTACTTCGTAAATATCGGCGTGCTCTGCTTGGGCAAAAAGATATTCATCGCTGGTTTGCAACTCATCAATTAAATTCACATCTTTTGCGCGCAAACCAAACCAGACCTCACCGGTAGCAACTTTCACTACATCAACTTGTGGCCGGTGCGAGCTAACAAATTCCTTAAACAGTACGTGGGTATCTTCCAGCTCTTCTACAAACTTGGCGCGGCCTTTTTCGGTATTTTCACCAAACATAGTCACCGTGCGTTTGTACTCACCGGCGGTAAACATTTCATAATCAATATCGTTTTTCTTGAGTATTTTATGAAAGTTAGGCAACTGGGCCACTACGCCGATTGAACCGAGAATCGCAAACGGAGCTGCTACAATTTTGTTCGCTACACAGGCCATCATATAGCCGCCGCTAGCTGCGACTTTATCGACACACACTGTCAGCGGGATGTTTTTGCTGGTGATGCGCGCCAATTGGCTCGATGCCAAGCCATAGCTATGCACCATGCCACCGCCACTTTCTACTTTCACTACGACCTCATCGGTCGGTTTGGCCAGTGTTAATACGGTACTAATTTCTTCGCGTAAATTTTCAACTTCAGACGCTTTGATATCGCCATAAAAATCCAATACAAAAACCCGCTTTTTAACAGAGGCTTCTGCTTCAGCAGACTCATCAGTTTTGACTGACGCGGATTCTTTTGCGGCCTTTTTCTTTTGTGCTTTTTCTTCTTTTAAACGTTTCTTTTCAGCTTTTTCAAATTCTTTGTATTCATCGTCGTCGAGCATGGCGTCGCGCAGAGAATCGCGCAGATGATCAAACTTTTCATTGAGCTTGGTCACCTCAATGTGACCCTTATCCGATTTTTTATTGCGCCCGCCCATAGACACCGCAAGCGTAATAATGACCCCAACCGCAACCACAAAGGTAACTGTTTTGGCGAGAAATAAACCGTAATCTGTTAAAAATTCCAATGGGTAAACTCCAAACTACTTTTAAATATAATTAAATAAATTGAACATCGATAAGATTAAAAAAACTCTGCCACAGCTTCTCGCGCAACTTGGTTGATGGGACGCGCAACCAGACCGGTATTAGACAAGCTAATTTCAAACAAGGCGCCATCCTTCATGGGTAAATAGGTAGCCGAGCCGTAAACCGCATCCACTACTGGTACCCATTGTGGATTTGAGTGAAAAATCCTCCAAACATCCACGCCATATAAACTGTTATGCACTGTATAGGCCGTGCGCTTGGCAGTGGTTTCTTGTTCAATATCGTAATACCGACCACTCAGACGCTCCAAGCGGAACGCAGGTTTAAGACCGAAGCTGGCGAGATAACCTTGCCACTTCACTATGCGAGCATCTAATTGCCATTGATCGCCGCGCAGCTCTACTCGCTGCTCTTTGCCATCTTTATCGGAGAGCACCGCAAAATAGTGCTGATCTTCAATCTTGTCAAAATTAATCGTGGCGACCACTTGTTCTTGCAGTACCTGTTTGTAGCTATAAACATCGTAAGCGGTGAGTGCCACCAATGCGGCAGCGGCGAATAGAGCCAAGCCAAAAATACCGCGACAAAAACCAGCAAACCAAGAGCTCTTCCAGAGCACAGTCACCGATTTATACGCAATATAGGCCGAAATAAGGCCAATAAAAATCGTCAGTAAGGTAAAAATCATACATGTCCTACCTGGGTTATCAGCTTGTTATTGTCGATGGTAAAGATGAATCTGACGCAAGTGTTCGATGTGATGCGCAATCAATTGCCCCGCTACACTAGCCGGTGCTGGCGTCTGAGGCAACTGATCGTAACGGAACCATTTCGCATCCACAATTTCCACTGGGTCGATTTGAATCTCGCCAGATTCGTATTCTGCAAAAAAGCCCAGCATTAACTGCCCGGGAAACGGCCAAGGCTGACTGCGGAAGTACTCCAACTTACCCACTTTAATCCCTACCTCTTCAATAACTTCGCGCCGCACGCAGTCCTCCACACTTTCACCCGCCTCCACAAATCCAGCCAGAGTTGAGTACATCACCCGTGTTGCACGTTGATGATGAGCGAGCAAAATTTCTTCGCCACGCCTGACAAGCACAATCATACAGGGCGATATACGCGGATAAAAACGCAACTCACAGGGAGTACAAATTTTAGCCCGGTCGACATGATCTTGATGGGTTTCCTTCCCGCAGCGGCCGCAAAAGCGATGATCGTAAAACCATTGCGCAACCTGCAGTGCTCGCCCTGCCAACTGAAATACCTCAACCGAAACGATTTCTAACTGCGAACGCAGACCGAGCCATTGGTATTGAGCAGGCACAGTGCCACCATTCACCACCAGAACCCATAAATCCTCACCATTGAGCACACCTAAGTAATGCTCGCTGGCGATAGGTAAACCAAGCTCTAGTGAATGGGATTCTGCAGCGAGCAACACATGCCCATCGCTGTCACACAATAATTGGTCACAGCGATAGCTAGGCGATGCAGCGACTATAATAAAACGCCGGTTGCGAGAGGCAACCGGCGCTACAGAGGAGGAATGAAACTCAAATGAAGCAAGATCAAAGCGAAAAGACATAATTAGACGTTGTAGCCCAGAGCCTGCAAACTTTCTTCTGCAATTTGCAGCACACTGGTATCAGCATTTTTATCGAGTTTGATCGCATCAAGATAATACTCAAGGCTAATCACTGCGTCGGCAAAAGTTTCCAACAAATGCTGAACTGCTGGATGTTGATCAGTCGCCAGCAAGTCTTCATCGACAAATCGCATACATCCCGCCAACACTTTTGCCGCACGCGGCAAGCCCAACAGAAACATGCCTCCGCGCACCGAATCTAAAATTCCGGTGATATTGCGAATATGACCTTTGTCGTAATTGGATTCAGCAAATGCAGAAAGCGCCCGTTTGACCATCGATAACCCGGCCTCTGCTTCATCGATAACAATTTTTTCCGCTTCCGCAATTTGGTTGTTGGCCATAGCTGCATCGCGGGAAAGCGCATTAATTTGCGCAACTTTTTCATCGGAAAGGTTGGCGTTATTTAAGCCGGCGATTGTGCTTTCCACATACAAAAGTGTGTCAGCAACGACTAAGAGCTCATCGGGTGTAACCGGGCTGTGATTCGCTTGCCATACTGCAATTTTTTCAATTTCTTGTTTAAGGCTGTTACTGGGCGAAACCAAACCGACAATCGATAAAATATCGGCCACTTTTTTTAGTGTCTCTAACAACTCGGGCGATTCACTTAACAGCTCCGCGCCACCCTGCGCGGCGCGCTCAAGAATGTTTTTAGTGCTATGCAACTCATCGGTTAGCACTGCTACCATCGAGCTGATGGTATTGGCGCTAGGGCCATTGAGGAATTCCATTTCGCGCGCGAGTTCTGCCTCGGTATAACTTAAAGGCGATACGCCATAAGCAGCCAAAACAGTTTTGGGAAGTTCTTGATCTGAGTGAGAGAGCGCCAATAGATAAATCAATTCTTTTTGTAGTGCCGGATCTACCTCTCGCCCTAAAACAGCATTGCCCTCGAATTGAAAGCGTTTTATTTCGCGCTCAACTGCACTGAACAGCATTTTTCGGCTTTTAGTCATGCGCATATTTTTTTCAGCTAAGGCACCGACTGTAGCGCCACTTAGCCACCAAAAATTACTGAGCGCACTGCCTGCAGCGGCAGATTCCAACCGCTGCAACGCGCGAGTCATCATGCCTAACGAGGCCTTGACCTGCACACCTTTAAGCACATTTAGTAAACCGGTTTGGTACATGTGGCGTAAGCGACGGACTAATACACTCAAATCTTCCGGCAATTGTTGTGCGGAAACCAATTCGCGGTTCGCTTTTACTGATGGCAGCGGATAAAAATAACTTTCAGGCAAAGGTGCTGCCTTACGCGCAAGCCGCAACTCATTGACATGAGGAATTAACAACATTGCCATGCTGCGTGCAGTTTGGGTGCAGTATTCAAGATAACGCGGCAGGATGAAAAAACTGGAGGTGAGTAATTCTAATTTTGCATCGGTTTTATCGTCTTCACCTAAGGTGATATCAGTGATGTGAACCACCAATTCTTCAGCCAATAAGTCCACGCCGCGCAATTGAATTAAGCTCAGAATGCCGCGTATTTGTTTGATTCCATCAATACAGCTTTGCAGTAGTTCGCCATTATTACGATCTTGTGAAAACTGCTCTAATCGGATGGCCGACTGCTCAATAGTGGCAACCAGTTCGTCCTGAACCATTTTGAGGGAAGCAAGGTTTAAGGTTTCTGTTGTGCTCACAATAACATCCTGGCGTTTGTCACTTAACGGGTAAGGCATGGCTATAGCACGCAGCTTAGCCATGCAATTTATATAAATCACATTGACTCTATACCATGTTTGGCGTTATTTCACCGCCGCCGTGCAAATTAGCGCGGTCAAGGCGGGAAGTTTGCCAAACATCTCTCAGTTACCGATGTGCTCTGTGTGTTTTTTCTGCTGAACGCCCAAATGGTAGCCAGGCAATTCTACTACTCACGCAACCATACACAGTTATCGCCACTACTCTTGGCAATCACTGCTAATTTTTGATTATGCAGCTCCAGCTCTTCTTCAGTAGCCATTATAACTGGCAGGGGTTTACGACCAGTAGCTAGACGGCGTAGTGCATTTTGGTCTTCGCCGTCTTCATTTTTGGATTGGTTACCGCCGAGCGATAGCGCAGTCTGCCCACCGGTCATTAACAAATAAACATCTGCCAGAATTTCGGCATCGAGCAATGCGCCATGCAACTCGCGCTGGGAGTTATCTACACCGTAACGCTTACAGAGTGCATCCAAATTATTTTTTTGGCCGGGATGCTTGGCGCGTGCCATTAGCAAGGTATCGATGACGTGACAGCGATCGCTGATACTGCCAAAACCTGGCCGCAGCATATTCATTTCATAGTTGAGGAAGCCGATATCAAACGCTGCATTGTGGATGATCAGTTCAGCATCGCCAATAAACTGCAAAAACTCATCGGCGATACGCGCAAATACCGGCTTATCCTCCAGCATAGCGTTACTAATGCCATGCACAGCTTGCGCGCCCGCGTCGATTTCGCGTTCAGGCTTTATATATTGATGGTAGTGACGCCCCGTCAAACGGCGGTTAAACAGTTCCACGCAGCCGATTTCGATAATCCGGTGCCCTTGAGAGGTTTCAAGACCGGTAGTTTCAGTATCCAGTACGATTTGCCGCATCTGTCCAAGCCTTCATCTAAAGCGGGTGTTAAACCCTGTTGTCTTCATTATAGGTATAGGGCGATAGCGCGCGAAGGCGCAACCCCATACCCGGTGCCGGGCCAAGAATTCGGGTGACAGCCAAACCGCGCAACGGGCGATAACGCTGCCAGGCGGGTTTGATGGGAGTGAGAGGAATATGATCTTTGCGTGCCACCACCATATAAAATCCGCCCCAAGGCAGGCGCAGCTTTTTACCCCAGCGCTCCATCCAATGCAAATGTTTAATTACCCCCTCTTGCGGCCAAGGTGGCCGGAAAAAACCTTGGTAAACTGAAATCGGCTCCATGTCTAACAAGGTCAACCAATCGATTAATCGCCCCAAACGCAAATATTGAAAGCGCCAGCGCGGCTGGGATTTAACAATACGGGCAAGACTGGCGCAAACACCCCAGAGACTCCAGGGGTTAAAGCCCACCACAATCAGATGCCCTTTGGGGATTACAATGCGAGTCGCTTCCCGCAAGAGATGATGCGGGCTTTGGCTAAAATCGAGGCTGTGATGCAGCAGCACCGCATCGATTGATTCGGCCGCCAGAGGCAAGTGATTGAAATCAACCAATGCACCAATGGGTGCTGGTGTTGTAGTCTGATGATCATCCAGTTGGGGATGCAATATAAAACGGTGAGTAATGCGGCTCTCTGTGGTTAAATCCAAACGGCCACTGATGCCAAGCTGCAGCAGATGATAACCAAACACACACTGCAAGCCATCAGCAATCGCCTCTTGTTCCTCTGTGAGCAGCGCTTTACCCAGTGGCGACCCAAACCAATCAGTCACATCATTAATTGACTCTTTTATCGGCAAGACCCCAAAGCGCTTTTTCCAGATTGCAGAAAAACGGATCAGTAATCGATGCGGTGTTTTTATCAACTTACGATGCATTTTTTACTCTTTCTCCCTGCGCCCAAGCACTCAGTACCAGACACATATATAAAGATCGCCACAATCTAGCACAAGCGCCAAGGCAAATTAGCTTTACATAGAACTGACCTGGCAAGCGTAGAATAAGAACATGATTCTTATGAGGCACGATTATGCTAACTATTACCCCTATTCCTGCACTGGACAGCAATTATTTTTGGGTGATTCGCCCTGATTTGAGCAGCCCATCGGTCTATGTTGTTGACCCGGGTGATGCCGCGCCAGTGATGGATTTTCTCATTCGCAGCCAGCTTGAACTCAGCGCTATTTTGGTCACCCATCGCCATCGTGACCATACCCAAGGAATTACAACCTTGCTTGAGCATTGGCAAGTCCCTGTGTACGGACCAGACTCAGAATTAATTCCACAAATAACCCACATCCTTAACAACAATGATGTACTGCAATTGGACGGTATCACATTCAGGGTAATTGCTGTGCCTGGTCATACTTGGGAGCACATAGTTTATTTTTGCGATAGCACCAGTAACCACCCTCCGCTCTTGTTCTGTGGTGATGCACTCTTCGCCGGAGGCTGTGGGCGTCGCTTTGACGGCACTGCAGAAATCATGTGGGACTCGCTGCAAAAACTCGCTGCCTTACCTGACGACACCCAAATCTATTGCGCCCATGAATATACTCAAGCCAACCTCGCTTTTGCAGTTGCAGTAGAGCCTGACAATATCGAGCTCTGCGCTCGTTTTGAACGGGTGCAGCACGCACGGGCACAAGGTCTTATTACACTCCCTTCAACTATGTTGCTGGAAAAAAGAACAAATCCATTTTTACGCTGTCAACAATCTGGCATCAGAATCTTCGCGGAAGATCGCTTAAAACAACTACTGAGAACTCCCGCAGAGATATTTGGTGCATTGCGTTTAATTAAAGATAACTGGCCAAACTAAATCGGATAAGTCCTAAATTTAAAGCCCAGACCAGCTCTCAAGTGGGTTGTGACAGGTTGCCTGTTATTCCGAATTAAGCGTTGACCGATACGACGCCTGCACCTAGAATCCGAAATCCGCAGCCCCCAATAAGGGCAGAGGCAATCACTAAGCAGCCGTTATTTGACGAATAAATAGGATGAAAGTCCTAACGCGAAAAATAAAAAGGCAAAAAACAACCGGTTTTTTCACCCTACAAAGACTGAAAAAAACCTCTGACAGTGACCCTATTGACCTATGAATCATTCCATTCGCTCTGCGCTGTTACCACTTATTTGTTTCACATGGTTTCTCATTCTCCCTGGATGTAGCACGCTCAAGCAGGTAGATAATCCTGTCGCAGAGACTTCCATAACCGAACCTACTCCTCCTGAAGAGTCCGAACTGGGCGCAAAACTGCGCGAGCATACCGGTGACTACGGCAATCTATGGGATGAGATTATCGAGGGTTATGACTTTCCGGATATCAGCGACGCTAAGGTCGATAAAAATCTTCGTTGGCTTGCCAACAATCAGCGCTATCTTGATCGGGTAACCGAACAGAGCAAACCCTATCTTTATTATGTTGCCAACGAGTTACGTGAAAACGGTATGCCGATGGAGTTGGCACTATTGCCCATCGTTGAAAGTGCATACAACCCGTTTGCCTCCTCCCCAAGCAAAGCGGTGGGCTTTTGGCAATTTATGCCCAATACCGGGCGCAATTTCGGACTTAAACAAAACCATTGGTATGATGGACGTCGCGATATAGTCGCCTCTACCGATGCGGCAGTGCGCTACCTCAAACGCTTGAACACCATGTTCGATGGCGACTGGTTGCTGACCATCGCCGCTTACAATGCAGGCGAAGGCACAATCCGCCGCGCAATTGAAAAAAACCGCAAACAAGGCAAAAAAACCGATTTTTGGTCACTGCCTCTTTCACAGCAAACCCAGTCTTATGTCCCCCAACTGCTCGCACTTTCCAAAGTGATTGCCGACCCGGAAAAATACGATCTGGAGCTGGAAGAAATTGAAAATAATCCCTACTTCACCACTGTCAATGTCAGCTCGCCCATCGACCTTGCACAGGCAGCGCGCATGGCGGAAATAGACCCCAAAGAACTGCGCAACCTCAATGCTGGCTACAACAAATGGATTACTGACCCCACCGGCCCACATCAATTACTGGTTCCTGTTGCCGATGCGGCACAATTTACCCTGAGCCTGGATAAACTCCCCAAAATAACACCTATTCAGGTTGCAGGAGATTACAAAGTAAAATCGGGCGACACTCTGGGTGCGATCGCCAAACGTTTCGGAACCAGCGTTGCCGCCATTCAATCGGCCAATAACTTAAAATCGACCCAATTAAAAATCGGCCAAAGCCTAAGTATTCCCGGTCAAACACCATTAAATTCTCCCTATGCCATTCAAGCCGAGCAAGAAATCGCCCAGCGCGATCAAAAAAATACTGGCACCTTTTACACCATCAAGTCAGGTGATAGTTTCTGGACCATCGCCAAAAAACACGGGACTAGTGTGAACAATTTACTGAAATGGAATGACATGTCAGCCAAATCCCAGTTAAACCCGGGGCAAAAATTATTGGTGATGAATGCAGCCGCCACCCAGAAAGACAATAAAATTACCTATCAAATTAAGAGCGGTGACACGCTGTACAAAATCGCCAATAAATTTGATGTATCTAAAAAAGATATTTTGAGCTGGAATAAAGTAAAAGATGAAAGCTACATTCATCCTGGTCAAGAATTAACAATTTATCTCACCGCAAAAAATTAACATCTTCATGCTTAGCGCATCAGCGCAAACTAAAAAGGCCAGCGTAATTACTGGCCTTTTTAGTTTGCGGTAACAGCAGGTCTTATTTAAACGTATTGCATGCCTCTATTTTTCCCTGTTCAAAACCGCGCTTAAACCACTCCACACGCTGCTTGGAACTGCCGTGCGTAAAACTTTCAGGGCGAACCGCCCCACCCGCTTGTCGTTGCAATTTATCATCACCAATCGCTGCGGCTGCATTGAGCGCCTCTTCAATATCGCCTTGCTCCAACATTTTTCGCTCAGTATCTGCGTAATAACCCCAAATTCCCGCATAACAATCTGCTTGCAGCTCCTGCTTCACCGAGAGCTGATTTGCCTGCGCTTTTGAGGCTTGTTGTTGCGCCTGCCTCACTTTTGCCGAAGTGCCTAGCAAGGTTTGCACGTGGTGCCCAACCTCGTGTGCAATCACATAGGCTTGGGCAAAATCACCCGGTGCGCCCAGTTTGTTTTTCATATCCTCATAAAATGCTAAATCGATATAGAGTTTTTGATCGCCCGGACAATAAAACGGCCCCATCGCTGCTTGCGCATAACCGCAGGCAGAGTTGACTGCGTTGCGAAATAAAACCAACTTGGGTTCTTGATAGGTCAGCCCTAATTTTTTAAATTCGAGATGCCAGGTGGATTCTGTGTCTGCCAGTACCACCGATACAAAATCAGCCAACTCCTGATCTTTAGGGGATAACTGTTGGGAGCCTGAACTACTCGCAGAAGGTGCTGCCAACTGTAATAAATCTACTCCCAGAAATTTTGCCCCAAAGTACCCCACCACAGCGATCAGCAATAAAATGCGCCCTACTTTTGTACGCAACAAAAACGGCACAATTCGAAGTAGAACGCCCGCACCGCCCATCGCCATTGATGGGCCACCAGAACCGCGTAAATCCTCAATGTTGTTACTGCGACGACCTTGTTTCCAGCGCATAATTTTACCTTTAATCGAATTTAATATTGTTGGTCTAACCTAATGGCTTAATTTGGTTTGGATTATTATTTGAATGCTCTTTATATAGTTAAATGAAATCAAAGCGCGCTACTATAACGCCCTCTTCTCAATAAAACCGAATCGCAAAGGAGTTTTTATGACTACAAGCCCTCTGGCTGGTCAACTTTTACCCGCAGATCTGCTGGTGGATCTCCCTAAATTGATCGATGCCTATTACAGCAAGAAACCCGATGTGGGAATCCCAGAACAGCGAGTCAGTTTTGGCACCTCCGGTCATCGCGGCTCATCGTTCAATACCAGCTTTAATGAAAATCATGTGTTGGCGATTAGTCAGGCAATTTGCGATTACCGCGCACAGGCGGGTATTACTGGCCCACTTTATCTCGGTATAGATACCCACGCGCTCTCGGAGCCAGCACAAATCAGTGCCGTTGAAGTATTGGCAGCCAACGGCGTGGAATTAATGCTCGCCAAAGGTGGTGAATACACCCCTACACCGGCGATCTCCCACGCTATTCTCACCTACAACCGTGGGCGCAACGCTGGTTTAGCCGATGGCATAGTGATCACCCCATCGCACAACCCACCCGATAACGGCGGCTTTAAATACAATCCACCCAACGGCGGCCCCGCCGACAGCGACATCACCAACTGGATGCAAGCGCGCGCCAATGAACTGCTGGAAAATAATTTGCGCGATGTAAAACGCATGGATTACCACCAGGCCATTAAGGCAAGTAACACCCATCAACACGATTACGTAACATACTATGTGAGAGATTTAATTAACGTAATTGATATGGATGCCATTCGCGGTGCAAACATTCACATGGGCGCCGATCCACTTGGTGGTGCCGGTGTCAGTTACTGGAGTGCGATTGCCGATTATTACCAACTCAATTTAAAAGTCCTCAATACTGCGGTTGATAAAACCTTTTCATTTATGACTGCCGATTGGGACGGAAAAATTCGCATGGATCCATCGTCCTCGTACACCATGCAAGGGATGGTTGAGCGACGCAACATGTTTGATGTCGCCTTCGCCTGCGATGCCGACCATGACCGCCACGGAATAGTGACGCCCAGTTGTGGTTTGCTGCCGCCCAATCATTATCTCGCCGTTGCGATTGAATATTTGTTTCAAAACCGCCCGCAATGGCGCGCCGATACCGCCATTGGTAAAACTGTGGTCAGCAGCGCAATGATCGATAAAGTTGCACAAAAAATTGGCCGCCGCTTGTACGAAGTCCCGGTTGGATTTAAATGGTTTGCGCCGGGTTTATTTGACGGTTCACTCGGTTTTGGTGGTGAAGAAAGTGCCGGTGCATCGTTCTTGCGCATTGATGGCAGTGTGTGGACTACCGACAAAGACGGCATTATTCCGTCACTGCTTGCCGCTGAAATCAAAGCCAAAACCGGCCGCGACCCTGGCGAATGTTACAAGCTGCTTGCCGATGAATTTGGTCATGCGGCTGAAGCTCGCGTAGAAGCGCCTGCCAATACTGCGCAGAAAAAAGCGCTTTCAAAAATATCACCCGAACAAATCACCTCAACCGAATTGGCTGGCGATAAAATTGAAAACATTTTGACTCAGGCGCCAGGCAATAATGCTGGTTTTGGCGGCATTAAAGTGATGAGTAAAAATGGTTGGTTTGCTGCGCGTCCATCGGGCACGGAAGAGATTTATAAAATTTATGCGGAAAGTTTTAAAGGAAAAGAGCACCTTCAGCAATTAATTGCTGAAGCGCAAGTGATTGTGGATAAAGCAATATCGTAGGTTTTGCCAAATATCACAAAAAAGAGCGACCACTCACTAGAAAGTGGTCGCTCTTTTAGTACGTCAAATATTTCATGATTAATGCAGAGAAAACACTTCCCTTTTGTTACTCCCACTCAATCGTCGCTGGCGGCTTGCTCGATACGTCGTAACACACGCGCGATACACCAGAAATTTCATTGATAATGCGGCCTGAAACTTTCTCTAACAAATCGTATGGCAGGTGCGCCCAGCGCGCGGTCATAAAGTCGACAGTTTCTACTGCGCGCAGGGAGATTACCCACTCATAACGGCGACCATCGCCTACTACACCAACGGATTTCACCGGCAGGAATACGGCGAAGGCTTGTGAGGTTTTGTGATACCAACCAGAAGCGTGCAGCTCTTCCAAAAAGATAGCATCGGCTTCGCGCAGAATATCGGCGTATTCTTTTTTCACTTCACCGAGAATACGCACGCCCAAGCCTGGACCGGGGAATGGATGGCGATACACCATGTCATACGGCAAGCCCAATTCCAAACCGATTTTGCGCACTTCGTCTTTAAATAATTCGCGCAGTGGTTCAACTAGTTTGAAGGCCATATCCTCGGGCAAACCGCCCACATTGTGGTGTGATTTAATTACGTGTGCTTTGCCGGTTTTAGCGGCGGCAGATTCGATAACATCAGGGTAAATCGTACCTTGTGCCAGCCATTTCACATCTTTTAGTTTGGTGGCTTCTGCATCAAACACATCGATAAAGGTGCCGCCGATAATTTTGCGTTTTTTCTCTGGATCGTTTTCGCCTTTCAGTTTATTTAAAAACTGATCTTGAGCATCGGCGCGAATCACCTTTACGCCCATGTTTTTGGCGAACATATCCATCACTTGGTCGCCTTCATTTTTGCGCAGCAAACCATTGTCGACAAAGACACAGGTGAGCTGTGAACCTATGGCTTTGTGCAGCAACGCGGCAACAACTGATGAATCCACGCCGCCAGAAAGGCCGAGCAATACTTTGTCGCTACCGACTTGTTCACGCACTTTGTTAATTGCATCTTCAACAATATTTGCCGGAGTCCACAGCGGCTCGCAAGCGCACAATTGCAAAACAAAATGTTCAAAAATACGTTGACCTTGCAGCGTGTGAGTCACTTCAGGATGGAACTGCACGCCGTAGAATTTTTTCGCTTCGTTGTACATACCGGCAATCGGACAAGATGGCGTAGATGCAAGCACTTCAAAACCAGCGGGCATTTTGGTCACTTTATCGCCGTGACTCATCCACACATCCAGCAATGCATTACCATCATGATCAACATGATCTTTAATATCTTTAAAGATCGCACTGTCACCCAGAACCTTTACTTGTGCGTAACCAAATTCACGCACATTAGAGCCTTCAACTGCGCCGCCCATTTGCTCGGCCATGGTTTGCATGCCGTAGCAAATGCCAAACACCGGAACACCCAACGTAAACACAACTT
This sequence comes from Cellvibrio sp. OA-2007, assembly GCF_000953825.1. Taxonomy (GTDB): domain Bacteria; phylum Pseudomonadota; class Gammaproteobacteria; order Pseudomonadales; family Cellvibrionaceae; genus Cellvibrio. Next base: position 149,285 of record NZ_BBUL01000095.1, on the reverse strand, counting down.
CTGGTGCGCGCGGCGAGTTCAGTTCATGCACAGATTCAGGGCCGCCGGCGAGAATAATGCCCTTGGGGTTGTATGCGCGAATTTCTTCTTCGCTCATATCCCAAGCGCGGATTTCAGAAAAGACACCGATCTCGCGCACGCGGCGCGCAATCAATTGGGTGTACTGTGAACCGAAATCGAGAATAAGGATTCGCTGTGCGTGAATATCGTGAGACATGCTGGTTCCTGCTCAAAAGTAAAATGAAAAAGAAAAACTAAAAATGAATTGCGTTTAAACGAAAAACTCGGGCATTACCCGAGTTTTTTGGCGTATTAGCAGCGGAGATTAACGCCCGCCACCGATTGGATAATTAGGTGCTTCTTTGGTGATCTGCACATCGTGCACATGGCTTTCGCCCATACCGGCAGATGTAACACGCACAAATTCAGGTTTGGTGCGCATTGCTTCCAGATCCGCACAACCGGTATAACCCATGGCTGAACGCACACCGCCCATCATTTGGTGAACAATCGCAGTCAATGAACCTTTGTAAGGTACGCGACCTTCAATACCTTCTGGCACCAACTTCTCAGCGCCTTGGCTTGCATCTTGAAAATAGCGATCGCTAGAACCAGAGGTTTGCGCCATGGCACCCAGTGAACCCATGCCGCGATAAGCCTTGTAGGTACGACCTTGATACAACTCCACTTCGCCCGGCGCCTCTTCAGTACCGGCAAACATAGAACCCATCATCACCGCGTGCGCACCGGCAACGATTGCTTTGGCAATATCACCTGAGTAGCGAATGCCACCATCGGCAATTGCAGGTACACCCGTGCCTTTTAATGCTGCAACCACGTTGGCGATGGCAGAAATTTGTGGCACACCCACACCACTTACAATACGAGTCGTACAGATCGAACCTGGGCCGATGCCTACTTTTACCGCATCTGCACCGGCTTCCACCAGTGCGAGCGCTGCGGCACCGGTCGCGATATTGCCGCCAATCACTTGCACATCGGGGTATTTGGTTTTGATCGCACGGACACGATCCAATACGTTTTTGGAGTGGCCGTGGGCAGTATCTACCACCAGTACATCTACGCCAGCTTCAACCAAAGCATCAACCCGCATTTCAGTATCGCGGCTGGTGCCAACACTCGCACCTACACGCAAACGACCTTCAGGGTCTTTGGAAGCGTTGGGGTATTTTTCGGCTTTGTTGATGTCTTTTACAGTAATCAAACCGCGCAGCTCAAACGCATCATTAACTACCAATACTTTTTCGATACGGTGCTTGTGCAGCAAGTTGCGCACTTCTTCGGCAGACACACCTTCTTTAACGGTAACCAATTGCTCTTTGGGCGTCATGATGCTGGAAACGCTAGCATCGAGATTGGTTTCAAAACGCACATCGCGCCCGGTCACAATACCAACCAAATCACCTTTGCTCAGTACCGGTACACCAGAGATATTATTTTTGCGAGTCAAGGCGATCAAATCGCGGATAGTCGCGCTGGCGTCGATAGTGATTGGGTCTTTTACTACACCGGCTTCGAACTTCTTAACCGCGCGCACTTCAGCCGCTTGCTGCTCAATAGTCATGCTTTTATGGATGATGCCGATACCGCCTTCCTGAGCGATTGCAATCGCAAGGCGCGATTCGGTCACTGTATCCATCGCCGCGGAGATAAGTGGAATATTCAATTGAATTTTGCGCGTCAACTGGGTTTTCAGAGACACGTCTTTGGGGGTCACGTCGGAATAACCGGGCACCAGCAAAACATCGTCAAACGTGAGGGCTTCTTCAGCAATCCGCAACATACCAACCAACCTCAAAGCAGGGGAAAAATAAACGCGAAATTATAGCGGCTTGGGGGCTTCCGGTAAACCAAAAACCACAACATCTAGTGTTCAAGGGCAAAGCTGAGGCTATCCCCTCGCGCCGTCATCCCCTAGAATGCGCCCATGACTACCGATCTGTTTAGCAAAACCTCCGAGCGCGAGATATTCAGTGTCAGCCAGCTTAACCGCTCGGCGCGGCAACTATTGGAAACCCATTTGCCCTTATTGTGGGTAGAGGGCGAGCTATCCAATGTCTCCATCCCCTCTTCCGGCCACTGGTACTTCACCCTTAAAGATGACCAGGCCCAGGTGCGCTGCTGCATGTTTCGCAACCGCAATATGCTGGTGCGTTTCAAACCCCAGCAGGGGCAACATGTACTGTTACGCGCGCGCGTCAGCCTGTATGAGGGGCGCGGCGATTACCAAATTATCGCCGAACACATGGAAGAAGCCGGTAGCGGCGCCCTGCAGCGCGCATTTGATGAACTCAAACATAAGCTATCGCAAGAGGGATTATTTAACGAAGCGCACAAAAAAGCCCTGCCCGATCTACCCAAACATATAGGTGTTATCACCTCGCCAACCGGCGCCGCGATTCACGATGTATTGAGCGTACTGGAGCGCCGCTTCCCGGGCATTCCCGTCACGGTTATTCCGGTTGCGGTACAAGGCAAAGAGTCGGCACCGCAAATCGTCCAAGCAATTGAGCTCGCCAATCGCGCTGGTTTGTTTGATGTATTACTGCTCACCCGTGGTGGTGGCTCGATGGAAGATCTTTGGTCATTCAACGAAGAAATAGTCGCCCGTGCGATTTTTAACAGCGAGCTGCCGATTGTCAGTGCAGTTGGCCACGAAGTAGATTTCACCATCGCCGATTTTGTCGCCGACTTGCGAGCGCCAACTCCATCCGCTGCCGCCGAACTGCTAGTACCCGATGGCGATGACTGGCTGGATAAATTTATCGGTTTTGAATTATTGCTTGAAGAGGCCATGTTGCGCCAGCTGCAGCAATGGCAGCGGCACCTACACAATTTGCGTCAGCGCTTGCGCCATCCACGTGAGCGCTTGGAGCAGCAGTCGCAGCGGTTGGATAATCTCGAACTGCGCTTGAAAAATCACATCAAACACTTGCTGGGCGATTGTAAAAATCGCATTCGTCAATTAGAAATTCGCCAGCAGGCGCACCATCCACAAGTGCGTTTGCACCAACTGCAAGAACGCATTGCGGCGCAACATCAACGTCTGCAAACCTCGCAATATCGTTTGCTTGAGCGCAAACAAAAAAGCTTGGGCGAGGCGGTGCGCATGTTAAATACACTCAACCCACTGAGTACACTTGAGCGCGGCTATGGCTTGATTACCGATGCGCAAACTCACAAGGTCATCACCAACAGCAATCAGGTAATGCCAGGAACCACTGTCAATGCCCGTGTCGCACAGGGAGAATTTGTGTGTCGGGTAGAGTCCATTAGCAAATAAACTGCGTATCTACTCATTTAAAAACCTGAGATAGATTGCGAACTAAATTCATGGCCAGTATATTGGCCACTTTCTTGTCGGAGCGCCTTGGTAGACATTGTCTGCACGAAGGCTGAGATGGGTTCGGCCCAATCCGTAGAACCTGAACAGGCTAATACCTGCGGAGGGAACAAGGTACTTATAGCTGCGGCTATTCCCTGCCCTCCGCCTCAAAATTCCGAGGCAATGTGATTAACCAACATCCCCAAACAATTGCTATAGCCGGTGCCGGTTTGCTCGGGCGTTTGCTCGCCTGGCAACTGCAAAAAGCGGGTATTCAAGTCACGCTATTTGAAGCAGGCAGTTTTACACCCGATACACCGCAAAGTAACCGCGCCGCCGCGTTTACCGCCGCAGGAATGGTTGCCCCCTTAAGTGAAGCAGTGGTGTCCGACGCAGATGTTTACCGCATGGGTATTTACGCCCTACAGCAATGGCCCGCATGGTTGGCACAATTACCGGCAACCGACACACCGCTGTTTTTTAATAACGGCAGCCTTGTTGTTGCACACCAGCAGGACACTAGCGAGCTGGATCAATTTGCGCGGGAATTGGGTTTTGTATTGCCCAATTGCACCGGCTACCAACAGCTGAACCAGCAGGAAATTCACCAACTCGAACCCGATTTACACAGCCATTTTCATCGCGGACTTTTTCTGGCCGACGAAGGCCATGTCAACAACCGCGAATTTTTACGCTTGCTGGGCGATGAAATTATCGCCACAGGGATGAATGTTCGCGCCCATACACCGGTTGATGTGTTTCCCGGAAAAATCCTAACCGAAAGTGGCGCAGAACATTTTGATTTGGTAATTGATTGTCGCGGCTTGGGCGCAAAGAAACAGCTGCGCAATTTGCGCGGTGTGCGCGGTGAAACCCTGCACGTAGAAACCAAAGAAATTCAATTGCAACGCCCAGTGCGTTTGATGCACCCGCGCTACCAGTTGTATGTGGTACCCAAACCCAATCACCGTTTTATTATCGGCGCAACTCAAATTGAAAGTGAAGATCGCTCGCCGGTGACGATTCAATCCAGTTTGGAATTAAGCAGTGCACTCTACACACTATCACCCGCATTCGCGGAAGCACGCATTATTGAAATGGATACCAACTTGCGCCCCGCGTTTATGGATAACTTACCCAAAGTAGCGGTGCAAGATGGCTTGATCACCGTCAACGGATTATTCCGCCACGGCTATTTACTCGCACCCGCTGTCGTTGAAAATGTGTTGGCACATATTCTCAACAAACCGGAACCGATTTTTTCTGCCCAGTTAAACTCGCACTAGAAAATACCAAGCTATGACAATTGAACTGAGTGTAAACAACGAAAAAAAATCACTGGCGGCCAATACGCTGCTCAGCGATGCATTACAACAATGGGACTATGGCGACAGCAAAATCGCCGTGGCGATCAACGGCGAATTTGTACCCCGCTCAACTTATAACGAGCGCGCATTATGCAACGGCGATCAAATCGACATAGTCAAACCGGTGGGTGGAGGTTGATATGAGTTATCACAAACCAGAAAAAGATTTCACACTCTACGGCGAAACATTTTCCAGCCGTTTTTTATTGGGCACCGCACTCTACGCATCGCCACAATTAATGCGCGACTCCATCATTCAATCGCGCTGCGAAATCGTCACCCTCGGCCTGCGCCGCCAGAACCCAGCCAATCGCGATGGCGATGCGATTTGGCAATACATTCAAGAGAGCGGCTGCCGTTTGCTACCCAATACCGCCGGTTGTAAGTCGGTAAAAGAAGCGGTGACACTCGCGGAAATGTCGCGCGAAATTTTCAACACTGATTGGATTAAGTTGGAAGTTGTCGGTGACGATTACAACCTGCAACCCGATCCGTTTGGTTTAGTAGAAGCCTCGGAAATGTTGATCAAAAAAGGTTTTAAGGTATTACCTTACTGCACCGATGATTTAATCCTGTGCAAGCGTTTGCTCGATGTCGGCTGTGAAGTATTAATGCCTTGGGGCGCCCCCATCGGTACCGGCCAGGGCTTATTAAATCGCTACAGCTTACGCACCCTGCGCGAACGCATTAAAGATGTACCCATGATTATCGATGCAGGCTTGGGCGCACCATCACAAGCAGCCGAGGCGATGGAGATGGGATTCGACGGCATTTTGTTAAACACTGCCGTAGCCAAAGCGCACAATCCACCGATGATGGCTGAAGCCTTTGGTGATGCAATTGATGCAGGAAGAAAAGCCTATAAAGCGGGATTAATGCAAAAACGCCAAACCGCCAGCCCGAGCACACCCACTATCGGCCAGCCGTTTTGGCATCAACAATAAAAAATAGATGCGCAGATTTACCGAATAAAACCGCTAATTTCCCCAAGCCCGTCTTTTAAACGGCGGGCAATTTTGGGGTCTTTACTTTCACCGGACATCACATACATTTGCATCATTCGGCTCAGACGCTGCAAATGAAACGCCATCTCCTGTTGCATGAGCGATGCATCGGCCACTACCTGGCTGATGCTGTGCGCCTCTTCGCTCGCCATAGATTCAAGCGACTCACGCAAATCTTCTTTAAATAACAAACTGCCTTTAAAGGTAGTGGCGATATGCAGCACAACGTTTTGCAACGAGTGCAATTTTCTATCGCCATGGGTATAACCCACTGAAGTTAAACAATCGCGCAAGTGCATAAACCAATTTTGCAAATGCAGATTTTGTTGCAGCATCCGCTCGGCAAATTCGGGCACACCACTGCCACTTACCACATTTGGCAGCGGCAACTCGCTACGCAAAATCATCGCCGCAACAATTTCGCAACTGCGATACAAATATGCGGCGCGGTTCATTTCCAATACCGGAATCACCTCCCGCCAGCGGCGCCCCTACGCTTTAAAGCGATTGAAATAAATACCCACCATCGCATCGGCAACGGCGAGCACCTGCCCCAATAGAGAAAGTTCACTTTCAACTTTTGCAAAAGGATAGCCAGTGCCGTCACAGCGCTCATGATGCTCCGCTACAGCGGTAATAGTTGCGGGTGACAACTCAGGAACCATCATTAATATTTTATTTGAAATATCCACATGGCTTTGCACATGGGCCCAATCATCTGCACTCAGGTCATCGGTTTTATTAAGAATATGCGGATTAAGATGCAGCATGCCCACATCGTGAACCAAGGCAGCCCAAAACACATCACTCGCATCCTGTACCGGTAAGCGCATTTCTTGTGCGATATACAGCGACCATAAACTGACACACAAAGTGCGTTGATATAAATCCGGCATTTGTGCGGCCATCACTGTCAAAAATTGTTGTACCAATGGCAAACGCGACAGCATCGCACACACAGGCTCAAGTGAACTGAGCGGATGTTTGCGCTCAGCCAATGATTGGAAATATTCCGTAGAGCGAATAATGTCGAGCAGGTGCTGCAGTAAATCTTCAGGGGAAATCAAAGTGGTAATTTGAATTGAATTGGCCAGTGGCCGCGCAAGTATTTTATTTTTTAGCTTCGCGATGCTATTGGGATTGAGCAATTCAGACTGAGCCAAGAGTAACTGGCCATCCAAGGTCTGAATATTTTCCATCGCTACAACCGGATTGGTAACAGACAGATTTGCTAGATAATCCGCATAGGCATCCAGTTGTAATGGATTCCATCCAGATGATTTATCACCCGACACGAATGACTGCTGATCACGCGACATACATAAAACCATCCGTGCAATTGATATTGATAGAAGAGCTTTTATTAATTATTCGAGATTCACTGATACAACTACTGCATTCAGGCTACCAATAAGTGTAGAAGAATTTCGAGTAGCCGCCGCCCCACAACTGTCTGCCCTACAATTAATTACAGGCAGGCTCCATTTTGGTTCAAAAATTGCAAAATTATACTTAGCACACAAAGCTTATTAGTAAATATAGGTTTTTCAATGGATTGGGGCGAAAAAAAGCACCAATTTGATGCGAAAAACACTCCAGATCAGCTTGATTGGGCAGAATGGAGCCATTATGAACCATGCCAACTTAAACAAACTGATTGCCGCAAACGGATTGCCCCCAGAGTTTAGACGCACTGTAAACGAGTGGTATCTGCCGCTCACCAAGGCCATAGCGGCAGAGCGCAGCGAACACACCTTGATCCTGGGGATACAAGGCTCACAGGGCAGCGGCAAAAGCACACTGGCACAATTTATTAAAATCCTACTGGAAGAAAATTCCTCGCTGCGCTGCATTGCACTGTCACTAGATGACTTTTATCTGCGCCACAGCGAGCGACAAACACTCGCGGAAACTATCCACCCGCTACTGCAAACGCGCGGTGTGCCCGGCACCCACGACGTAGAACTCGCCATTAATACAATTGATGCACTGTGCAAACTCAGCGCAAATGAAAGCATGCTAGTGCCACGCTTTAATAAAGCCATCGACGACCGTTTTCCTCCAGAACAATGGGATAAAGTCGCCGGTAAGGTCGATGTGATTTTATTTGAAGGATGGTGTGTTGGTTGCTCGGCGCAAGATGAAAAGACACTTAACTCACCCATCAACCGCCTCGAACAAGATGAAGATCCGGAGTGTGTATGGCGCCGCTACGTTAACCATGCGCTCACCGCTAGCTACCCCGCATTGTTTAAAAAAATGCATCGTTTGGTGGTGTTACAAGCACCCTCGTTTGATTGTGTTTACGCATGGCGCTGGCTGCAAGAACAAAAACTGATTGCCAACTGGCAAGCAAAAAATCCGGAGCAAACAGCAAAATTATTAGACGAAACCAGTGTGCGTCGCTTTGTCTCACATTTTGAGCGGCTCACCCGTCACTGTTTGAATACATTGCCAGCTCAAGCAGATTGGGTGTTAACCCTGAATGCAGAACACGATATTACTCGTTTCATCACCAAGGCAAGATTATGAATAATCCTCACCATAAAAAATTTTTAGTTGCTACTGATCTGGATGGCACCTTGCTCGATCACGACAACTATTCCTGGCAAGCCGCAAAAACCAGTATTGAACAGCTACAGGTTGGCGGCAGCATGATTGTAATCAATACCAGTAAAACACTTGCTGAGGTTCATGCACTGCAACAAGAATTAAACCTAGATGCCCCGTTTATTGTTGAAAATGGCTCGGCAATTTACGCACCGGTTACTTCATCAACCGCCCGTTTTTTAAAACCTTACAACAATGAATTTTCGCGCTTAGTACTCGGCACAGAAGCAACAGCAATCACTTATTTATTAAACCAATTACGTACACAACATAACTGGCAGTTTGAAGGTTTTAGCGATTGGTCGGTGACAGAGGTCATGCAACACACTGGCCTTGCGCAAGATAAAGCAGCGTTAGCAAAAGAGCGACAGTTTTCAGAACCCATTCTGTGGCAAGACAGCGAGGAAAATTTTTCTGCCTTTGCAAACGAACTAAGTAAACACCAATTAAAAACCCTACGCGGAGGCCGCTTTATTCATGTTTTAGGCAAGAGCGACAAAGGCACTGCCCTACTCGCCTTGCGCCAACAACTGCCGGACTATTCTAACACGCCATTGATTTGTTTGGGCGACAGCTACAACGACTTGGATATGCTGCAAATTGCGGATTATCCCGTTTTTGTACGCTCCCCTGCGCATGATTTTCCAGCTCACCAATGCGCTGTGCCACCTATCTACACAACCGCCTACGGCCCAGTCGGTTGGCATGAAGCGATTCAAAAAATCTTACAATAATCTGGAGTCTATTATGGGTGATTTTTATCAAAACGGGATTATCACAACACTGCACAATTTATCGCAGCGTCCACTTTCTGACATGGAGAAGGAACTAAAAACTTTTTCCAAAACCCGCCCAATGGGGCTGATTTTGCCATCGCTTTTTTCCGAACTGGAAGGCGATGCATTGGTCAACATAGTCAAAGAATTATCTACGGTTGATTACTTGGATGAAATTGTGATTGGGTTGGATCGCGCCAGTGAAGCAGAATACAAACATGCATTGGAATTTTTTAAACCCTTAAACCAAAACTTTAAAGTGCTATGGAATGATGGGCCACGTTTAAGAAAAATTGATGCGCAACTAAAAAGCGAAGGCCTTGCGCCGATGGAGGCAGGTAAAGGGCGCAATGTGTGGTACTGCATGGGCTATACCCTTGCATCCGGCAAAGCAGAATCCATTGCATTGCACGATTGCGACATTCTGACTTACGACAAATCCCTGTTAGCGCGCTTGCTCTATCCGGTCGCCAACCCCAATTTCAATTATGAATTTTGCAAAGGCTACTACTCACGGGTCGCCAATTCCAAAATTCACGGGCGCGTCAGCCGCTTGTTAGTCACCCCCTTGATTCGCGCGCTCATGCGCACCATTGGCCACTCCCCTTACCTCGATTTTATCGACAGTTTTCGCTATCCCTTGGCCGGAGAATTTTCCTTTCGCGCCGATGTAATGACCGACATTCGCATCCCCAGCGATTGGGGCTTGGAAATTGGTGTGCTCTCTGAGATGAACCGCAACTACGCCAACAATCGCTTGTGCCAAGCCGACATCGCCGACACCTACGATCACAAGCATCAAGAATTAAGCCCGGAGGATGCCGAAAAAGGCCTCTCCAAAATGTCGATCGACATCAGCAAAGCCCTGTTTCGTAAACTGGCTACCAATGGCGTTATTTTTTCAACGGAGACTTTTCGTTCAATTAAAGCAACTTATTTCAGAATCGCGCTCGATTTTGTTGAAACCTACCATAACGATGCGCGCATGAACGGTTTGCAATTTGATATTCACAGCGAAGAAAAAGCCGTTGAATTATTTGCGCGCAATATTTTACATGCAGGTAAAAGCTTTTTAGAAAACCCCATGGAAAAACCCTTTGTGCCCAGCTGGAGCCGAGTGAGAAGCGCCTTTCCCGATGTTTTATCGTCCATACATCAGGCAGTTGACGACGACATGAAAGAATTTGGACGCTAACTCATAGGCACTGACCAATAGAGTACTGACCAACAGGACACTTAATTATGTCGACGCGGATACAAAATGAATTAAAGTTTATTGTCGAAACCCATTTACAATTTATTTACCCAGAGCTCGATCATGCAGCCATTGCCGCCGAACTAATCGATGTAATGGGATTGGATGCGCACTGCCTTAAACCCTTAAATCACGAAAGCGCATGGGATCAACGCGATGCCTTTGTGATCACCTACGGCGATTCAATTAAACGCGAAGGCGAGCCGCCGCTGGAAACCTTAAAAACCTTTTATGAGCAGGAACTAAAAAGCGTCATTAATGGTGTGCACATACTGCCTTTTTTCCCCTACAGTTCCGACGATGGTTTCTCCGTTATCGATTATTTACAGGTCAACCAAAGTCTGGGCGATTGGGAGGATATTGAAGCCTTAGCGCAGCAATCTAATTTGATGAGCGATTTAGTGGTAAACCATTGTTCAAGTCGCAGCCTTTGGTTTGATAATTTTAAAAACTGCAAAGACCCGGGGAAAGATTATTTTTTTGAAGCCTCCCCCTCCGATGATTTAAGCATGGTAGTGCGCCCGCGCACCTCGCCTTTACTGCGTGAAGTGGAAACTCTTGAAGGCACTAAACATGTATGGTGCACCTTCAGCCACGATCAGGTGGATTTAAATTTCGCCAACCCCAAAGTATTAATTGAAATTGTGCGCACCATTAAATTTTATTTAGACAAGGGCGTGCGCACTTTTCGTTTAGACGCGGTGGCGTTTGTGTGGAAAGAAGTTGGCAATAGCAGCATCAATCACCCCAAAACCCATGAGATAGTGCGCTTACTGCGCAGCCTGATTGAACACCAGAATCCCAACGCCATTATCATCACCGAAACGAACATTCCCAATCACGAAAACCTGAGTTACTTCGGCAACGCCAACGAAGCTCACGCGGTTTATAACTTTTCCTTGCCGCCTCTCGTGTTGCACGCCATGGTCACCGGCAATAGCCAGTATTTAAAACGCTGGCAAATGAGTATGCCGCCCGCACAAGACGGCACTTTTTATTTTAATTTTCTCGCCTCACACGACGGCATAGGTCTGCGCCCGGTGGAAGGACAACTAAGCGATGAAGAGATAGGCACCATGGTTAATACCATGCAGAATTTTGGCGGGCGAGTCTCCTGGCGCTCCACTGCCATTGGCCAAGTCAAACCCTACGAAATTAACATCACTTATTTTGATGCCATGCAAGGCACGCAATTCGGCCCGGATCAATGGCAATTTAAACGCTTCATTTGTGCCCACGCAATTATGATGTCGATTGAAGGAATCCCTGCGTTTTACATTCACAGCTTGCTGGCAACCAACAATTACTACGAAGGCATAGAGCACTCGGGCCAAAATCGCACCATCAATCGTTTTAAATGGGAACTCGATGCGCTGCGCAATAAATTAGATGACGAAGCCAGCCATCACCACAAAGTTTTTGCCGAACAGCGGCGCCTGCTTGCGATAAGGTGTAAGCAAAGTGCATTTCACCCGAATGCCACACAATTCACTCTGCACCTTGGCGATCAAGTGTTTGGTTTTTGGCGGCAGAGCCCCAAACGCACCCAGAGTGTTTTTTGCATTCACAATGTCACTAACGAAACTGTCACCATACCGCTCAGCAGCATCAATCTCATCAGCATGGAAACCTGGACCGATCTAAACAGCGGCACTCAATACATAGATCAACACAGGGATTTGGTATTGCAGCCCTATGATTTTGTTTGGTTGACGAATAAACCCACATAGAAATTACATAAAAAAACGCCGCTCAATACTATCGAGCGGCGTCTATTGCATTTAATCAGAAAAGAAATCGAGCTAATTAATTGTAGTAATTGGTATAGAGCCCCATGCGCAGAGCCGAACCGGTATCGCGATTAGCAAAACGGTTTATTTTTACGGTGTAATAACCTGATTGGCTGGGTGTGAAATTAACATATTCAAAAGAGTTATCCCAGGAGTAAGAGCCACCCACAAAACTGCCGTTGGGCGCATACACTCTCATATCCAAATCCATTCCAATCGCATGTGCATTATTGCGATGATCATAGGTGTAGCTACCGCGATTCATCCAGGCTAATGCAACACGGGCTTTTTTGTAGCCGTTAGAGATATAAATGCGCGCAGTAATATATCCATCACTGTTACCGTCATTTTTATCGAACGTGCTCCAGGAGCTGTTATTGCCACTCCACCACGCCCAGTAACCCGAGTACTGCGCGCTTAAAAAATCAATACCGCCCAATCCAACCTTATCAAAACCACCACTAATTGCATCGGTAGCGCCCGCCAACATTTTTGCTTTGGCTAAATAGGGGCGATATTTCAAATAAGTCGAAGAGCTCATCATGTCTGCGGTAAACGCTGCTGCGTGAGGGCAAGACATACTTGTACCCGTCATAGTGAAACCACCAGCCGTAATGCTAGTACCCGGTGCAGAGAGTTCAGGTTTGTCATTACCGATATTAGGGTCGGTAAATGAAGAGCCGCCGTTGATGCTATTGGTTGAATCGTTGTAATTACCCACCGCGATAATATTTAACCCTTTACCTGGAGTAGAAATACTGCCCGTTGTGCCGCCAGAATTACCTGCGCTGTTAAACATAACAAGACTGTTGTTGTAACTGTAGTTATCCCAGTTGCGATCCGTGGTGCCATAGTTATTGCTTGATGCATCGCCATTGGAGCGTGTCGTAATGTAAATCGGATCGTTACCACCCACACCATCCAAGTCACTGTCATTGGGGAGCACAGCGCTGCCGCGGCAGTACAAAAATGAATTGGGCGATACACTGCGAATAATTGCGCCGACGTTGCGTGAGTGATCGGTTTCCGAACCAGCAAGGCGATCATAATTGGTAATGCGTGACTCATTGGCACAACCGCTTTCGGTCATGTAAATACCAATACCATCACCGCGAGTAGTACCAAACGGCAGCGCCCAATTAGTAATATTCGTAGCATTCATCGCTGCGTTAATATCGTCTTTAAATTCTGCCGTGGGCTCAACGCCAGCAATCATTGCGTCATTACTTTCGATCAACCGGGCAAGAACATCTGCAGTTAAGCTGGCTGTCAGCCCCTCTTCACCGCGCGCAAGTGCCTCGCGCGCACCTTTGGCATCCAATAATTTGTTAGCCTCTGCCCAGCGCTGAACGGCTGCGCTGCGCTGCAGGTTAGCTTCACGCTGTAACTTGCGTAGGGTTTCCGCGCTGGTATCACCAAACTGATTTAATTCTTTCGCGCCGAGTTCGCGCCCATTTACCACGCCGCTTGCGACTTCACCATTGCGAATCTCGCCATAGCCCGTTTCCACAGGAACCTGCAGGGTCACGCCAAGGTTCAATGCGATATCTACACTCAGTGTTTCGGTGAAGTTGCCTTTGCTGTGCATCGCCTTAACCCACTCAACCACACGTGGATCAAATTTTTCTGTTTTTGCACTGGGCACTTCGCGTTCGGAAATCGTCTTACCAGCAGAATTGAGGATTTGTGTTTTCACTTCGCCGTTAGTATCAATAATTTTGCTAAATGAATATTTAGCACCGTTAATAACCGCGATTTTTGTGTTATCCAAAGGAGTCTCGTTCGTTTGAGCAGTCACACTAAATGCGGTGAATGTACCAACAAAGCTAATAGCCAGCGCGAGAGAATTAGAAGTAAATGATGAGAGTTTCATAATAAGTTCCTTTATCAATTGAGGTTATGATTCAGCCCAAATATTCCTTTAGGCTGCACTCAGTTTAGATAGAGGAACGGACGCTAACTGTAAGTAAATACCGCAGAGAGTGTGACTTTTTCACATGGATTTGTTGTTGGCAATCAATGGTTGCCAGGAATATATGCCCCCAGTTGAGCCCCCAAATAACGCTGGGTGAAATGGAATTTCTATGAATAACGGTTAAAACAACATAAAAAACCCGCCCTGCATTCATGCAGGACGGGTTTTTAAGATTTCTGGAATTACCCAGAACTTTTATATGGTGCCCGAGGCCGGACTTGAACCGGCACGACCAAAAGATCGACAGATTTTAAATCTGTTGTGTCTACCGATTTCACCACTCGGGCAGAGTGCTTTTACTTCGGTAAGTAAAAGAAAAATGGAGGCGCGACCCGGAGTCGAACCGGGCTCAACGGATTTGCAATCCGACGCATAACCGCTTTGCTATCGCGCCATTTCGAGAGGCCGCAATTCTAGCGGACTCATTTTGAAAATCCTAGTCTTTTATCGATGAAGTCAAAAGGTTTTTTGACAGTTGTTTAAATGCTGCGCAGGTCGATCAAAAAGTCGTTATTTATCTGGCGATGCGGGCAACAAATAAGGCCAGGCAGCGCGCAAATAAAGCACCATCGACCAAAGTGTTAATGCTGCAGCGCCGGCCAAAGCGATAAAACCTATCGGGAGCAGTACCGGAATATTAGCTAGTAACACAATAATGGCGGTCATTTGCAGTGTTGTTTTAATCTTGCCAATACTGGAAACGGCAACACTGGCACGCTGCCCCACTTCGGCCATCCATTCACGCAGTGCAGAGATAACAATCTCGCGCCCCACGATTACAGCCGCTGCCACAACAAACCAAGCAGAGTCGTGGTGCAGAGTAACAAGCAGCAACAATGCAATGGCTACCATTAATTTGTCAGCAACTGGATCAAGAAAAGCGCCAAACGGCGTGCTCTGATTGTATTTACGTGCGACATAGCCATCAGCCCAATCGGTAATGGCAGCAACACTAAAAATCAATGAAGAGACTATATAAGCCCAGCCAAAGGGTAAGTAAAAGACCACCACAAAGAGCGGGATCAGAAAGATCCGCATCAAGGTCAGCTGGTTGGCAAGGTTCATAAGTGATTCCAGAAAAGCGATCTACATTCGGGCGCGATAATACACCAGCAGGAGGTCATTAACACCTTTTGGTTATATTACTGAAACATTTGAAGTATAGGTGAGCGGCTCTTAATCATTGTGGAAAAAGGCGTAGATCTCTTCTGCGAGCCGCTGACTAATACCGTTTACGCGGGCCAAATCATTGATGCTGGCATTTTGAACTTCGTGTAAGCCACCAAAGTGACGCAGCAACTCGCGGCGGCGATTTGCACCAATACCGGGAACATCCTCCAGAGTTGAGGTTTTGCGTTTTTTATCGCGCCGCTGCTTGTGGCCGGTAATAGCAAAGCGATGTGATTCATCGCGAATGTGCTGTATCAGATGCAATGCAGGTGAATCGCCAGGCAAGACAATTTCTGCCCCTGTCTCGCCATCAAACAGGGTTTCAAAACCTGCCTTCCGGGTCGATCCTTTGGCCACGCCGATCAGTAGAACGTTTTGCACACCCAACTCTGCAAGCACTTCTTTGGCCTTCCCCAGCTGCCCCTTGCCGCCATCAATCAATAGAATGTCTGGCAATTTACCTTCACCATTTTGCAAGCGTGTATAGCGCCGTGTAAGCGCTTGCTCCATTGCGGCGTAATCGTCGCCGGGTGTAATGCCGTCAATATTAAAGCGACGATAGTCGGACTTAAGCGGGCCGCTCGTATCAAACACTACACAGCTGGCAACCGTCAGTTCACCACTGCTGTGACTGATATCAAAACATTCCATCCGCTGGGGTGTGTCATCTAAATTAAGCGCTTCTTGCAAAGCGACAAAACGATCGAGCGAATTCTTTTTATTATTGATATGGGCGATTAAATTTTGATGGGCGGCCGTCGCAGCCATTTGCAACCATTGGGCGCGATGACTGCGTACCTGATGATTAATTAGCACTTGCCGCCCTACCGCTTGCTGCAGCGCAGCACTGAGCAGGTCAACCTCTTCAAGTTGGCTGCCAACAATAAGTTCACGCGGAATTTCACGGCCAGTATTGGCAAGATAAAACTGCGGAATGAATTCGGCGAGAATTTCTGCGGGTGTTTCCGCCAGGGTTGCCGATGGATAAAAACTGCGACTGCCTAAAATTCGCCCTTGACGAATAAATAAAACATGCACACAAATTGCGGATGCACGCATCTCGGCTGCGATCACATCTATATCGCCATTACCTTCTTCAATGACCTGTTGCGACTGTACCGTGCGCAGCGCGGTGATTTGATCGCGATAGGCCGCTGCTTTTTCAAAAGCTAACTCCTGCGCGGCAACATCCATTTTATCCGCCAATTCACCTAATAACTTATCCGCATTGCCGGTGAGAAAGAGACTGGTGTGATACACATCGGTTTTGTAATCAGCTGGGGAGATAAACTCTACGCAGGGTGCAGTGCAACGTTTGATTTGGTATTGCAGGCAGGGACGAGTGCGGTTTTTAAATACACTGTCTTCACACTGGCGCACACGGAAGGTTTTTTGCAAAAAATGCAGGCTTTCTTTTACTGCACCCACATTGGGAAATGGGCCAAAATAATCACCGCGCTTTTTCTTGGCGCCGCGATGAAATGAAATACGCGGGTAATCTTCGCCGCTGGAAATAAAAATATAGGGGTAGGATTTATCGTCACGTAGCAAAATATTGTAGGGAGGACGATTAGATTTAATCAGGTTCTGTTCAAGAATCAGTGCTTCCGTTTCACTGGCGGTAACCGTGACTTCGACTCGCGCAATTCGGCTTACCAACGCCTGCGTCTTTGGCGTTAAACCGGTTTTGCGAAAATAACTCGACAACCGCGCCTTTAAATTTTTGGCCTTGCCGACATACAAAATCGCACCATCAGCCCCAAACATTTGATAGATGCCAGGTTGCTGGGTGGTATTGGAGAGAAAACGGGAATGATCAAACAGATCAGCGCTGTTGTGCGTCATCAGAAAACAAGTCTGTGTAGATAAGACAAAAGCCGTTGTTTATACAACGGCTTCCGGATCAAGAAGATTATGCTTTACCGCTAGCAGGGTTAATTCAACATCGCTGTTTATATCCAACTTTTCAAAGATGCGATAGCGATAGGAATTCACCGTTTTGGGGCTTACACAAAAAGTATTGGCTATATCGTTTACTTTTTGACCATTGGCAATCAGCATGGCTGTCTGTAACTCTCGCTGGGATAACTTCTCAAACGGTGATTCCTGATTATTACCACCTGAAAAGGTTCTGAGTGCAAGCTGCTGGGCAATACTATTACTCATGTACAAATCACCGCGAATTACTTTATCGATCGCATCGGTAATCTCGGTGAATTCGGCTCCTTTAGTAACGTAACCTACTGCCCCAGCTTGCATCAGCCGTGTCGGGTACAGATCATCATCGCACGCGGTAACCGCAATAATTTTGAGTACCGGGTTTACCGTCAGCAATTTCTTCGTCGCTTCAAGGCCGCCCATACCGGGCATTTTTACATCCATCAGCACAACATCGGGCTTTAAAATACGCGCCTTGGTTACAGCTTCTTCGCCACTCTTGGCGTCCCCAACCACCTGATAGCCGTCTATGTCGGCTAGCATACGCACTATCCCCATGCGAACTAGATCGTGATCATCGACTACGAGAATCTTTGTCAAACTAGCCCCCAATCCGAAACCGGATACAAAACATTGTTGTTATAACTGCCATAAAAATCTCTGGCACATTTTTAATGATTGTAGTGAGACTACGAGCAAACTACCACTATTTAATGCGCCGTTTGGGCATCCTTAAATGCCAATAATCGATTATCGCGCTGTTTTTATTACCTTTTCAGAATTAATACCCACAACCTTCAGGCTAGTTTCTGAACGGCGCAGTAAATTAGAACCACTCATGGATAGGTTCGCGGTTCCATTTCCAGTATCACGCTGAATTGCTCAAGCACCGATTGCTTAATCAGCTCAGCCAATTCCAGCACAGCCGCACCCGAGACCTTAAGCGGATTTGTTAAAACAAGCGCTTGCTGTGCATGTACAACAGCTCCACCCACCTCTTTGCCACGCCAACCCGCCTTATCAATTAGCCAACCTGCCGCTAGCTTTATCTGATTTTCCGACACTGGATAGGCAACTATGTCAGGATGGCGCGCTTTCAAATTATTGAACTGTGTGTGTGCAATAACCGGGTTCTTAAAAAAGCTACCTACATTTGGAATTATCGCCGGGTCAGGTAATTTGGATTGACGAATCCGTATAACGGCAGCACTGACTTGCTGCGGGGTAATCTCTGCCTCGACTATATCAGCAAACGCTGCTCCTAACGCAGGATAAGTGAGATTTAGGTTCGGCTGTTTATGCAAGCGAAATGTTACCGAGGTGATCACATATTGATCTTTGAGCGCTTGTTTAAAAATACTATCGCGATAAGCAAAGCGACAACTTTCATTAGTAAAAGTGACCGATAAGCCCGAGCGAATATTTAACGCAGATAGTTCAGCGACCAACTCTTTGATTTCAACCCCATACGCGCCAATATTTTGGATGGGTGCAGCACCGACACTGCCGGGAATTAACGATAAGTTTTCCAATCCATAGAGCGCGTTATCGAGCGAGTACTCCACTAGCTGATGCCAATTTTCACCGGCCGCCACCTTCAACCAAACATAGTCATCATTTTCGGCGACTACCTCCCTACCCTGAGATTTAATGTGCACCACTAAACCGGGGAAATCATCGCGCAGAACTATATTGCTACCTCCGCCCAGTAGCAGCAAAGGCAAATTTTCGGTGCGCGCAAACGCGAGCGCTTCACGCAACTCATCATCGCTCTTTACACTAACAAAATACTGCGCCAGCGCAGGCACAGCGAGTGTATTGAATTTTTGCAGATTAAACTGCGGTAAAAAAAGTGGCACAGCCAGTTACCTAATAAAGGATTATTTGATAAAGAGTCGCTTCATTAATTCGCGATTTGTAGTGTCTGATAATTAACGAAATGAGTTGCTGCGAATATGGTTAAGCAGACCCTGTGCGGCGCCTTCGACCAAATCCAACACCAACTCAAATCCATCATTACCGCCATAATAGGGATCTGGTACTTCACGATAGTCATCGCGCTCACCAAACTCCAAAAACAAACCTAAATGGCCGGTGTAGGCCGATGGTTTCATGCGCTGCAAATCCATTAAATTGGATTTATCCATCGCAAGAATATAATCAAACTCAGCAAAATCATTGACACTGACTTGACGCGCGCGCAGCACCGACAAGTCATAACCACGCTGGTGTGCAGCGGCCACTGTGCGGGCATCTGGTGCTTTGCCAATATGCCAGTCGCCGGTGCCAGCTGAATCCACCTGAATTTTATGCTCCAACTTTTCGCGCGCAAGCAATTCACGAAAAATGCCGTCGGCGGTTGGTGAGCGGCAAATATTGCCCAAACAAACAAACAGTACTTTAGCCATAAGGATTTTAACCTTGCGTTTCCAAAATCGCTTTTACGCGCAATAAATCCGCTTCGGTATCGACACCACCGGGCACCGCAGCACAAGCTTCCGCGATATGAATTGCCTCGCCATTTGCCAACACGCGCAATTGCTCAAGGGATTCGATTTGCTCAAGTTGCGCTTGCGGCCAGGTAATAAAACGATCCAGCAATGCCACACGGTAGGCATAAATACCAATGTGGCGCTGCGCCGGAAAATTTTCCGGCAAATTATTGGCATTCTCTTTTGCAAAATGATCGCGCGGCCAGGGGATAGGCGCACGGCTAAAATACAGCGCTTTGCCCTGCTGGTCGGCAACTACTTTAACGATATTCGGGTTGCGGAAATCTTCAAAACTGTGAATAGGCTCGCTTAGTGTTGCAACACTCGCGTAATCATTTGCAGCGAGATTTGCCGCCACTTGATTAATCACGGCAGGCGGGATTAAAGGTTCATCACCCTGTACATTGACCACAATATCGCTTGCACTCAAACCCAGTTGCGCAACCACTTCTTGCAAACGATCGGTACCTGAGTTGTGGGCAGCCGAGGTCATACACACTCGCGCCCCAAATGCCAACGCCGCCGCTTCGATACGTGTATCGTCAGTGGCGATAATGACCTGTGCCGCATCACTTTCACAGGCGCGCTCATAAACGTGCTGAATCATTGGTTTGCCTGCAATCTCTTTTAACGGTTTTGCTGGCAATCGGGTAGAGGCATAACGCGCAGGGATAACGACATAAAAACTCATGATGGTATTCCGTCAATAAATTCTATTTTGATTTAAAAATGGATTTTTTCTGCATACAGATTCGCTCGAGCTTTTGCTGTAGCGCCTGCCAGAAACTATCCGGCAGACTGGCGGTAATCGGCAGATAAAACCAATTAGGCTGGGCAAAATCGCGGCATTTTACGGCGTCTTTTTCCGTCATCACTAGTGGCAAATGATTGGCTAACTGAAAATCCTGTTCACTATAAATATGATGATCGGGAAAGCTATGCAGCTTCGCCGTTAAACCTAACTCAGTTAGGGTGTTGTGGAAGCGCTGCGGATTACCGATACCGGCAACTGCATTAACCTGCACCGAACTCAATTCGTTGAGAGATACTTTTTCACTGGACTTAAGATTAATGAAGTCCTGCGCGCAAATCCGCATAGGCACATAAAATAGATCCACCAAGCCCGGCAATACAAAATCATCGGTTGGTGAGTTGACCACAACCCAATCAACCGTTTTAAGGCGTGACTTAGGTTCACGCAAAGGGCCAACCGGTAAACGCCAACCATTGCCCAAACCACGCTGGCCATCGACCACGGCGATTTCAATGTCGCGCCCTAAGCGATAGTGTTGCAGACCATCATCACTTAATAAGATATCGCAGTTTTCGTCTTCTAATACTCTTGCAGCCGCAACACGATCCGGCCCTACACAAACGGCACAGCCGGTTTGTTGGTAGATAGTAACTGGTTCATCGCCAGCTTCGGCGGCAGTGCTTTGTGCATTCAACAGATAGGGGTAATGACTGGCCTTGCCGCCATAACCGCGGCTGATAACACCGGGATTAAAACCCTGTTGTTGCAACCATTTCACCAGCGCAATCAGTAACGGTGTTTTACCGGTACCGCCCACCGAAATATTACCGACCACAATAACGGGAGTAACCAAGCGTTTTTGTGTGTAACGTTCAAACCAGTAGCGACGCAAATTTGCCAGCAAAACGAAAATACCCAGCAGTGGCATTAGCAGTAAAGTCCAGCGACGTTTACCGTACCATGCTGCCAACCAAGGGCTTTGTGAGTGTGCCGATGCCGAAGAGGCTGGCGCTTGTTTATCGGGAGAGCTCAATAGCAGATACCCTGTTGCAATAGTGACCCATCCAAAATAGAACACTAATGATCTACCCAAATAGTGGCACTGAAAAACAAAAAGGACTTTTGCATCCGGGATACAAAAGTCCTTCAGGTCGCGAAGCCGGGAGATTGTAACCGACTCGCTAGTCTTTTTCAGGCTCAGGTTGACGGGTGGTAATACTCAAATGGGCAAAACCTAATTGACCCGCCGCATCCATTGCCTGCACCACTGCTTGATGAGGTGTTTTGGCATCGGCCGTAATAACTAGCGGCACTTTGTTATTGCCATCGGCCATTTTGCTCAAAGCTGACTTCAAGGTTTCAATTTTGCTATTGACCAGCGCCTGCCCGTTGACCGCATAACTGCCATCGGTACTGATTAAAATTTCAATTTGATCCGGTAGGTCACTACTCTGTTCACCCACCGCTTCGGGTAAGTCCACACTCAAATGAGTCTCTTTGGTGAAAGTAGTAGAGACCATAAAAAAGATCAGCAACAGAAACACCACATCAATCAGTGGTGTAAGGTTGACCCCTTCATCTTCCGTTCTTTGGCGGCGAAATTTCACGTTGCGACCCCGCGCCTTAAACCAGTTTTACATCGACGCGGCGGTCGCTGTGTAAGGCATCCACAAGCTTAATGGCTTCTTCTTCCATAGTGACCACAATGGAATCAATGCGGCGCTGGAAAAACCGATGCGCAATCATCGCGGGAATTGCCACAATCAAACCCGCTGCGGTGGTGTACAACGCAACTGAAATACCGCCTGCCAACACACCGGTATTGCCAGTGCCTTGAACCATAATCGAATTAAATACCTGAATCATCCCAAACACTGTGCCCAACAAGCCGAGCAGCGGCGCTATGTTGGCGATGGTGCCCAAAATGTTTACATAACGCTCAAGCTCATGAATCACTTGACTCGCTGCCTCTTGCACCGAATCCTTCATGACCTCACGACCATGCTTGGAATTGCTTAAACCCGCAGCAAGAATTTGACCAAGGGACGACGATTGTTTGAGCTCGCGCAGTTTAGTTGCATCAAGCTGGTTATTTTTAATCCAACTCCACACTTGTGCCAGTAGCGTCTTAGGGGCAATTTTGGCTGGGTTCAGTGTCCAATAACGCTCAACACTGATCGCAATTACCAACAATGAACAGGCCAAAATTGGCCACATCAAAATACCACCAGCTAAAAAAATCTCAAACACAGATAGCTTCCTCTTATTATCTACTTCAGTTGAGCCTGTGGCTCTATGTTGCGGCGTACCTTACCACAAGAACCCGGGATTGCCATGGGGCAGATTGTTTTGTCTGCAAATGTGTGAAGAAGTTGCATCTGCCAGCAGTTTAAGACTCAATCAAACCAATAGCGACGCTGTGTTTGGCGATATTCGTATACTTGCTGCAATTGATGTTGATCCCACTCAAATACTAACGCTCCTGCTTCTGCCGTATTCATTTCACGGCTGCCGATAGACTGATAACGCTGACGAACCTGCGGATGAGGATGACCATGCTGGCTGCGATAGCCGGCGGAATAAACGACTATTTCCGGCTGCATTTTATTCACAAAACCAACACCAGAGGATGTACGACTCCCATGATGCGCCGCCAATAACAACTGCAGCTTTTGCGGCAATTGCTGTGTATAAAGCAATTGATTTTCTACCGAGGTTTCAATGTCGCCAGGCAACAAAATATGCTGCTCTCCATAACTAATCAGCAATACACAGGAGCGATTATTCGCACTGGCGCGCGCAAGCTGCACAAAGGGTAAAAACTCAAAACGTACTGTTTGCCAATACCATGCCGGAGTCTGATGGCAATTTTGTGGCTCGGCGATATTCTTTGCGGCTTGCGGTATTTTCGTTGGCTCACCAGCCAATAACTGATCGACGGAAACTTTTTCCAACAAACCGATCAAACCACCTGCATGATCCATATCGCCATGGCTCACTACCAATCGATCGACATGATGAATTCCTTGCGCATACAAATAGGGCGCCACTATGCCGCTGCCCGCGTCAAAATTATCGGTAAACTTGGAGCCTGTATCGTACACCAGCGTGTGCTCACCTACTCGAACAACAACCGCAGTACCCTGCCCTACATCCAATACCGTCAACGCTAAGTCGGGCTGATTAGGAGGAGCGATAAAAAAATTCAGTCCTGCCCCCAATAGCAATCCACCCCACCCCAGCACACGGGGAAATAGACCTTTGGGCAACAGCAACACACAACAACTTACAGCGATCAATACAGCAAAGGCTGGATTAAATGCCACCACCGGGCTGGACCAATAGCCACCCAATGCGAGCAGCCCGTCTAAAAATACTTTTAACAATTCCATCAACCAGCCAGCGCCCTGCAATAAAAAATCGCTAGTGCCGCCTAATAAATCGCGAACAGCAGCACTAATCAATAACAGCGGCACGACTAAGAAGGTGATCAACGGAATCGCGATGCCATTGGCAATTGGAGCAACCAAAGAAACAGTACTCACCAATAGACTCAAGGGCAGCAACAAACCAATAAACATGATCCATTGCGAGCGAATAAATCCCGTCAGTATATTAATTGCACTAAAACCAGACCAAGGCTCAATTGTTTTTTTAGCCACTAACCGACCAGAGAAACCAATTAATAACAATGCAACAGCACCAAAGGACAACCAAAACCCCATATCCAGCGCAGCTAATGGATCAAGCACCACAATCAGCGCAAGAGCAACACAAAAAATATCGACCACATTAATACTGCGCCGCCATAAACACGCCACATAAAACACGACCAACATAATTAACGTACGAACTGTAGGAATATTAAAACCGGCGAGCGCCGCATAATAGCTTGCACTGACAATCGCAAAACACCAGGCGAGTATCAATGCGGGGCAGCGATGCCAAATAATTTGCACACATTTACCCAAGCACAGACCAAGATAAAAACCAAAAATTGCCAAAAAACCAACATGCAAACCCGAGATGGCGATGAGATGACTAGTGCCTGTTTGCTGCATACGAAGCCACTGGTTTTTATCTACCAACGTGGAATCACCAATCAACAACGCAATTAAAATACCGCGCTCGCTGCTTTCGCTATGCGCCACCACCCACTGCTGTAGCTCGTAGCGTTGCCAATTGATCCAATCATCAAAGTGAAATGATTTTACTACTGACTTTAACGGCTCATTATCTCGCCCCTCAACAACATATCCGGTAGCACCTATACCTTGGCGCAACAGCCACGCTTGATAATCAAACCCAGCCGGATTAACAAAACCACGCGGGCGCTTGAGCCGCACGCGCAACTGCCAGTGATCGCCAATACCCAATTGCGGCAGTTCGCGCAGCGCACCATTACGTTGGAACTGATACCAACTCAATTGCAATTTGGCGGGGAAATTTTCCGGTTGAATTTCCTGTCCTGTAGCGGTAGCGATTGAGGCGACGCGAAGATTAAAACGCAAAAGGCGACTATTTTGTTTCGGCAACCCCTGAATCTGGCCTGTAACAATGAGATCTTTACCGGCCAAGCTGTCATCGACCTGCATAGCAAGCAAGCTTTGTCCGGCATAAATTCCCCAGGCTAAGCCACAAAACAGGGCAAACCAATAGCGGATACAACGCCATCGCCAAGATAAAATCAACAGAGGAAATACAAAATACAGGCTCCACAAGGGAGGTAGACGAGGAAAAAAACTAACGGCAATCACACCG
The DNA here is from genome assembly GCF_000953825.1 of Cellvibrio sp. OA-2007. GTDB lineage: Bacteria > Pseudomonadota > Gammaproteobacteria > Pseudomonadales > Cellvibrionaceae > Cellvibrio. Next base: position 124,047 of record NZ_BBUL01000095.1, on the reverse strand, counting down.
AGAGAAAACAACAATAATGCGAAAGGCATGGCGATATTCCTTATTGCCAATTGTTATTCTGAAATGACTTCGAAGCACACTTCCTTTGTCATCCGATTGACCTACAGCTTATGGCATCCTGATGCCGTAAACAAGGCGCTAAGTTGTTCGCCAAGACATCTGATCTCATAGTGTTCAAGACAATTTATAGGCATAATGCCAGCTCATTTTTGGAGTACTCTGGTTTAAGCATGGCGCGCAATCTACTCAAACGATTTATTCCCACACCAGCTGCGATCAAAAGCAATCCCGCCCTGCACTTTTTGGGGGATTTGCTGCATGACCCCAACCTATTTCACTTAAACCGCCATTCGGTCTCTGTTGCCTTTTTTTGGGGCACCTTTCTGGCATTCGCCTTTCCATTGCCTGGGCAAATGGCCGTTGCCGCATTGGCTGCTTTATATTTCCGTTGCAATCTGCCAATCACGGTTGCGCTAGTGTGGATTACCAACCCACTAACCATTCCATTTTTCTTTTTTATCGCCTACAAAATTGGCTGCCTGATTCTTGGCATACCTGAAGAAGCATTTAAATTTGAATTGTCTTGGTCGTGGATTATGAACGAGCTAGAGCGACTAGCCCCGCCATTTTTAATGGGTTCAGTAATTATGGGATTAGTGTTGGGCGCCCTTGGCTACTTTGGCATGCAGTTTTATTGGCGCTGGCATGTGAACCACACTTGGAATAAACGCAAGAAAACACGCGCCGAAAAATTTAAAAAGTGACCCTCATTCGCTAAAGCTTTCCGCTCACTTCATCACCAATAAAAAAGCGAGCCTCAATTGAGGCTCGCTTTTTTATTGGCTGGCCAGTTAAGGCCTGACGATATCACCTTCAAGCCCGTTAACTTACTCAGGGCGCATATGGGGGAATAACAATACATCGCGGATCGACGGTGCGTTAGCAAACAGCATAATCAAGCGGTCGATACCAATCCCTTCACCTGCCGTTGGTGGCAAACCGTATTCCAAGGCGCGCACAAAGTCGGCGTCGTAATGCATGGCTTCATCATCACCGGCGTCTTTTTCACGCACTTGTTGCATGAAACGCTCAGCTTGATCTTCTGCATCATTTAACTCAGAGAAACCATTCGCTAATTCGCGCCCGCCGATAAAGAACTCAAAACGGTCAGTAACCGCTGGATTTTCGTCATTGCGGCGCGCCAAGGGTGAGACTTCAATTGGATACTCGGTAATGAAGGTAGGCTGATCCAATTTATGCTCAACGGTTTCTTCAAAAATTTCGATATGGATTTTACCGAGACCGTACGAATCCTTAACTTGAATACCCAACGCTTTTGCCGCTTGGGTTGCCCCCTCAATCGTGCTTAACTGTTCGCGCGTAATTTGCGGGTTGTATTGTAAAACTGAATCAAACACTGACATACGAGCAAATGGTTTACCAAAATCGTACTCGCTGGTTTGGTATTTCAACTTGGTGCCACCAGTCACTTCGATACACAACTTACGCAACAAGTCTTCAGTCAAATCCATCAGGTCTTTGTAATCGGCATAAGCTTGATAGAATTCCATCATAGTGAATTCTGGATTGTGACGAGTGGATACACCCTCGTTACGGAAGTTGCGGTTAATTTCAAATACGCGCTCAAAACCGCCAACCACCAAACGCTTCAAGTAGAGTTCCGGCGCGATACGTAAAAACATATCCATATCCAGCGCGTTGTGATGAGTGATAAATGGCTTGGCTGAAGCGCCGCCAGGAATCACATGCAACATAGGGGTTTCTACTTCCATAAATCCGCAGCCACTCATGTAGTTGCGAATAAAACTGATGCACTGTGAACGCAAACGGAAAGTGTCGCGCACTTCCGGATTTACAATTAAATCAACATAGCGTTGACGATAGCGAATTTCCTGATCGCTCAGGCCGTGGTATTTATCCGGCAGCGGGCGCAATGCTTTGGTCAGCAATTGATACTCTTCCAAATTCACATACAAATCGCCTTTGCCCGATTTGTGCAACGCACCTTTAACGCCGACAATATCGCCTATATCCCACAGACCCCATTTATCTTTAATGACTTCTTGCGCCGCTTTATCGGCATACAATTGGATTGAACCATCGCCATCTTGCAGCACCATAAATGGCCCACGTTTTGCCATAATACGGCCAGCAACACTCACCACCTGATTCAGCGCTTCTAATTCTTCTTTGGTTTTTTCGCCAAATTGCGCCTGCAAATCAACACTTTTATCAGCGCGACGGAAATCATTGGGGAAGGCATTGCCCTTCTCGCGAATCGCAGCCAATTTCTGGCGGCGCTCGGCAATGAGTTTATTTTCATCCTGTGCTTCTGTTTGTGCTGATTGGGTTTCGTTGCTCATAGTCTTCACTGAAGTTGAATTAAAAATGTAGGGTTAGATCTGAAAAAATTACAGACCGGCTTTTAAACTTTCGACAATAAATTGGTCGAGATCGCCATCCAACACTGCTTGCGTGTTAGAGGTCTGCGCACCGGTACGTAAATCTTTAATGCGTGAATCATCCAATACATAAGAGCGAATTTGGCTGCCCCAACCAATATCGGATTTATTATCTTCCATCGCCTGCTTATCCGCGTTGCGCTTTTGCATTTCCTGTTCGTACATTTTTGCACGCAACATTTTGTAAGCCTTGTCGCGGTTGGCATGTTGCGAGCGCTCGTTCTGGCATTGCACAACAATATTGGTTGGAATATGCGTAATACGAACGGCCGAGTCAGTTTTGTTAATGTGCTGCCCACCGGCGCCGCTGGCGCGGTAAGTGTCGATACGCAAATCTGACGGATTGATTTCAATTTCAATATTGTCATCAATTTCAGGCGAGACAAATACCGAGCAGAATGAAGTATGACGACGATTGCCGGAGTCAAAAGGCGATTTCCGCACTAACCGATGCACACCGGTTTCAGTGCGCAGCCAACCGAACGCATATTCGCCTTCAAAATAGATGGTGGCACTTTTAATACCGGCAACATCGCCAGCAGAAACTTCTTCGAGAGTAACCTTAAAACCTTTGGCCTCGCCCCAACGCAAATACATGCGCAATACAATTTCCGCCCAATCCTGCGCTTCTGTACCGCCGGAACCGGATTGAATATCGAGGTAGGCATTGTTGGCGTCGGTCTCACCGGAAAACATCCGGCGGAATTCGAGCTCACCCAACTGTTTATCCAAACGCTCAAGTTCAGCTTGAACATCTGCCACCATGGATTCGTCTTTTTCTTCCACGGCCATATCCAACAGTTCACGAGAGTCGCGCACACCGTTGTCCAGATCATCGATGGTTTTAACCACCATCTCCAATGCAGCGCGCTCGCGCCCTAAAGCTTGGGCACGTTCGGGTTTGTCCCAAACACTCGGCTCACCGAGGTCCAGTTCAACTTCGGCTAAACGTTCTTTTTTGAGATCGTAGTCAAAGATACCCCCTAAGCACATTGGTGCGCTCGGCGAGGTCTTTAAGGGCAAGTAATAAAGGATTAATTTCCATGATGATGCGCAATTTGATCCGGTTTAGGCCTGCAACAGGCAGAAAAAGCGAGGCGCGCATTCTACATGAGATGGCGCATGAGGCCAAATAACACGGCATTGCGTTCATTTTACTTACAAATATGATCTATTTGGGCTACCTGAATACGTAGAGCATCTGTATACTGCAGGCTGTAACCGGTTACACTTATTAATCACCAAAATCAAAACGATAATAACTCCCGGAGTCCTAATGAAGTATTCGATCAAATTGGCCACAGGTATCGCCCACCTCTGCATCACCCTTTTATTGGCTGCTTGTGGTGGCGGAGGCGGGAGTTCACCTACGCCAGCCACATCCAAAGCAGCATCCAGCACACTTATTTCAAGCGCCGCATCTAACTCGATCGCACCATCCAGCTCAAGCAGCTCGTCTATCCAGGCATCCTCGTCGAGCCTACCGTCAACTGCCAAATGCACTATTGACGGTAAGCAGTGGAATGTTTGTACCAGCGCTAGCAACAATTGGAATTTTGAGGGCGGCCACTATTGCATAGCTCAAGCATACTGCCCTACAAACCGTACCAGTCTTCCTATCGGAGCATTGCGCTCGGCGCCAATTGACCCCAACGCAAACGCCAAAACCCAAGCCACCTTTACCTACTTAAAAAGTATCTGGGGGCAAAAAACACTATCGGGCCAACAGGACTTAACCTGGAAAGATTCTATTGATATGGCTGGACGTGTTTTTGCCGATACCGGTAAATACCCAGCGATCATGGGCTATGACTTTATGAATTACGGTATGACCGCAAGCTGGGTGGAGGGCTTACGACAAACCCAAGAGGCCATCGACTACGCAAACAAAGGTGGACTCATTACATTTGCCTGGCACTGGCGAGATCCCGCATTATTGAATACCACCAATGTTAATAACGCCCAGTTTTACACCAAGGACACCAACTTTCAGATCCCTGTTAAGGACGGTGAGCTAGACACTGGCAGCGCCGCTTATACCCAAATTAATGCAGGCATTGATTTAATTGCCGGAGAGCTAAAGAAACTCAATGATGCGAATGTAAGCATATTGTGGCGCCCACTACACGAAGCCTCAGGCAATAACGGCAACGGTTGGTTTTGGTGGGGACGCAGCCGTACCGATGGGGTCCCTCAAGCATTCGCTCAAGTTTTACTCTGGCAACACATGTATGACCGATTAACCAATCACCATGGGCTACACAATTTGTTATGGGTGTGGAATGGGCAGAATGCCGCTTGGTATCCCGGCGACAACTACGTGGATATTGTCAGCCACGATATTTATGACAGTACTGACAACAAAACCTATAAATCGCAAATCGCAACCTATACACAAGCGCGCAAATACCCGTTTGAAACCAAGATGGTCGCATTAAGCGAAAATAGCTACATCCCCGACCCGGATAAAATCGCAACTGATGGCGCTTGGTGGTTATGGTTTATGACCTGGAATGACAGCGACACTGCAGCAGGAGTAACTAGCGCAGACAACTTTTGGACTGGTGAGCACTACAACACCAATGCGCACAAAACCAAGGTTTACAACCACACGAACGTTATTACGCTCGATGAGTTACCCGCCCTGTAAACAATCAATAAAAAAGGAGATCGAGTGATCTCCTTTTTTAGTTTTTATGCATCTAACCGAGCACATCAACAAATATTAATCATCTGAAATCTCAATCGTTGGCATAGCTTGGTTGGCATTATGTTGCTGGATATTCGCCACCAGCTTGCGTGCAATTGCACGATATTTTTGGCTGACCGCTGATTCAGGATCGGCCGCAACAGAAGGTTTTCCCTGATCTGCGTCGGCGCGAATAGACAAATCTAACGGCAGAGAACCGAGCAGTTCAGTTTGATAATCCCGCGCGATACGCTCGCCGCCGCCCTCACCAAAAATATGCTCTTCATGGCCGCAATTTGAGCAGGTGTGCATTGCCATATTTTCAATCACACCCAAAATAGGCACATTCACTTTACGGAACATTTCTATGCCTTTTTTGGCATCCAGCAAGGCGATGTCTTGCGGTGTAGTAACAATCACAGCGCCGGTGACCGGAACTTTTTGTGCGAGTGTAATTTGAATATCACCGGTGCCGGGCGGCATATCAATAACTAAATAATCCAGATTGTCCCAGCGAGTTTGCATCAGCAGTTGCTGCAGCGCACCTGTCGCCATCGGACCGCGCCACAACATCGGCGTATCTTCGGTAACCAAATATCCCATAGAAATCGATTGGATGCCGTAAGCATTGATCGGCAGCATTTGTTGCTTACCCTGCTCACCTACGATGTCCGGACGGCGCTGCCCTACGCCCAGCATTTGTGGCTGACTGGGTCCGTAAATATCAGCATCCAAAATACCCACGCGCGCACCTTCTGCCGCCAAGGCCAAAGCAAGGTTTACCGCCGTAGTAGACTTACCTACACCACCCTTACCCGATGCCACCGCAATAATATTTTTTACCTGCGGAATCGCTTGGGAATGTGCCGTACCTTGAGTTGTTGCCATAAATTAGACCTCTACCAAAAACGATCGAACAGCACTTTTTGAGCTGATGAAAATTGGCTGCACCCTAACAAAAAAGGGTGCCAAATGGCACCCTTTTTTACTGCTAACGAACTTGTCATCAACAGGATTATTATTGGTTAAGTTAGTTTACTTCAGCTAACTCTTCCAGATTGTCACGATCATGTTGGTGATCTTTAGCCAGCAACATATAAACCGATGGCAAGACAAACAAGGTAAAGAAGGTACCTATAGTCATACCCAACACCAGTACGATACCAATTGCATTACGCGCCTCAGCACCTGCGCCCGCCGCAAATATCAATGGCGTGTGACCGGCAATTGTGGCCACGCTGGTCATCATTACCGGACGCAAACGCAATGAAGACGCTTCGCGGATTGCATCCAATTTTGCCATGCCTTCTTCCTGCAATTTATTGGCAAACTCCACTACCAAAATACCGTTCCGCGCAATCAAGCCCATCAAGGTAACCAAGCCAACTTGCGAATAGATATTCAGTGTCGTGGTAAAACCATCGGTAAAGAACGGAATGGGCATAGGTATTTTCCAGAAGGTAAATAACAGGGCACCAAACATTGCCAGAGGCACTGAACCCGCCAAAATAACCAGCGGATCACGGAAGCTGTTGTATTGCGCCGACAACACCAAAAAGATCATCACAATTGCCATCAAGAAAGCCGGTAAAAATGTATTGCCTTCACGAATCAACTGCCGCGATTCACCGGTGTAATCAATGGTGTAACTTTTCGGCAGAATTTTACGCGCTTCAGCTTCAACATGCGCCAAGGCTTGCCCCAAGGGTGCACCGGTAACACCGCTGATTTTTACCGCATTAAGCTGCTGCATACGATTAATCGTGCGCGGCTCAGTAGAGTGACTAATGCTGGCAACCTGATCCAAACGAATTAAATTATTGTCCGGGCCGGTGACATAAAGACTCGCCAAATCATCCGGATTTAAACGCTCTACCCGCTTAACTTGTGGAATCACTTTGTAGCTTTGACCTGCCATATTGAAGCGATTGACATAACCACCACCCAATAAGGTTCCAACATCGTTAGTGACTGTCTGCAAATTCAAACCGAGATCAGCTACTTTTTCGCGATCAATACTGAGTTTGTAATCCGGCTGATCAACTTTTACATCCAATGTTTGGAAATAAAACATGCCAGACTTCACCATGATCTCTTGCACTTTTAATGCGTAATCATAAATTTCTTTAATGTCCGCGGTAGATGCCAACACTATTTCCACCGGGAACTGACCACCACCAGGCAATGCCGGCGGGGTAATAGGCAGAATTCTTACACCGGCAATGGCCGATAATTTCTGTTGCACTTCCGGCATGATTTCAAACACATCGCGATCGCGATCTTCCCAAGGTTTGGTCACCATGCCGGAAAAACCACCGGTAGGAAACGTCAACTGGAAAGTAAAGTCCGTCTCTGGAACACTCATAAAGACTTCGTTAACTTGTTTACCGTAATGCGATGCCTGATCCACAGTGGAGTTGGCTTGTGAATCCACTATACCGAAAATAACACCCTGATCTTCTGTAGGTGCTAACTCTTTGGGCGACATGTTATAGAGCGGAAAACACAAAATAGTAATGCCAATCCAGAAAACATAGATACCTGCGCGGTTCTGTAAACTCGCCGCTAACTTACGGCCATACCATTCACGAAAGCGTTCAAATGGTTTTTCCAGAGGCGCTTTTAAACCGGTATGGGGTTTGAGCATGCGCGAACCCAGCATCGGCGATAAGGTAATAGCAACAATCGCGGAAATTGTTACCGCACCTGCCAGCGTAATTGCAAATTCGCGGAACAATGAGCCAATCAAACCACCTTGTAAACCGATGGGGATATACACAGAAGCCAATGTCACTGTCATAGCCAAAATCGGCCCCGCCAATTCGCGCGCAGAAAGAATGGCCGCTTGAAACGGTTTCATTCCATCTTGAATATGACGCTCAATGTTCTCCACCATCACGATAGCATCATCCACTACCAAACCAACACAGAGCACAATTGAAAGCAGCGTTAACAAGTTCAGCGAGAAGCCACACACCTGCATAATAAACAGCGCGCCCACTAACGAAAGTGGAATCGCCAACACAGGAATAATGACCGAACGACTAAAACCAAGGAACAAGAAAATAACGACAACAATAATCAACAAGGTTTCCGTCAATGTTTTAATGACTTCATTAATTGCTGCATCGATATATTCAGTTGAGTCATAGGCGACAGTGCCCGACAAGCCCGTGGGCAATTCGGCCTTAATAGCCTCCATTTCTTTATTAACAGCTTTCATTACATCCAATGCGTTGGCATTGGGCGCAACCCAAACTCCCATAAATACCGCAGTGTCGCCCGAGTAGTTAACCACCGTATCGTAGTTTTCAGCACCCAATGCAACATCAGCAATATCGCTTAAACGGATAATGCCGTCGGCAGAATTGCGAATAACCAACTGTTTAAATTCATCAACACTTTTTAAATCTGTATCTGCACGCAAATTCACTTGGGTATAAGTGCCGCGAGTTTGCCCTACCGCTGCTTGTACGTTATTTGCAGCCAATGCCGCGCGAACTTGCACCGGCGTCACGTTTAGTGCAGCCATGCGTTCAGGCTTAAGCCAAATACGCATCGCAAAGGTTCTGCCACCCAATACATCTGCTTTTTGTACACCAGCAACTGCGGTTAAGCGCGGCTGAATTGAACGAGTTAAAAAATCTGTGATTTGGTTTTGCTCAAGAATTTCCGAACTAAAACTTAAATACGCCGCCGCAAATTGTGAGTCCGCAGCTTCAATACGAATGGCGGGCACCTCGGCTTCCGGAGGCAAATCACCGCGCACCTGATTCACCTTGGCCGAAATTTCAGTCATGGCTTTGAGCGGGTCATAATTCAAACGCAAGTGTGCAGTGACAGTAGACATCCCCATCGCACTTTGTGACTCGATGTAATCAATCCCGCCTGCAGATGCAATCGCACGTTCAATAGGTGTAGTGATAAACCCGCGCACTAGCTCCGCATTCGCACCGACATATACGGTGTTAATAATAATCACGGAAATATCGCTGCGCGGATATTGGCGTACAGTCAGATTGGAACCTGCCTGTATACCCAAAATTAAAATAAGCAGGCTCACCACTATAGCGAGCACCGGCCGTTTGATAAAAATATCAGTAAATTTCATAAGTAAGGCTCATGGGCTTTTTGGCTTATGGAGTAAAGCGTTGAGAAATGGAGCGCCCACAAAACGAGGGCGCACACTGCATTCACTGTTAGCTGTCAGCAGGGGTTGGCTCGAGCTTAAACTCTGGCGTTGGCAAAGCACTAACGGTTACCGCTTGACCATTTAATAATTTAAAGGCACCCGCACTGGCAACTACATCACCTGCTTTTAAACCATCAACAATTTCTACAAAATCACCGCGCGCTTTACCTAAGCGCACAAACTGTTGCCGCGCTTTAAAGGTGCCGGGTTTTTCACCCGCTTCAATAATAAAAACCGTATCGCCAAAGGGGGCATAAATCACCGCGGTACTCGGTACGGCTAATACCTCTTGCGGGTTAGATAAAGTCACTTTGGTTTCAACTGCCATACCAGGAATCAGCTGGCTTTTTTCATTTTGTAAATAAGATTGCACTATCGCATTGCGTGTTACAGCACTAATTTCCGCACCTATCGCGGTAATTTCACCTTTAATTGTTGCGTCTGAGCCATCGCCCACATTTACCTCAACAGGTAAACCGCGATCCATTTGTACCAGCCAGAACTGAGGCACCGGAAAATTAACTCGCACTGTATTGGTCGCCTGTAGCGACACAATTTCGCCACCCACTTGCAAGTCTTCACCCAAGTCAACCTTGCGGATACCCAAGCGTCCATCAAACGGAGCGCGCACGACTTTTTTCTCTAGCGTGGTTTTGAGGTCATTCACATCACCTTGTGCAGACTCCATTTGCTGTACCGCAGTATCAAGTTCGCTTTGCGAAACCGTATTGCGCTGACGCAGTGCAACCAAGCGCTCGTGATTGGATTTGGCCAAACGCAAACGCGCCTCAGCAGCACTCAATTGCGCCTGCTCGTTACCTGACTCTTGCACCAGAATCACAGTACCTTTCTTAACCTGCTCACCTGACTTAAAGCGAATATCTTTCACCTTACCCGCAACTTCAGCGGCAATCACAATACCTTCAGAAGCCTCCACCGTACCCATTGCAGTATATATGTTGGGCCACTGCTGAACTTCTGCCGTAAACGTGCTGACTGTCTCGGAAGGTGGTGGCGTATTTTCACCTGCACTCACCATGGCGGCTATCTGACCACCCTTAATACCGCCGACAATCAGCACCATTCCTATAAGGCTTGCTACGGCAACGCCGATTGATTTCACATTGTTCATAGATGAGGAACCATTGAGAGGAGAAAAAGAAATTACGACCAGAGCTGTATAGACACGCGGAGGGAGGCGATAAATCGACGGTATCCCAACCATTAACTTCGGCATTTTTCAGCCAAAGAATTGTTGCACAGCCACTGATTAAAACAAAAATCAACAAATGTCACAAAATGTAAAGGTATCCCAAACAATTTGGCCAGCAAGGAAGCCCTGCCGACCATTTGGTCGGTTAGGAGATACTAGTCCTTTTTAATGACAGATCCAAGAAATTGTTGAGTTTAGTAACAATTCATGACAATCATCATTTAGTAAACCAGCCATTCTCCATAGATGGGTGACAAGAACTGTCAGCAGCTATACTTTTTCGTTCGATTCAGGAGAGCTAATAGATTTAAACGCACTACTCAACATGTAATCTGCGGAATATTCTGATATGCCTTGCCATACAGGCTCATTAACAGTGCCGACACAATAAACATCTCCTGTAATTTTGTTCAACAGGTCACACAATGACCTATAGCGAACCAGCGAATCCCCAACAATATCCCCTTCAATCAGCACCACATTTGAACAATCGACAATAAAAGGTTGCTCTTTCATCAATATCCAGACACCGACAGCCTCAATCTGGATACGAATTAGATCGCATTGATATTTTTGAATGGAATCTATTTTAGGAATAAATTGACGAAATTTGTGCCCAGCAGAAAACAAAGAGGAAGCTTTGAGCCTTGCACCAATCACGCCGGCCAGTGACAAATGGCGCTCGATTAGCTTGGTCTTATTAAAACCAACATAGGGATCAGGATAAAAAATCAATGTGTGAGTAGCCATAAAATCATCCTTGCTATTCGTGTTAAATAGATCACTCCGTGATTGGCCAGAATTCAATCAAAGATCTCACCAAAAATCAACAAGTCAAATCAGTCGAGCTTATCGAGAAGTCTGGTAGGATTTGCCCTCTACTGACTCACTCAAGGATTATCTATGACCTGGGCACCCCACGTAACTGTTGCCACCATTGTTGAACGCGACAACCGCTTTTTAATGGTGTACGAAGAAGCCGATGGCAAAAAAGTGTACAACCAACCTGCTGGTCACTTAGACCCCAACGAAACACTGCAGGCAGCGGCGATTCGCGAAACACTGGAAGAAACGGGTTGGACGGTGAAATTAACCGGGGTTGTAGGGGTGAATTTATATACCGCACCCAGCAATGGAATTACCTACTTTCGCACCACATTCATTGCCGAAGCGGTTAGTCATGATGCTGAGCGCGCGCTGGATACAGGCATTATCGAAGCAGTTTGGCTTACTTATGAAGAGTTGCTGGCGCGCAAAGCTGAGCTGCGCAGCCCGATGACACTGCAAATCATTGAGGAATATCGTGCTGGGCGCCGCTTTCCCCTCAGCGTTGTTGGGTGATCTTGTCGGCTAAGGTGGCAGTGAAGGGCTGGGGCAGGTAAAATGCCCGCCTTTCCCTTTCCTTGCAGTTGCTCCTTATGTCAGATGTTATTCCCGCTGTTGCCTCGGGCCCAAAAGTGATCGTTGGAATGTCCGGCGGTGTCGATTCTTCAGTCTCTGCCCTGCTCCTGAAGCAACAGGGTTATCAGGTCGAAGGCCTGTTTATGAAGAACTGGGATGAGGACGACGGCACCGAATACTGTACCGCCAAGGCGGATTTGGCCGATGCTGAAATGGTTTGCGAACGCATTGGCATCAAACTGCATACCGCCAACTTTGCATCGGAATACTGGGATAACGTATTTGAACACTTTCTCGAAGAATATAAAGCTGGGCGCACGCCCAACCCAGATATCCTCTGCAACCGCGAAATCAAATTCAAAGTATTTATGGAATACGCGCGCAAACTGGGCGGTGAGCTGATTGCCACCGGTCACTATGTGCGCCGCGCTGATCGCGATGGCCATGCACATCTATTAAAAGGCCTAGACCCCAACAAAGACCAAAGCTACTTTTTACATGCGGTGGGCGAAGCTGAGTTCGCCAAATCCTTGTTCCCTGTAGGCGAGCTGGAAAAACCGGAAGTGCGCCGGATTGCAGAAGAACACGGTCTGGTAACCCACAACAAAAAAGACAGCACCGGCATTTGTTTTATTGGCGAGCGCCGTTTTAAAGATTTTTTGCAGCAATATTTGCCCGCACAGCCGGGGGAGATTCAAACCCCCGATGGCAAAGTGATTGGCGAACATATGGGTTTGATGTACCACACCATTGGTCAGCGTCAGGGCTTGGGTATAGGTGGTGTTAAAGGCGCGAATGAGGAGCCTTGGTTTGTGGTGCAGAAAGATTTGGTGCGCAATGTATTGGTTGCCGTACAAGGTACAGACCACCCGCTTCTGTATACCAATCATTTAATCGCTCAACAGGCCCATTGGATTAATGGCACTCCGCCCTCATCTACTATTACCTGCACCGCTAAAACACGTTATCGCCAACCCGATCAGGCCTGTGTGGTAACACTATTGGCCGATGGCACACTCGATGTGATCTTTGAACAGCCACAGCGCGCGGTTACACCTGGGCAATCTGTTGTTTTTTATGCGGATGATATTTGCCTCGGCGGTGCAGTAATCGAATCGACTGATAATCGCTAATCCATTAACAAGCCCTTTTTAAGTAGCTAAGAGAATTTCGCGTGAGCAAAAACTGGCAAGACATTACCCTCGCCCTCGCTGGCGTATTTCAGGCAACCGCCATGGTGGAACAGGTTGCAAAAACTGGCCATGTCCCGCCCGATGCCTATAAGTGCAGTATTGAAAGCATGCTCGACCTGAATCCTGAAAGTACACTCGCGGTTTACGGCGGCAACTTGGAAAACCTGCGCACTGGCCTAGAAGTGATGCGCGAACTCTTGCGCCCCGGTTCGCAAAAACATCGCGAAACACTGCGTTACGGATTGGGCGTATTACATCTGCAGAAAAAACTTGCCGGGCGCCGCGATATGCTGGGTGTTATTGGCAGCCGCTTGGAGCAAGTGGCACAACAAGCACAACATTTTTCATCGACGCACGAAAATGTTATCGCCAATTTGGGCACACTTTATACCGAAACCCTGAGCACGTTCCGTTTTCGCATCCAGGTGAATGGCGACTACAATTACCTGCAACAACAGCGTATCGCCAACCAAATCCGCGCCTTGCTGCTCGCCTCAGTGCGCTCAGCAATTCTCTGGCGACAAGTCGGCGGCAATCGCCTGCAACTCTTGTTTTATCGCAAACATATCGCACAACAGGTGGATGACTTTTTGCGCCGCATGTAATCCGGCCAAATCACACCCAGAACTCCCATTTCATTATTAACTTTTCATTTTCAAACGAGACGCATCATGGACAATTCATTTAATACGCTCACCGCGCTTAATGCGGTATCTCCGGTCGATGGCCGTTACGGCAGCAAAACCATTGCACTGCGCAGCATTTTCAGTGAATTCGGCTTGATCCGTTTCCGTGTCGAAGTGGAAGTGCGTTGGCTGCAACAACTCAGCCGCCTTGCTAGTGTACCCGAAGTACCGGCATTTAGCGCAGCGACCAATGCAGTGCTCGATAAAATTGTTTCTGACTTTAACGAAGCCGATGCACAAGCGGTAAAAGATATTGAGCGCACCACCAACCACGATGTAAAAGCGGTTGAGTATTTCCTCAAAAATAAATTTGCCGGCAATTCCGAACTCGAAGCGGTATTAGAATTTGTTCACTTCGCCTGTACCTCAGAAGATATTAACAACCTGTCGCATGCGTTGATGCTGCGCGAAGGCCGTAAAGTATTTTTGCAAGATGCGGAAGCGATTATTGATGGTATCGCTAAACTGGCACACGACTACGCCGAAGATTCAATGCTGTCGCGCACCCATGGCCAAACCGCATCACCTACTACTGTGGGTAAAGAAATGGCGAACGTGGCTGCGCGCTTGCGCCGCCAGTTAAAAACGGTCAAAGAAGTGGAATTGCTTGGAAAAATTAACGGTGCTGTGGGTAACTACAATGCACATTTGTCTGCATACCCGGATGTCGATTGGCAAGCAAACGCACAGGAGTTTGTAGAGAGTTTAGGTTTAAGTTGGAACCCCTACACAACGCAAATCGAACCACACGATTACATCGCCGAATTATTTGATGCGATTGCACGCTTCAATACTATCGTAATCGATTTTGACCGCGACATTTGGGGTTACATTTCACTCGGCTACTTCAAACAAAAAACCATCGCTGGCGAAGTGGGTTCATCCACCATGCCACACAAAGTGAACCCGATTGATTTTGAAAACTCCGAAGGCAACTTGGGCATCGCCAATGCGATTTTCACCCATCTCGCCCAAAAGCTGCCCATCTCTCGCTGGCAACGCGATCTGACTGACTCCACCGTATTGCGCAATATGGGTGTTGGTTTTGGCTACGGCATGATTGCCTATGCATCCACTTTGAAAGGTATGGGCAAACTGGAAATTAACCGCGCGCGTCTCGCCGAAGACCTGAACAACTCATGGGAAGTATTGGCTGAACCGATTCAAACTATTATGCGCCGCTACAACGTCGCAGAGCCCTATGAGAAATTAAAAGCCCTGACTCGCGGCCAAACTATTAACCGCGAAGTGCTGGCAGCGTTTGTAGAGACTTTGGATATTCCCGAACACGCCAAACAAACCATGCGCGAGCTAACGCCCGCCAATTACATTGGTAATGCGGTAGATCAAGCCAAGGCGATTTAAACCGTGAAATAATAAGGGCTCTTAAGAGCCCTTTATTTTTGAGACGTATTTTTTGGTAGGTATTAACAATGACAACACCCCTCACCCACCTTGGCGATATGCCAATCGAAGAATTCTTACGCGATTACTGGCAAAAAAAACCACTGTTAATCCGCAATGCTTTTCCTAATTTTGAATCGCCGTTGTCACCCGATGAACTTGCGGGATTAGCGCTGGAAGAAGAAGTTGAATCGCGCATCGTATTGGAAAATGGCACAACACCTTGGGAGTTGCGCAACGGCCCGTTTGATGAAAAAACCTTTGAAACTTTACCGGAAAGCCGCTGGACTTTATTAGTGCAAGCTGCCGATCAATACGTGCCAGAAGTTAACCAGATGCTCGATGCATTTCGTTTTATTCCCAACTGGCGCTTGGATGACATTATGATCAGCTACGCACCGGATCAAGGCGGCGTAGGCCCACACTTTGATTATTACGATGTGTTTTTATTGCAGGGGATGGGCAAGCGCCATTGGAAAATTGGCCAAATGTGCGACAACAACTCACCGCGCGTAGAAGGCACTCGCTTAAAAATCCTCAGCGAATTTCACACCACCGATGAATGGGTCGTCGAGCCGGGCGATATGCTCTACATCCCGCCGGGTATCGCCCACTGGGGCAATGCGCAAGGCGATGACTGCATGACCTACTCCATTGGTTTCCGTGCGCCCAGCCATGCCGACATCATTTCAGAGGTTGGGCAAGAAGTTGCACTGTCCATTGCCGATGATTTGCGGTTTAGCGATCCGGATTTAAAACTGCAAAATAACCCAGGTGAAATTGGCGCAGAAGCCATCGCACAAATTCAGAAAATTTTGCAGCAACATTTAACTGCTGAAAATATCGCCCACTGGTTCGGCAAGTTTATGACCGAGCGCAAATATCTCGATCACTGCGACGAAGAACCGCTAGAGATAGATGCCGACGAATGGCAATCCGCACTGGCTGATGGCGAATTACTCTGGCGCCACCCCTCTGCCCGCCTTGCGTTTCACAGCGATGAAAAAGGCACCCTGCTATTTGCCGATGGCGAAGCAATATGCTGTTCACGCGAGCTGGCAGAATTAGTCTGCAAAGAAGTAGAGATCAGCTGGCGCGAACTCAAGGATCTGGTACAAGACCCAATGAATCGCGCCGCCATGACGCAGCTGATCACGCAAGAAACCTTATTAGTCGACGAGTAATTTCCCTCCGTAGGATGGGTGGAGCCTAAGCGATACCCATCATTTCTCTGCTTGTTTTAACCAACGAGTAATGCCATGGTCCAAAACATCATTCTCACAAACTGGCAAATCCACTCTGCGGATTTAATCAACATTCGCACCGAAGTGTTCATTCAAGAACAGCAAGTGTCTGCAGCGGATGAATGGGATGGGCTAGATGAACAAGCGCTGCACTTTTTAGCGCTATCGGCTCAGGGTGAAGCCATTGGTTGCGCACGATTATTGCCAGAGATAGCAGCACATAAGTCTCTTTATCATATTGGTCGCGTTGCTATTCTCAAACCTTTTCGCAACCAAGGTATCGGCCATCAATTAATGCAATATGTAATTGCCTACTGCAAAAAAGCAGCGCCTGAAAATACGATTTATCTACATGCTCAAACAGAACGCCGTCAATTTTATGAGACGCTAGGCTTTGCTGCAGAAGGCGATGAGTTTATCGACGCAGGAATACTGCACATCAGTATGCACTTGACAGTACAAGGAGCATGACATGGCCGAACAATCATCCGCATGTGAAACACTTTGGCTGTTGGATGGAATAGCGGACTTTCGCTCCTACACTGAGCTACTCATTGCACAAAGTCATCGCTCTATTGCCGTTCTCACCCAGGATCTGGACACCCTGGTTTATGCCACCCCGGAAATTGTGCAAGTTGTATCTACATTTGCTCGCTCCAGTCGCAACGCGCAGGTACAAATATTGATTAAAAATACCAAACCCGCGATAGAAAGCGGCCACCCCCTAACACGTCTCGCGCAGCGACTCTCATCCAAAATTCTGGTGCGTAAAATGACCATTGAACCCAACAATAAAGAAATGGGGTTTGTGCTGGGCGACGCTAACAACCTTGTGTATAAAAATGACGATTCACTGCATCGCGGTTTTTTCAACTGTGCCGCCGCAGGTGAAATAAAGTCTTTGCGCGAGGAGTTTAATTACTTGTGGCAATACGGTGAGCCTGAACCCGAATTTAATCTACTGCATATCTAGCCTAGCGCCACCGCAATCATCCCACGCAAAATCTGTTGCCAAACTTCACAACCCGTAAAAAAAGCCGTTTTTGCCGGATAAGCTACACATTTTTTGTTGCTGATTACTTTTTTATCCTATATATATAGCGTCAATCCGTATTTGGGTGCATTTGAGCCTATAAATACAGGGCTTTTTCACTTTGTTTCAAACCGTATAAGCAGTATTGTGAGTATCGGCTAGACTCAGCAATTCATGTCGATGTTACACGAGCATCGCTGCTTAAAAGTTAGGCATACCCACTCTTCATCAATAATATAGAAGGAATCCAAAATGGCTGCTAAACAACCCGCCGCCCCTAAAGCTGCTGCAACTAAAGCTACAGCAGTAAAAAAAGCACCTGTCGCTAAAGTAGCTGCACCAAAAGCAAAAGCCGCCCCTAAAGCTGCTGTTAAAAAAGCTGCCGCACCTAAAGCCGCAGCCAAAAAAGCACCCGCCGTTAAAGCTGCGCCAGCTGTTGTTAAGCCAATTGCTGAACGTCAAAACAAAACTCAAATGCTGCAACAAATTGCTGACTCAACTGAGCTGAGTAAAAAACAAGTTCAAGCCGTTTTAGATGAATTGACCAACATCATTGAAGGTCACATCAAGAAGAAAGGCGTAGGCGAATTCGTATTGCCAGGCCTGCTAAAAATCACCACCGTGAAAAAGCCTGCTACCAAAGCACGCAAAGGCATCAACCCGTTCACCGGTGAAGAAGTAATGTTTAAAGCCAAACCAGCAAGCACTTCAGTAAAAGTACGCCCGCTGAAAAAACTGAAAGAAATGGCCGTTTAATCGTCGCCGCTTCTGCTACAAAAACCCGCAAATTCTTGCGGGTTTTTTATTTCTGCAAGGTCTTTACGCACGCTTTAAACAAGCTTGAAACCTTCTCCAACCAATGCATTTTGCAGGCGCTTAACACGCTCAGCAAGTTCAGCTGTTGTATATTCCTTAGCCGGTAGTTTGCCCCAGATGGGCTGAGGCCAAGCGGGATCATCAGTGAAACGCGCTATATGATGCACATGAAGTTGACGTACCACATTACCCAATGCAGCCACATTCATCTTGTCCGCATCAAATACACTGGTCATCACTTCTGCTAAACGGCAAGACTCGCGAATCAATTGCAGCTGCTCCTCTTCACTCAAATGATGGATTTCAAATACATCCTCGCGCTTGGGCACCAAAATACACCAAGGAAAATTTGCATCCCGACTTAACAGCAGCAGAGATAAATCAAATTCGCCGATAACAATAGAATCCTGCGCGAGGCGCGGGTGAAGTTCAAACATGATTGCCATCCTATTAATTGAGCAAGTGTTTATTGAATTGACTTATATTGACAAGATACGGGCCTAACCGTCCAAGACGCTATACCAATATCGCCAACCGCCGTAGAATATGCGCCTTTAAAACCCATTATAGCTACCAAGAAGTCATCACTATGCGTTCCAGCCGATTTTTAATTGCCACCCTCAAAGAAACCCCTTCCGATGCGGAAGTTATCAGTCATCAACTGATGCTGCGCGCGGGCATGATCCGCAAAATGGCTTCCGGTCTTTACAACTGGCTGCCGATGGGGCTACGTGTATTGCGCAAAGTTGAAAAAATTGTGCGCGAAGAAATGAATAAATCCGGCGCAATGGAAGTATTAATGCCAGTTGTGCAACCTGCTGAACTGTGGGAAGAATCGGGTCGCTGGCAGCAATATGGGCCGGAACTACTGCGCATGAATGACCGCCACGACCGCCCGTTCTGCCTCGGCCCAACCCACGAGGAAGTCATTACCGATCTGATCCGCAACGAGATCAGAAGCTACAAACAATTACCCGCTAACTTTTATCAAATCCAAACCAAATTCCGCGATGAAATTCGTCCACGCTTTGGCGTAATGCGTTCGCGCGAATTTATTATGAAGGATGCCTACTCCTTCCACACCAGCACCGAATCCTTGCAAGAAACTTACGATGTCATGCATGCAACCTACTGCAATATTTTCACCCGTCTAGGTTTGCAATTTCGCCCTGTACTTGCCGACACCGGCTCCATCGGCGGCGCTTTCTCCCATGAATTCCACGTACTGGCGGACAGCGGCGAAGACGATATCGCCTTCAGTAACGCCAGCGACTATGCCGCTAATATTGAGAAGGCCGAGGCTCTGCCACCTACCGCGCCGCGCCCTGCAGCGCAACATGTTATGCAAGAAGTAGCAACGCCAGGCAAACACAGCATTGATGAAGTGTGCGAGTTTTTGCAAGTAAGCCCACAACAAACTGTTAAAACCCTCATCGTTTTGGGCGCGATACGCGACGACAAAACCCAACCGCTCGTAGCATTGGTATTGCGTGGCGATCACGAACTCAATGAAATCAAAGCAGAAAAGTTAACCGGTATTGCATCGCCGTTGACCATGGCACCAGAGGCACGTATCAAAGCAGAACTTGGTGTTGGCGTTGGTTCTATCGGACCTGTTGGTTTAAAAATACCCGTCATTGTTGACCACTCAGCGGCGCACTTGGCTGATTTTGTCTGTGGCGCCAACAAAGATGGATTCCATTTAACCGGCGTGAATTGGGAGCGCGATGCGACGGCACCACTGGTTGCCGATATTCGCAACGTAGTCACCGGCGACCCAAGCCCATGCGGCAATGGCACATTGGAAATCAAACGCGGCATCGAAGTTGGTCATATTTTCCAACTCGGCACCAAATATTCTGAAGCTATGAAAGCCAAAGTGCTGGATGTAAACGGCAAAGAGCAAACCATGATTATGGGTTGTTATGGCATTGGCGTTACACGCGTAGTCGCTTCGGCAATCGAGCAAAACTTTGATGAAAACGGCATTATCTGGGCCGATTCAATTGCGCCATTCCACATCGCGATTGTACCGATCAATATGCAGAAATCCCCTGCTGTTGCCGCTAAATGTGAAGAGCTTTACGCACAGCTACAAGAACTGGGGTTCGATGTGTTGCTGATGGATGAAGACAAAGCGCGTCTCGGTACTATGCTCGCCGATACCGATTTGATGGGCATCCCCCATCGCATTGTGATTGGTGATCGCGGTTTGGAAGCTGGCACGATCGAATACAAGGGTCGCCGCGATGCAGAAAAACAAGAAATTGCCGCCGCTGACGTACTGAGCTTTTTGCAGACCCGCATCAAAATATAGCTATCTATTGATTAGCGATTGCAGCGCAATATTTTTTAAGCTGCAATCGCTTTTTCACATTTTCCCGCAAGCATTTACAGCCCGCTCAATTTTCTCGTTTTTAATTAACTTGCAATCCTACTATTACAAACTATCCAGTGGTAAAAACTCTTCTGGGGCTAATACTCTTTTGCTAATGCGAACCTTGGCAATTTCCCCGTTAAACCAATGTACTTCATTCATCCGCGCACCAATTGAGGTTTGGCCATTGGCTGCAATCGGTAAATAGTCTACCTGGCCAGCCAACTCTTTTTGACCATTTACGTAAGAAACAAATTCGCGATTTCTATAAGTAACTGCCGCATGTGCCCACTTGCCAACAGAATGTACTTTGGCCGAATCAATTAAGGTGAATTGCGATAGCTCCGATTTAATATAGGCATCCAAATACCACTGCTTTTTATCGTTCAACCGCAACTCGATGGTCACACGGCGATTGGGATTATCCGGTGATTCAACATGAAAAAAGCGCGGCTCCAAGTTATTTGGATAAGCATCAGCAGGTTTAAAAATAATCTCGATAGTAAATTCCGTGGCATCACCTAAAGGATTCGCATCAACCAATAAACGATCACCTTCACCATCAAAACTAACCACTTTCCCCGACTGACTATCAACAAGCGTTGGGTTTCCTTGCATTAGCGTGCGCTTCCCGCCAATCGCGTCCAGAGAATTCACCTCCCACACCAAGCTCTCACTCGGTTTCAATTGCTGCGAACCACAGGCTGCCAATAATAGCGTCGCAACCACAGCAGCAATCCGGTTTCTTTTTCTGGTTGGCCAGTGCATTAATTTACTCATCATCAACCCCTGTATAACGCGCCTGTTCTTGCAACAATTTACGCTCCACATCTCCGGGTGACCCAGTATTACGGGCCAATAGACTATAGGCGACAGGTACTAAAAATAATGTAAGGAAAGTAGCCACCAAAACCCCGGACATCACCACCACACCAATGACAAAACGAGTTTCGGAACCCGCACCCGAGGAAATAACCAAAGGTAATGCGCCGGCAACTGCAGTGAGACTGGTCATTAAGATGGGGCGCAAACGCGCTGACGATGCCTCAAGCAAAGCCTCAGTAAACTCCACCCCTCGGTCGCGCAATTGGTTGGCAAACTCCACAATCAAAATGCCATTTTTTGCTGCCAAACCAATCAACATAATCAACCCGATTTGAGAGTAAAGATTAAAACTGCTACCGGTAACATACAGCCCCAACATACCACCCAATATAGCCAGCGGCACGGTTAACATAATCACAAAGGGGTGCACATAGCTTTCAAATTGCGCAGCCAAAACCAAAAAGGTGATTAAAATTCCCAGCAAGAAAATAAACATCACTGAACCACCTGCGGTTTGGAAATCGCGCGACAACCCTTTGTAATCCACCATCGCCGTTGGCGGCAGATGCTCGCGCACTAGACCATTTAAATGATTAAGTGCATCACCAAGTGCAAGATTGTCAGACAGATTTGCCTCAATGGTTAAAGAGCGCATACGGTTGTAACGATTTAATTTACTCGCATCAGCAACTTCTTTCAGCGTCACCAAATTGGCAAGCGGAATTAATTCACCTGAATGTTCAGAACGCACATACATATTTTGCAAACTAGTGGTAGTGCGCTGCTCATCGCGCACGCCCTGTAAGATGACATCGTACTCTTCACCATCATCAATATAAGTTGTAGCACGGCGCGATCCCAACATAGCTTCCAATGTGCGACCAATATTGTTCACGCTTACGCCTAAATCGGCCGCGCGATTAGTATCAATGACCACTTCAACTTGCGGCTTGGTTTCTTTGTAATCCCAATCAATGCCCACCAGTCCAGGATTATTTTGCTCGAGTTTTTCCAACAAAATATCGCGCCATTGCGCTAACTCCTGATAGGTTCCACCGCCCAGCACAAATTGCACTGGCTTTTGCGCCTGGGAACCGAAGCCCTGCCGCATTACCGGTGCTGCGGTTACACCGGGCAAATCCGACAGTTTCTGGCGAATCTCATCCATTACCACAAAGGCACTACGGCGCAAGCTCCAATCATTCATTACCGCGATAATCATGCCTGAGTTGAAACTCTCAATCGCGCCAAATGAACGCGGTGCACGCACCATCAAGCGGGTAATTTCACCCGAGTCCACGTACTTCAACATCCGGTTTTCAATCTCGGTCATGTACTCTTCCATGTAGGCATAACTGGCACCTTCCGGGCCATTAACCATTACAAAAAAAGTACCCCGATCTTCACGCGGTGCGTATTCCGACGGTATTAACTGCGCTAGAAAAAACGTCCCCAGTAGCACCAACGCGAAACTCACAACTGCTAATTTTGCGCGCGCTAAACAAGCGCGAATCGCACGCTGATAGCGCAAACGTAAACGAAGCATCCATTGGTTAATTTTTTCTACAAAATTGTTTTTACTGTCGTTGCGCTTCAATACTTTGGAGGCAAGCATAGGTGAAAGCGTTAAAGCAATTAACGATGAAAAGCCAACAGCTGCCGCCATAGTGATGGCAAATTCGGAAAATAAACGCCCCACGTCACCTTTCAAAAAAACGATGGGAACAAAAATCGCAATTAACACCAGAGTTGTCGCAATAACTGCAAAACCCACTTCACGGGTGCCATCAAATGCTGCTAATAAAGGGGACTTACCTTTTTCTTCTATGTGCCGGACTATATTTTCCAACACCACAATAGCATCATCGACCACCAATCCTATCGCCAATACCAAGGCCAGCAGCGTCAACATGTTAACCGAAAAACCCATCACCGCTAACACCGTAAAGGTCGCAATAATTGAAACAGGCACCGCAACGGCAGGAACTAACATAGCACGCGCACTGCCGAGAAAGAGATAAATCACCAACACCACTAATGCAATGGCAATACTTAAGGTGATATACACTTCATGAATCGCACGCTCAACAAAAATTGAACTGTCGTAGCTGTCCTCGATACTCATTCCCTTCGGCAAGGTTGCGTTGATTTTATCGCGCTCTTGTTTAACCCCGCGCGCGACATCAATGGTATTAGCGGTCGATTGTTTGACAATTCCTATACCCACTTGTGTCACACCATTACCACGAAATAAGTTGCGATCTTCTTCCGTACCTTTTTCTACTTTTGCCACATCACCCAAACGAATTAAATGGCCATCCTTACCACGCTTTACCACTAGCTGACTAAATTGATCTACAGTGCGATAAGAGCGCGCCATACGTACGGTAAATTGGCGTTCTAGTGATTCAATACTACCCGCCGGTAATTCAATATTTTCGGCACGCAGTGCACTTTCTACATCATTCACGGTGAGATTACGTGCGGCCAACTCACGTCGATCCAACCACACGCGCATGGCATACCGCTGCTCCCCGCCGATACGCACACGAGCCACACCGTCGATAACCGAAAAGCGATCCACTAAATAACGTTGCGCATAATCGGACAATTCCGGCATGGTCATATTTTCCCCGGCAAAATTAAACCAGAGAATGACATCTTCATCAGAACTGACTTTTTGTACTTCCGGCGGATCTGCCTCATCCGGCAAATTTCCCAGAGCACGCGAAACGCGGTCGCGAATATCATTGGCTGCCGCATCCATATCGTGCCCAGTATCAAACTGCACAACTATATTGGATGCACCATTTTCACTCGATGACTCTATATAGCGAATCCCCTCTACACCGGAGATACGATCTTCAATAACTTTGGTGATGCGCGTCTCTACAATATTTGCCGCAGCGCCTGGGTAGCTTGTTTTGATCGACACGACCGGAGGATCAATATTGGGGTACTCGCGTAAAGTCAGGCGATCAAAGGCCACCACACCAAATGCAATTAATAAAATAGAAATAACCGATGCAAATACCGGCCGTTTAATCGAAATATCTGAGAGCATCATGATGATTTACCCTCAGTTCTTGTTTTGTTGGATGAGATCGGACAAGTGGGTCGATTCGCTTTGTTCTGCTACCGGAGCCTCTACCGCTAAAATTTTTACTTTTTGCCCTGGGCGAATTTTTTGCAAACCATGGGTAACTAACTGATCGCCTACCGACAAACCTTTTAATACTTCTACCGCGCCTTCGAGCCGCTCACCTATGGTAATTTGACGCCGCTCTACAACTGATTCTGCACCCTTTCTATTCACCACAAACACAAAATTATTACTGCCCAGCGGGACCAATGCGGCCTCTGAAATGACAACTGCATCGCGCGCCGCGGCCTGTAGGTCAACCAGCATTAACATACCTTGCCGCAATTCATGCTGAGGATTATCGAGCAATGCGCGAACTCTAATAGAGCGCGTCACCGGATCAATTTGGTTATCAATACTAACCACTTTACCGTGGAATTCCTTGCCGCCTAAATCGCGGCTTTTTGCTACGATAGCCAAACCTGTCGATAAGTTACGCAGATAAATAGCAGGCACGGTGAAATCCAATTTCATTTTTGTATCGTCATTTAATGTTGTGATTACACTGCCGGGTGATACAAGCGCGCCAACGCTGACTTCGCGCAACCCCATAACACCGGAAAATGGCGCCAATAAAATTAGATCTTTCAAGCGCGACTCAGTCGCATTGTAGCGCGCACGAGCAGCCTCATATTCGCGCACGCGCTGATCAAGCAGGGATTCAGAAGCGGCGCCGCGTTTAGCCAACAGAGCAACACGATCAAGCTGCTTCTTTGCCTCATCGGCATTGAACTGCGCCTCGGCTAATAATGCGGACTCTTCGCGGCTGGTCATTTCAACTAATACCTGCCCTTTTTGTACGCGCTGTCCATCATCAAAATTAATGCGTGTAATTTTTTTTGTTTCGTTAGATGTCAGGGTGATAGATTCATTCGCACGCAGCGTTCCTAGCGCCTCAATCGTGGTGCTCAAATTCATATTGCTGGCGGTTTGCACAATCACATCAACTGGCTTATCGGCAGGTGGCTGTGCGTTGCCAACCGTCGAGAACATAAAAACGCAAAAAAACAACGCATAGCGCGCACGATTGGATTGGCGCGCCGCTATAGCTAAGAACAGATTCATAATGGTCTCCCCAGGATTAAAATATCGCCATCATTTGAGTAGTTTTTCGGCGATACAAGAAAATGCACTGCCATAGCTAACTAAGAGCTACTGACATACGCATCAATACAAGCAAAGGATAATAGGCCGAAGACGGGAACTTACAAGTTTAACATTTGTTTACAAAATCAAACCTTTAGGTTCAATTGTGCAAAAATTTCCACGCCCGATAAGGGCGCGGTTAAGCAATTCAGGTTTATTTGTTCTCGGGAGAAAAGAGAATCGACGCAGAGTTAATGCAGTAACGCAACCCGGTAGGCTGAGGACCATCGGTGAACACATGGCCCAGATGGCATTCACATTTGCGGCAAACCACCTCCGTGCGCATCATATGATGACTGGTATCCAAATATTCGCGGATTGCGGTTTTACTCACCGGTGCATAGAAGCTGGGCCAGCCACAACCAGCATCGAATTTTGTATCCGCATCAAATAAAAGTTCGCCACAGCAGCGACAGCGATAATCACCCGCGTTGAACTCATTCCAATACTCGCCGGTAAAGGGGCGCTCGGTGCCCTTTTCGCGACAAATCCGGTATTGCTCTGGTGTCAGTTTTTCACGCCAGTCATTTTCATTAAATTTTTCGTTATCAGCCATAAGGATTTCCTTGACAGATCAACTAGTTAAGGTCGATTATTCGAGTGTTTTTCAACCGCAATCACGCACGACCGCATCCAAGGCATCTTACTGCAAATGAACCCGATTAAGAAATCCGACAAACTCAATGGAGTCTGTTACGACATACGCGGCCCAGTACTGGAGCACGCCAACCGCCTCGAAGAAGAAGGCCATAGAATCCTCAAGCTGAACATTGGCAACCCTGCCCCATTTGGCTTTTCTGCGCCAGATGAAATCATTCAGGACGTTATTCACAACCTGGTGAATGCCGAAGGTTACACCGCCTCCAAAGGTTTGTTTGCCGCACGCAAAGCAATCATGCACGAATGCCAGCGCCTGCAAATTCCTGGTGTGGATATTGAAGATATTTTTCTCGGCAATGGCGCCAGCGAACTCATCGTCATGGCTATGCAAGCTCTGTTGAATAATGGCGACGAAGTATTAGTACCGGCGCCTGATTATCCGCTCTGGACGGCTGCCGTAAACCTTGCGGGTGGCAAAGCACGCCACTACTTATGCGATGAACAAGCCGATTGGTTTCCCGATCTCGCCGATATTGAAAGCAAAATTACCGACCGCACCCGCGGCATAGTGGTAATCAACCCCAACAATCCAACCGGTGCCGTATACAGTCAAGAACTACTGGAAGCGATTGTTGAGCTTGCCAGACGCAATAACCTGATTATTTTTGCCGACGAAATTTACAGCAAAATCCTGTATGACGACGCCGAATTTATCCCCATGGGAAAATTGGCGCAAGACGTTCTTTGTGTCAGCTTTAATGGTCTATCCAAAGCTTATCGCCTTGCGGGTTTCCGCTCCGGCTGGATGGTGATTAGCGGCGCAAAACACCGTGCACGCAATTATATCGAAGGCTTGGAGATGCTCTCATCCATGCGCCTGTGCGCTAACGTACCGGCCATGTACGCTGTGCAAACTGCGTTGGGTGGTTACCAAAGTATTGGGGAGTTGATCATCCCCGGCGGCCGTTTGCGTGAACAACGTGACGCTGCGCTAAAAGCCATGGCAGATATTCCCGGCCTCACCTGCGTAAAACCCAAAGGCGCTTTGTACTTGTTCCCTAAGCTAGATTTGAACATGTACAAAATCAAAGACGACCAGCAAATGATTTTGGATTTTTTGCTGCAAGAAAAAGTACTGTTGGTACAAGGCACCGCGTTTAACTGGCCAAACCGCGATCACTTCCGCATCGTATTTTTGCCGCGCGAAGATGATTTAACCAAAGCCATTCAACGTTTTGGCAACTTTTTATCGCGCTACTCACAATAATTTTTTGTCATCTTCCAACGCAAAAAAAACCAGCCTGGCGCTGGTTTTTTTTACGTTCAAGATAAACTGGCAGCTACCTGATAAACCAAGAGCTTTAATTGCTGCTCCGAATCTACATCCGGAAAATCAGCATGGGGTTTTACACGCTCGATAAAAGTTGCCTGCGGGCACTGCTCGATAAATTGCTGCTTTAAAAACCCTTCACTCAATTCCGGTGCATTTAAACAAGCCAATACCAAGCCACCAGCAGGCATTAACTCTGGCAACCGGCGAATGACTTTTGCGTAATCTTTTTCTGCGATAAAACTGCCTTTTTGGTACGAAGGCGGATCAATAATTACCATATCATAGGGGCCTGGCTTCTTAACTCTCGCCCAGGACTTGAGGATGTTTTCGGCAACATATTCACTTTTATTTTTGGCAAGATTATTCAGTTGGTGATTTTCTCGCCCCAGATTTAATGCGGCGCTACTCATATCCACATTAACTACTTTCTCTGCACCCGCCGCAACAGCGACCACCGAAAATGCACAGGTATACGCAAAAAGATTCAGCACACGTTTACCTGCCGCATGCTGCTCAATCCACTCCCGGCCCGGCTCCATATCTAAAAAATAGCCAGAGTTTTGTTGTTGCGCCAAATGTAAATTAAACAGCAAATTGCCCCGACGCGCGAAAACTGTATCAGGTAAATTTCCGAATACAACTTCACTCGGCGCACTGGGCAAATAGCGTCGCTGCACCACTAACACCGTAGTTTCAGCATCAAACAGTGGGGTGATATTAATGAGTAGCTCATCTAGCCATTGCTCTGGTGGTGCAAAAAATAAGGTGATGAGTATTGCGGGCTGAAAAAAATCCACCGTAATAAATTCCAACCCAGGAAAAGTACGGCCACGCCCATGAAACACACGATAACTATCGATTGCAGTTTGAGAGTGTGTTTTTTCAGCGAGCAGGGCAAGGCGTTCAATAATAATTTGCATTAATGATCGCCCTCTGCGGAATAACCTACGGGATACATAATGGTTTCGCGATAACCGGTAATAACCGGGCGATAGCCACCAAACGCTATATCCAATTCTGCATCATTGGTATCCACCAATAGTGGGCGGCCATTCAGTGCAAGAATTTTTCCGCGCGCCGCAATAATATGAATGTTGTCTTTGCCGATACGACGCAAAATTGGAGGAGTAAATTGCTGATTGCCGCGTCCCAGAATATGCCCCTGCCCGCCAATTGCCGTAATAATCATTTTTGCTGCGCCGGAAAACTGATCCAACTGCGCAGTAATTTGCGCTGCACTTACATCAGTTGCGATCAATTCGTTATTCAATAGTAAATCAACCCCCAACAGACTACCGTCCAAACCGAGCTCATGTAAAAAGAGATGTGTCGTTGAGCCTGGCCCCACCAAATACAAGGTATCGGACTGCAATTGTTCTATCATCTCTTGCGTAACATCTAATTGCGCCAACTCATCGCGTTCGGTGCCCGCATTTTTAACTTGTTGCAAAAACTGCGAGTCTTCTGGCACCAACAAAGTACCGTAAAAACGCGCCCGCACCTGGCCATTGCGAAACGCATCCTCATCTATATCTTTTACATCGCGCTCTACAATATTCACCAAGGTGCCGTTTAATAATTGTTTGAGAATTTCACCTGCTGCTTCCGGCGCATTGGCGTAAACACCGGAGTGCATTTTTACCCCACAAGGAACACCCAATACTGGTTGCGATGTACTCACCACATCGGCAATTAAACGTGCAGTGCCATCGCCACCGGCAAACAAAATGAGATCCACTCCTTGTTGCGCAAGCGCAGTTGCAGCGGCGCAAGTATCTTGCGCACTGCTAGGCTGCTGTTGCGCAGCACCTATAATGTGTACGCTAAAACCCGCAGCATTAGCACAGGTTTCGCCCATATCGCCCGCAAAACAAAATATCTCTACTTGTTCGCGAAAATTGGCAATCACCTGTAACGCACGCTCCATACGCTGTTGCGCACGCGGCTCCGCACCGCGGGCAATTGCCTCTGAACGAATCTCATCGCCATCCGAACCTTTTAAACCTACACTGCCACCTAAACCTGCATAGGGGTTAATAATTAAGCCAAGTTTAAACACAGTTAAATCCTAATACTTGCAGCCACTGCTTATCGGCATAGCTGATATTTTCCAAGTGAACTTGATAATTGTGAAATTCGCGTCGAACCGGATAATGCTTACGCAAGCCATCAAATCCTTCACCAAAAACCACTTCGCCTGCAAGCGCTTGTGCCGCTAGCGTGCGTAAACGCAGGTCGTCCGCAGCGATATCGTAAATCTGCTTAATTAAGTTTTTGGCGATATTAAAAATTGTGGTGGGCTGTTCAATGCCATCAATACGCAATTGATTGTTTGCCAGCGGCGGCACCAATTGTTCAAGAGAAGATTGTGGTTTTTTATCAAGATAACGACAGAGAGAGCGATAAATCATCTCAGTACCGTTTAATTTGCCATCGTAACTGTACCCGGCAATATGCGGACTACCGAGCAGCACTTTATCCAACAGTTCTAACGATATATCCGGCTCAGGTTCCCATACATCCAGCACCACTCGTAAATCCTTGCGCTCGCTCAAAACATCTAACAACGCCTGATTATTAATAACCGGCCCGCGTCCACAATTGATTAACACTGTGCCGTTTTTTAACTGCTGCAATTCATCGCGCCCTAGCAAATGAAAGCTAGGGTGTGCCCCAGTGGTAACTAAAGGGGTATGCATACTGATCACATCACATGCAAGCACTTCTGCGAGGCTGGTGAGGTCCGGATTCCGTGCAGGTGTTAGGTTGGGGTCGTAGCAGCGCACATCAACACCCTGCGCTTTTAACCGTTTGTAGAGCAAGCCACCCACATTACCGCAACCGATAATGCCGAATTTTAACGGCAGCCAATTGATATCCAAATGACAAAGTGCCGCATACACGAACTCAACAACGGAGTTAGCATTACAACCTGGGGCGCTCGACCACTCAATTTTATTGGCATCTAAAAAGGTTTGATCCAAATGATCAACACCAATCGTGCAAGTACCTACAAACTTAACCTTGCTCCCTGCCAGAAGCGCAGAATTCACCTTGGTAACCGAACGAATAATCAGCGCATCCGCATCGCGCACATCTGCTGCGGTCATATTGCGGCCTGACATGCATACTACCTCACCCAAATGGCCAAAAAATGCATTAACCATTGGGATATTCTCATCCGCCACTATTCTCATAATCGCTCGCTTACACTTGAAAATGGGTACATTAGATTCATTCAGCAACAAAACTTGCCGCAAGATAAATCCAAGTAATAAAAAAAGTCCCCATAGCAGTTGTGCTTTAGGGATTTAGCATATACTTTATGTAGTGATGGTGACGTTAAAACCATCGTTCGGCGCCTGATCTACTAGATCGGGATCTGCCTCACTTTAGGGGGTGGTATTATGAAGATCTCAGACACTGGCCACAACATGGATAACGTGGTCGACCTCTTCTCCAGGAAAACCTATTCAGCCCTTCACGATGAGCGCTTCATCCGTCTTGCTCCTGAATTGGACGGGTTGGAAATGCTCTACTCCAACGATACCAGCTCCGAAAAACTCTATAGCCTCAAAATCCTTTGCTGGGGTCTACGCGCTAACGGCGAAGTTGTCGGCTTGGTGCCATGGCTCAATGACATTGTCCCCTGCCCCGACTTATGTGACCCGTTAAACGGCCACTGGGAAGGTTATTACGACCCGGGCATTGACGAACTTTTTTTTGAAGCGCCGATGCACAAAATCATTGAGCTGGAGACTGCCGCAGAGTATTACGAAATTCAGTGTGACAGTGGCGATGATGTGATTCAAGAATTGCCCGACACCATCGGCACCCATGCCGTGTTGGCAGTACCAGACAGCAAGAACTTGTCACTGGTAGAAGTTGTTAGTTGGAGTTTACATTTTGATGGTAGTGTTTACGCCATGATCAGCGACCCTGCTAAAGTTGTCAGCACACCAGTCTTACCGGGCGATGACTCTTTGTACGAAGCTCAAGGTAGTGAACATTTCCGTTACTTCTTCCAACACCAGATTGCCAACAAGATCAAAGCAGAAGATCCGGAAGCGATGGCTGCGATTTCGATGTTGGTCGATGGCATAGATTAATTTTTATTCCTACCGCATAAAAATAACGCCGCAAACGCGGCGTTTTTTAATTACAAAAAATATCCCAAATCTCGGTAGTAGTTTTTAACTCTTGTTAAAAACTACTTTTTACGGATATAAAAAAAATACTGTGTATCAGTTTCTTTTTGAGAAATTAATTCATGCCCAAGAAATAAACAAAACTTGGGAATGTCGCGCAGTGTCGATGGATCAGTTGCAATCACCTCAACAAGATTGCCGCTTGTCGCCTCGCGCATCACTTTATGCAACATCATCACTGGCTCAGGGCAAAGCAAGCCCGAAGCATCCAAACTTTTATCAATTGTGTCATTCATAGTTTTAAATCGTCTATCAACTTTTCGGCAAATAGCCAAGTGATTGCTATCATTAGGTCAACGGAAAAACATCCAGGACAAGACTTAACCACCGGGGAACCCTGTTCGATGTCTCGGAAACTAATAAGCGATTATATGCCAACCGATTTTTTTAGCCGCCAGGCTTTAGAGCTAACATTTCGCCTGCTACGCAACAATCACCCATTGCTGGCAAACGCCGTTAAACACACGTTAGATAATACTATGCCTGTACCTTATGAAGATTTGCAGTCTGCTTATACCGGCGAAATGTTACTTAATACTGAGGTGTTAAGCTCACTCAAAGCGCACGTCATAGGGAAAATTGTATCTGTATTAACCGACATAGGCGAAGAGGCATTAAAACAACACGACCTCCCCCCCAGCCATATGACTTTGATGCGCACACTGATTGAAGACTGGGTGCAACTCACCGAATGGGTTTTAGCACATACTACTGCAGACCAAAACGATCGAACTTCCTATCACTAATCATTCGACCCCGCCGCTCAATCAGTCATCAATACACACGCAGATGGCCGGTCACTTCTTCTCTATCGTGATACAACTGCTTAAATTGAATTTCCACTTTAAAACCTGCCTTTTCCAAGGCTGTGCGAATACGCTCTTCGCATTTTTTCACTTCCATGTAGCGCTGCTTCATCGGCAATTTCAAATTAAAAATCGCTTCGCGACAATTTGCTTTAGTAAACCAACTAATGACCATACTGGTTACGCGCGCGGGCTTATCAACAATATCGCACACCAACCAATGTACTGGCTTTTTCGGTTCGTATAAAAAACCATCGGTCAGAATATGCAAAACCTGCCCCGTCTCTAATAATTCTTTGTCCATAGGGCCATTATCAACTGCTTCTACATACATGCCACGCTGCACTAATTGCCAGGTCCACCCACCGGGTGCTGCACCAAGATCAACCGCGCGCATACCAGAGGCTAAGCGTGTATCCCAATCTTCTGCAGGGATAAAGTGATGCCAAGCCTCTTCCAATTTTAAAGTTGCTCGACTCGGCGCTTCTTTGGGTAATCGTAAGCGCGCAATACCCATTGGCCAAGGAGATGAGTTGTAAGCTGGAATCACTCCTAGATAAGCCTGAGTCCCCGAGATGAAAATCAAATGCAGCCGCATGTGACTACTCGGCTGAAATAATTTATTCGCCTTTAATGCCTTTTCAAATGGAGCGGTAAATTTTTTACTTAACCCGGAAAGCTCTTTGCCTTCATTGGTATCCACCGTTTCAATCACCAGCTCACTGGTGCGCGGCAAAGCCTCAGCGGCAGCCAGCAATGGTGTTACACGATCAGTCACCGGCAGATCGTCTATCAAACCGGCACATACAAACCATTGGCGCGCAAAAATAAGCTTGGTAAAACGCAGCTGTTTGGTAATTAAATCTGCGCCATTCGGCTCCTGGGTGATAAAAACAACATAGGCACTGTTATCTTTGGTTTTACTGTAACCATAAATACTTAGTTCACCCGCCAGATCGGTAATTTCTGCCGCACATTCTTTTTCAAAACCAGCCCGACAATGTAAAAATAAATGATTCACAGCTTTCTCTTTTTCAAATGATAATTAGGTTGCTGAATCTTGCTCCAGCAATTGGGCATCGCGGCGCGACAAAATACTGACTGTTTCAGTAGCCGTATCAAATACCACTACAATGTCGCGGCGTTTTAGCTGTTGTTTAATTTGCTCCACTTTTGTACTGAGCGATATCTCTTCAATACCATAATCAGTTCCCTCGCGCGTAATAAACTCCTCTATCAATCCCTGCAATGCATCGCTCGACAATTGTTCATAAGGAATAATCATCTATCACTCTTTCTATTTATCTAATGAAGGGATTGCAATTGAACAACACCCGACTTGTTCAGCAGCGACAAGCGGAGTAATCTTCACCTATCAAACCTATCTAAATACGTTACTTAAACAATAAGGAATCACCGTGAATACACAACTGGTTTTAACTGTTCTCTGCGATGATCGCCCCGGTGTTGTTGAACAACTTGCACAAACTATCACCGATCACCATGGCAACTGGCTGGAAAGCCGCATGGCGCACCTTGCAGGGAAATTTGCTGGAATCCTTCAGGTCGCAGTAGCGGATACTCACCACAGCGATTTGCGCACTGCCTTAAACGGACTAACTGACAAAGGTTTTAAAATCGTCATTGAAAATGCGTCCAATACCACTAAGCAAGACTGCCGCGAATTTAGCTTTAGCGTGGTAGGCAATGACCGCCCCGGCATTGTACGGGAGATTGCCCAAGCCTTTGCCGCCCGCCATATTAACATGGGCGAGCTGGAAACGGCGTGTTCAAGTATGCCTTGGTCAGGAGAGCCCCTGTTTGAAGCGACAGGGATCATTGAAGTGCCCAAATCGGTCGATATGAATGAACTCTATGACTATTTGGATAAAATTGCCGATGAATTGGCAGTCGATATTCGCCTGGAATCATCCACCGAGAGACATAATTAGCCTTGAACCGATTAAAACAAGAGCCAAAAATATGGCTCTTGTTCTTCTCCCATCTCCATTAATGCTTCAGCTTTTTTAGTTCCGCATCAAACTTTTCCAATTCAATATTGATTGCTGTTGTCGATATATTGACTTCATAAAATGAGCACAGCAGTGAGACGACCAATAGAATCAAGCTGACCGCAAACAAATACATCCCCGCAACCTGAAATGCCAGCAACAATGAAAACATTGAGAGAGTGCAAAATACAAAAGACAAAACACCAAAAGCCTGCATAAAACGAATAACCGTCATACGTGTGCGCAGATTTTCAATTTGACGAATCACTAAATCTTTAGATGGCGCATTATCCAGATTGCTCAACTGGCGAATGACATTGGCTAAGGTAACAAAGCGATTGGTGTATGCCAGCATCAACAATGAAATAGCTGGAAACAATAAACTTGGAGTGGTAATGGTCATTTCCATAACTATCTTCTTTGTGTTGTATTGTTAATTAAAGCGTTCGCGCCAGTAAATTATGCGATCGTGACCGCGATAACTACCAAAACCAAAACGTGCCGTAGGTAAGCTGACATCTGAATAATTACCATCCTGATTCCAATCAAAGCGTAACCAAGGGTAGCTAGTTAAATCCACATTTACATTAAAAGACCCTTGCCCACCACCACTAGGCGCCGTGAAAAAATGTTGCGCATTACCACTGGTGAAACTTACCTCTGTCGCATTCATTGTTGCGTAGGAGCCTGTGGTGCTTCCACCACTCAACGAAACAGTTAAATTGGCAGGAGTAAATATACTGCCGGCTGGATAATTGATTACACTGCGTAAAATTTTGGTACAACTATCATTTTGATTTGGAACGAAAAAGCTTCCTACCCAATACTCTGTAGAAAAATTGACTGGAAGATTGGCAGTTTCCGGACCGAAGGCATCATCAAGACGAAGGCGCCCATAACGTAAATTTAAGGTTGAACCAAGCGTTATTGCATTACAACTCGCACCACTACAGATACCTGTTGTAGATGCATTCATATTTAAATTTTGCAGGCTGCGATTATCAAACGTATCACTTAATTGCAGACCAACTTGCACACTTTCGAATGGGCCATCTGGAACATAGTTTGGCAAAAGCCGACTAAAACTTGCAGGCGATAAATTTAGCGATAGCTCGCCAGCAGACAAACTAGGCGCTACACCAGCGGTGAATCGCGACAGGTTAATACCCGAATTAGCATTTTCTGCCACATAACTGATCGTCGGCACAGTCCCATAGGCGGGTATGTAATTAGCTAACTTGTTATTAGCTATCCCCCTAGCTTCTATCGCATAGCTTAACGTTAGTGGTTGTTGCATATAAGAAAATGAACCGCAACTATTCGCAAGCGCTGAGCTTATCAAGGTGAAATGGCTCGGATAAAAACGCCCAAGAATTCCGCTCGGCGTTATCACACTCACATTGCCCTGCCCTAAATATCCTGTGCCAGATAGATTAGGTTCAAGCTTGAAGCTTCCCACTTCATTCCACACCCCCGGAATAATTGCACCGGCTGCCAACGCGCCATAAGGGTCAGTAATGCCATCTGAGTTATTATCCTCCCCGATGACCAAGTTACCCGCCACAGCACCCAGCGGGTAATCTGGCCGCCTGATAACACAACTTGCACCTGAACTTGTATTTCTTTCGGGGCAGCCCATTAACAATTGAATTTTATTGCGTTCAGCCGATAGACCACCTACAAGAACTTCATTACCAAAATTAGGCGTTGGATTACCCAGCGCATTTCGCGCCTGAACATTCACAGTAAACTTTTCACCGGCAGGGATAAAACCCTGTGTTGGATTACTGGTTCCGCCCGGATTTGTTTTAAAAGGCGCTGCAGCCTGTGCCGCACTGGTAACAGCCAAGGTATAAGGTTTAACAACAAAAGGATTACTGTTCGCAGACAAGGTAAGTTCAGGATCATTACCTGAAGCTGTAATTTTTAATCGCCCATATAATGTGACTTGGCCTACATCAGAATAATTAATAGCCATAGGTGCTTCGCCACTTGCATTAAAAGCAAGATTCACACTGTTATAGCTTACTGCTGCACCATTATTATTTGCCGCAATGGCAACACCATTTACCATTAGCGTCTGGAGGCTGACACAAGTTGTTGGATTATTGCAGCTAAAACCCAAATCAACCGGCAGGGTTTTTGAGGCAACCCTCGCTTCACACACACCAGTTTTTGGATTAGTGCTAATAACTTTTGCAATCGCACTACCATTCACTCCCGCTATTTGTGTAGGTATATTATCTAACGCCGAATTTTGTGCAATTCGCAATACTGTATTCACAAACTCAATTGTTGATGTGTTTGACGCTGTAGCACTTTCCGCCTTAATGGTTAAAGTTCCAGGTGTTGTCTGTTGTAAATATCGAGTAAAGCTTGATTCCCCGCCAGTAAAAGTAAAGGGATTCCCGCCCAGCCATACACCGGTTGCTGGGGTGGTACTAAGGGTAACAACTGTACCCGCTGGAGGGTTATACGCACTACCCGATGCATTTAATGCAGTAATAGTGACCGACTCTGCAGCGCACGTAATACCGGTTGGGTTATGCGTAATTGAATAAGATGACGGTGGCGTTACGCACTCATAAAGCCCCGCGGCCGAAATGGGCGATGAACCTGTCCCGCGGGGAATTGCGACATAAGAAGCGCTACTGGGCGTTTGCCAAAGCAATTGAGCAACCGCAAAACTTCCATTTTCATAAAACTCCAATTTAATCGGATAGGTTTTTCCCGCTTCCAAATTAACTGCCGCAGAGGTGTGCGTGGTAACTGCGTGGTCATTCCATTGATCAATCAACAAAACACCATTAACTGTTAAACGCACACCATCATCAGAATTGGTTTGGAAACGATGCACACCGGATTGAGTAACATGCACATAACCGTCCCACCTCACCGAAAAATTGTTGCTGCCTACACCTACAACTCCTGGAGCGCCCGTTCCCCAATCAAAATCAATTGGCCCATCGGAGCGCCGACCAGTAACCGGCGAAGTCAAGGTTTGATTATTAAAATAATCTCCCGTAATTCCTGCTGTTAACGTAGTTGCGCAGGAGGAGACAGGAGGGCTAGCTACTGGCGTACACTCGTATAAACCGGCCCCCATAGTTGGCAAAGGCCCACCGGGAATAGCAGTAAAGCTACTCGCTCCTGGCAACAACCAACGCAAACGTATGACCGCATTTCCACCGTTTTCGTAATATTCCAAGCGAATTTTGTAGGTGTTTCCGGCGACCAAATTAATATCTGAACTTGTATCCGTTGCTGCTGAGTGATCATTCCAATGATTAATAATTAGCGTGTCATTAATGTATAACCGCACCCCATCATCTGAAATTGTGCGAAATTGATACGCACCAGTCTGGGTCACACGCACATAACCATTCCATCGAATAGAAAAATTATCGGCATTAATTCCACTTGCACCAGGCGCTCCGGTGCCCCAATTAAAATCAATTGGTGCGTCTGAGCGCTCTGCCGAAGCTGGCTCAGTCAAGGTTCTATTATTGTAATAAATGCCAGTAATACCGCTGGTTACACCTGCAGAACAGTTCATGGGGGATGGAGGAAGTGGAGCCGCACCACACGCATTTGCAGGGGTAGAATTTGGCGAACATGTACCATACACATTGCCACCATTGGTGACATTAACGGTAGAGTAATTGGGTGCACTTAAACTGCCGTACACGGTAGAGTTATTAACGGTAATTGCCCCGCTATTACTGCTAATAGAAATTGAATTGGAACCAGAGCCAAGTGCACTGCCATTATCAATCGTTACTGTACTTGCACCAGAAATACTACCACTGGTCATAGTGACACCCGAAAATGTCGCAGCATTATTCGAGGTCATTACAAAATTTCCAGCTATCGTTCCACCAGTAATAGACATTCCGGACCGCGCTGTGGCGCCACCGCTTAAATTGGTGCCATTAGTAGTAATGGTGTTACTAGAGCTAGTGACTAAACCACTTATGGCGCCGCCGGTTAAATTAATATTACCCGTAGAAGTGACTGTGCCATTTACCGTAGTGCCAGTCAGTGTAATCACGCCACTACCACCATCCAAATTTCCATAAATTGTGTTAGTGCCAGTAGCAGTGATGGTTCCGTAGCTTGAAGTTAAATTAATGTTGACACTAGGGCTTCCTATTGTATTCCCAGCAAGGGAAAAACCATTATTTGCTAAAATCGTGGCATTACCACTGGATGTAATAATATCCCCGGCAGCCAAGGTCACACGGCCATTTCCGTTGCAGGTATAAGTAGAGCCAGAAACACTCCAGCTAGTATTACAAGGCGGGTATGTACCTGCACTCAAATTATAGGTTGCCGCGCGAGCAGCTCCAGCTGTGGTGAACAACACCAGCAACAGCAACTCAGACCACCACAATTTTTTCTGGCAAAAATAAAATGATCGCAACATTTATTCTTGCTCCCGATAGGCGCCAACTTGAATGCGGCGATTAGCACGAAAATGATCCTGCCCGCATGCCCCTTCACTGTTGATCGTGTAAAAACTTTTTGTCACACCTACTGCGGAGTTCGGCAGGTAATTAGCCGCTGCCCCAGGTGTGCAAGCACTGCCGTTTTGATAAAGGCAGCTACACCCCACCACCACAGTACAAATTTTTAAACCATTCACACCTGCAAAGTTATTATTAATAGCCATAGCCGCACAAGCTGAATCTGTTGCTTGCCGTGTTGCATTCGCTAAAAACAAAGCCTGCATTCCACGCTGAGCACCGCTCTCTGCGGCATAAAAGGCTTGAATGTTAGTAAATTCCTGAATGCCGGAATTTTGCGTTTGTGTTGCGGTGCGCGATATCGTCAATGCAAGCACACCCATCACAATCAAAATAAATAACGCCAACGGCAATAAGAACCCTTGTTGGCGTTGGTTTGTATTTTTTTTAAAGGATTTAAGGAACATTGCGAATCAATACTCCCTGGCTATACACAATTGATTCACCCGCATTGGAAAACTTCAGCGTGATATTAATTCTGGTGTTACGGTTCTCACTGCCCATCTGCAATGAAAACGGTTGTGGGCTAGCTGGATTTTCAACAGCTACATTGCGTGCAACTATGCTAAATCCGCCCGCCAGATCTACATTTGCAGCCGTCACATCGATACCATCATAAAAGCGCAGCTCATCGCCCACCACACAAAAAGCCTGTGGATTATCAAGCAGATAATAACGTTTATTAATAGAGTTTCGCTGCCACGTTTTAGCTGTCGTCAGAACTAGATTTCCGCTCGCATAATTAGCGCGGGAGGCAGGACTTGCGCCATAAATTTCATCTGAGCTCATAGCGCCAATACTAACGTAGCGAGGCGTACCAAAATCGACAACAACCGGTGACGCATCAATGGTTGCAGTGGCGACTGCAGAATTTTTGGCATCAGGCACAGGGGAAAAATAATTTCCTCCTGCGGCAATCGGCATAAATTCAACACAACTACCGGTATTGGTAATACGCACAGAATAAGGTAACGCAATGCGTAGTTGACGTGTCATGCGCTCCAACGCTTGGCGTGATGTATTGACTATTAGAGCGCGGGTTTGTGTGCGTTGATATGACTCCATTGTTTTTACAACAAAGCCTGTGCCTATAGTGGCGAGAATGGAAAGAATCACAATCACAGCGATGAGCTCTATCAGCGTAAACCCAGCTGATTCGTCCCGATTTGCAACCACAATTCCTTTTTGTCGCCGCATCAAGAGCAACATCAAAAATTTGCTCGCTCAGCAGCCAACAAAATGGTTTCGCCTCTGGGAGTAGAGACGCTGACAGTAATAAGTTTTATGGTATTGCCCGCATTAGTGCTTACTGATACCGAACGGGTATAACCGGGGTAAGGCGTATCGCTCCAATTGCGATAGTCATCCACATCATTCATATTGCTATCTGGAGT
This sequence comes from Cellvibrio sp. OA-2007, assembly GCF_000953825.1. Lineage (GTDB taxonomy): Bacteria > Pseudomonadota > Gammaproteobacteria > Pseudomonadales > Cellvibrionaceae > Cellvibrio. The sequence continues at coordinate 83,324 of NZ_BBUL01000095.1, read as the reverse complement.
ATCGTCGCAAGCTGAGCAAGCGGGAATACCACCAGTTGGCGTACTTTCGGAATATTTAAGGGAGAGTATTTCGTCTAATAGTGACTGCGCAGCCTCCAGAGCTTTTACGCGAACAATAGGGTCGACGTTGTTAATAGTTGCTTGACGATAAACACCCACTAACGCAAGCAGAGCAATACTAACCACCACGATAAAAACAACCATTTCAATCAGGCTAACGCCCAATATTTGAATGCGATTTGCGAGCAAACTATTGCGCATATGCATAACCACTCGCTTCAACTTGAATCGTTGCAGTTACTCCACTGCTATTACCCGAACCGGTTAACACTATTGGTGTTTTACTTGTACGCCCCAACTTATCGTAATTCAATGTCAGCGCTGGCAAATTGACACCTACCGGCACAGTCAGTGGGTAATAGTCGCTACCGGCTTTGATTGCAACACCGCTCTCTTTAACACTAATAGTGTTAGAGGTGAGTACCAAGCTAATATTACTGCGCATCATGGCTTGTTGTTGTGCAAAAAACAAAGCCGCGATGAGGTCATCGCGGCCTGATTGCACTGCGGCAGTATTGACTGGCCCCAGACGACTAAAAAGAGAGATTGAAATAATTCCTACCAATATCATCACGGTAATTAATTCAATTAACGAGAATCCTTTGGTTTGGTTATACAAAAGTCTCCTCAATCTCAACTCCATAGCCAGCCAAGGTCAATCAGCAAAGGCGGTAAAACTTGCTGTAGGTGTGTCAGTGGCGTCAAACGTTGAGTTGCCATTTGTATCATATGCCACAGTACAAACAGTACCCGCAGCTGCAGTAGCAGTTGTACTAATAACATATTTAGCAGGCAACCCACCATCCAACAAAGCACCCACTGCGGCGCAAGTTGCAATAGTAATAGGAGCAGGAGTTGGAGCAGTTAAACCGGCATTTACCGCGATTCTAGAGGCATGATTCAGGGCTGCCGCACTACCCAGCGCTCCAGCCACACCCTGTGCAGCAGATTGTTTTGCCGCGTCAGATAGATCAACAAATTTGGGTAAAGCAGTTGCCGCCAAAATCCCGAGAATAACAATTACCGCAATCAATTCAATCAAAGTAAAACCAGATTGTTGTTTCATAAACAAAGCTCCACACGGATAAAAATTTAGGTGAACTACACAAAACCAGCTCTATGCCACCGAGCCTTTTAAGCTACACATCCTTGGGTTCACAAATACTGTCGCATTTGCGAACAAAAACACTCTTAGTTAAAACAAAATATAGCTAAAACCATCAGAAATGCCAGTCTCAACACTAATTAATATTATTGTTTTCATTATTTACCGGAATAAAAAGTAATTTGCCATCCAAGGGGTAATAATCGAAATAGGCGGAACCATCTGAGAAACCATAGCGGCAGTTATTAGGCTGGGCAAATACCCGGTATTCATTGCGGCTCTCAATACCCGCGCCCTTGGTTATAGGCGCTGGATTTTGCAGAAGCAACTGCCACAACTGAAAGCAATCTTCATCGGTTGGTTGATAATCAGCAGTTACCGGGGCACCCAAGGAAACTGGCCAGCCTTGCGGAGAAAAATAAACCACCGCTCCGGTAATTTTAAGCGGCTCCGATCTACGCTCTTGGTTGACTACATTTTCTATCAAATACTCAACCCGAGCATTAGCTGCCCCAGTCATAAAGTGATGCGATATAATTTCCAGACGTAAAACCCGAGCATCATTGGCCATTAAGGAATAACGCCCAAGCGCGGCGAGCGCGATAATCGCAATAACGATCACCACAACAAAAAATTCGAATCGCCCATTGTGATAGGTTTGAATCAAACACACCTCACTTCTGAATGTTGTACATATCCCACATGGGTAGAAAGATGCCCAACGCAAGTATGGTGACAAAGCTTGCCATCACCACAATCATAATCGGCTCGATTCTATCGCTCAGCTGTTTTACATCGTATTCCACTTCACTTTCATAAAAAGCAGCTACTTCAGTCAACAGAGTGTCCACCTGGCCGCTTTCTTCTCCCACTGAAATCATTTGCAATACCAAAGGGGTAAACATGCCACTAACCAAATGGGTTTGAAACAAGCCTTCGCCGCGCTCCACCCCTGCGCGAATCCCACGAATCTTATCACCGAGATAAGGGTTATCTATTGTACGAGCACTGAGTTCCAGCGCATTAGACAGCGGTAAACCCGCATTAAGCATCAAACCAAATGAACGGGCATAACGAGCGAGAGATGCACGCTCGATAATATCGCCTACCACAATCAGCCGCAGTTTTTTACGCCCCCATACCCGGCTGCCCTCTGGAGTGTTTACATAGTGATATGTCCAAGCAACCAGTGCTGCTATAGCGGCTACAACATACATCCAATAATTGACAAAAAAATCTGAAATTCCAATTAATATGCGGGTAGGCAACGGTAGCTGCGCCCCAAATTTGGCGAACATACCGGCAAATGCAGGAATAACTTTTACGTTGATAATCCCAATGGCAATCGTAATCGCGATCAATACAAATGTTGGATAACGCAGTGCAGTCTTAATGCTTTTCATGGTCGCCAAATCACGTTCCATATACTCGCTTAACTGTTTGAACACCAAATCCAAGCGCCCTGAACTTTCCCCAACACTCACCAGGCTGACAAATAAATTATGAAATATTTTCGGGTGCGCACGCATTGCCGTAGACAACTCCACCCCGGCTTCCAGACGTTCGACAATGTCATTCAGCGCCTGTTGAAAGGCATAGTTACGTAGTGATGCAGACAAACCACGCAAGCCTTTTACCAGCGGAATTCCCGCGCGGGTGATGGTATGCATTTGACGGCAAAACATAATCAGTTCAACAGTTTCCACCCGCCCACGATTTGTCGCGCGCGCGAACTTTTCAGACAAGCTCAGCTGTTCAATAAATTCTTTAATTTCAACTGGCGTTACACCGCGCCCCAATAACTGATTCACAGCGGCATCCTGACTGGATGCATCCACTTGTCCGGTTATCAAACGGCCTTCAACATTGCGGCCTTTGAATTCGTAGATTGCCATAGTTATTTATTACCCGACATTTTAGATGTCATCAATTTGTGCGGATATACTCATCACTTCTTCAAGTGTAGTTGTACCTTCTATTGCATAACCCAATGCTGCTTCACTCAGCGTGACAAAATTAGGGACAGCGTAAGCCGCACGAGTAAACCCATTAATATCATTCACGCGCAAGGCTTCGGCCATTTCGAGATTTAACTCCAACATTTCAAAAATACCAATACGCCCGCGATAACCGGTATTGTGACAATGAGGACAACCTGTACCCTGCTTAAATGCAACACCACTAAAATCCCGCCCTTTACCAATGGTTGCCAGCAATTGCCGCTCGTTGGCATCGGGCGTATAAGCTTGAACACAACTAGTACAAATACGCCGCACCAATCGCTGTGCCACAATCGCTTTTAATGCTGTCGCCACTAAGTAGCCATCCACACCTATATCCATTAAACGCAGTGCAGAGGTAACCGCATCATTGGTGTGCAAGGTTGATAACACCATATGGCCGGTCATGGATGCACGCAGCGCAATTTCTGCCGATTCCGCATCGCGAATCTCACCAACCAATAAAATATCCGGATCCTGACGCAGTGTTGCGCGCAACACACTGGCAAAATTCAAACCGATTTTTTCATGCAGCTGCACTTGGCTAATCCGCGGCAAGCGGTACTCAACCGGATCTTCAACGGTGATGATTTTTTTCTCGGGTTTATTTAACTCTGACAAAGCGCCATAAAGCGTGGTCGTCTTACCGCTACCTGTAGGGCCGGTTACCAATACCAATCCATGCGGACGCGTGATGGCTTTGCGAAAACGATCAATCAAATAATCTGGCATGCCCACGTTACTTAAGGGGCGAACACCATCTGTTTGGTCAAGCAGACGCATTACTACTGACTCGCCAAACTGCACTGGCATAGTAGAAATACGCACATCGATATTGTGATGTTTCACTTTTAAATTAAAGCGGCCATCTTGCGGCAAACGTTTTTCTGAAATATCCATACCTGACATAAGTTTCAAACGAACCACCAAAGCAGAAGCAATGCGTTTTTCATTCATCACCTGCTCTAACAGCACACCGTCAATACGATTGCGGATGCGCAGCACTTTTTCATCGGGTTCGATATGAATATCCGAGGCTTTAGTATTGATCGCCTCTTCAAATATTTTTTGCAGTAGCTTGACTACCGGCGCTTCGCTGTCTGTAGCATCTACAGCAAAATCCGCCAAATCCAACGCAGACTCTTGCAGCTCTTCATCAAGCTCACCGGCAAGCGTGGCGATTTCACTGGCGCGGGTATACGCGATATCCAAAATATCCAGTAACTCCGATTCACGCACTACCGCCGGCTTAAGATTTTTTTGCAAAATACGTTGCAATTCATCCAGGCAAAAAATATCCGTCGGGTCAGCCATACCCAGTAGAAGACCATCAAAATCTTCGCGCAGCAGCATTACACGGTAACGACGCGCACTGGTTTCCGGTAATTGCTGTACTAAATCGCGATCAAAACGAAATTGTTTTAATTCCACAAACGGAATATCCAATTGCGCCGACAACAAACTCAATAGCGCATTTTCTTCAACGTAACCAAGTTCCACCAAGGTGGCGCCCAGCTTTCGCCCAGTGAGTTTTTGCTCTTGCAAAGCATGTTGCAACTGGGTTTCGGAAATCATATTTTTCTCGACCAGTAAATCGCCGATCCGAATACGCTTTTGCGAAAAATTGTTAGTCATAACTGTTTAACCAACTATTAGTGTTGATGAAGTAGCAATACAAATTATTGCTGCAGCGCAGCAATTCGCTGCTGAACATAGGTACGTACTTGCGGCTGCAAGTCGGCATATTGGTTTACCCGCTGATAAGCTTGCGCAGCCACCTGTGGTTGGTTAAGGGCGTCCTGTGCCAGTGCAAACCCCAACCAATACGCAGGCTTATCGCCAAACACGCTAAGCAACCGGCGATAATGATTAGCCGCCTCCAAATTCATTCCTGCACGCTGATACAAGCCCGCCAGTAGCGCACGGTAAGCTTCATGCTGCCCCGCTTCGCGAAAATGAGCTTCCAACAGCTGAATTGCCTGTGCATCCTGTTGCTGAATAACAGCCATCTTTGCCGTATAAAAAGTCCGCTCAACCAAGGGCAAATAATCTGCTTGCAGTAGGAGTGATTGCATTGCTTCAATACGCTCCTGCGCCGCAAAAATATCGAGCAAGGCTTTTACCGATTCCTGTGGCTGTGCGGTAGACCCAATAAACTGTTGCAGTTTCTCAATCGCAACATCCACCTGCCCTTGCGCGATTAATTGATTCGCCTGTTGCGCTTGCTGCTGATCTTGCCACTTGGCATTGGGCGTAATTGACAACGCTGGTTCGCCCTGCTCCATTTCATGCTCTTCCACAGGTTCGACAAATGGTTCTTGAATGCTGACAGACGTTAGATTTTCTTCCGTTGCGTCTACAGGCATGTGTTCAGCTTGCAGTTCTCGCTCAACTACTTGCAGATCTGCATTGGCATTTTGGTTTTTAAGTTCGCTTGTCGCAGCAACAATTTCATCGCTATCCGGTTGAATATTTGCATTGGCAACCACAGTTGATAACTGAGTAATCGCAGACTCCAAAGCAGCAATTCGTTCACCCAACTCAGGCGTCGATACTGCAGGCGCAGCAATGATTCGCTCAACTTCACTTGCTCCTTTTAATCCAACAGATTTACTCTCCGCTTGGGCTTGCTCAGCAATCGGTAATGCGTTCACTGATTCATCCGCAGCTTGTTGCGTAGCGGGCTTCAGCTTTAAAAACACAAGAATGGCTAACACTAAAAAAAATACAACTAAGCTAGGCAGTAGCGTGCGCGGCAAAGGCTTTGCTGCACTGGAGTTATAAAATAATTCGCGTTGCTCCTCCGCCTGTAGATCAACACTCGCCTGCGGCACGACTGCAATTGGATCAGTGCTTTTTTGTTGTTGTGAAAGATCCCTCAACATGTCGTTAAGCAAGCTCATTAGGTGTACCCCAATAAACCGGGAGCCAGTACAATAATAGCCGCTGCACTAGCGGCCAACATGGGCCACAACCAATAGTCGCGCCGCGCTAACCAGCGCCCCAATGATTTACTCTCTGCGGTATCACTAATTGCACGCACCATATGGCTGCGATTAACACGCTTGGCCGCCTGTCCATAAGCCGCAAGCATTGCCTTATGTGCCATCACATTAATCAAACGCGGTACACCACCGGATGCTTTATACAACAAACTTATTGCGGAATATGAGAATAAAGATGCACCGCGGTAACCCGCAGAGCTCAATCGATAGGCTAGGTAATCCGCCAGATTTTTTTTGGGAATTGTCTGTAAATACTCTGCAAAAACAATGCGCTGTTTAAGTTGGCGCAAGTCCGGGCGATCCAACAACTCATCCAGCTCTGGCTGCCCAAACAAAACAACTTGTAGCAATTTACTTTTTTCAGTTTCAAGATTAGTCAACAACCGCAGCGCTTCAATAGTTTCACGCGGCATCGCTTGCGCTTCATCCACAATCAGTACAACCTGCCGCTTTTGTTGCGCCAGCTCAACCAAACGTAAATTGATATCTTTTAACAGCTGGTAGGAGGGAATTTCAGGCGAGTAAGAAATACCGATTTCTTCAGCCAAAAACCACTTGAGTTCGTCGGGAGTCAAATAGGGATTAGGAATATAAGCAGTGATAAAATTATCGCCCAGGCTTGCCAATAACTTTCGACTCAACAGCGTTTTACCTGTACCAACCTCCCCGACAATTTTAATAAACCCTTCGCTGTGGCGCAGTGCCAGCACAAGTGTACTTAATACCTCGCGATGGCTCTGACTATTAAAATAAAACTGGGTGTCCGGGGTTAATGAAAACGGATGCTCCTGTAATCCAAAGTGTTGACGGTACATGGAAGGCCTCTCAGACAAACACACTGTGCATTTGCGATTTATTTCAACTGACTGCAACCGTTTTTACTGCTTACGATAGGCATCGCCAATACGTTGCATACTGCTTTGTGCGTCATTCAATTGTGCGTCCCAAGTTTTGTCATCAACAACAATTGGGCGCAGCAAAATAACTAACTCTGTCTTTGATTTACGTCTATTTTTGGTACGAAATAATGCGTTTACGCCAGGAATGTCACCCAGCAACGGACGTTTTCCGTTAGCATTATTGGTGGATTCAGTCATTAGGCCGCCCAAAACAATAACCTGCCCGTTGGCCGCTTTCACAATACTATCTGACTCACGCACACCGCGTAGTGCCAGAGGCAAAGCAAACTCCTGATCCCCCACCGTAAATACTTTTTGTTGGTCGGTAACTTCACTTACCACCGGATGAATGTGCAAAATCACTTCGCCTGTCTCGGAAATCTGTGGGGTCACATCCAGCGATATACCACTGAAAAAAGATGAGAGTTCGATATTGGGGGTAGAGGTTGTAGTGGCAGCGTTTTGCGTTTGATTACTCGAAATACCGGTCACAAAATATTCATCGGAGCCTACGCGTATAACGGCTTTTTGATTATTCACTGTAGAAACACGCGGACTGGAAAGCACTTGCACACTACCCTGGGTTTCCAGTAGCGATAACAACTTGGTTATATCCGTAACTTGTATTAAACCGGCTACTGTACCACCGATGCGTTCGCGCCCGTCGGTTGAGATAACTTCTCTTGTTCCATCTGGATTAGTGAAAATTCGCGTGATGGCCAAATCTCTAAATTCATCTACTGATGAACTGCCATCGGTGTTTAGGGCAAAGCCATCCTGAAGGTTTTTTGCTGCCGATATTTGCCCGCTAATCGCCCCCCAATTAACACCCGCTTCAAAGCCTTCACTAAGACGAACCTCTAAAATTTTTGCCTCTAAAATAACCTGCCGTTTAATACTCAACTCCGAGCGCTCTAGAAAAGTGCGCACAGCACTCAACTCATGGGGCATAGCTTTAACCACTACCATACCCGCTTGCGGGGTAATCATAACCGAGCGGCTTTCGGTTTCGCCGCCAATAATAGAAACAAGAGTTTTTTCCAGCGAAGCCCAAAAATCAGTACGGTTTAATGTTTGTACGCGGGAACCAGGGGTTAATGCTGAACCGGAGCCACCACTGTTTTCGCCTTGTCTTGCACTTTCAATCATGCCCAGCAAATTTGCAGTATCACTACCGCCACTATTGCCCCCACCGGAATTTGAATTGGAATTCGAATTATTACCGGATGCTTGCGCCCGACCAATCATCACACTTGTATCTGAAACACCTACGCGCTGCACATCCAAATAATTAATCTGAAATACTTCAGTGCGCATAGCATTGGCGTAAATAGTGTAAATGCCACGCTCTTTTTTAAATTCGTAACCATAAATATCGCGAGTAACACGCAGCACATCATCAACCGTGACATTTTTCAAATCGAGCGTCACACTGCCATGCACATCCGGATGTACCACCACATTGACGCCAGTACCATTTACCAGCCCAAGAAAAAAATCTTTAGCAGCCACATTGCGAACGGAAACATCAAAACGTTCATAGCTGTTTTTTACCGCACCATTTGCGCTTAGCGCCTGATTATCGAGTAGTGCTTTATTTACTTCTGGCGGTACAGATTTGGCCAAAGCCTTTTGTTCACGCTGCTGTTCAACTACTTGATCCATCGCGTTTTCAGTAACCAAACGCTTATCGCTATTATTGGTTGAGCACGCATTGAGCATTAATACAGCTAACGCAACACAGGATATTTTTTTAGGGTTGGTGAACATTGTCACTGCCTCAAATATTTTTTGATCGATTAGTGTCTTTTCAAAATGCTGGGCGATAAGCGCAGCACTAGAGTTTCTTCGGCTTGTTGCAGCACAACCACCTGCGCTGAAATGCGCTGCACTTTTACATTGGCTGACCCGGGAATTAACTGCCCTTCGCGTAGCGTTTTACCATTAATAATGGCGAGTTTTCGCTGCGGGCTGATTAAAATTGAATTTAGCGTAAATAGCTGCACAGCAGCACCAGACGCATTAACGGCGACATGCCCTAACGGCATTGTTGGATCCCGCACATCAGCGGTGGCTGGCTCAGCTATTAGGTCAACACTGAGCAATACTGCGCATAAACAACTTGCGATAGTTTTAGACACCTAGTAGCCCCTCTTCTGAACTCAGAGTGAATACACGAATATCGATCTCAGCATTAGGATATTGTTTTACTGTGTAATCAAGGGACTCCCAATAAAACTTCCACTGCAGTGACTCTATTTCCGTCATCAATTGAATTAACTGCGAGTAATTTCCGGCAACACGAATCAGCACCCCATGCTTATAAACGCCTGTACCCGCTGGCTGTGTTTTACCTTCTTCCTTTACTGCATCAGTTGTTACAGGCACCAACTGCAATTCAGCAGCCGCTAATGTACGCAGCTGCAACAGCTTTACACTAGCAGTGCGCAATAACACTTCTTCTAGCACCTTAGGTAGCTGTTCCGCACTTATTAAGCCTTGTGACAAACCGGACAGTTTAGTTTCTACCGCATCAATATCAGCGGTGAGCTTACGAATTTCGTTATTTTTGGCGATAGCCGGATCACTCGCCATCGCCATGGCCAATGTGTTGATTTGTGTTTCGAGTGAGCGCTGTTCACCGGAAATTTTATCGGCTTCTACTTGCAAAGCTTTGCGATCGCGATCAAAGTTTGCCTGCACCAGAAAATTCCATAACAGAAACACCACGGCGAGCAGAGTAATAAAAATCAATATCCGCTCGCGCAAAATGCGGCTATCAATTTTTTCACATAGATCTTTTATTGCGGGAGGCATTAAGGTGTACCTCGTGCTTTTTCATTCAATTTCAACAGCATTTGCACTGCTGTTTTTCCTTCCGAATTTGGTTCCGCTCTTGCAGCTTGCTTAGCCAGAGAAAAATCAAATAGCCCTTGGCTGTTTTTTACTGGCTCAATATTCAGCACGCCGAATGCAGACTGAGCAAATGCCACATCACTGCGCAAGCGCTGTATATATAAAGGAATTTGATCTGCTGCACGTGTTTTACCGGCAAACTCAGCGTAGTTGCCACCCGACTGGAGTGAAAATACTGAAAGACTTACCGTATCCAAAGATTGGCGTCCCAAGGCTTGCAGATGTGCGGAAAAACCTGTGTTATTGCCCAAGTCTTTATTGGCAATTATCGAAAATATTTGTTTGCGTCGATCCAACTCTTGCGTTAACTGCACAATTTGCTGGTCAAGCTCGACGAGATTATTACGCGGTCGCTGTTGCTCTAATAGCATAATACGCGCCTTAAGCTCTTCTACTTGCGCACGGCTTTGCTCCAGGGCTAATTCGCGCTCACGATTGGAGTTTGCACTATAGGCGCTAACAATCACCAACAATAAAACGAATAGGCCCAAACCCCATAGCATTTGCATACTGCGCAGGGGTTCGCGATTGGGCTGAAACTCCGGAAAATATAAATTGATCTGTTGCATTTTAGCCTTGCTCCACTTGATCTTGGCGCAGCGCGGCACCTATCGCATGTAACGCGAGCGAGCAAATATGTTCGGGAATTCCATCTGCAATCTGTAAGCCACTGGTGAGATCGAGCAAGTTGATGGTTACCGCAAGAGCATTGCGAATACTGGGCGTTAATTTATCGGCCGTCACATTTTCCCCACAGAGATAAATGTGGCTCGGTGGAACCTGACGCATTTGTCGCTCGAAATAATCCAGCGAGCGCTGCAACTCCAACACCAATGCCTCGCCGGGCAAATCATCAAGCAAGCCAGCGTTATAAGAGAGCGAAAACTGACGGGATAAATACAAATTACCATCGCGAATAATTTGCAAACTGCCGCCACCTTGCTGCAGTTTCACAATCGCCACACCGCGTTTTGTATCGCAGCAGTCTTCGGCCAAATTACGCAGTACCAATTCAGGAATATCAATCTTGTTTAATTTCAAGCCAGTTGCGCTAATCGCCGCTACTGCCGCCTCTATATTTTTGCGTTGAGCGGCCACAGCATAGGCCATACGGCTGGTACCACGGGCACTGTCTTCCGGCAGAAAGAAAGCATCGACAACCGCTTCAGCAATCGGAAACTGCACCAAATCTTTTATCCGCCAACGCAATGCTTCCGCCAATTCTTCTGCTGGCACCTTGGGTGCTTCGCCCAAAATTAATTGATAGCTACCCGGACTCATCACCAAATTACAAGGCACGCCCAGCAAACCCAGCTTGGTTAACCGGGCACGCAGAAGATCGGCTAATTCAACACCGGTTTCAGCAGGGATAAAATCGCAGTTCACTAGACAAGGTTGTTGTGTGGCCGGGCGGCGGACATGTGCAAAAGCCACGCCTGTGGGGCTAAAGTCCACACCCACAACCTGATTATGGCCATTTGCACCACGCAAAACGCTGGCTACTTTTTTCACAAGCTGCTTCAAATCTGAGCTCTCACCTATCGGGTTTACAATGGTTGCACTATCAACTTTTCACTAAACGGAAAAGATTGTGCAGGACAGCTAATAACTCTTGCTTATAATTGACCGTGGAAACATAACCTTTAACTAAGAACATAGACCATAAAGGTAAAAAAAGCCAAATGCTGCACATAGTTCTTTTTGAGCCGGAAATACCACCCAACACGGGAAACATCATTCGGCTCGCCGCCAATACCGGCTGCCAACTTCATTTAATTGAACCGCTGGGTTTTAAACTGGATGAGAAAAGCGTAAACCGCGCCGGAATGGACTATCGGGAAATACAGGACGTACAACTGCATAAAAACTGGGCTGCATTTTTGGCCGATGAAAAACCAGCGCGAATATTTGCCCTCAGCACCAAAGGCACCCGCTGCCACAGCGATGCGCAATTCCAATCCGGTGATTATTTATTGTTCGGGCCAGAGACGCGCGGGCTACCAGTGGATATCCGCGAATCGCTGCCTACCGAGCACGTATTGCGCATCCCGATGGCCGCTAATAGTAGAAGCATGAATTTATCCAACGCGGTGGCGGTGATGGTTTATGAAGCCTGGCGCCAATTGGGGTATGCTGGCGCGCTTTAGTAACAAGCGGGAAAATGCCGCTACAAATGAAGAGATTGAGTAATGAGCAAAATCCAGATTTTTATTGGCAGTGTCTATGGCGGTGCCGAGCAAGTAGGTGAAATTCTGAGCGAAGAGCTAAGCAAACTCGGCCATGAAGTCAGCTTGAACACTTACGCACGCGCAGAGGATCTGGCGCGCGACCCAAATGAAATTATCCTTTTGTGCCATTCCAATACTGGTTCAGGCGAATTGCCCGACAATATCCAGCCGCTGTATTTGCATCTCACCCGCGATTTTCCACGTATTGCCGGGCGCCGCTACGGCGTGGTCAATCTCGGCGATAGCTGTTACACCACGTTTAACGAAGCTGGACGCTTGCTGGATGCAGCTTTTGAAGATTTGGGTGCACAGCGTATCGGCGAGCCACTCGTGCTCGACGCAAGCAGTGGTGACGATGCAGCGACACTGGCGCGCGAGTGGGTACAGGATTGGGCAAAGCTGCTGTAACTAATCTATGTGTATTAACTGAGTTGATGCCAGTCATTAGCTGTGTGATTAAACGTAAGTGATCGATATGAGTGAAACCAAAACCATTGGCCTGTTTTACGGCAGCACCACCTGCTACACCGAAATGGCGGGCGAAAAAATCCGCAACGCGCTGCACGCATTGATCGGCGAAGAGCGCGTGGATGTTTTTAATATCGCCGATACACCAATTATTCAAACCCAATTTTACGATTATTTAATTTTTGGTATTCCCACTTGGGATTACGGCGAGCTGCAAGAAGACTGGGAAGATATTTGGGATGAATTGGATACACTCGATTTCAGCGGCAAAAAAGTTGCCATTTATGGTTTGGGTGATCAGGTTGGCTACCCCGAATGGTTTTTGGATGCGATGGGTTATTTGCATAGCAAACTCATGCATCGCGGTGCAACTCCCTGCGGTTACTGGCCGCGTGCGGGTTATGTGTTTGAAGCCTCCAAAGCACTTACGCCCGATGAGCAATATTTTGTTGGCCTGGCATTAGACGACGAAACCGAATTTCAATTGAGCGATGGACGCATCCAACAGTGGTGCGCACAAATTGTGGAAGAGTTTGGTTTGTGAGTGATTCAGCCAGCATCGGCCACGCCCAATTACAATGGGATGAAGATGGTCAGCCAGTATCCAGCGTGTTTGGCGATGTGTATTTTTCCCGCGCCAATGGCCTAGAAGAAACCCGCCACGTTTTTTTGCAACACAATCAATTAAGCGAGCGCTGGCAGCAACTTACCGCTGGCGAGCACTTCACCATTGCCGAAACCGGTTTTGGTTCCGGATTAAATTTTTTAGCCGCTTGGCAATTGTGGTTAAACACCGCACCTGCCAGCGCGCAATTACATTTTGTCAGCGTGGAAAAATTTCCGCTGACCAAACCGGATTTGCAACGTGCGTTGGCGCTCTGGCCCGAGCTGGATGAATTTATCGCACAACTGCTCGCAGCCTATCCCACCTTTGTCGACACCGGTTTTCATCGCCTGAGTTTTATGGATGGTCGCATCAGACTCACGCTGATTATTAATGACGCCGCCACCGGTTTTGCCCAACTGCTCGCCACACCCCACCCCGCTTTCGCCAGCCAGTGCGCCAAAATTGATGCCTGGTTTTTGGATGGTTTTGCGCCGTCAAAAAATCCGCAAATGTGGAGCGATGCATTATTTACCGCAATTCGCCAACTCAGCCATACAGGTACAACCGCCGCAACCTTTAGTGCGGCAGCTATTGTTAAACAAGGTTTAACACTGGCGGGATTTACTATTCAAAAAGTGCCGGGTTTCGGACGCAAGCGCGAAATGGTAAAAGCCTGCATGGAGCAAGCGCCAGCGATTAATTACCAAGATTCACGGCAACCGCGCAGCTACTCACCCTACCCTGTGCCCTGGACGATCAATACAAATACTGTCGCTGAAAAAAAACACGCATTGATTATCGGCGGAGGTTTAGCGGGCTGCACCAGCGCGCGCGCCTTGGCCGAGCGCGGCTGGGAAATTACCTTGGTGGAACGCCATGCAACACTTGCACAAGAGGCATCGGGCAACCCGCAAGGTGTACTCTACGCAAAGTTATCGCCTAAAAATGAAGCGCAGGCAGAATTTAATTTGCATGCGTTGCAGTTTGCACAACAATTTTATCGATCACGCTGGAATGATATAGGCGAGCGATGTGGTGTGCTGCAACTGGCGCACTGCGAATCGGAACAACAGCTGCATCAGCAATTGCACGAAAAATTTTCAGCCGCCGATGAACTGGTGCAATTTGTCGATGCCGCGCAAGCAACAGCGATTGCGGGGATAACACTTACGCAAAGTGCATTGTATTTTCCCGACGCCGGTTGGATTAATCCGCGCAAACTCTGCGAAACGCTCACTGATCACCCCGCAATAAAAATCATTACTGATTGCGCTGCACTGGTATTGGAACAACGGGATGACAATTGGCAAATCAATAACAACCCAGAATTGCGCGCACCGGTAGTGATTATTGCCAATGCCAGTGATGCAAAAGCGTTTGCACTTACACAGCACCTACCGATCAAATCGATTCGCGGGCAAATCACTTATCTTCCGCCAACCGATGCCAGCCGCCTACTCAAAACTATCGTGTGTAGCGAAGGCTATATCGGCCCCGCTGCAAACAATCAACACTGCACCGGCGCAACCTTTAATTTAAAAGATGAAACTCGTGAGTTGCGCGCAGAAGATCATCGTACCAACCTAGAAAACCTGCGTTCGCCGCTGCCAGAGTTATTGAATGAATGGCGCGATTTGGCGTTAGAAAATTTACCGGGGCGTGTAGCCTTTCGCTGCACCCTGCCCGACTATTTGCCGCTGATAGGTGCAGTGCCTGATGAACACGCCATGCTGGAGAACTTTGCCCCCCTGCGCAAAAATGCGCGTGCAGCAATTCATAAAACCGGGCGCTATCACTCAGGATTGTTCATTAATATCGGCCACGGCTCACGCGGACTAGCCTACACACCACTCTGCGCCGAATTATTGGCGGCGCAGATTAATCAGGAAACGCTGCCGCTGCCACGAGAACTCGCCAACGCGTTGAATCCGGCACGTTTTTTAATTCGCGACCTCATCAAGAACAAACGCTAAGGGAAAACCCTGTCTATACTCTTTAGCATTCCCTAAAGAGAGGTAACCCTATGCTGACCAACCGCACCTATGTTTTGGATGATGAAGTCGATTTTTTGCACAATTACTATGAGCGACTGGTGGTGCAGGAAGTGTACGACCAAAGTGAGCGCGTACAGCAAGGTGATCGGGATTTTCTCGCCGATGTCGCCTGTGTAGCCTTGAATCGCCTGCCGCCACGCTATATTCGCCACGACGTCGACATGACGTTTTTTATGTCGCCGCAGGATATGGTGGAGATTGAACGCAAAGTTGAGCAAGCAGTGACCGATGCACTGAACTACGTAGAAAGCCGCGAGCGCGGTGAGAACCCCAAATTGCCAGCGGTAGAGGTTTCACTTATTTCTACCCGTGCAGACAAACCTATAAAAACAGCCAGCAAGAATGCTGGAGATGAGACAAAACCGACTAAAGCCGCTCCGAAAGCGAAGGCTAGCAAGAAAAAGTCCTGATTTGTCCGGGCGATAAGAACCAACTTCGGTTTTTATCGCCTCAGTACCACTCCTATTTTGCTGCCCCCGCTACCGCATCCCCGGAGATGATCTGCGACCCGCTGCCGCACGCAATTACGGTACGCATGGCAGTCTCTACATTGATATGCGGCAATAAATCCACACATTCAGCGGACAAATGATAAACAAACCCCGATGTAGGAATGGGTGCTGTCGGCACATAAACGGTAACATCACCATTACTGTGTTTAGCGGTCACAATCGCCGTTACCGACACTCCGGCAGCACGACCCATCAAATACGCACGGCACACCTCGCCTTTTAACAGCGAGGTATTACCCTCGCCACCCAATAATTGGGACACTATTTCGCGAATTGTTTTATAGCCAGGCGCCAACCGGGTTAGCCAGGCGTCAATTTGGTCGTGAACCCACTCACCCACACTGGTTTTAATAAACAAACCAATCAAAAAACAGGCGCTGAGCAACAACAAAACGCCCAGCACATCAGCCATAAAATTGGTAAATGCCGTCTGCTCTACTAACCAGACACTGAGCGGCTCAATCAGTGAGCTCACTATCCCCAACAACCATTCCACTAACCACATAAAAATCGCAATCGGCAGGATTACCATAAATCCACCGATCAGGGTAATGCTGACAAACGAACGCAAACGCTTCATGATGAGAGCCTTTCAAATAAAGATGGAATTCCGAGTGAAACAAATACTTTGCGCACTATTGTGCACCAGCTTATTGTTTATAGCGAACCCTGCCCCAGTGACGGCAGCTGAATCAATCGCCTATGAATTGATTGCTGAGCGCACGCACAAACCCACTCTTTTTACCCAAGGTTTATTGGTGCATGGCGATCATTTTTATGAAAGCAGCGGCCTCTATAACCAATCCCTTCTGGTCAGTTATCCTATCGCGGAACCCGCCAGCACATGGGCAAAAATATCGGCACCTTTTACCAAAAAACAAACGATTCCGGAACGCTATTTTGCTGAAGGCTTGGCACTTCTGGGCGATAAACTGTATCTGCTAACTTGGCAAGAACAAACCCTATTGATTTACGACAAAACCACGCTGAATTACCAAAACAGCATCGCCTACAAAGGTGAAGGCTGGGGTTTGACCGAAGATGGCAGACAACTTATCCGCAGTGATGGTAGCGACGCACTGTACTTTCACAGTCCTGACGATTTCCGTATCACCAAAACAATAAAGGTATCTGACGCGGGCAGACCGATTTCGCAACTGAATGAATTGGAGTTTGCGGGGGGATTTATCTGGGCCAACATTTGGTATCAGGATCGCATTATAAAAATTGATCCCGCTACCGGAGATGTAATGGGTGAAATGGATTTATCGGAACTGAAGCAAAAACTTGAACTTAATAACAGCGAACAAGTGCTCAATGGTATCGCGTGGGATGAAAAACAACAGGCATTTTGGATTACCGGAAAACTCTGGCCAAAAATGTTTTTGATTCGAATTTCGCAGTAAAAAGCCCCGCACCAGGCGGGGCAATATCAATGCATCAATGATTTCTATTGGCAAACACTTCCTGTCACCGCTGGAATAGGTGCAGCGCCAGCACCTTTACTACCCTGAAAACCAAACTCAATGGTTTGACCTGGCTGGATAGTTGAATTCCAGCTTAGATTTTTTGCGCTATAGGGATTAGAGCCAGACAACGATGCATTCCAAAGATTAGTGATTCTGGAACCATCGCTATATTGCCAATTAACATTCCAACCATTAATAGGCTGTGACCCCGTATTTTTAATGCGCACTGCTGCTGTAAAGCCATTGTTCCATTGGCTGTTAATTACATAAGTGCAATTGCCTGCCGCCATTGCACTGGAAGAACTGCGCGATGAACTGGAAACACTGGAAGGTCTAGACGAACTTGATGAAACAACCGAAGGTACGGATGAACTGGACGGAATGATCGATGAGCTTGAACTTGAACCTATACAATTGTCTGAATTCGTATGATTACGAACAATCGACGTGCTAGTCACTCCACCTCTTCCATCACTTACCGTTAACTTGATGGCGTAAGAATGCGGCGGCTGCATATAAAAACGCACAGAAGGTTCAGTTGATGTGATCGGGCCTCCGTAACCACTGATTTCCCATTGATAAGTCAGTGGATCCCCATCCGGGTCAAAAGAACCAGATGCACTTACATTGCCGTACCAGGATCCGCAACGCACAGTTTCAAAGTTGTAGGTAATAGCAGCTACAGGCGGTTGATTGGCTGGCACTGAACTGCTGCTGGAACTATTGTTAAAAATACTCGCCGGTTTTGCGGTTGCCTTAATACCATTTACATCATTAATCGCCAAATTACCCCAAGCGGTCAATTCCTGTGGATTCCAATTGGTTACCATATCCAGCGCAGAGTTTTCATTGCCACTCCAACTCCAGGCAAAATAACCTACACCATATTCTTGTGCTATCTGCATAACATTAGAAGCAGGAAGCTGCACAGGAATGGTAGGTAAAGGCACTGAATAATGTGGGTGATAGTATGGCGCTGGCGCAAAGCCACCAATAACTAAAGGAGCACCAAGCTGGGAGAAACTCGCGACATAATCGCGCATTTTTTGTGGATCGGTATACGCATCAAACATTTCAACCGAATAAATAATTTTCTGCCCAGAGCTTCCATAAGGCCTCATATATTCCACTAATTCATGCATTCCTTTAGTAGGATCTTGCCCCCAAGTGTTACCATCTACCACCAACACAAACCGTGGAAAATAGTCAATAAAATAACGAATATACGTTTGCATGCGAAACACATATTCAAGATTCCCTGACATCTCACCTAGTGCCTGATTACCCAGGCCGAGCATAATGTAATCTTCCTGACCGATAAGAGCCGATCGAATATCTGACTGATAATAATACCCGACTATATCTGTTGGCGACTTTGAACCCATCGCATTGGGGTATCCCGCAACATCATTCGGCTCTAACACACAGACCGTTTTACTTTCTTTACACGCTTGGACAATTGCACGCAATTGAACGCCATTCAAATCTGATCCATTGCCGTAGACACCGGCAGCAAATTCAATTTGTACGGCGTTAGCACCTGCGGCACCAGCATATTTAATTGCTTGAACGGTACGTTCAGGAGCTAGGCTGTGATTTACCGTAATACCGCGAAATACAAACGGCTGCCGATTAGGGTCCAGTAGCACCCCTCCGTTAGCAATCCAATCTGCTGCCGCAGGGATTGATAACATGCCTATACTGGCGAGCGCCAAGGTTTTTTTTGCTAGAGAGAAAGACGAATTCATAACATTTCCTTTTGTCACCTTTGTATAAAATTACCGCAGGCGAATAAGATTATTGTTCAAAAAAACACACCAGACGTTGATGTGCTTATCCAGTTCTCTCACCATTCAAAGTAAGTTTGAAACACAACGACTATTTTTTATTATTTATGTGACGACCAAAAACACTAATTATTCTTATGGTTTTATAAAATCAGAAAAAGTGGCGGGACGAAAGATACTAAGCGAGCAAGATAGAATTAAACAAGAGGATGCGAGGCTGAATTGCGAACCAGTCGCCATAGCCAGCCTCAATAATATTGCAATTTTTTGCCTGTGAAAAAATCAGGTTGATTTGGATTTCAACATCTCCGCCAAACCTGCCCCTACTAAAGCGGCGCCACCCTGTGCCCAACCGCCATCAACCGGAATAACAGCACCACTGATATAGCTGGCAAAATCAGACGCTAAAAACAAACACGCATTGGCGATATCATCGGTTGAACCCATGCGCTGCAGTGGTACAGATTTTTTTACCGCTGCGCGAATCGCTTCATTTGGCGCTAAACGTTTCATGCCTTCGGTATTATCAATCGGGCCGGGGATAATAGAATTAATGCGCACACCTTCCACACCCCACTCCAAACACAAGGTGCGGGTAATCATATCTACACCCGCTTTTGCAGCACACACATGGCTCTGCCCCGCCATCGGAATTTCTGCTTGCGGCGCGGATATATTAATAATCGACGCGCCCGGTCTTTGCAGATGCGGATACACCGCCTGCATCACATGGAAAGTGCCGAGCAAATCGATTTCGATCACAGAGCGAAACCCATTGGGTGACATACCCATCGCTAGTGCGGGAAAATTTCCCGCCGCGCCCGACACAACCACATCCAGTTTTCCCCATGCAGCCGCAATCTCGGCTACACCATTTTTTACTGCCTCTACTTCGCGCACATCGGCGGCAAAACCACGAGCATCCGCAGCGCCACAATTTTTTAATGCTGCGATGGTGTCGTCCACCTTATCCTGTGTACGGCTCACCACCGCAACACGCGCACCTGCTTTGGCAAAGGTTTCGGCAATACCGCGATTGATGCCACTGGTACCACCCACGACGAGTACGTTTTTATTTTTGAAATCAAACGGAGTATTCATAATATTTTCTCAGGGTATTTTTATTTAAAAGCGAGAGAAGTCCGGTGCGCGCTTTTCAAAAAAAGCAGTGACCGATTCCTTGCATTCATCCGACGCCAAACCAGCCGCAAAACCGGTATATTCCGTACTTAATGACGCATCCACCGCAACATTGGTTGCCGCGCGCAACAAGGCTTTAGTGCGGCGCACAGCACCTGGCGGTTGCAATGCGAGGCGCGCAATTTTTGCGCGCGCAAACTCATTAAGTTCATCCACCGGAACTGCTTGGGTAACCAAGCCTAATAGCGCCGCATCGGCGCCAGAAAATGGCTCACCCAACAAAAATAACTCCGCTGCCTTTTGCTGCCCAACCAAACGCGGCACCAAATAACTGCTGGCATACTCCGGGCACAAACCCAAATTTACAAACGGTAGCTGCAGACGCGCATCATTTGCGGCATAGACCAAATCGCAATGCAACAACATAGTCGTACCAATTCCCACCGCATGGCCACGCACCACTGCAGCCACGGGTTTGCTGCAATGGCGCAACGCTTCCATAAAACGTACGACTGGGTGACTCTCATGAATCTCCGGTTCATTCATAAAATCCATCAGGTCATTGCCACTGGTAAAAAATTCATCGGTGCCCGTCAATACCACCACGCGCACCTCGTTATCGTCATCGGCGGCGTTAATCAAATCCGCCAAGGCACCATACATCGCAAGGGTTAGAGCATTTTTTCGTTCAGGGCGATTGAAGCTCAGGGTAAGGATACGGGTTTCAAGCTGGGCAATAATCTGCGGGATAGGGCTAGTTATCATTATCGGTTCCTTCATAGGGGCGTTAATGGAAATTGGAACAAGCTGGATAAAAGAGTCGTATGAGTATAGACAAACTCACCCAGCATGCGCAGCGAGACCGCACAAACCTATAAAAGATGGCATCCCCCACCCTCGGCAGGTACAATTCCAGCCCTTATTTCTTCAGTCTTTAGCGATTCCCTTACTTTATGAATATCCGCGAATTACTCAATCAAAAAGTCCTATCTGCCATGGCGGCCGTAGGTGTTCCCGCAGGTTTACCCGCATTAATCGCCCCAGGCAAAAAAGCTGGTTTTGGCGATTATCAAGCCAACTGCGCCATGGGTGCCGCTAAAGCCATGGGCACTAACCCGCGCGAACTGGCCGGTAAAATCGTCGCCGCACTGGAGTTGGATGGCATTGCCGAGAAATTGGAAATCGCTGGCCCCGGCTTTATCAATATCGATCTCAACCCCGAGTGGTTAGGTGAGCAAATTGCCAAGGCACAAGCGGATGCGCGCCTGCAGGTTGAACAAGTCGCCACACCGCAAAATGTGGTGATCGATTATTCCGGCCCCAACCTCGCCAAAGAAATGCACGTAGGCCATTTGCGTTCCACCATTATCGGCGACGCCCTCGCCCGCCTGCTGGAGTTCCAGGGCCACAATGTTATTCGCCAAAACCACGTGGGTGACTGGGGCACACAATTCGGCATGTTGATTGCCGAGCTGGAAGAACAATTGGGCGCCAAGGGCGATGAAGCCATGGAGCTCAAAGATTTGGAAGTGTTTTACCAACAAGCCAAAAAACATTTTGACGATGACGAAACCTTCGCCGATAAAGCGCGCGAGTATGTGGTGCGTTTGCAATCTGGCGATGCACAGATGTTAAAACTTTGGGAACAGTTCAAAACCATTTCCCTGCATCACAGCACCGAAATTTATCAGCAGCTCAACGTTACCTTAAAAGATAGCGATGTGCGCGGCGAAAGTTTTTACAACAACGATCTCGCACCCGTGGTAAAAGAATTACAAGAACAAGGTTTGGCCGTTGAGAGCGACGGAGCGCAAGTTGTGTTTCTGCAAGAGCTGGCCGATAAAGAAGGCAATCCATCGCCGATGCTGATTCAAAAACAAGGCGGTGGATTTTTGTATGCCACCACCGATTTGGCAGCACTGCGTTATCGCATAAAAACCCTTAACGCTAATCGCATTATGTATTTTATTGACGCGCGCCAGTCACTGCATATGCAGCAAGTATTTACCCTCTCACGCAAAGCAAAATTTGTGGATGAGTCAGTAAGCCTTGAACACTTGGCCTTCGGCACCATGATGGGCAGTGACGGCAAACCCTTTAAAACCCGCACCGGCGGCACAGTAAAACTCGCCGAGTTGTTGACTGAAGCCGTTGAACGCGCAACGGCGTTGGTAAGCGAAAAAAATCCCGACCTCAGCACCAGTGAAGTGGCAGAAATTGGTCGCAAAGTCGGCATAGGCTCAGTGAAATACGCCGACTTGTGTAAAACCCGCACTAACGATTATGTATTTAGTTGGGAATCCATGCTCAGCTTTGAAGGCAATACCGCGCCCTATTTGCAATACGCCTTTACCCGCGTACAAAGTATTTTCCGCAAAGCCGGTGTTACCCCAGAGTCGCTCACTAGCGCGATTTTAATTGGCACTGAACAAGAAAAAACCCTCGCGATCAAACTGCTGCAATTCAGCGAAGTATTGGATCAAGTCGCACGGGAAGCAATGCCTCATTTGCTCTGCACTTATTTGTATGAGATCGCCAGTTTATACATGACCTTCTACGAAGCCTGCCCAATCTTAAAAGATGGCGTCGCACCTGAATTGCGCGACAGCCGTTTGCGCTTGTGCCACTTGGTTGCAAAAACCATCGCGCAAGGGTTGGATTTATTGGGTATTGAAGTGATGGAAAAAATGTAGTTTCTCAATATCGCTTGAAAGTACAAACGCCCGGTTAATATCCGGGCGTTTTATTATTTACAACATTAGCACTCACAAATTTAGTAACCCACCGGATTTTTAATAAACTCCCATACAATCTTGCATCTTACATTCCAGCTCTTTGCTCGTTTTTCAACAATATTTTCAGGCAGTTCAATTTCATCGACTGAACCAACAATCTGGATACGTTTTTGATCAATTAATACTGTTTGATTAGACCGGATCACGCCAGCAGCGACATCTTTTAATGCCCTAAGCATCATTGATTTCATCTTTTTTATTATTCACCATAGAGATAAGCCGTTAAAACTTCACAATATAGTGAATAGCAACACCCTGCCCGCACCAAGAGCTTGAAGCAAGAGCAAAAATGTAATTTAATCAAGCTTATAAAAATGTGGCAAAGCCTATGGTCGGCTGCGACTAACCACCTATTCTTACTTGGTATATTCGGTCATATTTACCTCAATCCATAATAATGAGTCCGTATTTACGGAGGTAAAAATGAAATTATTAAGCATAATTCTTGCGGTTCTATTGCTGCTGTTATCGGCTCGTTACGGCGTGCTCTATTTGGATCAGCAAACTCTGCTGCAACAATTAGTTCAGCAACAAGCAGATTTTGACGCGCGCTTACAGCTAGAACGCAACAACCATCAAAAGGCAATTAATGACCTGCAAGATTTTATTGCCTTTGGTCAAACGGCCCTGCCTGCCACAAACAAAATGGTTGCTGCAAGCCCCAGTGCAACAACCACAACAAGTGCATTTGTGAGTATTCAACAAGAAAACCTCAAACGAACGCTGGAAAAGAAATACGCACTGCTTATGTCAAAATTGGCGCTCGCAGGATATGCACGCAGTGAACTGCAGGATTTACTACTGCAGCGCGAGCAAATTTTAGGCGCGAGCAGCATAGGCTATTACTCGTCACAAGCCGATACCGAAGAAGCTATTCGCAAACAGCAGGAGAGCCTGGCCGAGATTGATCGAAAAATTGCCCAGCTGCTCAGCTCACCAGAAGACAGAAAAACCTATGAACTGCTCAAAGACTCAGCCTACGAACAATATCAAATGAACAATTTTTTTGATCAGTTACAGACCGAATCACCCATACCAAGTGAAAAACGCGAAGCGCTGCTACTGAGTAAATTAGAACAAAAGCAAGAGTTTAATCGCTATTTGGAAACCACTGGAGAAACAATCGCTAACGCACCAGCGGCAGAAAAACCTTTTTTAATTGAAAAAGCACATGTAGCTTTGCATGACTATAAAGACAATTATCTCAACACTGCTCGCTCCACTTTAACTGAAGCGCAATACGATGCGCTGCGTGAACACGAACAAAAACACTTTAATGAAATGTGGGAAAGCTTAAAAGCGGGATGGGGCGCACAGTAGCATTGCGCAATTCGTATTTTATAACCCTCTCTGTCGCCAGAGAGGGGCTACTGATTTTTGCGAGCCGATTATTGTTTGTTCATTATTATAAAAAAATCAGAAAGCCGTAACATCTGACTTGCTAACATCGCAGTATGCAGTGTTCCAGTACTCGCCATACTTGGTAGACTCACTACCTTTTTGAACACCCTGAAACTCTTCACACACTTTTGGTGAGCCAGATTTGTAACCTTTAATTTTCAGATTGCGAATCGTTGCTTTATCACCAAAATTACGGTTCACTCCAGCGATGCTACCAATGGTTCCATCAATTGTTACATTGTTGATAACCACATAACGTGGGCCGCCATTGCTTGAACAATTACCGCAAGAGCGCCACAATTTTCCATTCACACCCTTGGCAGTAAACCCATTGGTAATTTCAAAGGTACTGTTTTTGGAATTATGTTGGAAAACTTTATCGGGTTTTGAACCTGGGGAGTTACTGGTGTTGTTGTACGCAGAACCGCCTGAAATAGTGAATTTAGTACCACTACTCAATAGCGAAGCTGCATCTTCACAAATATCTTCCCACACTACATTCTCTGCACGACAAGCACCGCTCGTACAGTGAATCCCATCAGCTCCGCCACTACCAGCAATGCGCACATTTTTAATGGTCGCATTTTTCAAAGTAATAACAGGTGGCTGTCCTTCTGCGTCACCGGGGCAAGTCAGACCGATAGTCTTGCCACCGCAATCGACGGTTTTGTTCTCAATTACCGCTCCGGCTTTACACTCAGCGCTACCGCCGGTTGAACCCGAACTGGATGCAACAGACGAACTGGTGGCCGTACTGCTTTTGCTGGAACTGGTGGACGACACTCCGGTACCGCTGGAGGGAATCGAACACTCTTTTACCGACTTAGCAGGAATCGGATCGGAACCAAAAGTGGCTACGCTACAACTAAACGAACCATTTAGCACTTTGTACACAAACTTGTCGTCCGCACCAAAAGCAACATTAGTCGCTTTAGATACTGAACAAGTTTCGCCAATTTTGCAGATGGTGGTATAGCCACTCGGACGATTGGCTGCCAAAACTACAGCAGAAGCGCCAATCAATACCGTTGTTATCATTATTTTTTTTAACATACTAAAAACTCCTAACTCCAAAGCATAGAGAGGAGCAGATTTTGCAAATCGCGTACAACCAATACATGCATGATGAACATACACGCCACTGACCGCGAAGAACATAAACTGCTGGTTTATGCCCGCAAAAATCCTAGCCCGATTAGAATATCAGCTTATAGATGCATGTAAATATGATTTATCGGTAGGAATTTAATATATTTATTGGTAACTTAGTTAAACGCGAATTCGATCACCTTAGGCCAAGGTGTTCAAAAACAATAACCGCACACCACGGCAGTGGCATTCCTCTTACCTGTATTGATTAACAACTTAAAACACGCCAACTTTCTGCTACAAATCGTAACAGCGGGGAGTTTTTTGTCGCCTAAAAAATAACTCTATTTTATGAAAACCATTTCGCTATTGCTGAAAACACTAAAACCCATTTTTTTTGGATTATTCCTTAGCTGCATTCTTACCCTATGGGGCTGCGAAAAAAATAATCCGCCCACAAGTACAGCCAAAATTGATGCCAAGCAGCAAAACACCGCCGTCATCCAGCATTTACAGGTACAAAACCCTGCTTTTTTTGCCGCTATATACAATGAAGAGCAGGTTTTTATTTCCGGCAGCGACGGCACAATAATTCAGGCTGACATAAACCCAGCTGCAACAGAAACGATTCAATGGAGCGCAGTAAAAACACAGTCGAGCGATAACATTCTTGCCATTGCAAGCGCTCCAAACAATGCCCAACTTGTTGCAGTGGGCGAAAATGGATTGATCCTCCAGTCAACTAAGCAGGATAAAAACTGGCAAAAAAAAATTAGCCATACCGACAAAAAATTAACAGCAGTTACATTTGACTCGGCACACCAAACCTGGATCGCTGGTGGTGACCAAGGTGTGCTATTACGCGGCACAGCAACCAATACTGAATGGACAAAAATCGATACTCGCCACAATGCCAATCTGAGCAATATCTATTATTTGGCAGAGCAAAAAATACTTGCCGCAATCGGAGAGAATGGCCTGCTGATGCTATCGCGGGATGGTGGAAGCCAATGGCAAACCATCACCCTACCCACTTCTGCTGCACTAATAAAACTGGTTGCGATAGATCGCACAATAATAATTGCCGGTACAGATGGCACCCTGTTGCGCAGTGAACATAACTGGGGCGATTGGCAGCTAATTAACATAGGCAGCTCGGCTTATCTCACTGATTTAATTCATGATGCGGCACACAACACTCTGCTGATTATATCTGCTGAGGGTGAAATAATTATTTCCGATGATGGCGGAAAAACATGGGCACCAGTGGCAGAGACTAGTGAATACCTCACCGATATATTGGCACTAAAAAATTCAGAAAAACTAATTGTCGCCGGAGCAAACGGCACGCAATTAATATCTGATAACGGCGGCCGCACCTGGAGCAAGCTCCCGCCATTAACATCAGCAAGTATCCATGGACTTATTAATATAGGTAATCGACATGTCATCGCCTACGGCGAGGGCGGCCTGTTGATGCAATCAGATAATGCGGGTGAAAACTGGCAACTTGTTCATGCACCAGTCACCGGTTTTGTACATCAACTAATTCAACTCACTACAAGCAATTGGCTAGCTGTCGGCGCCAAAGGTTTGTTACTAACTAGCAATAATCGAGGGCAAGATTGGCAACCTATTGAGTCGGTACAAAAATCCAGCGATTATTTTTTCTCAATTATTCGCGATAAAAAAACTGACACGCTAATTACTGCTGGCCCACCTGGCACAGTGTTAACATCTAATGATCAAGGCCAAAGTTGGCATGTTCGCTTTTCACTGGGCGATATTAATCAAGGGTATTTCCACCAATTATTGAGCGATGACAAAGGCACCATCGTCGCGCTCGCCGGCCCAGGCAACACTCACTATTCTCACAATTCAGGTACAACCTGGGCGGCAAGCGAACACGACAACAATAAACATTTATTTGCCGGAATCTACGACGCAACACATCGCCAATTTGTCGCTATCGGGCAAGCGGGAGCGATTCAAATTTCACAGGACGGAAAAAAATGGACAAGCATAACCGCCCATATCAATAAAAATTTACACGCGATTTATTCCACTAAAAGCAAAGTTTGGATTGGTGGCGAGGAAGGATTACTGCTGCGCTCGAAGAATGCGGGATCAACCTGGGAAACCATTAATACCAATACCCGGCATACAATTCTCAGCATTGTTGCATTGCGCAGTGGCACACTGCTCGCAACTGGCAATAATGGTTTGATTTTGCGCTTGGCCAATTCTGCTAGCGAGTGGCAAATTATTGCTAATCCCACTCAGGATGTCTTACGCAAACCTGTGCAAGACCCTGCAACCGACATTATCTATCTCGCCAGCCGGAGCGGCGCCATTCTTTACTCCAGAGATGATGGCCAACATTGGGCTACAATGGAACCTATCACTCAAGCATCCATTAAAACATTGGCGATAGATTCCGCGAGCAACACCTTGCTAGGTGGCGGTGAACGTCTGGTGAGAATCCCACTGCTCACTGCCGAATAAAAACGGCAGTATTTTTATAGCTACACCGATAAGAATCTATTGATAACGGGCATATCATGAAAAAAAATATCTGCACAAAAAACACAACACTTGTTGCAACACTGCTCTTTACGCTAAGTGCCTGCCAAAATACTATTCATACATCACAGCCACCCTCGCCATCCGCCCAGCTGACAGGGTTGGCATTTGAACAAAGGCCGCTGGCTAATGCACAGATACAATTAGTGGATTCGCAGGGCAAACAACTGCATACCACCAGCGATGAATCCGGGCGCTATGCGTTATCTTTAAACGGTATTACTGCTCCCCTGTTGCTTTCAGTTGTTGCGGAAGGTAAACCAGAAGATTGCAATCAAAATACAATACTGCGCCCTATTTGTATGGCAGCGGTTATAAACAGCTTTTCTACCGACCAGCAACAAGTCGGCAATATTAATCCGCTCACTGATCGCATTGTTTCTGATCTTGCAGTTGCGCAAGGGTTTATCGGTCCACAACAATGGGTAAACAGCAACACCATAAAATCACTCAATGCAGCGCAATTACATATAGCGCAAACCGAGTTGCGCAAAGGTTTTAAAAAAGCATTACAGCAAGCAGGCATTAAAGATGCGAATCACTTTAACCCTGCCACTTACCCAATGCAGGAAAATGATGGCTTAGCAGAACTTCTATCGCTCCTGCACCACAACCGTAATTACGATAACAATACAGGTGAAACCGGCCATGCCACACTGAGTGACATTAGTTTTCGTCCGATCGTCGGATTAAAAGCAGATGGCATTTACGAAACGTTTGATTTTAATCGGGCGCAGCAAGAGCGGCAAAAAATCCAATCTGCGCAAAAGCGTATTTTTATTGTAGGTGATTCAACCTCAGCGGTGTACGAACAGCTACGTTATCCACGAATGGGCTGGGGCCAAGCATTTGCCGCACAGTTTAAATCAGACAGCGACGTACAAGTAATTGTCGGTTCACGCTCCGGCCGCAGCTCGCGGGATTTTTATAATGGCCGTTGGTTCGCGCAAATGGAGCCATTGATTCAGCCAGGCGATTATGTATTTATTAACCACGGTCACAACGACCAAAATTGCGACTCCAGCAAACCGGTGCGCGGCGCGGCAGATGTAAAAAATCTCTGCACCTACCCCAACAACAGCGAAGGCCAACCACAATATCCCGATGCACAAGCTGAACTTTCGTTTCAACATTCACTGGAGCGCTATATAACAATAGCGCGCGAACGCGGCGCAAAGCCAATTTTATTTACACCGACTACGCGCATCAAGAATGCGCAGGGTCAACAAGCCACACCAGTGGTGCACAACCATTTCACCAAACAAAATACAAACAATGGTTATTTATTTACTGGAGATTATACGCAAACGATTAAAGACACTGCCACCGCTAACGCAGTGCCGCTAATCGATCTGGAAGCGGCGAGTATTGAATTTGTTAATGGATTAGCCGCTGGTGAGTGGAAAAACTATTGGCTGGTGGTTGACCCCGCCATCAATCGTTTTTATGCCAATAATGTTGCTGGTAGCACGCAGGCGCCCGATGGCACACACTTTCAACAAAATGGCGCTGAGATAATGGCGGGGTTAGTAGCGGAAGAAATTAATGCCAACAAAGAATTAAAAAAATTAGCGGAATACTTAAAGTAGTTACTTTCACTGGCTACTTAACAGCACATCTATTTTATGTAAATGTGTTATTAGAGAGGAAGATGGCAATTTCAATACAGAAAAATATTGCTCTGCCATAGGTGCAATACCGCAATTGCCCGGTAGTTGCATTTTCTGCTCGATCATAAAATACATACGCGGTAAAAATATAAATTGCAGCCATTGCGGAAAGCTCATGGTATCCACTGCAAACGGCTGTTCACTTGCCAGCGCCTCTGCCGAAATCATTTCTGCATCCCAGAGCTGCAAATAACGCAGTTCTTTTTCAACATCGATTAACAGTTCAGCGACGGAAATGTAAATGTTGCTCATAGGACTCTGTGATTTGTGTTGTTGGGCATCGCTGCGCTCAGCACCAACCTACAATTATTTATGAATAATCTGGGTAAACGGTGGCAGCGAATTTAAAATCGCTTTGCCGTAACGCTTGGTGATAATCCGGCGATCCAACAAACTGATTTTTCCCGTATCACTTTCGGTGCGCAACAAACGCCCGCAGGCTTGAATTAATTTAAGCGATGCATCAGGCACGGTTATTTCCATAAAGGCATTACCACCGCGCGCTTCAATCCATTCCGACAGCGCCGCTTCAATCGGATCATCTGGCACCGCAAAGGGCAACTTGGCGATAATTACGTGAGTACAATACTTGCCAGGCAAATCCACACCCTCGGCAAAACTTGCCAAACCAAACAACACACTGCCGTGCCCGTCATCGATTCGCTTTTTATGTTGAACCAGCATTTCCTGTTTGGAACTATCACCCTGAATCAAAATAATTTCGCGCAGGTCATCAGGCATATCCTCAAACACATCGAGCATTTGTTTGCGCGATGAAAACAACACCAAACTGCCTGCATCCGGATCAATTAAATTGGGCAAGTCATCGATAATAGCGAGCGTATGCACATCGGCATTGGTTGCCTCAACCGCTGCGGCGGGAATTTCCAGTGTCGCCTGCTGAAAATTAAACGGGCTAGGCACCACTTGATAGTGCGCATCATTCGGCGTGCCTGCACGCATTTGAAAGCGGTGAAAATTACCCAATGCGGTTAACGTAGCGGAAGTAATCACCGCGCCGCAAGCTTTTTCCCATAAGCTGTATTCAAGGGTTTTTGCTGCAACTATAGGGCTGGAGCAGACCTCCAAATCCATATTGCCGCTGCTATCAACTGGCGTTAACCAGCGCGCTTTAGGCACCGATGACGTTTTATCAGGCGTGGCAAAACTGGCCCACAAATCGCGATTGGCATCAGCGCGCGCTTGCCATGCACCGAGAATTGGATAGTGATTTTCCAAATCAATTTTGGGCACGGGGCAATGGGCATCTTCCATCGCCTCGTTTAGTTCGTCGCACATTTTTTTGAGCAGTTCGCTCAGGCGATCAAAACCTTTGTATAACTCTACGCAGGGAATAATTAAATCGGGAGGGATAACACCATTTTCAAAGCGATAGTGGGATTGGCGATCATCAAACGCGATGGATTGCGCAAGCTGTTCAAACACGGGATACAACTGATCCAAACGCTGCTTGCAGTCAATTAATGCGGCGGGAAGTTGTTCGCCGTAGCGATCCACATTGCCCGCACCGCTAATCACACCCAGCATAGCGCCAAGGGATTTATTGCATTGATCCAACCATTTGCTGGTGGAAAGCATGCGGCTGTGATGAGCAAAATGATTAAGCGCTTTTTGCGGTAGATGATGACCTTCATCAAATACGTAAATTGTATCCTCCGGCGCGGGCAAAATTGCACCGCCACCGAGAGCGAGATCGGCGAGCACCAGATCGTGATTGGTGACGATACAATCGACCGAGTGCATTGAATCGCGCGCTTTAAAAAAACTGCACGCCGAGACATTCGAGCAGCGCCGCCCGGTGCATTGGCGATGGTCGGTGGTAATTATTTGCCACTCGTTCTGCTCCAGCGCTTGCGGCCAGGTATCGCGCTCACCGTTCCACTTGTTTCCCGCCAGGGCATCCATCATGGATTGATAAAGTTTAATACCTACTGCAGATACACTAGGCAATTCATCTTCATACAATGCACGGGTGGGATTGCTGCCGCTTTCGTATTCCGCAATCACATTATCGAGTTTGCTCAAACACAAGTAACGGCCACGCCCCTTCGCCAGCGTGAACGAAAATGACAAACCACTGTTGCGATGCAACTCGGGTAAATCTTTATTAACAATTTGTTCTTGCAGCGCCACGGTTGCGGTAGACACCACTAGTTTTTTGCCCAAGGCTTTTGCCATGACAATCGCAGGCAATAAATAAGCGATTGTTTTACCGGTGCCCGTACCTGCCTCTACTACACAGATATGGCCACCGGCGCGCTCAACAATTTCACGGTGATTTTCGTCATCCAAGCTAATGCTGCCGAGGGTTTTGGCAATTTCGGCAATCATTAATTTTTGGCCGTAACGGGAGGTTAAGCCCTTGTTATCCAAAAATTGGCTGTACGCACTTTGAATTTGTTTTTTCAGCGCATCAGTTAGCATTAGCGATTTTACTCACCACAGCATTGGCATAAATACCCAGGGCAATTTCACGCTGACCGCTGGGAATGGCATTCATACGCAACTCAAATTCTGCTTTTTCGGCGCGCAATTTGGTTGGGTCATAAGTTGTATTGTCAGCACCATACTTCACTGCCGGCACTTTGCCATGTAGCATTTCGTAGGCAAAACAGTTGGTCGCGTGCAATACATAATTGCCCAGAATTTGATGATCCAGCGCCGCCATTAATTCATCGGTATCTGCGTAATCGCCATCCAGCACATCGCCAAAGGCTAAATGCACATTGCCTTTGTTGCCGCCAATGCCCAAGGCAATACTTTTAACATCTTCATGTTCTTCTTTTTGATAGCTGCCCTCGGTGCGCTGTAAATACAACTCGCGCGCTTTAGCTGCATCGCAGGGGTCAAGCTCATAAGAAATCGACACAGGAACTATACGCAACTTGCGCAGGTAATCCGAAAGGGTTTCAGTTTTAGGTTTGTTGAGCGCAATCATGCCCAGCACCGCGGAGTTGGTTTTATCGCAGCCATCTTTGGCGCGACCTTCACGCTGGGCGATCCAGATGCTGGAGTGCTCGTTGCAAATCGAGTGATAGATGTAACTCGACAAATATTTTGCCGCTTTTAATTTTTCGCGCGGCGCTTTGGCGGAGCGGTTGACGATAAAACTTTTATTAAGGCGCATTAAATCTGAAACAAAAGGCTTGGTTAGCAAATTGTCGCCAATTGCGATACGCAATGTATTGCAATCGTTGTGATACAACACCCAGTTCACAAATGCTGGATCCATAGCAATATCACGATGATTACTGATAAATAAATACGGCGTGTGTTTATCCAATTTTTCCAAACCAGAAACACTGAGCGATTTCACCCGGGTATTAACCATACCCTCCATATAATTTGCTACAACACTTTGAAAGCCTTTGACATCGTTAATGCCAGCCAATTGTTGGGTGAGCTTCATGCGCGCAAGCGGTTTTAACAGCCAACCTAACCAGCTATACAGCGACGGGAATTTTAAGCGGGTTACCGCATCAGCTAACTCAGGGTCAGCCAACATGCGTTCGATTGTGGGGCGAACTTCATCGTCGCGGTAAGGACGGATATCATCAAATTCATTCATAGCAGGAGATCATCACTCGAAGGTCAATATAGACGTTAAGTCTGGCACAAAATTGCAAGCAGGCGTGCCGATCTGAAATGGTGCCGCGAGCTTGGCTTATTGGCGCAAGCCAGCGAAAATAGCCGCACAAAATACCGAAAAGAGCCACAAAATGCCACCAAAAACACCCCTTAACGAAGCTCATGCGCACTGCCCATGCGGAAGTACAAAAGTATTAAATAACTGTTGTCTACCGTTTATTGAGGGTAAATACCATGCCAGTACAGCAGAGCAATTGATGCGCTCGCGTTACACCGCCCACGCGCTTCTGGCAATTGATTACCTCTGGGGCACCTGGAGCCCGGAACAGCGGCTGCGTTCAAGTAAGGCGGATATTCGCGCATGGGCGGAAAGTTGCGAGTGGCTGGGCTTACAGATACTCGGCACGCACCAAGGTGGCATAGAGGATGAATTTGGCATAGTGGAGTTTGTTGCCGTTTTCAAACAGCAGGGACAGTTGCATCAACACCATGAAGTTTCAGAATTCAAAAAAGTACTGGGGAAATGGCTATACATTGACCATCAACAATAGAAATCGCACAAGAATCACAAGGAAATGTGACTCAAGCATCGATCCGGACAAAAATTCACCACTCATCTCACCCAGTGTTCGACTCATCGAGTTTGGCTGCATAAACTGTGCGAGGCGTCATAAACTACAAAAGTAATAAAAACGTCTACACTCATTCTTGTCATATAGATACAGCGCCGCTTACATGCCTTATGAAAATTCTTCTAGTTGAAGACAGTGCAACTCTCCGCTTTGCCATGCGCAATTACATTATTGATGCTGGCCATGAACCTTTGCTTGCCCGCAGTGGTGAAGAGGCATTGCAACTACTGGAGAATACGCCAGTTGATATGATTATCATGGATGTCGAAATGCCCGGCCTAAACGGTTTTGAAACTACCCGTTTAATCCGTGAATGGCTCGCCGGCCATTGGATTCCGATTATTTTTGTCACAGGTTTAAATGAAGATGAAAATTATCGCGAAGGTATAGAAGCGGGCGGCGATGATTATTTAATCAAGCCGGTAAGTTTCATGATCATTAAGGCGAAAATTCGCGCAATGGAGCGTATCGCGGAAATGCGCGATCAGCTCAATCAACTCAATGCCGAACTCGAAGCGCTCAGCCAACTCGATAGCCTCACACAAATCTATAATCGCCGCACCTTTAATGAATTAGCGCAGCAACAATGGGCTCTGGCAAAACGCCACCAACAGCCGATCAGTGCGCTGATGATTGATGTGGATCATTTCAAATTATTTAATGATCACTACGGGCACCCGGCGGGTGATGCCTGTTTGAAAAAAGTCACGCAAGCGATCAAGAGTTGCCTACATCGCAGTACCGATATTTTAGGGCGCTATGGCGGTGAAGAATTTGTAGTACTGCTACCAGAAACAGATGCCAATGGTGCTATGCGTGTTGCGCAAGCGATTAGTGAAGCACTGGAAGATTTAGCACTGCGCCACGATGTATCACCCACCACTAATTTCGTAACCGCCAGTATTGGTGGCGCAACTTGTTTGCGCACTACAGGCCACGACTTGGAAGAGTTGATTAAAAATGCTGACCGCGCGCTGTATAAAGCCAAACGTGCCGGACGCAATCGCAGCTGGGTAGATGAAGTCGCCACCCACAAAACCTTATTGCTCGCCGACACTAATCAAGATTTGATCAACCATTTCAGTGGCCACTTGCAAGCACATTTTAATTTGTTAGTTGCAGACTCCCAGCGCGAATGTTTGGAGCTGGCAGTTGAATTACACCCGGATTTAATTTTGTTAGGTGGCGGTATAGCGGGAACAGAAGCAGGCACGGAGCTATGCAAAATTCTAGCGCGCACACCCAAAACAGCGAGTATTGCCATGGCGCTAGTATGCGAATCCGCCAATGCTGACAACACCAATCTGATTAAAAAATTGGGGATGAACCTCCTTTTTGATAAAGCCCTCAGCGGCCCGGCATTGCTCAATAAAATTGTTCAGGTGCTGCACTAATTTTGACCAGCCTATTTCCACTGAAAAAATGTACATAAAAAATCCGCTGTTGCACTGCACCAGCGGATTTTTTTATTGAGCCAAATTGAAAATTTTTATTAGTGTGAACGCAATGAGTTATACCAGCGCACCTCACGCGCATACTTATCCACTTGATCAACCACATCCAACACCAAGGCAAACAAGGCCATACGCACCAATACACCGTTATCAGTTTGGCGGAAAATCGCCAGGTTTGGGTTTGCATTTAAGTCATTATCTAACTCATTGGCATCGGCGCGGGAATCGCGCGGCAACGGGTGCATAATCACCGTATTAGGCTCGCAATATTGTGTGTAAATCGATTGATTTAAGCGGAAGCGGCCGCGATATAAATCGGCTTCGTCTTTGCTCGCAAAGCGCTCTTCTTGAATGCGAGTGGAGTATGCGATATCGATATTGCCAATGCTCTTGTGCAGGTCATCCGTCACTACTACAGCGTGACCGGCTTTACGCAAATCTTCCACTATGTATTCCGGCATAGCCAATTCTTTGGGCGATACCAGCGTCAGACTGATGTTGTTAAATACACACAATAATTTGCACAGCGAATGTACGGTACGGCCGTGTTTTAAATCGCCAATCATGGCGATACGCAAACCGTCGAGCGTACGATTTTTAGAGCGCAACTCTTTGCGAATGGTGTACAAATCGAGCAGCGCTTGGGTGGGGTGTTCATTGGCACCATCGCCGCCGTTGATCACAGGTACGCGGCTGCCCTCGGCAAATTCAGCGACTGAACCAGACTGCGGGTGACGCATACAAATCACATCGCTATAACCCGATAGAACCCGCGCAGTATCAAACAGC
Source organism: Cellvibrio sp. OA-2007 (assembly GCF_000953825.1). GTDB lineage: Bacteria > Pseudomonadota > Gammaproteobacteria > Pseudomonadales > Cellvibrionaceae > Cellvibrio. The sequence goes on along the minus strand of NZ_BBUL01000095.1, from coordinate 47,052 downwards.
GACTCGCCCTTGGTAAGCGATGAGCTTTCAAATCCGGTAGTCTCGCGCACATTGCCGCCCAACAGGTTGAACGCCGAACCAAAGCTCACTCGGGTGCGGGTACTCGGCTCAAAAAACATATTGCCCAGAATCGCTCCTTCCAGCACCCGCGTGACCTTGCGGCGCAGGGCATAAGGCTCCATGGCATCGGCCACGTCGAAAATACGCTGAATATCAGCCCGTTCAAATTGCGTGATAGAGAGAATGTGCGCACCGGTAAAAATCACAAGAATTCCTTAGCGGAGACCGCTGGCCAGGAAAGGCAATTGCCTGAAGGTAACAGTAGAAGATGTAAAACGGCGACATTTTAGCGGCAGCGCGGCGCGATACCAACGGCATATGCAAAAAAAATCCCGCACGCCGCCGTATTCATCGCCTAACCAATCCAACGGGTATTAATCGACCGGAATTATGCGAACCAGCTCGGTATCTGCACGCCGCTCTTTGGTCGGTAACGATGGTATCAACCGGGTCAAGGCTGCTTCTGCGGTTGCACGATAGGTGGTCAATTTGCCGCCCATAATGGATAACACCCGCGGGTGCGCTTCGTTATCCACCGCAAACATCACCTCACGCGGGCGCGCAAAGGCGTTTTTGTCGCTCTTGGGTAATACACGTAAACCGGCAAAGGTTTCTATGCCCTCGCTTGGAATCGGTAACTGCGGGAAATAATGGCGCAAAGTTGCCAGCAAATAGGCCTGCTCTTCGGGCGAGCAACCCGCCTGTTCTGGCACACCATCGTGCACTTTTTCGGTGGTGCCCACCATTAACTTGCCCTCCCAAGGCAAAACAAAGACCGCGCGCTTATCCTTAGGAGCCTCTACATAAAAGTACTGATCCAACAAGGGCGGCAATAACACATGACTGCCCTGCACTAATTCGACCGGTTGTGGTGCCATCGCCGGGGTAATCCGCGCCAACACCTCATTTGCCCAAGGGCCAGCACAATTCACCAACACCCGGCAGCTGATCGATTGGGTACCACTGGCATCGGCAATATCCACTTTGCAACACTGGCCATTGCGCTCAGCGCCCACAAAGCGCGCCGGCATCATCACATCCGCACCTAACACAATGGCCGACTGCAATACCGCGCGCGTTAAAGCCGCATCATCGGTCTGTGCCTCTTGATAGCGAAATACAGCTTTCAGCCCATCTTGACGCAACCCCTTAAGGCTCGCCCAATCAGCTTGCGGCAATTGCTTAAACAGCGATGCCTTGTTTAAACCGGCCAACAGGGCATACAAACTCAAACCCGCGCGAATGGTCAGCGGCGAGCGAGTCGATTCTTCATAAATGGGAATATGCAAAGGCCGCAGCTTGACCAGCTCGGGCGCCAGCTTCAACAACAGCGCTCGCTCATGCAGACTTTCACGCACCAAGCCAAACTGGCCAGACTCCAAATAGCGCAATCCGCCATGAATCAATTTGGAGGACTTACTCGATGTACCCGCTGCCGGGGCAGTTTGCTCAACGACTAATACCGAATAACCCGCCGCCGCAGCTGCCTGCGCAACCCCGGCACCCTGAATACCTGCCCCAATGACGACTAGGTCGTATTTCATTGTTGTTATTCCGTGAAAAAGACAGGGGAAGTATAGATCAGAGCTGTAAAAATGTTCGACGGATATTCCACACACTTAGGATTTATGTAACCACCGCTGCATCGCTATTTGCCACCTACCAAAGCGCTGCGCCAATTCGGGATTTGCTTGGGGGGTAAACACATCTTCCTGCATAACGGGTTTCCAGTTTTGCGGTAAACCAGCGGCCATGCAGGCGGCGCCTTGAACTGTTGCGTCGGCGTTGTCGCTGCGATGCACCTTGGCATGAGTTAGGTCGGCGATTTTTTGGCAGACGCTATCGGCTCTGCTAAAACCGCCACTGATAATGAGTTTTTGCGCAGCACCCAATTGATCCATTAACTGCACGTTAATCACAATTTGGAAAATAACGGATTCAATCCAAGCGAGAACTTTTTCTTGCGGGGATAAGCCATCGCTAAATTGTGATTGCAAATCGGTTCGCCAATAAGGCGCACTTAAACCACCGACGGCATTTAAAAAGTAGCAATCTTTGTTTGGGTTTAATGCAAGCGCGTTTTTTATTGCTTGCGGTGTGATATCCAAACCTGTTTGCTGTTGGATAAAACTGATTGCAGCGGCGGCGCCATTTACGGTTGCCTCCCACGCGTAATATTTTTTGTCGGTAGGATTTTCTGGCAACCACAAAGGGCTGACCAATAAGCCCTCCGGCGCCTGCAGGTTTTCACTTACACGCTGGATAAAAGCACCGGTACCTATATTGATATAACAGCTATCGCGCTCTGGCAGACCGCGCGCAAAAAGTGACGCACCTTGATCGCGAGCACTGGCGGTAAAAGGGATGGTGTGATTGCCGAGGTTTAGATTACCGAAGCGGCTGTTGTGCGCAGTACAGCGCGGTAACACGGCGAGCGGGATTTTGAAAATATCCAGTAGCGATTGATCCCACTCGTTGCGCTGCAAATTCCACAGAAGTGTGCGCTGTGCGTGACCGGGATCGACAAGACTTTTTTTCCCCAGCAAATGCCAAAAAATATAACTGACGATAGGGCCAATACTGAGGCAACTATCTTGCTTCGCCTGCACAACGTTTTGATAATGCTCCAAACACCAGCGCATTTTAGTGGCGCCATAGTGCGGCGACAAACGCAAGCCAGTGAGTTGCTGGGCTTGCGAGTGGGTAAGCGAGATGTCATTTAAATAAGGTTCGCCGCGAATATCTTGCCAGCTCAGTACCGGCGTCAACGCTTCACCAGTCTGATTATTCCAACACAATAGTGATGAGCCCTGTCCAGCAAAACTCGCACTTTTGATACGTATTATGTCATCGCCCAGATGCTGCTGAATTTTTTGCAAACAGTCGCGAATTCCCGCGAGAATTTCTTCACCGTTTTGTTCGATATGTTCGTAAGTGGAGGCTTTTGGTTGGTGATGGGTAGTCGCACAGACGGCAGAGAAACAGCAGATTTGCTCGCCAGCAGCTGAATAAATAGCAACACGAGTGCTTTGACCGCCTTGGTCAATGGCAAGGTAGAGAGGGGTATGCATAAGGCCACTCACTCAATAATGATATTTGCAGTGTAGCAGGCAGGCACCAAGCATAAAAAACCGCTCTTGAGGTTCTCCCGGCAAGAGCGGTTTAAACATACATTTAAGCCAGCAATAAAGCAGCTACTTATTTGCGACTGTAAGACACATTACTCATAGTCACTTTAGCGGTGGTTATACCGAATTTTGCATAGCATGCAGCAAAGTCTGAGCACTTGGCACTGCCAACGGGATCTTGCGATTGCAGGTAGTTACCAAATTTGAGATAAGAAGCACCGCCATCCGATACGGCCAAAGTTTTAGACTTACCAAACGCTGCTACGGTTACCGTGCCGTAGTTATTAGTAGAGGTTAAGGTAAAACTTTCGCCAGTTTTTATCGTACCCAGTGCATATTTTTGTTCGCTGCCGCCGCTTGCAGGCAACATGCGCACATACACATCAAAAATGCCATCTTTTGCCACACTGTTGATAAAACCAGATTCGTCAGAGTCTGATACGTACACTTTTACAATAGTGCCAGTATCTTCTGCGTGGTATTGCAATGCGATTAACTTGCCGCCTTTTGATAAATCAACTTTGACATCGGCTTTAAAATACTCGTAATTTTTCGTCATACCCTGGCGCAGATCTTTTATCAGTTTTAACTCATGGCGCCAGCCGTTGCCATTAGATGTCACCACTTTTTCTACCAGCGCCTGGAACACCATAGAGCTGCCATTCACATAAGGGCTGCTGCCTTCCGCTTCAAAGTTGGAATAAATCGCCGCGGGAATACTGCCACCAGTTGCAGTACTTGAACTGGAAGAACTGCTGCTCGATTTCACACTGGAGCTTGAACTTGAGGCTGAACTGACAGTACCGCCCAGAGTATTAATATCCACTTCAGTAAGGCTAACCCAATTGTTAGAGGTGTTGCCGTGGCCAATTATTTTTACGTAGCGCGCAGCGGTATCGGTGATATTAAAATTTTGTTGGCTATTGGTTTTTGACGGTTGCACACCGTAAAACACCGTCGTCCAATATTTTTTATCGGTTGATACTTGAATCTCAATCGTAGCGTAGCGTTCAGTGCCTTTGTAAAACGCAATAGACAGGTCATCAACTGTATAGGTACCGCCCAAATCATACTGAATCCATTGACCTATGCCGTTGGCAGACCAGCGAGTATTGAGGTTGTTATCGATAGTATTGGCGGCGACATTGCCATCTGAACCACTGGAGGTAACGGTCAGTGCCATCGCATTAGTGCCAAACAATAGGCCACTGATAAGACCGGCATAACAAAACGGGCGCGCAGCAATGCGCATAAAGTTGGTGATATTCATAATGAGTTCTCTACATGAAAATTTATTAGGGTTATTAGCCATGTGTGTTTTTGGCATTACCAATTAATTATTGGCAACTCAATAATGAGAACAAATATCAAATATTATTACAAACCAATTTAAGCAATAAAACAAACCACTTATAGCATTAAGCGACACATTGGTAATACCAATCAAAAAATACTGTCATATATAAAAAATAAATCCATATACAAATAATGTATTACCAATTGATTCGAATCAGATGCAAAACAAAGCAAAACCAGCCGCTGATGATTAAACAACAGGGCTGGATCAAATAGAGATGTAACAATGACGGTACTAGCGGAAACGACTCGCGCTGAGTCGACTTGCTTGAAGGGGGTTACTCACTGGGGTTAGGTATGAAACCGCCATAGGGAAACTGGGCGATTTTATCGCCACCACCTTTGACCTCGGTAATCTTTGCCGGACCTTCTTTCTCAACTTCGTCGATACGCACTATAGAGTGCATCGGGATATAGGAGCGCTTTACTCCGGCAAACTCGGTTTTGAGCTTTTCTTCGGCGGGATCAATCAATAAACCGCTGCGTTCACCAAACACAAATTCTTCAATTTCGATGAAGCCATACATTTCGCTTTGGTAAATCGCCGAGCAAAACACTTCGTAAACCTGACCTTGGTTGAGGAATATTACTTTGTAAACGGGTTTAACTGCCATAAAACTCTCTTGAAAATAACGCAATCAACAGCTTGGGCAACACACCTGAACAGCCCTTGCAAAGGGCGCGCAGGATACCACATGTTTTCTCTATTCTCGCCCTCCCTGGCTGAATTTTATACAGCCACTTTCGCCGATTTGGTTATTAGCAAATCAATCCAGCACTGCATTGGTTTCCACATCAGAGTTCTTGCTGGGGCGACGCAGCAATAGCAATAACGGTAAGGCGGCGAGTGTCACCCACATCATTAGTTGAAAATCCTGTAGATAGGCTAGTGTCGCCGCCTGCCGCTGGACTTCGTTGTTAATCGCCAACAACCCTTGGCTGGTATTGATATTCCAGTGGCCAGTTTCGCCGACCTTCATCAAGGCTTGATTGTACGGGGTGATGTAATCGGCAAAGGCGGCATGGTTTTTCTGAATATTCTGCTGCAATTCCGCCATCACCACCGAGATACCGATACTGCTGCCGATATTGCGCGTAAGGCTAAAAAGCGCAGTACCTTCGTTGCGATAGCGCGCGGCCAAGGTTGAAAATGCCACCGTAGATAGAGGCACAAAGATAAACCCTAAACCAAAACCCTGAACAACACTGGTACGGATTATGTCCCAGCTGGTGATGGTGGTGGTAAATAGCGTCATCTCCCACAGTGAAAAAGCGGTCAGTAGCAAGCCAAATAAGATCTGGTGGCGCGGGTCAATTTTGCCCGAGAGCTTACCCACAATCATCATCGCCACCATCACACCCATACCGCGCGGCGCCATAACCAAACCAACATCCAATACTGGATAGCCCATCAGGTTTTGCAAAAACGGCGGCAACAACGCCATAGTCGCCAGCAGAATAATGCCGACGATAAACATAAAAATAATGCCGATGGAAAAGTTGCGGTCCTTAAAAATCGCCGGTTCGATAAAGGGCTGGCGATAAGTAAAAATATGGGCGATGAACCAATAAAATCCGAGCACCAACAAAATACATTCGGCGATGATTTCAGGGCTGTGAAACCAATTCAGGGTTTCACCACGGTCGAGCATCATCTGCAGTGCGCCTATACCCAGCGCCAGAAAAGCAAAGCCGAGCAAATCAAACCGGCGCTCATGTTCAATGGCCGTTTCTTTGACCGAAGACATAATGCCCAACAGCGCCAAAATACCAAACGGCAAGTTGATGTAAAACACCCAGCGCCAGCTGTAATACTCGGTAAGCCAACCACCCAACGTAGGGCCAAGAATGGGGCCAAGCATAACGCCCATACCCCACATCGCCATGGCTGAACCGTGTTTTTCCCGCGGGTAAGAATCTAGCAATACGGATTGTGACAAAGGCACCAAAGCCGCGCCAAATACGCCCTGCAGCACGCGAAAGAGAACTATTTGCGGCAGATTTTGTGCTGCGCCACAGAGCATCGAGGTGATAGTAAAACCAATCACTGACCAGATAAATAAGCGCTTGCGCCCAAACCGTGCCGATAAAAAACCGGTAAGCGGTAAAAAAATAGCGGCTGCCACGATATAGGACGTTAGCACCCAGGAAATTTGATCCTGAGTGGCAGACATACTGCCCTGCATATGGGGCAAAGCAACATTGGCGATAGTGGTATCCAGCGCCTGCATGATAGTCGCCAACATCACCGAAATAGTCAGCAGCGCACGGTTGGCAGGCGCTGGTTGCGCGGAATCGACTACCGCAGTTGATGTGTTAGTCACAAGTCATCTCGCCTAGATAGAAATACCCAAAAGCGAACGTTTGAACCGGGTATCGATCTTGATCTCGCTACTCAATCCGGCCTGTAACGCGGGAGCCTCTTTTGTTGGTGTAAGGCGGATACGCACCGGCACTCGCTGGGCAATTTTGACCCAGTTACCCGTTGCATTTTGCGCCGGAATCACCGAAAACTCAGCGCCGGTCGCCGGGCTGATGCTCTGCACTTCGCCTTCCCATTTCACATCGGGATACACGTCTACCGAAATTGAGACAGGCTGCCCTACCCGCACATGGGTCAACTCGGTCTCGATGAAATTAGCCTCTACCCACAGATTATCGGTTGCGACCAATGCCATCGCAGAAGTCCCCACTGCTAAAAACTCGCCGACTTCTGGCGGTTTGGTGACTATGCCATCTTTGGCGGCGATGAGTTTGGTATAACCCAAGTTCAATCTGGCCTGCTCAACCTCTGCCATCGCCGCGCGATAACTGGGGTGCTGCGCAACCGGCATAGATGCATCGCCGCCGAGGGATTCGGCAATTCGGCTCAGATCGCGCTCTAGCATAACTGCCTGCTGCTCGGTGATCCGGCGGGTATGACTCACTTCATCGAAAGTGGCTTTGGCAACCAATTTGCGCTCAGCTAAATTAGCCTGCCGCGCCTGCTCTTTGGTCGCATATTCCTGGTTAACACGCGCCAATTGCAGTTCCGACTGCTTTTCGCGGTAGCTGGCATGCAATACCGCGAGATTGGTGCGCACTTCATCCAACTTAGCTTCTGCCTTGGTAAGCGCGACTTCATAGGGTTTGGCGTCCAACACCAGCAGTAGCTGCCCCGCCTTGACCTGTTCGTTCTCACTCACCAACCGCTGGACCACTACACCTGATACCTGTGGGCGAATGCTGATCATATCGGCCTTGATATAGGCATTTTCAGTGGTGGCGTAGCGCCCACCAGAGAGGTAGATAAATAGTCCCAAGAGCAACGCCAGCGCCGGAATAATCACCAGCAACAGCAGACGACCTGGGGCATTTTTTTTACTCATCACTCAGTACCTCGGAGTTCTTTCATCTAATGACAATTAAGGGTTGCGGCTCAGCGCGGTCAGGTTCTCGCGCATCAGATTCAAACCGTGGAACAACACCTGCACCTGCTCGGGGGAGAGCCCCTCTAGCGCCTTTTGCTGATACTCGCGGGTTGCTTTATTGATCATGGTGATGATGGGAGCAGCAGCCGGTAGTAAATACAGCTGAAATGCGCGGCGATCTTTAGGGTCGGGGCGGCGCTCAATTAATCCGCTTTCTGCCAACTGATCTAACAATCGGGCAAGGCTAATAGGTTGGATCTCCATAAAGTCAGCCAAATCCACTTGGCGAATTCCCTGCCAACGGAATACGCCAAGTAAGGCGCGGGCTTGCGCCAAGGTCAGGTTGTACTGCTCAAAATAACGCGCGGCGATGCGACGGGTCAGGCGCAGGTTGTCGGTCAATAAAAAACCCAAGCTCTCTTGTTCCGGCACCAAGGCGGGGAGCTCATGGATAAATTCAGTTACAGATTCAGTCGCGATAGAAGAACTCATAGGTCACCCTTATTACAAGCCAGATATATAGTATACATAGCTTACTAATTTTCAAAGAATCGATTTGCTCATAAGTGGGGCTCAAGCTCACCTTTTGGTTATAAAGCCATCAATATCCTTGTACAGATGATCGCCTATACCCACTGCATCACCGATAACCGGTATACTGCGCCCCCATTTTTTATATTCCCCAGTCGATTCCCTTATGAACTTTGCCTCCCTCGGCCTCGCACCAGAATTACTCCATGCCATTAAAGTGATTGGCTATAAAACCCTGACGCCCATCCAGCAGGAAGCGATTCCCGCCGCGCGCCGCGGTATAGACCTGCTCGCCACCGCCCAGACCGGCACCGGGAAAACCGCCGCCTATAGTTTGCCGGTATTGCAGCAAATGTTGGAAAAACCCAAACACTGCGAAGCCGGTTTTGTGCGCACGCTGATCCTTGCTCCCACACGCGAGCTGGTACAGCAAATCGCCGAGGCGATGCAATCATTCGCCCAGTTCACCCAATTTAAAATCACCACTGTATATGGCGGTGTCAAACTGACCGGCCAAGCCAGTAAATTGCGCGCAGGTGTCGATATTTTGGTCGCCACGCCAGGGCGACTGATGGAGCATATCGAACTGGGCAATATCAATCTGGCTAAAGTGGAATTTGCCGTACTGGATGAAGCCGACCGCATGATGGATATGGGTTTTGTGACCGATATGCACGCGATCCTCACCAGCATCGTACGCAAGCATCAAACAATGTTTTTCTCAGCGACCAGTTCGCCGCTGGTGACTAATTTGGGCAAACAGGCGATGAATCGCCCTACCCTGATCTCGATCTCCAAGCGCAATTCCGTCGCCGAAACCGTTGATCACGTACTTTACCCAGTGGATAGCGACCGCAAATACGAGCTGTTCATTCATTTATTACGCGAGCAAAACTGGTATCAGGTGATGGTGTTCAGCAGCACCCGCGAAGAAGCAGAGAATCTGTACAAGGCGCTGAAAGACGACAAGGTAGATGCCGCCGTTATCCACAGCGAAAAAACCCAAGGCTCACGCAAACGCGCGCTGCAAGACTTTAAAGACAGCAAACTACAGGTGTTGGTGGCGACAGAAGTTGCTGCCCGGGGATTGGATATTCAGGGCTTGGACTATGTAGTCAACCTCGACCTACCGTTCTTTACCGAAGACTATGTGCACCGCGTAGGCCGCACCGGTCGCGCCGGTAAAAAAGGTGTCGCGATTTCATTGGTAACACCGGCGGAAGAGCACAAAATATCGCTGATTGAAGAGGCTATAGGCACCAAAATCAAACGCGAAAAAATTGTCGGTTTTGAAGTGACGGAACAAGTCGTCAAAGTGGTGAGCAAACCCAAAAGCGGTTTGTTGAAACTGGCAGCAAAGCCTTCCGGCAGATCCAGAGCGGGCGATCCGAAAAAATCCGGCTTTGCCAAATCTGGCGCATCAAAAGCTGGCTCGCCTAAATCAACCAAGGGCTCTAGCGCAACCGGCAGCAAACCGGCGAGTAAACCCAAACGCGCCAGCTCAAAAGATGCGCGCCCGGCCAGTACCTTAGGCCGATCAACTCGCCCGAAAAAGAAATAATTTTGTACAACTCCAAGCCACAAAATTCAGGACAATAAAATTCAGGGCAATAAAAAAGCCGCTTTCAGATTGCTGGAAGCGGCTTTTTTATCACTGGCCAATGTTTACTGCTCAATGTTTACTGGCCAAATGTTTACTCGCCCAAGTCTTCGTCATCATCCAGATTGTAATCGCCTTCTTCGCGAGGCTTGCGAATACCGTGTGCGGCTAAAATCTCGACGTAAAAACTATCGCCACCGGCAACCGCCACTTCATCCATTTTTTTAGTCAGTTCGCTCAAACGCACAACTTCAGCAACTTCTGAAGTCACACCAAATTTGCAATCAAATGCCCAGTAATCCACCCCCTTGGGCAGGGTTTTGCGGCGTTCGCGTTTTACGTATTTGCGCACTTCGTGTTTGATGGCCTCCAATACGCGGTCATTGTTTTTGCCTTCGACATGGAGTTTGAACGTCTTTTTCATGGTTTACCTATAAGAAATGAATTCGGCCGCAGCCAGATGCAGGCAGTAAGCGGGCGCGCAGTTTAGCACGGGCAGGATATTGCCGCTGCAAGCATCTGCCGGATAGCCGGCCTTTTCTATAGGCTTTACCCCATAAGATAGCTATAATGCGCGCCTTCTTTTTCTGCGCGTTTTTCGATCAACAGATTGGTTGAAACACGCATCAGTCAGCGTAATTCCAAGCAGGTAGTAGTTCGATGTCCACCACAGAAGCGCCCATTAAAAAGCTCTATATCAAAACCCACGGTTGCCAGATGAATGAGTACGATTCGTCGCGCATGAAGGATTTGTTGGGCGAGTCACACAATATGGTGCCGACCGAAGACCCGGAAGACGCCGATGTAATCCTCATCAACACCTGTTCGATTCGTGAGAAAGCGCAAGAGCGCTTGTTCCATGAACTCGGGCGCTGGAAAAAACTTAAGAAAAAGAACCCTGAGTTAGTGATCGGGGTCGGCGGCTGCGTGGCCAGTCAGGAAGGTGAAGCTATCGCCAAACGTGCGCCTTACGTGGATTTGATTTTTGGCCCGCAAACCCTGCATCGCCTGCCCGAAATGATGGAAACCAAAAAAACCGGTGGCGTTGTAGTGGTAGACATTAGTTTCCCCGAGATCGAAAAATTCGACCGTTTGCCGCAACCCGATGCCGACGGCGTAAGTGCGTTTGTGTCGATCATGGAAGGCTGCTCCAAATACTGTACCTTCTGCGTAGTTCCCTATACCCGCGGCGAAGAAGTCAGCCGCCCGGTGGCCGATGTAATGACCGAAATTCTCCACCTCGCCAAACAAGGTGTGCGCGAAGTCAATCTGCTTGGCCAAAATGTCAACGCCTATCGCGGTGATACCGCCGATGGCACCCAGATTGATTTAGCGGAGTTGATTACTTACGTTGCCGCTATCGATGGTATTGATCGCATTCGTTTTACCACATCGCATCCAGTGGAATTTAGCGATGCCTTAATCGAAGTGTACAACCAGGTTCCCGAGCTGGTGAGTCATTTGCATTTGCCGGTACAAAGTGGTTCAGACCGCATCTTGATGGCAATGAAACGCGGCCATACGGCGTTGGAGTACAAATCCAAGCTGCGCAAAATTAAAAAGAATCGCCCGAACATCAGTTTTTCATCTGACTTTATTATCGGCTTCCCCGGCGAAACCGATGCCGACTTTGAAGCGACCATGAAACTGATTCAGGATATGGATTTTGATACTTCCTACAGTTTTATTTACAGCGCGCGCCCCGGCACACCAGCGGCAGATTTCCCGGATGACACTCCGGAAGAAGTAAAAAAACATCGCCTCGCTATATTGCAAGACCGTTTGATTCAACAAGCGCTGGCAATCAGCCGCCGTATGGTGGGCAACACTGAACGCATTTTGGTGACCGGTTATTCCAAAAAAGACCCAGGTCAATTGTGTGGCCGTACCGAAAACAATCGCGTGGTGAATTTCCGTAGCGATAACGCCGATTTGATTGGCAAGTTCGCCGATATTCTTATCGAAGAAGCGCTGACCAACTCCTTGCGCGGCACATTGGTAAGCTCTGAATTGGATGCGGACTGGATAAAGTAATTACTTTGCAGAAAAACATTTCCAATAAAAAATCCCCGTGCGGGGATTTTTATTGGGATGAAAACGTGTTTGTCTACTCCATAATCGGTGGGCGCTTACGCGGAGGCACCTTGGGGCGACGTGGTGCAGCAGAGGCGGCGCGTAATTTTTTGTCGTGACGTTCACGCTGTGCCGCTTCATCACGGGTGGGTTCCATCATGCGCGTATAGGTTGAACTATCAAAACCTGCTGTCATACACAGATCCTGAATTTCTCGCTCGGTAAGATCAACCCACTGGCCAACCCGTACATGGGAGGGGATAAAAATATTGGCGTAGCGAACCCGCTTCAAGCGGCTCACTTTTACCCCTTGTGATTCCCACAAGCGACGCACTTCGCGATTGCGGCCTTCCATTACCACACAATAGAACCAGCGGTTTTTACCCTCACCAGCACCGTCCACTATATCGGTAAAACGGGCGACACCATCATCCAGCGCAACACCTTTTAATAGACTTGCACGCATTTCATCGGTTACTTCACCTTGAATACGAACGAGGTATTCACGATCAATCACTGACGATGGATGCATAAGTTTGTTCGCCAATTCACCATCATTGGTAAATAACAGTAATCCGCTGGTATTAAAATCCAAACGACCAACTGAAATCCAACGCTCACCTTTTAATGCCGGCAAGTGATCGTACACAGTCGGGCGACCTTCCGGGTCAGAGCGCGAGCAAATTTCACCTTCGGGTTTGTTGTAGAGAATTACACGACGACGGGTTAATTCACTGCGCAATACCACTCGCTGACCGTTTACAAAAATTTTATCTTGCGGCAGAACTCTATCGCCCAATTTGGCGATTTTGTCATTGACCTTAACCTGCCCCGCTTCAATCGCTCGCTCCATTTCGCGGCGCGAACCCATGCCAGCACGGGCAAGTACTTTCTGTAATTTTTCATCGCCAGGCGCGGCAGGTGCCAAGGTTTTTTCACTGGCGGCCGGTGCTGCTTTTGGCTTGGATGAGGCTCTAGAAGACTGTGCAGGTTTACCTGCTGCCGATTTCACAGGACGTTCGGATGCATCACGTTTATGCGCTGCATTATTTTTTGCAGGTTTTGCTGTAGCTGCTTTTTTATCGGCAGATTTCGCTTTTCCGGCAACTACTGGCTTCACAGCCTTGGTAGGTTTTTCAGGTTTATCTTGGTTGATTTTCTTCACCATAGGTTATTAAGCAGTTATTCACTGCGGGGTTCTTCTTCATTATCTGTTGCAGCTGTAGCTTCAGTATTTGCAGGCGCAGCATCTTGATCTGCATCGACAAACGCCTCTTCGCCATCTACAAAACCTTCTTCGTAAACAACACTTTGTGCATCTATCGGTTCAGCATCACCGTCAGCGATAGCAACAGGAGGGGTCGCATCTAAAGTCGGAGTATCCGGAATAGGTGCATCTGTATCTTTTTCACCTAAACCGGCCTCACCCAAATCCAGCACTGGATTTAATTCATCCAAATCGCGAATTTCACTGAGTGAAGGCAATTCATCCAAACTTTTTAAATTGAAATAGTCCAAAAACTGGCGCGTGGTAGCAAACAGCGAGGGGCGACCGGGAACATCGCGATGCCCAACGACTTTCACCCAATCGCGCTCCAACAGGGTTTTCATAATGTGCGAGCTAACTGCTACGCCGCGAATTTCTTCAATATCACCGCGGGTAATCGGTTGGCGATAAGCCACCAGTGCCAGTGTTTCGAGTAATGCGCGGGAATATTTTTGCGGTTTCTCTTCCCACAGGCGGTTCACCCAAGGCGCAAGATTATCGCGCACCTGAAAACGCCAACCGGAAGCCACTTCTTTCAATTCAAAGCCGCGCTCGGCACTGGCGGCTTGAATGTCTGCTAATGCGGCAGCAATCTCTTCTTTACTCGGTGCTACTTCGGCATCAAATAAATCCAGTAATCGCGCGATAGTCATCGGTTGACCAGCGGCAAGGATTGCGCCCTCGATAATCTTGCGCAACAACTCCGCATCAACCGGCATTTGGGTAACGGGTACAGTTGCCGATTCTTCAGTGTCAGACTCCTCGTGTGATAGGCGGGATTCTTCACCAATTTCTATTGATGTATCCCGATCCTCATCAAGAGTATCTTCTGTGATATCAATTTCGTTTGTCATTGTGTTCTGGCTTTTACATGAATGGGTGCAAAGGATTCGCTTTGGACAATTTCCACCAGCGACTCTTTAATCAATTCCATCACCGCAAGAAAGGTGACAACAACTCCAAGGCGCCCCTCTTCCGCCTTAAACAGGCTAACAAAGGGGACAAAATGTTGATGCGCCAGCGTATCCAATACTTGCGCCATACGCTCGCGGGTAGACAACTTTTCTTTGGATACGTGGTGACTTTCAAACATATCGGCACGGCGCAGCACTTCCGATAGCGCCAATAATAATTCCTGTAGTTCTACATCCGGATCAAGTCGCGTCAAGCTGCGATCCGGACCTGCTGCAGTGACAGGGAACACATCGCGCGCGACTCGCGGCACATGATCCAAATCCACAGCGGCCTGCTTAAAGCGCTCATATTCCTGCAAGCGACGAATAAGTGATGCCCGCGGATCTTCCTCTTCTTCGTGCTCTTCGGATGAGCGAGGCAATAACATGCGCGATTTGATCTCGGCCAGCATGGCTGCCATCACCAAATATTCTGCCGCCAACTCGAATTGATGAGTTTCCATCAAATCGACATAGGCCATGTACTGCGAGGTAATTTCCGAGACATTAATATCGAGGATATCAATATTTTGACGGCGAATCAGGTACAGCAATAAATCCAGCGGCCCTTCAAACGCTTCCAGAAAGACTTCCAGTGCATCGGGCGGGATATATAAATCCTGTGGCAACTGGGTATAGGCCTTGCCATGAACCATCGCAAAGGGCATCTCCCCTTGCTGCGGCCCTTGCGCAGCAGTTTGCCCCTCGGCCACTGCAGTGGCATTTGCACTCGCTGTTTCTTCAGGAACCGCTTGCGCAGCGGCAATAACATCCGAAGATGCTGCCGAAGAAGTCGTGTTGTCGAGGGTTTCACTCACGCAAGGTAACTCACAGGTTGGCCAATTAAATCAGCGGCTTTAGTGTAAGCCGGATAACAAGGGCGGCATTATAGCCATTTCAGGAGGCGCCGGACAGCGCGAACGCCTTACAAACAACTTCTTTATAGATCAACTAGTTAGATTCAAAAGGTGAGAAGTCACCTTTCCCTTGGCGCACGAGTTGCGGCAAGTCTTCGGTTAAATCAATCACCGTGGTCGGCTCCAAGCCGCAATAACCGCCATCAATTACCAATTCGACAAAGTGCTCAAGTGTATCGCGAATATCGTAAGGGTCTGTCATGGGGAACCCCTCACCCGGCATGAGCAAGCTGCTGGTCATTAACGGCTCGCCCAGCTCTTCCAACAGCGCCAGCGCGATTGGATTATCCGGCACACGCAAACCGATTGTTTTGCGTTTAGGGTGCATCAAGCGGCGCGGCACATCGGCAGTCGCCTCCAGGATAAAAGTATAAGCACCGGGGGTGTGGTTTTTAATCAAACGGAAGGCTTGATTGTTAACCCGCGCATAGGTCGCAATTTCGGATAAATCGCGGCACATCAAGGTAAAATTATGGTTTTTATCCAGTTTACGCAGGGTGCGAATGCGCTCCAAGGCATCTTTATCGCCAATATGGCAGCCTAATGCATAGGCGGAATCTGTTGGATAAACCACCAAGCCGCCTTTGCGGATAATATCGGCCGCCTGAACGATCAAACGGTGCTGCGGATTTTCGGCATGGATCTGAAAAAACTGGGCCATTGTGATGACTCCTTTTACGGCACACCTACCGACACCAATGCATCGGTCTGCGAAAATAATGTTAATGACTGTTGTTGGTTATAGCCTAATAATTCCCAAACCGGTTTGGCATGGGCAGGCAAACGCCCAAAGCTGCCCAATTCCTGCCAAGGCTGATCAGGGATATGAAAATCGGAACCACAGGATGCATAGAGTGATCGTTCATTCGCGATACGCAACAAATCTTCAGTCTGTGCTGCTGGCTGCAAGCCACTAATCACTTCTATTGCATCGCCACCTGCTGCAACAAACGAATCGGCCAGTGCACACATTTTGGTTCGCGTTAGTTCGTATTTGGCAGGATGCGCTAACACCGCCACCCCACCTGCGGCATGAATCCAGGCAATAACCTGATCCATCAAGGGCCACTGGTATTTCACATCAGCTGGTTTACCAGCACCCAGATACTTTTTAAAGGCGGCATTGATATTTTTGACTGCGCCTATAGCGACCAGATATTGCGCAAAGTGTGGCCGGCCCAAGGTGCCACTGCCTGCAAGTGCCTGAGCACCCGCTAAGGCACCGGGAAATCCCGCCTTGGATAAACGATCGCCAATTGCCAGCGCGCGCGCATTGCGTGATTGCTCTTGAAATTCTATCGCCGCAAGCAGTGCCGGAGAGTGAATATCGACTCCCAACCCGACAATGTGTACGCCGCCCCTGCCCCATTGACTGGAAAATTCTATGCCAGATATCAGGCTGATCCCTGCATCTCCTGCGGCTTTTTGTGCAATCCCCACGGCAGCTATGGTATCGTGATCCGTAATCGCCAGCACAGCCACACCACGCGCTTTGGCTCGCGCAACTACCGCCTCAGGGCTAAGTATGCCGTCAGAAAAATAGGTGTGGCAGTGCAGATCAAATATCACTCAAACTCCAAATAAGTACATCACCAGGATTGGTCATGACCGACAACAACACCGAAAAGAATGTGAGCATGTTAGCCGATAAACCACCCGCAGAGCCCGCAAATTCGCAGCCAAAACCCAAAAAAGAAAGTTTTTTAGCCAATCTGCTAATGAACATTGTTATTCCCACGCTGATTTTGACCAAACTCAGTGGCGATGAATATCTGGGAGCGACCTGGGGATTAATTATTGCACTCGCCTTTCCTATCAGTTACGGCGTGCGCGATTTTGTGATCAACAAAAAAATTAATATTTTTTCCGCTCTGGGAATTGTGAGTGTACTACTCACTGGTGGGCTAAGCCTCATGCATCTAGCCCCAAAATATTTTGCAATTAAGGAAGCCGCTATTCCCGGCATTCTTGGCATAGTGACACTGATCTCAATCAGAACACGCTACCCGTTAGTAAAAACGTTTATCTATAACGATAAGGTTCTAAAGATTCATAAAGTCGATGCAGCCCTACAACACTACGGCACGCAAAAATCGTTTGAACGAACGTTGACCACTGCATCCTTGATGATAGCCGCCTCATTCTTTTTATCATCCGTATTAAATTATGTTCTCGCTAAAGTTATTTTGGTCAGCCAGCCGGGCACTGCCGCATTCAACGCGGAATTAGGTAAAATGACTGCCCTGAGTTACCCAGTGATCGCACTACCTATGATGATCATTATGATGGGCACCTTGTTTTACGTATTTCGCAGTATTCGCCTGCTCACGCATTTAACACTGGAAGACGTTATTAACGATGGCAGCGAAGATTAAGCCCAAGTCAACGTTTCTATCGACAGATATTTGCACCACTTTTTTATTCCTAGAGAACATTCCATGCTTTACGCAATTATAAGTGAAGACATCAGCAACAGTTTGGAACAGCGTAAATTAGCGCGCCCAGCTCACATCGCACGACTCCAACAATTAAATGATGAAGGCCGCCTTTTTATCGCAGGCCCGCATCCAGCAATAGATAATAATGACCCTGGCGAAGCCGGATTCACTGGCAGCCTCGTGGTTGCTGAGTTCACCTCCCTTGCGCAGGCACAATCTTGGGCTGACGCGGACCCCTATGTCAGCGCAGGTGTCTATGCCAAGGTTGTCGTAAAACCATTTAAAAAAGTGTTGCCTTAAGTCTTTTTACTCTTCATTTTTAAGGATCTGAACAACCGTGAAAAAAACTTTTCTGCTTGGCTGTACGCTATCCATGTTTACACTGCCACTCTATAGCGCCCACAGCATGGCTGCTGATAAATATGTTTCTGACGTAATCTACATTCCCGTACGCAGCGACAAAAACCCACAAGCAAGTATTCTGCAACAAGGATTGGCAAGCGGCACCAAACTGAATTTCATTCGTGAAGAAACAGGCACCGACAACAACCAGTGGTCACTAATCATCACTCCCGAAGGTACCGAAGGTTGGGTGCGCAGCCAAAACATCACAGCGAAACCTACCGCAGCTTTGCAACTAGCGGCGCTGTCGAACTCATCGCGCGACCTAATGACCCTGCAAACTGAAAATGCGCAACTCAAAGAACAGCTTGCAAAAGTCCAACAAGAACACCAACAGCTATTAGCCGATACGGAAGACATGCGCCAAGCCGCCACCACCGCATTTAATCTAGAAGAAGAACATCAACGTATGCTCAAAGATAATCAGCTTTTGCAAACGCACGCCGATGTACTTAAAGCGGAAAATGAAAAACTCAAAAACACAGATCGCTTTAATCACTGGGTTTACGGTGGCGGACTAGTCTTTGGCGGTGTTTTTCTATCATTTATTTTGCAGGCCTTTGGCCGCCGCAAGCGCAGATCAGAATGGCGCTAAGGAAATTAGTATGTTTAAAAAACTCGCCTCTTTATTACTAGGTTTTAGCTTGATCACAAGCTCATACACTTTTGCGGTTGAAAATGCCTTAGTCGCCATAAAAACGGACCTAGGCACATTCGTGATTGAAACATATCCCAAAGCAGCGCCTCAAACCGTGCAAAATTTTCTCGGCTATGTCGATGCAAAGTTTTATGACGGCACCATTTTTCATCGTGTCGTTCCTGGTTTTGTTGTTCAAGGCGGGGGCATGACGTTTGATTTTGCTGAAAAAGAAACGCGCAAACCCATCCCTAATGAATCTATTAATGGCTTGGCAAATGATTACAAAAGCGTTGCTATGGCAAGACAACAAAACCCGGACAGTGCCACAGCGCAGTTTTATATCAACCTGAAAAACAACTCCGGATTAAATGCCACCGAAACAAAACCCGGCTACACCGTATTCGGGAAGGTCGTCGCAGGAATGGAGGTGATTGAGAAGATTGCACAGGAACCGCGCGGCATGTTTAAAGCGTTCCCTGAGGCGCCCAATTATGCTATCCGTATATTAAGCGCCACACGCACCGATGCAAATGGTTTGCGTACACTTATTGAATCACAAAACGCACCAAAACCATCCAGCATTAAAGATGCATTGGTACCCATAAATGAATTACAACAATAGCACTGCACTCAGCGTCAATTTAAATAAAATTGCGCTGATTAGAAACTCACGCCCCGGCGATTACCCCAGCGTAGTCGCACACGGTGAGACCTGCATTAAATCAGGCGCCGATGGTCTTACGGTTCACCCGCGCCCCGATCAGCGTCACATTCGCCCCAGAGATGTTTACGAACTCAGCGAGCTGGTTCAAGCTCACCAAGGCATTGAATTTAACATTGAAGGAAATCCCTACGCTGAGTCACTCGGTGATTTTCCGGGGTTTATTAAATTGGTGCAGGATGTACGCCCACACCAATGTACGCTGGTGCCTGACTCCAATGATCAGCTCACCTCCGACCACGGATTTGATTTAAATATTGCCTGCAAAAAATTACGCCCGCTCATTCGCGAGCTGCAAGATTTAGGGGTACGCGTCAGTTTGTTTATGGATCCGGATATTGAGCAAATTAGTCTTGCCAAAGAGTTGGGTGCTGATCGCATTGAACTCTATACCGGCCCCTATGCCGACGCCTACAAACAACAAGATGAAAAATTTCATGCGCTGTTTAAAACTTATCTCGACGCGGCAGAACATGCTAAAAAAATAGAGATAGGCTTAAATGCAGGGCATGATTTGAATCTAGACAACCTTGCACACTTCCGCCAAGTGCCATCACTATTGGAAGTTTCAATTGGTCATGCATTAACGGTCGACGCGATTGCGATGGGTATGCCCGCTGCGGTAACCGCATACAAAAAACTCTGCACGGCATAATCCTCATCTACTTTTCTAGCGCAAGAAGCCCAACATGAACAAACCCACTGAAGACAGTCCAGCCTATCTGGAAAAAAAACGTTTTTTCGATTCGCTCATGACTGTCTATGGCCGCAAAACCGTATTGGAAGCACTGCAAGACCCGGCAACATTTATTTATCGCTTGCACTTGGCCAGCAGCAATAAATCCGCAGCCATTCTTGATGAGATTATTTCACTGGCACAGGCAAAGGGCGCAGAAATTGTGTATCACGAACGGCAAGCCTTATCGCGCATCTCCAAAAATGCATCACAAGATCAAGGCGTAGCAGCCGATTTGCAATTGCGCGGCTATCAACTTTACGATCAATTTCTCACTGAAAATAACAACAAAAATTACACACTGCTCGCGCTCGACGGAGTACAAAACCCGCAAAACCTGGGCATGATTATTCGCTCAGCCTGCGCGGGCAATATTGACGGTATTTTGCTACCGCAAAAAGGCAATGCCCAGATTGACCCGCTGGTAATTAAAGCGAGTGCTGGCACGGTTTTTCGCGCACCCCTATTACGCTGCAAAGATCTGGCACAAGCCTTGGCTGACTTTAAGCAGTCGGGAGCAGTGGTCTGCGCACTATCATCCCACGCTTCAACCGAGTTAAAAAAATTTACCCCGAACGCGCCTTGTATTTATGTTTTAGGCAACGAATCGGATGGAGTTTCTCGCGAAGTAACCCAGTTGTGTAACGAGAATGTTTGCATCCCAATGAACAATGGCGTTGAATCATTAAACGTTGCAGTTACTGCCGCATTAATTGCATTTAGATAATCCAACTCAAGGCATCAAGTACAAAAAAGCAGACATAAAAAAACATAAAAAAAGAGGAGCAAGTGCCCCTCTTCTTAGACTCAGAACAGCTCAACTTACAGTTTGTAGCCGTCTTCCTCGTGTAGACTTAAATCCAAGCCAATACTTTCCTCTTCTGGTGTTACACGTAAACCAGAAGTGAACACACCGGTAAGTTTCAGCAGAATATAAGTGACTACAGCGGTATAAATAAACGTAACTACAACACCCAAGAATTGCACGCCCAACTGCTCACCCATAGTGGTAATGCCAGATGCAAACCCTTGACCACTGAACACACCCAGTTCGGTGGATGCAAAAATACCGGCGAGAATAGTACCCAGCACTCCCCCTATACCATGCACGGGGAATACATCAAGCGAGTCATCAATTTTCCAAACGCGCTTCACCAAGTGCGTCATTACAAAACAAACCACACCCGCGACAAGACCAATAATTAATGCACCACCCGGCCCAACATAACCCGATGCAGGTGTAATTGTTCCCAAACCTGCCACCATGCCGGTCACAATACCTAACACACTAGGCTTTCTGAAACGCATCCACTCAATCGTCATCCAGGCCAATGCACCTGCTGCTGCTGAAATATGAGTTACTAACATCGCCATAGCAGCATTACCATTGGCTGCCAGCGCACTGCCCGCATTGAAACCAAACCAGCCCACCCACAGCATACCAGCACCGGTTACCGTCATGGTCATATTGTGCGGCGGCATGGCAGTTGTGGGAAAACCATTGCGCTTACCAATCACAACAGCCGCAACCAGCGCCGCAACACCTGCAGTTATGTGCACCACAGTACCACCCGCAAAATCCAGTAAACCTTTCTCAAACAACCAGCCTGAACCAGCCCACACCCAGTGACAAACAGGGATGTAAACCGCAAACAACCAAAGTGCAGAAAAGATAAGCATTGACGAAAACTTCATCCGCTCAGCAAACGCACCAACAATCAGCGCGGGGGTGATGATGGCAAACGTCATCTGATACATCGCATGCAGGCTAAGCGGGATATCCCCTGCTAAGGCGTCCTCAGTAATATTCGCCATAAACACCATACTTAAGTCGCCAATCCATGCGTTTCCAGTTCCAAACGCCAAGCTATAACCGGCAATCAACCACAGAATCGACACCAGACAAGCAATCGCAAAACACTGCATCAGCACCGACAGAATGTTTTTTACTCGCACCAAACCGCCATAAAACAGCGCCAATCCAGGCAAGGTCATAAACAGCACTAAAGCGGTTGAGGTTAAAATCCAAGCTGTATTAGCACCATTAATGGCTGCATCTTGGGCGACAGCATCCTGACCAAACACAGCCAGCCCTCCCAACAATGCAACAAATTTGAAAAGTAGCTTTTTCATAGTAACCCCATGATGGTTTTTTATAGTTAATAGGACGTTCTCAATACAACCCAATCCCTGCAACAGAGTCTGCTCCCTTTTGATACAAAGTTAATTTCTTAATGGCATAAATCAGTTTGAACTGCCTTTATTCTCAACTCGCAATGCACCAACTTAAAGCATAAAATGCTCATTTTTAGGCGGATACCAAAAGAAATCGAAATAAAGCAAAAAATAAACCATATTTATTTTTTATTTATTATTCATACAGATATAAACAAAACCATAAATAGAACAGGGGTAAATCGCACCACGGAAACACATAGGACAACCAAGCAGATCAATATTGGTGCACAACCATCAACCATACGATTGTAGATGCCCACAAAGTCATCACCACCTATTTCCGGGCTGATGTGACAGGTCAACCTAATGACGAACCGTTAAACCATTCGCAAGGCTGCGCCATGATGCTAGTAAGGATGGGATAACTGCCAACACTAGAGCTATGATAAATACTGCCAGTAAATACTGCGCTTGCTGGATCGTGAAAACACTTGCTGCGATATGCAAGCCCCACTCGCTGATGAGCCAAGGTTGCAGGAGTTTAATACAGGCGATTAACAACAACTCGGCCGATGCCACCGACACCAGACACATCAGAAATACTTCACTGGCAATCAACATAAACAGGTACGCAGGCTCAGCGCTATGCTGGTGATGAGCATCAGAATCGGATCTGTGAGCGGCTGATTTTTGCGTGGAAAGAATTTGCACACCCGTTTGTCGCTCCTCATGAATGGCAGCCATTCCGGCAAGGGAGATACATAAGCTTTTATCGACAGGTGCCCCGGTAGGAGCAAGTATACCGGCGACAACAAAAGATGAAGATTTACGCTTGTTGGAATCCATCCCGCAGGTCGATCACGAATCCCTAAGTGAAGACGAGTTAGCGCAGGACTTACCAGCCGATAGCTTTAATGCCGACACCTCGGCATTTGAAAACCAAATTGCCAATGCGATTGCCGAATCAAAACAAATGCTCGCTGATGAAAAAAAATCCAGCCGCGATTGGCGCGACGCACTGAAATCTACCAATGTGCGCCCCGAATTTAACAATAAACGCATCCGCATTGCCGGTTATATAGTGCCGATTGAATACGACGAGAAACAAATCATCACCGAATTTTTTCTGGTGCCATACTTCGGCGCCTGCATCCATGTTCCACCGCCGCCACCCAACCAATTAATTTATGTGAAACACCCCAAAGGTTTTCAGTTACCAGACCTTTATACGCCCTTTTGGGTTGAAGGCACGCTAGCATTGGAAACTCAGGAAAATGAATTGGGGCTATCGTCTTACTCTATGCGCAACGTCAAACTCACTCGCTATGAAGAACCAGAAGAGCCAGAGTTTTTGAATAAAAGACCGATAACATCAGCTTTGCGCGATGCGGCAATCCTGTTGATTAGCCCTGACTTCAATGCGCATGTCCTTGTGTCCATTCGGGGAAAGGATCGGGCAATGTTTTCCAATAATCCTGTCCCTGCAATACCTCCTCTTCGCTGAGTAAACATTTATCCAGCTGTTCGGTGACAAAATTTTTATCAATATTTTGGCCAATAAAGACCAATTCCTGACGCATATCGCCAAAGGGCTCCACCCACTTATCCATAATGTAATTGACGTGCTCCTCATCTTCAGGCCAGCGCGCTTTGGGAATGGCTTTCCAGAACATTCCAGCAGCGCCGTGCTGGGCGATGCCGCCCGCTTGACTCCACTGCCCCGCCCACTGCGGACGCGATGCTAGCCAAAAAAATCCTTTTGACCGAAGTAACTTTCCTTTTACCGCTGGACTTGAAAAGAACTCGTAAATTTTTTCTGGATGAAACGGACGGCGCGCATGATAAGAAAAACTGCTAATGCCATACTCTTCTGTTTCCGGCGTGTGTTCACCGCGCATTTCTTTTAACCAACCCGGCGCCTGCTGGGCTTTTTCAAAATTAAATTTTCCTGTATTGAGCACCTTATCAAGCGGTACGTTTCCGCGCTCCACAGGGATAATTTCTGCATCGGGATTTAGCTTGGTTAAAATGGCGTAAAGCTCGGCAAGCTGTTCGGCGGTAATTAAATCGGTTTTACTGATTAGCAATACATCGCAAAATTCGATTTGATCTACCAGTAAATCAGCCACGTTGCGCTCATCTTCTTCGCCCAGACTTTCACCGGTTTCCTGCAGTGAAAACGCATCGTAATAGTCATCTAAAAAATTCACCGCATCGACCACTGTAACCATTGTATCCAAGCGCGCAACCTGCGAAAGACTTTGACCGTCTTCATCTTCAAAAGTGAAGGTTTCTGCAATCGGTAAGGGTTCAGAAATACCGGTGGATTCAATCACCAAATAATCAAAGCGCCCTTCTTGTGCCATGCGTTTTACTTCGATTAATAAATCCTCACGCAGTGTGCAGCAGATGCAGCCATTGCTCATCTCTACCAGTTTTTCTTCCGCGCGATTTAACTCCACCTGGTTTTGGATCAGCGAAGAATCAATATTCACCTCACTCATGTCGTTCACTATAACGGCGACACGGCGACTCTCGCGGTTGTTTAAAATATGGTTGAGCAAGGTGGTTTTACCGGCGCCTAAAAAGCCGGAAAGAACGGTTACGGGAAGTAGATTCATAGAGTTAGTTGCCTATAAGTGGTTTTAATCGGTCACGGGTACTTTTGGCATTACAGAGCACATTTGCCCCTGATTTACGTCTAGCACCCGAGCCAGACAATTGGAAATGTTATAATATAACACAAACCACAAAAAGGATAACTTTCTCACCCTTAGAAACAACACAATATTCGGATGCGAATGCAGTGATTAATACCAAACATCAAACAAAATTTAATTTTTATACACAAATTTGCATATAATGCGCCCGCACGTCCCTGTAGCTCAGCTGTATAGAGCGGGCTCCTCCTAAGAGTCAGGTCGGGGGTTAGAATCCCTCCAGGGACGCCATCTGAATTTTCGATTCGCCCTGAACAAGCAGCCCAGCGCCCATTTCTGGTCGAGACGCCAACAGAGAAAACCTAAGCAGCCCTCAAGCCTGCGTCCATTATGAATCTCATTTTATTATCACCAGACGATTTGCTCGCCGATAACCGCGCCTGCATTAAAAATCCGCGCCAACTTGCACATATCAAGCAGGTTCACGGCGCCGCCTTGGGCGATAAATTAAAAGTTGGCTTGATCAATGGGAATATGGGCAGCGGGCTGATTACCGAATTGCGCGATGATGCAATATCGCTGGAAATAGACCTACACCAACCCGCACCGCCCCCACTGCCATTAACGCTAGTGCTCGGTTTACCACGGCCAAAAATGATGCGCCGTATATTGCAAACCATTGCCACGCTCGGCGTTAAACAATTGCATTTGATCCATTCTTATCGCGTAGAAAAAAGCTATTGGCAAACACCCTTCCTAGATGAACAGAGCATTCGTGAGCAATTAATTTTAGGGTTAGAGCAAGGCTGCGACACCCAATTACCGCAAGTGCACTTACACAAACGCTTTAAACCGTTTGTAGAAGATGAATTGCCAACAATTGTAGCCGGTAGCCGTGCGCTGGTTGCACACCCCTATACACCCACCGCTTGCCCCTGCCAGATAGATTATTCACTGACACTAGCGGTAGGCCCTGAAGGAGGGTTTATTCCTTACGAAATTGATTTGCTGGAGAAATGCGGATTTGAAACAGTGCATTTGGGTGAGCGGATTATGCGGGTGGAAACAGCAGTGCCCTATTTGCTCGGCAGATTATTTTAATTAAAAAAACACATTCACTTTTATTCGCTAGCAAGGTCTCGCTGCAATATAACTTCAAACTCAGCGACCGGCACAGCCTGGCTTGATAAGTAGCCCTGATAATAGTCACAGCCGAACGATTTCAGAATCGCCAATTGTTCAGCCTCTTCTACACCCTCTGCAACTAATTTCATATCCAGTAAGCGCCCCATAGTAATAATAGTTTCGACCAATACACGATCGTTTCGGTCTTCGATAATATCGCGCACAAAGCCCTTATCAATTTTTAATGTGCTTACCGGCAAACGTTTGAGATAACTAATTGAAGAGTAGCCCGTACCAAAGTCGTCGAGCGAGAAACTGATGCCACGTTCACTCAGGGTTGTCATAGTCACAATAGCATCATCAACACGCTGAATAACAATGCCTTCGGTAATTTCCATGTCCAAAGATGCGGTTGGAATTGGGTATTTTTCCAGAGTTGCCAATACATCATCAACAAATGCCGCACGGCGAAATTGACGCGGGCTGATATTAATACTCATGGTCATGCCTTGCTTCCATAACCCTGCTCGATCCCATTTCACCAGCGTTTTGCAAGCAGCATCCAACACCCATTGACCAACATCGATGATCATTCCTGAAGTTTCTAACACTGGAATAAAATCAACCGGTGAAACCATACCTTTTGCTGGGTGATTCCAACGCAAGAGCGCCTCCGCACCCACCACTCGCCCACTGGGGATATCAATTTTAGGTTGGTAATACAATTCAAATTGCGACTCTTCCAGTGCGCGATGCAAATCGCCTTCCATGGTCAATTGACGGCTCACTTTGTCCGCCATCTCTTCATTAAAAAACTCAATTGAATCGCGGCCCTTTTCTTTTACCTGATACATAGCTGTATCGGCGTAGCGCAATAATTCATGCACAGAGTTATTTTTATCGGGGTACACCACTACACCCACACTACAAGTTACGCGCAGTTCCATGTTGTCATACATATAGGGCTGGGAAATGATGGCGCGAATTTTTTCGCTGATTTCACCTGCACGTAAGGCTGCGGTTTCGATGTTCTGATCTAACACCGTGAGCACAACGACAAACTCATCGCCACTCAAGCGCGCAACCAGATCTTCCTCTCGCACTGATTGTAATAATCTGTTTGCAACTACCTCCAAGACCCGATCGCCAACTGGATGTCCAAGGGAATCGTTAATGGTTTTAAATTGGTCGAGATCGATAAACAACACCGCCCCAAAATACCCATGCCGTTCTGCACGGCGCAACTCATGCTCAAGGCGCTCGACTAATTGCAAACGATTGGGCAAGCCGGTAAGGGCATCGTGGTGCGCCATAAATTCCATTTTGGCCTGTGCATTTTTTCGCTCGGTGATATCAACTGACACTATTAATGCAACTCGCTCATCGTAAAATGCGAGCGGCATAATGTGCGTTTGCAAAAATAGTTGTTTCCCAGTTGATGTCACAAAACGTTCTTCAATTACATCCAACTCTTCATTGCCACGAATGACCCGGTAATCGTTTTGCAGCATGGTGTCTATATCGAACACTGAATCTTTAAGTAGCTGGCGAACATGCAAGTTGCGCATTTGTTCAGGGGTATAACCCAGTTCATTAGCGAGCGCTTTGTTAGCAAATAAATAATAACCAGCGATATTGCGCGCGCCGATCATTACCGGTAAGTGATCGATAATTTGACGTAAATGCTCTTCACTTTTACGCAGAGCCAATTCAACTGCGCGACGCTTGGCGAGGGAAAGCTCAACCACATCCAATAATTGATTAGAACTGGCGATTAATTGCGCCAGCTCATCTTTGCGCTGTGCTGGTAATTGCGTGAGGCGATTAACGCCGGGATGATCGGGATTAATACTATTAATTTCACGCGATAGCCGCACTAACGGTTTAGTCAGGGTGTAATAAAAAACCACAAACAGCAGCAGCACTAAAAACATATTGCGCAGCAAACCAGTCATCAACGCAGTTTGTGAGCGGTTATAAAAGCCCTCCAAGGCCAGGTCCATATCCACCGAAAAGCGAATACTGCCAGATGTACCATCGGTGTAACCGGGCAACAATAGATTCGCAGTATATTCGCGAGTATTTTCAGTGATTTTGTTAGTGAGCCAGCGAGTTTTTACCTCTGGGCGCGTACTGCTGCCTTGCGCGAGCACATTGCCGGTGTCATCGTAAATTACAACTTCATAAATAAATCCATAGCGCAACAAGCCGTTAACCACTTCGTAGGAAAGCTCATCATCCAAAGTTGATACCGAGCGTACAGCAGGAGGGGTGGCAACTTGAATTACGCGGTCGATGAGTGTTTTGAGCTCTTTTTCCTGATTTAGAAAATCGAGATACAGCTGTACTGAACTTAATAAGAAGCTCAAAACAAACGCCAGAATGATGCCAATTTTGGCAAGCTGGAAAGAGATGCCATTAAAAAAGGAAGGCGCTTTATCTCTCATTGACCTAAGGTTTCCGGAGGACTTTATCAGTTATATGGGTGGGATAGTGCTTGCCTTACGCTGGCAATTTACGCTCAACCTGGCCTGAGTATAGAACAAGATTATCCCTGTCACCTAAATCTATAGTGTTATTTTCTATAGGAAAATTACCTTTTTGGCAGCAACAATGCAGCGTCGCTACAAGGCAGGGAAAATGACTCCGCAACCCCCGCTTGAGTAAGCTGCCCACGGTAAATATTCAAGCCCGCAAGCAGGCCAGCATCTGATTGCAGTGCCACAAAACCCTTTTCAGCCAAGCGAATAATGTAGGGCAAGGTTGCATTAGTCAGCCCTAATGTTGCTGTACGCCCCACCGCACTCGGGATATTCGCCACACAATAATGCACCACACCTTCTTCGATATAGGTTGGATGTTGATGTGTGGTCGGTTTGGATGTTGCAAAACACCCGCCTTGATCGATTGCAACATCGACTAGAACACTGCCGTTTTCCATCTGTGCGATCAGACCCCGACTCAACAATTTAGGCGCGCTGGCACCTGCGTTCAGTACGCTGCCAATAATCAAATCCGACTGCAGTGCTAACAAATCAATACGCTCTTGGGTTGCATATTCACAGATCACACGGCCGCGCCATTGCTCATCCAACTGCCGCAAACGCGCCAAGGATTTATCCATTATGTGCACCTGAGCACCCAAACCAACCGCCATAGCAGCCGCATTTGCGCCCACTACACCACCCCCCAATATCAATACTTTGGCCGGTGCAACTCCGGGAATACCGCCTAACAACACCCCCTTGCCGCCCTGCGCCATCTCCAGATGATGTGCTCCCGCCTGCACCGCCATACGCCCGGCAATTTCCGACATAGGTGTAAGCAAGGGTAAACGCCCCTGCCCATCCACCAGAGTTTCGTAAGCAATACAGGTCGCACCAGACGCCAGTAAAGCCTCGGTTAAAGTGCGATTGGCGGCCAGATGCAAATAGGTGAACAACAGATGGCGATCATTCAATAATGCATATTCTTCAAGTTGCGGCTCTTTGACTTTAACTATCAAATCCGCACTGACATAAACCTCGGCTAAAGAATTCAGCAGATGTGCTCCCGCTTGTTGATAGCAGGCATCGCTAAAACCCGCCGCCTGCCCCGCACCACTCATCACATAAACACTGTGGCCACGCCGATGTAATTCAGCCGCGCCTGCCGGTTTTAAAGCAACCCGATTCTCACCTGCTTTTATCTCTCTTGGGATACCGATACGCATAAACGATTTTCCTGTCATCAATTACTACCCAACTGAGTATAGCCAAAGGACTCAAACAAACTCATTCAGCTTGCAGCAAGTTGGCGCAACTTATGCTGCACAGATTATGAACAGTTTTTTGACGCTCAATTTGGATCAGAAATCGTGCACAAGTCAGCTATTAACCATTAATGCTGACAATTTGGGGCACTGCTGTGACAAAAATGAGGCCACCGAGGTAGTTATGGGTATCGATGTCAGTGATTTACGCGAGTTGATTATCAAACCTTATTTACACGGTTTAGGGGAGCATTCAGAGATTGCCGAGAACCTGCTGCTCGGCACCGCAGCACAAGAATCACTTTTGGGGTTGCATTGTTATTGCGCGCAAACCAAAGGCTTGGGGCTTTATCGCATCACCGCCGAAAAACATCAGGAATTGTGGGATACCTATTTAGTGCAGTTTCCCGATTTAGCTTCGCAACAGCGCGGTTTGGCCAGCCAGCAACAATTTCTTAAAAATCCCCACGCTGAATTGATCAGCAATTTAACTTACAGCACCGGTATGGCGTGGATGATTTACCGCCGCAGCGCGATAGACACCAATAAACCCGTCGATATATCCACCCTTGCCCAACTCTGGGCCAACCACTTCGATAACGGAACAGGCTGCCTCCGCAATCTGGATGACTTTATGCAAACCTATCGCACACTGGTAATGGATAACTCGAAAAAACTGGTGGCATGAGCTAGGAACATTAGAAACAACAAAGGCTGCAATGTGCAGCCTTTGTTGTTTTTGGCAGATGGATTATCAGTTAGTGGATATCCAATACATCCACATACTGAACCGCACTGTCGCTGCGATTTATCGGCGACACTATGCCGCAAGCATCTGCCTCATCGTCACCTGCTGGCGCATCTTTATTGGTTTTAAGGTTCACAAAATCGAATAAATTTAAATCGGCCAATTGCGATGGCTGGGTATTACGGATAGCCGAGAAAATGGTTTCGGTGCGGCCGGGAAATTGACGCTCCCACTGCTGCAACATGTCTTTAACAACCTGACGCTGCAGGTTTTCTTGTGAACCGCAGAGATTACACGGAATAATCGGGAAGCCTTTTAGCTCAGCAAAATGGGCAATATCTTCCTCGGCGCAGTAACTCAACGGACGAATCACTATATTGCGTTTATCATCGGCCAAGAGTTTGGGCGGCATGGCTTTTAATTTACCGCCGAAGAACATATTCAAAAATAAGGTTTCGATAATATCGTCGCGATGATGACCAAGCGCAATTTTGGTTGCACCGATTTCCTCCGCAAAACCATACAACGTACCGCGACGCAGCCGGGAGCATAAACCACAAGTAGTTTTGCCTTCCGGAATCACTTCTTTGACGATGCTGTAAGTATCACGCTCGATGATATGGTAAGGCACGCCGACCTGCTCCAAATACTGCGGCAAAATATGTTCTGGAAAACCGGGCTGCTTCTGATCCATATTCACTGCAACCAATTCAAACGAAATCGGCGCGGTCTTTTGCAAGCTCATTAATATATCGAGCATGGTGTAAGAGTCCTTACCACCCGACAAACACACCATCACCTTGTCGCCATCTTCGATCATGTTGTAATCGACAATGGCTGTGCCCGTCAGGCGGCGCAAGCGCTTTTGCAGCTTGTTAAATTCAAGGCGATCTTTGCGTTCGTGTAACTCTTTCATGGACTCAAAACTCATACGGGAAGGTAGCTCAAACGGCGACTGGGTCGGCGAGCGGCGCATTGTACGGATTTTGCGCGCAAGTTGAAACGAATCCCCCAAATCACGGCAAGATTTTGCCGGTCTATACTCTGGTTATTACCGGCTAAACAACTGAAATCGCTACAACTATTGTCTGGATACCCTATACAGACTGGCACCTCCAGCATCTGGCATAGGGCTTGCTCTTACCCCTATCAAGCCCCCACCCAAAGCAGTACCAGGGGAGAATTATTGCCGTGAGGAGGTAGTCATGTCGTTTTTCGACAAACTGTTTAGAAAAGGTGCTCGCTCATCTGCACCAACCAAAGCACCAGCCGCTGGGCAAGAGGACGTATCGTCCGCAAATAACATCCCTGAGCGGTATCTCCCACTGGCAGAGTTACACGCACAGCGGCAATTACTGGAGATAAAAATTACCGGCACCAGCCGTGTTTATCAGAGCATGATTCTGGCGATTGATGTCGAACGCGGCCTACTCTGGTTGGATGACCTTTTCCCCCAACAACTATTACTAGACGCAGGCGATGAAATTACCCTGCGCCACCATCGCAATGGCGAGCAACTGGTCGTTCGCGCCCCTATAGTTGCCATGGGCTCTACCTATGACGCAATAGGGTTTGCCATCGCCCTGCCTGAGTTTGTTTATTACATGCCCAGGCGCAACGCACCGCGTTTTATCGTCGGCCATCAATCCCCACTTTCGGTCAAAATTCGCACCCTTGGGCAGGAGCCCAGTTACGGCACATTGCAGGACATTTCTACCGGCGGACTACGCTTGATAGTAGCGGGCAATATGCTGCCCTACCTGCGCCATGGCGCTCTATTGCCAATGTGCGAGGTGGATATTAGCGATGAGCTACAAATTCGTTGCCGCGCGCGTATCTGTGCGTTTCGTATAGGTCGCAGCCCTTATCGCCATACCCAAATCAGTGTTGAGTTTATCGATATGGAGGAAGAGACGCGCGTTGCGCTCGCCCGATTTCTGCGCGAATCGCAACTCAGCCATAGTGGACTCTGCGCCCCAGAAACCATCAACAGCTACGCCGCCTGAGGACAAGCAACCCTGAGGAAACTAGAGATTCTTCTATTTTGAACTAGGATTTAACCACCAAAGCACATGATCCCTGCTTCAGTTTTTACACCGTGATAAAAAATCAGTGCGGAAGATCAAGTTATTGATGACATTTCAGGAAAGTATTCATGCGTAATAATGGTCACATCACCGGCAAGGAAATACATCTTTCCACTAACGACGAAATTGTATCCTCGTCTAATCTTCGCGGAGACATAGAATTTGCCAATGAGACGTTTTGTCGTATCTCCGGTTTTAGTCATGAAGAACTACTCAATCAACCGCACAATATTTTGCGCCACCCGCAAATGCCACCAGCCGCATTTGCCATGCTTTGGACAGCATTAAAAGCAGGCAAACCCTGGATGGGAATAGTTAAAAATCGCTGCAAAAATGGCGATCATTACTGGGTAGATGCCTATGTCACTCCTCTGCGTCAAAATGGCCAAGTATATGGTTATGAGTCCGTACGCGCTAAGGCTGATCCCGATGTGGTTCGGCGTGCTGAGTTAGTTTACGCGCGTTTAAACCAAGGCAAGCCCGCCTACTCCGCGGTGGAAAAATTTTGGAGCCAGTTCGGCAGCAGCGTATTAGTCGCCCTGTGCAGCTGGATCTTATTACTTCTGACCGCCAACTTATTTGCCTCACTCTCAATCAGCAGCCTACTTGCCGCAACAATTATTGCACTGATAACTGGCGGCGCAGCGCAGGTGTTACAGCAAAAACACATGGCACAAGCACTAGAAGAAGCTCACGCCACAATTAACGACCCTTTCGCCGCCTATATATACACGGGCCGCTGTGATGCAATGGGGGAAATTGAACTAGCACAACACGCAATGAAATCGCGCCTGCGTACAGCGCTCGGGCGCTTTGGCGAATCAGCAAGAGAGCTGCAACAAAAAGCTGGGGCCGCTCATCACCACGCGCGCAAAACCTATGAAGGCATGACCGCGCAACAACAAGAGACTGCCGGGGTTGCCACTGCCATGCAACAAATGGCGCTGGCAGTACAAGAAGTTGCCAGTGGCGCGAGCCAGACATCCATCGCCACCGGTGCAGCCATTGACGAAGTAGAGAAAGGCAATCAAGTAATTGAAGGCGCACGCCATGCCATAGACGACCTGTCACAAACAGTGGGTGATCTCGGCGGCGTATTAAATAAACTCAGCGAAGATAGCAGCAAAATCGCCAATGTAGTCGATGTGATTCGCGGGATTGCAGAACAAACTAATTTGCTTGCGCTCAACGCCGCGATTGAGGCAGCTCGCGCCGGCGAGCAAGGGCGCGGTTTTGCAGTAGTAGCTGATGAGGTGCGCTCACTCGCGCAGAGAACACAAGAGTCGACAGGCGATATCCAGCAAATTATTGGCAATCTGAGCAAGGCCACAGAGGATGCTGGGCTCAATATGAAGAACTGCTTGAATCTTGCTGATCGCAGCGTGCATGAAATGAGCAACGTGCGTACCGCGCTCGATTCCATTTCACAATCTGTAAATACCATCAACCAAATGTCCCATCAAATAGCGACAGCAGCAGAAGAACAATCATCGATGGCATTGGAAATTGAACGCAATACACAAACAATTGCCCATATCTCCAATGAAACACAACAAGAAATTAGTATTGCAGATAACCTCAACAGCGAGATGGATAAACTATCGCACAAACAACTGGATTTGATTCTCAGATTTAATTAATGCCGCCGTGAATTAACGCAATTGATTCAGCTTTTTACAAAAAATTTCGTTAAGCTTTGCGCAAGCAACTAATTATTTTCTGCGGATGATGTGGAACTCTCATGATATACAGCCAAGAAATTGCCAACCAAGATTTACTGCGCCTAGATCGTGCTCACGTATGGCACCCTTACACATCATTTACCCAACCCGGTACTGTTGCAGCAGTAAGCCACGCACAAGGGGCAGAATTACATCTGGCAGACGGCCGCGTTTTGGTTGACGGCATGTCTTCTTGGTGGAGCACACTGCACGGCTACAATCATCCGGTATTAAATCAAGCAGTGATTGATCAAGTTGGCAAAATGGCTCATGTAATGTTTGCTGGAATTACCCATGAGCCTGCCGTAAAACTCGCCAGCACACTTGCCAAAATAACTCCCGATGGATTAAATAAAGTTTTCTTTTCTGATTCCGGCTCTGTTGCAGTTGAAGTTGCACTTAAGATGGCAATTCAATATTGGCACTCTCAAGGTCAGGCTCAGCGCACCATGTTTCTAACATTAAAGCGCGGTTATCATGGCGACACTTTTGGTGCCATGTCAGTTTGCGATCCACACTCAGGTATGCACCATCTCTTTCACCGCTCGCTTTCTCATCATTTATTTGCAGAAGCGCCACCTTGCAGTTTTGATGAGACGTTTCAAGAATCCCATATTGCGAATTTTGCACAGCTCATCCAACAACATCGCCAAAAGATTGCGGCAGTCATTCTTGAACCGATTGTTCAGGGTGCTGGAGGAATGCGTTTTTATTCACCGGATTATTTACGGCGTGTACGCGAGCTCTGCAATAAAAATGAAATTCTTTTAATCGTCGACGAAATCGCCACCGGCTTTGGCCGCACTGGAAAACTATTTGCCTGTGAGCACGCCGGTATCAGCCCGGATATTTTATGTATAGGCAAAGCACTGACCGCAGGTTACATCACCCTGGCAGCAACACTCTGCAACGACAAGGTGAGCAACGGCATCTGCAGTGGTGAGAGTGGCATTTTTATGCATGGGCCGACCTATATGGCCAACCCGCTTGCCTGTGCTGTGGCCAATGCCAGCATTGATCTGCTGCTCAACTCCGATTGGCAGACAACAGTTGCAAACATCGCGCAACAAATGCGCGATGAATTGGCACCATGCAAAGATTTCTCATACGTGCGCGATGTGCGCGTGCTGGGTGCTATCGGGGTGGTCGAATTAGAAAACGCGGTGGATACGAGCAAGTTAATGCCGCTGTTTATCGAGTTGGGAGTGTGGATCCGCCCATTTGGCAATGTTATTTATTTAATGCCGCCCTTCATCATCAGCAAAGATGAATTGAGCAAATTAACATCATCAATATTGAAAGTAGTCGCAACACTCACAAAGTAGCCGCGAGGGTCAAGGGGAGCCAACTCCCCGATTCAACCCACCTCTTTAGCATTAGGCAAGCAAGATACTATCGCTACCGCTGCATTTCATACTTGCGCATTTTTTCTACCAGGGTGGTGCGGCGCACGCAAAGCTTATCTGCTGCTCGAGCAACAACACCACCACAATCATTCAACGCTTGCTGAATTAAACTCATCTCTAAATTGGTAATGTACTCACGTAAGTCAATACCTTGTTCGGGCAAAAGCGGAGTGTCGTTCATATTCACATAACTGGTACTACCTGATACTGCAGTACCATTTGCATTTGCTGGCGCGTGCACGAAATCTTCATCGGTTACATCCACATGACGATACTTTGCCGGTAAATCTTGCACACCAATTACACCAAACGGATGCATGATTGCCATGCGCTCAACCAGGTTAGCAAGCTCGCGCACATTACCGCTCCATTCATGCTGGCAGAGCGACATAATTGCTGCCGAATTAAAACGAATAGAACCACGCTGCTCGCTTTCCATGCGCGACACTAACTCGTTCATCAATAATGGAATATCTTCAGACCGGTCTTTTAGTGATGGCAGCTCGATAGGAAATACGTTCAAACGATAGAACAAATCCTCACGGAAAGTATTATCCGCAATCATCTGCTCAAGATTACGATGGGTTGCAGCAATTACCCTAACATCTACCGGCTGGGTTTTGTTGCTACCAACACGCTCGAAGCAACGCTCTTGCAATACGCGCAAAATTTTAACTTGCATATTAAGCGGCATATCGCCAATTTCATCTAGAAATAAGGTGCCGCCCTCTGCCATTTCAAAACGGCCAGCGCGCGAATTAATCGCACCAGTAAATGCCCCTTTTTCATGACCAAACAATTCACTTTCGAGTAACTCCGCTGGAATTGCACCGCAGTTAACGGGAACAAAAGGCTTGTCGCGACGTGGCGAGTTATAATGCAGGTTACGCGCAACTACTTCTTTACCCGTACCCGACTCACCAGTAATCAACACTGAAACATCTTTATCAGCAACCTGCGCCATCATTTCACGCACGTTTTGAATTTCGCGACTGGTACCTACCAGACTGCGAAACAAATGCACGGGGCGCCGCTGAGGCTGTCGCTTACTCGTAGATTGCGCTTCGCGATACAACTGGGCGCGATGCAGTGTATCAACCAGCTTGTTATAGGTAGGAGGGAGAGAAAGAGTAGCAATAACCATAAAGCGATAGAGATCATCCAATCCCTCATCGGCATTTTGATTTTCATCGCCAACCAAGACAACTGCCAACTCATCATTCCAAGAGCGGATTTCTTTAAGCAGCTGCGCAAGAGATTGATTGCTGTCACGATAATCACCAATCAAGATCGCAACATAGTCTTCGCCGTTATTTTCCTCGGCAACAGCAGCCTGCCAAGTATTGCTGGCGGTTGTGCGTGTGGTTTCGCTAAGGAAATCCAGCAAAATTTTTAAATCGTGTCTGCGTGACTGATTATCGTCTATAACAAGAACTTTATTGTTGCGCCACATACCCCAAGACCTTTTTCATTTCATACCAACACCCCGACGACAGATAAAATATCAGTCAAGGCAAAGAAACGGCTACTTGGAGTAAGTAATAGACGAGACACTGATCTTAGTCAAACTTATGGCGAAATGTTTTTGGCGTTTTAACAGCATTTAATCAACCAGAATAATTATTCGCCAAATTTACGCCTTTTCAGCTTCGCAACAACTAAAAAACAGTTAACGGTAGATATTGAGTAATTACACGAAAACCACACAAATTGTTTCTACGATTTGTTGTTTTATGATGAATAGTTTTATGGCTGGGGCGATGCAACTTGCGGCGCAATTTCATCCCATCCGGATTTAATTGTCTTTAATAATTGAATCGCTTCATTAACTTTTTCGACATCATTCAACTTGGATGCTTCCAACAACTTAAGGTTAATGTACTCATAAAGCTGATCAAGTCGCTCAGATAACTCTCCAGCATCCATATCCAACGAGCTACGCAAGCCGCCAATAATGCTGATGGCCTTACCCAACAACTCGCCTTTTGCCGCAAGATCTCCGCGCTCAATAGCTCCTTGAGCTGCCGCCAAACGCCCAAGTGCACCTTCAAATAGCAATTGAATTAAACGATGTGGCGAAGCATTGTTAATTTCTGATTCAATACCCAACTGACGATATTGTTTCAGCGCTTCTTGTGGTTTGTAGTTAGACACGGACTATCCCCTGCGAGCAGTTATGTATCTTAAGGCTAGCAGGGCTAAGAGGCTTTTGCGAGTTTTGCTATAAGAGAGTTGTTTTAAAAACCTTATGAACTAGTGCTTTTAACACTTATTTCACAATTTTAAGCAAGGGCACATCCATACCAGCCTACTTAGGTCGCATGAAGAAGCGTCACTTCACGCTGACATTGGGCTATCAGGCCAGCATAAACACCTTTCAACTCCCCTAACGCACATACCAATGTAGACTTGTCATCGCGATTTGCTGCGATCACCTTATCGATCAACAATATGCAAATGCGATCCAAATGCCGAACCTTTTCCCAATCCTCCTGCTGTAATGCGGTGGTTAATTCTCGCTGCAGATGACGCATAGCCATAATGCCAGCTTCGCCACGGTATTCAGGAGCAGACACCAACTGAATCGCCATAATAAACCCCTCTTTACACGTGACTTCCAATCGCATCCCAGGCGGTTTTTATCTCGCCCAGCAAACGACCGCACTCATCCAGATACTCCGGATTGTTTTCATAATTCGCCTGACTAAGGCGGCGAATGACATAGTCGTATAAACCGTCAAGATTAGCGGCAAGAGCGCCACCCTCTTTGTCATTCAAGCTACCCTGTAACCCGCCCACTATGGCCACTGCCTTGCCAATTAACTCACCTTTACGGGCAATCTGATTTTGTGCCATGGCACCTTTAGCCTGGGCGATGCGCTCTAACGCGCCTTCAAACAACATTTGTATTAAACGGTGAGGAGATGCTGTTTCAACACTGGAATGTACTTTGACGCTGGCATAATTTTGAACGGCAGAATAAGAATTCATATATCACCACAGAGTGTTTGAATTTTGCTTTGCTGGCCGGAGCGACCAAACAACCCCAACCCTATAAGCTAACGGCACCAATCGCAAAACCTTTAACCTGAAACCGAGAAAAATGTAAAAAGACTATGCCGCAACTTGCGAGATTACTATGCAAGCCACGTGATAAATTCATTTCGGATTCAGCCACAACAACTAAAGTAAATGTAACCATCGCAAAGGAGATATTCATGAACAACCATTTTGTTTCACTGTTGTATGCAACGATTCTTGCAGGTATCTCCAGCACTTGTGTCGCCGAGTCTTTACGCTGTAAAACGAAGCTCACTCACCTCGGTGACACTAAAGCCGAAGTCCTCGACAAGTGCGGCAACCCCATAATGACCGACAGCTTCTGCCAACCAATCGCAACCACTACTCAAGCTCAGGGAATACAAAATGGCGATAACAATGTACAAAACAATATCGCTATAGCGACATGTGAAAATATAGATATCTGGACCTACAACCCCGGCAAAGGCAAATTCATCACGCACCTGTATTTTGCTCGGGGTCAGCTGCAGAGTATTCGCTATGGCGACAGGGTGAAATAAGAGCACATTGAAAAACTATTGCACAACCCGATTTACTGTATATAATCACAACCACTGTACAAATAAACAGATACGGGAGTGCATCATGTCTGACTTAACACCGCGCCAAGAACAGGTACTGCAACTTATTCGTCAATACGCAGATGAAACAGGTTATCCGCCCACGCGCGCCGAGATCGCACGAATTCTCGGCTTTAAGTCAGCCAATGCAGCCGAAGAACACATTAAGGCCCTGGCGCGCAAAGGTGCGATCGAAATCATCCCTGGCGCCTCGCGCGGAATAAAATTGCCAGAAATACAAGCAGGCATACCCATTATTGGGCGCGTTGCAGCAGGCAATCCGATTCTTGCACAAGAGCATATAGAAGATTATTGCAATATCCCCCAGAGCTTTTTCTCACCCAGTGCAGATTTTTTCCTGCGCGTTCACGGCATGAGTATGAAGGATGCCGGCATTCTCGATGGCGACTTGCTCGCGGTTCATAAAACTGATCAGGTTCGCAACGGCCAAATCGTGGTTGCCCGCATAGGCGAAGAAGTTACCGTTAAGCGCTTCAAACGCTCAGGCAACAAGGCAGAAGTTGAATTGTGGCCAGAAAATCCCGAATTTGATGTCATCTTGGTTGATATGCGCGACCAGGAGTTCAGTATTGAAGGCCTCAGTGTAGGAGTAATTCGCCGTGACTAACATCGCCCACGTCATCCCCACCACTACTACTCGGCAGCAACCCGCGAGCGGCGTCACCGAGCTGGTATTAACCAGTGACTCCCCTGAACAGGTTGCACTACTACTGCCAATGATTGCCTTTCTTAGCAATGCATGCAACGATCGCTGGATTACCTGGATCGCGCCCCACAATATCAGCCGTGAATTACTGGAATCTTATGGTGTTAATACGCGCTATATTCGAGTTATTCACTGCCAAAACCCGCAAACACTCTTATGGATTACGTGGGAAGCGCTCTCGGCAGGCAACAGCCACACAGTGATATCAAGCCCGGGTAAGTTAGCAGATAAAGAGCTTGCCCAACTTGAGATGGCAGCCAAGATCGGTGAGTGTCAGGGATTACTGCTCAGAGTGCGCTAAGTTAATCGCGCGTTAATTAAGCACCGTTAATGATGGGATTGTACTTCGAATAAATGAAGTATCGCAGGGAGGCAGCCTCAGCCTGTATAGCAGAAGTTAATGCAGCATTAATTTTTCGGTATCACTTAACTCTTCAACTACATCATCTAACATAGCTTCCGCCTGTTCATCAGCTATATCGCCTGCAGCTTCCATCCCTGCTTCAATCATTGCTTTGGCAACTAAAAATTTTTCTTCCCCCAAAAAAGCCAGAGATTCTTCTGAAAAACGAATTGTCACCAGAGGCTCATTCTTCTCATCATCAGCACGCGCCAAAGCCACATCACCATTCAGCAATTCAACAATTTCATAAAAAGACGACATGACTACCTCGGCTGCCTCAACTTAAAATGGGGGCGCATTCTAACACCCAATTACCTCAAAGCCTATTTGACAGACTACCGGGGGGAAACAGCTATAGACAAGGGCAGAACCGTTGGCCTTCATCAAAAATAAAGGGCCAACGTATGTTGACCCCTTATTGGCACTGCAGGTTTGATCCGGCTGATTAATTCAGGCGCTCTAACACCGTGGTAATCCCCTGCCCCAAGCCTATGCACATAGTGGATACACCCAAATTTAAATCGCGATCTTGCATCACTGTCAATAAAGAACCGGTGATACGAGTTCCCGAGCAACCAAATGGATGCCCCAGTGCAATAGCGCCGCCGTGTAAATTGACCTTATCATTCATCACCTCAAGCAATTTAAGATCCTTCAGCACCGGCAATGCTTGAGCAGCAAACGCCTCATTCAGTTCAACAGCATCTATATCGTCGATAGTTAAATTGGCCGCCTTCAACGCCTTTTCAGTTGATGGCACAGGGCCATAACCCATGATCGACGGATCAACACCCGCAAGCCCCAGTGAAACCACTTTGGCGATAGGTTTTAAGCCCAATGATTTCGCACGCTCTGCCGACATCACCAACATCACCGAAGCACCATCACTTAATTGCGATGAGGTACCCGCAGTGACCTGCCCATTTTTGGGGTCAAACACAGGTGACAATTTAGACAAGGCTTCTACCGTTGTTTCTGGTCGAATAGTTTCGTCCTGATCGACGGAGATTAAAAAACCATCGCTGTTATGACCATCAACCGCAATAATTTCGTGGCTAAACTTACCCGTTTCACGTGCATGAGCAGCCAGTTGATGGGAGCGCGCACCGAACTCATCCATTTGCTGGCGATTGATGCCGTGCAAGAGCGCGAGATACTCAGCGGTCATTCCCATGTTGCCCGCCGCTTTGGCGACAGATAAACCCAATAAGGGATTGATACTGACCGATTCATACATGGGTAAATGCCCCATATGCTCAACACCACCAATCAGGTACACATCGCCTTGCCCTGCACGAATATTGACGGTTGCAGTATGCAGCGCCGACATAGAGGAGCCGCACAGGCGATTAATCGTTTGCGCAGGAATGGTGTGCGGCAAACCCGCCAGCAATAAAATATTGCGCGCGATGTTAAATGCCTGCTCTTCGCGCTGCATAACGCAGCCCCACAACAGGTCATCGATAGTATTGGGGTCAAGTGCCGGATTACGCGCCAGCAAACCTTTGATAATCGCAGCCGAAATATCATCGGCACGCATATGACGAAAGCAACCGTTTTTAGAGCGCCCCATGGCACTGCGGGCAAAGTCAACAATGACGGCGTCGCGTGGTTGTAAGCTCATTAGAATGACTCCTTAGCCGTAAAATTTTTGGTTGTTAGCCGCTTTGGCTTTGAGGCTTTCTGGTGCGTCATAAAGAGCACCCAAGGCGGCAAATTTTGCGGCCATATCACAGAAAGTTTGCGCGCCGATAAAATCAATCCAGCGGAAAACGCCACCGCGGAACGGAGGGAAGCCAGTGCCATAGACCAATGCCATATCCGCTTCTGCAGCCGTTTCTACTATGCATTCATCGAGACAGCGTGTTAATTCGGTGGCCATTGGAATCATCATGCGCGCGACAATATCTTCATCGCTGATTTCAATAGCACCTTGAATACATGGCTTAAGAATATCGGCCACTTCAGCAGCCGCCACTTTCGCTGGCTTACCTTTTTTATCCAACACGTAATTGTAAAAGCCCTTCTCGTTTTTCTGACCGAGGCGACCAGCAGCAAAAAGCGCATCGGTGCACGAGGTAAAGTCACGCTGCATACGATCGGGGAAACCATTGGCCATCACTTTTTCGGCGTGGACTGCGGTATCTATCCCCACCACATCTAATAAATACGCAGGACCCATTGGCCAGCCCCAGGTTTCCATCAATTTATCGATACGCTGAAAATCAACACCATCGCGCAGCAACATCGCAAAACCAGCCAAATAAGGGAACAGCACGCGGTTGACTAAAAAGCCGGGGCAATCTTTTACGACGATAGGTTTTTTACCCATGGCATTGGCATAAGCTACGGTGCGAGCGATAGCGTTGTCCGATGTCTTTTCACCGCGAATTACCTCCACCAAAGGCATCATATGGACGGGGTTAAAAAAGTGCATGCCGCAGAAATTCTCTGGCCGCGCCAAACCTTCGGCAAGATAAGTGATCGAAATAGTCGAGGTATTAGAGGCGAGCACTGTATCGCTGCTGACTTTGGCTTCCACCTCAGCCAATACCGCTTTTTTCACTTTTGGATTTTCAACAACCGCCTCAACCACGATATCAATTTGGTCAAAGCCATCGTAAGTCAGTGCAGGCTCAATACGATTCAGTACGTTGCCCATTTCAGTTGCGGTTAATTTTTTGCGCTCAACACGTTTGCTTAATAATTTATTGGCCTCGGACAAACCCAGATCAATGCCTTGCTGGGCGATGTCTTTCATTTTAATCGGCACACCTTTTAGCGCGGATTGATAGGCAATACCGCCACCCATAATCCCAGCGCCAAGTACCGCTCCGCGTGCAATTTTTTTATCGGCTTTTTTCTCCCAACCCTTGGCTTTTTTGCTCAGCACTTGCTCGTTGATAAAAATACCCACTAGGGATTGAGCAACTGGAGTAAGTGCCATTTTGGAAAAGTTTTCCGCTTCGATTTGCAGCGCTTCATCGCGCCCTTTATCGGCCGCTTTTTGCATCGCTTTAATCGCAGAAACAGGCGCTGGATAATTGCGCCCAGCCTGCCCACCCACAAACGCTTTTGAGGTCTCAAAGGCCATCATGGATTCGATAAAGTTTAATTTTAACGGGGCTTTTTTCTGCGCGCGGCGAGCTTGGTAATCGAACTTGCCATTTATACACTGCTGCAAACAATGCAGTGCCGCATCATGTAGTTTTTCTGGTTCAACAACCGCATCAACAACACGCGCGGTTAATGCAGCTTCTGCATCATTTTCTTTCCCCGCAGCAATCCATTCAACTGCTGTATCAAGGCCGGCCACTCGCGGTAAGCGTACAGTGCCGCCCCAACCAGGAATAATGCCTAATTTAGTCTCGGGCAACCCGACTTTGGCAGCCGTGCTGGCGATGCGGTAATCGCATGACAAACAAAACTCCAAACCACCGCCCAATGCGAAACCATTAATCGCCACAACAGTGGGAAATGGCAAATCCTC
Source organism: Cellvibrio sp. OA-2007 (assembly GCF_000953825.1). GTDB lineage: Bacteria > Pseudomonadota > Gammaproteobacteria > Pseudomonadales > Cellvibrionaceae > Cellvibrio. The sequence goes on along the minus strand of NZ_BBUL01000095.1, from coordinate 2,883 downwards.
AAGGCGACAAAAGTTGCGATTATTAGTCGCCAAATGGCCAGTAATTTGTTCAGGGCCAGAGGCAAATACTGCTCCGAACTCCATAATATCGGCGCCTACAATAAACACATCCTTTGCACTTTTGATCAACAATCCTTGAATATTTTTTCCATTTTCGAGTAAATCGAGTACTTGCTGAAGCTCAGAAACAACAAGCAAACTGAACTTGTTTACCGATTCACCTTGTAAATCAAAGGTTAACTCAGCAATACCATCAGGTAGTAATGACACCTTTAAGGCTTTTCCTTGAAACATAATAAATCTCTCTTTCTAGTAAGGAACGAGGAGGGAAACATGGTTTTGAGTGTAGCAGGCTGGCGTAGAGTTGCCTTATAGGAGTGCAAACTGCTGGGCTTTAACGCACAAAAAATTACGCACATCACCTTTGGTGCACAAAAAGCGAACAACGAAATAGACTCGCATCATATGAGGAAAGGTTGATTAAGCGATACGGTTGACTGGCAGGGACATAAAAACTATCGCCCTGGCCTAGCATCTGCCCTCCGCTTAGCAAGGTCAATTGCAAACACCCACTCAATAACACACCACAACTATCTACTGCGGCGGTACTAAACGCGGTGAACTGCCCTGCCGACAGACACTCAATTCGAGCGTCCAACTGCCGTTGCTGCACTTTTGAATCGTGGCCATTCAATGATGTGACAACATTATTTGCTTGGCGATCAACAGGGAGTTGAAAATTAAAAAAGTCGGCCAGACTAATCGGAAATACGGCAAGTATGCGACTAAGCGATTGGATACTTGGGCTTACCTGCCCCTGTTCAATCATTGAAATACTGCTATTAGTCACACCTGCGCGCTTGGCCAATTCACGCTGAGAAAAACCAAAAGCCTCGCGAATCAGTTTAATTCGCGCCGCCGTATCCAAAAGAACAGAGGTAGAAGAGGCAGTGTCAGCCGATTCACTGGAGATAATAGTAATATTAAGGGAAGTTTCTATACCAGTTGCATCATTCGACATGCTTGGTACCCAAACAAAGAAAAGCACTGGGTTAAGTACCCAGTGCCAGAAGCGGAACTTACTTTTTGGAGGCGAGCAATTGATCTCGCTCAGCTGTTGGCAGATTATCCACAATCAACTGATAAGAATGATCAATCATGCGCTGAATCTGATCACTAGGAACAGTGCCATCCAAAATAATGGTATTCCAGTGTTTTTTGTTCATTTGAAAGCCAGGGCGAACAGCCGGATATTGCTCTCGCAGCTGCAATGCAAGATCAGGATCGCACTTCAGGCTAATACGTGGCACTCCCCCCTCTGCGGTGAGAGTCGAGAACATCTTATGGCAAACTTTGTAAACCGCCATATCAGGGCCAGAAGGAAACATTTCTTTGGCTTGATGTTTAGTTAAAAGGTATTTCTGTGCGGAAAGAAAATCCATGTTTTAGTCCTTTATCGAACAACTCGGGTCGATTAAAAAGCTATAAATAGGGTTAAGGTCGAACACTTACATTAATAATCTTTTGTCACTGCAAGCTCCTACATGCAATACCTCTCAAGTATAGGCACCAAATACAAATTGTGTTTGTCACCAACATGATCGGCCTGCTCCCTCACCTAATGCTTATTCTGCATCACCTGCACGAGAAACGATAGCAAGAATGGCGCAGAATTCATCTAATTTTATTTTGGCGGCTATTTTATGGTCAATGCGACCACTTCTCATCCCGCCCGTTTAACAAATACCACCAAATTCACACAATTGTTAAGATTTGGAAGATGTGTCGTAATTTCTTACACTCTCAACTGAAGACTAGCATATATGAGCTTAGTGAGTAATTGCATATATATTATTTGTATATCGTTAAAAAACACCTAAAAAGACGTACGCCTATACTCTCGATACTCTGGATACCAAAAATTCTTTTCAATCTTTTCCTCAATTAACTCCAGCGGAATGGGCAACGCAACACCATCGGCAATTGCTTGAAGTATGACAGTTTTGGCTATCACTTTACTCACCTCCCGAATGCTCTCCAAGGGGGGCAGTAAAGCCCCGCTCCCAGTTTGGACAATAGGTGAAGACTCGGCTAATGCCTTACTTGCTGCCATCATCATATTATCGGTCACACGTGCGGCCTTCGCTGTGATAACCCCCAAACCAATGCCGGGAAAGATGTAGCTGTTATTACATTGAGCAATTTCAAATCGCTGCCCCCCCATGTCGACTGGCTGAAAGGGGCTGCCAGTTGCAACCATTGCCTTCCCAGACGTCCAACGCAGTATATCAACCGGCTGAGCCTCTACCTGTGAGGTAGGGTTGGAAAGCGGCAGTATCAAGGGGCGCTCGCAGTGAACTTGCATTGCCTCAACCACCGCTTTGGTAAATAAACCCGCTTGACCTGACACACCAATCAATACAGTAGGATGAGCATTGCTAACTGCATCTAATAAATTGATGCACCCATCCCCCCTTTTATGAGTCAACACCCAGTTATTGACCACCTCATCGGGAGTGCAAAACGGAAGCTGAAAATCGAACAGCCCCGGCATCGCTCTTTGCAGTAAACCATCGCGACTGATCAAAAAAACTCTGCTGCGCGCCTCTGCATCACTAGCGCCTTCTGCTTTCATTTGTTTAATGATTTGATCGGCAATGCCACACCCAGCAGAACCAGCGCCAGCAAACACAATTCGTTGGTCTTTGAGCAGCTCACCCTTAGCTTTGCACGCAGCCATCAAAGTTCCGACAGCAACAGCCGCAGTCCCCTGAATATCATCGTTAAAACAGCAGAGCTGGTCACGATAACGGTAGAGTCGAAGACTGGCGCGCCGAGTTTAGGTAGTGGCTTCCTACTCCTGCTCTTTCGATTAATGCAGGT
>NZ_BBUL01000096.1 GCF_000953825.1 Cellvibrio sp. OA-2007 | reverse complement strand
TTTGTTCGTTTGCGTGGATTGTTTCTTGCTCATGGATCACCTCTGGAGTAAGTTTACTCAGTTTCTAAGGTGTCCGATATTCGCGGTAGGGATCAGCCCTGGTTTTTATGGCTGGCCTATTCTGCGCCTCATTCACCCTTTCATCTGCCTCCGGCCAGTTTGTTAAAACGCACCGAATTAACCGGTACAGCGGAAGATATAGCCGCGCATCACCGCGAATACTATTTGGCGATGATTGAAGCCATGGATACTGAAATAGGGCGTTTGTTATCAGCGATGAGTGAAAGCCAGCGCGCGAATACAATGATTATTTTTATTGGCGATAACGGCACACCGGCAACCGTGGTGGATGAAACTGTATTCAGTTCCAGCCATGCCAAAAACAGTTTGTACGAGGGTGGCATTAGGGTGCCGATGATTGTGGCGGGTAAGGGTGTTGCACGCAGTGCCAGTCGCGAAGCTGCACTTATCAACACAACCGATTTGTTTGCCACCATCGCCAATGTGGCGGGCAACCCGGTGAGCAGTATTAACGATAGTTATAATTTTTCTGGCTTATTCACTGCTAATAACACTGCAACCGCACCGCGCACTTACAATTATTCTGAATTTGAAAGTGCCGAGGTGCAGGGCTGGACGGTGCGTAACCAGCAATACAAATACATTCAATTTCTTAATGGCACTCAAGAGTTGTATGACTTGAATGCGGATCTGGGCGAGAAAAATAATTTATTAAAAACAGCGGGCGATTATTCGCAAGTGGTCGCTGCATTAAAAGCGCAGGGCGATTTAATTCGCAACACCAGTCCCGCAGCAGCAACTGATCTCACCAATAAAACTTTGGTTAACCGCAGTGCCAATTGCGCTGATTATGTTGCAACTTATCGTGCAGATGCACGTGATGTGAAAAACAATAAAGCGTTTCAGGGTGATCTTAAGATCAGTGTGGCGGGTGAAAAATGTATTTTCACTACCAACGAAATTCCCAATCACGACTTTAACGATGGCACGCAAAAATTTGCCAATGATGTGAGTGCACAAAATACCGTATTTGAAATCACCAGCATGCCCGCGTTTGCAGCAAGCACAACAGAAATTAGTTTGTTGGTGGATAACGCCATTTTATTAAATGGCGTAAAAGTCGATTTGCTCGCGGCGGGTTGTTACAACGTGGGTGATGGCAAAGTAGGTTGTAATAATATGGCGCAGCCTTGGCGTTATGATCCTTTATATGCCGCCAATGGTTTTGTGGTAGACAGCCACAATGCGCACGCCCAGCCAGACGGTACCTATCACTATCACGGCGCGCCCAAAACTTTTTATTCCGAAGTGGCCGGTGAAGATGAGTCGCCACTGGTCGGTTTTGCTGCCGACGGCTACCCAATTTACGGCCCCTACATTAATAAAAATGGCGTGCTGCGCAAAGCAGTGCCCAGTTATCGTTTAAAGAGTGGCGCGCGCCCAAGCGGCAATGGCAACCCAGGTGGAACCTACAATGGCCAATTTCGCGACGACTATGAATACGTCGCCGGTTTAGGTGATTTGGATGAGTGCAACGGCATGCTGCACAATGGGGTGTACGGCTACTACATTACCGATGGTTTTCCCTACATCGTAAAATGTTTTAAAGGCACACCGGATAGTTCTTTCAATAAATGACATGCTGATTAATAGCACTCGGATAGCGAGTGTGTTATTTTTTCCTAAGCCGCACCCATCCAGTGGGGCTTTTTTACAGCAGCAAAAGGAGTTAGTGATGGGGAAACGCTATACAGAAATTTCCGCTGAAATCATAAAATTTATTGCCCAGCAAAAAATATTTTTTGTCGGCACCGCAACGGACGACAGCCGGGTAAATATTTCGCCCAAAGGCATGGATTCACTGCGTGTGCTCGATAGCAACCGTGTTATCTGGCTCAATGTCACCGGCAGCGGTAATGAAACCGCTGCACATCTGCAAACCCACTCACGCATGACAATTATGTTCGCCGCCTTTGACGGCGCGCCGATGATTTTGCGTTTATACGGCAATGCAAAAGCAATTCATCACGGTGATCCAGAGTGGAATACACTGTACGCCCGTTTTCCAATAACCCCCGGCGCCCGCCAGATTTTTGATTTGCAAGTCGATCTGGTGCAAACCTCTTGCGGTATGGCTGTCCCATTTTTTGATTATGTGGGCGAGCGCGAGCAATTGACCAATTGGGCGATCAATAAGGGCGAAGATGGCGTTAAAGAATATTGGAAAGAAAAAAATCAGCTAAGTTTAGATGGCAAGCCAACAGGCATGGAAGAGAAGTTTTTTTAATAAAATAGGCATGTCAACTGCGTAAACTGCTTACAGTTTAGTCACATGCTGATTGCATCAATTGGGTGGCGCGATACATATTGTTATATTCGTATGGTGAATTGGCTATCCAGGCCATTTCTATTTCATGAAAATTAAAATGCTTCTTTTTTTACTTCGGCATTAACAATGCGGGCTTTTCCTTTGTGCAGCTCTACCAGATGGAAAAGTGCTTTTTGCATCCTAGATGAAAAGCTTGCGTCTAATGTTTTGTAGATTTCAAAAAGAAATACTGTTTTCTGATTGCTGATGTCATCGTCTTGAGTGGTGCACGGTTTATCACATATTAACGAGAAAGAAATATATTTATCTGTTTTGATAATGCTAATTTTTGATATCTTTTCAATAGGTATAGACTTTTTAATTGTATCCCCACCTAGCGCGTAGGGGAGTGTTAAGAGGCTGATAAATTGGCCATCTATGATATCGTATTTTAGCCTTCCATCTAGATTAAACTCACTTTGTGTTAATATCCAGTCTTTTGTCTCTTCTAGTGTCTGAGCAGTAGCTGTTGTTGTCATAACAATGGTAAACAACAAAATGAATTTATTCATAGTGTTGAAATATCTAATTCTGAGTTTATTTGTTTTCATGTTTTTTATCTGAAAATTTATCTATTTTTTAGGTTTATGGTTGGAGTATAGATTTAATTTAAAGTCTTCTATTACTGAAGGCTCCCAGTCGCGATCAATAAAATCAGTTTGCATATAGCTTTTGCTTAAAACCTTAATTTCATACCTGTAGGCATTTGGTGTTGTGGGTGAAATAAAAAAGGCCACTACTTTATTAGAGTGTGCGCGCGCTTTAATGACTCCCGATGACTTATGCTGCTCAACTACATTCATCTCGACTTTCATTGATGCTAGCGCCGCACTCCAAATTTCTTCATACATTTTTCCTTCTACGCTAAATGTCCTTCCCCCCGGGCTTCCTGGCTGAAGGTCAGCTAAGCTTATAGTTCCTGCGCAGCCATAGAGAAAAACAAAGCCTAGTAACATTGCCTTCCATTTGGTGGGTGAGTTTTTAGTCGGGTATAAATTAAAAACTTTACGAAACCCATTTGTTGTGATTTTGGTAAGAGATCTTCTATTTTGTGCGGTCATATTTTGGCTCACTAACTTTGCATTTGAACCATATAATTCTGCCTCTGGTGCAGCTGGGTGTTAATTTGAAGTTTCCCGCGAATCGTCCATTAACGCTTCCGTCGCCTTCTCCTTTTATATAGTAACTATCCTCTCCGCCGCATACGGCTGAAATTGCCGCGAGTGCATCACGTCTGCGCGATTCTATTAACTGAGTCAGGCCCGCGTTGCAATAACTAATTTCTCCAGTTGCTCCCACTTGCGCTGATGGAGCTCCAAGCGTAGCCTGCTTTTCTTCGGGAGAATAGATATATGGTTTGGCTTGATTGCTAAACAGAGCGCTTCCTCCGGTTGAGCATGCGGATATTAGGAGTATGCTTGCTGAAGTACTTGCGATGAAAAATTTACTAACGATACTGGATTTACATATACGTAAAAAAATTGTCTTCATCTTGGTTGGTTCCAAACTAGGTTTGTAAAATTCTAGGAGTTTGTAGTTATTTTGATGATGATTTGAATGAATTGTAACCCTACCTTGGTAGGGTGAGCCGGAAGTGGAAGTACTGTTAATATCGACCAACAATTAATTGGATGGCCATTGTGACTACCTTGAAAACAGCGCTCGTGATTGATGACCATCCTTTGGTAGCTCGTGGTATTGGAGGTTTTCTAAGGTCCCATTGTGGTTTTGATGAAGTAGATGAAGTTACAGATACTGAAGACGTCTGGCGCTTAATAGATGTTGCGAGCCCGCCAAGCTTGGTAGTACTTGATTTTTGGTTGTCTAATAACGCATCTCTTCAATTGTTGGTAGAGCTGAAGGCGAAATTGCCTAATACGCCGATATTAGTGATGAGTGCTGATGGGGATATGGTTGTTCAGCAGAAAGTTTTCGCGACAGGAGCTCACGGATTTATTCATAAGCAAGAGGCTGGGTCAGTTTTTGTTGAAGTTGTATCTAAGTTGTTGAGCGGAAAAAGATGTTTTGAAAGTTTGACAAAAGAAAATCTGCGTACAGCGCAGTCTAAAGAGTTGTATGTTACTGCTTCTGAGCTTGGTCTAACTGAACGTCAAGGAGAAATTCTTGGAATGATTCTAAAGGGGTTTCCGAATAAACGTATTGCACAACAACTTTCCATTTCGGAACAAACTGTAAAAGAACATGTAAGCGGTATTCTCATTAGAATGGGTGTGGGCAACAGAGTTGAGATTATAACAAAGCTTCGTGGAAAACGACTGGAATAACTATGTGGCTTTCCCTCTATGAAAGATAAATTTGAATTTGCGCATGGTGAGGCTAGTGTTATTCAGCTTAAAGACATTAGTGCCTCTGGCCGCGCGCGTTTGCTAGATATGGCTTTCGCTAGGCTTAGGTTTAGCTTGTTTGTTATGCCCGTAGTAAGTGTGGTCTTTGTTTGGTATTACGGAAAAATTAACGAAGATTACAGAGTGTTAATTTGGTCGGCACTCTATTGTTGCGCTGCATTAGTTACTTTTTTAATTCTTAGGCTTTATCGTGAAGATCAAAAAAAACAGTCTAGTGAGTGGCTCTTAATTACGTGGCTTCCAAGAATTCAGCTTGTTGCCGCTTTTCATGGGCTAGGCTTGATGGTGTTGCTGCCTATGGTTAGCCATACAGCGACAATAGAATTTAAATATTTATTTACGCTTACTCTGGCCGCTATCGTTGCGGGAAATGCCACACACCAAGCGCCAATGCTTAGTGTTTTTAATTGCTTTTTGATTTTCAGTTGGCATTGTACTGTGTTATTGATGCCCTGGTCATTTTCGTCTCATTGGCAATTTATTATGCCGCTTTCTGTGCTTTATGGAATAGGAATGTTTAAACATGCTCTAACTTCGCACCGTTTTTTCGTCAGAATGATTTGGCTTGAAGAAGAGGGCTCGCGTTTGGCCGAAAATTTTAAGCTCGCCAAGAATGCTGCGGAGACCGCGCTTAGTGATAAGAATCAATTTCTCACTACCGCTAGTCATGATTTACGTCAACCTATGCAGGCAATGGGCTTTCTAATTGAATCCATTATTCGGCGCAATATTGATGCAGGCCTAAAACGGTCGTTAGATGATTTGAAGCAAAGTGTACGCTTGGCGACACAAATGTTTAATTCGTTGCTTGATCTGTCGAGAATTGAGGCCGGGGCTGTAGATATAAAATTGCGGCCTGTAAATCTAAATTCATTAATTGACGATATTGCATTAATTTTTCGTGAAGAAGCGGTAAATAGAAATCTTGACTTAAGAACTTGGAATAGAAAAGAAAAGGTATTTGTAATTGCAGATGAAACTTTGTTGCGCCAATCAATCACCAATCTGATGCACAACGCTCTACGTTACACGAAAAAAGGAAAAATTTTGATAGCAACTAGAGTGCGAGGAAGTTGCTGGGAAGTTGGGGTGTGGGATACAGGAATGGGTGTTGCTATTGATGATAAAGAACATATTTATTCACCGTTTTTTCGTAATGAGCATGCGTGGCGCATTGATAGTGCAGGGCATGGCCTGGGCTTGGCGGTCGTGGCACGTAGCGCTAAGTTCATGAATGCTACTTATGGCTTTACCTCAAGCGAAGGGCGCGGCTCGCATTTTTGGCTGCGGTTACCTGCTGCGAATTCGATAGATTTTAGTCCTCAAGGTTTAGCTGTAAATAATCTATTTGAAGAGATTAAAGATTTTTCACGATTAACGGGTTCATGTTTAATTATTGATGATGATCCTCATGTATGTGTTGCGTGGGAGTCGCTGCTCTGGTCGTGGGGGGTGCGTACTAAATGCGCACCGTCGGGTGCTCTTGCATTGGCCGTTATACAGGCCGGGTTTCAGCCGCAAGTAATTTTCTGTGATCAGCGTTTGCGCTCTGGTGAAAGTGGTTTTGATGTTTTGCGTAGCTTATTGCATCTATATCCGGAAGCTCACGGCGCGATGATAAGTGGTGAGTTTAACTCGCGTGAGTTGGAACATGCAGAAAGTGAAGGGTATTTGGTGCTTCATAAGCCTTTAGAGCCTGATCAATTGTACGCAATCTTGTCTAGGTGGTTGCAGCTTAAACAAAATTGATTAGTGCTCGCTAAAATTTTGCATGGCGGGCTTAACGTTGGTTGTAATTTTGACGGGAGTTGTTGTTTCGGGTTCTAGCGTAAGCCGATTCCCTTTGATTATTAAGCTGATAAAGGTACTGGTTGGAGATCAACTGTTTTTGAGGGTGCGTTCGAGGCCGTCAAGGATAAGGTAAAGTCCTGCAATCCGTTGTGCGCACCGTCGATAAGCTGTTCAGAAAGCGCCCGCAGGTAGGGGTATTTATCAGCGGGAATCATCGGCAGAAAGCTCTGGGCCGCTTCACGATATTCGGACGGATCGACAGGGGAGTTCGACACCTGCAGTGTAAATCCGTAAATATGATTGTCGAGTGCATTCCATGCATGATCTGCCATCGCATGTGAAATACCTGGCAAGCGCAGCAACACACCGCTGCGCGGCGGGACAGTTTGCAAGTTGCGGCTTTGTGGTTTTGCCTCGTAAAAGCTTTCCGCAAAACAGGAACTTAAAAACTACCGCTTAGCTCCTTAGAAAATAGGAGCTCAGAAGTAATAAATATGTTTTCATGTAGGAATTTTATCTAGCCTTGGGAGATTTTAATAACTTGACGGAATGACTTCAAAGGTACTGACATTAACCTACAGCAAGCGCCACGGTTACCCTACCTATCCACGCGATATGCATTTGATCGCGACGGCGGCTGCTGACGTTCTATTTTCTACACCTAATTTTTTAAATATCTGCTCCAAGTGTTTATTCACCGTGCGGGGGCTCATTTCTAAAATTTGGCCGATTTCGCGGTTGGTTTTGCCGTTGGCGATCCATAACAACACATCGGCTTCGCGGCCGGTTACGGCAAATTGTTGTTTGAGTGATTGGGTATCATCTGCCGGTTTGGGTGGGTTGGTGAGGCGCAGTAAATATTCTTTGCCGTCGATTAAATTTAACATTTCCACACTCAATTCTTGCGTGAGCTGTTGCAGTGGCAATTGCCGACCGGTCTCCGGTTTGTGGCTTATCCACTCGCGCAATTGTTGGCTAATAGTGTGTGTGAGCGCGATGGAGTCGGCGGTTGCGCCAGCGCCGTCCAGTAATTGATATACCTGTGGGGTGGCCCAGACCAGTTGACCGTGCAAGTCGATGGTAAATAAATATTGCCCGGCAGTATCCAGTGCGGCGCGCGCGCTTTGGGTGATGCGTGCATTGGCTAGGTGCACCCGCATGCGCGCCATTAATTCTTCCGGGTTTATGGGTTTTGTTACATAGTCCACTCCGCCCGCATTTAAACCCATCACCACATGTTCGGTATCGCTCAGGCCGGTCATAAAAATAATTGGTACATCGGCGAGTTGTGGATTAAGTTTTAATTGACGACAAGTTTCAAAGCCATCCATGTTCGGCATTATGGCGTCGAGCAAAATAATATCCGGGCGAATATTTTTGGTGATGGTGAGCGCCTGTACGCCTTCCAGTGCGACTAACACCGTAAAGTTGGACTCTTCCAATACATCATTCAGCATATGAATGCTGTCTATCGCATCATCTACCACTAATACAACTTGCGACTGGGCTTTAGTGTTCATTGCAATTTACTCGTGGTTTTTACTCATCATGTTCTTGAAGGGATTCTGTCATCAATTCTTCTGTTGATTCAGCGTCATCGGTATCTGCGTCAATCAGCGCTAATATTTTTTCAAACTGAAAATTGTTGGTGAGCTTGGTTAATTCCTGAAGAAATGCCGGATGCGCGGCACCGGTTTGTTCCAGTTGTTGAATTTTGTCTTGCAGGCCTTTTTTATGGCCGATACTGGCGAGCTGGGCTATATCATCCAGATGTTGATCAGCGGGTAATTCAAGTGCGCCAATAAGCTGTGCCTGAGGTGTAATTACCTCTTGTTTTTCATAACACCACACCAGACTTAACAGCCGACCAATATGATCCAACAACACATCAATACGCACTGGTTTTATCACATAAGCGTCGTGTAGTGGGGTGATTTCGGTGTTGTTGTGTGCGGGTAAATCCTTACCTTCGCTGGCATCGGCAGACACCATAATGATCGGTGAGTTAAAGCCCGTCTCACGCAATTGTTTGGCCAGCTGCCAACCATTAAGGCCGGGCATGGAAACATCCAGCATAATCAAATCAGGGCGATTGTTATTATCGATTTCCTGTTCGAGGCGGCTTAGCGCGAGCAGCGGATTATCTAATTCGATAATGTCAAAACCGAGTGGCGTCAACATGGCGCGCATAAGTTGGCGATGAGATGCTTCGTCATCTACCAACATAATTCTGCGCACCGCACCTTTATAACCGTAAATGGTTTGTACCGGTGCAGTGATAAATTCCGCTTTCGGTGTGCTAATACTCGACAGCATTAAACTGGCTTTAAAGGTGCTGCCACTGCCAAGGGTGCTGGTTACAGAAATGTCGCCGCCCATAATTTCACTGAGTAAGCGGGTGATGGTTAAACCCAGCCCGGTTCCTGTTGCGGTCGAACCTGCGCGACGCACGCGCTCAAATGGGCGAAAAATCCGTTCTATATTTTCTGGTGCAATACCTTCGCCGGTATCGCTAATGGTAAATTCGGCAACCTGACTGCGATAGCGCAATTTAAACATTACGCTGCCTTTTTCGGTGTATTTAATCGCGTTGGATAATAAATTAATTAAAATTTGGCGCAGGCGTTTTTCGTCGGTGCGGACAAATTCAGGTAAGCGATCTTTGCACTCATAAATAAACGCGAGCCCCTTGGCCTCCGCTTGCAGGCGAAACATGTGGACGAGCTGTTCCATTAATACGGCAATGCGTACTTGATCCTGATGTAAATCCAAACGGCCTGCTTCGATTTTGGAAATATCCAACAAGCCTTCAATTAAATCTGCTAGATGCTCACCGCTGCGGCGAATAACACCCAATGCATCTTTGCGATGGGTGGGCATGCTTGGATCTTTTTCTAATAATTGTGCGTAGCCGAGCACTGCATTGAGCGGTGAGCGCAATTCGTGGCTGATTCCGGTGAGGTAGCGGCTCTTGGCTTGGTTGGCGGCTTCCGCTTCTTCTTTTGCGGTTTGCAATGCGCGGTCGGTGCGTTCATGTGCTTCAATTTCTTCCATTAATAAGCGTGTTTGGCGTTGCGATTCCTCTTGTGCAACTACGCGGCTTTCGTGGGCTAATACAAATAACCAACTCACCACACCGGTAATAATCACCAGTAAGAAAAAGACTTTCCATAAGGTGGCTTCCAATAAAGCTGCAGTTTCCGGTGCATCAATCGGTGTTTGAAAATAAATGAGCGACAAGAGTATTGCCGAAAGCCCATTGATAAACAGCACTAAAACCGCAAAGTGACCTACGCGAGAATTAATATTGGCGGTGATCGATTTCGGTAAAAAGACTTTAAAAAAATTACTCAGCTGAGTGGAGTAATTTGCACCGGGTTTACAGTAATCCTGACAGCGCGCATCTAGTGAACAACAGAGCGAACAAATGTGCCCAGCGTAAGCGGGGCAGTAGGTCATATCTTCCGTTTCAAATTTATGTTCACAAATACAGCAGGAAATAGTGGCGTGGTCGCCATCGCTGTATTCGGCATCATCCATCACATTGACCACGGGGCGAGCGAGGTAATAGCGGCCGCCTGTGATAAATGCAATCGCAGGAGCACAGATCAGTGCTAAACCTAACGCAATAAAATGGGAAAGTGCTTGCGCGATATCGCCAAAAATTCCAGTGTGACAAATAATGCCAACGACTGAGGCAATTAACATAGAACCAACCCCAACGGGATTGATGTCGTACAAGTGAGCACGTTTAAATTCAATATGTTTGGGGCTGAGGCCGAGTGGTTTGTTGATCACCAAATCTGCCACCAGTGAACCGAGCCAGGCGACGGCGACTATGCCGTAGAAACCGAGTGTCTGTTCCAGTGCGCGATAGACGCCAAGTTCCATCAACAATAATGCAATCGCAACATTAAACACTAACCAGACTACGCGGCCCGGGTGACTGTGAGTTAAACGCGAGAAAAAATTCGACCAGGCAATGGAACCGGCATAAGCGTTAGTCACATTAATTTTTAATTGACTCAGGATGACAAAAATACCGGCGATGGATAAGGCCACTTCCGGTGAGCTGGCGATATAACTGAAGGCCACCATGTACATGCGTGTCGGGTCGGCGGCTTCGGTGATACTAATACCGTGATTTAACGTGAGCACCGCGAGAAAGGAACCTGCGAGAATTTTAATTGCGCCAATCACAATCCAACCCGGGCCACCGGCAATTAATGCCGCCCACCAGCGCAAACGGGTGTGAGGTTTGGGTGCAGGTAAAAAACGTAAAAAGTCTACTTGCTCGCCAATTTGTGCAATCAATGAAAAAATAACGGCGGATGCGGCACCAAACAATAAAATATTAACGCCTTCGCGGAGGGCATCTTGTGCCTGCAGGCTGCCGGAAAATGCTGTCCAACTTTCTACTGCGCTGGCATCGGCATAAATAATAAAAACAAACGGTAATAGTTGCAGAATAATCCACAGCGGCTGGCTCCATAATTGGAAGCGACTAATAAACGTAATGCCGTGGGTCACCAGCGGAATGATCGCCAGCGAGCTGATTAAATAACCCCATGCGAGTGGAATGCCAAATAATAAATCCAACGCCATCGCCATAATCGCGGCTTCGAGTGCGAAAAAAATAAAGGTGAACGATGCGTAAATCAGCGAGGTGATAGTTGAGCCTATATAACCAAACCCTGCGCCGCGGGTAAGCAAATCTATATCAACCCCGTATTTTGCGGCGTAATAGCTGATAGGAATAGCGGTGAGAAAAATAATGAGGCTGACCGCCATGATGGCAGCAACGGCATTGTTAAAACCGTAATGCAAGGTAATAGCGCCGCCGATGGCTTCGAGTGCGAGAAAAGAAATTGCACCTAGTGCAGTTGTGGCTACCCGTGCAGCAGACCAGCGCCGTGCGCTTTTGGCGGTGAAACGCAGCGCGTAATCTTCCAGGGTTTGGTTGGCAACCCACTGGTTGTAGTTGCGGCGCACGCGAAATATATGCTGCTTGGCAGTCATGGAATACCCGTTAAACAGTCTGTTCGTCCGGGAACGTCTCGTTGATTAAAAGTGAGTGGTTTTTATTCGCGCTTTATATTTGCGCGTTATTTGTGTGCATTTATGCACTTATGGTTTCTTTCTTGGTGCGTTTTTGTTGCTGTGAAATCAATTTATATACTTACTGCTGGCGTTTAAACACCTACCGTCAATCTCTACTCAATTGCTGTACCAACATTATGGGGCGCTGAAATTAAGCTGTTTCAGGTTTTATCCAGCTTTAAGCCTAATGTCCAAGTTTGCCAAATATGGACATGAGTGCTAGGCTAGGCCAAGCCAAGTACGTAAAGAAGAGGCCACGCCATGAATATCAGCTTTACCGAGAAACAAGCTCAATATATAGCCGCGCAAATTGATGGTGGCGATTATCAAAATGCCAGCGAGGTAGTGCGCGATGCGCTGCGGTTACATGAGGTATACCGTCATCGTGTTATCGATGAGCTGCGCGCTGAAATTGCCAAGGGCTGGGAAGGTGCGACCAGCAGTAAAACCGTTCAGGACATCATTGCTGATAAACGCAAAACCAAGCGCAAATGACTTCTGCATTAAAAACCTATCGCCTATCGCTGGCAGCGGAAGCTGACCTGGGCGATATATTTGATTACACCGCCGAACAGTTTGGCGCAGATCAAGCTGCTAGCTATCTTGCTGGGCTTGAGGTGCAACTTGTCCAACTGACTGCCAATCCAAAACTGGGGCGCGAGCGCAAAGAAATTCGCGCTGGGTTGCGCAGTATTGCTTATACCAGTCACGTCATCTTCTATCGCATTCGCACGGACCATATCCGTGTTGTCCGCATTCTTCACGGCAGTCGTGATTTGCCAAGGTTTTTCTGAAAGCCAGAATTCATCTTTATTGATCGTCGTATATACCTTCTGCATTAATTCTTTTGAAAAATACCCAAGCCTACCGCTAATTGCTATGCGTCAAATGACGTAGTGGTCTGTGTCATTTATCGAATGGTTCTCACTGCTGGTCGCGTTTAAATTGTGAACCGTAGAGAAAGCTTCAGCTTCAAAGTTTCTTCTCGACAATCAACGTCTTAGTAAGGACAAAAACTCAGTGGTAACAATCTGCAAATCCCTATTACAGCTTGTGTACAACCCAAACAATTTTTAATTACCTGAGGAACGACCATGAACAAGACCATGCTATCTACCCTCCAGACACCGCTCCAAAAACAAAGGGTGGGAATGAAAACCTGGAAAAAATGTTTGCTAACACTCGCTGCATCACTGGCATTTGGTACCGTCCATGCTGCTGATGTGAATACCACTGGCCTTGCAGTGACAGATACGACGGTTAAGGTCGGTATTCTTCACTCGGTGACGGGCACTATGTCGATCAGTGAAACCGGTTCTGTGCAAGCAGAAAAAATGGCGATTGAACAGATCAATGCCATGGGCGGTGTGCTTGGGCGCAAAATTGAATATATCCAAGAGGATGGTGCGAGTGACTGGCCAACCTTTGCGGAGAAATCTAAAAAATTATTGGTGAACGATAAGGTCGCTGCGGTATTCGGTTGCTGGACTTCTGCATCGCGCAAAGCCGTATTGCCGATTTTTGAACAATACAACGGCATGCTCTACTACCCCACCTTTTATGAAGGTTTGGAGCAATCACCTAACGTGATTTACACCGGTCAGGAAGCGACGCAACAAATTATTGCGGGCATTGACTGGGTAACCAAAACCAAAGGTGCAAAATCATTTTACTTGCTCGGTTCAGATTATATTTGGCCGCGCACCTCGAACAAAATTGCGCGTAAACATATTGAAAAATTAGGTTTGAAAGTGGTGGGTGAAGAATATTATCCACTCGGTCATACCCAATTTAACTCGGTGATTAACAAAATCAAACTGAATAAACCTGATGTTATTTATGCGATTGTAGTGGGCGGCTCTAACGTTGCGTTCTACAAACAATTAAAAGCAGCGGGTATTGATATGACTAAAGAGAAACCACTGGTGTTGACCATCTCGGTAACTGAAGATGAAATTCTCGGTATCGGTGGTGAAAATATGGTGGGTGCTTATGCGGCGATGAAGTATTTCCAAAGCTTGCCGAACGAAAACAACAAAAAGTTTGTGGCTGATTTTAAAGCTATGTACGGCAAAGACATTGTAATCGGCGATGTAACCCAAGCTGCTTACCTTGGCCCTTGGTTGTGGAAAGCGGCAGTGGAAAAAGCGGGTTCATTTGATATTGATAAAGTGCGCGCTGCATCGCCCGGTATTGAGTTGACCACTGCGCCTGAAGGTTATGTGAAAGTTCACCCGAATCATCACCTCTGGTCCAAAACCCGCGTAGGTCATGCCCGTGCTGATGGTCAATACGATGTAGTGTTTGAAACTAAAGAGCTGATCGAGCCAGATCCATTCCCTAAAGGTTATCAATAACAAAAAAGTAATCACCAGCCGCTGGCTGGTGATTACTTTGTAAAAAATGTAACTGGTCTAATTTTTTAAACGAGATGATGAGGATACAGCCATGTTTGCTGAATACAGTACCTCGGAGTTGTTATCAATCTTTGCCATGCAAGGTGTAGCAGGATTGATTTTGTTTTCGGTATTTGTGCTTATGGCCTTGGGGCTGGCTATTATTTTTGGCCAGATGGGCGTGATCAATATGGCGCACGGCGAATTTATGATTCTCGGTGCCTATGTTACTTATTTAACATCCAATGTTTTTTCTACTTACCTTCCTGATTTATTTAGTATCTATTTTATTCTTGCCATGATTCTCGCGTTTCTTGTGGCTGGAGCATTGGGCGCATTCGTTGAATGGGCGATGATCCGGCATCTTTATCACCGGCCATTGGATACCTTATTGGCAACCTGGGGTTTAAGTTTAATTTTGCAACAAACCTATCGCACTGTGTTTGGTCCGCGTGAAGTGGGTGTGACATTACCGGATTGGTTAATGGGCTCCTATCAACTTACTGAAACGATTGAATTACCGATTAATGGATTATTTGTGATGTGCCTTGCGCTGGGTATTTCACTCGCGGTTGCATTGTTAATGTATCGCTCTCGCTGGGGAATACAGGTTCGCGCTGTAGTGCAAAATCGTCCTATGGCCGGTGCAGTTGGCATTAATACCGGCAAGGTAGATCGCGTGACATTTGCTTTGGGCTGCGGTATTGCTGGTGTTGCGGGTAGTGCGTTTACCATGATTGGTTCGACTGGCCCGACCTCTGGCCAACTTTATATTGTGGATACATTTTTGGTTGTCGTGTTTGGTGGTGCATCGAGTTTGATCGGCACTATCGCGTCGGCATTTAGTATTTCGCAAGCGCAATCGACGATGGAATTTTTTATGAGTGGTTCTATGTCAAAAGTATTAACACTGTTGTTTGTGGTGTTGATTCTGATGTTGCGTCCGCAAGGTTTGTTCACGCTCAAAGTGCGCCGTTAAGAGGAGTCACTCATTATGTCCCTTTTGCTGAAATCAAAAGCGGGTATGGCATCGCTCCTACCCAAAAAAGAGTTGTACGGATTTTTGGTGCTCGCGTTAATTCTTGTTGTTGTACTGCCACTTTCGCTGGATATTTTTCGCCTCAATTTGGTCGGTAAATATTTAACCTATGCGTTTGTCGCAGTGGGTTTGGTGTTGTGTTGGGGTTATGGTGGAATTTTAAGTTTGGGGCAGGGCGTATTTTTTGGTTTGGGTGGTTACATCATGGCGATGTTTCTCAAGCTGGAAGCGTCTGATCCTGAAAGTACTAAAATTCAATCCACCCCCGGCATTCCCGATTTTATGGATTGGAATCAAATCACCGAATTGCCGTTTTTCTGGCAGCCCTTTTACAGTTTCACCTTCACCTTGATCGCACTCATTATTGTGCCCACGATTATTGCGTACATAGTGGGTGTGGCCATGTTTAAACGGCGTGTGGGTGGGGTTTATTTTGCGATTATTACCCAGGCGATTGCAGCGATCCTGACGATTTTAATTATCGGTCAGCAGGGTTATACCGGTGGTGTAAATGGCATGACAGATTTGCGCACACTGCACGGCTGGGATATTCGCACCGACAACGCCAAATACATTTTTTACTTTTTGTGTGTATTTATGTTGTTTGTGTGTTTGCTGATCGCGCAGTTTATTCGCAAAAGTAAATTGGGTCGTTTGCTGGTGGCAATGCGCGATAAAGAAGATCGCGTGCGCTTTTCGGGTTATGACGTTTCCAACTTTAAAATATTTGTGTTCTGTATCGGTGCCATCTTCGCGGCGATAGGCGGTGCGATGTTTACTTTGCAAGTGGGTTTTATGTCGCCCACGCTGGTTGGCATTGTGCCCTCGATTGAAATGGTAATTTTCTGCGCAGTGGGCGGGCGTTTGTCCATCATTGGCGCAGTGTACGGTGCTTTGGTGGTGAACTTTGCTAAAACATCTTTCTCGGAAAGTTTTCCGGAGCTTTGGTTGTTTGCCATGGGCGGTTTGTTTATCGCGGTGGTAATGGCATTCCCCAATGGTTTGGCGGGTTTGTACAACACCTATGCCGCGCCTAAAGTGGATGCTTTTTTTGCCAAACTATTTAGCAAAAACACAACGGACAATTCTGCTCCGCCTATCACACCGGCGACAAAACCAGTAACCAAAACCGAATCAACCTCGCTGCCACAAGGAGCACTCCATGAGCCCCAGTAATACAGACTTTGTATTGGCGGTGGAAGGTCTCACCGTTTCATTTGATGGTTTTAAAGCAGTGAATGATTTGAGTTTTTATGTGGATGAAAATGAGATCCGCGTGATTATCGGCCCCAATGGTGCCGGTAAAACTACGGTACTGGATTTAATTTGCGGCCGCACCAAAGCCACCGAAGGCTCAATCAAGTTTCGCAATAAAGAACTCACCAAAATGAAAGAGCACGACATAGTGAAAGCGGGTGTCGGGCGCAAGTTTCAAACCCCATCCATTTATGGCGATTTAAGTGTGTTTGAAAATTTGGAGATTTCATTTCCGCGCGGTCGCTCAGTATTTGGTGCCTTGGTATTCAAACGCGATGAAGAGGTGATTAATAAGGTTCATGAAGTTGCCGATATGATTTTTCTTGGCGATCAGTTGGATAAACAAGCGGAACTGCTCAGTCACGGGCAAAAACAGTGGCTGGAGATTGGCATGTTGCTGATGCAAGACCCTGATCTGCTGATGCTTGATGAGCCGGTGGCGGGCATGTCCGTAGGCGAGCGGCAACAAACTGCAGAATTGCTGCGCAGCATTATCAAAGATCGCTCGGTGATTGTAATCGAACATGATATGCAATTTGTTGCACAAATCGCCGACAAAGTGACTGTGTTACATCAGGGAAAAATTCTCGCCGAAGGCTCCGTGGATAAGGTTAAAACCAATCCAAAAGTGATTGAAGTTTACCTTGGCCATTAACAGGGTCTTACACCCCTAATAGTACGAGTAACAGCCCGGAGAAAAAGTTATGTTGTCTGTATCAGATTACCGCGTCAGTTATGGCCAGAGTGAAGTGTTACACGGATTAAATTTTGAAATAAAACCGTGTGAAATTGTCGCCGTTATGGGGCGCAATGGCATGGGTAAAACGACCCTGATGAAATCCTTAATGGGCGTAATTCCCAGTTCGGGCGGCAGTGTGAAATTAGAGGGAGCAGAGGTCAGCCATATGAAAAGCCATCAGCGCGTAGCGAGTGGTTTTGGTTTTGTGCCGCAGGGGCGAATGATTTTTTCCAGTATGACGGTGAAAGAAAATATTGAAACCGGGTTGACCACCACCAAGCGCCGCAGTGTACCTAAAGAGCTTTACGATATGTTTCCTGTGTTGCTGGAAATGCGCAATCGGCGCGGCGGCAATTTATCGGGCGGGCAGCAGCAGCAATTGGCGATTGCGCGCGCTTTGGCGAGCGATCCGAAAATGTTGTTTCTCGATGAGCCCACTGAAGGCATACAGCCGTCCATCATTCGCGAAATAGGTCGAACGCTAAAAATGATTCGCGATCAGCGCGGCTTATCGATTGTGGTATCGGAACAAGTATTGAGTTTTGCGCTGGATATAGCCGACCGGATTTTAGTCATCGAAAAAGGTGAAATTGTGCATGAAGAATTGCGCGCGACAATTAATGAAGCCAAGGTGGCATCTTATTTGTCGGTGTGATTTTTTAATGTGGTGTAGATAAACAGTTTAACTTCAGCCAGCTTTCGCCATGTCTCGGGCGATCGCTGGTTTTTTTTATTGCAGATTAATCCTGGCGATCTTCCGGCGGTTTTCTATCGCGCGGTTCAGGCATGTTGTCGGGTTTGCACGCAAGTGTCGCGTCATCGGTTTGGCGTGGTGGTGTGCTGCATACGCCGTTGATTAATTCATCATTGCGCCCCGCAAATGTACAAGCGTCATTTGCGTTTAAGCCTTTGCAGGCGAGCAGGGCTTGTTGCGGTGGCCCTGCATGTTGCTCATCACGCGATGGACGTTGTTGCTCCGCTGCATAAACTGGCAGTGCAAATGAATGAAACAAAACGCCAACTATTCCTAAGCATTGCGCCGCTTTAATTAATGTTTTCATTAGTTACCTCTTTTTACTTGCTGGTCTCGGTTGATGGATGCATTCAGTTATCCATAAGACGCAAGCTTTTGGTGTTGGTTCTAACGGCATGACCAGTGTCATAGTTTTTGCACAATCTGTATTTTCCATACGTTAAATGACGTAGTTCTGCGCGCTATTTGTCGTATGGTGAATTATCGGTTCACGCCAGATACTGATCCTGTTCCGTGACAATTTGTCCAACCACAGCAGGAGTCAGTACCATGGCTGAAACGATTATCAAAATAGATTTAACTAAATCGCCCTATGAAAATGAAATGATTCACAACCGCTGGCATCCGGATATCCCCATGGTGAAAACCGTGAAGCCTGGCGAAGATTTTATTATTGAATGCTACGATTGGACTGGCGGCCAAATTAAAAATGACGACTGTGCCGATGACGTGCGCGATGTGGATTTATCGCAAGTGCACTTTCTGTCTGGCCCCGTGGGTGTGGAAGGGGCAGAGCCGGGCGATTTATTGGTGGTCGATATTCTTGATATTGGCGCCTTTCAAGAAAGTCTCTGGGGCTTCAACGGCTTTTTCTCCAAACAAAATGGCGGTGGTTTTTTAACAGAGCATTTTCCCGAAGCGCAAAAATCGATTTGGGATATCAACGGTATGTTCACTAAATCCCGTCATATTCCCAATGTTGAGTTCGCTGGTTTGGTGCACCCTGGTTTGATTGGTTGTTTACCCTCTAAGGAAATGCTGTTGGAGTGGAATAAGCGTGAAAAGGAGTTATACGAAACTGAGCCTGATCGCGTTCCTGCACTCGCCACCCTGCCTTATGCCGATACAGCCCATATGGGCAAGATGGCTCCCGATGCTGCAAAAATTGCCGCTGCAGAAGGTGCGCGCACCGTTCCGCCGCGTGAGCATGGCGGTAACTGCGATATTAAAGATTTATCGCGCGGTTCCAAAATTTATTTCCCTGTATATGTAAAAGGCGGCGGCTTATCTGTCGGCGATTTGCATTTTAGTCAAGGCGATGGCGAGATCACGTTTTGCGGTGCGATTGAAATGGCCGGTTGGATTCATTTGCGGGTGAGTTTAATCAAAGACGGCATGGCGAAATACGCGATTAAAAATCCGATCTTCAAGCCGAGCCCAATTGCACCGAAATATGACGACTACTTAATCTTTGAGGGTATCTCTGTTGATGAATATGGCGAGCAACATTATCTGGATGTGCATGTCGCTTATCGCCAGGCGTGTTTGAATGCGATTAACTACATGACCAAATTTGGTTACTCAAAAGCCCAAGCGTATTCCATTCTCGGTTGTGCGCCGGTGCAGGGGCATATTTCGGGTGTGGTAGATATACCAAATGCCTGCGCGACGCTCTGGTTGCCCACGGATATTTTTGATTTCGATATCAACCCATCGGCAGAAGGACCAACCAAAAAAGTATCGCCGGGAATGGATGTGCCTCTGTCGAAGGATAAATAGGAGTATTAACTATGCCCGTATACGACTACAAGTGTGCAGATCATGGTTTGTTCTACGAATTGGCCTCCATGGATGATTCCAGCAAACCTATTGCATGCCCAACCTGCACAAAGCTCTGTCCGCGCGTCATCATGATCGCGCCGGGGTTTTTGGATATGAAAAAAGAAAATCGTGCAGCGCACGCGCGTAATGAAACCGCGATGAATGCCCCGGTATTTTCTACGCCGGAATATCGCGCTGAACAGCAGGCGCGCCGCGAGCATAAACACGGTAAGGGTTGTGGCTGTAGTGATAAACCGATTCGGAAATCGAATTTAATGTACACCGCTGGTGGCAACAAAATGTTTCCATCAATGCGGCCATGGATGATTAGTCATTGAGTTGAAATTGGTTTGTCGCGCAATTAAAAAGGGCTTCTTGTGATGCCCTTTTTAATACATTTGCTTTGCTAGTGCTTTTTTTCCGTTGCACGCAAGGTGTCAATATAATCGTTCAGCGTGCCAAATAAATCGCCCAGTAATTCTGGCGCCTGCATGCATTTAGCTGCGCCCATAATGCCTTGATAGCTGCTAAAAATGAACATCGAAATTTTTACCGGGTCTATATCTTGTCTGACTATGCCATCGGTCTGCCCTTGGGCAAGCGAATGTACTATGGTCATGTGTACACCTTCAAATACTTTTTCCAGACGCTGGTGAAAGCCGGCATCGATTGCGGCCATTTCCTGATTCAGATTATTTAACGGGCAGCCATTAAAGGCGACGGCATTTTGAAAGGACTCGGCTTTTCGTAAAAACATTTTTTGCAGGGTGGTCAGTGGGTCTTTTGATTGTAAAAACAGTTCTTCCCACACGCTTTGAAACTGCCCCATTAATACTTCATCGACCACTGCGTAACCCAAGGCTAATTTGTTGGGAAAATAATGATACAGAGCACCTTTAGCCAAATTGGTCTTTTGCAGAATGGAGTCAATACGCATACCCTGATAGCCGTTTTGGAAAATCTCTTCCCGTGCGGCTTCCAGAATGCGAGTGCGGGTTTGTTCGGCATTGCGTTCAGTTGTCATAATTGTCTCTAGGGTAATTAATCATTTTATTGTTATGGGTTTTCATGACATCCCAGTGAAACACTTTAGTAAAAGTATCTTCATGCAGCCAGCGCGCCGCTAAAACGACGGCGCCTGGATTTTAACTACATTGGTTTTAATATTGCCCATCAGGCTTGCAAAAAATAATAGCAAACAGGCGTTTAGCTCGAGAGTCTCTTCAAACCATTGGGATAAACCCTTATCAATACTGAATAACTCCCGGTCAAACGGCCAGCCGCAGGCATAAAAAATACAGGCAATCAGTGTCATCACAACTGTGGGTGACAGCAATATTTGCCCTAAATTGCGCATAACCAGCCCGATGCGACGTGACATATGCAGTACAAAGCCGAGAATCATTAAGACGGCTATAACGCGTAGGGTTTTTTCCAGTATATCCCACGCGGCGGCGTTGCCCAGTTTATCTATATCCACTTCGCGTAAAAAAAGCGCTAGGGCGAACAATGCCAAGCCTATGCGAATATCGCGCTTTAGGCCTGAATCATGGGCGTTAAATGCGCGCCAGCCTTGAATTACGGCGGCCACCAGCAAAAAGCCACCTTGTGCCAATTCGAGTAGGGCATTTTCTTGCACAATTGCTGCATTGAATTGCCAGGCTTCAAAGCTCAGGGTGCTACAAATCGCTAAAACACCCATTATGAAGAATGTTAAGGCTATTGCTCTGATTTGATTGGTGTAACTCATCAATTCCAGCGAAAACGGCTGGAAATCTGCCATGTGATAGGGTGAGCGTAACTCAAGGTTTGGAAAGTTCTTTAGTGACGGCATCTGTGACAGTGACGATTTGAATCTGTCTTTCATTAAGGGTTTGCTCCTCGAGCGATCTTGTGGTGTCTGGTCTTTCCAGTTATAAACCGACTGGTTGGTCTGTTGCCATTAGATAACAGACCAAATGGTCTGTCAACGTGGCTTTTGTGAAAAAGTGTCAGGCTGGAGGGGGCGCTGAGGCTGAATTAATCTTGCTTTAAGTTTGCGTGAGTAAGCTGTGCTAAGCGTTAACACTACTGGCAGACTGGGTTATGCTGCAGGGCTCTCACGTATTATGAAGGATTGACTATGAAACCTCGCAGTAAAATGAAGCCGCTGTTGGCGCTGTTGATTTTTGCCCTTGGTCTGGGTGTGCTCAATAGCGTTAATACACAGCAATTGCTGGAGTCAGATGCCGCACAAGCACAGCTGCAGCTAGCGTCAGAGGGCAGCAGTGTTGCGGGAAGCGACGTACTAATTGCAGAGGCATTCCGCGATGGGCAGTCTAATGTTCAACTTGGTGGTGAGGGCAGGGTGCTGCGAATTTTGCCGGATGACAACGAGGGTAGTCGCCACCAAAAATTTCTATTGGAGCTGGATTCTGGTCACACTTTATTGATTGCTCATAATATTGATTTGGCGCCGCGTGTAGAGAATCTGCGCGAGGGCGAACGCTTGGAGTTTTATGGTGAGTACGAATGGAATCAGAAAGGTGGTGTCATCCACTGGACTCATCATGATCCACGGGGACAGCACCCCGGTGGTTGGCTGAAATATGAAGGCCGTATCTATAAATAAATCGTTTTAACACAATAAGAAGCTTACCGAGGAACAACGATGAATAACCCCAGTACTGTTAGCCGCTATAGCCCGATTATTATTGGTTTGCACTGGTTTATGTTTGTGCTGTTGATTGCGGTGTTTGCCACCATTGAAATGCGCAGCTTATTTCCGCGCGGCAGTGATCCGCGGGACTTGGTTAAGGCATTGCATTTTATGCTGGGGATTGCCGTGTTGCTGCTGGTAGTTATTCGCCTTGGTGTGCGTTTATCCAGCCCTACGCCTGCAATTGTTCCTGCGCCGCGTTCGATTGAAAACCTGCTCGCCAAAAGCATGCATATCGCGCTCTATGTTTTTATGATTTTTATGCCGATTGCCGGCTGGATAATTTTAAGTGCTGAAGGGCATGGCGTTCCTTTTTTGGGGCTGGAGTTACCACCCTTAGTTGATAAAAATCATGCGTTAGCGGAACAGGTTGAAGATATTCACAAACTGGTTGGTGAAATAGGGTATTACTTGATTGGCTTGCATGTATTGGCAGGTTTATTTCACCACTATATAAAGCGCGACAATACCTTAACGCGCATTTCACTCATCAATAAAAAGTCTTGAAGTTATGCCTCATCGCGAGGGACATCGTTCCCATCACTCAGGTTGGTTGCGCGCTGCGGTATTGGGCGCAAACGATGGCATTATTTCCACCGCCAGTTTGATGATGGGAATTGTCGCCGCGCAGGCTGATTCTTCTGCCGTTTTATTGGCCGGTGTGGCGGGGTTGGTGGCGGGCGCGATGAGCATGGCCGCCGGCGAATATGTTTCGGTTCGCTCACAGGCAGATACCGAGGCTGCTGACCTTGCACGCGAAACCCATGAGCTTGCGACTGATGCAGCAGGCGAGCATCGCGAGTTGGAAGAGATTTATGTCGCGCGCGGTTTGCAGCGTGAACTCGCCCGCGAAGTAGCCAAACAATTAATGCAGCACGATGCACTCGGCGCCCACGCGCGGGATGAGTTGGGCATCACCGATATGTACAGCGCGCGGCCACTGCAAGCGGCGCTCACTTCCGCTGCCACTTTCGCCGCCGGTGCGCTGATTCCGCTATTGGTTGTGTTGTTGCATCCTGCACAATATTTATCCTTTGCGATTGTAGCGAGTTCACTGTTTGCGCTGGTGTTGTTAGGTGGGCTTGCCGCTAAAGTGGGCGGCGCCAATCTCTGGCTTGGCGCTGCCCGCGTCGGTTTTTGGGGGGCTGCCGCTATGGCGTTAACCTCTGTCGCTGGGCATTTATTTGGTGTTGTGTTCTGATCCAAAAATAATCGCGATTACCTCGCTCATGGCTCGATTAATCTGCGCAAATGTTTCGTCGCTCGCCAGAATTTCCTGTGCAGTTTGGGTATAGCGCGAACCATCAATATCCTCGCCGCAATGTTCAATCAGCGCGCGCGCCGATTCAGATGTGGTTTCCAAATGGAACTGGAAACCGTAAACCTTCTCTTGATACACATAAGCCTGATTGGCACAGCCTTCGCTGCGCGCGAGGTGAACCGCACCGGGTGGCAACGCAAAGGTATCGCCATGCCAGTGAAAGACTACCGGGTAGCGGGAAAATACTTGGGCTATAGGATGGGTCGCCGCTGCGGGATCAATCGTGATTGGCAGCCAGCCAATTTCTTTGTGCGGGTTGCGGGTGACTTTTGCGCCGAGCACATCGGCAATTAGCTGGGCGCCCAAACAAATTCCCAGCACGATTTTTCCGGCGCCGATGGCCTGTTTAATCAGGATTTTCTCATCGGCTAGCCAGGGGTAGAGCGCTTCATCATAAATACCCATGGGGCCGCCCATGACGATTAATGCATCAAACTCATCGAGTGCCGGGGCTGCATCGCCTCTGTACCAGTGAGTGCTGGACAGCGCGTAACCGCGCGCGCGAAAGTCGTTGGCCATACTGCCAATATCTTCAAAGGCAACGTGTTGCAAGCTGTGAATTCTCATAGAGGGTTCCTTCTGTTGCTCATAGGCGCTGGTGAAAATGGATAAAACAGTGCTGATTATGCAGAAAACCATGGAGTTGGTGGCCATTAATTCCCTCCAACTGGCGTCAAAGCCGCTGATTGTCTGATGATTGGTGTATACTCGGGCACAGTTCATGCGTGCAATTAATAGACTGTTTGCGCGTTCCTTCTACTGTCTCGCCACAGGTTTGAATTCCTTGGTAGGTTTGAACCCCTCTAATGCCAGATTTGAACGCTCTGATGCATAAGTGAGAAGCAGTAGTTATATCGGTAAGTCTGCGCGACTTCCCCCCTAAGCCTCTGGCTGCAATAACTTTTGGTGATTAGATTGATCGGATTCTTTAAAAAATTGATTGGTTCAGGTGCGGAAAAACCTGAAAAAAACGAGGCAACATCCAAGCCTGCTAGTGACAAACCCGCCGCAAAAAAACATCCCCGCGAGCGCAGTGGCCAGAACAATCGCGGCAATCGCAACTCCCGCGACCAGCGCCAAGGTCAAAAAAGCGAGCAACAAGCTCCCGCAGTAAAACGCGATCACTCGCCTAAACCTGCGCGCCATGCTGAGCAGCGTCCCAAAAAAGCCGTTAAGGTCGATCACGGCCCATGGGATATCGCCCAGTTTGAAGTAGAGCAAATCGAAGGCAAAAGCCGCTTCCACGATTTTGATTTAGAGCTGCCGATCATGCGTGCGATTGCGGATCTCGGTTTTAAATACTGCTCGCCGATTCAGGCGCAATCACTACCCTATGCCTTGCAAGGTAAGGATGTGGTGGGCAAGGCCCAAACCGGTACCGGTAAAACGGCGGCGTTTTTAACCGCAATTATCGATGATCTGCTTAAAAACCCTATCACCGAAAAACGCTACGCCGGTGAAGCGCGCGCACTGATTATTGCTCCGACACGGGAGCTGGTAATCCAAATCGCGGAAGATGCCAAAAGCCTGTGCAAATATACGGATTTGAAAATTCACACATTGGTTGGCGGTATGGATTACGTCAAACAACAGCGTCACTTGCACGATGATCTGGTCGATATCTTGGTTGCCACACCCGGGCGGTTGCTCGATTTTTGCGGCAACAAAGATGTGTATCTCGACCAGTTGGAAATTCTTGTTATCGATGAAGCTGACCGCATGCTCGATATGGGCTTCATTCCGCAAGTGCGTCAGATTGTGCGCCAGACACCCAAGCGTGAAGATCGCCAGACACTGTTTTTCTCTGCCACCTTTACCGACGAAGTGCGCACCCTGGTTGAGCAGTGGACTTACCAGCCGACAACGATCGATATAGAGCCAGAATCGGTTGCCAACGAACGTGTTGAGCAGCATGTCTATTTGGTTTCAACCGAAGAGAAATACACCCTGCTGTATAACTTGATTCAACAGGAACACGCCGAGAGCATGATTGTATTTGCCAATCGCCGCGATGAGTGCCGCGATCTGCAAGAAAAGCTGCAGCGCCACGGTATTAAGGCGGGATTGCTCTCCGGTGAAATCGCGCAGAACAAACGTGTGTCTACTTTGGATGCATTCAAAACCGGTGAGATAAAAGTGCTGGTGGCGACCGATGTTGCCGGGCGCGGGATTCATATCAGCGGTATCAGCCACGTAGTGAATTTCACCTTGCCAGAAGAGCCGGAAGATTATGTACATCGCATTGGCCGCACCGGTCGCGCGGGTAAAAACGGTACCTCGATCAGTTTTGCCTGTGAGGATGACGCCTTGTTGCTGGAGCCTATTGCAAAGCTGTTGGGCAAGAAGATTAAGTGCGAGCAGCCACCGGAGTATTTGTTG
Organism: Cellvibrio sp. OA-2007; assembly: GCF_000953825.1. Classification (GTDB taxonomy): domain Bacteria; phylum Pseudomonadota; class Gammaproteobacteria; order Pseudomonadales; family Cellvibrionaceae; genus Cellvibrio. Next base: position 312,518 of record NZ_BBUL01000096.1, on the reverse strand, counting down.
CTGACCCCGCCCGACAGTCCGCCAGCACCGCCGCGGGCACGCACCAGTGAGCGGTTTAGCAATCGCTCGGTCGGCAATCGCCCAGGGGGCAATCGCAGCCGCAGGCCGCGCAACTAAGCTCATTTGTATTATCGCTAACCATTGATTGATTCGCCCGGTATTCACCGGGCGCTCCCATCGCCTGGAAGGGTTATGTCCTCTGCTAAATCTGCCTTGTTAACCCTGCATTTGGGTGCCTTCTTAATGGGCGCGACCGGGCTTTTCTCTAAAATTATTGAATTGCCCGCGTGGGATATTACCGGTTACCGCACCTGGATTGCGGCGGTGGTATTGTTTCTCTGGGTCTGGTGGCGTGAATCTCATATTGGCCTGAAATCCCTGCGTGATTTTGGTCGCATGTTTATTCTGGGTGTGTTGTTGGCATCACACTGGGTCACATTTTTTTATTCGATGCAGGTCGCCAATATCGCCGTAGGCATGATTTCGCTCTATGCCTATCCGGTAGTCACGGTATTTCTGGAGCCATGGCTCAAGCGCACCAAGCTCGACTGGCGCGATGTGGTGAGTGGTTTTTTAGTGCTGGTCGGGATTTATTGCCTGGTGCCGGAGTTCGATATAGATAACAACATGACCCAGGGGGTGATCTGGGGGGTGATTTCCGCGCTCACCTTTGCAGTGCGCAATTTATTGTTGGGCCATTGGTTTAGCAAACAAAGTGCGGCGCGCTCCATGAGCTACCAAGTTCTGGTAGTTGCACTTCTGATGACACCGGTTTTGTATCTGTCACCACACCAGCCTACACAGCATGATTGGTGGTTGTTGTTATGTCTGGGGGTCGGATTTACTGCCATTACTCACACCCTGTTAGGGTTTTCCCTGCGCTATTTAAAAGCGAAAACCGTGGGCTTGGTGGCTTGTTTACAGCCGGTTTACGCGGTGGGTTATGAAATCGCCTTTCTGCACACCTACCCCGATCTGAGCACCTTACTTGGCGGCAGTATTATTATGGCGGCAGCGATTTATGAGTCGCTGCGCGAGCATAAAAAATCTGCTCTTTAGTTCTTAGGCTATGTTGAAAAACAATTTTAAGTGCTAAAGATTAAGCCTAATCATAGGCTTAGCGCATTTTCCTAAGCTTTTGTTAAACATTGGCTACACTCAATGAATACTTACGCATTTGTTGAGTGGTTTCCTATGAAAAAAATTCTCATTGTAGAAGACAGCGATATGGTGATGAAGGTGTTGCGCCATTTGGTGCACAGTGCATCGCTGGCATACGAAGCTGTCTATGCCGCCAGTCTGGCACAGGCGACGAGTCTTTATGAGCAATCGCCAGATGATTTTTTTGCGGCATTGGTTGATCTGAATCTGCCCGATGCACCTGATGGCGAAGTGGTGGATTTTACCCTCAGCAAAAAAATTCCCACCATTGTGCTCACCGGCTCTTACGATGAAAAACGGCGCGAGCAATTGTTCAACAAAGGCATTGTGGATTACGTAACCAAAGAAGGTCGCTACGCTTACAGCAAAGCGATTGGCATGATTCATCGGCTGGAAAAAAATCAGCGCATCAAAGTATTGGTAGTAGATGATTCGGACATGTCGCGCAAGCATATGGCGAATTTGTTTCGTCGCCATTTATTTCAAGTGGTAGAAGCCGTTGATGGCGTTGATGCAATTAAAGTACTGCTGGAAAATCCGGATATTAAATTATTGATCACCGATTACAACATGCCTCAAATGGATGGCTTTGAACTGGTGCGCAACCTGCGTTACAAGTACGACAAAACCGATTTGATTATGATTGGGGTGTCTGGTGAAAGTAGCGAGGCGCTCTCGGCTAAATTTATCAAACACGGTGCCAATGACTTTTTGCGCAAACCGTTTCACCCGGAAGAGTTTTACTGCCGCATTATTCACAATATTGAATATCTTGAATTGGTCGAACAAATTACCGAAAACGCCCAGCGCGACCACCTTACCGGTCTTTACCATCGCGCTTATTTTTTTAATGCGGCGCGTGAACTGTATAAGACGGCAGTAGAAAAGGCGGTTCCGTTATCTATGGCGATTATCAATATCGATCAGTTCAGCAGCGTAAATGAGCGCTATGGCAATGCCTGGGGTGATGTGGCGCTCAAACATATCGCGGCCAATTTGCATAATATGCTCGGGCGATTTTTATTGGCTCGCGCAGACAGCGATGATTTTTATGTATTAATGCCGGGGTTAGATCACGAAAAAGCAGCGGCCTTGTTAAGTAAAGTGAAACAGTTACTTGCTGCTGAAGCCTGTACGCTAAGTGGCGAGATCTGTAATTTCTATTTCAGTGCAGGGGTAACCAGTCAATTGCACCAGAGTCTGGACCAGCAATTCGCTCAGGCCCACACTTACTTGCAACACGCCAAAGAAGCTGGTGGCAATATGATTGTGGATGATGGGGATGCGGAGGAGTAAGTCGCTTTTCGCTTAAAATATACAAGGGCGCCAATTGGCGCCCTTGTTGTTTGTGCTGTTCTGAATCAATGTGTTGTGTGGTTGGTTATTATGGTGAAAGATGTTTGACCTCTTTCACCCAATATAAAGTTGCCCCCGCAACGGCAATCGGTGTAACAAAAATATTCAATACCGGCACCATGCTGCCCAACAAAATAATCCCGCCATAGGAATAACTGGTCAGCGGTTGCTTATTCAAGCGGCGGCGCAATTCGCGAAAGCTGAGCTGATGGTTATCGGCAGGGTAATCTGAATACTGCACCGCCATACACCAGCAGCTCCAAATCGCGCCGATCAATACACCCAGTAAGTTTGCACCAGGAATAAAAAACAGCGCGATAAACACCAACAAAATCAGTAAGCCACGGCTGACAAAATACCAAAGCTTTACAGCTTCGCGTTGCAGTGTGCGTGGAATTAATTGCCCCCAGGGTTCATCTGGAGGTGCAACGCCGGTCAAGTGGGTTTCGATCTTCTCGGCCAGTAAACCAAAAAATGGCGCCGCTAAAAAATTGGTAATGATATTAAAGCTGTAACCATAGACAACCAAAAAAACAAATCCCACCAGCGGCCACAATAGCCAAGCAAACCAGTCCAGCCAATCCGGCGACCAATCCAACACCAGCGCAAAAAAATCGCCAAACGCGTGATAGAGCGCAATCGTTACCACCACAAAAATAAGTAGGTTAATTAACAGCGGAATTAAAATAAACCGGCGAAACCCCGGCTTCACCACCAGCCGCGCACCTGCTAAAAAATAATCTATCGCACTACCGGGAGAGCCTTGCATCTATTCTTTCCTTCTCAAGCGTTGTAAAAAATAATCAGTGCTCGCAAACACCAAACCTGCCAGCGCGCCGTATAAATGCGATTCCACCGCCACCGCAACGGGCAGCAGCGCCTGCAAATCCGTTGCCGTATAACCAGCACTATTTTCCTGCATTAATTTAACCACCACCAAGCCTAACGCAAGTACCCGAATCCAAATAGGATAACTGCGTGTAAGCAATAACCCCGCAACAATTAACCCATGAATCGCCCCAGATAAACCAGCATAAGGTGCATACTCGGGATTCAGTAGATAAATTCCCACACCGACACTGGCGCAGCACCAGAACAATAACAGCGAGAATTTTTTTAACGAGTATTCCGCAAAAAAAGCCAACACACCCAATAACAGCGCCGCTGCGTTCATTAGTGTATGCAACCAACCAAAATGGACCATGTTGCCGGTGAGTAACCGCCAAACTTCGCCAGCGGCAACTCTGGTGGGGTCGAGGCTGAGCGTGCCAAATACTATCGCGTCCATTGCGGTAAGGCAGAGCATTAGCGCGCTTAATATCAGGCAAAACCCCAAGGGCGCGGTTATTTTAATAGTGGGCATCGAATGTGTTGTAGGCAGTAAATTGAGGTTGCATCTTAGACTCAGAGTGTAGGTCGGTGCAAATTACCCAGTGCGGTCATTGTTGGAGCGGCGGCTTTTTGGGACAGTAATGTAATAAGTAATAGCGTGTATTGGTTGATGGTTGATGGTTGATGGATGTGTTTTAATTCTGAATGTATGGCGGCTTGCTTCGCGAAGCCGCCCTACGTGAGACTAATATATCGCGAGAAACGAAAAAGGCAGCCATTGCGGGCTGCCTTTTTGTTTGTGGTGATGCTATTTCTATTTACTTCGCACCATGTGCTTCTAACGCAATGACATACTCTTCGCCGTTGCGGTGGGCTTTTGCGACTTGCAGGAAGGTTTTGCCTTCCGGGCCGACTGCGTTTATATCTTTACCGGCTTCAACAAAAAACTTTACGAAGGTTTTGAAGTTTTCGCCGAGCATGCCGCGATAGGCTTTTTCCAGCAGGTGGTAATCGGCATTGACGCCCGCAGGGGCGGGGTAGTTTAAAAAGGTTTTGATGCGGTCGTCGTCGAAAGTTTCGCCGAGGACTTTTTCTTTGTCTTTACGTAAGCTCATTTTTTCAATCTCTTAGCCGTTTAATTTCTTAACCAACAACTCATTCAGCACTTGCGGGTTCGCTTGGCCTTTGGATGCTTTCATCGCTTGACCCACAAAGAAGCCGAGCATTTTTGCGCGTTTGTCTTCCGGCGCGGCGCGGTAGCCTTCTACTTGTGGGGCGTTAGCGGCGAGAATGTCGTCGATAATTTTTTCCAGCGCGCCGGTATCGGAAACCTGTTTTAACCCTTTGGTATCGATAATGGTGTCGGCATCGCCTTCGCCGTTGCACATAGCTTCAAACACTTGCTTGGCGATTTTGCTGGAGAGAGTTCCGTCTTTTACACGCAGAACCAAACCAGCGAGCAATTCAGGTGTAATCGGCGATTGGTCAATGCGCTGTTCAGTGCGATTCAGGTAAGCACCTAAATCCGCCATGATCCAGTTGGCAGTGAGTTTGGCTTCGCCAGAAATTTTTGTTGATGCTTCAAAAAACACAGCTGCAAATTTATCCATGGTGATCTGGCCAGCGTCGTAGCTGCTCAAACCATATTGCTCAACAAAACGCGCGCGTTTGGCTTCGGGCAATTCCGGCATTTGTGCGCGTACCGATTCGATGTACGCATCATCCAGAATTACTGGCAGCAAGTCAGGGCAGGGGAAGTAGCGGTAGTCATTACTATCTTCTTTGCTGCGCATGCTGCGGGCTTTTTTGGTATCGCCGTTGTACAGGCGCGTTTCTTGACGAATTTTTCCGCCGTCTTCCAATACATCAATTTGGCGTTCAACTTCGAGCGCGATGGCTTCTTCCATAAATTTAAATGAGTTTAAATTTTTGGTTTCAGTGCGCGTGCCGAGTTTTTCCTGGCCTTTGGGACGAACGGAAATGTTTACGTCAAAGCGCATTGAACCCTGGCTCATGTCGCCGTCGCAAATTTCCAATGAAGTAACGATGGAGTGTAACTTTTTCGCAAAGGCAACGGCTTCTTCAGCGCTGCGCATATCGGGTTCGGTGACCACTTCAATTAGCGGCGTGCCAGCGCGATTTAAATCGATTCCGCTCATGCCAGCAAAATCTTCGTGTAAAGATTTTCCTGCATCTTCTTCCAAATGCGCGTGGTGAATACGAACGCGTTTGCTGCGGCCTTCGCCCAATTCCAAGTCAACAAAACCTGCGCCGACGATGGGTTCGGCGAGCTGCGTGGTTTGATAACCTTTGGGTAGATCGGGATAAAAGTAATTTTTGCGTTCAAACACGGAGCGCTTGCCGATTTCTGCATTTACGGCCAAGCCAAACATGGTGGCAAAGCGAAATGCTTGTTCGTTGACGACTGGCAGTGTGCCGGGCAGTGCCAAATCAATCGCGCAAGCTTGGGTGTTTGGCTCAGCACCGAACGCAGTGCTGGCGCCAGAGAAAATTTTAGTTTTGGTGGCCAGTTGTACGTGAACTTCCAAGCCGATTACGGTTTCCCATTGCATCTTTGTATTCCTCTCTTATTCAATGCCAGGGGCGGATTGTTGGTGGAAGTTAGTTGCTTGCTGGAATTGGTGTGCCGCATTTAACAGCTGCGATTCAGCGAAGAAGTTGCCAATCAATTGCAAGCCAACTGGTTTGTTATCGACTAATCCGCAAGGAATCGATAAGCCGGGCAAGCCCGCCAAATTGGTGGCGATGGTATAAATATCTTCCAAATACATGGCCACTGGATCTTTGCTTTTTGAACCAAATTGGAATGCTGGCGATGGCGAGGTCGGCCCGAGAATGACATCGACACTGTCGAATGCATCGACAAAATCTTGTTTAATCAAGCGGCGCACTTTTTGCGCTTTGCTGTAATAGGCATCGTAATAACCGGCAGACAATGCGTAAGCACCAACAAGAATACGGCGCTTCACTTCTGCACCAAAACCTTCACTGCGCGAGCGCATATAAAGATCATTTAAATCGGTGGGGTTTTCGCAGCGATGACCATAACGCACGCCGTCAAAGCGCGATAAGTTTGCTGAACATTCTGCCGGTGCGATTACGTAGTAAGCGGGCACTGCCAAGTGCGTGTGTGGCAAGCTGACGCTGTGAATGGTTGCGCCCAAGCCTTCGTACACTTTGATCGCATCTTCAACCAATTTTGCGGTTTGTGGATTTAAACCTTCACCGAAATATTCTTTTGGTACACCGATGCGCAAACCTTTTAAGGATTTGTTTAAGTCGGCGGTGTAATCCGGTACGTCGCGTTCAACGCAGGTGGAATCTTTTGCATCAAAGCTCGCCATGTCGTTTAACAAAATCGCAGCGTCTTCCGCAGTGCGCGACAAAATTCCCGCTTGGTCGAGGCTTGAGGCAAACGCAATCATGCCCCAGCGCGATACGCGGCCGTAGGTTGGTTTAATGCCGGTTAATCCGCACAGTGCAGCTGGCTGACGAATAGAGCCGCCAGTGTCCGATGCAGTCGCCGCCGGTGCTAAATGTGCAGCCACTGCCGCAGCAGAACCGCCTGAAGATCCGCCGGGTACACAATCAATCGCCCAAGGATTTTTTACCGGGCCGTACCAGCTGGTTTCATTGGATGAGCCCATGGCGAATTCATCCATATTGGTTTTACCCAGCATCACCACACCGGAATTTAAATAATTTTCAACGATAGTGGCGTTGTAGGGCGCGATAAATTTATCGAGCATTTTGGACGCGCACGACGTGCGTACGCCGGTGGTGCAAAAAATATCTTTGTGTGCAATTGGCACACCGCAGAGTGCGGGGGCGTTGCCAGCGGCTAAACGTTTGTCGGCAGCAGCGGCTTGTTGCAGGGCGATGTCGTTAGTCACAGTGATATAACTGTTGTAAGTGCTATCGAGACGCGCGATGCGGTCGAGATAATGTTGGGTCACTTCGGTACTGGAAAAGTCTTTGTTGCGCAGACCCTTGACCAGTTCGGCAATGGTGAATTGATGCATTGCAAATATCCTGATTTTTCTTCGAGAGAAGGGATTTTTATTCGATAACCTGCGGTACGAGGTACAGGCCGTCTTGGGTGGCGGGTGCAATCGCTTGGAAAGCGTCGCGCTGGTTGGGCTCGGTCACTACATCCGCACGCAGGCGCTGTACGGCATCCAGTGGATGCGCCATGGGCAATACGCCATCGGTATTGACCGCTTGCAGTTGGTCAACCAGAGCCAGCACATCGGAGATACTTTTGGCCGCTTCATCGGCGGCCTCATCGCTAATCTGGATGCGCGCCAGGTTGGCGAGCTTGGCGATATCGGAACGGTCTACAGCCATGGGGTCTTAGCTCCAGCAAAAGAAACATGAAAACAGTATGGTGAAACAGCAAAAATCGTAAACAGTAAAAGTGTGGCGAACGGCAGCGAAGCTTGGCTATACCACTAAAAACGGGCGCCAAAGGTACCACATTTGCGCCTTGCCCTGAACCCTTGTGGTTGATAGAGTGCGGCGAGTTTTTAACCATGTTGAATAAATGTTTTTAGCGATGCGCGCATTGCGCAAAAAGTAGCCGCAAACGTCGGCGATATTAGCGATTTATTTGAACTTTGCGGTTAATTTAGGTCGGATAAAAAGCGAAAATTCACTTATACTGCGCGCTTCTTAAAAATTTGCAGGGATTCTTCGCCTCATAAGCAATAAGTTGCGGAGAAAATATTCAGGGAACTGCGTTTGCAGAATCGAATCCTGATTGCCATGAGCGCGCCGTCGCAAGAGTGGGCAACTGTTGTTAGCAACACCAAAACAACCCGAATTCTATTTAACACATTCTAATTTAAGGCCTCGTCCCGTCATGATGAAACTTTTGCGTGGAGCATTTTCTAACGATCTCTCAATCGACCTTGGTACAGCAAACACGCTGATTTATGTGCGCGGTCGCGGCATAGTGCTTAATGAGCCATCGGTAGTGGCGATTCGCCATCACAACGGCACCAAAATTGTGGAAGCCGTAGGGGTTGAGGCAAAGCGTATGCTGGGCCGTACACCGGGCAATATTACTGCTATCCGCCCGCTGAAAGACGGTGTAATCGCCGACTTTCAGGTCACTGAAAAAATGCTGCAACACTTTATCCGCAAGGTGCACGAAAACTCCTGGTTTAGCCCATCCCCCCGCGTTCTGATCAGTGTTCCCTGTCTTTCTACCGAAGTTGAAAAGCGTGCGATTCGCGAATCTGCATTAGGTGCTGGCGCGCGTGAAGTGCGTTTGATTGAAGAACCTATGGCAGCGGCAATTGGTGCTGGCCTGAAAGTATCGGAAGCAAATGGTTCTATGGTGGTGGATATAGGTGGTGGTACTACCGAGATTGCGGTTATCTCTTTGAACGGTGTGGTGTACTCCGATTCCGTGCGTATCGGCGGCGACCGTTTTGATGAAGCAATCGTGAACTATGTTCGTCGCAACTACGGCAGTGTGATTGGTGATGCGACTGCTGAGCGTATCAAACAAGAAATTGGCTGTGCTTTTGCCGGTAGTGAAATTCGCGAGATTGATGTGCGCGGTCGCAATTTGGCAGAAGGTGTGCCGCGCAGCTTTACCCTGAGCAGCGATGAAATTCTTGAAGCACTGCAAGATCCATTAGCCGGTATTGTTCAGGCGGTGAAAAGCGCGCTGGAACAATCGCCTCCGGAATTGGCCTCTGATATCGCCGAAAGCGGTGTTGTGTTGACTGGCGGTGGCGCTTTGCTGCGTGACATTGATCGCCTGTTGTCGAACGAAACCGGTCTGCCCTTTATTGTTGCTGAAGACCCACTGACCTGTGTGGCTCGTGGTGGTGGTATTGCGCTGGAGATGAACGACAAGCGCAATATTGACCTGCTGTCGTCCTGATTTGTTTTGAAGCCCGTGTTTTGCGGGCTTCAACTCCAGGGGAGAACTCACCATTAAACCGCTCTTTGCCCGAGGCTCATCCGCCACCAGTCGCGCTTTCATTTTTGTTTTGATTGCGATGGCGCTGGTGATTGTTGGGCTTTATACCGACCGCCTTGAACCGTTGCGCGAAAAACTCGCCCAAGTGGTAACACCTTTCTATCAGATTACCGATGTACCTAGCCGCGTAAACGATTGGCGCAAAGATACGTTTGTCTCTCAGGCAGATCTCAAGCTCGAAAATGAGGCGCTTAAAACTGAATTATTGATTCATCGGCGCAAACTGCAACAGTTGGCTTCGCTTGCCGCAGAAAACGTGCGTTTGCGCCAACTGCTCAATGCCAGCCAGATGCTGCAGGATACGGTGCTGATTGCGGAACTGATTGGGGTTTCGCCCAACCCGCTCAGCCATAAAGTGATTATCAATCGCGGTACGGTAGATGGCGCGTTTAAAGGCCAGCCGGTATTGGATGCGTTTGGTTTGATGGGGCAGGTGATTGAGGTGGGTGAAACATCCAGTACGGTACTGCTCATTTCAGACTCCACCCACGCAATTCCGGTGCAGGTTAATCGCAATGGTGTGCGCGCAATTGCCGAAGGCACCGGCGATTTAAATAGTTTAAGTCTGCGCCACGTATCGGCCAATACCGACATTCGCGCGGGTGATTTGCTGGTCAGCTCCGGGTTGGGCGCGCGTTTTCCGGTTGGCTATCCGGTTGCTGAGGTGCAGCAAGTAGTGCGTGATCCGGGCAAGGCGTTTCTGACTGTGATCGCCAAACCTATGGCGCGTTTGGATCGCAGTCGCCATTTGTTATTAGTCTTTGAAAACCGCGATCAGGCCAGTGTGCCGGGCGCCTTAAGCCTGCCGACGACCGAACCTGCTGCTTCCGCTGGATCGTCTTCTTCCAGCTCGGCCGCCGGAGCGCGCTGATGCTCAGCCCGCAGTTGAATCTTTATTTTATTGTCGCTCTGAGTTTTGTGGCGGCATTAATCTTGTCGGTTTACCCGTTACCGATGGACATGCGTTGGTGGCGCCCTGAGTTTGTCTTGGTAGTGGCGATTTACTGGATCTTTTTTATGCCGCTAACGATCAGCTTTACGCTGCTCTGCGCTCTGGGGTTGTTTCAGGATTTGCTTGAAGGCGTGCCCTTTGGCCAGCACAGCCTCGGTCTGATAATCGTGGCCTATATTTGTATCCTCTCGTACCAACGGGTGCGCAACTTCTCAATTGGCCGCCAATCAGCTTGGATCTTTGTGCTGGTTGGTATCGCCCAGCTAACGGATAACTGGGTGCAGGGCATGGCCGGGCGCCAGTTGTCGGGTATTCAATTTTTATATCCGGCAATCACCAGCGCGCTCTTATGGCCCGTCTGCTCTTGGTGGCTAAACGGCATAACGCATCGCTACCATCATTAACTGCCCTTTGCGGTATCAGGAGTTTTCAGCGTGAGCGCAGTTGTTTCCGATGTTATTCCAGATTTGTATCTTGCATCCCAGTCGCCCCGTCGGCGTGAGCTACTGCGCCAGATTGGTGTGCACCATGCGGTCATATCCGCTTCGATTCCAGAGCAGCCTGCGGCGGGTGAAACCGCGTTGGATTATGTTCAGCGTCTCGCTCGTGAGAAAGCTGCTGCCGGTTTTGCTCAGTTAGTCCAACAACAATTGCCATTAGCGCCTGTGCTTGGGGCCGACACACTCGGTTTATTGGATGGCGCAATTCTTGAAAAACCGCGCGATCAAGCGCACGCCCAACAGATGTTGCGTCAGCTATCAGGTCGCACCCATCAGGTCATTACTGCCGTTGCGCTTCATTCGTCTACCCGGCAAGCGCTACGTGTGTCTATCACTGATGTGACGTTTCGCGAATTAAGCGATGCCGAAATTGCCGCTTACTGGGCAACTGGTGAGCCGCAGGATAAGGCGGGCGGTTATGCGATTCAGGGGTTGGGCGCAGTGTTTGTTAACGAAATCCGCGGCAGCTATTCCGCTGTTGTTGGCCTGCCGATCGAAGCGACCTGTGAGTTGCTGAAGGAGTTCGGTATTGCCTGGTGGACTGCCGGAGTAGAGCTATGAGTGAAGAGATTCTAATCAATGTCTCCCCGGTGGAGACTCGTGTCGCGCTGGTAGAAAACGGTGTAGTGCAGGAGTTTTACATCGAGCGCAGCCACGGCGAAAGTTATGTCGGCAATATCTATAAAGGCAAGGTGGTCAGAGTCTTGCCGGGTATGCAGGCAGCTTTTGTCGAGATAGGTTTGGAACGCACCGGTTTTATCCACGCTGCCGATATGATGCCCGAGCCGCCCGAGGGCGAGGTTCGCCGCAGCGAAGTGCCGGATATACGCACCCTGGTGCGCGAAGGGCAAACGCTGTTGGTGCAGGTGGCCAAAGACCCTATTAGCACCAAGGGCGCGCGTCTGACCACCCATCTCACCCTGTCCTCCCGCTATCTGGTGTACATGCCTAATTCAAGCCACATCGGGGTGTCTACTCGTATAGAGGATGAACCCGAGCGCGAGCGTTTGCGCCAAGCGGTGGAAACCGCAGTTGCAGAGCAGGGCATTAGTGGCGGTTTTATTGTGCGCACCGTGGCCGAAGGCGCCGATGCCGCAGCGATCAATGCGGACATCCCCTTTTTGCGCCAGCTGTGGGAGGATTTGACCGCAAAATTGCCTACTTTGGGGGTGCCTGCGGAACTTCATCGCGATATGCCGCTCTATCTGCGCGCCCTGCGCGATATGGCGCGTGCGCCGATTGACCGGGTGCGGGTGGATTCGCGGCTGACCTGGCAACAAATGCAGGAATTTGCCGCGCAATATGCACCGCAATTGGTGGAGTTGATTGAGTTGTACAGCGGTGATCGTCCGCTGCTGGAGCTCTACGGCGTGGAAGAGGAGATCCATCGCGCCCTGGAGCCGCGTGTGCCGCTCAAATCCAACGGTTATTTGATTATCGAACAGACCGAAGCCATGACCACGGTGGATGTAAACACTGGCGCTTTTGTCGGTCATCGCAATTTGGAAGAGACGATTTTCAAGACCAATCTGGAGGCGGCTTCTTCGATTGCCCGCCAGCTGCGGCTGCGCAATTTGGGTGGCATTATCATTCTCGATTTTATCGATATGAAAGACCCTGAGCATCAGAGGCAGGTATTGCGCACTCTGGAAAAGGCGCTGGAGAAAGATCACGCCAAAACCCGCATTACCGGCGTATCAGAATTGGGTTTGGTGGAGATGGCGCGCAAGCGCACCCGTGAATCCCTTGGTCAGTTACTCTGTGAACCATGCCCTGTGTGTCAGGGGCGCGGGCAGGTGAAGTCGGCGGAAACCGTGTGTTATGAGGTTTTCCGTGAAATTTTGCGCATGGCGCGCACCTATGACAACCAAAAGTTTTTGGTATTGGCATCGCAGTTGGTGGTTGACCGCCTGCTAGATGAAGAGGCCGCCTATGTGGCCGACCTGGAAGCTTTTATTAACCGAACCATCGAATTCAGGGTTGAGGCGCTCTTTCAGCAAGAGCAGTACGATATCGTATTGGTCTGATGTGCAATGCAACATTTACTCAGCAACCCCTAGCCCGGAATAGATCGCTGCAATGACTCGCGCTTTACGCAAATTGGTGAAATGGTCTTACTTTCTGGTTGCTCTCACCCTGATTTTATTGGCGGTGGTGGTGCAATCCGGGCGTAGCTTTTCCCATTTATTGGGCGATTACAATCACAACATTGCCGATTATTTCTCATCCAAGCTCAATGCCCAAGTGGCTATAGGGCAGATTCAAGCTGATTGGGATGGTTTAAAACCCAGCCTGCTGGTTCGTGATCTCAGTATCAAGAGTAAGGCTGATGAACCCATAGTTGCGCTAAAACAAGCGCGCCTGCGGCTTGATATGCTGGAGTCGCTCGTCAACTTGCGCCTGGTGTGGAGCAATCTATCGCTCAGCCAAGTGGATATGAGCTTTGCCCAGACCGCCGATGGTTTTTGGCAAATTCCCGGTCTGCCGAAGCGCACCGACGCCAATAAACCGGGTGTGCAGTTGGACGCGCTGCTCGATATGCTGCTGCTCTCCACCAAGATTGAATTTCAGCGCAGTCACCTCAGTTTTCAGTTTGCGTCGGGCAAACAAATGCAGTTGGCTTCACCTTATTTACTGCTGGAAAATGCCGGTGATTTCCATCGCCTTGCTCTGCAAATCGATGTGGATGAGCAGCCGCGCAGTGTGTATCTGATCATGGAAGGACAGGGTGATCCACGGGATCAGGCCAGCTTTCGCAGCAAAGGCTATCTGCAGCTGAATCGTTTTCCCACCAGTGAGCCTATCGCTGCAACCAGTGCGTTTCTGCTCAATGGGGTGAGTAAAGCCAGCGTGCAGAGCGAGGGAATGATCGACGCCAATATCTGGTTTGAAAGTCGCGTTGGTCAACAAGGTTACGATTTGGTTGGACGCTTGGGGCTGCAGCGTTTATCGCTTCCGCTGGGGGAGCGCCGTCTGTCGCTGGATAATTTTGCCACTGAGTTGACCGGTTATTGGCTGCCTAGCGGTGAATGGCGTTTAGGGCTGCAGCAAATTAATGCCGCCATGAATGAGCAAAAAATTACCGATGTAAATATTGCGGCAGCGTCTACCGGGTTTAAAAAGCCCTTGCAAATCAGTATGGATAAGCTGGATCTCGCGCGTTTGAGCAATATGCTCAATAGCGCAGGAGTGCTGGGTGATGGCAAATTGCAGGAGGTGTTAACAACGCTCAACCTGCGTGGACAAGTTCGTAACTTGCAACTGACCTTGCCATTGCAGGCACCGAAAGACTGGCTGTTGCGCGCCAATCTCAATCAGGTGGCTGCCGATGCATGGCATGGCGTGCCTGCTCTTACCGGTGTGGATGCATATCTCCAAGCGGGTCAAAAAGGCGGTTTTGTCGATATAGATACGCAACAGTTCACCATGCACTACTCCCCCACCTATTCGGCGCCGATGGCGTACGACCGCGCTAAAGGGCAGGTCGCGTGGCATTTGCAGCCGGAAAATAACCAGATTTATGTCAATAGCGGCCAGTTGGAGTTCCAGCAAGGGGATGAAGTGGCGCGCGGTTATATGTGGCTATCGCTGCCATGGCAGCGCAACACGGGTGATATTGACCTCTATTTACAGATTGGTGCTCGCCAGCTCAATGCCGGCCTCTATCAAAAGTACACGCCTGCCGTGGTGCCCCAATCACTGCTGGCGTGGCTGGAGCAGAGCATAGGCGCAAAAAATTCGGGCATTGCGACACAAGCCGGTTTTGTCTATCGCGGCACGCTTAATACCCCAAATCCAATGGCGCGCACTTTCCAGCTGTATCTGGACATAGAACAGGCCGAGCTTAACTATCACCCAGGCTGGCCAGCCTTAAGTCACTTGGACGGCCGCTTGTTGGTAAGCGATCTGCAGGTTTCTGCCAGTGTGACGGGCGCTAAACTTTACACCAGCCAAGTGAATTGGGCTGAAGTGCGGGTGAATCCGCGCGCGCAGGGAGCAGGTTCGCTGTTGCAGGTGGATGGTGATATCAGTGGCGCTGCCAGCGACGGTATTCGCGTATTGCGTGAAGGTATGTTGCGCCAGTACTTGGGCGGCAGTATGGACTCCTGGTTTATGCTGGGTGAAATGAAGGCGCGACTGGATCTGGATATTCCCATCGGGACTGGCGAGGAAAAGCCGGAAGGTGCGCATCAACAGGTAGATGTTGAGTTGAATGTACCTCGGTTTGAATTGCAAAACCTGAATTTGGCAGTGAATGACTTAACCGGTCACATCAGTTACAACAGCGATACGGGAGTCAGCAGCGACACGCTTCACGGGCAGTTTTTTGATCAGCCAATAGCGGCCAAACTGAGTACGGTTAAGCTCGATAGCTACAGTAAAACACTGATTGAACTGGATGGTGTGGTCGACGCACAACAAATTGCCTACTGGAGCAAACGACCTGAGGCGCTGTTCCTCAATGGCAACTTGCCCTATCGCGCGCGGGTAGAATTACATCACCGCCCGGCGCGCCTGAAAAACCTGGTTGAGTTGAGCCCGGAAGAAACACCGGATGCTGTGCAGTCCGCCGAGGCATTCACAGAGCAAGCGTTTGCCGAAGTGACCATTACCAGCAATCTGGAAAATGTCAGCGTCAACTTGCCCGCACCTTATGGCAAACCCGCCAAGGGGGAGCGGCCATTTGAATTCAAACTCTGGCTGCAAGAGAATCAAGCGCAAATAGATGTGCGCTATAACAATGACATCCAGGCCTTGTTGCGCACGGATCGAGCGCGCAACAACAATTTACTCAACGCTAATATCGCCCTTGCCAGTGACGCAAAACTGAGCGAGCAACCGCAATTTTTAGTTTCCGGATTTTTGCCCGGCATTGATCTAGACGCTTGGAAAGAAGTACGCGCGCGCTATAAAACCTATACCGAGCGGCTCACTCCCGCCATTGCTCAGGCCTTGTCATCGTCGCAATCTGCTGCCATTTATGAGCCAGAACAAGATGCACCTGCAGGGCTTGTCGCCGGATTGCCCTTTCGCGCGGAGTTAATGTTGGGGCAGTATGAACTCGGCTCCACGCTGCTTGAAAATCTGAATGTGGTTGCCGTGCCAGTGCCGCTTGGCTGGCAACTGGAGGTCGAGAATTCGGTGGTTGCAGGCAAGTTGTTAGTGCCGGACAGTCCGTTTATCCCATTGCAAGTTGATTTGACTCGCTTATCGCTCACCCAGAGCATGTTGGGGCAGGCAGATCAGATCGCGGCAGTGGATGGTGCCAGCGAAGCAGCTGGAGAAACCAGTGCTGCACCAGCCAGACCGGTGGAGATTATTGATCCACGTAAATTACCCTTGGCGAATATCAGTATTGCATCCTTGTTGATGGACGATAACAACTATGGCAATTGGTCGCTGCAACTGCGCCCAAATGAGCAAGGGGTGGTGATCGATAATATTCGCGGCAGCATTAGAGGTGTTACGGTCAGCGCCGTCGATGAGGCACAGGAAGGTGCCCGTCTGATTTGGCAAAACACGCCAACCGGAGTACAGACGCGTTTTATCGGCAACTTGAGTGCGGCTGACTTGGGTGGCGTGTTGCGCGCGTGGGGTAAGCCAGACACTATAGAAAGCGAAACTGCACACTTTAGTGCCGATCTGTTTTGGGCAGGCTCACCGCAAGACTTTAATCTGGTAAATCTGAATGGCGAGATGAGTATCGCAATTGAAACCGGGCGTTTTAAACGTGAAGCCAATGCGGGCGATGGCATTCTGCGCCTGATGTCGATTCTTAACTTCGATACGCTGGCGCGCCGGTTGCGTTTTGACTTTTCGGATCTCTACAAAAGTGGCCTCGCCTATGACGCGATCGATGGAAAGGTACGTTTCAATCAGGGCACTATGGTATTTGAAGAACCCTTAATCGTTCGCACGCCCTCCAGTGGTATGCAAATGGCGGGCAGTATTGATCTGCGCAATGAAACCCTCAATACCCGTTTGGTTGCCACCTTGCCCGTAGCTGGGAACGTAACTTTCTATGCTGCGCTTGCAACCGGGTTGCCCGCCGCTGCCGGTGTTTACTTGATAAGCAAACTATTCAAAAAACAGGTAGATCAGGCGACTAGTGTCAGTTACACGATTAAAGGCAGTTGGGACGAGCCGAAAATGCGTTTTAACCGCTTGTTTGAAAGTGAAAAAAGTTTGCGTGATAGCGTAAATGAAAAACAAGAGGAGGCCTTGCCACCCGACAAGCCTTCAGCAAATAGCACTCGCAAGAAACAATAAGGGCGCCTCCTGGGCGCCCTTATTGTTTGTGTGTGGTTCGCAGCGGAATATATGACTAATCCTGTGCGTCCAATTGCTCGCGAATAAACCCGAACAGTTTGCGCGCATTCGCCGGCGGCTTGTTTTCTTCGCGCTCTTTTTGCGCGCTGCGGATTAACTGGCGCAAGTGTTGTACATCAATGCCTGGGCAAGAGGTGACCAGGGTTTGGAATATTTGTTTGTCACCTTCGATCAGCAAATCGCGGTAGCGCTCTACTTGATGCTGGCGGTGTACATACTGGTCGCTGCGATTTTGCAACTTATCGACAGCGGCTTTAATTTCTTCGTGATTACCTTCGCGCATCAAGCGGCCAATATATTGAATCTGGCGGCGACGCGCCTCTTTAGGCGGCATTTTGCGCACGATGTAGATGGCGTCCAGCATTTCCTCGCTCAGTGGGATCTGTGCGAGTTGCTTTTCGTTCATGGTGATAAAACTTTCACCCAGTGCCTGCAGCGCATGCATATCGCGTTTAACCTGCGATTTACTGAGGATGTAGTCATCGGGATTGATGTCGTCGTAGTTGTAAACCATAAGAATAACTGTACTTGGTGCGCAAAGCGCAAATGAATATAGGGGTAAACCGGCAAAAGCGTGTAATACAAGGCGCCGGAAAAGGTCGCGCAGCTTAGTGCAGAAAAGCAACAACAACAACCGCTTTTGCCAGAATGTCTGTTGGAGAATAGCTGACTATAACGATAGTTGGTCTATTCGCCTTCTTCAAAGCGGTCGGCAATCAACGTGCGGATCGCGCATAGTGCGGCTTCGGCATCCTCGCCTTCCACGCTGACTTGCAAAGCGGTTCCCTGACTTGCAGCCAATAACATCAATGACATCACGCTCTTGGCATCGGCCCAGTGGCCTTCGCCGACACGCGCTTGCACCTTGGCCTGATACTGGTTGGCAAGGGTAGCAAGTTTAGCTGCAGCGCGTGCATGCAGGCCGCGTTTATTGATGATGTCGAGTGTTTCGATGTGCATGGTTTAGGGTTTTTTGTGTTTGTTAATGTCGCGATGACGAACTTGCACATCGCTAAAACTGTTGTCGAAATGTTTTTGTAGCCGCTCGGATAAATACACTGAGCGGTGTTGGCCGCCGGTACAGCCTATCGCAATGGTAATGTAGCTGCGGTTATTGGCCTGATAGCGCGGCAGCCAGCGTGTTAAGTAGTGTTCAATGTCCTCGTACATTTCTTTGACGGTGACCTGCTCTTCAAGAAAGTCGATTACATCCTGATCTCTGCCGGTCTGTGGCCGCAGTGCAGGTTTCCAATGCGGATTGGGCAGGCAGCGCGCATCGAATACCAAATCGGCATTGACCGGCACTCCGTGTTTGAAGCCAAAGGATTCAAACAGAATCGCCATAGTTGATTCACTGCGTCCCACCACACGCTCTTTCACCAAATCGCGCAGTTCGTGCAAATTCAGATGGCTGGTGTCGATGACTTGATCGGCGCAGTCGCGAATCGGTTCAAGCAACTGCTGCTCGGCGCGGATCGCTTCTTCCAAGCTGGTGTGTTTATCAGACAGCGGATGTTTGCGCCGGGTTTCACTAAAACGTTGGATTAGTACTGGTTGCTGTGAATCCAGAAACAGGGTTTGGAAGGGTAGGTGGGCTTCCTTAAGGGTGCTGATCATTTGCGGAAAGATAGCCAGATCCTGCCAGGCATTGCGCACATCTATGCCAATCGCAAACCGGTGCTGGTCGTCTTTGTGGATCTGGATCTGGGCAACCAGTGCGGGCAACAGGCTCACCGGCAGATTGTCGATACAGTTAAAACCCACGTCTTCCAAAACGTGAAGCGCTGTACTTTTACCCGACCCTGACAGGCCGCTGACGATCACCAGATGCATAACAAAGCCCTGCTTAAGTGATTAGCGCTGCTTGATAAAGCGCTTCGTTGCTCTTGGCCGCCCGCAAACGCTGGCGGTATTCAGCGTTATTTAATGCACCAGCAAGCGCGGCGAGGGTTTGTAAGTGTTCGCTGTGGGCATCTTCCGGCACCAGCATGGCGAATAAAATATCGACTGGCTGCGAGTCTATGGCATCGAAGTCGATTGGCGCAGCCAGAGTGATCAGCGCACCTACGGTGCCGCTGCAATGCTCAACCCGGCAGTGGGGAATCGCAATGCCGTGGCCTATGCCGGTAGATCCCAGACGCTCGCGGCCAATCAGGCGGCGAAATAATTCATCGGCATCGATATCGGGAATATCTTGTGCAATGGTGTTGGCGAGCAACTCCAGTGCACGTTTTTTACTGCCACCTTCAACGCCACAAAGTGTGCGGCCGGGGCTAATCAGGGATTGAATTTGCATAACAAGGTGATGCTGTGCATCTCTCAACAAGTGATGCCGACATCGCATACTAGCAATGACGGCATAGGTTCAAATTAACGATGGCTGGCTGCCATGCACTCAGCGATGACTGCGCATTTTCTCTTTGTGTTTAATCAATTGACGATCAAGCTTGTCGGATAGTGCATCAATAGCGGTATACAAATCTTCATGGGTGGCATCGGCAAATAAATCTTTACCGCTTACATGAATAGTGGCTTCTGCTTTTTGAATCAGTTTATCTACCGAGAGGATGACATTAACACTGGTGATGCGGTCGTTGTGCAGGCTCAGTCGCTCCAATTTACTGGAGACATACTCTCTCATTGAATCAGTTACTTCTACGTGGTGACCGCTGATATTTAATTGCATAAGTACTTCCTCTCGCTGGAAACAAAACGGCTGTTACTAGAGCAGCCTCACAATACAACCTACATTAGACTCACACTGTTAATCTAGCTATTTTGAGCATTAATTGCTAAATCGTTTTGCGCTCATTCGATGGCGGAATGTTGAGCGACTCACGATATTTTGCAATCGTACGTCGCGCCACTTGAATGCCTTGCTCGCCGAGCAGGTCGGTAATTTTACTGTCGCTCAATGGTTTTTTCGGATTCTCTGCGCTGACCAATTTTTTGATGATGGCGCGAATCGCAGTCGATGAACACTCTCCGCCGCTGTCGGTGCTGACGTGACTGGAGAAAAAATATTTCAATTCAAAAATACCCTGCGGTGTGTGCATGTATTTTTGCGTAGTGACTCGCGAAATAGTCGATTCGTGCATCTCCACAATTTCGGCTATATCGTGCAACACCAATGGCTTCATTGCCTCGGGGCCGTAATCTAAAAAGCCGCGCTGTTTTTCTACGATACAGCTCGCCACTTTCAGCAGGGTTTCATTGCGGCTCTGCAAACTTTTTAAGAACCAGCGCGCTTCTTGCAGATTATCTTTTAAAAATGTGTTGTCGGTGCTGGAGTCGGCGCGTTTCACCATGGAGGCGTAATCGGAGTTGATGCGCAAGCGCGGTGCTATGTCCGGGTTGAGTTCAACGATCCAGCGACCATCGCGTTTGTCGACAAATACATCGGGAACAACGTATTCGGTATCGCCATTGGCAATCATATCGCCCGGCCGCGGATTTAAACTTTGAATTAAGGCTACCGCTTGGCTTAACTCTGCTTCTTTTAATTTGGTACGGCGCATCAGCTGGCGATAATCGCGGCTGCCGAGCACTGGCAAGTATTGTTTGGTAATTAACTTTGCTGCTTCCAAAAACGGCGTTTTGGGGTCAAATTGTTGCAACTGTACCAGCAGGCATTCAGATAGATTTTGGCTGCACACGCCGCAGGGATCAAACTGCTGTAAACGGTGTTGAACGGCTTGGACTTCATCGAGTTCCAGCTCTTCAAAATCGCCGCGCATACCTTCAAAAATTTCTTCGATACTGATGGACAGCATGCCGCTGGGCTCCACTGCATCGATAATTGCCATGGCCAGTACACGGTCGCGGTCCGACATAGGCGTCAGATTCAATTGCCACATCAGGTGGTCGTAGAGCGAATCGGTCACTGCGCGGCGGCTCTCGAAATCACCGTCTTCGTTGTCGTAATTGCTGGAGCTGCCGCTAGAGGAGGATTGGTACACATCATCCCAACTGGTATCTACTGGCAAATCGCTGGGAATGGAGTCGCTCCAATCGCCGCTGTCTGCGCTAAAGCTGTCGCCTTCGCCATAGACATCGCTATCGCCATCGTTGGTGCTACTGGTCTCGCTGTAATTGTCGCCAGTAGAGGAGAAGTTTTCGCTTGCGGTAAAGTCGCTGCCGTGATCAGCGCCCGCTTCTGCGGCGATTTCCAACTGGCGGGTGTAGTCTGCTTTGTCCTGCTCGCTACCTTCATACTCATTGGTTGCGTTTGGCGAATCGAAGGCTTCTTCCATTTCCAGCATTGGGTTGGATTCGAGCGCTTCCTGGATTTCTTGTTGCAGATCTAAGGTCGATAGTTGCAAAAGGCGAATAGCCTGTTGCAATTGTGGGGTCATGGTCAGCTGTTGACCGAGTTTGAGCTGGAGAGATTGCTTCATTATGTGAACGACAAACCCTTATAACGCGGATGGAAAACATCGGATAAGTGGAGTTTAGTCAGGGTTTGGCGCGCAAGCAATACAGTTAAGCAAGCTTTGTGCCTAATGGATAAAGATTGTTACTTGTCAAGTTTTTTGTGTGTTGCTTATGGTGGTGCCAAGAGGGCGGCTGGTAACACTCTTGGTGCCGGCGGTTCACACGCTTACAAGCGGAAATTTTCGCCCAGATAGACTTCACGCACTTTGCTGTTGCTGAGTACTGTGTCGGCATCACCTTCGGCAATAATGTGGCCTTCGCTGACAATATAAGCGGTCTCGCAGATATCCAGCGTCTCGCGCACGTTGTGGTCGGTAATTAACACGCCGATGCCGCGATCTTTAAGGTGGCGCACAATTTCTTTGATGTCGTTGACAGAGATGGGGTCAACACCGGCAAAGGGTTCATCGAGCAGAATGAATTTAGGGTCGGTGGCCAGCGCGCGGGCGATTTCTACCCGGCGGCGTTCACCGCCCGAAAGTGCCATGCCCAAGCTGTCGCGGATGTGGGTGATATGGAACTCGCTCAGCAGCGATTCGAGCTTTGCCTGACGTTGAAAGCTATCTAAATCCTTGCGTGTCTCCAGAATCGCCATGATGTTATCGGCAACGCTCAGCTTGCGGAAAATCGATGCCTCCTGCGGCAAATAGCCAATACCTGCGCGCGCGCGCCCGTGAATTGGGAGCTGGGTAAGATCGCGGTCGTCAATCAACACTGTGCCGTTATCAGCAGCTACCAGCCCGGCAATCATATAAAAACAGGTGGTTTTACCCGCGCCATTGGGGCCGAGTAAACCAACAATGCGGCCGCTTTCAACGGTGATGGATACGTCGATAACGACTTTGCGTTTTTTGTAGCTTTTAGCCAGATGGCGTGCGTGCAGAGTAGGCATAGGTATTATTGCGCAGCGTTGGATGATGAGGTGGGAGCACTTGGGTCGGTGTTGTTCGTCTTTGGCGGAATCACAATTTCGATTCGCTGGCCGGTGCCGGATGCGCTGGTATTGCCAGCTGCTTTCATCACTTCTTTCACTAAGTCGTAATCAATATGGGGGCCGCTCATCACTGCACCGTTTTGCTCAACTGATGCATCTTCAATTAATACCAGATGCTCGTTGCTGGGGGTGTAAGTAATTTGTTTGGCTGCGGCGGTGACGACACCTTGATCTTTTTCGGGCTGCTGCTGGAAGCGCGCCGGGTTGCCGGAGGCGATCATTTTTTCCACGCTGCTGTCAGGGTTGGTGTGAATCACAATCGACTCCGCAGTAATCACTAGCGAGCCCTGTTGAATTTTTACCGAACCCGTATAGGTCGCCACCCCATTTTTTTGATCGACAGTAAGGTTGTCCGCTGAGCCGCGAATGGTTTCATGTTTGTCGCTGGGTAGAGCCAGGCTGGTGGTGCTATAGCTGGCGATAAATGCAGCGATTGCCACTGCAATTGGGGATAAAACAAAACGAAATTTAGCGGGGATCATAAACAGCCTTAACCTGGGACTTTAACTGAAGCCGACTCTGCGCCAGGTCGGCATCCATACCAATCGCATCTATCTGACCTTTAGCGCTGCGCATCTTAACAGCTTTGTCGGTTTCCGCGAATTGTTCACTGGCGCGCACGCGCAGCTCGCTAGTGGTGATTTGAATCAATCCCTGTGTCGGCGTCTGCTGTTGAATTAATACATTATCAAGCAGGCGAATAAGTTGGGCGTTGGCTTCGCTGCGACCAGTTTCAGCGGTGACTAACCAGGGCGCTGCGGATTCGGCATCGTAAAAAGCCATATCCGGATGCTGGATCAGCGTGTAATCGCGATCTGACGGGCCATCGGGATTTAATTGGTAGTGGGTGATTTGTGGTGTCGATAACTGATAATGCAGGCGGCCTTGTGAATCAAATTCGCGGGTTTTTACCTCTTGCATATAAAATTGTGGAAAACCACTGGGGTCATATTCGTGGTTTGCCAATTCAGCTTTTTGGCGCAATGAGAAAGCAAAAAAACAGATCACCAGTGCAAAGGCGATTAGCCAAGGCGCCGGAATATATTCGTGGATTTTGTAGATCCGTTGCAAAAAAGCCATCACCTAAACTTCACTGTTAGAGGCTAAAAAGGGTGCTAATGCCGCATCAAATGTACCCTGTGCCTGCATGATTAAATCGCACGCGGCGCGCACTGCGCCTTCGCCACCGCGCTCGGTGCTTTGCCAATGAGCGCGGCTAACAACACTTGGATGAGCATTGGCAACAGTCAAGGCGAGGCCGACGCGGGTCATCACGGTTAAGTCGGGCCAGTCATCGCCCATAAAGGCGATGTCATTCAAATCAAACGGGTGTTCCTGCAGTATCTCTTGCAGTGCATCCCACTTATCTTCGCGCCCTTGCACCAGAATGTTGATGCCTAAATTGCTCGCGCGGCGGGCGACCAGATTGCTGGTGCGACCGGTGATAATGCCTACTTTTACTCCGCTTTTTTGCAGGATTTTCAGCCCCTGACCATCCAGCGTGCTGAAGGATTTAAGTTCTTCACCGTTGTTGCCAAAAAAGAGTCGGCCATCGGTCAGTACACCGTCTACATCTAACAACAGCAATTTAATGCGCGCGGCGCGCTTGCGCAATTCAGGGCTCAATTCATGGTTCATGCAGTGCTTCCGTGGTTAGATAATGCCTGCGCGCAGCAGGTCATTGATTTTTACGACACCAACAAGTTTTTTTTGTTCGTTAGTGACCAGTAATACGTTAATTCTTGCCTGTTCCATTAGCGCCAGTGCCTCTGCCGCCAAGGTGTTTTCGCGCAGCATTTTGGGTGTGGTGTTCATTAGTTCACCCACGGTGGCAATGCGGATATCGACACCTTTATCGATACTGCGGCGCAAGTCGCCATCGGTGAAAATCCCGAGCAATTCATCGCCTTCCATTACCGTTGTCATGCCAAAACCTTTGTCTGACATTACCATCAGCGCATCGAGCATGGGGGTGCTGGCGCTGACGCGTGGAATGTCATCGCCGCTGTGCATCACATCGGCGATACGCAACAGGAGTTTGCGCCCGAGTGCGCCGCCGGGGTGAGAAAAGGCGAAATCTTCGGCGGTAAAACCGCGTGCTTCCAGCAGTGCAATGGCCAGTGCATCGCCCATGACCAGGGTGGCGGTGGTGCTGGAGGTGGGCGCAAGATCCAATGGGCAGGCCTCAAAGGCGACGCTGATATCCAAATTCACTTCGGCGACTTCGGCGAGTGTGGATTGGCTATTGGCGGTCATGCTGATGATCTTGATGCCGGCGCGTTTGAACAGTGGCAGCAGGGTAACTATTTCGCTTGAGGTGCCCGAGTAGGAGATGGCGAGCACTATGTCGTTTTGGGTGATCATGCCCAAGTCGCCATGGCTAGCTTCGCCCGGGTGAACAAAAAATGCCGGAGTGCCGGTGCTGGCGAGAGTAGCGGCGATTTTTTTGCCTATATGGCCGGATTTGCCCATGCCTGTGACAATCACGCGGCCGCTGCAATTGAGGATAAGTTCGCAGGCGGCGGTGAATTGGCCGTCTATACGTTCAGCTAACGCAGTCACCGCTTCCGCTTCGAGGCGGATGGTGCGCAGCGCAGAGCCAACATAATCGAAAGCGGTCATAGTATTGCGTTCCAAAGTGGTGGAGCCGGGATTTTAACGCCATCAGTCATAGCGCTGGTCATCTCCGGTTAATCATGGTCGGGCATTATAGCTTTCAGGGTTTGCATGGCGAGGGAAGTTTGCGTCTTTTTTCTGGCAAGTTTCTTATACCGGCAAAACGGGGGTGTTATAGTGCGCGCCGCAAGCCTGATCGCAGCGCCTTCGGTTTAATAAGCCGCCACATCCAATAAGTAACGCATAAAGAATGGCACCATAAGGAAGTCGCGCTGTCTGAGTTTTGGTTTTGCTGGCTGTTTTCAGCCAGCAAGCCCGGGCATAAGGCCATCTCTGACTTAATGACCACACATCAATTAATGGAAGGTTTTACGATGAAATATTTACTCACCAAAGTCTCTGGTGTTGTTTTTGGTTTAACGATGCTGTTTAGCTTGTCTGCTATGGCGCAAGCGCCTGCGGCAACGCAATCCCCCAAAGTGATTGTAGAGTCTGTTGCGCAACAATTGTTTGACTTGGTCAAGGCTAAAAATGCGGCTAAAACTGCCGATGATGTCTATTTCAAACAAGTAGAAGGTGCGCTTAATGATGTAGTGAATTTCCCCTTTATCGCCGCCTCGGTGATGGGTAAAGCCTACAAACAAGCGTCGCCTGCCCAGCGCCAAGAATTCCAGAAAGTATTTAAAGATGGCATGGTAAAGTCGCTCGCCAAAGGCGTGTTGGGTTATGCCGATAGCAAGGTGACTATTGCGGGTGTGAACGAGGTGAACCCGGCTCGGCATGTGGTGAAACAAGAAGTGGCAATTGAAGGTGCTACGCACAAGTTGGATTACACCATGCGCAAAGAAAAATCGGGCGAATGGAAACTGATTAACGTGGTGCTCAATGGCGTGAATCTGGGGCAATCGTTCAGTGGTCAGTTCAAGGCCAGCCTGAAGAAATACAACGGCGATATCGACAAGGTAATCGCCAACTGGCTTGCAGATGCCTAAAACGATCTAAGATCGGTTAGTTTGCAAAACCCCGGCCCAGCGCCGGGGTTTTGCGTTTTGGGGGGTGGCGTTTAGCGATTGTGTATTGCATCGGGGTTGTGGGTGCGATATGGGCGACATTCCGGTAAACTGCGCGCCTTATTTACTTATCGCTATATTATGTCCCGCTTTCCGCGCGGGCATAGCTGGCCTGACTCCCTATCGAGAAATCTATGCAATCTGAACAAATCAAAGCGCTGATTGAAAGCCAAATTCCCGAGTGCGATGTGAAATCTGTCGAAGTGATGGGCGATCACATTGGTCTGGTTGTGGTCAGCCCGGCATTTGCCGGTTTGACTCCCGTGAAAAAACAGCAGTTGGTGCTGTCTACCCTGAGCGCGCAATTTGCCGACCGCAGTATTCACGCGGTGGATTACATCAAGTCGTTTACGCCAGAGCAGTGGCAGCAAGCGCAACAGCAACAGTAATTCTTCTATCGCCAGTGCTTCTGTAAGGGGTGCTGGCATCTATTTTTCTTTTTGCTTTCAGGGTTGTGATGGATAAGTTTTTGATTGCGAGCGGCGGCCCGCTCACCGGTGAATTACGTATTTCCGGCTCTAAAAATGCGGGCTTGCCCTTGTTGGCGGCGACGATTTTGGCCGATAGCGAAGTGCGTTTAAGCAATGTTCCCCATTTAAAAGATATGACCACCATGGTGCAGTTGTTGCGCACCTTGGGCTTGACCATTGAGATTCAGGGCGAGCATGTGGTGGTAGTTGATCCAAACACCATCAGCTCTTATACCGCGTCCTACGAGCTGGTTAAAACCATGCGTGCATCGATTCTGGTGCTCGGCCCCTTGCTGGCACGTTACGGCGAAGCGAATGTATCCTTCCCCGGCGGTTGTGCAATCGGTTCGCGCCCGGTGGATATTCATTTGCGCGGCCTGGAAGCTATGGGTGCAACCATTGAAATCGACGGTGGTTATATTCGCGCGCGCTCCAATGGCCGTTTGAAAGGCTGTCACTTTTTGATGGATATGGTCACCGTCGGCGGCACTGAAAACTTGCTGATGGCGGCGGTCTTGGCCGAAGGCAAAACCGTACTGGAAAACGCCGCGCGCGAGCCGGAGATTGTTGACCTCGCCAATATGCTGGTTGCTATGGGCGCAAAAATTGAAGGCATAGGTACTTCCAGCCTGACGATTTATGGTGTCGATAAGCTCAATGGTTGCGAATACAGTGTGATGCCGGATCGCATCGAAACCGGCACCTACTTGGTGGCCGCGGCAGCCACACGCGGCAAGATCAAATTAACTAATACTCGCGCCGACATTCTCGAAGCAGTGTTGTTGAAGCTGCAAGAAGCAGGCGCGGATATTACCACCGGCGAAGATTGGATCGCACTGGATATGCACGGCAAACGCCCCAAAGCGGTGAGCCTGCGCACTGCGCCTTACCCGGCATTCCCAACCGATATGCAATCGCAATTTATGGCGATGAATGCAGTCGCCGAAGGCGTTAGCCATATTACCGAAACCATTTTTGAAAACCGTTTGGTGCAGGTTGCGGAATTGAACCGCATGGGCGCGCACATCGAATTGGAGCACAACACCGCCATTGTCACCGGGGTTGAGCGTTTGAAAGCCGCGCCGGTAATGGCATCGGATTTGCGCGCTTCAGCGAGTTTAGTGATCGCCGGTTTGGTGGCCGATGGCGAAACCCTAATCGACCGCATCTACCATATCGATCGCGGTTATGAAGCAATCGAACAAAAATTCCAAAGCCTGGGTGCCAGTGTGCGCCGTGTAAAAGGCGCGTAAGAAGGTAAATTCCATGAGTCACACGCTAACCATCGCACTCACCAAAGGGCGCATTCTGGAAGAGACTTTGCCATTGCTGGCGGCGGCCGGAATTGCGCCGCTGGAAGATATGGAAAAAAGCCGCAAGCTGGTATTTGATACCACCCAAGCCCATGTGCGTTTGTTGTTATTGCGCGGCGCCGATGTTCCCACTTACGTGCAGTTTGGCGCAGCGGACATGGGCATTTCCGGCAAAGATACGCTGATGGAAAACGGCGCGGAAGGTTTATATGAGCCGCTCGATTTAAATATCGCCCGCTGCCGTTTAATGACCGCCGGTGTCAAAGGTGAATCATTGCCGTCAGGTCGCATTCGTGTGGCGACCAAGTATGTGAATATCGCTAAACAATATTACGCATCACAAGGGCGCCAGACCGACATCATCAAACTCTACGGTGCGATGGAGCTTGCGCCCATCATGAATTTGGCTGATGAAATTGTGGATATTGTTGATACCGGCAATACCCTGCGCGCTAATGGTTTGGAAGAACGCGATTTTATCGCCGACATCAGTTCGCGTTTGATCGTGAATAAAGCCTCGATGAAAATGAAGCACGTGCAAATTCAAACCATTATCGACCATATCGCCAAGGCAGTTGCGGCGGAGTAATTCTTTATAGCGTCGCTTGCAAATGACCATTGATACAGACAATGTGCACTTGCAATCGGCAGCCTGCATGATCAACACCACGTCTTAATTTGTTTTTCGTTAAAAGAGAATTCCATGTCTGAATCAATCATCACCCGTTTGGATGCCAGCCAAAGCGATTTTAATCAGCAGTTGGATCAATTGCTTGCATGGGAATCGGTCAGCGATACCCGTGTTGCCGCCGTGGTTGATGATATTTTGCATCAAGTAAAAACACGCGGTGATGCAGCGGTAGTGGAATTCACTAATAAATTTGATCGCCGTTCTGCCAGCACAATTCATGACTTTGTAGTGACGCCAGCGGAATTGCAGCACGCGTTAACGCAAATCAGTGCCGAACAGCGCACCGCGTTGGAAATTGCGGCGGAGCGCATTCGCACTTATCACCAACATCAATTGCAAAGCTCATGGCGCTACACCGAAGCCGACGGCACTGTGCTCGGCCAACAAATTTCGGCAATGGAGCGCGTGGGTTTGTACGTACCAGGTGGTAAAGCGTCATATCCATCATCGGTATTGATGAATGCAATTCCGGCAAAAGTGGCCGGTGTTGATCAGCTGACAATGGTAGTGCCTGCACCGGATGGTGAAATCAGCCCGATGGTATTAGCTGCAGCGGCTATCGCCGGTGTGGATCGGGTGATTACTATTGGTGGTGCGCAGGCCGTTGCTGCACTTGCTTACGGTACTGAAACCATTACCAAGGTCGATAAAATTGTTGGACCCGGCAATATTTATGTGGCGACTGCCAAACGTGCGGTGTTTGGTCAGGTGGCGATTGATATGATCGCGGGGCCATCGGAAATTTTAGTGATTTGCGACGGTTTAACCGATCCGGATTGGATCGCCATGGATTTGTTTAGCCAAGCGGAACATGACGAGCAAGCCCAATCGATTTTATTGTGCCCCGATGCCGATTATTTAAATAAAGTGGAAGAGTCTATTGAGCGTTTGTTGCCGACACTTGCGCGTGAAGCTATCGCCAGTGTGTCGTTAAAAAATCGCGGAGCCTTAATTAAGGTGGCCGATATGGAGCAGGCAATTGCATTGAGCAACCGTATCGCTCCTGAGCATTTGGAATTATCGGTTGCCGACCCTGAAGCCTGGTTGCCAAAAGTGCGTCACGCCGGTGCCATTTTTATGGGGCGTTTTACACCTGAAGCATTAGGGGATTACTGCGCTGGCCCTAACCACGTATTGCCAACCTCGGGTACTGCGCGTTTTTCATCGCCGCTCGGGGTGTATGATTTCCAAAAACGCAGTTCGATCATTATGTGCTCGGCGGCAGGTGCGTCGACCTTATCAAAAACTGCTTCGGTATTGGCGCGTAGTGAATATCTTGAGGCCCATGCACGCTCGGCGGAATATCGCATTATCGATTAGCTTTTTCTGCCAAGAAAATAAAAACGGGCGCAGCAGGCGCCCGTTTTTTTGTCTGGAGTATTTGGTTTGATCAAGTTTTGGTGCGGCTGTTGGGCGGGAAATCGGCTATGGCTTTCAACTCTATTACGTTGCCGTCGCGAATAATGCGGAAGGTGATTTCCGCATTGGGTTGAATATTGCCGAGTGAGTTTCTGAGCGATTGTTCGGTGACCAGTGCGATGTTGTCGATATGGGTAATTACATCGTTCAGTTTGAACCCGGCTTTTTCGGCGGGGCTGTTCGGCTCAATTTCACTGACCAATAAACCGTTGGTTCCGAGTATTCGAATTTGTTCTGCGGACAAATAATTAATTCCCACACCTAACCAGCCGCGCCTTACTCCGCCAAATTCAACAATTTGTTTGAGTGAGTTCATCGCTTTATCGACTGGCACAGCAAAGCTAATACCAAACGATGCGCCGGTTTCATCCAGCATGGCGGTGTTGATGCCGATCAGGTTTCCATAAGCATCAATCAATGCCCCGCCAGAATTGCCCGGGTTGATCGCGGCATCGGTTTGAATAAAATTTTCGGTGCTATTAATGCCGAGATTCCAGCGCCCGGTTGCACTGACGATACCTTGGCTAACACTCTGCCCAACACCAAACGGATTGCCAATCGCCAATACCACATCACCAACACGAACATTGTCTGACACACCGAGGGTGATGGCAGAAATATTGTCCAGTTGGATTTTTAAAACCGCCAGATCATTTGCTTTATCAATTCCAATCAGTTCTGCGGCTGTCACGCGGCCATCGTAAAGCAATACCGCAATGCGGTCGGCACCATTGATAACGTGATTGTTGGTGAGAATTAAGCCAGCGCTATCAACAATCACACCCGACCCCAGCGTTTTTTGCATGCGCTCTTGTTGCGGTGTATTGGAGTTGTTGTAAAGGTGGCGAAAGAACGGGTTATTAGAGAGATTTTGGTTGCGTTGTACTACGCGCTTTTCGGTGTACACATTTACTACGGCGGGCGCAGCACGGCTTACTGCATCGGCATAAGAGACTGCGCCATAGCGCGCATTGTTTGCAGGGCTGCTAGTTTGCGGTTGTTGGCCACGTAACTGGGGGAACAATACTAGTGCGAGCAACCCAATGATAACGCCTGCGGTAATGGGCCAGCCAACAAACTGCAGCAAGCGTTGTAGGAACATGCGAAAGGTCTCCGTCGTTATTGTTATTAGCCAATAAAAACCCCGCAGTGCGGGGCTGTGCATTTATTTCGACGTCCTGTGCGCGATCTAACTGATAGAACGATATTGCGTATTAATTAATAGCGATTGGCTTTGCCATCAAAATCATAGTCATCGGCAGACTCGGTTGGCATGCGGGCGCTGTTGTGTGAGTCGTCGCGTAAATCGTAATCTTCACTTAGCGATCCTTTAGCACCCGGGGCTTTGGGCGCCCAATCGCGCGGTGGTTCAATGCGCTGTTCGGCGACGTAGGCTTTAGTGCCGCTGCCGAGATTGGTGTTGGCTGAATCCAGAATCTGGCGGCTAATTGCCGGTGTCGCCAATTTCAGTGCTCCATTTGCCAAATGCTCATGTACTTCGCGGTAGGCGTGGGTAAGGTTGTTGACCAGTTGTGAGGTTTGCGCAAAATGCTCGGCAACATCGCGCTGATAGCCCTGCAGCGAGCCTTCAGCTTCGTGCAAGCGCTGCTCAAGGTCGTGACCAAGAATTTTGGCGCGGAAGATAAAGGCGATTAAAACACCAAGACCTGCTCCTGCGAGCAAACAGATCAAACCGGTAATAACTACTGCACTGAATGAATACACAAAAAATCTCCTGCTGGGCATCGCTGTTACGCGAGCGATATACGACCAAGGTCATTGATAGTTCTATTATAAGTCCATTTTCTCATTAAAATGAGCAAAAATTCTCGGGCTTGTGCGTGTTTGCATTTTATTACAGAGGTAATTCATGAATTTTCCATTTGATAAAGAGCAGGCGCTTTTTATTTCTGGCCCTTGCGGTCAGTTACAGGTAGTGATTCATCAGGGCGATGACGCAGGGCACTTTGCTGCGCGCGACTTGTTGGTGGTTATTGCGCATCCGCATCCGGTGCATGGCGGCACCATGGATAATAAAGTGGTAACGACTTTGATGCGCACCTATCGCGACTTGGGCATTCATGTGGTGCGCTTTAATTTTCGCGGGGTGGGCAAGAGTGACGGAGTTTTTGATGATGCGATTGGCGAGCTGGATGACTTGCTCGCGATCATCACCTGGGCGAAGCAATCCTTGCCACATGCCTCTATATTACTGGCGGGCTTTTCGTTTGGCTCTGCTATAGCCGCACAGGCGAGTTATCAAGTGGGTGCGCTGCAGCATCTCACCTTGGTGGCGCCACCAGTGGAGCGTTATGCCTATGATCGCGAGGGTCAATTTCCCTGCGCGCTGGCGGTTATTCAGGGAGATAAAGACGAGCGTGTTGTTGCTGAAGGTGTGTATCAGTGGGTTTCCACCTTACACGGCGCCACTGAGCTTTTGCGTTACCCCGATGCAGGGCATTTTTTCCATGGTTACTTAACCCAGATGAAAAATGATTTGACTCAAACATTGCTTCGCCAGATCCCACTCTAAGCCCTGTTTTGTATGTGAATTTGATGGCGTCGCTACCGGCTTATCGCTAAAGTGGCGCCCATTGTTAGTGAGCCTTCCGGTATTTATGACGTCTTCTATTTCTCTCTCTCCCTTGGCGCGCTATGAGCGCGATCTCCTGCGCCCGGATTTTCGCCGCGATGCTGCGCAGGCTGCGGCAGTGGATCATCTGCAGCATCTTTATCAAGAATTGGTTCGCGTTTGGCAGGATGAGCAAGCGCAAAGTGGGTTAAGTGGTTTTTTCAGGCGCTTAACTGGCGCCAAGCCGCGTCAACTAGTGCGCGGTTTGTATTTTTGGGGTGGGGTAGGACGCGGTAAAACCTATCTGATGGATAATTTTTTTGAAAGCCTGCCCTTTGAGCAAAAACTGCGCGCGCACTTTCATCGGTTTATGCGGCGTGTGCACGCGGAGCTTAAAAAGCTGGATGGTCAGAAAAATCCGCTAAAAAAAGTGGCTGATATCATCGCCAATGAGGCGCGCGTCATTTGTTTCGATGAGTTTTTTGTGTCGGATATTACCGATGCGATGATTCTCGGCACCTTGATGGAGGAGTTGTTCGCTCGCGGCGTCACGCTGGTGGCTACCTCGAACATCGTGCCCGACGGTCTATATAAAGATGGTTTGCAGCGTGCGCGCTTTTTGCCTGCCATCGCCTTGCTGAATCAGCACACCTTGGTGGTGAATGTGGATGGTGGGGTAGATTATCGCCTGCGCGCCCTTGAGCAGGCTGAACTCTATCATTCCCCCTTGGATGCGGCAGCTGATCAGAGCCTAATGTGCAGTTTTAAAAGTCTGTTATCCGTCGCTGCCGAAGTCGATGAAAATCCTGAGCTTGAGGTGGAGGGGCGTTTGATTCGCGCCCGCTACTTGAGTGAAGGCATTGTCTGGTTTGATTTTGTTGAGTTGTGCGACGGTCCTCGCTCACAAAATGACTACATCGAGCTGGCGCGCGAGTATCACTCGGTGATTTTGAGCAATGTGCCGGGTTTGGGGCGCGCTAATGACGATCAGGCGCGGCGCTTTGTGAATCTGGTGGATGAATTTTATGATCGGCAGGTCAAGCTGGTCATTTCAGCCGAGCGCCCTTTGGCCGAGATCTATTCTACCGGCAAGTTGGATTTTGAGTTTCAGCGCACCGTGAGCCGACTGTTGGAAATGCAAAGTCATGAGTATCTGGCGCGTCCACATCGACCTGAATAGCAATTCAACCGCAAATTATGATTGAAAATCAAACATTGGCTGTGTAGTATGCCGCCTCCCTATTTTAGGGGTTGTTTTATTCATTTAGATATTAGTTCCACATCCAATTAGGCAGGAATAACATGAAGACCTATATTGCCAAAGCTGAATCTGTCGTTAATGACTGGTTCGTCGTGGATGCGGCGGGAAAAACACTCGGCCGTTTATCTGCGGAAATCGCCTCGCGTTTGCGTGGCAAGCACAAGCCAGAATTCACTCCACACGTTGATACCGGCGATTACATTGTTGTAATCAATGCCGCTCAAGTGCGCGTGACTGGCCGTAAAGCAACTGACAAGATTTATTACTCTCACACCGGTTTCGTGGGCGGCATTAAATCTATCAGCTTCCAGAAGTTGATTGAAAAAGCTCCAGAGCGCACCATCGAAACTGCCGTTAAAGGTATGTTGCCGAAGGGTCCGCTGGGTCGCGCTATGTTCAAAAAACTGAAAGTTTATGCAGGTAATGAGCATCCACATGCTGCTCAGCAACCTAAAGAACTGAACATCTAAGGGGAGCTGACATGTCTGCTACACAATTTTACGGCACTGGCCGTCGCAAAACCTCTACCGCGCGTGTGTTCATCACTGCAGGTACTGGTACTATCACCGTAAATGACCGTCCGTTGGACCAGTATTTCGGTCGTCCAGTTGCGCGCATGGTTGTTCGTCAACCATTGGAACTGGTTGGTTTGGTAGAAAAATTTGACGTTAATGTTACTGTCGCCGGTGGCGGTAGTTTCGGTCAGGCGGGCGCTATTCGCCATGGTTTGACCCGTGCGCTGATGGAATATGATGAGTCTCTGCGTAGCGATTTACGCAAAGCCGGTTACGTTACTCGCGATTCACGCGAAGTTGAGCGTAAGAAGGTTGGTCTGCGTAAAGCACGTAAGAAGCCGCAATTCTCCAAGCGTTAATGGTTTTCTCCAGCTGGTTTTATGCTGGCTGGTTGATGATCATCAAAAAAACGCCCAAGTCTTTACTGGCTTGGGCGTTTTTTTACGTCTAAAATTACCGGCTTATAACCCACTGTTTATGTGTGGTTATTCTTGTAAGCAGTGCGTTAATTCATTAACATTGCCCGCCTTTTCTTGAGTCACCCAATATTCCTTTTTTCGCCGGACTTCGTATCAGTAATCTGTAACAAGTCTTGCGGCGATTTTAGGCAATTTGCTAGCCGTTAAAGCTGTTTAGGGGAGAAAATCGTCATGAGTAATGACGCAGTAAATCAAACGCG
Source organism: Cellvibrio sp. OA-2007 (assembly GCF_000953825.1). Classification (GTDB taxonomy): domain Bacteria; phylum Pseudomonadota; class Gammaproteobacteria; order Pseudomonadales; family Cellvibrionaceae; genus Cellvibrio. The sequence goes on along the minus strand of NZ_BBUL01000096.1, from coordinate 277,338 downwards.
CCGCCGCGTATTAATCGGAGCCACTTGTGCAGTGGGTGCGGTTGGTGTTGTGGGTGCCGCAGTTCCATTCGTGGGTTCATGGAATCCTAGCGCCAAAGCGAAAGCTGCTGGCGCGCCAGTGAAGTACAACATCAGCAAAATCGAACCGGGTGCTATGGTTACGGTTGAGTGGCGCGGCAAGCCAGTCTTTATCGTGCGTCGTACCCAAGCCGCTTTGGATAGCTTGAAGAAAGTGGAGGAGCAAGGGGTGTTATTGGACGCCAACTCCGATGAGCCTCAACAGCCTGACTATGCCAAAAATGCCGAGCGTGCAATTAACAAAGAGTTCGCCATTTTGTTAGGGGTTTGTACGCACTTGGGTTGTGCCCCTGCATTTCGCCCGGACGTAGGCGCGGCAGATTTGGGTGGTGCAAAGTGGCAGGGTGGATTCTTTTGTCCATGCCATGGTTCCAAATACGATCTTGCCGGTCGTGTATATGTCGCTGTACCCGCACCGTTGAATCTGGAAGTTCCTCCTCATCGTTATGAGAGCGAGTCCATAGTTGTGATTGGCGAAGATCAAGGGGCTTGATATGAATTGGTTAGTTGATTTGTGGCAGTGGGTTGATAAGCGTCTTCCGGTGCAGCGCGCATGGGATACGCACATGGCCAAGTACTATGCGCCCAAGAATTTTAACTTCTGGTATTTTTTTGGCGTACTTTCGCTGCTGGTATTGGTAAACCAATTGGTTACCGGTATCTGGTTGACTATGAGTTATAACCCGTCCGCTGAAGGTGCGTTTGCTTCGGTTGAATACATTATGCGCGATGTGGATTACGGTTGGCTGTTGCGCTACATGCACTCCACCGGCGCCTCTGCTTTCTTTATTGTGGTGTATCTCCACATGTTCCGCGGCATGATGTACGGCTCTTATAAAGCCCCGCGCGAGCTGGTGTGGATTTTCGGCATGACTATTTATTTGGTGCTGATGGCCGAAGCCTTTATGGGCTACGTATTGCCTTGGGGTCAGATGTCATACTGGGGCGCACAGGTAATCGTATCCTTGTTTGGCGCTATTCCTGGTATAGGCGATGACTTGGTGCAGTGGATTCGCGGTGATTATCTTATCTCTGGCATTACCCTTAACCGCTTTTTCGCCCTGCACGTGGTTGCTTTGCCAATTGTATTATTGGCGTTGGTGGTGATGCACATTCTGGCATTGCACGAAGTGGGTTCTAACAACCCAGATGGTGTGGAGATCAAAAAGAACAAAGATGAAAATGGCATTCCGCGCGATGGTGTTCCTTTCCATCCGTTCTACACAGTGCACGATCTGGTTGGTATCACAGTGTTCCTGTTTGCCTTCTGCTTCATTATGTTCTTTATGCCGGAGATGGGTGGTTTCTTCCTTGAGTACGCTAACTTTGAAGAAGCTAACAACCTGAAAACCCCGCTGCATATTGCTCCAGTTTGGTATTTCACCCCGTTCTATGCGGTGCTGCGTGCAGTGACCATGCCAATCGAAATTGGCCCGCTGGTATTGACTGCAAAATTGCTCGGCTTTGCGGCTATGGGCGCAGCAATTGCGCTGCTGTTTGTATTGCCTTGGCTGGATCGCAGTAAGGTGAAGTCCATGCGTTATCGCGGCCATATTCCGCGCATTATGCTAATCGCTTTTGCGGCGATGTTTGTGGTGTTGGGTTACTTGGGTGTTAAAGCGCCGACAGAGGGCAGAACCCTGTTGTCGCAAATTGCTACCGCGTTTTACTTCGCCTATTTCCTGACTATGCCGGTGTGGACAACCACTAGCCCGGAAAAAGCGAAATCCAAAATTTCCTGGGTTCTGTGTGGTGTGTTTGTTGTGGTCTTTACCTGGATGGGCTTCGAATACATTGGTGGCGATGTTCCGGTATTGTTATTGATCCTCTGCTTCCTGTTGGCGGCGATTTTTGCGGTGCTGCCAATTCTGGCTGCGCGCGATAAGGATCTGGTTGAGCCAACCCGTACCCAGTCGAAAGGTTTGCCAGCATTGGTTGTGCTTGCCGGTTTGGCGTTATTTATCATTCTTGCCGTGGTGCCTATCAAAGCGGTTGCTAGCGAAGGTGCGTTCAACTGCGGCGCGATTCCCTGTGATCACATGGAGCCAGACCTGAATGACAAAGAGTCTTTACAGCGCGGTGCAAAATATTTCGCCAACTACTGCATGGGTTGTCACTCGGCCAAGTATTCACGCTATGAGCGTGTTGCTGATGACTTGGGTATCCCACACAACTTGATGGAGCAAAACCTGATTTTTGGCGATCAGCGTATCGGCCAATTGATGGAAATTGCGATGAAACCACAGCAAGCAAAAGTATGGTTTGGTGTGGTTCCACCCGATCTGACACTGGTGGCGCGCGCGCGTTCACCTGAGTGGTTGTATACCTATCTGCGAAACTTCTACAAGGATGAAACTCGTCCTTGGGGGGTTAACAATCGCGTATTCCCCAATGTGGGCATGCCCCATGTATTGATTGGCCCACAAGGTTTGCTTGAGTGCGGAGCTGGCCCAAAACTTAATCACCATGGTGGCGCTTTGCGCAATGATGTTGGTCAAATTGAAATGGATGAACATTGCGGTGCGCTGAAGGAAGGCAAAATCAAAGGGAGCATGTCTGCTGCTGAATTTGATGAGGCGGTTTACGATGTAGTTAACTTCCTTGAGTATGTGGCTGAGCCTGTCGCAGTGAAGCGTCAATCGATGGGTTATTACGTCCTGGGCTTCTTGTTGATACTGTTTGTCTTTGTGTACTTCCTGAATCGCGAATTCTGGAGAGATATTCACTGATAACAAAACGGGCGACTTAGGTCGCCCGTTTTGTTTGCGGTACAGCTTATTGAGCCTCGGAGAAAAAACCTGTAGTTTGTTGCCGTTTTTCACTCGATCTGTAAAGGAAACTTTTATGTCCATGACATCCAGCCGTCCATATTTTTTGCGCGCTATCTATGAATGGATACTGGATAATAATTGCACTCCGCACATTTTGGTTGATGCGCATGTGCAAGGTACTCAGGTGCCGCAGCAGCATGTCAACAAAGATGGGCAAATTATTTTGAATATATCCCCCACGGCGATCAAAGATTTTTTTATGGATAATACCGCCGTCTCGTTCAATGCGCGTTTTAGTGGTGTAGTGAACAACATTTATGTTCCCTGTGGTGCGATTCTGGGTATTTACGCCCGTGAAAACGGCCAAGGTATGATGTTTGAGCCAGAACAAAACCCACAGCCGCCGGCGCCGACATCTCCGCCAAACTCTCCTGCGCCAGAGCCCATATCGCCCTCAGGTGCTGCACCTAAACGGCCCGGTTTACGAGTTGTAAAATAGCTTTATCAGCACCCGCTTCGGCGGGTGTTTTTATTTTGATGGAATAAAAAAGATATGACGATTTTGCGACATATTTGTGACAAAAATTCCCGTTGGTCATATTACTGTCATATTTGCTGGATAAAGTGGTCGCCAATGAAGAGGCAAACCTCTTCATCAACAAGCATGAATTCATTATTCACGAATGACTAAACGGAGCGCTCTATGAACGCTATGAAAATTATTAAAGGGTTGGCATTGGCCGGCTCTATGGTATGTGCAGCAGCGCTGCAAGCGGCAGTTGACCCTAAGTTACCTGAGTACAAGGTGGTGACTGGTGTATCAGGCAATGTGAACTCAATTGGTTCAGATACACTCAACAACCTGATGACACTCTGGGCTGAAGATTTCAAAAAATCCTATCCTAACGTCAATATTCAAATTCAAGGCGCTGGTTCTTCAACTGCACCACCAGCCTTGACTGAAGGTACCGCTAATTTCGGCCCTATGAGCCGGATGATGAAAACCGAAGAGATTCAGGCGTTTGAAGCTAAGCACGGCTACAAGCCAACAGCTGTTCCTGTAGCTATTGATGTGTTGGCGGTTTATGTCAACAAAGATAATCCGATCAAGGGTTTAAGTATCCCTCAAGTTGATGCCATTTTCTCTGCTACCCGTAAATGTGGTGGCGCTAAGGACATCACTAGTTGGGGTGAGGTTGGTTTGACTGATGCGTGGGCAAAGCGTGATTTTGCGATCTACAGCCGCAATGCAGTGTCAGGTACCTATGGTTACTTTAAAGATGAAGCTCTGTGTAAAGGTGACTATAAGGCTAATATTCTTGAGCAACCAGGTTCTGCTTCAGTAGTGCAGGGTGTTTCTGAATCAATTAACGGTATTGGTTACTCAGGTATTGGTTACATCACCTCGGGTGTTAAAGCAGTTCCTTTGTCCAAGAAAGACGGTCAGCCGTTTGTAACTGCTGAGGCATCGCATGCATTGGATGGTTCTTACCCGCTGTCACGTGTACTTTACATGTACATCAACAAGCACCCGAACCGCCCGTTAGATTCGATCCAGTTGGAGTTCATCAAAATGATTCTCTCCAAGCAAGGTCAAGAAACTGTAGTGCGCGATGGCTACATCCCGCTGCCTGCAACCATGGTGACCAAGGCTCTTGCTGAGTTGAAGTAATTATCCAGGTTGTGTGAAAAACGCCGACTAGTTCGGCGTTTTTTTATGGGTGCAAATAAAAAGATGACACTTATGTGACAGTGCCTGGGTGATTGTAACAAAAGTGTCATTTTTGCCTGTTAGCATTTACACGCCAGACAATTCCAGGTGAGTAGACCATGTCCGAACCAGTCCTAGTGGCCAAACCAATGCCAAGCCTGATGCCAACAACCGAGCAGCGCAGTCGTTTGCGTCGTATCCGTCAATTCAAAGACAATCTATCGCGCTATGGCGTAATGTCAGCCGGTCTGGCGGTAGTATTTTCCTTGGGTTTAATTTTCTTTTACCTGTTTTCTGAAATTGCGCCGCTGTTTCGCGGTGCATCTGTGGATATCACCCATCGTTTTACGCCTGTGCAGTTGCAGCAGGTCGAGTCAGATCCAACTGAGTATTTGTTGCTAGAGCGCTATGAAGAGATAGGCGCCAATTTTAAACGAAGTGGAGCAGTAAACTTTTTCGCGGTTAATGATGGCAGCCCAGTGTTAAATGCACAGGTGCCGCGCGCAGAAGGTGCCGTTTTTACCCGCTTGGCGACCAGTACGCCAGATCAAGGTTTGATTGCTTATGGCTACGACAATGGTCAAGTTGCGTTGACCAAAGTGAACTATGCACTGAGCTACCCGCAGGACAAGCGTCAGATAGTGCCAAGCTTGGTATACCCCTTGGGCGATGCGCCATTGCAGTTAGATGAACAGGGCGCGGCGATTACCCAGCTAGCGGTACAGGAGACCTCCAGCGGCATTTTGATGGGGGCGCTTACGGCAGATAAGCGGTTGTTATTGGGTATCTTCAGCAGTAATACCAACATGATTACCGGCGAAGAAACACTGAGTCAGGAAGTGTTTCCCCTGCCTGCTTTGCCGGAGGGCGTAACACCTATAGCAATCCAGGTGGATGAAAGTGCGCAGCATCTGATTATTGCTGACGATAATGCCCAGTTGTGGTTGTACAACATCATCAATCCCAGCACACCTGTACGTCAGGCGCCAGTTGCGGTTCCCGGCGGCAAGATTACCGCAATGGAGTTTTTGGTGGGTACCGCATCGCTCGTGATAGGTACTGACCAAGGGCAAGTGAGCCAGTGGTTTTTGGTGCGCAATAGCGACAATGTCTACGAGGTTAAATTTGTTCGCGCATTTGATTCACTTGCCGGTGCCGTTATTCGGGTAGTGCCTGAACATGCGCGGCGCGGTTTTTGGGCGAGCGACGATAAAGGCAATATCGGCATCTATTACGGCACCTCAGAGCGCACGCTATTCCTCGACTCGCTGGCGGATAAACCTATCACCCAGATTGCGGTGTCGCCTATCCATCATCGCGCACTCTTACTCGATGTGAGCAATGAGCTAGCGGTGGCCGATGTCTGGAATAAACACCCGGAAGTATCGTTCAGTTCTCTATGGCAAAAAGTGTGGTACGAGGGGCGTGAGTCGCCGGAGTACATTTGGCAGGCATCCTCCGGTAGCGATAATTTTGAAGCCAAAATGAGTTTTGTGCCGCTTTCAATAGGCACCTTAAAAGCCGCCTTTTTTGCGATGTTATTTGCAATTCCTTTGGGGGTTGCGGGTGCCATTTACACCGCATACTTTATGACTCCCAAGCTGCGTGGCCTGGTAAAGCCGACCATCGAAATTATGGAGGCATTGCCCACGGTGATCCTCGGCTTTCTGGCGGGCTTGTGGTTGGCGCCCTTTGTGGAAAACCATCTTCCTGCGGTGTTTGCGATCTTGATTGCCCTGCCCATCGTCATGCTAATAACCGGCTATCTATGGAGTCGCTGCCCTGAATCCTTGCGCACACGGGTTCCCGAGGGCTGGGAGGCAGCAATGTTGATAGTGCCAATTATCATCACTGTATGGTTTTGTATTGTTGCCAGCCCTTTTACCGAGATCTGGTTGTTTGGCGGCAGCATGCCGCAGTGGTTTACTGAAAATGGTATCGACTACAGTCAGCGCAACGCCTTGGTTGTTGGCATAGTGATGGGCTTTGCAGTAATCCCCACTATTTTTTCCATCGCTGAAGATGCGGTCTTTAGTGTGCCGCGCCATCTAACTCAAGGTTCTCTGGCGCTCGGCGCCACCCGCTGGCAGACAGTGGTGGGCGTGGTGTTGCCTACGGCGAGTCCCGGCATTTTCTCTGCAATGATGATGGGTTTTGGTCGTGCCGTGGGCGAGACCATGATTGTACTCATGGCTACCGGTAACAGCCCCATTGTGAACTTCAATATTTTTGAGGGTATGCGTACTTTCTCCGCCAATATCGCGGTGGAGTTGCCAGAAACGGCGGTCGCCAGTACCCATTTCCGTGTGCTTTTCCTTGCAGCTCTAGTGCTGTTGGCGCTGACTTTTGTGGTGAATACGCTGGCGGAAGTCATTCGTCAACGGCTCCGCAAACGTTACAGCAATCTGTAATGGGTGATGTGTGATGAAAAAATTATCGAGTAAGCAGACTTCTTGGTTTCAAAGCGGATCGCCTTGGGTTTGGCTCAATGGCGGCGCTGTTACGCTGTGCATGATTATGGTAATTGGCCTGCTTGGGTTGATTGCGGTGCGTGGTTTTGGTCATTTTTGGCCTGCCGACATATTGCAAACATCAATTACCGATCGCGCGGGACAAAAACAGATAGTGATGGGTGAGTTTGTCCGCGACGAAATTATTACCGCAGCGGTGGCGCGCGATGGTGGCTATGAAGTGCCAGCTGATACGGAAGTCATTACGCGTCATTTATTCAAGCTTGGCAATCGCGATATTAGTGGCCGCGACTTTGTCTGGTTTTTGGATATGGGCATGGATGAGTGGCAGTACCCTGCCGATGCTATTGCCATTGAGCGCCGTGAGTGGGGTAATTTCTACGGTTTTCCTGTAGCAGTTCAAGAAGGTGGCGCGGTAGTGTCAAAATTGGGCGATGAGGGCTTTTGGCAGGAATTAGACAGCCGTTTACGTCGTGCGCTTGAATTGCATCAACAGGTGAGTCGTATCGAAAGGGTAGACATAGGACGCATCAATAAGCACATGGACGACCTGCGTCTTGAGCGCCGCCGCTTGGAACTGGATGGCATCAAAGGCGAAGCAATGGCGCTGGCCGATGCTGATATGAGTGAGCGCCGCGCGGCACTGGAGGCGGAGTACGCTATTATCAAAACGCGCCGCGACGACATTCTTGCGCAAGCCACCCGCGACAAGCTGCAGGTACGTACGGGTAGTGGTAAAGAAGCGGTGATTGGTTTTGATCACATAGTGCGAATTACTCGCCCAAATGAAATGAGCGTGCTGGATAAATTGGTGCAGTACGGCGATCGTTTTTGGGAGTTCCTAACCGACGAACCCCGCGAAGCCAATACCGAAGGCGGTATTTTTCCGGCTATTTTCGGCACAGTGACAATGGTGATTGTGATGTCAATCATGGTGACACCACTCGGTGTATTGGCGGCGATTTATCTGCGTGAATACGCTAAGCAAGGCACCATATTGAAGATAATTCGCATCTCGGTGTACAACCTGGCGGGCGTTCCTTCAATTGTTTACGGCGTATTTGGTTTAGGGTTTTTTGTGTACATCCTCGGTGGCAGTATCGACCAGCTGTTTTATCCTGAATCCCTGCCGTCACCTACCTTCGGGACCCCTGGGTTGTTCTGGGCATCGCTCACGCTGGCGCTCATGACCTTACCGGTTGTGATTGTGTCTACCGAAGAAGGGCTGTCGCGCATACCAAGTACAATCCGTCAGGGCAGTCTCGCATTGGGTGCGACCAAGGCAGAAACCTTATGGAAAGTGGTGGTACCCTTGGCAACTCCAGCGATGATGACCGGTTTGATTTTGGCGATTGCACGCGCCGCCGGTGAAGTGGCGCCGCTGATGTTGGTGGGGGTGGTGAAATTGGCTCCTGCACTTCCAGTCGATGGTAATTATCCTTATTTGCATCTCGATCAAAAAATTATGCACCTCGGCTTTCATATTTACGATGTGGGTTTTCAAAGCCCCAACGTCGAAGCTGCACGCCCATTGGTTTACGCAACCTCGTTAATTCTGGTGTTGCTGATTATTGTATTAAATATTGCCGCGATCAAAATTCGCAATAATTTGCGCGAGAAATATCGTGGTGCATCGGATTAAACCGCTGCAACAAAATTGTCATTAAATTGAAATAATTCAGCGAATTTACTTTTGATTTTTTAAAACAGGCACAACATATGAGTCCGACAGCATTGGTGGAACCGATCAAGCTTGAAGTAGATAATCTCAATTTGTACTACGATCAAAAGCGCGCATTAAATAATGTGAGCTTGAAAATACCAGAGAAAAAAGTAACCGCCTTTATCGGCCCATCTGGCTGCGGTAAATCAACGCTGCTGCGCTGCTTCAACCGGATGAATGACCTGGTCGATTTGTGCCGTGTAGAAGGAAAAATTTTACTTGATGGCCAAAATATCTACGACAAAAGTGTCGATGTAGCAGAATTGCGTCGCCAGGTTGGGATGGTGTTCCAAAAACCCAATCCATTTCCAAAATCGATTTATGAAAACGTAGCTTATGGTCTACGCTTACAAGGTGTTAAATCCAAACGTGTATTGGATGAAGTAGTAGAAAGATCATTAAAAGGTGCCGCGCTCTGGGATGAAGTAAAAGATCGTCTGCACGAAAATGCGTTTGGTTTATCGGGCGGGCAGCAACAGCGTTTGGTGATAGCGCGTGCAATTGCGATTGAACCAGAGGTGATTTTGTTGGATGAGCCTGCATCAGCACTTGATCCAATTTCTACCTTAAAAATTGAAGAGCTCATCAACGAGCTGAAGCACCAGTACACCATTGTGATCGTAACGCACAGTATGCAACAGGCCGCCCGCGTTTCGGATTACACCGCGTTTATGTATATGGGGGATTTGATCGAGCACGGTTTAACTGACACGCTCTTTACTAATCCCAGCAAAAAACAAACTGAAGATTACATCACCGGCCGTTACGGTTAATGCGGAGGCGCACCATGGTTATGGATATTACAAGTCACACTCACCACATTTCGCAGCAATATAATATTGAGCTTGAGGCGATCCGCACGCACTTATCCGAAATGGGCGGCATGGCGCAGCGCCAGGTTAATGATGCCATTCAAGCCTTGATCGATGCCGATGTGGAGCGTGCAGAACAAGTCGTGCGCGCAGATTTAAAAGTAAATTCAATGGAAATGGCAATCGATGAAGAGTGTATTCGCATTCTTGCGCGTCGGCAGCCAGCCGCCAGCGATTTACGTTTGGTGATTGCTGTCACCAAAGCCATTACAGATTTGGAGCGTATTGGCGATGAGGCAACAAAAATTGCCCGTCAGGCGATTGCGATGAATAAAGATGGTCTGGCGCCGCGCGGTTATATAGAAGTGCGTCACATCGGCGGCAATGTCACGCGCATGTTACAAGATGCTCTCGACGCTTTTGCGCGTCTCGATATGGATTTAGCCTTGACCGTAGTGCAGACCGATAAACAAGTTGATATGGAATACAGCACAGCGATGCGCGAGCTAGTGACCTTTATGATTGAAGATCCGCGCAGTATTACGCGGGTGCTCAATATTATGTGGTCGTTGCGTGCGCTAGAGCGCATTGGCGACCATGCGCGCAATTTGGCGCAATACGTGATTTATCTGGTCAACGGTGAAGATGTTCGCCACTCCAATCTCGAAGAGATCGCTGAAAACGTCAATAACAAAGAATAGGCCGGCGATTTTCCCGGTTGCGTATTTTTTGCGTGACTAAAGCGACATCCTCTTGTTAAATAACCCGCGCCTGTTAGCAGGCGCGGGTTTTTTCGTTTTCAGGTCAAACACCAGTGGTATCCGTTATCCTCCCACGGCTTGAGCAGATGACAGCGACGACAAATTAAGTCTTGTCGGATACCTCATAAATATATAATATAAATAGGCTAAATAACTATGCTGGATACAGGGCGTAACCTTACTCACCAGTTAACCCATCAATTGGGTGCGGCAATTGTTCAGGGTCAATATGCGATTGATAAATCCTTCCCTACCGAGGCGGAGTTATCACAACAATTTAATATCAGCCGCAGCGTGACCCGCGAAGCGGTAAAGATGCTAACGGCAAAAGGGCTGATTGCCTCGCGCCCGCGGCAGGGTATCCGGGTGATGCCCAGTACCCATTGGAATATGTTTGACGCCGATGTGCTCAGTTGGACACTCAATGCCCGCCCTTCGTTGGAGCTGTTGCGTGAGTTCACTCAATTGCGTATGGCGATAGAGCCAGAAGCCGCGGTACTGGCGGCAGAAAACAATCAAGATAAAGCCAAAATCAAGCTGATTGGCGATGCCTTGGCGCGGATGAAACGCGCAGATGAAGGGTTGGATGATCCTCTCTCCGCTGACATAGAGTTTCACTGCGCGATCTTGGCGGCGAGCAACAACCGGTTCTTCTTTCAGCTGCGCGAGTTTATTCAGGTGGCGCTGCGCGTCAGTATCGCCAGCACCAATCAGCTAAAAGGCGTGCTCACTGCAGATTATGACGATCACAAGCGAATTTATGATGCGATCTGTGCGGGCGATCAAGAGGAAGCGAGTAAAGCAGTAAAAACATTGCTGCAAGAAGTGATGCAGTTGATCAATGTGTCTCTGGTTAAACCTAAATAGCAAGTGCAGGTCTCAAACTGCTGCCTATGCTTAAAGGTGCCTATGTGTATAACGAATGGCGTATAAACCCAGAGAGAACTCAACATGTATAGCTACTCAGCCCATTCCGGGTATACCCGCTACCCGAGCTTGCAGGATCGCAGTGTGTTTATCACCGGCGGCGCTACCGGTATAGGTGCTGCCTTGGTGGAGGCCTTTGCCGCACAGGGCGCCAAGGTAGCCTTTGTCGATATAGATGAGCCGGGCGCTCAGGCGTTATGCGAAGAGTTAATGGCAAAAGGTTATGTCCGGCCTTGGTTCAAAGTGTGTGATGTGAGCGATATAAGTGCATTGCAGCGCAGTATTGTGGAAGCGCAACAAGCCCAAGGCGATATTCAGGTGCTGATCAATAATGCCGCTAACGACCAGCGCTTTGATACCCAAAGCGTTACCGAGGCGGACTGGCACCGCGGTTTGGCGGTTAACTTACATCCGGTGTTTTTTGCTGCACAAGCCGTGCAGCCGATGATGGCCGCGCAAGGTGGTGGATCGATCATTAATATCAGTTCGATCAATGTGCAATTTGGTCCACCGCGGCTGGCTAGTTATATCACCGCCAAAGCCGGTATTTTGGGTATTTCCAAAGCGTTGGCGACGGATTATGGCCCGGATAATATTCGCGTGAACTCTATTCTTCCCGGTTGGGTGGCCACACCCAAACAATTGGAAAAATGGTTGAGTGAGGATGAAGAAAAAGAATTGATGAAGCGCGTATGCCTCAAAAAACGTTTGGGCGCACACGATGTCGCCAATCTGGCGTTATTTTTGGCCGCAGATGATTCAGCCATGATTACCTCCCAAGAATTCATTGTCGATGGTGGAAGAATTTAATAACAAAGTGCGTTCACCATACGCACTACTACATAGAGGTCAATCATGATTTTAAACGGACTCGATATGGGGGTATTGGTTGCATACACCCTGATTTTGCTATTTGTTGCTTACTGGGTGTCGCGCGACGAAAAAGGTCACGAAAAAAATGCCAACGATTATTTTCTCGCCAGTAAATCTCTACCTTGGTGGGCGATAGGCGCTTCATTAATTGCCGCCAATATTTCCGCTGAACAGATTATTGGTATGTCAGGCTCTGGTTATGTGATTGGCATGGGTATCGCCGCCTATGAGCTGATGGCTGCCATCACCTTGATTGTAATCGCCAAATATTTTCTGCCAATTTTTCTCGCCAAAGGCATCTACACCATGCCGCAATTTTTAGAGAATCGTTACGACGGGCGCGTGCGCACCATCATGGCGATTTTTTGGCTCGCACTTTACACCTTCGTAAACCTCACCTCGGTCTTGTATTTGGGTTCGTTGGCGATCTCCCAATTTTTGGGTATCGACATGTTGTACGGCATGATCTTTTTGGTGATGTTCTCTATGGCTTACTCGGTTTATGGCGGTTTGAAAGCTGTAGCTATGACCGACATCATTCAGGTTATTTTATTGGTCTTGGGTGGTCTGTTTGTGAGTTATCTCGCGCTCAACCAAATCTCTGGCGATACCGGGGTGATCTCTGGTTTTGCAACGCTTATGGAAAAAGCGCCAGAAAAATTCGATATGATTTTGGCGCAAGATAATCCTAACTACATTAGTCTGCCGGGCATATCCGTCTTGATTGGTGGTTTGTGGATTATGAATATCAGCTACTGGGGTTTTAACCAATATATTATTCAGCGCGCGCTCGCAGCAAAAAGTTTGCAAGAGGCGCAAAAAGGCATGGCGTTTGCGGCTTACGTAAAATTATTTGTTCCTATCATTGTAGTGCTGCCAGGTATTTGCGCGGTGGTACTGGTGCCAGACTTAAGCAAGCCAGACCAAGCCTATCCAGAAATGATGAAATTATTGCCGCACGGTTTGCTCGGCATTGCCTTTGCCGCCTTAGTTGCCGCAATTGCATCGTCACTCAGTTCTATGAGCAATAGCATTTCCACCATTTTTACGATGGATGTTTATAAAAAATTGATTAACCCAAATGCAACTGAGCACAAGTTAGTATTTGTTGGTCGCTCAACTGCCTTAATTGCGATGGTGATTGCAATATTATTGGCCAAACCTCTGGTCGGTCAGTCACAGCAAGCTTTCCAGTTTATTCAGGAATTCACCGGCTTCTTTACCCCCGGCATTGTGGTGATTTTCCTGTTTGGTTTCTTCTGGAAAAAAGCCTCGGCCAACTCCGCGTTGGCGGCTGCAATTGCATCAGTTTTGTTTTCGGCAATGTTCTACAAGTTTTTGCCTGAATTCCCCTTTATGGATCGCGTGGGCGTGGTGTTTATACTGTGCTGTGTCTTAGCCGCGGTAGTAACCTTGCTGGGCGGTGCGAAAGAGCAAGCCAACGCTATTCATTTGGATGATGTGAGCTTTAAAACTACCTCAGGGTTTAATATTGCATCAGTGGGTGTAATTCTGATCCTCGTCGCCATCTACGCCACCTGGTGGTAAGCTGCGCAGTCTCTGACGCTGATTTAAAAATGCTTCTGTTTAGAGGCATTTTTTTTCACTGTTACAATCCGTTTTATGTTGTTCAATAACAAAAAGTAAATCCCATGAATGCACTGACTCTTATCGATATAGTTCCCTGTGCCAATTTGCTCGGCGAAGGCGTGCAGTGGAATCATCAGGATGGCTGTTTTTGGTGGACCGATATTCATGCTGCAAAACTCTATCGTTATTGCATCAGCGATAAACAATTAAGTCACTGGGATTTGCCCGAGCGCCTCGGTTGTTTTGCCTTTGCAAAAAATGATGCGCGGATGCTCGCGGCATTTGAATCAGGTTTTGCCTGGTTTGATATCACCACCGGCGCAGTTGAGTGGATTGCAAAACCGGAAGTTGATGTAATTGGCAATCGCGCCAACGATGGCCGCTGTGATCGGCAGGGGCGTTTTTGGATGGGCACAGTTGTCGAGCAAAAAAACTCACCGGAGCAAAGCGCTGCGCTCTATTGTTTGGATCACAAGCTTACGCTGAGCAAACATTTTAGTGGCTTGATGATTTCCAATTCACTCTGCTGGAGCCCAGATTCGCGCAAGTTGTATCACGCTGATTCGCCAACCCACAGCATTCGCGTTTATGATTTTGACGCGCACACGGGCGAGTTATCCAATCCGGAAATTTTTGCGCACACAGAAATTGGCGTGGAGCCCGATGGTGCATGTGTCGATGCGCAAGGCTATGTGTGGAATGCCCAGTGGGGCGGTAGCCGAGTAGTGCGCTATGCGCCCGACGGCACTAAAGATTTGGTGTGGGATATGCCGGTATCGCAACCAACCTGCGTGGCATTTGGCGGCAATGATTTTAATTTATTGGCGGTCACTAGCGCGCGTGTGGGGTTGAGCCATGACGCGCTTGCCCAGCAACCAGACGCGGGCAATCTGTTTATTTTTAAAACCACTGCTACCGGTTTGCCAGAAGTTTGGTTTGGTTAAACCACCTTCAGTATTTGCAGCACCCATAAACCCAAGGTCACGGTGATAAGCGACCAAAGGGTGGTTTGAGCCACTATATTGGCCGCCAATTCACTATTGCCTTTCATGGCTTGCACCATCACAAAACTGATGGTTGCTGTGGGCGATGCAGCCAATAAAAATAACACGGCCAAGGCATCGCCATTGAGCCCCAAGCTAATCGCGATAGCACAGGCGATAATCGGCGAAAGAATTAATTTCCATAGGCATGCGCTTAAGGTCGTAGCGTCTATGCGTGCCAGTCGGGATAAGCTCAGCGAGCCACCGATACAAATCAGCGCCAGCGGCAGCACCATTTGGCTCAAATATTTTCCGCTATCCATAATCACATTGGGCAGTTGCAGGCCAATTCCATTTACCGCGAAGCCAGAAAATATAGCGAGAATTAAAGGGTTTTTCACAATGCCCAGCAGTGTCGGCACAAGTGAGTTATTGGCATGGTGCAAACTGCGATTCAACACGTAAACCGATAATACGTTGTACAACACTACCGTCATAGCAACGGGTAGCGAGGCCAGCGCCAAACCTTTTTCGCCGTAGGCATTGGCACAAAATGCCAACCCCAGAATAACCAAATTGCCACGAAAGGCGCCTTGCACCAATACGCCTTCATCGCGCGGATCTTTGCAGTGCCAATGCGCTGTCATCAAGCTGCCAATAAAAACCAAGCCAGTCATAAGGCCGAAGGCAATCAATAAATTCCAATCGCTGATATGGGAGGTGTCGGTAGTGGCGCTGGTGATAAATAACATCACTGGCAAACCAATGTTGTACACCAGTTGCGATGCGGTTTTAATAAAGTCGTCACTAATCATGTTGCGCTTTTTCAGCCAGATACCGAGAAAGAGCATCACAAAAATAGGTGCAGTGATATTAAAAGCAAACTGAAACGTAGCGAGAGCGTTTTGTAGCAAAGTGGGTGTCCAAAAAGAGGCGCGAAATATAAGGGGGCACAAAAAAGCCCGGCGAACCGGGCTTATTTTAACTTACTCGGGCTGTTATTCGGGTACTACAAACGGGAAATAGTTTTTCGCATTGTTGAAGCTAATATCCTGAATCATCTTGCCGACCATTTTAGGGTCGTTAGGAACTAAACCTTTGGCCATATCGCGCCCTAAAATTCCACACAATATACGGCGGAAATATTCATGGCGTGAATAGCTGAGGAAGCTGCGGCTGTCAGTGAGCATGCCTACAAAGCGGCTCAGCAAGCCCAGCTGGCTCAGTGCTTCAATCTGGCGAGTCATGCCTTCCATTTGATCGAGGAACCACCAGCCGCTGCCGAATTGGATTTTGCCTGCGGCTGAACCGTCCTGGAAGTTACCGATCATGGTGCCGATCATTTCGTTATCGCGCGGGTTCAAATTGTAAATAATGGTTTTGGCGAGTTTGTTCTGATCGTCCAAACGGCCTAAAAACTTGGCCAGCGGTTTGGCGTAGTTGTGGTCCCCAATCGAATCAAAACCTGTATCTGGCCCCAGAGTGCGGAACAGGCGTGGGTTATTGTTGCGAATCGCACCTATGTGGAATTGCTGCACCCAGCCTTTGGCGTGATCTTGCAGGGCAAACTCAACCATCATCGCCGATTGGAATTTTTCAATTTCCACTGCATCCAGATCTTTATGACCGCGAATTTTCAGGAAAATAGTTTTGATTTCTTCTTGCGTGTAATCGGCTGCATAGACAGTTTCCAAGCCGTGGTCCGACAAGCGGCAGCCATTTGCGTGGAAATAGTCGTGGCGAATATTCAGCGCTTTCATCAAATCATCAAAAGAATTGATATTCACATCGGCCGCAATTGCCAAACGATCGAGATACTTATTATAAGACTCAGTGTTTTCTACCATCATGGCGCGGTCGGGGCGCCAGGTGGGCAGCATCGCCGATTTAAAGGATTTATCTGCTGCAACGGTTTTATGGTGGGCGAGATCGTGAATTGGATCATCGGTGGTGCACACCATTTTCACATTGGCCTGGGTCATCAAACCGCGCGCGCTGAATTCGGGCGTTGCAAGCAGCTCGTTACATTCATCCCACGTGCGCTTGGCGTTGCTGCTGTCGAGCAGGCGGTCGGTGATACCAAATGGTTTGCGCAGTTCCAGATGCGTCCAGTGGTAGAGCGGGTTGCGCAAGGTGTTGGGCACAGTGGCGCACCACTGCTCGAATTTTTCCCAATCGCTCGCATCACCCGTACAGAAACGTTCATTTACGCCGTTGGAGCGCATCGCGCGCCATTTGTAGTGATCGCCGGCCAGCCAAACTTCAGTAAGGTTTTTGAATTGCTTATTCTGACCTACTTGTTCAGGGGGAAGGTGGCAGTGGTAATCAATGATGGGCATGTGCTTGGCATACTCATGAAAGAGTATTTTCGCCTGCTCAGTGTCGAGCAAAAAGTCGTCGTGGATAAAGCTCATTCTCACAATTCCTCAATAATGCCGAAGCGACAGCGAACCCGCGTGAGGCTGTGCGATGGCAAGATAATTTTTTACGCTCAACGCATGTCTTTAGCATAGCTCGCAATATGAGTAGCTAAACCTTCTGAAAGGGAGACTGGCTGAAGATTGTTATTCCAACAGGCACTATGCCGGTGGGAATAAGTTTGACCGAGGATTGCCTGCCCAAAGGCTAGATTGATAAACAACAATAACCAAGTGAATTGGGCGTGCCGCTATGTTGCAGCTTGTACGCAAGTGTAACCTGCGCGACTCAAAATACCAACCGGGCAAACAAAGCTTTTAACGCGCTAATTACACTTCTTAAACCCGAATGTAACCGTTTACAGTATAATGTTGGTGGCACTGAAATCGGTTAAGCAAAACCCCATTGCTGGGCTATAGTCAAAACACATATCCCTTAGTGAATGTTGTTGAAATCACCTAGCCAGCCAAATGGAGCCAGCCATGACTAAACCTATTGTGCATCACAATCCTTATTACGATTTATTGCGTGCTGAGCGCGTGGTTGAATTCAATCAGCGTAAAGCCGGCGGTGAGGTAAAAGTGGATGTTTTGCGTGGTGGCGATTTTCGCGGTTTGGATTTGCGTGAGTTGGATGCGAGTGGTTTGGATTTGCGTGATGCCTATTTTCGCGGTGCCGATTTGCGTGGTATTGATTTCCGCACTGCCCAGTTGGAAGGCGCGAGTTTTTGTCAGGCCCATATTTCCGGTTGCTTTTTCCCCCGCGAAATAACGGCTGATGAGCTGCGTCTCTCCTTCGATTTGGGAATTCGGGTGCGATACCAAAATAATTAGACGTCTTCCCGAGGGTCACTATGAGCATCAATTTCATCCCGGCATCAATTCCGGTACTTGCACGCAGTTCAATTTTGGCGGTGATTATCGTTGCAATAACCGTGGCAATGACTGGTTGTAATAAATCCAATGAGAGTGCATCAACGTCATCTTTCGCCGCCGTTTTGCCGGTTGCCAGTCACGCCAGCGTCGAACGCACTACGGCTGTTGTCGATATCAATATTGTCGATAAAAAGGCCACCGCTGAAACCCGTTCACTTTTCGCGTTTATGCAGCAAGAGCGCAAAGAGTCGATTATGTTTGGCCATCAGCATGAAACGACACAGGGTTTAACCATTACCAGCACCGATGGTACACAATCTGATACGTTTAATGCGGTAGGTGATTTTGCTGCGGTATATGGCTGGGACACCTTATCTATTGTTGCCCCCAAATTAGAGGGCGATGTAGTCGCACAAATTAAAAAAGCCTATGCGCGCGGTGGCATCATCACTGTGAGTTCGCATTTTGATAATCCCCTTACGGATAAACAAAAAGGTGTGTGGCCGGTTGGCACTTCGTGGGATACCACACCTGCCGTAGTAGCTGCCTTGCCCGGTGGTGAAGCTAATGCGGTCTACAATGCTTACCTGGATCAACTCGCAGATTGGGCGAATAATCTTAAAGATGACAAGGGCACATTAATCCCCGTTATTTTCCGTATTCTTCATGAAAATACCGGCAGCTGGTTTTGGTGGGGCGATAAACAATCCGCTCCAGAAGAGTACAAGCAGTTATACCAATACACTGTTGAATATTTGCGCGATACCAAAGGGGTGCACAATTTTTTATATGCCTATTCGCCCAATAATTTTTGGGAGGTAACAGAGGCAAATTATTTGGAGCGCTATCCTGGTGATGCCTATGTGGATGTGTTGGGTTTTGATACTTACGGCGAAGTAGAAAACAACGGAAACTGGTTTAAAAATGTGGTCGCCAATGCTGCGTTGGTTGCACGTATGGCGGATGAGCGCGGCAAAATTCCGGTGATTTCCGAGATTGGTATTCGCGCGCCGGATATTGAAGCAGGTAAATACGATAATCAGTGGTATCGCAAGCTGATTGCTGCGTTAAAAGCCGATGCCGATGCGCGCACCATCGCTTTTTTACTGACCTGGCGCAATGCACCAGAAGGCGTTCCCGGCCCCGAGGGTAAAAATGTCCCGCATTACTGGGTTCCTGCCAACCGTGAAGAAAATATCAGCAATGGCACATTGGATGATTTTCGCGCGTTTTATAGTGACGATTTCACCGCGTTTAATCGCGATATTTCTGGTGTATATAACATCGAAACCAGCATTAAATAAATAATGGTTTTTCAATAGTAAAAACGGCTTTGGCTCAAGGCCGTTTATTAATTTAACTAAGGTAAATATCCGTTAAGTTAGCGCCTTCTCCAATCCATCTGGTTAGTATTCTCGCCCGTTGCTGATGATCTTTTCTGCAGCAATACAAAATTGCCACTAGGCTATTTACATAACAATTAGAAACACTCTCTCCAAATAAACAACAGCAAGAGGCTCCACGATGATATTTTCCAAAAAACTCAGTGCTATAGCGGTTGCTTGCGCTTTATATGGCGCCCCGTTTAGCAATGCACAGGATGCCAATACAAAGGCTCAGCCATGGATGAATACCGGCCTAAGCGCGACAGAGCGCACGCAATTAGTATTAAAAGAAATGACGATGGATGAAAAATTATCTCTGTTGGTGGGGTACTTTGGCACCGACGCACCGTGGAAAAATTTCACTCGTCCAGTTGAGTCCCATCCGCAATCTGCCGGTTTTATCTATGGAGTTCCACGCTTGGGAATTCCACATATTTGGCAGGCGGACGCCGGAATTGGTGTTGCATCGCAAGGTGGCCCCAATGTGCGTGAGCGCACTGCATTGCCTTCGGGCATGACTACGGCCGCGACCTGGAATCCACAAGTGGGTTTTGAGGGCGGCGCAATGATTGGTTCAGAGGCGCGCACCTCCGGGTTTAATGTGTTGCTTGCAGGTGGCGTCAATCTTGTGCGCGAGCCGCGCAATGGCCGCAATTTTGAATACGGTGGCGAAGACCCGCTGCTTGCCGGTGTCATGGTGGGCGCACAAATTAAAGGTGTGCAATCAAATAACATTGTTTCTACATTAAAACATTTTGCTTACAACGATCAGGAATCTGGCCGCTTTCATTTGAACGTTACTATCGATGAAGCAGCTGGGCGTATGTCCGATTTGCTCGCGTTACAATTTGCCTACGAAATTGGCAACCCGGGTTCAGTGATGTGCTCATACAACCGTGTGTATGGTGTGTATGGCTGTGAGAGTGAATATTTATTAAATGAAGTATTGAAAAAAGATTGGGGTTTCAAAGGTTGGGTAATGTCGGATTGGGGTGCAACTCACAGTACAGTTCCCGCCGCCAATAATGGTTTGGATCAACAGTCGGGCTTGCCCTTTGATCATGCAGCTTATTTTAAAGAGCCGTTAAAAGAAGCGGTGACTAATGGGTGGGTGACTCAGGCGCGCCTGGATGATATGGCCGGGCGGGTATTGCACGCCCTGTTTGAACACGGCGTGATGGATAACCCGGTGCCGCAAGCAAGCAATAATATCGATTTCAAAAAACACGGTTTGATTTCGCAAAAAGATGCGGAAGAGGGCATGGTGTTGTTGCGCAATGAAAAAGTAAATGGCGCAACATTATTGCCGCTGGCTAAAGAGTTGAAAAAAATTGCCATCATCGGTTCACATGCAAATGTGGGTGTGCTGTCAGGCGGCGGCTCATCACAGGTTTATCCAGTGGGTGGAATGGCAATTAAAGGCCTCGGTCCAAAAGTATTCCCAGGCCCAATGGTCTATTACCCCTCATCACCCATGAAAGCCCTTGCAGCGCGCTATCCAAATGCACGTATTAGTTTTGACGAGGGTACCAACCCACAAGCAGCGGCAAAATTGGCTGCGGAAAGTGATGTGGTTATTGTGTTCGCTAATCAGTGGACGGCAGAATCAGTCGATGTACCTAACTTGTCATTGCCAGACAATCAAGATGCGCTTATCGCCAGCGTTGCCAAAGCCAATACAAAAACGGTAGTGGTGTTACAAACTGGCGGCGCGGTGCTAATGCCATGGTTGAAGGATGTCGGCGCTGTAGTGGAGGCATGGTACCCCGGCACCAATGGCGGTGAAGCGATTACGCGAGTATTGTCCGGCGAGGTCAATCCATCGGGCCATTTACCGATTACATTCCCTGCTGCAGAAAGCCAGTTGCCTCGCGCCATAGTAGACGGCAGTCTCGAAAAACCTGAAACGCGGTTTGAAGTAGATTATTTCGAAGGCGCCGCTGTGGGTTATAAGTGGTTCGAATTAAAAAATCATCAGCCGCTCTTTCCATTTGGCTTCGGTTTGTCGTACACCGATTTCGCCTACAGTGATTTAAAAACCGCAGTCAAAAATGGCCAATTAAGTGTGAGCTTCAGCGTTAAAAATACCGGCGCTGTTGCAGGTAAAGATGTAGCACAGGTTTACGTAGCGCCAAAAAGTGCGAAGTGGGAAGCGCCTAAACGTTTGGGTGCTTTTCATAAGGTGGATTTAAAACCGGGCGAATCGACTAGTGTGACCGTTAATATTGATCCACGTTTGTTGGCGATGTATCAGAGCAAAGACAAAACCTGGAAAATCGCCAAAGGTGAATACGAGGTTATCCTCGCAAAATCTACTGCTGAATCGCAAACCAGCGTAAAAGTGAAGTTGCCCGCCCGCACATTGGATGTGAATGGAAAATAGTTTTCCGGTGGTATTAGCAATAATCAAGTAAGGCGGCCATAAGCCGCCTTACTTTTTTATTTTCAAGCTCATATTATTGTATAGCGTTTGTTTACGTTATTTTTATTATGTTAACTAGTGGATGGTGATCAAATATGTGGGCTAATTACAACCATAGGATCGGGTTATGAAAATAAATACAGTAAAAAAATGTTCGCCGGTTATTGTTGCTTTAATCGCATCCCTTGCGGCATTTCTCGCGTCTTGTACTAGTCATAAAAATAATTCTGTGGCGAGTGAAAATATAAAGAATCAATACCATGCGGCGGAGGTGGAGAAATACCTGGGGACTTTATCAAGCAAGAAGATGCCTGGGTTTGCCTACTTGATTTCAAAGGATGGAAAAATAGTCGCGAAAGGTGGTGTTGGTCTCGCCAATATAGAAAGCAATACTCCCAATGATACGCAAACCGTTTTTAGGGCGGCCTCTATTACCAAACAATTTACTGCGGTATCTATATTGCTATTGGTTGAGCAGGGGAGGTTATCGCTAGATGATAAGTTAAATAATTATTTCCCGGCCTTGCCTAATGCCGAGAAAATTACCATAAGAAGTTTACTTGATCACACATCCGGAATGTGGGAGCAGGAAAAAGACGAAGATTTTCCTTTCCCTGTTGATCAAGAAGTTCCCGCCAATGCCCACCTTTCCTATATACAAAAAAATAAACCCTATTTTGAACCGGGTGAGAAATGGAATTATTGTAATAACGGCTATTTTGTATTGGGGCTTATTGTAGAAAAAATCGCTGGTATGCCGCTTGAGTCATACATGCAAAAACACCTATTTTCTCCCTTGGGAATGAAAAACTCTGGGCTCTATGGCAACAATGCTCAATATAAATATGGCGCTACTGGTTATGGCATAAGGGATGAAAAACCGTATCAAGAAATTGATACAAATATGTTTACCTACAAAGGTGCAGCTGCATTGTATTCAACGGTTGAGGATTTGTTGCTGTGGAGCGAGGCGTTACATAATGGAAAAATTATCAGTAGCGAGTCTTATCAGCAGCTCATCACACCACATAAATTTACCAATGGTTTTGTGCCTTTTGTTGGCTATGGTTTTGGTGTAGGTATAGAGGATGTCGGAGGGCGCCATACCATCGGGCACCCTGGCCGAATGTACGGCTTCCAGTTAGATATGTTGCGTATTCCTGAAGATAATATAAACGTTATATTTCTCGCTAATGTAAATAGCGGTCAACTGAAAGCAGAAGGCAGGGTTGCCGCAACAATAATCGAAACTTTGTATAGGAATTAATAAAACCTAAGAATCTGGAGCGAAATAAATAGGTGAGGCGGGTTGAAAACGAGATTGTGGAATAGGGTGTTGGTTTCCTCCGCCGAATAGCTCTAACTGAAAATAGCTATTCGTCTCCCGCAAATCAATAAACCTCACTCCTACACCGATCAATCGCACAGACAAGTTTTTTCGCTGGTAAGCTTCTGCACATAAACTTTGTAATTCTAATAACAACACCGCACTGGCGCTGCGCTCTATGGTAGTGATGCTGAAATCTGCAAATTTAAGTTTTACAAAAAGTTTTACTACTTTGTAATCATCATCCACGCGGCGCAAGCGTATCGCTAATTGTTGGCTTAGTGGCGGCAGCTCGTGCAGGCAGTTTTCCAGGCTGGGTAGATCTTGCGAGAAGGTGTTTTCCACGCTCAAGGATTTGCGGCGTCGGTCTACTGTGAGTTCCCGTTCATCAATGCCGCGGCTCAGCTTGAAAAGCCGTGAACCCATTTGGCCGTAGCGCTGCGATAATTCAAAGATCGAGAATTTTTGCAAATCACTACAGGTGAAAATATTCGCTTCTGCCAGTTTGTTCGCCATCGCCTTGCCGACGCCATAAATTTTTTTTACGGGCAATTGCGCAACAAATGCGGAAACCTGATTGGGCGGAATAACAAATTGCCCATTGGGTTTATGCCAGTCGCTAGCGATCTTAGCGAGGAACTTATTGGGTGCGATACCGGCAGACACAGTAATACCGATTTCATCTTTAATGCGTTGGCGGATTTCCTGTGCAATGAATGTTGCGCTACCGCGATGAATTTTTGCATCGCTCACATCTAAAAAAGCTTCATCCAATGGGAGCGGCTCGATCAGTTCGGTGTATTCGTAAAAAATAGCGCGCATCTTATCCGATGCTTCGCGATAGGCTTCCATGCGATGCGGCAATATCAGTAGATCCGGGCACAGACGTTTTGCTGTGCTGGAGGGCATAGCCGAGTGGACGCCGTAGCGTCGTGCCTCGTAATTGCACGTTGATATAACTCCGCGCCGATCGCTACTGCCGCCCACTGCAATCGGGCGATTGACGAGGCTGGGATCGTCGCGCATCTCAACTGCAGCGAAAAAACAATCTGCATCACAGTGGATAATTTTACGCATAGAGGTTGGTGATTGGTGGTTGATACTGTATTTAAACACAGTGTTGCGTAAAGCGCAGCAGTGTCCTGATTAATTCAATCACTGAGCTGACAGAGGTTGTCAGCTCGCTAGTTAAATAAGGTTAACTTGTATGACAATATGATCTAGCATGGGCTAGTATTAGATTTTCACCGATCAATCACTACTCCATAACAACAAATAGGAGACATCCATGCGAGTCATCAAGCCGCTTATTGCCGCCCTTGGCCTAAGCATTAGTTTCACGGCCTTGGCCGACACCCAGATCAGTGTTGATACCACCAAGCCTGGTCCCGTCATCAACAAAAATATCTATGGCCAATTTGCCGAGCATTTGGGGCGCGGTATTTACGAAGGTATTTGGGTTGGCCCCAAGTCCAAGATCCCCAATACCAAAGGTTGGCGCAATGATGTAGTCGGCGCGCTGAAAGAATTGCAAGTGCCGCTGGTGCGTTGGCCGGGTGGCTGTTTTGCCGATGAATATCATTGGCGTGAAGGCATTGGTCCGCGCGGTAAGCGCCCGGCGCGAGTGAATACCAATTGGGGTGGCGTGATCGAAGATAACGCAGTAGGAACCCACGAATTTTTTGATTTGGTGGAAATGCTTGGCGCTGAGGCCTATGTAAACGGCAATTTGGGCACCGGCACCCCGCAGGAGATGGCGGAGTGGTTGGAGTACATGACCTCGGATAGCAAATCGACCCTGGCTGAATTGCGCCGCAAAAATGGCCGCGATAAACCGTTCCGTGTGCATTATTTTGCGATTGGTAATGAAGCTTGGGGCTGCGGTGGCAACATGACTCCCGAGTTCTACACCCATCTCTACAAGCAGTACGCCAGTTTCCTTAAAACACCAAAAGACAATACCCCTGTTTTAATTGCCAGCGGCGGCCACACCGAGGACACCGAATGGGCGGATTATCTCACTGCCAACGTAAAGCCCAATTGGAGTTTGCGCATGGATGCGGTGAGCTTCCACTATTACACCTTGCCTAAAGGTGATTGGTCAGTAAAAGGCGCGGCGCTGAAATTCCCTGAGGCAGAGTGGATGTCTACTATGGTTAATACGTTGAAAATGGATCAATTCATTATCAACAATAAAAAAGTAATGGATAAAAATGATCCCGAGAAAAAAGTCGGCTTCTATGTTGATGAGTGGGGCACATGGTACGACGTAACTGGCGATGATGATCCGGGCTTCCTCTATCAGCAAAACAGTTTGCGCGATGCGGTTGTTGCTGCATTGAATTTGAATATTTTCCACAAACACGCCGACCGCGTGCACATGAGTATTATTGCGCAAATGGTTAACGTACTTCAGGCGATGATCTTGACGGAAAAAGACAAAATGGTTCTGACGCCGACTTATCACGTATTTAAAATGTATGTACCGTTCCAAGATGCCACATCGCTACCGCTGGAACTAAACAATGTTCCGCAATACACACTGGGCGATGCATCAATTCCTGCGATCAGTGCGACCGCTGCACGCGCCAAAGATGGAAAAATTTATCTGGCGCTGGTGAATGCAAACCCTCACAAAGCGGAAACGGTGGATATTAATTTAGCCGGGGTAAAAATTACGGGTGTTAGCGGGCAAGTATTAACGGCATCAGCGATGGACGCACACAATACCTTTGCTGCCCCCGAGACTATTAAGCCTGCTCCATACACTGCAAAAGCCATCAACGGTAAACTGGCTCTGGAAATTCCAGCTAAAGCGGTGGTGGTGGTTGCGGTAGAGTAGCTGTTGTTGGAGTACCACTTAATAAAAGGGCGCGATCAATCGCGCCCCTACAATGCCAACAATATATTTATTCCGTAGGGGCGCAATTGATTGCGCCCTTTTTTATGCTGGTTCTTGTTCCAACTTATCAAACTGCAAATAATTATTTTTCAGCCACACACGCACACGTGAACGCTCAATAATATTCATCACGTCGGTATTGTTGGCGGCGGCCCAAAAGCTGGTGTTGGCGAAGTCGATACGCGCAGCTAATTGTGGTTGCAGTTTTGCCAAAGTGATAAAAATAGCATCGCGCTCTTTGGCTTTTTGGTAGGTGGTTGATTGCTCAAAATGCTCAAAACATTCGCCGCGGCCTAAATTATTCACTACCACAAATGTAATAAAATCCTGCGGGTAGCGATTTAATAAACCGTTTAACAAGTTGACCGAATCTGCACCGTCATCCATTACATGCCATAAGTAAACCTGGCTGCCTAATTCTTGAAACAGCGCGAGGGCATCGCTTTCGTCGATCCATTTGCCGAGACGTGTTGAGGTTTGTGCGGCTAAATCAATAATTAAATCGCTCTCGGGATTTTCTTGCGTAAGAATAACTAATTGATCGAGGCTGTCGTAATCGTCAATGATTAACGGGTGGGCAAACTCACTGTAAAAGCGTGAAAAAGTACCGTGGGATTGGTCCGAGTCCAAGCCAATAAATGGCTTGCCTGCGTCGATTAAATACTGTGCTAACAAACGCGAGGTCATGGATTTGCCCACACCGCCTTTTTCGCCACCGATAAAATGGATATTGTTCATGGTTAATTCCTTAAAAATAGGGGGATGGCGGGACTCTAGCATATTTGCGATGACATTTCTGTGGCGCCCCAAAACAGCGCTTAAGCGTCCTTTTTGGGCTTTTTCTGGCGGAGGGAATTTTGTTTGGTGTTTGGCAAATCAATAATGCCACTGAATGCCCAGCGCCAATTCCCGCTCCCGGTTGGGTATGGGCAATGAGAAAGAAGAGCCTTGTGGCGGTGTATCAAACGCTGTACCGAACACATTTTTTGCGGTCAGATTGATTTCGTAATCTTTGCTGATGAGGTAGCGATATTTAATGTTCAGATTAGTATTGGGGTTAATGTCTGTATAGGTTCCGGTGGGAGTTAAAAATTGTTTGGAATCATGATAAATGCCGGAAAAATTAAGGTTCCAGTGTGGTGCGCTGTAATTTAAGGTAACCGATGCAACATTGCTTGCTTCGTGGTACTGACCTTTTAACAAGGAAAAAATATGGGTGAAGTTTGCATTTAATAACCAATTTTCCGAAAGGCCATATTTCAATTCCAACTCGGCGCCGTTGGTAGTTTCACTGGCAGTATTGAGATAGGTTCTAAGCTCATTTTGTGTCACTGTTTCAATCGGGTTTTTATAGCGATGCTGAAAAAAATCCACCGAGAAACTGCTGTTGTCGCCAGTAAGCAACCAAATAGCATCAATCGATTTAACTACCTCGTAATTCAATTCGGCATTGCCCAATAGAACAGGGTTGTTAATTAAACCCTGCTCACTGAGCGAGGGCGCTCTGTAGGCTTCACCATAAAGTAATTTGAATGTGTGGTTTGTATTGAATTGGTGAACTATGCCGAGCCGTGGGCTTATATGGCTGCCTACATTTTCATAATCATCAAACCTTAACCCCAGGGTTAAATTGGTGTTATGAATGTTGCGCAGGTATTGGGTGTAAATACCCAATGCCTCTTGTGACTGTTCGGTGCCCACGGGGGTGATCTGGGTAAAGTCACCATAGTAAGTGATTGGGAATTGCTGGTTGTAGAGTTGCAATAAATCAAAATTATTTTTTACATACGCATCTGTTTCATTATTTTTATGCCAGTCCAAACCAAACTGCACACTGTCTAATTCACTTAACCACAGGTCGTGATCCGTATTGATACGATAGGTAGACCCCGCAAATTTCACCTTAATGATAAAACTGTCATCGCTTGCAGGTGAGCTAATACTTTGAAATGCGCCCTCGGGTGCGATGGGAAACGATGTGTCCTGAGTGATATCCAGATAGCTGATAGATAGCGAGGACTTTAAATTCTCAGCCAACGAAAGCTGTTGCGTCACACTGATTTGGCGCAAGGTTTGAATATATTCGTTGACGTCATTATCGATAGTGCCGCCCACGTAAAAGTCTTCCGAGTCGGCAGTGTGAAACGCTACACGCACTTGGGTGTTGTGATAGCGCCAGGCACCGTCTATATCGTAAGTTTGTCGCGGATCTTGCGTTGCAACTTGGGTGGCTGTGAACGGATCTTCTACTGAATACTGCTGCCCGGAATCTTGATAAAACCGTGCCAGTAAATTTGCATCGCCCGATTCAAATGTAGTTGAAGCTGCTGCGGAAACCATGACTCTATTTTCTGAGCCCACTTGCAGAGCCACACTGTTTTCTTTACTGCGGGTGATGACATTAATAACGCCATTTAATGCGTTGGAACCGTAGAGTGCGGAACCTGGGCCGCGCAAAATTTCTACCCGCTCGATTTGGTCTACGGGAAACAGTGGTAGCGAGCCGTCTGCGCCACCGGTGCGCGGGTCGGAAAAGACGCGGCCATCCACTAACAGCAAGATTTCTCGCGCCTCGGAACTGATTCGGCGCCCACGTGAACTCATGGTATAACCCGAAGGGCTATCGGCATTGCGGTTGAATTGATAGCCGGGCACCAGATTGATTAATTCGTAGAGGTAATCAACGCCCAAATTATCTATTTCTTTGCGTTCAAATACGGTGACTGGTGAGGGAACGGTTTTGTAGGATTCGTTTTTTAATGTCGAGCCGGTGATCTGCACCTGTAATAACTCATCCAGACTCAGATCAAAATAATTGGCTGAAAATACGCTGGTGGAAAAACCTATTATCGGCACCATGCATAGGGTGGAGAAATATGGCTGTATGTTTTTGCAAACCCGCATTTTTTCACCTTTAAAAGCGATCATTCCATTGATGCAAAAAGAAAATCTTTGAATGCTGTAGCGACTGAATTTGGCACTTTTTACCTGATCTAGTCCATAACCATAGCGCAATAAACCATCTTTGTAGCAATTCTTATCGGGTGTTTGTGCGGGCAAGCCATACAGAGGGCAGCTTATCGCCTCTGTATGTACTTGGTATAGCTGCAGGGTTACTTAAAACAAATCTTCAATCGACAAGTAGCGCTCGCCGGTATCGTAACTAAAGATAATAACGCGGCTGCCGGAGGGCATATCAGCTTGTTTTTGTGCAACGGCGGCAAGCGTCGCACCAGACGAAATACCAACAAAAATACCTTCCTTGAGTGCGCATTGACGAGCCATTTCAAACGCGTCGGCTTCGCTCACCAGAATAGTGCCGTCGAGGGTTTCTTTGTTTAAGACTTGCGGAATAAAACCGGCGCCGATTCCTTGTAGGCGATGTAAACCTTTTTCGCCGCCGCTGATCACTGGCGATTTTTCTGGCTCTACGGCAAAGGTTTGAAAGTTGGGGTAGGCCTGCTTAAGAATTTCGCTGCAGCCGGTGATGTGCCCGCCGGTGCCTACGCCGGTAATCATATAGTCCAGTCCATCGGGAAAGTCGGCGAGAATTTCGCGCGCGGTAGTATTGCGATGCACTTCCACGTTAGCTGCATTGTTAAATTGTTGTGGCATCCAGCTGTTGGCGTTTTCCGCGAGCAGCTCATTGGCCTTGGCGATACAGCCGCCCATACCGAGCTCTTTTGGCGTGAGTACCAATTCTGCGCCCAGTGCTTTCATGTTTTTGCGGCGCTCGACCGACATGGATTCCGGCATGGTGAGAATCAGGCGATAGCCCTTTACGGCGCACACCAGCGCCAGGCCAATACCGGTATTACCTGAGGTGGGTTCGATAATCACGGTATCTGGATTGATCAGACCCTTGGCTTCGGCATCTTCAATCATCGCCAACGCAATGCGATCTTTGATGCTGCTGCCGGGGTTGAAGCGCTCGACTTTCATCCAGACTTCGATATCGCTGCGGAATAAATGGTTGATGCGAACGTGGGGGGTGTTGCCAATGGTTTGTAGAATATTATCGACTTTCATATGAATCCCTATTCGGTGTGGCCTGCGACTGCAAGCGTTGATAGACGATCCACAGTGTAGCGAATACTCATAATAAAAAAAGCCGCTACCAAGCAGTGTTGATAGCAGCTTTGAGATTGTTATGGAATCAGCTTATGCGCGTTTGCGGCGGATTAGCACCAACGCGAATAGTCCTGCCAAAAGCAAAAGTACGGCGGAGGGCTCGGGCACGCTGACTTGCGGTGGTGTAGCGGGTGGTGGGATATCGACCGGTGGAACAAAAAAGCCATCCCATAAATTTGCTTGGGCTCCCCAGCCACCGGTCCAGGATTTAGCGATTACCTGACCGCTTAAATCGCCTTGCAGAAAGGTGAAGTTCGCGTTGGGCGCGAGGATATTGCCTTTGATTCCGCCACTAAAGGTGATGTTCTCTGCTTCAAAAAAGTTATACAAAATATGGCTGGCCGACATATCCAGTGCGGCAAAAGATTCACGCCTGCCGTAATTGAGCGAGTCGAAATTAATATTTTTGCCACTGACGTTAATTACCAGCGTATCGTTTTTATCTAGCCCCGGTGCGGTCAGATCGGTTGCGTTAGCGAGCATTTGGCCGGTGATACTGGTGAAGTAAACATCGTTATTGGCGCTGCCATCCAGCATCAGCCAGTTATTGTATTTAAACTCCAGCCCACCGGTATTGCTTTGGCCTGCAAGCGCTTGCGAGAGTAGATTAAATTGGTCAAAGGCAGCATTGAAGTCAATCGGGGTAGCTTTGGTGGTGGTGCCCAGTACGGCATTTTTGCTAGACCCAGCGGTGAGCTGACCGCCCAGAACCAGATTGCCCTTGATATTTCCCCAAGCCCACTGAGTGGTGGTCAGGTTACCGCCCACGACAAGTACATCAGAATATTTGCCCGGCTCAGTCCAAAACTGCAAACCATCGCGCTTGGTGCCCGGCTCATAGTTCACACCTACATCGTATTGGCCGATATTGGCGTTGCCACCAATCGCGATTTTGCCTTGCGAGTCAGCCCCCGGCTGGCTGAAGTTCTCTTTAATAAAGAGGTTGTAGCCGGTGGCCGGGCCTAAATCGATGCTAATCGCGCCAGCTTGGGCGGAAACTATCAGCGCTAAAACGGCAGAAACGTGCTTGAGCATAAGTGCGAACCAGTTCACATAATTGATGTTGTGCAGTCTAGGTTGATTTATGTGCAATCACAAGGTGTCAGCTATAAAAGAGTTAATTTTTACTTTGAATTGCTATATCCAAAAAGTGAATTTGGTGCCAAAACTGATCTGTTTAGCTATATGCCTTATTAATTCAGGCGATATGTTGGTCCACGCGATCTGTCAGTCCAGCCGTTTTTTGAATCGACTTGCTGCAGCAATGACCCCAATTACGGTAAAGCCGATTAACCACCACAAATCTGGCTGTAAATCTTCCAGCGTTGCACCGCGCAGCACAATGGCGCGCACCATGCGGATAAAGTGCGTTGCCGGCAATGCCTCGGCAATCCACTGCGCTGCTTCGGGCATACCCTCGTAGGGGAACATAAAACCGGAGAGCAGGATGGAGGGAATTAGCAGAAACACGGTGAGCTGCATTGCCTGCAATTGGGTTTTGGCGATAGTGGATACCAACAAACCGAGGGTCAGACTGGCGCTGATAAAAGCAAATACACCGAGCACCAGCTGGTCGAGGCGGCCATTAATCGGCACAGCAAAAATCACATGGCCGAGGCCGAGAATAATCGTCATTTGAATCAGCCCGACAAATACATAGGGCACAATTTTGCCGATCATAATCTCGCTGGAGCGTACCGGCGTGGTGATGAGCAGTTCCAAATTGCCGCGCTCCCGTTCACGCACCAGCGCTGCCGAGGTGAACATCACCATAGTCATAGTGAGCACAATCGCCACCAGCCCCGGCACAATATTGATTGCCGAGCGCCGCTCGGGGTTAAAAAACAGCGCCACTTCAAAGGTGTTTTTGCGGCTGCTGGGCTGGGCTTCAAACCCGCTGGCGAAGGGCATTTGCTGGAGCGCGAGTAGCGCATTGCCGACCATGGTATCGGAGCCGTCAATTAGCCATTGGGCGATGGCACGCTGGTCTTGCAGGCGCTGGCCGAAATCTTCAGGGATGACTAAAACTGCATGCACATGGCCGCGCCGTATCGCCTCTTCGGCCAACGCCGGGGTTTGATAGGTTTGGGTGAAGCGCACCACTTGGGTGGCGCCAAGGTCGCTCACCAAGGCGCGCGCGGTTTGGGTATGGCTCAAGTCCACTAGCCCCACGGGTAAATCGCGCACATTGGTATTGATGGCAAAACCAAACAGCAATAGCTGGATCAGCGGCACCATCACCACCATGCCAAAGGTAGGGCGGTCGCGGATCAGTTGGCGCAGTTCTTTAAAGATAATCGCGCCGATGCGCTGCAAGCTTTGGCTTAGCGCATTCATTGCCACTTTCCTTCCATTAAAAGTGCATTCATTGACGAGCACCCCCGCTGCTGGCGTGGCTGCCGGTGCAGTGCACAAAAACATCTTCAAGGCTGGGGCGCACGGCGTGGATTTGACGGTCGTGCACCAGTTGCGGGTGCACCTCACGCAGCCAGCGCTCGGGGTCTTCGATTGATTCTTTAATCAGCACACGCAGATGGGTGCCCTGTTGTGCTGTGGAGACTACTTCCGGCAGCTCGCCCAATTGTTGTTTGAGCAGGCGCAAATTCTCGCCGTCGATTTCTACCACGCGAGCGCCCAGCTCGCGCATCAGTTGCGCGGGTGCGCCATCGGCGCGTTTCACTCCGCTCTCCATAATCGCCAAGCCATGGCAGCGCTCGGCTTCGTCCATATAGTGGGTGGAGACCAAAATGGTGGTGCCGCCATCGCACAGGTCGAACAGTTTTTCCCAAAAGTCGCGCCGGTTTTCCGGATCTACCGCTGAAGTTGGCTCATCCAGAATCAATAATTCCGGTTGATGCAAGGTCGCCGCCGCGAGTGCCAAACGCTGGCGCTGGCCGCCGCTGAGTGAACCGGCCAGGCGGGTTTTGCGCTCGTTGAGTTGATAGCGGCTGAGCTGGCTGTCGATCAGTTGTTTGACGCTGCGGCTGTCAAGGTTGTAGATCTGCGCCATAAAACGCAGGTTTTCCTGCACGGTTAAATCATCGTAGAGGGAAAACTTTTGTGTCATATAGCCGAGGCGACGGCGCAGCAGTTCTGCCTGCGCCGGAATCTCCATGCCCAAGACACGAATGTCGCCCGCGCTCGGGGTGAGCAGGCCGGTAATTAAACGCATGCTGGTGGATTTGCCACAGCCATTGGGGCCCAGAAAGCCGTAAATGGTTTTATAGGGGATGCATAAATCCAGCTGATCGACCGCGACAAAATCGCCAAAGCGGCGGCTCATACCACGGGTTTCTATCGCCCACTGATTTGCGGTATCACGCATTGCCGGATCAGTCATGGGGCAGCTCAACCTGTACGGGTAAACCGCTGGGTAAGTTAGCGGCTGAGTCGGGTAACTGCACCTCTGCCAAATACACCAAGCGGGCGCGATCGCTGGAGTTCAGCGCAAAGTAGGGCGTAAACGCAGCATCTTGGGAGATCCAGCGCAGCTTGCCGGTTTGCGGCTGCTCGAGACCATCCACATGCACAACCAATTCCTGCCCGGAACTGAGCGTCAGGCGATGAGTCTCCGGCACATAGATCCGCGCGTAGGGTGTTTTGTCGGCCAGTAGTGTGGCCACCGCTTCGCCGATGCTGGTGCGTTCGCCCAGGTGTTTGGGCAGATGATCCAGCCGCGCCGCGCCAGTGGCGCGAATACTCAGCTCGCCTAAATTGTACTGTTCCAATTCCAGTGCGGCTTGCGCCAGCGCCACTTGCGCTTCGGCCTGCTGTAAATCTTCCTCACGGGTGCCGTTGGTGAGCAGTAATAAATTGTCGCGGGATTTATCCAAACTGGCCTGCGCCGAATCCCGTTTGGCGCGGGCACTATCCAGCTCAGCGGCGCCGACGAGTTTTCTGCTCACCAGAGTTTCCGAACGGGCAAAGGTTTTTTGCGCTTCAACTAATTGCGCTTCCGCGCCTTTTACCTGCGCGCGGGCGGCGGCGATATCTTCCGGCCGTGCGCCGTTTTGCAATTTAGTGAGATTGGCCTGGGCGCTGGCGAGATTGGCAGCGGCCTTGGCGACTAACGCCTGTTGGCGGCGATCATCGAGCTGTAGCAATAAATCCCCCGCGTGCACCTCGCTGCCTTCGCTAATGGGTAGTTGGGTGATGATCTCGGCGGCAGTTGCTTTGAGCACAATGCGGTCGCGCTCCAGCGTGCCCAAGGCGAGATTGGTAGGTTTGTCGCTGCAGCCGCTAAGTTGTGCAGCCAGCACTAGCGCGAGGCCGCAACACAGAAATAATTTCATACAAGCCCCTGAGCTTTTAATATCAGCCAACAATTCCACTTGGCGAGTGTGCCAGAAATGGTTGTTAAAAAATTGTTAAAAATCGCTGGGTTTTTTGATCGAGGGCAACAGTAGGTCAACAAGATAGAGCCACTACCAGTTTTGTGTCAGAATCCGCCTCAGTTTTGAAACTTTGAACGCTCCACTTTACTCACTGAAGGACATCTCCATGCTTGCAACTACGCTGTCATCCTTAAACGGCATTCCACCTTTTCTCGCCTATTTTGCGGTGGCGATGGTATTAGTGCTGATTTTTGTACGTATTTACACCTGGGTCACGCCGCAAGATGAGTTGGCTTTAATTAAAGCTAACAATGCTGCCGCTGCACTTGCCTTTGGTGGCGCACTGATTGGTTTTGCTTTGCCGCTCTCCAGTGCGATTACTAACTCACTGTCACTGCTCGATTGCGCGGTTTGGGGCGCGGTGGCATTGATCGTACAAGTGCTGACTTTTGTGGTGTTGCGCATTGCGATCAGACAATTGCCCGAGCGTATTAATCAAGGTGAAATCGCCACCGGTACTTTTTCGGCAGCGGCTGCAATTGCCGTTGGTTTGATTAACGCCGCGTGCATGAGTTATTAATTTTTTTACAGGAAACAACACAATGAAACGCAGTAAAAAAACCGCTTTGGTATTAATGGTTCCTGTCGCCACCCTGTTGCTTGCCGGTTGCGGTGAAGAAAGCCAACAGGCGCTGGTATTTAGTGACCCGAGTGAATGCAGCGCTGCTGGTTTAAATGACACAGCGCAATGCAATGCGGAGTTTGCAGCGGCAAAAGCCTTGCACCCACAAGTTGCGCCAAAATATTTGGATAAAGCTGAATGCGAAGTCGATTTTGGCGCGGGCAATTGCGAAACCGCGCCGCAGCAAACCACCTCGGGCGGCAGTGTATTTATGCCGATGATGATGGGCTACATGATGGGGCAAATGATGAATCGCGGCGGCAGTAATTTCCAACAGCCCGCAGCAGCAGGTGCCGGTGCCGCAGGATCAAAAGTTCCAACCCAACCGTTGTACAAATCGCGCGACGATCGCGGCACCTTCCGCACTGCTACCAACAAACCCGTCGCCGGTGGTATTGGCCCCATCACCCTCAAGCCATCGCAAGTTAAACCGCAAGTGGGGCAAGTGGTAAGTCGCGGCGGTTTTGGCCAGCAAGCAGCTGCGCGCAATAGTTTTGGTGGTTAATGAATGAAACGTATCAGTGTTGCCGAGCGCGCTAATTGGCGCGCTTATGCCGAAGAAGTGGGCTTTCATTTTCACACCTTCGACGGCGAACCCTATTGGGATGAAACCGCTTACTATCAATTTAATTTGCATCAAATCGAAAATGATTTAGAAGCGCCCACCGAAGAATTACATCAAATGACCATGGACATGGTCGGCGATATCACCCGCAGTGAAGAGATGCTTACGCTGCTGAATATTCCGCGCGAATTCTGGAGTTATATTTGGAATTCCTGGAACAAAGGTGAACCGCATTTGTATGGCCGTATGGATTTAGTCTACAACGGCCTCGGCCCCGCCAAATTACTCGAATTAAATTACGACACACCCACCTCATTATTTGAAACCGGTTTTTTTCAATGGGTATGGCTGGAAGATCAAATTAAAAACGGCGTATTGCCTGAACATGCCGACCAATTTAATTCCCTGCACGACAAAATCGACGCCGCCTTTGCGCAACTCAATTTGCCGCAACCCTTTTATTTTTCCAGCGTGCGCGAAAGCATAGAAGACAAAGGCACCGTCGATTATTTAATGGATATAGCCGCGCAAGCCGGTGTAGATGTGCGTTATATCGCGCTGGAAGATATTGGTGTAATCACGGATGCGCAGGGCAGCGAACAGTTTGTGGATTTGGACGATCAAGCGATCAAGGGTTTATTCAAACTCTACCCTTGGGAACATATGGTGCAGGAAGAGTTTGCCAAAGCCATCACCGCCGCCAATACCCAAATGATCGAGCCCGCGTGGAAAATGTTGTTATCCAACAAAGGCATTTTGCCACTGCTCTGGCAGCGCTACCCCAATCACTCGAATTTACTGCCCGCGTTTTTTGAGACAGCATCAAGCGAACCGCTAGCGGCAGGCTGGGTGCGCAAACCGTTATTTTCACGCGAGGGAGCTAATGTCGATTTAGTGACTGCCAATGGTGAAAAAATTTCCGCAGCCGGCCCCTACAACGATGGCCGCTACATTCGCCAAGCGTTTCAGGCTTTACCAAAATTCCGCGACGAATATCGCAACGCTGACACCTACACCATGCTCGGCAGTTGGGTGGTCGGCGACAGCGCTGCGGGCATTTGCATCCGCGAAGATGAATCACTCATCACCAAAGATACCTCGCGTTTTTTACCGCATATTATTTTGGAGTGATGCGGTTTGAGCGCAACCAAAAAAGATGCAGATTTATTGTGTGACTAGCGATAAAACCAATTTAATAGGAAATAAAATGACAAGTTCCCAACCCAATTCAAGTCAACAACGCGCCGCCTTGCAGCGCCAGATTTGGTCGATTGCCAACGATGTACGCGGCGCAGTCGATGGCTGGGATTTTAAGCAATACGTACTCGGCACCTTGTTTTACCGCTTTATCAGCGAAAACTTTGCTATCTACATTGAAGCGGGTGATGACAGCATCACTTACGCCGAGCTGCCCGACAGCGTGATTACGCCAGACATTAAAGACGATGCCATTAAAACCAAGGGCTACTTTATTTACCCGAGCCAGTTGTTTGCCAATGTGGTCAAAACGGCCAACACCAATGAGAGCCTGAATACCGATCTGGCAGCCATTTTTTCGGCAATTGAATCGTCTGCTAACGGTTATCCTTCTGAGCAAGATATCAAAGGCCTGTTTGCCGATTTTGATACCACCAGTAATCGCCTCGGCAATACGGTAAAAGATAAAAATCTGCGTTTAGCGGCAGTGCTCAAAGGCGTAGCAGGTTTGGATTTTGGCCATAATTTTTATGAAAAGGCGGATGCATCCCATATCGACCTGTTTGGCGATGCCTACGAATTTCTAATTTCCAACTACGCAGCTAATGCAGGCAAATCCGGCGGTGAATTTTTTACCCCGCAGCACGTCTCCAAACTGATCGCCCAGCTCGCTATGCATGGCCAAACCAGTGTGAATAAAATTTACGACCCAGCTTGTGGTTCCGGTTCACTGCTCTTGCAAGCCAAAAAGCATTTTGATGCGCACATTATTGATGAAGGTTTTTACGGGCAAGAGTTAAACCACACTACCTACAACCTTGCGCGTATGAATATGTTTTTGCATAACATTAACTACGACAAGTTTAATATCCAACTGGGCGACACTTTGCGCAGCCCACATTTTGGCGATGACAAACCCTTTGATGCGATTGTCTCTAACCCACCATACTCAGTGAAATGGATTGGCAGCGACGACCCAACCCTAATTAATGATGACCGCTTTGCGCCAGCCGGTGTACTCGCACCAAAATCCAAAGCAGACTTTGCGTTTGTGTTGCATGCACTCAGTTATTTATCCAGCAGAGGCCGTGCGGCGATTGTTTGCTTCCCCGGTATTTTTTACCGTGGCGGCGCAGAACAAAAAATTCGCCAATATTTGGTGGATAACAATTACGTGGAAACGGTAATTTCGCTTGCGCCAAATTTGTTTTTTGGCACCACCATTGCCGTTACCATTTTGGTGCTCTCCAAACACAAAACCGATACCAACACCCAGTTCATTGATGCCAGTGGTTTATTTAAAAAAGAAACCAATAACAATATTCTGACCGATGCGCACATTGAACAAATCATGGCGGTGTTTGATAGCAAAGAAAATATCGACCACCTTGCCAAATCAATACCCTATGAGCAGGTAGCGGCCAACGATTACAACCTGTCAGTCAGCAGTTATGTAGAAGCGAAAGATAACCGCGAAGTTGTGGATATTGCCCAGCTCAATGCCGAACTCAAAATAACCGTTTCCAAAATCGATCAGCTGCGCAAAGAGATTGATGCGATTGTGGCGGAGATTGAAGGTGAGGAGCTGGAGGCATGAGTAGCTTGAACTACTTGGAAAAGCTGTTGGACGGCGTTGATGTAGAGTGGATGGCTATTGGGGAGGTCGTATTACCCACAAACAACATAAAGTGGAGAGATACAGATCGAACCTATCGTTATATTGATCTCACTTCCCTGGACATTGAAACAAAAACAATAATTGAAACTTCTGTAATTTCATCTAGTAATGCACCAAGCCGAGCACAAAAGCTTGTAGAAAAGGATGACGTTATTTTTGCCACAACTCGCCCTACACAAATGCGGTACTGCTTAATTCCTGAAGTCTATTCAGGCGAAATTGCGAGTACAGGATACTGTGTATTGCGAACCAATAGAGGCAGAGCTTTGCCTAAGTGGATTTTGCATTGGGTATCTTCAACTGAATTCAAAAAATATCTCGAAGAAAATCAGAGTGGTTCGGCCTACCCTGCAATTTCTGACGCTAAGGTTAAGGATTTTCAAATCCCCATCCCCTGCCCACAAAACCCCAAAAAATCCCTCGAAATCCAAGCTGAAATCGTCCGCATTTTGGACGCATTTACCGCCCATACCGCCGAGCTTACCGCCGAGCTTACCGCCCGCAAAAAGCAATACAACTACTATCGCGATAGGTTGTTGAGTTTTGAAGAGGGGGAAGTGGAGTGGCCAACCTTGGATAAGCTTGCAGAGAACCTTGATTCAATGCGCAAGCCGGTGACTAGCGGCTTACGTGAGACTGGAGATATTCCATATTACGGTGCGTCTGGAATTGTTGACTATGTGAAGGACTATATTTTTGATGGTGATTTTTTATTGGTATCTGAAGATGGCGCCAATTTGGTGGCAAGGAATACACCGATAGCCTTTAGTATTAGTGGAAAAAGTTGGGTTAATAATCATGCCCATGTACTAAAATTTGAAACTTATGCTGAGCGAAGATATGTTGAATACTATTTAAATAGTATTGATCTAACGCCCTATATTTCAGGTGCTGCTCAGCCAAAATTAAATCAAAAGAATTTAAACAGCATAAAAATTCCAAATCCTTCCCCAGAAGCAAAAAAACGCATCGTCGAGATGTTGGATAAATTTCACTCACTAACCAGCTCTATCACCGAAGGCTTACCCCGTGAAATCGAATTGCGCCAAAAACAATACGAGTATTACCGCGATTTGCTGTTGAGTTTTCCAAGATTAGATAAGGAGGTGGCGGCGTGAGTGAAGACAAAATTAAATTGTTTGAATCCACTACAGTCTGTAGTCAGTTGGTTAGTGAGACTAACCAATTGAAATTGATGGCATATAAGGAAGTTAAGTAATGGACAAATATCTAAGCCTACAAGACCAAACCACAGAATTCTTGCTCTACACTGCACCCAATGGCGCCATAAAGGTGGAGGTGTTGCTGAGTAACGAGAGCATTTGGCTAACCCAAAAGCGTATGGCCGAACTGTTTGGTGTTGGCGTGCCTGCCATTTCCAAACATTTAAAAAACATCTTTGAAAGCGGTGAACTACAAGAAGAAGTGGTTATTTCCATTTTGGAAACAACCACTGAACACGGCGCAAAGGAGAGCCAGCATGACCGAACCCACTAAGATGGTGCTGTTCAATGACAAAGCGATCCGCAGCCATTGGGATGACGAACAGGAAGATTGGTTTTTCTCGGTAGTGGATGTGGTAGCAGCACTCACCGACAGTGCTAACCCTACGGACTACTTGAAGAAGCTGCGTAAGCGAGATGAGCAACTCGGTACCTACATAGGGACAAATTGTCCCCAGGTAGCCATGCCGACTGAAAGCGGTAAACTGAGGAAAACCTTGGCGGCAAGCACTCAGCAATTGCTGCGTATTATCCAATCCATTCCCTCCAAAAAGGCCGAACCCTTCAAACTCTGGTTAGCAGAAGTAGCAAATCAGCGCCTGAATCAACTGCAAGCTCCTGAGCTTTCCATCGAGCAAGCCATGCTGGATTACAAGCGCTTGGGCTATTCGGATAACTGGATTAACCAACGCTTAAAAAGTATCGAGATTCGAAAAGAGTTAACCGATGAGTGGAAGAAACACGGCTTGCAGGAAGGTGCAGAGTTCGCGTTTTTAACGGACGTGATTTACCAAACCTGGGCTGGCAAAACAGCCAAACAGTACAAGCAATACAAAGGGCTGAAAAAAGAAAGCCTCCGTGACAACATGACTAATAAAGAACTTGTAATGAACATGCTGGCCGAGTTATCCACCAAAGAAATCTCTGAAGCCGTTAACCCTCAATCGATGGATGAACATGAAGATGTGGCAAAACGTGGCGGCGGTGTGGCCAAGGAGGCCAGAATCAAGCTGGAAGCAGAAACCGGCAAAAAAGTGGTGAGCGAACAAAGTGCCAAGCAGTTGCAACTGAAAAAAAAGGATACTGAATAATGGCCGACTACAAAACTATCGCCGAATCCAACAACTTTATTGTTCTGGATAAATACAAGCGAGAATGGGAAGTTAAAGAAAGCTACCAGAGCGAAGGCGATTTAGAACGTGAGTTTATTCAAGACTTGCAAAACCAAGGCTATGAATACGTGCCCGGTCTAAATACCAATAAAGCCCTGCTGGAAAATGTGCGCACACAACTGCAAACCCTGAATAACGTCGAGTTTACCGATGGTGAGTGGCTGCGTTTTTTAGAAACCTATTTAGATAAGCCTAGCGACAGCATTGTCGATAAAACCCGTAAAATTCACGATGACTATATTCACGATTTTGTGTTTGACGATGGCCGCATCAAAAATATTTATCTGCTAGACAAGAAAAATATCGCCCGCAACAAAGTACAGGTGATCAAGCAGTTTGAACAAACGGGTAGCCATGCCAACCGTTACGATGTAACCATTTTGGTGAATGGGTTGCCCTTGGTTCAAGTCGAACTGAAAAAACGCGGCGTAGCCATTCGTGAAGCGTTTAACCAAGTACACCGCTACAGCAAGGAGAGCTTTAATAGCGACCAATCGTTATTCAAGTATTTACAGTTGTTTGTAATCTCCAACGGCACTTATACCCGTTACTTTGCCAATACCACCAAACGCAACAAAAACAGTTTCGATTTCACGATGGAGTGGGCGAAGGCCGATAATAGTCGGATTCAAGACTTAAAAGACTTTACCGCGACTTTCTTCCAGAAGCTCACATTGCTTAATGTGCTGTTGAACTACTCGGTATTCGACGTAAGCGATACTTTGCTTGTAATGCGCCCCTACCAGATCGCTGCCACCGAGCGCATTATGTGGAAAATCAAAAGTTCTTTTGAAGCGAAAAATTGGAGCAAGCCTGATAGCGGCGGCTTCATCTGGCATACCACAGGGTCAGGCAAAACTCTCACTAGTTTTAAAGCTGCACGGTTAGCTACTGAGCTGGAGTTTATCGATAAAGTGTTTTTTGTGGTGGACAGGAAAGATCTGGATTACCAAACCATGAAGGAATACCAACGCTTTTCGCCCGACAGTGTGAATGGTTCTGAGAACACTGCAAAGCTAAAGGAAAATTTGAATAAAGATGATAACAAAATCATCGTTACCACTATTCAAAAGCTCAACAACCTGATGAAAAGCGAAAGCGACTTGCCCATTTACAACAAGCAAGTGGTGTTTATCTTCGATGAATGTCATCGCAGCCAATTTGGTGAAGCACAGAAAAACCTGAATAAA
Organism: Cellvibrio sp. OA-2007; assembly: GCF_000953825.1. Taxonomy (GTDB): domain Bacteria; phylum Pseudomonadota; class Gammaproteobacteria; order Pseudomonadales; family Cellvibrionaceae; genus Cellvibrio. The sequence continues at coordinate 235,137 of NZ_BBUL01000096.1, read as the reverse complement.
AAATTTAAACGCTTTTATCAATTCGGCTTTACTGGCACGCCCATTTTCCCGCAAAACGCACTGGGCGCCGAAACTACCGCTAGCGTGTTTGGTCGAGAACTACATTCTTATGTGATTACCGACGCAATACGGGATGAAAAAGTGCTCAAGTTCAAAGTGGACTACAACGATGTGCGCCCTAAATTTAAGGCCATCGAAACCGAGCAAGACGAGAAAAAGCTTTCTGCCGCTGAAAACAAGGAAGCGCTATTACACCCCGAGCGTATCAAAGAGATTTCTCAGTACATTCTGAATAACTACCGCCAGAAAACTCATCGTTTACAGGCGAATGCCAAGGGTTTTAACGCCATGTTTGCCGTAAGCAGTGTGGATGCAGCCAAGCTCTATTATGAGTCGCTGAATCAACTGCAAGCGCAAAGCGATAAAAAGCTGAAAATTGCTACTATCTTCTCTTTCGCGGCCAATGAAGAGCAGGAAGCAGTAGGCGATATTCTGGATGAAAGTTTTGATGTCTCGGCGATGAACACTAGCGCTAAAGAGTTTTTAAGCGCAGCAATTTCTGACTACAACGCTTTTTTTAAAACCAATTTCAGTGTTGATAGTAACGGTTTTCAAAACTACTACCGCGATTTAGCTCAACGAGTTAAAGCGAAAGAAATTGATTTGTTGATTGTAGTCGGAATGTTCCTTACCGGTTTTGATGCACCAACACTCAATACGTTATTTGTTGATAAAAACCTGCGTTTCCACGGTTTGATGCAAGCCTATTCGCGCACCAACCGCATTTACGACGCTACCAAGACCTTCGGTAATATCGTTACCTTCCGCGATTTAGAAAAAGCAACCGTGGATGCAATCACGCTCTTTGGTGACAAGAACACCAAAAACGTGGTGCTGGAAAAGAGCTACAAAGAATATATGGAAGGCTTTACCGATGCGATGACCGGTGAGGCGCGACGCGGCTTTATGGATGTAGTAAGTGAGCTGGAGCAGCGCTTTCCTGACCCGGCCAATATCGAAAAAGAGTCCGATAAAAAAGACTTTGCGAAACTCTTTGGCGAATACTTACGCGTAGAAAGCGTGCTGCAAAACTACGACGAATTTGCCAGCCTCAAGGCCCTACAAAAACTGGATATAAACGACCCAGAAGCAGTCGAGACATTTAAAGCTGAACATTATTTGGATGATGCAAAACTGGCGGAGCTGCAAACCATACGACTTCCAGCAGAGCGTAAAGTCCAGGATTATCGCTCCACCTACAACGACATCCGCGATTGGCAGCGTCGCCAAAAAGATGCCTCCGAAAAAGAAAAATCCACCATCGACTGGGATGATGTGGTGTTTGAAGTGGATCTGTTGAAATCGCAAGAGATCAATCTGGATTACATTCTTGAATTAATTTTCGAGCACAACAAAAAGACCAAAAATAAAGCCGACCTAGTTGAAGAAGTGCGCCGTGTAATTCGCGCCAGCATCGGCAACAGAGCCAAAGAAAGTTTGGTGGTAGATTTCATCAATCAAACTGACATCGACCAGATTGGTGATAAAGCCAGCGTTATAGAAGCCTTCTTCTCTTTTGCTCAAGCAGAGCAACAACGTGAAGCAGAAGAACTGATTAGTAGCGAGAACCTGAATCAAGACGCTGCCAGACGTTATATAACAACCTCCCTTAAACGGGAGTACGCCAGCGACGCAGGCACAGAGCTTAACGCTATTCTGCCCAAGATGAGCCCATTAAATCCCCAGTACCTGACTAAGAAACAAAGTGTATTTCAAAAGATCGCAGCGTTTGTGGAGAAGTTTAAAGGGGTGGGTGGTGTGATTTAGGTCAATCAGAGAAAAAAGGGGCTGCAAACGCATGTTTGCAGCCCCTTTTTTTGCGCACTAATTCAATCAACCCGCCGGTAAGTTCGACACAATAGTAATCATCACACCCGCTGCAATCGCCGAGCCGATTACACCGGCAACGTTGGGCCCCATGGCATGCATCAACAAATAATTTTGTGGGTTGGCTTGCAGGCCGAGTTTGTTGGATACGCGCGCGGCCATAGGTACGGCGGATACACCGGCGGAGCCGATGAGTGGGTTCACTTTGTGTTTGCTGAATACATTCATCAGCTTGGCCATTAATACACCCGCTGCCGTGCCTATACCGAAGGCGACAATACCGAGGGCGAGAATGCCGAGGGTTTTGGGGTCGAGGAATTTGTCGGCAGCGAGTTTGGAGCCGACCGATAAACCCAGGAAGATGGTGGTGATATTGATCAGCGCGTTTTGTGCCGTATCGGATAAACGATCCACCACGCCGCATTCGCGCATCAAATTACCCAAACAAAATGCACCCAGCAGCGGTGTTGCATCGGGCAGGATCAAACCTACCAGCGCCAACATCACAATCGGGAAGACGATTTTTTCGCGCTTGCTTACGGTGCGCAATTGCTGCATCACAATGCCGCGCTCGGCTTTGGTGGTGAGCAAACGCATGATTGGCGGTTGGATTAGCGGCACTAGCGCCATGTAGCTGTAAGCGGCAACGGCGATGGCACCGAGTAAGTCAGGGGCTAGTTTACTGGCAACGTAAATCGCGGTAGGGCCATCGGCACCGCCGATAATCCCGATGGCAGCGGCATCGGCGATGGAGAAATCCATCCCGAAATAACTTAAACCAATGGCACCCATCACCGTGGCAAAAATACCAAATTGCGCCGCCGCGCCGAGCAATAGGGTTTTGGGATTGGCGAGCAGCGGGCCAAAGTCGGTCATAGCACCTACGCCGATAAAAATAATCAGTGGCGCTACACCACTGGCGATGGAGACTTTGTAAAAGGTGTAGAGCATGCCATCGTTGTAGCCTGCCACCTGTGCCATGTGCACGGCGGTTTGGTACAGCGCTGGCTCACTGGCATAGAGTGTTTTATAAATCAGCGAGTCTGGGTCAGTTGGGCTTAAACCTGCCAGTTGTGCCAGCGCTGCGCCGATTTCCGGTGTGCCGTTCATGAGCGCTTGCTCGACGGCCGAATATGCCAAGCCAGCCGACGGCAGGTTGGCGAGCAATCCACCAAAGCCAATCGGCACCAGCAGCAGGGGTTCAAAACCTTTGCGGATGGCGAGGAATAATAAACCCAGACAAATGCCGAGCATAATCAGTTGGCCGGACTCTATGTGGTAGATGCCGGTGGAGTACCAAAGGTTGAGCAGGGTATCCATCAATTATTCCCCCGCTGGCACAATAGAAAGCAATTGCTTGCCCACCGGGACTGAATCGCCGGTTTTGACATCAATACTACTGACGGTGCCGGAGCAGGGCGCGCTGATTTGAGTTTCCATTTTCATGGCTTCGAGCAGCATGATCACATCGCCTTCTTTGACTTCATCACCCACATTCACAAACACCTTGATGATGTTGCCTGCCAGTGGTGCCGGTAAATTGCGCGCTTCCGCATTAGCGGCTGGTTTGGCGCTCGCACTGCTGCCGCCTGCGGCTTGCAGCGGTTTGATGCCGGTAATATCGCCACCGTTGGATACAGTCACGGTGAACTTTTTACCTTCCACTTCAACGGTATAAATTTCTTCACCGGCTTCGCTGGTGACTACTGTGCTTTCTTTGCCGGTTGGTGCTGGCTCAAACGCGGTGGGGTTGTTGCGGTTTTCCAAAAAGCGCAAACCAATTTGCGGGAATAGGGCGTAGGTGAGTACGTCATCCAATTCCTGCTCGTGAATGCGCAGCGTGATGTTGCGCAGCGCCGCTTCTTTTTCCAGCTCGGTGCGCAGTTGCTCAAGCTCGGGTGCGATATTGTCGGCTGGGCGGCAAGTGATGGGCTGCTCGCCATCTTGCAATACGGTGGCTTGCAGTTCGGCATTCATCGGTGCCGGAGTTGCACCGTATTCGCCGCGCAAAACACCTGCGGTTTCTTTGGATACGTTTTTGTAGCGCTCGCCGCTCAGTACATTGAGTACCGCTTGGGTGCCGACAATTTGCGAGGTGGGGGTAACCAAAGGAATGAACCCTAAATCTTCACGCACGCGGGGGATTTCTTTTAATACTTCATCAAAGCGATCCAATGCGCCTTGCTCGCGCAATTGGCTTTCCATATTGGTGAGCATGCCGCCGGGCACTTGCGCGATCAGGATGCGCCCATCAACGCCGGTCAGTGAGCCTTCAAATTTTGCGTACTTTTTGCGCACTTCACGGAAGTAAGCGGCGATCTCTTCCAACAGCACCAAATTCAAACCGGTATCGCGGTTGGTGCCTTCCAAGGTCGCGACCAGGGTTTCGGTTGGGCTGTGGCCATAGGTCATGGACATAGACGAAATCGCGGTATCCACATTATCGATGCCCGCTTCCACACATTTCAAAATGGTGGCGTGGGCAAGGCCGGTGGTGGCGTGGCACTGCATATGAATCGGAATATCGCACTCTTCTTTCAAGCGCTTAACCAGTTTAAAACCCTCGTAGGGTTTCAGCAGGCCGGCCATATCCTTAATACAGATAGAGTCTGCGCCCATATCTTCAATTTGTTTTGCCTGTGCGATCCAGCCATCCAGATTGTGTACCGGGCTGATGGTGTACGAGAGGGTGCCCTGTGCGTGTTTGCCTTGGCGCTTTACCGCTTTCATGGCGATTTCGATATTGCGCATATCGTTCATCGCATCAAATACACGGAATACATCCACACCGCTAACCGCAGCGCGCTCAACAAAAGCTTCTACTACATCATCGGCATAGTGGCGATAGCCCAACAGGTTCTGGCCGCGCAACAGCATTTGCTGCGGGGTTTTGGGCATGGCTTTTTTCAGCTCGCGAATGCGATCCCAAGGGTCTTCGCCCAAATAGCGAATACAGGCATCAAAGGTTGCGCCGCCCCAAGATTCAAGCGACCAGAAGCCGACGCTGTCCAGTTTTGCTGCAATGGGCAGCATATCGTCCAGACGCATACGGGTGGCAAACAGGGATTGGTGCGCATCGCGCAAGACTACATCGGTAACACCGAGCGGATTATTGTTAGACATTGATAAACTCCAGAATTAGGCGCGCGGCTAGTTGTTACTATTTTGGCGGTCGCGATGTTGACGAATAGCCGCTTGGATTACAGCGAGGGTAGTGTTATCTAATTCGCCGGTAACCGGCTTGGCTGGCGCTCGAGTGGCCTCGGGCACTATAGCTTCAGGGAAAAAAGTTCCGACAAAGCGCGACATCAGGTTGATTGCAATTACCAAAATCGCAAGGAACACAAATACTGTGCCCATGCCAAATACTAATAGGTCGAGCGCTTGCTCGAACAAGGTAGGTTGCATAGTGATACTTCCTCTCATGTCGTGAAAAATGTGCCCTTATTCTGTTTAGAGGAGCAGTGACTTGGTCACCAGCAGGCACATTCTGTGGTTTGGGGTGGCCTTATTTTGACCAGATTTGTCGTCTGTTTCTGCAAAAATGAAGCCCAAATCGCAGGCACAGCCGGACACCATAGAAAAAATGAGCCAATCCGGCAAGTAAAATACGCATATTCAGCTTATTTTCAGGGAGTGTCGGGTGATCTAACTGGTCGTTTGGTGGATGGTTTTAATGATTCTGCAGGGATTGCCAGCCGCCACTACACCGGCTGGGATATCTTTAGTCACCACACTGCCTGCGCCGATCACTGTGCCTGCGCCGATGCTGACGCCCGCCAAAATGATCGCGCCGCCGCCAATCCAGCAATCATCGCCAATCGCAATCGCCGCGCAGCACTCTTTGCCGCTGGCTCGTTCAGCCGGATCGAGTGGATGGCTGGTGCTATAAATTTGCACATTCGGCCCTAACATCACCCGGTCGCCAATGTGCACCTCGGCGGCATCCAGAATCACACAATTGTGGTTTGCATAAAATTCTTCGCCCAAATAAATATTGCTGCCGTAATCGCAAAAGAAATTTGGCTCAATATAGGCGCGTGTTACTTGCGCAAAAAGTTGCTGATAAAACGGTTTGCGCGCTTTGGTTTGATCGGCGCGCAGGGCATTTAATTGCTGGCAGAGTTGTTTGGCGCGTTTGCGCGCGGCGACCAGCTCAGGCGCAAACGGATTGATTTCAGTAAACGGATGCATGGATTCACTCTCAGGCGGCGCGGGCTTTGCGGTAGAATGCCTCAATTATTTGCTTTCATCAAAGAGCCACCCTATGAGAACCAACGATATTTTTCGCAAACTGACGCAATCCTTGCAATTGGATACGGCACAAATTCAAACCTTGTTTGCCCGCGCAGATATCGACCTGAGCGATAAAGACGTCGCCAATTTGCTCAAGACAGATTATCAACCCGGTTTTGCCGCCATGCCGGACTATATCCTGATTGTTTTTCTGAATAATTTGATTGAGCAGCAACGCGGTAAAAAAGCCGATGCTGAAGTTGAGGTGATCGAAAAGCATGCCAAAATTTCTAATAACGATGTGCTGAAAAAATTGCGAGTTGCGTTTGTTCTGCATGAGCAGGATCTGCGCGATGCACTGAAATTGGTGACGATTGAACTGACCAAATCAGATTTGGCAGCGCTATTTCGCAAAGCTGGCCATGAACAGTACAAAGCCTGCGACGATGAACTAGTGCTGGATTTTATCGAGGGCATAGGTTTGTTATTGCAACAGAAAAAAGCCGGAGTCTGATTGCATGAGTGCGCAGGATCTTGATGCAAAAATCCTCGATGAAAAAATAGTGGCCGATGTCGCCCGCTGGTTAAACGAGGTGGTGATAGGGTTAAACCTCTGCCCGTTTTCCGGCAAACCAACCCGCGAAAATCGTGTGCGCTTTTTTGTTAGCCACGCCACTGACGACGAATTGCTACTACAAGACCTGCAACAAGAAATGGAATTGCTCGACGAAAAACCCGCAAACGAGATTGAAACCACTTTGGTAATTGTGCCCAATCACCTGCAGGATTTTTTTGACTACAACCAGTTTTTAAATTGGACTCAGCAGCTACTAAAGCGCAATCGCTGGGTTGGCGTTTATCAGCTCGCCACCTTTCACCCGCACTATTGTTTTGCCCACGCCGAACCGGATGATGCAGAAAATCTCACTAACCGCGCCCCTTATCCCATTCTGCACATTATTCGCGAAGCCAGTTTGGAAAAAGCGCTGGAGTATTTTGCGGATGTGGAAGAAATTCCAGAAGTGAATAAAACACGCGTGGAAGGTTTAACGGCAGAAGAAAAACAAAAATTGTTTCCCCATTTATTTAATACCAATTAGTTCAGCGGCGTGTAGTGTCAGAGCGTCATCCCCGCGTGCGGGGATCCATAGGTTTTAATGTTTAAATCTGGACTCCCGCAAACGGGAGTGACGACGATTTAATTGACCGCTATCCCCTATTTGTGCAACTAAATCTAGTGGGTTAAATAGGCTTGCTAAAACCATCAATCAATTCCATCACCGCTTTTGCTTCAGTTACGCTGCAAGGATTATCTCGCTCCCCGCGGAAATAATTATTTACCTGTTCAATCATCGGCTGCTGAATATGTTGCGGGTTGGGGATGATAATTTCTTGTTCGCCATCGGCATTGGTTAAGCGAATTACTTGCTGGCCAAAAAAGTTAATCGTTAATTTTCCGGCAGTGCCGATAATTTCGCACAGATCGCGGGTTTGCTCTGGCGCAACCGCGTAATGCCAGCGGCCTTGTAATACCACGCCCGTATCAAATTTTGCCCAGCCCAGTACACAGTCATCGGCGGTATTAAACTGACATTGGTTGTAACCGAAGCCGCTTGCTTGAACAACTGTACCAAACCAATAAATCATCAGGTCAAGTTGGTGCGGAGATAAGTCGTGAAATAGGCCGCCGCCGGATAGTGCCGGGTTTACTCGCCAATTGTCTTCGGTTTCGGTAATGATTGTGGATTTAGCCGGTTGCAGCATATCCAGCCGCACCATTAATGGCTCGCCGATGGCACCGTTGCGAATGAGTTCCGCTAGTTTCATAAAGCAGGGCACATAGCGGCGATAATGCGCAACGCTGACTTTTTTACCGCTGGCTTTTTCCGCAGCGATAATTGCATCGCATTCTGCGGCGTTAAGGGTGACGGGTTTTTCGATGTACACATTTTTCCCCGCATTTAACGCGGCGATTGCATACTCTTTATGTTGCGCGGGTGGGGTGGCGATATAAATGGCATTGATGTCTGGGTTGGCGAGCAGCGCTTCGGCATTGTCGTACCATAGATCTACATTGTGCCGTGCAGCAAAATCTTTCGCTTTTTCGCCATTGCGGCGCATTACTGCAATCAGTTGGGAGTTTTCTGCTTTATAAAAACCCGGCCCGCTTTTAAGTTCACACACATCGCCTACGCCGATAATGCCCCAACGTATGGTTTGTTCAGCTGTTGTCATTTTATTGCCCCTGCTCAACCAATGTGATTTTATCTTTTTCAATCAAAATTTTACGCTGCTTGTAGAGCAGGCTCAGCGCATTTTTGTAATTGCCTTTGCTCACATTAAATATTTTGTAAATTAATTCAGGTTCGCTTTTGTCGGTTACAAACGAGGTGCCGCCTTGGCGTTGCAAATCGGCGAGAATTTTTTCCGCCAAATCTTCTTTGCTGTCGCGCGCTTGTGCTTGCAAACTCAAATCGATTTTGCGGTCGGGGCGAATGCTTTTGATATAGCCTTTTACTTTTTCGCCGTAGAGCAAGGTGCGGAAGGCTTCGTCGCGGAAGATCAACCCTAAATGGGTGTGATTAATCACCGCTTTGTAACCCATATCGCTACGGCCACAAATGATTAAATCTACGGCTTGTTTTGCGCGCAAGCCATCTGCACGCTCTTCAAGGTGGCGGCTTAAGCGCGATGAGGCGGTAATGCGGCCCGTGTATTCATCTTGATAAATACACACCACGTAAGAGCGGCCTGCTTCCATGGGTTTGTGTTGCTCGCCAAAGGGCACCAGCAAATCTTTTGGCAAACCCCAATCGAGAAATGCGCCGACGTTGTTCACTTCTTTCACTTCGAGAAAGGCGCATTCACCAACCATAGCTTTGGGGGTGAGGGTGGTGGCGATAATACAATCGTCGGAATCCAGGTAGATAAATACATCCAGAATGCCGCCAATTTTCATATCAGCGGTCACGTAACGCTTGGGTAGTAATATGTTGCCAAACTTGCCGCCATCGAGAAAAATGCCGAAATCAGTGTGTTTGACGATGGTTAAGCGGTTTTGTCGGCCAATGTGTAACATAGGTAACTTGTTCTCGCGGTTATATGCAGATAAGACGGTTGCATCAATAGCGCACAGTTTATTAGCAAGGGTGGGTTAAGGCCAGTAAAACCCCTGCGCCCGCAGGTTTTTGTTTTTTGTATCAATGTAGAGCCGTTATTTATGCAGTTATTTTCGTTTGATTATGCCAACCGTGTGTTCAGTGTCGATGCAACTCCGGCAACTGGTGAGGAAATTGTCACTGTCGATGGTGTGGTGGTATCGCAACAGCGCAACTTTAGTATTACCAGTGAACATGGTTTTAGCGTAGAGAGTTTGGGTGAAGTAAAACTGATCTATGTGCTCAATCTGCGCGCGGCAGATGTGAATTATGAGTTGTGGGTTAATGGTGAGCGAGTGCTGGAGGCAGCATCACCAGTCGCGCTTGCCGGGCAAGAGTTTCATCGCGATGAAACAATGGCGACCGCTGACACTCTGGCTGCGCCTGCAGGCAAGCCAGCAAAAACCAATTCCTGGTTATCGCTTGGTTTGGTTGCGTTTAAATTATTGAAAGCGGTGCAGGTGGTTAAGGTTGCACTGCTTGCTGCTTCGGTGGCGGTTTACAGTGTGATGTTTACCTTGGAATTTGCGCTGGCATTAATTGGCGTATTGGTATTTCACGAGTATGGCCATTTGCGCGCGATGAAAACATTTGGTCTGCCCACCAAGGGCATGTATTTGATTCCCTTTGTCGGTGGTCTTGCGGTGGGCGATATGCCTAAAACCCGCTGGCAGGATGTGTATATCTCTATGATGGGGCCGGTGTACGGTTTGATCATGACCGTTGCGTTTTATATAGTGTATCTCATCACCGAAAGTCATTTTGCCGGTTTAGTGGCATCAACTAGCGCGCTATTAAATTTATTTAATTTAATTCCGGTGTATCCCTTAGATGGCGGGCGCGTAGTGAAATCGCTGGTATTTTCCGGGCGCAATTATTTGGCGCTGATTGCACTGCTGATTATCTCCGCTTTGTGTTTTGTGGTGGCCTGGAAATTAGGCTTGTATTTCATCACCTTTTTTATTGTGCTGGGCGTGGTGGATATTGTGGCCGGTTGGCGTGTGGGGTTGGCTGAAGATATTACGCCGCTTAAAACCTACGGCATTTGGTTTTCTGTGTTGTGGTATCTGGTGGTGGTTGCGCTGTTTTTGGGGATGATTTTATTAATCGCACAAGATGCTTTGCCCGGTTCGGAAATTGCGCTCAAGGTATTGGCTTCATAAATTATATAGCTGCATAAAAAAATCCCCGGCGCTATGTGCTGCTAAGTTCAGCTCAAAGTACTGGGGATTTTTTTGGGGCGCGGACCAGATTATTTATAAAAATGGATCGTCTTCATCCGCAGGAAAGTAACGCTCAGCGGTGATGACATCGGCCTTGATCCGGTGTGCGAGCAAGTCGTCTACATCCTGATTAACACGGTTAATCAAAGGCAGGGCTTCATTGCGATCGAGCGACTCCAATAGCGCATTGCCCCAGATAGAAACGTGACGTAAATAAATAGTGCGCGTATCCGATTTCTTTGCCCACTCACCCGATACCAAGCGCCCGATACGATTAATTTTGTGGCGAATTTCTGTTACTTGATTTGGATCTTGGACCTGCGATACCAACTCATTGGTCATTTTTATCCAGCCGCGACGATACAATTCCCAGCCGCTGTAAAAACGTACAATCCAGGTCAGGTATTCCTCCTGGGTCTGGATTTTTTTGTTGGTCTCATCGGCTTCGTACATTTTGACAAAGTACGCGCGGGAGGGCATATCGCTCGGCCAGGCATCTGCCTGACGAACTATTTTGTTACTGCTACAGGCAAACAAGCCGCTGACCAAGAGGAGAACGGCCATAAATCGGGTTAGGGGTGCGATTTTCTGCATAAACAAGAATGGACTCAGTACGGAGGTTGGTGGGTAAGTGTGGCGCAAGAATATTGCAATAGTATAAAAGCTTGTGCACTTAAAGCACAGGCTGGGATGCTGTCTGAGTAGTACCAAAAAGTTATAGCCTCAAACCAACTATTGGTTTGAGGCTATTAGAGGGAATTGCCGCAAGAGTATTTACCTTGTTTAGCGTTCGCGGCCACCACGCATTTCCGTACGGTCACCACTTTGGCGCTCGTAATTGCCACCACCCGTGCGCTCAATGCGCTGTGGTCGCTCGCTGCGTTCTACTCGTTCAGCACGTTCTACCCGTTCCGTCCGTTCTACTCGCGGTGTTTCGTAGCGCTCTTGGGGTTCAGCTTGCACGCGCTCTACCGATTGTGCGCGCTCCAAACGTTCGATGGTTGGGCGTTCAAGGCGACTTTGTTGCTGCGCCTGTTGGATGCGCGAATCTGCCCGTTGAATGCGCTCTGCCTGACGAACATCTGTGCCTTGTCGCTCGGTACGATTGCTTTGTTCCTGGTTTTGCATATTGCCCAGCTCGCGCCCATTGCGCGAGTTCATCCGCTCGCGCAATTGTTCAGCGCGCGGCTGCGGACTTTGCACTGCTCTATCATTACTGACATTGGCGCTATTAATGGTGATTTGCCCCGCTTGGCGGCGATCCAAGCGCTGTAAAGCTGGATCATCGCGCCCTTGGCGTTGATCGCGTGCACTATTGGGCGCGATACGGTTGTTGCCTCTTTCTCCAAGGTAGCCGCCGCGATTGCCATTGTTGTCACGAAGGTTGTTGTCTCGAAGGTTGGTGTTGTCACGCAGATTGGCGCGATACTGCTGGGTGTCGCGATAGCTTTCGCGTGGGCTGTGAAAGCGCTCGCGGGTGTCATTATCGTGATAGGCAACTCCGCGTCTGTGCACTGGATTGTGGTGCCAGTGTCTGGCATCGTCATGGCGCACTACGCTGCGGCTATCGTAAAAGCGGTGGCCGTGATGGTGATGGCGGTCAATCACAACGACCCGACGATCATGCCAGTGGCAGCCACTGAAATAAAATCGCGGGCCGATATAAACGCGCGGCCCCCAATAGAAGCCGGATACAAACACATAGCTGCTGGGGTAATGCCAATACACCGGTGGATAATCTGCCCACCACCAGTTGCCGTAGACCACGCGGGTATCGTAAGCGGGTACATACACAACGCGCTCGACCGAAGGCTCAATTACAATGATTTTTTCTTCGCGCACCACCCGCACATGCTCGACTTTATCGAGGTTGCCAGAGGCATAAGCGCGGTTGCGCAGTTTCTGAATACTATCCATCACCCGCTCTTCACTGGCGAGAAAGGCGTCACCCAGCTGCTGGGTCCAATCCAGGTCTTCACTCATGCGCTGCAAAATATCGGGGAAGGCCACCAGCGCTTTAACGCTCGGGTCCCAATCCTGATTGTCGACCGCATTGACCGCTTGATCGCCTTTTAAACGGCTGTTTTTGCGCGCCCAGCGATCGGCTTCAACTACTTCTAACGGGTAGGTGGAGGCGATTAGCACGTGGGATAAAACGGTGTCCGGGTAGAGTGCGATGGGTGCCAACAGTGAATCCAGCTGCGCCTCGCTAAAACTCGCTTGTGCGGCTGTGGTGCTGTCGCTGGTTTGGCTGACCGCTTGGGTTGTTGTACAGCCCACCAATAATGGCATTAGCAGACTGATCATTAACGCAAATTTTGTGGGGCGTTGCAGAAGCTGGCTAGTCATGATGGTTCTCACTTGAGTGCCGTAGTGTGCCCTTAAGAGGGCGGATAGGTAGCATTGGTTCATTTATAAGAGCTGCGCGCTTAACCCGAGCTGAACTGTAAAGAGTCTCTCGCTTGACTAATCAACTAGTGACCCGATAATGGCGCACTTTTGTAATGATGCAAGCAAGCAGAGAGCCGCGCATGATCGATGTGAATTTCCAGCTAAAAGGCAGTGCTGTTACCGTGGTGGTACTGGCGATTGTGCGCTATGAACCCAAGAGTTTGTTAGCGGAACTTAAAGAGAAAATTGTGCAGGCGCCGCAGTTCTTTACCAACTCACCGGTGTTGATCAATCTGGACCGCCTGGAAAACCCCGAAAACCTGAAAAAACCTGCTGATTTGCTGGCCATTTGCCGCGAACTGGACTTACAACCACTAGGTTTTAGCGGTGTACCTGAGGTATTGTTAGCAGCCGTTAATAAAACCGGTTTGGCGGTATTGCCAACACCCAGCGAACGCGCGCTTAAACTCCCCAAGCAAGAGGCCGCGCCGCAGGTTGAAACGGTGATCGAACGCGTCGTAGAAACGGTGGTAGAAACCGTTATTGAAGAGCGTTTGGTACAGCGCCAGAGCAAGGTGATTACCCGCCCGGTGCGCTCTGGCCAACAAATTTACGCCGAAGGTGCGGATTTGATTGTGCTGGCGCAAGTGAGTGAAGGGGCAGAAGTATTGGCTGATGGCCATATTCATATTTACGGCACACTGCGCGGCCGTGCACTCGCCGGTGTCAAAGGCGATGAAAGCGCGCGAATTTTTTGTCAGCAAATGGAAGCCGAGCTGATTTCAATTGCCGGTAATTTTGTGCTGCAAGATTCACTACCAAAAGAATTATTTAAAAAGCCGGTGCAAGCATCACTCAGTGGTGAAAAAGTTATCCTTGAGGCACTGGTTAGCAATTAACACTGTGGATTAAACATTTATCAAATAATGAATTTTTCCACGCCTTGATTTTTTAGACTTTGAATATTTTACAGGAGCCTACCTTGGCCAAGATTATCGTTGTTACATCAGGTAAGGGCGGAGTGGGAAAAACCACCTCCAGCGCAGCAATCAGTACCGGTTTGGCTATGCGCGGCCATAAAACTGTGGTGATCGATTTTGATGTGGGTCTGCGTAACCTCGATTTAATTATGGGTTGCGAGCGCCGCGTGGTATACGATTTTGTCAACGTGGTGAAAGGTGAATCCACTCTCAATCAAGCGCTGATTAAAGATAAACGTACCGAAGGTCTGTATGTATTGCCCGCCTCGCAAACCCGCGATAAAGATGCGCTGACCCGCGACGGTGTGGAAGCGGTCATCAACGAGTTAGCTAAAGATTTTGAATACATAGTCTGCGATTCGCCGGCGGGTATTGAGCAGGGCGCATTAATGGCTTTGTACTTTGCTGACATCGCCATTGTTGTAACCAACCCGGAAGTATCTTCCGTGCGCGACTCAGATCGCATTCTCGGCATATTGCAAAGCAAATCCCGTCGCGCTGAACAAAACCTCGAACCCATTAAAGAGCATCTGTTGTTGACGCGTTACAATCCTGTGCGGGTTGAAGCCGGCGAAATGCTGAGTGTGAACGATGTAGAAGAAATTTTGGCCATTCCACTGCTCGGTGTAATTCCTGAATCAGAAGCGGTATTAAAAGCCTCTAACCAAGGTACTCCGGTGATTCTGGATGAGACCACCGCTGCTGGCCAAGCCTATAACGATGCAGTTGATCGTTTGTTAGGTAAAGAAATCCCGCACCGCTTCCTGGAAGCGGAAAAGAAAAGTTTTCTGAAGCGTTTGCTGGGGGTATAAGCCGTGAGTATTTTTGACTACCTGCGCAAGAAGCGCGCGCCCTCGTCGGCATCGGTTGCCAAGGAGCGTCTGCAAATTATCGTTGCGCACGAGCGCACCAAACGCAATCTGAATCAGCCAGATTTTTTGCCGCAAATGCAGCAGGAAATCATTGCAGTGATTCGCAAATACATCAATATTGATTCGGATCAGGTGACCGTCAACCTCGACAACTCCGATAACTGTTCGGTGTTGGAGTTGAACATCACTCTGCCGGATTAACCCATGTTGCTGCCAGTTGTTAGCAGCTAAAAAGGGATGCGCTGACTGCAGTGCATCCCTTTTTTATTGTGCATAATTTTATTGTTCAAACGGTCTGTTGTTTTATGAATATTGATTATCATCGTTTGCCTGCCGATCAATTGGTGGTGTTTGATTTTGAAACCACTGGGCTATCCCCCGATCTGGGCGACCGCGCAATTGAGATTGGCGCAGTGTTGATTGAAAACGGCAGGATCACTGATCGTTTTCAGCAGTTGATGAATCCCGGTATGCGCATTCCTGTGTTTATCGAAAATCTCACTGGTATTACGAATGCGATGGTAAAAGACTCGCACAAGAATGCAGAAGTGATGGGCGACTTTTATGATTTTATCGCTGGCCGCAATCTGGTTGCGCACAATGCCAGTTTTGATGAGCGATTTTTACGTGCAGAGCTGCGGCGAATTAAAAAACAGTTTTCAGCGGGCATCGCGTGCAGTTTGTTGGCCGCACGCCGTATTTTTCAGCAGGCACCCAATCATCAATTGGCAACTTTGGCACAGTATAAAAATTTGCCGAGTGATGGGGTTTATCACCGCGCCTTGGCCGATGCCGAAGTGACCGCGCATTTGTGGTTGAGTTTATTAAACGAATTGCGCGAGCAGCATGCGGTGAATGAATTGTCGTTTGGTTTTATGCATACACTGACCAAAACCCCCAAGCACCAGCTGCGTCAGTTCTACGCTAAACACAACGCGACATCGGCGACTATGTAAGGCAGGTTTAACCTAAGCGGAAGGAGTTATTTGTTATGCCCAATCATTGGCTAAAAATAATAATCGTGTTGGTTGTCAGTGTTTTTTTGGTAAGTTGCGGCACATTGATTCAACCCAGAGTAAAAACCGGCATAGTGCAATTAGAAAAAGGTTCCTACAAACTCGATCAAACCCATGTTGCGGTGTTGTTTAAAATCAATCACATGGGTTTATCTACGTTTGTGGGGCGTTTTAATAAGGTCGATGCAACTCTCGAATTTGATCCCAAAAATATTGCCGCCGCAAAACTATCGGCAATTATCGATATTGCCAGTCTCGATGTTAATAATCCCGATCTGGAAGAAACCTTGCGTGGCAGCAGTTGGTTTGATGCAGAAAAATATCCGCAAGCTTTTTTCAAGACCACTAACGTCAACCTAATCGATCAAAATTCTGCTGTATTTTCTGGTGAGCTAAGCCTGCACGGAGTTACTGCGCCCATCGATTTAACCGTCACCTTTAACGGCGGTGCTAATAATATGCTCACCGGTTTTTATACCTTGGGTTTTTCCGCTACCAGTACATTTAATCGTTCCACCTTTGGTGTTGATTATTTAATTCCCGCAATTGGCGATACAGTTGCGCTTGAAGTGTATGCGGAGTTTCAGCAGCAATAGTGGTCAAAAATCAGCAGCAATAAAATATTTTTTTCAGGAGTTGTGATGAGCAATCAATTTCTTATCGGCGGCAATGGCACACAAGCAGTAGCATTAAATTTGCGCATGGCTAATCGCCACGGTTTGATTGCCGGTGCAACCGGTACCGGTAAAACCGTGAGTTTGCAGGTGCTCGCCGAAGGTTTTGCCAAAGCCGGTGTGCCAGTGTTTATGGCGGATATTAAAGGCGATTTGTCCGGTCTCGCCAAAGCGGGCAAACCTCACCCCAAGGTGGACGAGCGCGTACAGCTAATGAATATTAGCGATTACCAGCAACGTTTGTTTCCCTGTGTGTTTTGGGATTTGTACGCAAAAAAAGGCCATCCGGTGCGGGCTACGATTTCCGATTTTGGTCCACTACTGCTCGCGAATTTTTTTGATCTCAACGAGACCCAAACCGGTGTGCTCTATGCTGCGTTTAAAATTGCCGATGATCAAGGCATGTTAATGCTGGATCTCAAAGACCTGCAGGCCATGCTCAACTGGATGAAGGACGAACGCAAAAATCTGGAAGACGAATATGGCGGAATCAGTGAAGCCAGTATTGCCGCAATCCAGCGCCGCTTGATGATGCTGGAGCAGGAAGGCGCCGAACATTTTTTTGGTGAGCCTGCGCTGGATTTAAATCATCTGATGCAAATTACGCTAGAAGGCACAGGCGTTATCAATATTCTGGATGCCACCACGTTAATTAATCAGCCCAAACTCTACTCTATCTTTTTACTCTGGTTAATATCCGAATTATTTGAAAACTTGCCCGAGCAGGGTGATGCAGATAAACCTAAAATGGTGTTCTTTTTTGATGAGGCACATTTGTTATTCGACGGCGCGCCAAAATTACTAGTCGATAAAATCGAACAAGTCGTGCGTTTGATTCGCTCCAAAGGTGTAGGCATTTATTTTGTCTCGCAAAGCCCGGCAGATATTCCCGATACTGTGCTCGGCCAATTGGGCAATCGCATTCAGCACGCCCTGCGCGCCTATACCCCTAAAGATCAAAAAGCGGTAAAAATCGCCGCGCAAACTTTTCGCGCGAATCCGGCATTTTCAACCGAGGTAGTCATCACCGAATTGGGCATAGGTGAAGCCTTGGTATCCGTATTAGATGAAAAAGGTTCGCCTACACCCGTAGAGCGGGTAATGGTTGCGCCACCTGCATCGCGCATTGGCCCATTGAATGATGAAGAGCGCAGCGAGGTGATGGCGCGCTCACCTTATAAAGCGATTTACAACCAAATGATTGACCGTGAATCCGCCTATGAAATTTTAAAAGCCCGTGTTGCACAACAAGCGCAATCGGAACAGCAACAAAAAATTCAGGAACAGTTACGCGTTGAGCAGGAGCGGATTTTTAAACAACAGCAAAAAGCTCAAGAGCAGCAACAAAAAGAACAGGCGCGCGCGCAACAACCAGCAGGGCGCACCAGTGCCAAACGCGATTCTGCGGTGGATGCATTTGCTAAAAGCGCCGCCCGCGCCATTGGCAGCAACCTTGGGCGACAAATTGTGCGCGGTATTCTGGGCTCACTACTCGGTGGTCGGCGTTAGGGCACGTAATATAATTGTTTGATTATTCGTCTATAGTAGTGAGGTAGAAAAATCCAAGTCTGCAAGGAGAGAATCTCATTCGCCATATTATTAAGGTGGTGCTTAATCAGTGGATGATTCAGCGCTACCGTAAAATGTTGAGGATGCAGCATGAAGCAAATGATCTCCACTAGAGGTGTTTCCTCCCTCTTGCAGCAGATAGCGTACAATTTTTTCCCTGTGTTGCTGTGTGGTGCCGTCAGTCAGGCGGCAAGCGCTGATGATACGATCTATCTGGAGCAAGGCTGGGACCATCAAACCCGCCAACAATTATCCTTCACCTCATTTGGTTCCCGTTTTATTCCCTACGATTGGTTTCTCGCCTTGGAGCAGCCAGATTCGTCCATCGCCTTCCGCGATAATAATCATATGGCGGCATTGGGTTTTGTCACCACCGCGGCAGATGAATACAATCCCGATGGTTTACCGGTTGGTTTGGTGCGCGATGCGGATAAAAAAAATGGCGATTATCTCGGGTTAACCTGCGCTGCATGCCACACCGGGCAAGTACGCATTAATGGTAAACGTATTCGTATTGATGGCGGCCAAGCGCTAATTGATTACACACAGTTTGAACAAAAAGTACTGGCAGCACTAAAAGCCACGCTAGGGGATAGTGATAAGTTTTTACGTTTTTCTGCACCACTGATTGCCGCTGATAAAACGCTCACGGAAGATGCGGTGGCAACACAAATACAAACCCGTATTGAAGAGCTGGAAAAACATTATGCGGTGAATGCCAGTGAGGTTGCCTATGGGCATGGCCGGCTCGATGCGTTTGGTCAAATTTTTAATGCTATTGCAGTAGAGGCACTTAATCTTCCGCAAAATGTTCACGCACCGGATGCACCCACAAGTTATCCGGTACTCTGGGATGCCTCACATCTCGATGTTGTGCAGTGGAATGCATCGGCACCCAATAAAGAGCCCGGTCCACTGTTTCAAAATGCAATTACTGCATTGGCGGTGTACGGTACTGTTACTGTTCCTAAAAATAAACTCACTTATCAATCCTCTATCCGCATCAACAATTTAGGCGTGATTCAAAAAGATTTTTATCAATTGGTTGCGCCGCAATGGCCTGTAGCAATTGCAGGCGAATTAAATACAGAAAAAATGGCGGATGGCAAAAAGCTCTATGAACAGCACTGTGTGCAATGCCATAGCATTCCCGATCCAACAGATAAAACGCGCAAGCTGCAAGCGGTATTAGTTCCTTATCAGCAAGTTGGCACTGATCCACTCATGGTAGAAAATTTTATCAATCGCAAAGTAAAAAGCGGTGTGCTGGAAGGCGATAAAGCCATGGTATTGTTTGGCGATAAATTACCGGCGGAAACAACACCGTTAGATTTGGTCACCCATGTGGCGACCGGCGCATTGTTAAATCAACCCTGGCAAACGATTAAAGCGATTGTGACAGAATATCGCTCCAATGATGACCCGCCCACACAAACGGTATTTAACAGCTACAAGGCGCGGCCTATTAACGGTGTCTGGGCCTCTGCACCCTATTTGCATAATGGCTCGGTGCCCAGCATTTATGATCTGTTATTGCCTGCCAATGAACGCCCTGTGACATTTTATGTTGGCAATATTGACTTGGATTTAGTAAAAGTAGGGCATGTCTATAGCGAAGCACCCGACACCAGTTTTTTTGATGCTCGCCAGCGCGGCAATTCCAATGCTGGTCACGAATATGGCACAAATTTAAGCGATGAGCAGCGCTGGGCTTTGGTGGAATATGTAAAAAGTCTGTAGTCTGAGCACAGTCTGCAAAAAAATAATGTTAACCGGATGTAGAGCTGCTATGAAATATTTTTCTAAACCTATTATGCCTTGGCTGCTGCATATTCTTTTGTTAAGCATGTCAGCGCTACTAATCGCTTGTGGTGGCGGTGGCGGTGGCGGTGGCAGCGGGGGAAATAGTTCTTCTCCTGCGTCATCCACAATGGCGGTAGCATCCAGTACACCTGCATCGAGTGTTGCAACCAGCGCAATAATATCTTCTAGTCGCTCATCTGCTGTTTCAAGTGCGGCTATTGCTAAAACACCTGCACCAGATTTAACCCCGGATCCGGCCTTGCCCATCAAGGGCAGCCCCAACTACACCAGCGCAAAAGATGCGGCGCGTTTTTTAGCGCAAACTACTTTTGGTGCAACCGCTAAAAATATTGCGCGTGTAGTCAGCATGGGGAAATCAGCTTGGCTGGATGAGCAATTTGCTAAACCGCAAACCAAACATTTGGCCTTGTTGGATAAACGCTTTGAGCAAATCGGTTTTGTGGTTGAGCCAGCACAGGATGATAACGAAGAAGGTTATCTGCGTGATTTGCAACGCAGCGATATTTGGTGGGAGGTTGCACTTTGGGGTGACGATCAATTGCGCCAGCGTGTTGCCTATTCGCTCAGCCAGATTCTGGTCATCTCCAATGTGTCTGATGTGCTGTACAACGATACTCGCGGTATCGCCAATTATCAGGACATACTTGCGCAACATGCCTTTGGCAACTATCGCGATTTATTAAAAGCAGTCACGCTCAACCCGATGATGGGTGAATACCTGAGCATGGTGCGCAATGAAAAGGCTGATGCCAATCGCAATATCCGCCCAGATGAAAATTATGCGCGTGAAATTATGCAGTTATTTTCGATTGGTTTAGTGCAATTAAATTTGGATGGCAGCATTAAATTGGATGCGCAAAACAATCCGATTCCCACCTATGATCAAACTACCGTAAAAGAATTGGCCCGCGTATTCACCGGCTGGAATATGGCGACTATCAATAATTGGTGGGAGTGGACTGAGAGTGGCGCCAGCGAAATTCTGCCAATGAAATCGTTCGATAGCTATCATGATTTTGGCGCAAAAGTTTTATTTGGCGACCAACACATAACCGCAAATAAAACCCCCGAGCAAGATATAGATGCCGCGTTGGATATTTTATTTGCCCATCCCAATATTGCCCCTTTTATTAGCAAACAATTAATTCAGCGATTGGTCACCAGTAATCCATCGCCAGCGTATGTTACCCGTGTTGCCAAGGTGTTTAACAATAATGGCAATAACGTAAAAGGTGATATGAAAGCAGTGGTGCGTGCAATAGTAATGGACGATGAAGCGCAAAATGGCTATCAAACTGCACCCGCCACATTTGGTAAGTTGCGCGAACCTATTTTAAAAACAGCGCATTTATGGCGTGCTTTTAAAGGCACGGGCGTGCCCACCAAATTAGCTAACGGCGCTGTCACGCCTCCGCGTATCCGGTTTTTGAGTTCTAGCCGCTTAATGGGGCAGCGGCCTTTTGGTTCTAATTCGGTATTTAATTTTTATCGTCCAGATTATCAGCACCCTGGCGAATTAAAAAATGCCAATATGAATTCGCCAGAATTTCAGATTCTCACTGAAAGCATGATCATGTCTAAAGTCTCTACGTTAAGCAGCGCAATCTTCTGGCGTGACACACCTCACGATTGGCTGGAGCCAACAATTGAGGGTGTGTGGGATACGTTTTCTCCGCGCTTGCATCTAGACCGAGAGCGTGAGCTCAGCAAAAATCCGGCAGACTTGTTGGATCATTTAAATCTTCTGCTGATGGCCGGGCAAATGAGTCAGCCTATGTATGAGCTTATTTTGAATCATCTTAATGCGAATAAAGTGAATCCCAATTGGGATGAAACCGGACAAATGTGGGCGCGTGACATGCTGGTTTACGAAGCTATGTTTTTGGTCATGGCATCACCTGAATATGCGGTGCAGAGATAATCCTATGAAAAACACTATCCATAATCGCCGTCATTTTTTGAAACAAGCTGCCAGTATCGCGTTGGGCAGTAGCACCGCTTACGCCACCAGTGCGGGTTTGCAATTAGCCAATGCATTGGTACAACCTAACGATTCTTACAAAGCCTTGGTGTGCATTTTTTTATTTGGCGGTAACGATGCCTTTAATATGGTTGTTCCTACCGACAATGCGGTATATGCCAGTTATAAAGCATCGCGCCAAACCCTGGCGATAGAGCAAAATAGATTGTTGCCTTTATCGAACTTATCCGGTTCAGGCACTACGCTTGGCTTTCATCCCACTATGACTCATGCGCAGCAATTATTTAATTCAGGTGAGTTGGCCTTGCTGACTAATGCGGGTGCCCTAGTTGAACCAACAACAAAAACAAATTACCAAGGCAATAAATCCCTTTTGCCGCCGCAATTGTTTTCCCATAATGATCAGCAAACTTTTTTGCAGAGTTTGCAATCCACTGCGCGTCGCAACGGTTGGGCAGGGCGCGCGGCAGACGCAATGCAATCGATGAATGCCAATAAAAAATTGTCGATGAATATTTCATTGAGCGGATCAAATATTTGGCAGAGCGGCAATAGCGTCGCACCTTATTCAATAGATTCCGCGGGCATTAAAGAGTTAGAGAATTTCAATAAAAAATCCAGTGATGCACGGGAGCTGAGCCGCATTCAAATTTATCAAGCGTTGCTAGCCCAGCAACAAGAGAATATTTTTCAGCGCGAATACGCGCGCACCCAAACCCTTGCTTGGGAGCTAGCAGGCGAAGTAAAAACCGCACTGGATGCGCAAGCACCATTAAAAACGGCTTTCCCCACTGGCAATCCACTCGCTGCCAATTTAAAAATGGTGGCGCAGATGCTTTCGGCGCGCGGTAGCTTACAAGTCTCTCGTCAAACCTTTTTTATTGGCATGGGCGATTTTGATACCCACGGGGATCAGTTGCGCCGTCACGATGTATTACTCGCGCAATTAAGCGCAGCCTTGGATGCATTCTATAAAGCCACTGTTGAATTAGGCATTTCCGATCAAGTGACTACTTTTACCATGTCCGATTTTGGTCGCACGCTTACCAGCAATGGTGATGGCACGGACCACGGGTGGGGCAGTCATCAAATGATTATGGGCGGTGCAATTAAGGGTGGAAATATTTACGGCCAATTCCCTGATTTAATTGTTGGCGGTAAAGACGATATAGGCGAAGGCAGAATTATTCCCACCACCAGCATGGATCAATACGCCGCAACCCTCGCCAGTTGGTACGGTCTACCCGCCGGTAATTTTGCCGATGTGTTCCCGAATTTGGCGCGGTTTAACAGCGCAGATTTAGGTTTCTTCAAAAGCTGATTTTGGGTTGAAGCCATAATTAAATTAGGCCATGCTTGCGTCGCCTTGCGAATATACATTTGTGAGCGCGCTTAATTCCAGATTTGTCTGCGTGGTGGATTAGTATGGCTAATCATAACGAGACTAACAGCCCTAGAATTCTAATCTCTAATGTGAGTTTTCTATGAAAATAATCCACACGCTAATGCTTAGTGCATTGTGTTTTTCGAGCTGGGTGATTGCCGAGCCGGTGCAGACGATCAGTGCTGATAGTAAGCAATATTTATATGCTGGTCGCATTGATTTTAGCGATAAAAAAGCGCCAGAGCTTTCTTGGCCGGGTTCTAGCATCAAGGCGAATTTCACTGGCACGTCGCTGGCGATTACCTTGGATGATCAGCTCGGTAAAAACTTTTTCAATGTTTTTGTTGATGGTGAAACACAGCATCCCTATGTTCTAGAAGCTAAAAAGGGCGAGCAGAATTATGTGATTTCTACTGCGTTAAAACCCGGCAATCACGCTGTAGAAATTTACAAGCGTACCGAAGGTGAAGAGGGCGCAACTGCGTTTAAAGGATTGATGTTAGATAAAGGAGCAACCTTGTTGGCGCCGCCTGCGAGACCTAGTCGTGGCATTGAGATTTATGGCGACTCAATTACATCGGGTGCAGGCAATGAAGGGGCTGATAATGGTGTGGATCATCTGCTGAGCGAGAAAAATAATTACTGGGCTTATGGTGCGATTACCGCGCGCAATCTCAATGCTGAATTACACACTATTTCGCAAAGTGGTATTGGCATTATGATTAGCTGGTTCCCGTTTATTATGCCGCAGTTTTACGATCAATTAAGCGCGGTAGGTGACAACGACAGCAAATGGGATTTTAGCCAATGGACGCCGGACGTGGTGGTAATTAATTTATTGCAGAACGACAGCTGGTTGATCGACCGTGAAAAACGCTTACAACCAATACCAACGGATGCGCAGCGTGTGCAGGCCTATATCGATTTTGTACGCAGTATTCGCGCGAAATATCCCGATGTGCAAATTATCTGCGCGCTGGGTAGTATGGATGCAACTGCATCGCCAAAATGGCCGGGTTATATTACTGCGGCGGTTGAGCGGATGAAAAAAGAAAATAAAGATACCAAACTCGATACTATTTTCTTTGAATTTACCGGTTTTGGGGGGCACCCAAGGATTGCACAACACAAAGCAAACGCGGAAAAACTCACCACATTTATAAAGCAGAAAATGAATTGGTGAGGTAATGCAGAAAAGCAGGTTTGATGTTTTTGCGTAGTTGAAATTAAAAACCAAAGAGCTAGATGCCCTTTGGTTTTTTTACGATTATTAGGTTGAGCTAACGCCGAACAGATCGCGGTACACAACACCGAGTGCGATATACAGCCAAGGCAGAGTCCAAATCAAGCCGATACCTAGCGGAATGGCACTTATCATCATAATCAGAACGCTCAGAAGCCCCAGACCGAAAAAACGAAACCAGCAAGCACTTATACCCTTGCGTGAGGTTTCCAGTGCTTGCCAAATACTAAGATTTTTATCTACCAGCAAGGGTAGCGCCAGTGCGTAAGCAACAATCAGATATATACCTGGAATGACTAATAGTACTAAACCTATCACAACGAACAGCATCACTAACAAGTAGGTCAGGAATAATGGCAAGGTCTTTGGAAAATAACTAAAGATCATAAACGCATTCACTGGTAAACCCTGGGCGCGTTTAATGCTGATCATAAATAATCCCGCTGTGAGGGGGGCGGTAATAATTAATTGTACAAATTGCAGCAGTACAGCCATCACAACTGAGCTAGAGGGCGATATCGAGGCCATCACACCGGTCAATATGCCAGCGGCAATACCTAACAACATAGCAACACCCATATACAGCAAAAATGCACCCCAGAAGCTTGCTTTAAAGCCGTTGCTGAGTGCCCATGCTTCAGACAGCACAGCACCGATTTCCCAGTTGGGGTTTAATGGCCTACTACTCGCTGCAGATGGTTGGTCCAGATTGGAGGAGGGAACTTCATAAGGATTAGTTTGTGACATACATACTCCATGTATTGATATTAAAGGAGCATGCATTAATAAAGATTTGTTACAGGATGTCAATAACTAGAATAAATTCATTGTCAATACTGGGCGATTCATTGGTGCTTAGGGTAATCCTATCTCTGCGAACCATTTGTCCATGCGAATTGTTGTAAGCCTTGTGATGAGTGGCGCAAGCCTAGAGCACAAGGCTGTTTACAACAATCCGCTGCAGTTAGTTATTTCTTAAGATCAAGCAGGCGGAAATACGCGGATTTAGGTTGATGTTGGCGATCAAACAGTAAGGGGTAGTTAGTGCGCCCGGGAATTGGGAAGCCATTGAGCCAACTGGCGTCATCGCTTACACCCCAGAAGGTCACGCGGTCTACGTTGTCTTTGTGTTTAATTAAAATTTTAAACAGGGTTTCATAGGCTTTTGCCAATTTCTCATCTATGTCTTTTGGCAGGCCATTAATGTAAGGGTCGCGCTCGGGTTTGTATTCAAAACGGGTGGAGATTTCTGCAACCGGTAAATTCCACACCGATGGCAATACATCAATATCCAATTCCGTTAAATGAATGCGCAGGCCTAATTTGGAGTAGGCGAGAATACTGTCTTCGAAATTCTTCATGTCCGATTCCAGACCTACGTGCGCTTGCATGCCCAAACCGTGAATAGGGGTTTTGCGTTTTTGTAAACGCTTCAGCATATCGATAGTAGCGTTGCGCTTCCCTTCTTGTTCATTGTTGTAATCGTTGTACATCAAGTGCGCTTTGGGATCGACTTCGTGGGCGAGGTTAAATGCGTTGGCGAGGAAGTCATCGCCCATAATGTTGTACCAATGACTGGGGCGCATTTTGTTATCATCGCCCATCGCTTCATTTACCACATCCCACGCGGCGATTTTGCCTTTATAGCGGCTAACCAGAGTGGTGATGTGCTCTTGCTGTTTTTTTGCCAGCGCTTCTTTTGAGATATAACTGCCATCTTTATTTTTAAACACACTCTCGGGAATTTGGCTGTGCCAGCCGAGTGTGTGACCCACTATGTGCATATTGTGCTTGGTGCCGAAATCGACATATGCGTCGCTGTCTTGCCATTTCCAGCTGCCATCTTCGTTGCGGACTTCGCCCCATTTTTGGCAGTTCTCCGCGGTGATGGAATTAAATTCTTTAGTGATTAATGCGGTCAGCTTTGGGTCTTGTTTGCCAATAATGCTTGCACTTAAGGCTGCGCCGATTAAAAAATCATTTTTGTAAGCTTCCTTTAATCCGGTCGCGGCGGCCGCCTTTTCGGCTGCGTGCAGTTTAGCAGTGGTGAGTAGCGCCGCCGTGGCGCTACTCATAGTGAGTAGCTTTCTACGTGAGATGTTCATATGTTTTCCTCTTGTAACAGTTGATTATTCAATGTGAGTGCTTTGATTATTGGTAGTTGTTTCATCCGGAATCGATTGCGGATCAAACCAGAGTTCAGGGCGATCTACGGGTGTTTCTTTTGACAGCAGTGGGTTATCCAATTTAAATAACTTACGCTTTTTCATATTGGCCTTTTTCATTACATCCTGAATTGATTTGTCGCCGTAAAAAACTTTATCAAACTCACCATTGGCAATCGCACGTTCAAAACCTACCTCTAAATCTTTGGCAAGGCTTTGGTTATTCGGTGAAACAAATAAATAAAAAGGCATGCGGTAATAAACCATCAAATTTTCTTCCACGGCTAAATTCAGCTCAGGCCGCGCTTCCAATTCGCTGAATGGTTCATGCACGCCACGCGGAAACGCATCAAACCGCCCACCTTCTACCATATGAAATAAACCTGGGTACTTATTGGTTTTAATAATTTTAAAACCATTGGCTTCAAGAATCCTGCCATCAGCCCAGGTCCGCCCTTGGCCGAGAGTCAGCTGCTTAAGATCGGCGAGGGTCTTGATGTTGTCGAATCGATGCTGATTATTTTTATTGATAATAAAAATTCTATAACCCAATAAGCCTTTAAATAGCGGGATGCGGATTGGGCGCAATTGGGATTCAATCTCTGAATCCGATGATGCCCAACATAAATCCAATAGACCACCTGAACGCACCTCTTCATTGACTCGCGCTTGGGTAAGGTCTTCTTTCGATATGTCGATGTTGTAATGTGGGTTGTCGCTGTGGGCTATAGCTAATTTAAGCATTTTTATCGCATAAGCCGCGTTTGGGTCACTGAAGTCGTTTACCCGGATATTTTTTTCTGCTGCAAAGATCTGAACGCTGACTAGAGAGATAAAGCATAAAGAAATAATTTTTATCATTTTTTTGACCGAAATAGGTTGTTAGGATGACTTTAGTGTTTTTAGTTCGGTGCGATCCTTTACATTTATTAAATTGTTTTCTTGTATACCAGTGTTATATTTGTTGTGACTATAAGATAGCAGCTATTTAAAAATAATCCATGCGGAGATGCACGTGCCCAGACGATTCTTTACCAAACTATTCATTTTGTGGCTGTTTTTACTTACCGCAGCCGCACAGGTCAGTCGTGCCGAAGATGGGTATGAAATGTGGTTGCGCTATCAGCCAGTCGCTGATGACAGGCTGCGTAAAACTTATCAGCAGCAATTTACCCAGATTCTGGCAGAAGGTGATTCGCCAAGCTTGAGTGTAGCAACACTTGAGCTACAGCGCGGACTAAGTGGTTTGTTGGATAAGCCTATCGCTATCGCTCATAAAAAATTGTCCAAACAGGCATTGGTCTTGGGTACTCCTGCGAATTCACCGCTCATTGCATCGCTGCAGTTGGATGATCGTTTGGCTGTATTGGGTGATGAAGGTTATTTAATCGAACGGACACACATCAATAAACGTGCGGTAACAATTATCGCCGCGAATTCTGATGTGGGTGTGCTCTATGGCAGTTTTCATTTATTGCGCTTGCTACAAACACAGCAGTCAGTTGAAAAAGTGTCCATCGTCAGTGCGCCCAAATTGCAGCATCGTGTAGTTAATCATTGGGATAACGTGAATCGCTTGGTAGAGCGCGGGTATGCCGGTTTATCGCTGTGGGATTGGGGCACATTGCCGGATTATAAATCCCAGCGTTATGTCGATTATGCGCGCATCAATGCATCGCTCGGTATTAACGGTACGGTGATCAATAATGTCAATGCCGACCCGCGTTTGTTGAGCGATCAATTTCTGCAAAAAATTGCGGCTCTTGCCGATGTGTTTCGTCCTTACGGGATCAAGGTGTATTTATCGATTAATTACAATTCACCGCGCGCTTTTGGCGATTTGGATTTAGCCGATCCGCTCGATCCACGTGTGCAAAACTGGTGGAAAGAGCGCACCAAAAAAGTGTATCAATACATTCCCGATTTTGGCGGCTATCTGGTAAAAGCCAACTCAGAAGGTCAACCTGGCCCACAAGATTATGGCCGCAATCACGCCGACGGCGCTAATATGCTCGCCGCTGCATTAAAGCCTTATGGTGGCGTAGTGTTCTGGCGCGCATTTGTATACAGCCCGGATATTGGCGACCGCTTCCGTGGTTCTTACGATGAATTTAAACCACTTGATGGAAAATTTGCGGATAACGTCATCTTGCAAGTGAAAAATGGCCCCATCGATTTCCAACCGCGCGAACCCTATTCATCACTTTTTTCTGCGATGGAAAAAACCAATATGATGATGGAGTTCCAAGTCACCCAGGAATATTTTGGTTTTGCCACACACCTTGCGTATCAAGGCCCGCTGTTTGAAGAGTCACTACGCACTGAAACTTTTGCTAAAGGCGAGGGTTCAACTATCGGCAACATCCTTGAAGGCAAAATATTTAATAGCAAGCGCACCGGTATGGCCGCGGTCATTAACCCCGGCACTGACCGCAACTGGACGGGGCATCCCTTTGTGCAATCCAGCTGGTATGCGTTTGGGCGTATGGCGTGGGATCACACTATTTCGGCAGAATCGGCCGCAGAAGAATGGTTGCGCATGACTTTTTCGAACGATAAAAGATTTATCGAACCCATTAAGAATATGATGATGATATCGCGCGAAGCTGGCGTAAATTATCGTTCACCGTTAGGGTTGACTCACTTGTACTCACAAGGCGACCACTATGGCCCTGCACCCTGGACCGCTAATCTAGAGCGCCCCGATTGGACTGCAATTTATTATCATCGCGCAGCCAAAGACGGCATTGGTTTTGATCGCACCAAAACCGGCTCTAACGCAATTGCACAATATCCTGCGCCGCTGGCAAAATTATATGGTGATGTAAATGCAGTGCCAGAAGATTTATTGCTTTGGTTCCATCACGTAAGTTGGGATCACAAAATGCAATCCGGCCGCAGCCTGTGGGATGAATTAGTCCACAAATATTACGAAGGTGTAGAACAAGTTCGCAGCATGCAGAGCGACTGGGATCAGCAAGAACAATTTGTTGATGCTGAACGTTTTGCACAAGTAAAAGCGCTCTTACAAGTGCAGGAGCGCGACGCTGTAATCTGGCGCGACTCCTGTTTGCTCTATTTCCAAACCTTCTCCGGCAAACCCATCCCCGCCGGTTATGAAAAACCAAAACACGATTTGGACTACTACCAATTCCTCGCTCGTACCCGTTACGTTCCAGAACCGTGGCACCCTGCAAGTTCAAGCCGCGTATTAAAATAGTTTCCCGCTGTTTTACTATCACTCCCAGGCTTTGCTTGGGAGTGTCTATGTTCACTTTATGCGTAGATTTGTAACAAATCGTATCTGCTAGTGAACTGTCTAAAATCCATTGTGTCGATATGCATCATTCATAAGTTACTGAAAGAGGTGTCGTCATCATGAAAATTTTTATTATCTTTTTCCTGCTTTCCCTTGCAGCTTGTTCCCAGCGACAAATTTATGACTCGGTTCAAACGAGTAATCGCAACGAATGCGAAATTTTGAGTGGAGTTCAACGCAAGGAGTGTTTGGCTCGGTTAGCCCCCGACTACCAAACCTATGAACAACAACGTCAGGAGTTATTAAAAGACCGGTGATGTTTGGTATATACCCCAGATAAAAACGCCACCCACTCATTTCTGCATTGTTGATCCCGATTGCATCCCCATCCCCTAATGCAGGATAATACTGGTTAATTAACCAGTTTCTGTGCTTTTATGATTAACGCTTTTTTATTAACCCGCCAATGGCGCGATACCCGTGAGGGGGTTGTGCTCGATTTGTGGTGGGCAACGGAAGCGGGTAGTTGTTGGACGCAGGTGACCGGGCAGGAAGTGGTGTTTTTTGTGTTGCGTGAGCAAACGCCGCAGATCCAGCTATTAATTAACCGCTTGCGTCACTGGCGTATGGCGGAAGTTGAATTAAAAACCTTTCTGAATAAACCGGTGAACGCGCTCTATTTTAAAAACCACCGCACTGCGCGGGATGCGCAAGATATTTTTCGGCAGAACGACATTGCATTTTGGGAGAGCGATATCCGCCCGCCGGAACGTTATTTGATGGAGCGGTTTGTAACCGCTGGTGCGCAATTGGATCTGCCGGATCAATCGGCCTCTATTCACTTTGCCTCTACTCATTCCGCTGCAGTACCACAGCCACTGCTTAACCCTCGCATTACTCCGCTGACCGATGAGCAGTCGCTCTGGCGACCCACTTTGCGCATGCTCTCGCTTGATATTGAAACCTCTATGGATGCCAAACAGCTTTATTCCATTGGCATTTGGTGTGAGCAAGGCAAACGGGTGTTTATGGTGGGGCAGGGCGCGGATACGGAGCTGGTAATTTTTTGCTGCGATGAAAAAGCCTGCCTGCAACAATTTTTTGTATTTCTGCAACAGGTCGACCCCGATATTTTGATCGGCTGGAACCTGGTGCAGTTTGATTTGTTAGTGCTGGAAAATATTTGCCAGCGCTTAAAAATGGAACTGCAGTTAGGTCGTGCTAATCAATCGATTCACTGGCGCCATGAAGAGGGCGATGGCGGACGCAGTTTTGTGGTAATTCCCGGGCGTGTGGCGCTCGACGGTATCGAACTACTTAAAGCAGCCAATCACCAATTTCAAAGTTATTCACTGCAAAATATTGCGCAAGAGCTGTTGGGTGAAAGCAAATTAATTACGGGCAGTGATCGCGGTGACGATATTACCCAGTTGTTTAAAACCGATAAGTTGGCGCTGGCTGAATACAATTTGCATGACTGTGAATTGGTGTGGAAAATTTTTGAGCAGCAAGAGTTGCTTGCTTTTGCGCTGGAGCGCAGCCAATTAACCGGTTTGTTGTTGGACCGTATCGGCGGTTCTGTGGCGGCATTTGAATATTTGTATTTGCCGCGTTTGCATAGGCGCGGTTATGTTGCACCTAATTTAGGTGAATTGGAGTCAGACGTTATCAGCCCTGGTGGCTACGTGATGAATTCCCGCCCCGGGATTTATGACAATGTATTGGTGCTGGATTTTAAAAGTCTATACCCCAGTATTATTCGTACCTTTTTAATTGACCCCTGCGCATATTGGCTGGCGCAGCACAATCAGCTCGATGAAACCGAAACATTGGCCGGTTTTAATGAGGCTTATTTTGCCCGCGAAGGGCATATCTTACCGGCAGTGATTGAGCAGCTTTCGGCGGCGCGCGATCGCGCCAAACAACATAAAAATGCACCGCTCTCTCACGCTATCAAAATTATTATGAATTCGTTTTACGGCGTGCTGGGTTCTACGGGCTGCCGTTTTTTTGATCCCCGTGTGTGTAGTTCCATCACCCTGCGTGGCCACGACATTATTCAGCGCAGCCGCGACTGGATTGAACAGCAGGGCTATGCGGTAATTTATGGCGATACGGATTCGCTGTTTGTCTGGTTGGAAAACAACTGCGTGGGTAAAACACCTAAGGCGCCAGAGCAATGTAATACAATCGGCGCGCGTTTAGCCAAAGAATTAAATAGCTGGTGGCAACAAACGCTACGCGATGAGTTCAATATCAAAAGTGCTTTGGAAATCCAATACGAAACCCATTACCTGCGCTTTTTAATGCCGACTATTCGCGGCTCTGAATTGGGCACTAAAAAACGTTACGCGGGTTTGGTAGAGGTAAATGGCCAGCGCGAGATGGTGTTTAAAGGGCTGGAAAATGTGCGTACCGATTGGACGCAGCTGGCCAAAGAATTTCAAATGACGTTGTACCGCAAAGTATTTGACGGTGAAGATTATCTGGATTTTGTGCGCGCGATTAACGCTGAAGTATTGGCCGGTAAACGCGATGTGGAATTAATTTATCGCAAACGCCTGCGCCGCCATCTGCATGAATACCAAAAAAATGTGCCGCCCCATGTGCAGGCGGCGCGCAAATACGAGCAGCTCACTGGCGTGCGTTTGCGCCGTGGCGATTGGATTAGTTATGTGATTACCACTAATGGCCCGGAGCCAGTTGGCTCCTATGAGGTGGATATGAACTTGCGCCAGAGCCCGTTTGATTATCAGCACTATGTGACCAAACAACTCGCACCCGTGGCCGATAGTATTTTGCATTTTAAAGATGAATCACTCGGGCAATTGGTAGAGAGCCAACTGTCGCTGTTTGGTGCGCACTAATCCCATTCGTTACACAATGGTAATCACCACACAATTTTATATTGCATGCCCAACGCGAGATTGTTGACATCGGAACGGCGATATTGGTTTATGCGGTATTCAGTAACAAAATAAAGCTGTTCAATAATGTTAAATCCTAGCTGCGCTTCGGCCACTACAGGGTCGTTAGGCATATTGCTGGCAAGTTTTTCACCGAAGGTGTGATCTATAAAACCGGCGAGATACAAGCGTGGTGATAACCAGGGGAACTTCATCATAAAGCTGTGTTCTAGTTGCCAGACATTTCCTGGCTGATCGTCAAATTGAATTACATGAGCATTGATCGCATATTTTAAATTCATGCGTTCAAATAATGTTTTTAAATACGCGCTGTCGTTTAAGCGCCAGCGCACGCCTAAGCGGTGGCGATCATTGTCGACACCGGTTCTAAAATTCATTTGCAGCGTTAAATCCAATGGCGATTGCTCACTGATCCGCCAGCGCACATTTTGTTCGGTGTAATAGCTTGTGGTATCGCTCAATTCATCCGCTGTTTTTTGATTGCCAAAATTGGTCAGGCTGAAATATTCAAAGCGATTAGGCAGCTGCGCGGCGGCATTGATGGTGGCGACGCTGTCGTCATCGACATCGGATAAATAGGGGTAGACATTAAAATCCAAAAAACCGCTGCGGCTATTTTGTGCCTGTGCGCTCAGCGGAAGTTGTAGCAGTGCAATAAATAATCCGGTCACTAATGAGCAATCAACAATACGGGTGTACATAACTGGGTTCCGTGTGGCGCGCAGCGGCTGCGCTGGAGGATGGCGACTGGGTGGCACAAATCTAATAAACCTTAGTGTAGATGCGGCTTAATCGCCACCTGAGTCAGTTGGATTAATGCTAAGTTCTTGTTATCAAGAATCGCTTCGGGCTATATTCCCCTCCCTTGTCATCTCTAGGTTATGTTATGTCCGGTTCCAATTCCGATATCGATGAAGTTCTTGAGTTGCTGCGTGATCACAATGAAATGGTGCCAGTGCCGCTGGAGCTGCCCGATGAAGATCGGCTAGTCGAAATTGAAGAAGAATTGTTATTGCCCATCCCCCGTGAAATGCGCACCTTTTTACTCGAAGCGAGCGATGTGGTGTACGGTTCTATCGAACCAGTTACCGCAGCTGACCCCTATTCACATACCTATTTACCCGAAGTGACGGCAGTGGCCTGGGAGCAGGGAGTACCGCGCTATTTGATGCCGCTGTGTGAAGTGAATGGCACTTACTACTGCGTGGAGCAGGACGGTGAGGTGGTGCTTTGGTGCGATGGCGATTTGACCGATGAGACTTGGCCCTCGGTTTGGCACTGGGTGCGTGATGTATGGCTTGAATCCTGATTTGAGATGAGCTGAGAAGCTGGATTAAGTCACGAAAATGGATTTTGGTGACAAAAACAGCCCGTTTATTGGGCTACACTCTATCTCCCGGCCAGATTTATTGTGGTCTTGTCTGCCCAGTTCTTGGTGATGGTGTCTGTTGTGTATAGAGTTTGGTTGTCATCTGCTTCCCTGATTCTGGTTTTGTCCAGCGCGGGCGTATGGGCAGTAGATGCAGTTAACACCACAGCTGAGGATACTGCCCAAGAGTCCAGTCTTGCGGATTTTGAAGCCCATGTCCGGCGCATTGCAGAAAAAACTGCCGCCGAAGAAAAAGCCCGCCAAGAGCAGGAGCGGTTAGAAGCCGCCGAAGCCGCTAGCAACAAACCCACCCGACCTTTTACTTTTTTTAAGTATCGCAAAGATGGCGCCGTGGCTTACTCGGATCGCCAGCCGAAAAAAGCGGCTTACGAAGTGATTGTGTACAACTCCTGTTATGCCTGTAATCCTTTGTCTCGTGTCGATTGGCGTGGCACCAGGCTCTATCTAACAGAATTTACTTACTCGATTACCCAAGCCGCCAAAAAATACGGTGTTGATCCGTCGCTAGTGCGCGCGGTGATTCATGCTGAGTCCAATTTCAATCCACTCGCGCGTTCGCGCAAAGGTGCTATGGGGTTGATGCAGTTAATGCCCGGTACCGCCAGCGACATGGGGGTACGCGATACCACCAATGCGGCCCAGAATATTGATGGTGGGGTGAAGTACTTGGCGCGTTTACTCGATCGTTTTGATGGCAATATCACCCTTGCGACTGCCGCCTATAATGCCGGGCCGGGCGCGGTAGAAAAGTACCATGGAGTGCCGCCCTATAAAGAAACCAAAACTTACGTATTCCGCGTTAACATTCTGCATCAGCGTTATAAAAATCAGCTGGCACTGGCGCGTAATTAACCCGCTATACAATTCCAGTGGTGTGGTGATTCCCGTTCATAACCAACTTGTCTAACTTCCGTCATAAGATCCGCTCAAAAAAACAACACTTTTGCCGCTATAGAGATTAGCCCCCACTCGTTTGTAGGGGCTTTCCTTTGGTTTTACTAAAAAACGGACGGCATTATGATTATTTCTAACGCCTTGATTGGCATGGCTGCACAGCGGGATTATCGCGAACAACAGAGTGTGAGTGAGCATTTGGAGTTTTGGTTTGATCAACCGGAGCGTCTTGCTCCCACTAAGGCGGAGCTGCCGGAAACACCTGATGTTGAGGTGGACTTATCGCGCGCCGGGTCGCTGTTGGCGATGCATCGCCAAGCAGAACAGCTGGATTTAACTGCGCCCATGGATTCCCGTGATCGCTTGAATAAGATGATTATTGAGGCGATGTATAAATCCATCACCGGTAAAGCTCTAAATATGAGCACCCCTGCCGATGTTCAAGCCGGCCAAGAAGCTAAAACACAAACCTTGAGTGTAGATACAGCGCCACCCGCGCAGGCAGTTGCCGCGCGCAGTGCTGGCCCCGGACTGATTTACCAGCGGCATGAGCGTTATCAGGAGCAAGAGTCAATGCGGTTTCAGACCGTGGGTAGAGTGCGCACCGAGGATGGTCGTGAAATCGACTTTTCCGTTGTAATGACTATGAGCCGCGAATTTTTGCAGGAGTCGAATATCACCATTGAAACGGGCAGCAAAAAAGTCGACCCCTTGGTGATTAATTTTGATGGGCTGGGTGTATCGCTGAGTCAAACCCGTTTTGCATTTGATTTGGATAATGACGGCACCACCGAGCAAATTGCCAGCCTGCGCCCCGGCAGTAGTTATTTGGCGCTGGATCGCAATGGCGACGGCATTATCAATAACGGCAGTGAATTATTTGGCCCCAGCAGCGGGCGGGGTTTTGCCGAGCTGGCGGCTTACGATGAAGATGGCAATCATTTTATCGATGAGGGCGATAGTATTTATCAACAGCTGCGCATCTGGATGATTAATGAAGATGGTTCGACGCAATTAGCAGCGCTGGGTGATAAAAATATCGGCGCGATTTTTCTCGGCCATGTGTCATCACCGTTTCAATTAAAAGATACGCAGAATAATTCGCTCGGCGAAGTCGCAAACTCGGGTATTTATTTAACTGAAGATGGCAAAGCGGGTGTGGTGCAAGAAATTAATTTGACGGTGTGATTGTCGTTTTATAAAAAAGGCGACTGAATTATTCAGTCGCCTTGAGCTTGGTTTAAATTTTTTTGGTGTTGCTGTCATTAACCAGCGCTTAGTGACAGTTAAAAGGTTCCCTGAGTGCTGCTCGCACTTCCGGTATTGAGCGTATTGTTACTGCCGCTCTGCCAGACGACACCAGCAGCCGGATTATTTTCTTCGCGCTTTAAACATTTCCATTGAACTGCTGTATTGGCGGGCAATTGAATAGTGCCTGTCCAAGTTGGATAACTTGTCGGGTTTAACTTAACTGCGGCAGCGGCTGTCCAATTACCCAATGCAGTATTGTTGCCTACTACGTACACGCTTTGCCCTGAATAAGTAGTGCCATTCTTGCAAGTGAAATTCACGCTGACAGTGGCTGCTGCGGAACTGGACGCAGTGCTTGAGCTGCTGATAACAGAGCTGGCGGTGGCGCTACTGGTGCTGTTGTTTGGTGTAATCGCGTATTGCAAGCTCGCATCGTTAAAGCTGATGGTGTAAGTGCCGGGAGTGGCAACAAGAATGTCGTTACCGCTGACATCGGCAATTAAATCATTGTTGTTATTGCCCCAGTTGTTAACCCAGTTGCCGTAAGCATCAAATTTAAAGCGGCCAGTACTTGTGCCTGAAAATGTTGCAGAGCCTACCCAAGTGCCAGCGGCGCAGGTCATATCAGTGCTTGCCCAATTATTAAATGTGCCGCGCAATTTCATTGAAGAATACACACAGTTGTTGCCAACTACGCCGCCATTTTTTGCTTTCACGTGAATAGCAGCAGCACTTTTGCCTGCAACATTAAATGTAGCGGTGCCATTGGCAGCAACGGTAATACTTGCGCCGGTGCAGGCACCGTTGACAAAATCGCCACTGATTATGTTGCAATAGCTGCCTGCAGCCAAACCTGTTTGCAGGGTGACATTCATGCTGTCGTTTTGGCCATTGATGACAACAAAACCGAGGCTGCCGCGACCAAATGCAATTTGATTGCTGCCGTTATCCCACCAGTTCGATAAATAGAATGCATCTTTTGTTGCATTGCGAAAACCTACCATGTTGGCAATTTCGCGGTTGCGGTGTTCACATAACCAACCGTTATTACACGCACTTGCGCCACTGGTTGGTGGGCCTTGGTCGTGATCAGTCCAATCGTAACTGGACATTACTTTCGGGTAACCATAAGGAAAGGCGAGGGTGAAAACATGCGCGATGTTATTCACATTCATACCGTCTTTATGCGTAACAATATTGCTGGTGTTCTGCCGTTGGTTATCGTGATTGGCTACAAATACTACGGCATCGCTGCTTGCCAACCAGCCGCTCCATACGCCTATATTGCGCAAATCTTTTAACGGTGCACGGCCTTTAAAATATGTGCCAATCGTATTGCTAAAATTAAATTCGGTGACATCGCCAATGTAGGTATATTGTGCTGGCGTGATGGGTTCATTCGCCGCGCCGATTACTTCCTGAAAAATATAAGGCGAACCATTTAAGCGGCTGACAATATTAGCAACATCGGCACTCGCCATATGTTTAGCGGCATCGATGCGAAACCCCGCTACACCCATGCTCGATAAATCATTTAAGTAAGCCGCGATTTTTCCGCGCACATAATCTGATTCAGTTTTTAAATCATTTAAGCCAACTAAATCGCAGTTTTGTACTTGCCATGCATTGGTGTAATTAATATTTCCCGTGCAGGTGTGGAAATCATTTACGCCATAGGGTACTTCGGGAAAATTGCGGTTGCCTGCTGACATGTGGTTGATGACTGCATCGACATAAATATCAACACCGACTGCTTTGCAGCGTGCGACCATGCTGGCAAATTCCGCACGTGTACCTGAGCGACCTTCAATTGCGTAGCTCACTGGTTGATAGCGCGTCCACCAAAAGCTTCCGGCAACGGATTTTTGCGGCGGCGATACTTGTACTGCAGCATAACCTTTTGGACCGAGAAAGTTTTCGCATTCCGATGCAATATCATTCCATTGCCATTCAAACAAATGCACAAAGGTTGTCTGTGCGATAACAGGGGTGGATATTAACGGGTATAACAAAAAAGCAAACAACAGTTTGGGGAGTGTTTTCATAGTGATTTACCGAAGTTTTGATGATTATCTTTATTAGGTTTGTATGCATGCAGTGCACGCAACAACAACTTCCAGCGGCAGAATACGGTAAATGGTTTGGATTGATAGTTTGAATACGTATGCAGTAACAAGAATTAGTTGTTATGTAATTTAGTGCGACAGGTAGTTTAAATCCGCCCAAAAACAATAAGCCCCATTCGGGGCTCATTGCAGTGGTCAAAGCTTTTTATAGTTGATATCAGCGCTGAATTATTGATTAGCCGACAATACTTGTGCTTTGGCTTCACTGGCAATTGGAGAGGAAACTCGGTTTTTCAGCACAACAGTGTCACCTTTGCCTAATGACCCCAGTGACATAGTACGGCCTTTTTCTGTGGCTACTTTGGCGCCTTTGATTACGTTGAAAGTTTTGGTGGCACCATCTTCAGTCTTGATGGTGATAGTGCTTTCAATCGCATCAACTTTAGTGACTACGCCGGGAACTTCTTTATAAGACGCAAATGCTTCAGCGGTCGCCATATTGGACAACGTTGACATGCTGGCAAATGAAATAACGGCAACAACTTTAGTTACGAATAATTTTGACATGATAAAACCCTCAAAAAGTAAGAATAATCAGAATGTTTAACTGCACCCACGGAATGATTATAGGCATATCATTTTTTAATGTGTTACTTTTTGTTACGAATTTTAAGATTGTTTTTGCACAAAAACAGAAAAATTAATCGTTTTAATTCATATATAGAATATAAAAAATAATTTAAATCTCAATATGTTATTAAAAGCATTGTTTTGGGTCATTTTTCATAAAAAGTGTTACCTGGTGTTTTGTTTTGGTGTTTTTATCTGTTTCGCTTGGGTGCATTGATGGACAACGTTGTCTTTTTTGTGCGTTATTTTAGTGCTCAATAAAAAACCCGCTAATTCTGTCGAATTAGCGGGTTTTACTTTTTACGCCGGTTTGCGTGCGGTAGTTGGCGGTTACTGGTTAAACAGGAACTCCATCAGCGCATTTTGTGCATGCATACGGTTCTCCGCTTCTTCCCAGATTACCGCATCGGGTGCATCGAGGATTTCGGCGGTCACCTCTTTGCCGCGATAGGCGGGCAAGCAGTGCATAAAGAGCGCATCGGCTTTGGCTAGGCTCATCAGCTCTTTATTGACTTGGTAGCCGCTGAAGATTTTTTCGCGCTGTTTCTTTTCATCTTCCTGACCCATAGAGGCCCAAGTGTCGGTAACAACCAGGTCAGCACCGGCGACTGCTGCGCGCGGGTCATTGCTCAGGTTGACACGATCTTGATAAGGCGTGACGAATTCATCTTCCGGTTCAAAACCCTTGGGGGTGGCGATACGCAATTCAAAGTCACACAGTTCAGCAGCTTCAATATAGGTGTTGCACATATTGTTGCCATCACCTACCCAGGCGACGGTTTTGCCCGCAAGCGATCCGCGTTTTTCCACGTAAGTTTGGATGTCGGCCAGCAGCTGGCAGGGGTGATACTCATCGGTCAAGCCGTTGATCACTGGTACGCGTGAATATTCCGCGAAGCGCTCAACGGTGCTATGCGCATAGGTGCGGATCATCACCATATCGACCATGCTGGCAATGCAGCGCGCAGCGTCTTCGATAGGCTCGCCGCGACCGAGTTGGGAGTCTTTGGTGGACAAAAAGATCGCATGGCCACCCAGCTTCGCCATACCGGATTCGAATGAAACGCGGGTGCGAGTGGAGTTTTTCTCAAAAATCATCGCCAATACTTTGTTGTTAAACGGCTCAGGGGCGGTGCCTTGGGCCAGCATGGCTTTGAGTTCGATGGCGCGCGCAATTATCTGTTGCAGTTCGGCGCGGTTAATATCAGCGAGGGTTAGAAAATGTCTCGGTGCCTTTGGGGGAACCATAATCATTGCTCTTTTATTGCAGCGCGCGCCTTATGCGCGCGCCTATTTAAAACTCAGTAACTAAAGGTTAAAACTCGTTAACTAATTGCACGACTTTATTGACCAGCTCATCGGCTTCGGCGTCGGTGAGAATAAACGTCGGCAGTAAACGAATAGTGTTAACGGCGGTCACGTTAATCAGCACACCCAAATCGCGGCCTTTCTGAACCAGCTCCGGGCAGGGCGCATTGAGTTCGATACCAATCATCAAGCCTTTGCCGCGAATATCGGTCACCTTGGCATTGCCCGCCAAAGCAGCTTTAAAGTCGGCCAGTAATTTATCGCCCAACACTTTTACCCGTGCAATTAAATTCGTTGCTTGCAGGGTTTCGATCACTGCAATGCCCGCGCTACAGGCGAGCGGGTTGCCACCGAAGGTGGTGCCATGATTGCCTGGTTGCAGCACCTCTGCCGCTTTACCGCGCGCGAGGCAGGCGCCAATCGGCATGCCATTGCCCAAACCTTTTGCGGTGGTGACTACGTCGGGCAGCAGGTTATTGTGTTGATAGGCGAAAAAAGTACCGGTACGGCCATTGCCCGTTTGAATCTCATCGAGCATCAACAGCAGATCATGCTGATCGGCGATGGTGCGCAGTTGGTTCAAATAATCAGTGGCAGGCACCCGCACACCACCTTCACCTTGCACCGGCTCCACCAGAATAGCGACTATGTTGCTGTGCTCAGCAACAGCGGCTTTGACGGCGGCTACATCGTCATAGGGTACGCGGATAAAACCCTCTACCAATGGCTCAAAACCGATTTGCACTTTGGTATTGCCGGTAGCGGTCAGGGTCGCCATGGTTCTGCCATGGAAACTGTTGCTCATGACTATAATAGTCGGACTCTTCACGCCCTTATCATTGCCGTATTTACGGGCGATTTTGATGGCGGCTTCGTTGGCTTCGGCGCCGGAGTTGGAAAAGAAGACTTTTTCCATGCCCGATACCTGAATCAGTAGGTCTGCCAACTGCTGCTGTTGGGGAATATTGTATAAATTGGAGACGTGCAGCAGGGTTGCCGCTTGTTCGCTCAAGGCTTTGGTAACAGCGGGGTGTGAGTAGCCGAGACCACACACGGCAATGCCGCTGATCGCATCGAGATAGGATTTGCCACTGTCATCCCATACTCGGCTGCCCTCGCCCTTGGTCAGGGTCAGAGTTCTGGTGCCATAAGTATTCATGAGCGTGGACATGCTGTTCTCCAAAAAATAACGCCGCAGCGTTAATAATAAAAAGTGTCTTGTGTGAAAAAACAATTCGCCAAAGCCCATCAGTGACAGGCTTACGAGTCGTTGATCAGGGGGCGTTAATCAGAGCTGTTTTGCTGCATCAGCAGTTGCTGCCGATGGGACATTGCTGGAGTCCAGTCTGTACGCGGCAAAAAACAGGCAGTAAATATATAAGTTATTGCGATTATTGGCAAATTTGGGCTGGTTTTATGCTTATTGCGAAGAGTTAAAGCTGCTGCCCTGTACAAACTCTTTAGCAAAAATAATGTCGTTTTGTAGATGAAAGGCGCTATCTGGTGGCTGGATAAAAAAGCCTTCGAATAAGCGCACGCCCTGCATCCATAGACTGGAAAGGTTGTGCGAGTTTTCAATTTGCGTAGCGATAACTTTAATGCCGCGACCGGTGGCGGAGGTGATCAACCGCTCTAATAGTTTGGGGTTAGTGGCATCGCTGGTCAGTTTGGGTGAGAGACGCATGTAGTTAAATGCCAGATCTTCCAGTAGCGACAAAATTTGTTCATTCTCTCCGGCGCGGGTAATACAAATACCACAGTGAATATCGCGTAGCGCTTTGGCGATTTCACGGGCTTGGTGGAAGTGATTGATGATCCAGCTTTCCTCCAGCATAAATACCAGTCGCTCGTCACCGCGCAAACGCGATGAGCGCAACACGTTGGCAGCAAAAGAAAAAAAGGCGCTTTGCTGCAAGGTTTCTTCGGCCAAATGAATAAACAGTGTCGCCTGTTCGCGAGTCTCGCTATTTTCCGCAATCGCACTCACTGCCTGTTGCAGTGCCCAGCGATCTAGCTCCACCCGTTTGCCCGGTTGGGTAAGGCGGCTTAAAAATTGCCCTGCCGCTATGGGTTCGCCATCCTCACCGCGCAGGCGCGTGAGTACTGCGAAGTGTTCAATGTGCGCATCTTCCAGACTAATAATTGGCTGGAATGCGAGTGTTAGATCACGGCTGAACACAACTTGGGAAAAGTCGGGCAGGTTTTTCTCGCTGTTAGCTGTTGTGTTATTAATTGGTGTGGTGCCGTTAATGCTTTCTTCAAATGCTTGTTCGGCACGCAAGAGTGCATTGTTGGCGGTGCCCAAGGCGTGTTCTAAAGAGGCTACTCCCAGTTTA
The DNA here is from genome assembly GCF_000953825.1 of Cellvibrio sp. OA-2007. GTDB lineage: Bacteria > Pseudomonadota > Gammaproteobacteria > Pseudomonadales > Cellvibrionaceae > Cellvibrio. The sequence goes on along the minus strand of NZ_BBUL01000096.1, from coordinate 192,473 downwards.
AACTCTAGGCTGAGCGATTTTCCTTTGGTGCTATAGGCTTGGCTGCTCAGGTGTTTGACAAATTGCTCGCCGCGCTGACGATGGAATTCTGTGCTGCGCTTGCTTGCCAGTACGCAAGCGACCATAGGGGATAAATCAATCCACTGTTCATCACTACCAGCTGTTTCGTTGAGGCGGCGACAAAATTGATCGTGCAAATCAAGCAGTGCAACTTGCCCTAATTGTTTACTTAGCTCTTCCAGTTTGTCGATGCTGAAATAGTAGAGCGCACTATTTTGATTCCCCAAGCTGTTGTTTTGTAATTCATCTTCCAGCGCACTAAAAAAATAACTGCGGTTAAGTTGTTGCGGCTGCTGCGCTTGACGAGTCACACGTGCGACGCGATTTTTCAACGCCGACGTATCGGCGAGCGCCTGTTCGCATACGTTGATCAATTCTGCAACTTCAAAGGGCTTGGTCAGTAGGGCGTTGACGCCAAGTGCTTTGATGCTTTTATGCAGGTTTGTATCGGTATCGGCGGTGACAAAAATAATCGGTAACAACAAAAACTCGGGGTCCTGCCGCAACAGTACCGCCAGTTCCATGCCATTAATATCGGGCATGTGCATATCCAAAATAACCAAGTCAGGTTTGAATTTGGCGGCCTGCTGCAAGCTGTGGAGTGGTTTGTTGAGGCACAGTACCTCCATTCCCGCATAGCGCAAAATTTCAGCCTGTAAACTGGTCATAGCGGGGTCGTCGTCAACAATCATTACACGCTGAACTTTGGTGTGAAGTGTGATGATGTTGATCAACTTCTCGACCAAAAAGTCAAAATCGAGTGGCTTGGTTAGATAATCGCTACTGCCGGCGCGCAGAGCGCGTAATTTGGCATTGACATCGGTGCGTCCGGACATCAGCAAGATGGGGGTGTCTCTGGTGAGCAGTGATTTGATCTGATGTAGGCTGCCCAATGCTTGCATGCCTGAACGCTCAAAATCCGGATCCATCAAAATAGCCGCAGGCGAATCCAAATAGAGCTGCTGCATACAGGTTTGCGGGTTGTCGAAATGCTCCACGGTAAATCCAGCGTTGCGTAAATATGCGCTGCAAAGTGCCGCAAGAATTCGGTCTGGATCTATTAAAAAAATGGTTTTTCCCTGCGTCTCCTCACTATTTTTGATGGCAATTGAGGGGAGGGGGGCTTGCAAAGCTTTGCCACCCGCAGTGGCGGCCATTATTTGACTCAGGTGTTCGACATGATCTTCCAGTTGTGCGTATTCCAAGCCGCCAAAACTGCGCCCTAATTCATTTAATTCGGTAATAAAATTTTCTAACTGCAGCGCAGCTTGGTGCAATTCTGGAAAACCAAAGCTGGTAGCTGCCTCGACGAGTTTGTGCGCAAATTGTTGTAGCGCGGCTATACCTTGCGCGCTCCAGTTAAGGTGACGCAAGTGGCTCCAGATTTCTTCCAGGCGATGCGCCCGCTCAGGTAAGCTTGCGGCGAACTGTTGGCGCAGCCGCTCCAGCTGGTTGCGGAATTCTTGTTGCATAAAATCTTCCTGATGTTTACTTCTGAGTATAGAAGCTGTTTGCCAAATAACAGGTTACCTATCCATTACTGTAAAAATTGGTTTTATTTGATGAGACTTTGCTGTGTTTTTAGCAGAATAGTTCGCCTTTTACCTGGCGGATCAGCACTTTTCTCCATTTTTTGGATATATATGAATTATTTGAGTACTCATCTGCATCTGTTTTTAACCAGCGCTTTGTTACTTATCCATGCCAATGTTTTACATGCGCAAACTGCGCCAGAATTGCTGGAGACTTTGGTGGTATCGGGTGAGCGGTCTTCCGATGCGCTATTAAAGCGCCACTTGGTCAAAAAAACAGCGGAGGATTTTGCCGTAGGCGCGCGTCTCGATCCCGCCGAACTGTTGCGCACTATTCCCGGCGTGCAAGTGGATTCACGCAGCAATTATGCGCAGGACACTCGCATCAGTTTGCGCGGCTTTGGCGCGCGCTCTGCTTTTGGTGTGCGCGGAATTGATCTGCAGGTCGATGGCATTCCTCTATCAACACCCGATGGCCAAGGGCAATTGGCGAGTGTGATGCTCGATAATATCGCCAGCGTACAAGTATTGCGCGGGCCAATGGCGGCACTCTATGGCAATGGTGCTGGTGGTGTGATTGCACTACAAACAGCCGCACCCGATACAAGCAATGTTGGGGTAAGTTTTGTTGGCGGTGACCCCGGGCTTGCGCGTCACCTTTTGAGTGGTGAATGGCGCAACAATAATATCGCTATGCGCGCACAAGTTGCCAAGACTAACATTGATGGCGAGCGCCCTCATTCCCGCGCTGAGCGAGAGCAAATTGCGCTGCAATTGTTTTACACCACTGACAATGATCTCGACCTTATTATCAAATACGATGCTAGTGATGATCCGCTGTTGCAAGATCCGCTCGGTTTAACTGTCGAACAATGGCGCAGTAATCCAACCCAAATAAATCCCCTCGCTGAAATTTACAACACGCGCAAAAGTGTTACCCATCAACAAAACTCGATTAGCCTGCGCGACAATACCGGCGCCACACGTTGGCAAACCGGGCTGTGGCAAGGAGAACGTGCGATTACCCAATATTTAGGTTTTGCGGGTGATGCTATTACTGGCAGCGGTGGGGTAGTGGATTTGCAGCGGGATTTTTCCGGCGCAAACGTAACACTCACCCATAGCTTGCAATTATTTAATGTGCCTACTGATATCAGTGTGGGCGCAGAGTTTGCGCAAATGCAAGATGACCGCCGTGGTTATGTTAATGAACGTGGTATTGCGGGTGAACTGCGCCGCGATGAAGCTGGCGAGGTTAACAGCCGCGATATTTATTCATTAATTCAACTGCACCCCAGCGAAAAATTTATGCTCTATAGCGGCGCTCGCCATTCGCAGTTGGATTTTGCGGTAACAGATTATTTTATTGTTCCTCCTGCGACTGGTGCCAACAATAATCTTGCGAGCAATCCCGATGATTCCGGCGCGCGACAATACAGTGAGGATTCATTTGCAATCGGTGCACATTATGCGTTCACAGCTGAGTGGGAATTGTTTGCCAGCAGCGGGCGTGGTTATGAAACACCTACACTCACGGAGATGGCTTACAAATCCGACGCGACTGGTTTGAATATTGATTTGCAGACAGCGCTTAATCGCCAACAGGAGTGGGGCATTACTTATCAAAGCGATGAATTTCTTGAGCTGAATTTGACGCAATTTATTATCGCAACTGAAAACGAAATTGTGGTGGATCAATCGGTGGGTGGTCGCACCAGTTATCGCAACGCTGCGGAAACTGAACGCAAGGGTTATGAATTATTTGGCCGCTACGCACTGAACGCAAACCTGCTGATGCAATTCAGTTTACAATCGCTCAGCGCGGTTTATTCTGCCGGTGAGTGGAATGGCAGGCAATTGCCCGGTGTAGCGCGAGAGCAATACCAGCTCAGTGTACAATGGCTGCCGTTTGCAACGGATGTGTTGCAGTTGGATTTAGGCGCGCAACAGCGCTCGCGTATTTATAGTGCCGATAATAATCAGGTTTACGCTCCGGATTTTTACACCCTGGATCTGAGTGCGCGAGGCGCTTATTCTGCAAACTCGTTGCAAGTTAATTGGTGGTTAAAATTGGCTAACTTGAGCGATGAAACCTATGTGGGTTCAGTGATCGTCAATCAGTCCAATGGCCGCGCATTTGAACCCGCCTTGGGGCGGAACCTGTCGGCCGGTATAAGTCTGGTGCATAATTTTCGCTAATTTTTTTGATTTTATTGCGTGATTTTTTTCATTTGGAATTTTTATGCAGTTGCCCGATTTACCACTGAGTGCGCTTCACGATGATTTTATCGCCGCACTGCAAAATACCCCGCTCTTATTAGAGGCTGAACCGGGCGCGGGTAAATCAACCCTCGCACCGCTATGGGTTTTGGCACAGGCGCCAGCGGGGCAGCAGGTCTGGGTGGTGCAACCGCGTGTATTAGCGGCGCAGGCCTTGGCACAGCGCTTGGCGCAGTTGCTGAATGAAAAGCCGGGGCAGCAAGTTGGTTATCAAGTGCCGTACGACTCGCGCATGGGTAGCGAGACGCGCTTGGTATTAATGACCCCGGGAGTATTGCTGCAACATTTATTGCAAAACCCCACACTCGATGGTGTTGCCTGTGTGATGCTCGATGAAATTCACGAGCGCAGTGTGAATCAGGATATGGCCTGGGCATTTTTGCAAGAAGTGCAAATCCTGCGCGATGATTTGCAACTGGTGTTGATGAGTGCAACACCTGACCCGGCATTGCAGCAGCAAATTAGCAATCGCCTATTTGCACCCGGGCGCTGTTTTCCGGTTACAACGCAATATCAACCCGCCAAACAAATTTCCACGGGCACTTATCCGGCGAATGCTGAAAAAATTGAAGCGCAATTGCTGCGCGCGCTGCTGTCCCATTCCGAGTGGCAAACGACAACCACATTGGTGTTTTTGCCTGGTTGGCGCGAAATAGAAAATTGCGCTGCGCTCATCGCACAAAAATTTCCCAGCCATAAACTGTTTCGTTTGCACAGCCGGGTGCCTTCCAATGAACAAACCGCGGCCTTAGATCCGGCGCAAGGTGCACGTTTAATTTTGGCGACCAATATTGCCGAGACATCGCTCACCATTGCCGATGTGACCTTGGTGATTGATTCAGGCTTGGCGCGCCGCGCCGATTACGAACAGCGCACGGGTATTACGCGCTTGCGCACATCGCGCATCAGCATGGCCAGCGCTGAACAGCGCCGTGGTCGCGCGGGGCGGGTGCAGGCAGGGCATTGCATTCGTCTCTGGTCGCAAGATCAACCGCTCGCCGCAGCGGATATGCCGGAAATTCGCGCGACGGATTATTTACCGCTGGCGCTGCGTATTGCGCACTGGGGCAGCCCGGCTAATTCACTGTCATGGCTGGAGGCGCCGAATCGACTCGCGCTCAATTTTGCCGAGCAGCAATTACAAAAAATGCAGTTGTTGGACGCCAGTGGGCAGATTAGTGCGCAGGGAAAAAATGTCAGCGCCCTCGGCACTCATCCACGCATCGCTGCGTTTTTATTACTGCATGAAAAAACAATTGGCGATGAAGCCTTGTTGCTTGCACTCGCGCTGCATTTTGAATTGAGCGCAGAGCAAGATTTTTCTGCATTGTTAGATGATGCCGCGCGTGAACTCGCGCGCAATCGCCAGTGGCAGCAACAGCAAAAGCGGTGGCTCGGTGTGCTCGCGCTGCAAAAAAATGCGGCACCGCTGGAACCATTGTTGCTCGCGCGCGCATTTAGTGATCGCATAGGTTTTAAGCAGGAATCGGGGCGCTACCGGCTAAATTCCGGCATGAGTGTGGATGTGCAAGGCAAGTTGGAATCGCCTTGGGCAGTATTCCCGCTGATCAATACCAAACCTAAAAGCCATTCCGGTGTTGGCATCGCTGTGCAGTTAACCGCAGAGCAACAGCGGCAATTAAGCCAAGCGCAAACGGCACTGGTATTTAAACAGCAGCGCTGGCAGGAGCACACCCGCTGGTCAATGGGTGGTGTGGTCATTGATGAGGCATGGAAAATAATTCCCGCCAATGAGATTGCGCAAAAGCTGCTGGAACATATTCGCGGATTAATTAACGAAAAAGGCATAGCGCAGTTAGGCTGGAGTGATAAAGTGCATGCATTGCTGGAGCGCGCACGTTTGGTTGCAAGGCATCAGTTATGCGACTTGCCTGCGCTGGATGATGAAACACTGATTGGTAATTTGCAGCAATGGCTGCTGCCGTTTTTAAATGAAACAACACGTTTAGATCAATTGCCGCTGCAAGAGGCTTTGGAATTTTATCTGGGTTTTGATCACTGCCAAAAAATTGCGCAATTGCTGCCGGAAAAAATTACCTTGCCGAGTGGGCGCAATGTCAGTGTTGAATTTACCAGCGATGGCAGCGCGCAAATCTCGGCTAAATTGCAGGAGTTTTTTGGCTGCGAGCAGCTGCAACTCGGTGGCGGAAAAATCCCGTTAAAAATTCATCTGCTCTCACCTAACGGCAGCCCGCTTGCCATCACCACCAATTTGCAAACGTTTTGGCAGCAAGCCTATGCCGAGGTACGCAAAGAAATGCGCGGCCGCTACCCGCGCCACCCTTGGCCAGAAAATCCCCTGGAGCATGAGGCAACGGCATTGACCAAAAGAAAGTTGGCGCAGCAGTATCCACAGACCTAATTATTTTTTGAGTCTAAGAGAGTGTTTTTAAATATCTTTCAACACTAACAACCAGTGCTAATAAAAAGGTTTTTTCACTCCCCGCCTTGGCACCTGTAATCCCTGTCTATACTGCTAGTCAGCATTGCCCTGATGCTCCTCCACTTGGTAGGGGCTGTCATCCCAATAGAGGCAGAAGGATTGTTGGCTATGAAAAAAACATTGGCGCTGTGTTTGTCTATTACGGCAAGCGTTTGCGGCTCTGCTTATGCAGAGTCTCCCTACGAATGGGGCGCTGCCCTGACGCTTGAATCGGTTACTAATTTGGACGGTGGAGTTCAGAAAGGTTCCAGTGAACTCGCCAACCTTGATCTGACCTTGGCGATAGATACCGAATCTGCAGGCTGGTGGGACAATGGTGAATGGTTTGTATATGTATTAGGTGATGCGGGCGCAAACCCATCTGATGATATTGGCGATGTGCAGGGTGTATCTAATATAGCAACTGACGAAGCTATAAAGTTATACGAGTTTTGGTATCAACACAGTTTTGCCAATGACAGTGTAAAAGTGTTGTTTGGTTTGCACGATTACAATTCCACTTTTTACTCGCTTGAAGCGGCGGGTTTATTTACCCATCCATCCTTTGGTATAGGGCCGGACACCTCACAGGTCGGCCCTTCTATTTTTTCAACCACTGCTACCGCTCTGCATTTTACCTTTTCCGGCGAACAAAATTATTTGTTGGCTGCGATTTACGATGGTATTCCTGGAGACCCTGATAATCCACGTGGTACACATGTGCAATTTAATAGTGGTGATGGTGTATTTGGTGCACTTGAATGGGGTTGGGTTAACGACAGTAGCGATAAAATTGCTTTGGGTGCTTGGCAGCACACGGCAGAAGTGGAAAACCCGGTGAGTGGTGAAATGAATGATAAAAATACCGGGGTGTATTTTATTGCCGAAAAAAATATTAATGATGTAGCAGCCATTTTTTTGCAGCTCGGGCAAGCCGATGATGAATTTAATCAGCTGGCCTATTACGGCGGCACGGGTGTTACATTCAATGGTTTTTGGCAGGAAGGTGACGGTTTAGGTTTGGCGGTAGCCTATGCCCGCAACGGCGATCCTTATCTTGTGGCTAACAGTGAATCTGGCCGTGCTGAAACCGCTTGGGAACTGACTTATTTTGCCCCGCTGGTAGAACACCTTAGTGTACAGGGTAGTTTTTACTATATTCAAAACCCGGCAATGGAAAAGCGTCTTGATGATGCCCTTGCGGTAGGTGCGCGTGCTTATATTGAATTCTAATTGTTGTCACTTTTATCAATTAGCTAAACATTTTATTTTTTGAAATATGGCGAGGGAAAGATGAATATCAAGCAGTCGATAATACTTGTAGTTGCGGTATTTATAACGCTGATCGGAATTAATACTTATGTTGGGTTTAGTTCCACCCAAAAGCTTGGAGCATTATTGGATTATATCTCTGGTCCTGCCTGGAATGCGGCTGATGGGGCGATGGAGGGGCAAATTGGTTTGGAGGCACAAATTATTGTGTTGCAAAAACTTTATTACAAAGAGAAAGAGTATGCTGAAGTAAAAACGCAGTTTGATGATGCTATCGCTATGGAGAACGATGCGCTTGGTCGGATGAAAAGCTCTGGATTAATGAGTCGCGATACAGTGGCAGAATTAGATCAAAAGCTTGCCGCGTATCGCGAAACCCGCACTGCATTATTATATAAAATGCAGTCTGCTACAGACGCAACAGTGGAATATCAAACGCTGAATAGCCAGTTAGATGAACTGCTAATGTTTATTGGTGAAATGGAAGAGGAGGCTGATGGTAAGGTTGAAAGCGAAACTGGCAATGTGGCTGCTTTGCAGAGCGCGGCAACGGTTAAGTTATTTGGTGCGCTGTTGGTCAGTATTATCATGGCGGCAGCTATTTTCATTTTTGCCAATAACAAGATAGTGCAACCTGTATTGAGGGTTACTGAAAATCTACAGGAATTGGCGTCTGGCTCTGGCGATTTAACTGCGCGACTACCGAATGAAAATACTACTACTGAGTTAGGTTTGCTCGCTTTTTCTTTCAATCGTTTTGTCGAAAAACTACAGGCGCTTATTAGTCAGGCGCAGTTGAGCAACAATACTCTTACGGCGGCCAGCGTACAGATTACGCAGTCGATAACACAGGCTGCCAAAGGGTGTGACACCCAGTTACGCGAGATCTCACAGGTGGCAGGTGCAGTAGAGCGAATTGCCAGCACGCTCAATAAAGTTGCCGAGGCGGCCATAGGTGCGAATCGTGCGTCTACCGACGCTACTGCCATTACCGATGCGGGCAATCAAATTGTGGCGTCAGCTCAGCGAGGAGTGGATGAGGTAGTGCAGGAGGTTGATAACGCATCACAGGTTATTTCTGCGCTGGTAGCGGATAGTCGCAATATAGGTGCAATGTTGGAGGTGATTCGCAGTATTGCCGAGCAAACCAATTTGTTGGCATTAAATGCGGCGATTGAAGCGGCGCGTGCCGGTGAAACCGGGCGCGGGTTTGCTGTGGTAGCTGACGAGGTGCGCAGCCTTGCCTCACGTACGCAAGAGTCTACCCAGGCGATTGAAACAATTATTACTAATTTAACCACGGGTTCCAGCAAGGCTGTTGAGGTGATGGCAGATGCACAACAAAAAGCCCTGATCATCAAAGAGCGAATTGCCAATACATCGCAAGCTTTTTCAAATATTGTGAATGCTGTCGATCAAATTCGACAAATGAATTCACAAATTGAGCGCGCTTCTGAGGAGGAAAAAAATTCTATGCGGCAGATCACCGGGAGTATGGATGTTATCTTGCAGCAAGCGAAACAGAATCATGAATCCGGTGAGCAAACTAGCCAGTCGCGCGATTATCTTGAGCGAGAACTTCGTAAACTCGATGGCTTGCTGAGTGTATTTCGTACCTGATGTGGAACTTTGGCACCGACAGAATAAAATTGTGAAAAAATTGCGTAAGAACTATGAAAAAATTGTGCAAGTGATTTTTGTGCGTGATATTTCCGTGTGGTAGCGTGCAAAAAAGCCAAAATCAGGGGCAGAGGCGAGTGGTTTTTTGTTGCGCCTTCCGTGGCTTGTAATGTGAACTGTTCAGGATATTTGCAGCCGATAGCCTACGCCATAGACTGAGTGGATGATGTCGTCATCGCAAATAGGTTGTAATTTTTTGCGCAATTTGGTGATGTGTGAATCCATGGTTCTATCGCTGACTACACGGTGATCTGTGTAAGCATTTTCCAAGAGTAAGTTGCGCGAAATAACTCGCTGTTTGTTAAGCAGTAGTGTTTCCAAAATACGAAATTCAATACTGGTTAGCTCCACACATTTATCACCAACACAAGCGTATTGACGCTCTTTGTCTAGGCGTAATCCTTCCTCTTGTTGGTCATTGGTTTTATTGCTGCGGCGCAATACGGCTTTAACCCGTGCAACCACTTCGCGCGGGCTAAAGGGCTTGCAAATATAATCATCTGCGCCCAATTCCAAGCCAATCAAACGATCAATTTCTTCTACCTTGGCAGTGGTCATGATAATGGGCACTTGCGATGTTTTGCGCACTTCCTGACAAATGCTTAGGCCATCGCGTTTGGGTAACATTAAATCCAGCAGTATCAAATCCCATTTTTCGGTCAGAATTTTTTGCAGTCCTAATTCACCGTCACTAATCAGGGTTGCGGAAAAACCTTCGCTGGTTAAATAGTCTTGCAATATCTCGCCCAGATCAATTTCATCTTCAACAATTAAAATGTTCATGCAGATTCCTGTAGTGGTAAATAGACAGAGACTTTGAGCCCGCCCAGTTCGCTTGTTTCAATGCTGACATGGCCTGCGTGTGCCGCCACAATATTGCGGCAAATACTCAGACCTAAACCTGCGCCACCAGTTTCACGGCTGCGTGAAGATTCCGCGCGATACAATCGCTCAAACAGTTTTTCATGCAGTTCTGGGGCTACACCGGGAGCGGAATCTTCAATGACAAAAATTGCCTGCTGCGTATCGGCAGATAAGGTCGCTCGGATCGTTCCAGGCGCTTCGGTGTAATTAATACTGTTGTTAAATAAGTTCAAGAATAGTTGATGTAACCGCTCAGGGTCGGCAAATAATAAGAGTGGCTCCGCGGGAAATTGCGTCTCCAAGGTAAGTCCGCTCTGGCCGAGTTTGTCGTGTAAGGAAATGCTTAATTCTTCGAGTATTTCACCAATATTACATTCTTGTTTGCGGTAGCTCATGGCGCCTATGTCGGTGAGCGATAATTGGTATAAATCATTCACCAAGTTGGCGAGCCGTGCAGCATGTTTTTGTAGGCGAGTAATTGCTTTCGCATCAAATTTTCTGATGCCATCTTCCAGTGCTTCTAGGTCTGCTTTGAGTACCGCCAAGGGTGTGCGCAACTCGTGGGATATATCGGCTACCCAGCGTTTACGCGCCTGCTCAGTTTGGTTGAGCGTATGAGCGAGATGGTTGAGGTTTTCCGCAAGCGTTGAGATTTCGTCTTGGCCTTGAGTGGATAGGCGTTGTTGATATTCACCTTTACTTAATTGTTGTACGTGTGCGGCTAATTTTTTTACGCGTTGGGTCAATAAATAAGAGAGAGGGATGGCGCAGATTAATGCGATAGCGAGGGCAACCATAGCCATTAATAAAAAATGATTTTGTTGACGCTTGGCGAATTCATTATCGCGCAGGTCGCGCAGGGCGGGATTCATCGGCGTGCCCAAGTAGCCGATTAATTTCTGTTTGCCATCGACCTTGATATTGAGATCGCTGAAAAAATAGGTTTCATTGCGCCATTTTTTTCCGCTGATTAGGGTTTCTTGGTGATCGAGCAAAATAAAACGTTTGTAGGGTTGATGACGTAAAAAATCATTTGCGTCGCGTCGCTCATCCCGGCGCGATTCCTGCGTATTCTTGCGCATGAAAAATGGATTGCGTTTATTGTCATCCTCGTCATCATCATTAATTCGCGCATTCAATTCTGGTGGAAATGGAAAGGGGATAGGTCGCTCACTGCGTTGGCGTTGATTGGCGCTGTATTGCCACACAAATATTTCCCAATAATGTGGATTGATTTCAAATGCTCCCCAATTGCCATTGAGGCTGAAGTGACGCTCCAGTGCGGCGATAAGGCGGGCATTGCGCGATGCTTCTTTTTGCTCCATGTAATGATTGAAACTGTGCTCAAAACTCAGGCGTGAATACAAAAATAAACCGCCAGTCAGCAGTACAGCAAAACAGGCAAAGACTAAAAATACTTGAATACGGAGATTGAACTTCACGGTGTTGGATCACCCTCATGCAATGGCTAGAATGCGAAATCGCTAGTGACAGACTATCTATTGAAGACAAGATAAGCAAAAACAGCGATTTGGCAATCGCATGGCGATTGGCCTGCTGGTGCTGGCTGAGGTAAAATGGCAATACTTGAGCAAAATACTCGGATATATCCGGCCTTGCCCTGTTGTGATTATCCCAATCGCCCCAATTAACAGCCCCTATTGAACCCCCATACTGAATATCGAGGTAGATAAGATGGACGTATTAGATACGATCAAACAACAAATTAGCGAAAATGCTGTAATTCTTTATATGAAAGGCTCACCGAGTGCGCCTCAATGTGGTTTTTCACTGCGCGCCTCCCAGGCATTGATGGCCTGCGGTCAACGTTTTGCCTATGTGGATATTTTAAGCAATCCGGAAATCCGCTCCGAGTTGCCCAAGTTCGCTAACTGGCCAACCTTTCCACAGTTGTGGGTCAAAGGTGAGTTGATCGGCGGTTGCGATATCATCACCGAGATGAGCGAGAATGGCGAATTGAAGCCTTTGATTGACGCCGCGGTTGCCGGCTAATGTTTTTAGCCGGTTGACAGTTGCTGTCAACCGGCTCGCATCACCTGATTATTGATTCAATGCAAAATACAGTAATACTCCCGCACCTATCACACTAAAAATGCAGAGCGATAAGCCAATAACACGCTGGCGTGCGCGGTTGTGCTCATCGTTTTGAAATTGCAGTTGATGTGCGCGCCAGGCGAGGTCTTTGGACTTAACCAGTTTCGCGCGAATTTGCTGGAGTGCGAGGATATCCTGCTCTAATTGTGGATTTGGCTCACTGCTATGTTGTTGTGCGCGCTGTGCTTCGGCTTTTTTAAGTTGTTTATCCAGCTGCGCAAGCTTTTGATCCAGCGCGGCGGATACCTGACGAATTTGCATAATAAAGGCTCATTTTGGGGCTGGGCTAACCTTAGCAGAAACCCGCCTTGTTTGTCCTTGGAAGTGTTTTTCCTCATGGTTGCTGCTTCAGCTACTCGTCTGTTTAATACGATTGCTATAATCCGCACGCCTTCAGGATTGGTAGCTGTAAGTGGGGCTGCTTTTTTTTGTGCTTTTCTGTGCGAGTAAATATTTTGGATATACATAGCTCTCCCAAATTTCACTCATCATTTTATGGCCCGCGCTATTGGCCGACTTGGATACTGCTGGCTTTTTTTCGCGTTTGCGCGCTTTTACCTATACCTATCAACATGGCCATTGGCCGGTTTATTGGGGTGTTGTTTAATCTGTTGGCTCCCGCTCGCCGCCGGATTGCTGAAACCAATATTGCATTGTGTTTTCCTGAGCTAGATGCACAAGCGCAAAAGAAGATTGTCGATGGTGTCATCCGCAACTGCGGCGTTAGTATTATGGAATCGGTGATGGCACTCTGGGGGCAGCAAGATAAGCTGCGCGATCGCCATACCTTTGAAGGCTTGGAGCATATTGAAGCGGCCAAAGCGGCAGGCCGCGGTGCGCTGTTGTTGGGCTGTCACTTCACGACTATGGACCCCGCTGGCCGTATTTTTGCCTACCATGCTCAAGCGCATATGTTGTATCGCAAAGACCCCAATCCATTGTTAGCCTATGCCTTGATTAAAGCCCGTGAAAAATACCTGACTTCAGCCATTGTGTTTAGCGATACCCGCCAGCTGATTAAAAAGTTGCGCCAGGGGGAAGCTGTTTGGTACGCGCCGGACCAGGACTATGGCAAAGACCAAAGTGTGTTTGCCCCTTTTTTTGGGGTGCCCGCAGCAACGGTATTAGGGACTGCGCGTATTGCCCAATTGGGGCGAGCAGTAGTGTTGCCCTATGCCCATTACCGTGAAGACAATGGGCACTACAAATTGATCTTTGGTGCACCGCTAGAAAACTTCCCCAGTGGTGATGATGTAGTAGACGCAACTCGTATCAACAAGATCATTGAGGACATGGTGCGTGTCAAACCCGACCAGTATCTTTGGGTGCATCGCCGCTTTAAAACCCGCCCGCCGGGGGAGCCAAGCTTCTACCAGAAAAAGAAGTAATACCCTTGTATGCGCGATTTATCGTGAAAACTTAATAAAATAGATTAAGTTTTATTGGCCTATGTTATAAAGCCGCCAAATTGCTCAGGCGCCCCGCAAACCTTGAAACTTTAGGAGATAAACACCGATGTTAAGAATGTTTAAAGTTCAAGGTAATACCCTGCGTGAAGACAAACAGTCAGAGGAAAATACCAAACTTGCGCTTAACAGCGCGCTTTGGATTGATGCTCGCGAGCCCAGCGACGAAGAGCGCGAAGAGTTAAATACCTTTCTACGCGCAGAATTGCCTGAGTCCGATGACGTAGAAGAGATTGAATTCTCCGCGCGCTACTTTCAGGACGGCGTCGGTATCCATGTGCACTCGTTGTTTTTGGCGCCCGGTGAGTCTGGTCGCCACAGTACCGCGACCGTTGCCTTTATCTTACAAGACAAGCGTTTGATCTCCGTGCGCGATGGCGATCTGGCCGATTTCCGTTTGCTGCGCATGCGCGCGCGCGCCGGACAAGTGCATGTCTCATCACCGCAGGATCTGTTGGTAACCATGTTTGAACAGAAGGTGGAAAACCTCGCCGACGCCTTGGAGGACATTCATCGCAAACTCGAAGATGTCAGTCATATGGTGTTGGAAGATGCCGATGCGGAATTAGAAGATGCAATTGACCGCCTCGCCAAATTGGAAGACAGCAACGGTAAGATTCGTTTGTGCCTGATGGATACCCAGCGGTCGATTTCTTTTTTGCAGCGCCATCTGCGTGAATCCTTTGAGCTGCAAGAGACCGCGCGTGAGATCAAGCGCGATGTGGATACGCTTATGTCGCACACCGCCTTTTTGTTCGACAAGATTAACTTTTTGATGGATTCGACCCAGGGTTTTATCAATATCGAACAAAACCAGATCATTAAAATATTCTCTATCGCGGCGATGGTATTTCTCCCGCCTACAGTGGTCGCCAGTGCCTATGGGATGAACTTTGAATTTATCCCGCACAGCCATTGGAAATATGGATTTGGTGTAGCGGTGATGCTGATGCTGCTGTCGGCCGTTTTGCCCTACTGGTATTTCAAACGCAAAGATTGGCTGTAGTTTCACTTATCCAAATCCATAAAAAACGCCAGAGTAGGCCACTACTCTGGCGTTTTTTATGGTCTAACGTTGGTAACCCAAGTTATTCTTCAACCCATTCCCAGCGCAATGGTTGGCCGAAGTCGTCCAGAATCACTTTTTTACGGGGGCGTTTCTTTTGCGGTTTGGATGCCAGCAGTGGTTTTTTGCGCGCCTCGATGGCCGCCACCACTTCCGGTAGTGGAGTGCGATCTTCCTGGCTGGAACCGTCAAAAATACTGATTAGCGGGCCGTTGGCATCCAGACGACCACTCAAGCCACGCGGAACTTCATTGACATGCCCGCCTTTATGCAAGAACTCTTGGACTTGTTGCTCCAGCTCCTGATGCAGTTGACGGCGGGTTTTGGTCGGTTTGATCATTGATTCCAATACTGACTGATAATGTTAAGGGCAATTCCGATAAAAAACGCGATCTGCCAGCATACCAGCGCCAGCGCTCACAGGGCAAATCGCCGCTGGGCATTGTCCTCGCATCGCGCGCCACCTTTAGGTAAACTGCGCGTCTTTTTAGCCAATGCGCTAGCAATGTTAACCAATGACCCAGCCAATGACTCAGGCCAGCTTAAAAATTACCGAGATTTTCTATTCGCTGCAGGGCGAATCCACTACAGTCGGGTTGCCGACGGTTTTTGTGCGCCTGACCGGTTGCCCGCTGCGCTGTGGTTATTGCGATTCCGAGTATGCCTTTTATGGCGGCGAGCGGCTGTCGCTCGATGCCATTCTCGCCAAAGTAGCCAGTTTTAACCCGCGCTATATTTGTGTGACCGGTGGTGAGCCGCTGGCGCAGCGCGAGTGCCTGACGTTGCTGAGCGCGCTCTGCGATGCGGGTTATAGTGTATCGCTTGAAACCAGCGGCGCTCTGCCGGTGGATGATGTGGATTCTCGCGTAGTCAAAGTAATGGATTTAAAAACCCCTGGCTCGGGTGAAGTAGGGCGCAATCGCTGGGAAAATATTCCGTTGCTTAGCAATCAAGACCAGATCAAATTTGTGATTTGCGATCGCGCCGATTACGAGTGGGCGCGCTTCAAATTGGATGAGCATCAATTGGTGGGCAAGGTAGCAGAGGTTTTGTTCTCCCCCAGTTTTGGCCAAGTCACGCCACTGGCGTTGGCGGAGTGGATTCTGGCGGATAATCTGCCGGTTCGTTTTCAATTGCAGTTGCACAAACTCTTGTGGAATGACGCTCCTGGTCATTGATAATCCCGCCACTTTTTACTGATCGCCAATTTAATCATTTCTCCTTTTTATACTTATTTCTTGGTAGTTCTTATGACGCAAAAAAAAGCCGTAGTACTTGTCTCGGGCGGTCTGGATTCCACCACAGTATTGGCAATTGCGCGCAGTGAAGGTTATGCCTGTTACTCCATGAGTTTTGATTATGGTCAGCGTCACAGTTCAGAGTTGCGCGCGGCGGAGCGCACGGCCAAAGCCTTGGGTGCAGTTGAACACAAGGTTATTAAATTGGATTTGCGCTCCATTGGCGGTTCAGCGCTGACCGATGATGCGATTGCAGTGCCGGAAGAGGAGACGGGCGGGATTCCAGTTACCTATGTGCCTGCGCGCAATACGGTGTTTTTGTCGATTGCATTGGGTTGGGCGGAAGTGCTGGGTTGCGACGATATTTTTATCGGCGTAAATGCGGTGGATTTTTCTGGCTATCCTGATTGTCGCCCCGAATATATTGCCGCTTATGAGGCCATGGCGAACTTGGCAACTCGTGCGGGTGCCGAGGGTAATAAGTTGCGTATCCGCACCCCGCTGATTCACTTAAGCAAAGCGGAAATTGTGCAGTTAGGTTTGGCGCTGGGGGTGGATTACAGTTTGACCGTGTCTTGTTACCAGGCCAACGATCAGGGTGAAGCTTGCGGAAAATGCGATAGCTGCCGCCTGCGCAAGCAGGGATTTGTGCAAGCGGGTATTGCAGACCCTACGCATTATCAAAGTTAATTTATTAACAGTACTTCCGCTCGATGAGCTGCTGCTCAAATTCTGCTACTGCCACTGGCCTACCAAAATAGTAACCCTGGAACATGGAGCAACCATTTTGTTCCAGGAATGTTTTTTGCGCCTCAGTTTCTACACCTTCTGCAATAACCTGCAAATTCATATTCTGTGCCATCGCAATAATGGTGCGCGCAATAATCGCATCGTTAGGGTCAATCGCAATATCGCGCACAAATGTTTGATCAATTTTTAATTGGTCAAGCGGCAGGCGTTTGAGATAGGACAGCGAGGAGTAGCCGATGCCAAAATCATCCATGGAAAAGCCGATACCGTTGTCTTGCAATTGCTGCATTTTTTCAATGCTTTGATCAACATTTTTCAGCAGTGAGCTTTCGGTGAGTTCGAGTTTTAATAGGCGCGGCTTAATATTGCTGTTTTTGACTATATCTAACACTTCCTCTACAAACTGAGCCTGATTGAATTGAATGGGGCTAACATTAACGGCAATGCTGAGTGATGCAAATTGGGGATGCTGACTCCATTGCCGCAATTGTTCGCAGGCTTGGCGAATCACATGGCGCCCGATGGCGATAATTAAACCGGTTTGTTCCGCCACGGGGATAAAGTCAGCGGGTGAAATCATGCCGTTAACTGGGTGCTTCCAACGCAATAAAAGTTCTGCGCCGAGTGCCTTGCCCTGGCTGTTGATTTGTACTTGATAATAAGGGATTAGCTGTTGCTGGGATTCGTAGGCGGTGCGCAGATCTGCTTCAATAGCTGCGCGTTTTTCCAGATGTGATTGCATATTGGGATCAAAAAAACGAATTGCGTTGCGGCCGCTGTCTTTGGCTTGGTACATGGCAACATCGGCATGGCGCAATAAATCATCAATACTGCGGGTCTGGCCTTTAAATAAATTCACCCCAATACTGATGGTGCAATGAAAAACGGATTGTTGTAGTGGATAGGGTAAATTAATTAAATCATGTAGTTCTTCTGCGCGTTTTTTGGCTTCTTGTGCCGCCATTTCAGCGTTATCGCCCAGGTTATCAAACACCACCACAAATTCATCGCCGCCCAAGCGTGCCGCCAAATCAGTTGCGCGGATAATACTGCTAATTCGCTCGCCTACTTGAACGAGCAGTTGGTCGCCAATGTGGTGTCCGCGGGTGTCGTTGAGCAATTTGAAGTGATCTATATCGATAAATAATAGTGCGCCGTGTTGATGGGTGCGTGCACTTTGTGCAGTCAGTAATTTAAGTCGATCCTGCAGCATGCGTCGGTTGAGCAAGTGAGTGAGCGGGTCAAAAAAGGCGAGGTTAAATATTTTTTCCTGATCTTGGGCGCGGCGCAATTCACCGCCAATACGATCAGCAAAAATAAGTAGTAAGGAATTGATTTGCGCTGAAATAGGCAGTGGGTGTTCGGCCATTAATACCAGAATACCAATGGCTGCGCCCTGGGCATTTTTGATGCCGACGCCTAGGTAGCTATCAATGTTGTAATCGCGCAAGATTTCGTCGTGTGGGTAGCGCTTTTGCGCCCCGGTGCTCATAAAACAAAAGTTTTCTTCCATCACATCGCTGCAAGGTGTGTTGTGCAGTGCGTAATTGATGTTGGGTTGTACCTGCCCGTTGATTAAATAGGTGTGGGTGGTTGCCATGGTGGGGTTGTCTTTATCTATTAGACTGATCACCGCGTGCTGTGCACCAATTGCATGAGTGAGGGCATTGAGAATGGTGACAAAAAAGTCGGGAGCTGAGGCTGCATCTGCAGCTGCGGCTGCCGTGAGGGCTAGGTCCAGACCTTTGCGCTCAGTAATATCCTGCATAGTGCCTTGTATGCTGGTGCCTTCTGTGTCGGCGATAGTGTCGCCTTGCAGTTGTAACCAGAATTTTTGTCCGGCAATTTCTACGCGAGCTTCCAGTGCCAGGGGTTGGTGGTAGCGTAGGCTTTCAGTGAGTGCGTGGGTAACCGCATCGCGGTCATCAACGTAGATAAATTGATTAATGAAGTCACTCATTTTTGCATTGAGAAACTCATCTGGTAGGGAAAATAGTTCTTTCATGGATGAGCTGAACTGGTAGTTGTCCGATGCGGGATTCCAGCTCCAGTGCGCAATGCGCGCCATGAGTTGCGCACTTTCCAGACGCTGCTCACTTTGTCGCAATGCAACTTCTACTTGTTTGCGTTCAACCAGCTCTTGCTCGGCTTGCAGTAGGGCTTTTCGTTGCGGGCCCAAATCTATATCGAGGCAATACATTTCTTTGTGATCGGGAGTGTCGATAAGCACATGGTTGGAATACACCCAGACCTCATTGCCGTGGGCATCTTTCAGGGCTAGCTCTCCCGAGGGAATGGCTTCGTCTTTTTCATGCCAGTCTTCAATTGCCTGATGTACCCCTTCGCGCATAAAACCGGGAATAATCAGGTCTTCCAGCTTTTTCCCCATCGCTTCGGCGGCGCTAAATTTATAGAGATCTTCGCTCGCTTTATTCCAAAAAATCACTTCGTGAAAGCGATTGTAGCCCTGTACGGCAATATTGCGTGTCGCTTCAAAAATATTGCGAAAGCGCTGTTCATTTTCAAGGTCGGTTTGATGGGTATGAACACGTTTGGTGATGTCGCGTGCAAGACAAATGAATCGATCACTTTCGCGATGTGCGCCAGCTAGTTTGGCAATGGAGAGTTCATACCAAAGTGTGGTTTCGTCTTGCGATATGCGAATACTTTTTCCTTGTGATATGCCCCAGTTATCTGCCTCGCTTAGGGCATTCATCCATACCGTTACAGATGATGACGCCAGTGTCTCTGATAGATTTCGACCCAACACATCGGGTGCGGACAAAATATGATGTTGATTGGTGTCATTAAAAGACAGCACATGCCCTTGGCGATCAATTTCAAACAACAAATCTGGGATTGCATGCAAAACAGCTTCCAGGTGCTTTTTTTGTTTTTCTTGCTCGTGGCTGGACTCTCCCAGCTGGTGGGTAGTGGTGGCAATTTCAGTGTGGGCGGCGGCAATCATCAAGCCCAGAATGGTCATACTCGCGGTGTAAATCCAAATTACCCAATAACTCAGTTGTTGCGAGGGTAGGGCGAATGGACCTAGTTGGTTGACGGTAGACCAAATTGCTAAAAAGCTGAAACCAATGGTAGTTAATCCGCTGCCTAGCAAGCCGAAGGACAGTGCTGCCCAAGCGACACAAACAAAACTGGTAAACACTATAGGCAAGTGTAAGTTGTTGTCGAAATTGTTAAGCGGAAAGCAAAAGAGTCCCACGGCCAAGCTCACCGTAAATACAATAAAAAAATCCAGTTTGCGCTGTAGCACTTTATCGATACTGGTTCGATTAATATTGGTGAGCAGCGGTGCTGCGAGAAATACACCCAGGCTGTCGCCCATCCACCAGATGAGTGCGGTGTAGAGACCTGTCTCGAATGAGCCTTGGTTGTAATAGTTGAGGGCAAAACCGCCAACACTGGCGGATACCAGCATGCCTAATGCGCCCAGAATAAGAAAATAGAAAGTGTTGGCGCGGCGTAATTGAGTGGGGTTGCAGTGCGCGCGGCGTAACAACCACAGAGCACATAACGGGGCGAGAGTATTGCTGGTCGCCAATAGCAAATTAATGGCGAGGTTGGCACCACTGTATACTTGCAACAATAGTGCGGCTAAAAAAACCGCAGGCCAAAGGCGCGGTGACCAGCGATAAAACGCTGCTAATGCAATCCCTCCTGGCAACCAGAAGAGCGTGACTCTGTCGCTTTCAAACGGTACACAAAGACCCAGCCAGCCGGTGAGGCTGTAGGCCATGAATACCAATAGTAATTGAGCGAGCCTGGGTAGCTGTGGCTGCGATATTCCTTCCCCGGGTGAGGCAAAAAGCATGCGTCGTTCTCATTATCGACTGGGATAACTAATCCGCTAATCCTTCTGAGCCTGATGCGGTACTTCAGGTCTCGGTTTATTACCTGCTAAGGATAGGTTAAATCCAGTGCCCTTGTCGCGAAAGTTTTTCTCTTCCGACAATATAAGAAGCGCTATGCACCGGGGTTTGATGAATGCGTCGATAAAATTAACAAAAAGCCGTTTTAATAACCAATTCATCTTTCCCAAATGAGTGATGTGCATTTATTCGTAAAAAAACCTTGTTTTTTCGGCCCAAAACATTATTATACGCGCCTCGCATTTAGGGTCGTTAGCTCAGTCGGTAGAGCAGTTGGCTTTTAACCAATTGGTCGCTGGTTCGAATCCAGCACGACCCACCATTTTCTTAAATGGTGCAGAAAAAGATAGTAAATGCGAACCCTGTGGGTCGTTAGCTCAGTCGGTAGAGCAGTTGGCTTTTAACCAATTGGTCGCTGGTTCGAATCCAGCACGACCCACCATATTGAGAGTAAGTTTTAAAAAGGGCGCTTAGCAAAGCGCCCTTTTTTATTGGGTAAAAATCCTGCTGCCCGGTTATTGGTGATTTGTATTACTGCTAATCCAAATGCCGCTCTGTGATAAAATTGCGCGCAAATTTACTGCCCGTTAATGCGGGTGAGCTTGAGTGAGGCGATTATATGTCTGAGTTTTTGAATTTGGCTGTGCGCGATAGTGCCGCTGAAGATCTGGTCAAGCAGCATCTTGCACGTATCTGGAGTGCCCCCCAGTACACTCCCGAGCAAGAGGCTGACTACAAGGCCCGTATTAAAGCCCTGCTCAAGCAGCACAATGCCGTCCTGGTTGCACACTACTACACAGATCCGTTAATTCAAGCGCTCGCCGAAGAAACGGGCGGCTGCGTGTCGGACTCGCTGGAAATGGCGCGTTTTGGTAAAAATCACTCAGCTGACACCTTGATCGTTGCCGGGGTGAAGTTTATGGGTGAGACCGCCAAGATTCTCACCCCAGAAAAACGCGTGCTTATGCCCACACTTGAAGCGACCTGCTCGCTGGATTTGGGTTGCCCTATCGATGAGTTCTCCGCATTCTGCGATCAACATCCGGACCGCACCGTAGTTGTCTATGCCAATACCTCGGCGGCGGTAAAAGCGCGCGCCGATTGGGTGGTTACCTCCAGTATTGCGTTGGATGTGGTGGACTATCTGGACCGCCAGGGCAAAAAAATTCTCTGGGCGCCGGATAAACATCTCGGTGGCTATGTACAGCAAAAAACCGGTGCCGATGTATTGCTCTGGGATGGCGCTTGCATTGTGCATGAAGAATTTAAAGCCAAGGGGGTGGAGGATCTTAAAATCCTGTATCCCGATGCGGCGGTATTGGTGCACCCTGAATCACCCAAGTCGGTGGTGGATTTGGCTGATGTAGTTGGCTCCACCTCGCAGCTGATTAAAGCAGCGGGCACTTTGCCTAACAAAGAGTTTATCGTTGCGACAGATCAAGGCATCTTCTACAAGATGCAGCAGGTTAATCCCGACAAGATATTCCATATCGCTCCGACTGCCGGTAGTGGTGCGACTTGTCGTTCCTGCGCTAACTGCCCCTGGATGGCGATGAATGTGCTCGACAACCTCGCCACAGTATTTGAACGGTCAGACAATGAAATTCATGTCGATCCTGCTTTGGGTAAACAGGCAATGATTCCACTGCAGCGTATGCTGGATTTTAAAAAATAAGGTTTCACGGTCTGTTGATGGTGTTTTGCTTGTTTCGTCTGGCCCCACTCAGTACCATGGCGCCTTTCGTTGTTAATCCACTTACATTTCCCCCAACTTTTTACGCTACATTATTTTGCTAGCTAACGGAGCTCCCGATGATTCACGGCAGTATGGTTGCCCTGGTAACCCCAATGAATGCAGACAATTCCCTCGATTGGGCTGGTTTGCATAAGCTGGTGGACTGGCATCTGGAGCAGGGTACTCACGCGATTGTAGCGGTCGGCACCACTGGCGAGTCGCCAACGCTGGATATTGAAGAGCATTTGGCGGTGATCAAAAAAGTGGTCGATCAGGTCAATGGTCGCATCCCGGTGATTGCTGGAACCGGCGCTAATGCTACTGCCGAGGCAGTGGAGTGGACGCAGGCGGCAAAAGATTTGGGTGCCGATGCCTGTCTGTTGGTAACGCCTTACTACAACAAACCGACGCAGGAAGGTTTGTTTTTGCATCACGCGCATATCGCCAAGGCGGTTGCTATTCCCCAGTTTCTTTACAATGTGCCGGGGCGCACCGGTGTGGATATGAAGCCGGAAACGGTTCTGCGCTTGGCGCAAATATCCAATATTGTTGGTATCAAAGAGGCTACGGGTGATCTTGAGCGCGCCAAAGTGCTTATCGAACAAGCTCCCGCTGACTTCGCAATTATCTCGGGTGATGATGCCACGGCGGTTGAATTGATTCTTTTAGGGGGCAAAGGGGATATTTCTGTCACGGCGAATGTCGTACCTGCTGCTATTGCACGTATGTGTGAATTAGCACTGGCTGGTAATGCAGAAGAAGCGCGTGCGATTAATCAGCGGTTGCTGCCTTTGCACACGGCCATGTTTGTTGAGTCCAACCCGATCCCCGTCAAATGGGCAGTTGAACAATTGGGTCTTATCCAATCGGGTATTCGCCTGCCGCTGACACGTCTGTCAGAGCAGTATCACCAACAGCTTAAAACAGCCATGCAAGCTGCCGGGGTTTAATCCAATCCCTGCGTGCAGGTTGTCGATGAGATGATTCATGAGTCCAATTAAAGCAATGACCATAACAACAACTCCTTTGCTGTCGATCAAGCGCCCATTGTTGGCGTTTCTGGTTGCCAGTTTGACGGTTTCCCTCTCTGGCTGCGGTATGTTTTTTGGCGATGAGGGTGTGTTCCGTAATCGTGAAGGCGATTACGTTAAAGCCGACAATATTCCGCCTTTGGTTTTACCTGCGGGTAAAAAATCAGAAACCATGGGCGAGCTTTATCCCATCCCGCCGATCACTGCAACTGACTTTGGTTATGACCCTACCGCAGATGATTATGAGGTTCCGCGCCCCATGCCGTTATCGGCTAATTTGGAGCAGGAAAACGTCAAAATTCAACGTGTTGGCAGCGAGAGCTGGATTCTGCTGAACGCCGCACCCGGCGAGGTTTGGCCACGTATTCGCAACTTTCTTAATGTGAACACTTTGGCGGTGAGCAAAGCGGATATCGGCAAAGGCATTATTGAAACCAGTTGGCTGCAATTCAAAACTGATTTATCGACCTATGACCGCTATCGCCTGCAGATCGATCAGGGAGTACAGCCTGAAACTACCGAAATTCATATCACCCATATGAGTGTCCCCGTCGCCGAAAAACCTGCGCCCGATATGCCTTGGCCACGCCGCTCTGTGAATGCCGAGCGCGAAAAATGGATGTTGGATGAGCTGGCGGCGACTCTGGCCAGTGAAACCGCTGAAGGTGGTACCTCACTGCTTGCGCAAGCGATTGGCGGCTCGGTAAAGGCGAGCTTAACTGTATTGCGCACTGAGCCGGTAATGACTATTAAATTGGATCGCCAGCGCGCATTTGCGACCTTGACTTATGCGGCTAAGCGCGATGGTTTTACAACGCTTGATGTGGATACTGAAGCGGGTCTTTATTATGTTCATTACATCGATCCTGAAGATGCTAAACCGGGTTGGTTCAAACGAACTTTCCACATAGGCTTGAATCCCAAACCGCCCTCATCGCCTTATTCAGTGGCGCAGCTTAAAGCCAATATGCTGACTGGCGATGCTTTTGAAAAGGCGCCGCGTTCAGATCGCGATGAAGAGAAAGTGCTACCCGATGCACCTGGCTACCTGATTGTGGTGACTGGCGATGAAGGTGATTTTGTTGTGCGTGTGCGCGACCCTTATGGCAAGCGTTTGACGCCACATGAAGCGCGTGAACTGCTCACCGTATTGCGGAGAAACCTGATTTAGATGCTCGCTCCGCTGCGTTTTGCCTCACTGGGGAGTGGTAGCCGCGGCAACTCTACTCTAGTGGAGTGGGGCGCACGCACGCTGCTGATTGACTGTGGCTTTAGCGTCAAAGAAGCTAATCAGCGGCTTGAGCGCTTGGGTAAACGCGCGGAAGATCTACTGGCGATATTGGTTACCCATGAGCACGCCGATCATATCAAGGGTGTCGCTACTATGGCGCGGCGCTATGATCTGCCGGTTTATATGACACCGGGCACTTATCACAGTCGCAATTTAGGTGAGTTACCTGATTTGCGTTTGATAGAGGCCTACACACCATTTGTGCTCAACGATTTGCAGATTACCCCGGTTGCGGTGCCACACGATGCCCGTGAGCCCACGCAATTTGTTTTTGAATACGCAGGATTGCGGTTGGGCATACTGACCGATCTCGGCAGTATTACCGCCCATGTTGAAGCGCATTACCAGGATCTTGATGCCATGGTGCTGGAGGCCAATCACGATCCGGCAATGCTTGCCTCGGGTTCCTATCCTCCTTCACTGAAGCAGCGGGTAGGAGGGCTCTGGGGGCATTTGAGTAACCAACAGGCCGCCGGTTTTTTACAGCGGCTCAATTGTGCAAGGTTGCAGCATCTAGTGGTAGCGCATATCAGTCAGCAGAATAATTCGCTGGAGTTGGCGCAGGCCGCTTTAGCACCGGTGACAGCCGAGGTAAAACAAGTCACCTTTGCATGTCAAAATCAGGGTTTTGACTGGTTGTCTGTTTGTTAAATTTTTTATTTTGTTTTTTATCTTTTTGTTTCTTAAAACATACTTTTGAATAGCAGGTCTATCAATGGAAAAGCGCGAACAACTCTACGCTGGCAAAGCCAAATCTATCTACAAAACGGATGATCCTGATCATGTGATCATGTTATTCCGCAACGATACGTCCGCTTTTGACGGCAAGCGCATTGAGCAACTTGATCGCAAAGGTATGGTGAATAACAAGTTTAATGCGTTCATCATGACCAAGCTGCAGGAAGCAGGTGTACCTACGCATTTCGTGAAACTACTGTCGGATACCGAAGTGCTGGTGAAAACCATGCAGATGATTCCGGTTGAGTGTGTGGTACGCAATCTGGCTGCTGGCTCTTTGGTGCGCCGTTTGGGCGTGCAAGAAGGTTTGGAATTGAATCCACCAACGTTTGAGCTGTTTTTGAAGAATGATGCTTTGGGTGACCCAATGGTCAATGAATCCCACGTGCAATCATTTGGCTGGGCGACCCCAGAGCAGTTGGCGCGCATGAAAGAATTAACCTTTAAAATCAACGCTGTGCTTAAAGATTTGTTTGCCTCAGGCAATATGCTGCTGGTGGATTTCAAAGTGGAATTCGGCCTGCACAAAGGCGAAGTTATTCTTGGCGACGAGTTCTCACCCGATGGCTGTCGTTTGTGGGATAAAGACACTCGCGAGAAATTGGATAAAGACCGTTTCCGCCAGAACCTTGGCAATGTTGTCGAGTCCTACGAAATGGTTGGTCAGCGTCTTGGTTTAACGTTCTAATCAAGAGTTTCGCGCCGCTAAAAGGGGCTTAGGCCCCTTTTTTATTGCAGGTGAATTTTAACGATTAGTATCTATACTCAAACAATGTAGTAAACGGCTAATAACATCATGGAGTGCCTACAGTGAACGAACGCCGCATCTTTGAGCGCACCTCAACGTCAGTACGCGTTGAAATGTCCCACCCAAGTTTTGGCACGATTGTCGGTTTTGCCAAAGATATTTCTGATGGCGGCGCGCAAGTGCAAATTGAAAATCAAGTCTGCCCGCCAGTGGGTACAGAAGTGTCAGTTAAATTTAAAAAAGCAGTAGGTGCGATTAATGCTGAGCCAGTGCGTATGCGTGTTGTGCATCAGCTGCGCAACACCCTTGGTTTGATGTTTGTGCGGGGCGCTCTGTAATCTGCCCCCGTACACCATGCTGATTAGTTTGCGCATTGGGCTGGTAGTTTTAAATCTAATTTTTGGTGATTAAGATTTTGCTGTAACTGATGTAAATCCTTGCACGTCATTTGAGGATTGTTATCCAAATGTAATTGTGCGAGGTGCAGTAAGTTCAGCAGCGGTGCGGGGTTGTTAATCTTGTTATTGGTTAGCACCAGTTTTTCCAGCCGACCCAACTGCCCAATTTGGCTAATGTCTATTATTTGATTGTCCGCAAGATTGAGTTCCTTCATTGCAAAAAACTTATCTAAGCCCGCCAGCGAAGTAATACCTGCATTACTGCAATTCAGACGCGTTAATTCTTCTGCGCTGGTGATATGCAAATCGTAAATCGTTTGCTCTACGCAGTTGTGCAGGTGTGCATCAGCCAATTGATAATCTTTAAAGATTGATGGTGGAGTGTAGACAACATTTTCATTCACGCTGACGGAATAATTTTTACACCCGCTGGTTAACAAACTGGTGACTAGCCCACAAAAAAGTAACAAAGATTTACTATGCATATGGAGTTTTCCTGGGTTGAAGCGGAAAATTGAGCGCGAATTATTTCGCCACTGTAATCAGATCTGGAGGCGGCAGCAATCATAGAATTCAGTATTTATTCAGTTCCAGTATTCAACAATCATTACATCAGTACATATAGTTAGTTCCCCCTCGTTTTTTGTTTTATTGGAGAGTCTCGTATGAAATATATCCTCGCTATCATTTTGTCGTTCACCATTATGGGTTGTACCACAACAGATCCTTATACCGGTGAACAAAAAACCAGTAAAACAGTAAAGGGGGCAGGCATAGGCGCACTGGCTGGCGCAGTACTGGGTGCTGCAACTGGCGATGATAAAAAAGATCGCCGTGAACGTGCCTTAAAAGGTGCGGTGCTGGGTGGCGCGATTGGCGGCGGTGCCGGCAATTATATGGATCGCCAGGAGAGCAAGCTGCGCGCAGAGTTGCAGGGTACAGGTGTACAGGTGCAGCGCGATGGCAATAACTTGACCTTGATTATGCCAGGCAATATTACGTTTGCTTCAAGCAGCGCCGATATTCGCTCAGACTTTTTCCCGGTATTGAATTCAGTTGCCAAGGTTGTGGCTGAGTTTAATCAGACTTCGCTTCGCATCACCGGCCATACTGACTCAACTGGTGGCGATAAGATTAATCAACCATTGAGTGAACGCCGCGCCGATAGCGTTGCTATGTATTTGCGCAGCCAAAAAGTCAGCAGTGCTCGCATCCAGTCATACGGTTATGGTTCACGTTACCCAGTTGCTAGCAACGATACTCCCTCTGGCCGTGAGCAAAACCGCCGCGTTGAGTTGGAATTAGTACCTAACGAATAATTGTCACCCGCTCCAAAAACAGCCGCTCGGGCAACCGCAGCGGCTTTTTTTATTAAAAAATCCATATAAATCAAAACATTAAGTAATTTGTGCTATTTTTTTAGCACTTATGGCTTGACTAAAATACCATGGGTGCTAATTTATTAGCATGGTGCTATAAAAATAGCATGTTAGAATGTTAACTCTCTGGGTGTTCTTATGACTGTTGATGATCTGGATAAAACTGCCGTCGCGCAGCTGAGTCGCCGTGAGCGGCAAATTATGGACGCATTGTTTGAGGCGGGTGAGTTATCCGCTCAAGATGTGCGCGCGGCGCTGCCCGATGCGCCAGGCTATTCAGCAGTTCGGGCAATGCTTGCAAAATTAGTTGAGAAAAAAATTGTCGATTTTCGTGAAGACGGCCCGCGCTATATCTATTTTCCCGTTGTAGCTCAAGAAGAGGCGCGTGCCTCCGCATTGCAAAAATTATTAAAAACATTTTTTGCCGGATCAACTGCCGCCGCTGTTAATGCATTGTTGGGGATGAATAAAGAAAAGCTTAGCGCAGAAGAGATTGAGCAGTTGCAGCAGGCAATTGATGCTGCTTCCGATAACGATAAAACCTCATCCTAACCTGTTGGGTTGCCCACCTATCGAGTAGCGAGCATGGATACTACCCTTGCGATTAGCCTGATAGTGACCGGTTTAATCAAGCCGATTATTTTGTTGCTCGTCATTATTTTACTGTGGCTATGTGTGCGCAAACAATCAGCCGCATTGCAACATTTTGTCTTGAGTCTTGGGGTGATTGCTGTGCTTTTACTGCCGCTATTAGCGAGTATCTTGCCAGCGGTTGAGGATCGGGCTGTACCACTGCTCAGCAATATTATTCGTGTACCGCAAGACTGGTTAAGTGCGTTGCTACCGATGCTAATAAGTTCGCTGGGCAAAAATGAGTTAATGATTCTTATCGGGCTGTATTTGTTGCCCGCAACCTGGTTGTTATTTTATTTAGCGCTGGGGGTGTTTGGCTTATCTCGCATTGCAGCGCGTGCGCAATCAGTGGAGTGTGATGCAATGCGCGCGCAAGTAACTGCATTGTGTGAGTTGATTGATATTGCTCGCCCGGTAAAAGTCATGACCTCCCGTGAAGTCAGTTCACCCCAAACCTGGGGTGTGTTGCGCCCGGTGATTATGTTGCCCCGCGAAGCATTGTTGTGGGATGAAGAAAAACAGCTGAGTGTATTTATTCATGAGTTGGGCCACATCGCTCGCTGGGATTGGCTCACCACGCTTTTGGTAAAAGTCACCTGTGCATGCTTTTGGTTTTTATTGCCGATTTGGTGGCTGGCGCAAAAAATTTATCAGCAAGCTGAAATTGCTTGTGATGATTACATTTATAAATTACGCGATAAACATCGCGCATACGCACAAAATTTATTGGCTATTGCCAGCGGCGATACCCATAAAAATGTTGATAATGATGCGTTAAATATGCGCGGCCAATCACCTGTCTATCAGCGCATCATACTGGTGTTGGATAAACACCGCCCGCATCAGCCGGTGCCGGTAGAGGCTGCGCAATACTGGTTAATTGTCGGTGGTTTGTTATTGGTATTGTTTGCCAGTGTGCAAATTATTCCGCTGCAAGAACAGATGCGCGAGCGAGTTGCGCATATGCTGCGCATTGATTTTCAGCAGCAAGACGCGGCTGTTGTTGAACCAAGCGCAGTCAATACCGAGCAATTTAGTTGGGTGTTATTACAGCAGCTAAAACCGCAAGTCGATTCGCTTCCCGCGTCTATAGACAATGTTGAACAAGTGCGTGTTCATGTTGCGCGTCCAACCAAACAAGAGCTGCACGACTTGCAAGGATTGCATAGTGCAGTGGAATCCCATAAGCACGCTATTGCAGTTCCAAGTATACAGATACAAGGTTTTTTACCGATTGATATGGCGAAGCCAGAGTATCCAGCGCAAGCCTTGGCGAAAGGTATTGAGGGTTGGGTGGAAGTAATATTTTCCATTGATGCGCAGGGCAATATTGTGGATCCACAGGTCCGCGCCCATTCCCCTTCCCGTATTTTTGATCGCAGTGTTTTGGCGGCGCTGAAAAAATTCCGCTATCGCCCCTTGTTATTGGACGGTCAGCCCGTTGTGGTACAGGGTGTGACCGAACTGTTTCGTTTTAATTTAGTCGCTGATAGCGAGCAGGTTAGTCACGACCAAATCTTGCTCGATAACCGCCGACGATAATTTCCCCTCTCTCTCCGTTTTTTTGTGTTGCTAGTCACTGGCAGGGCATTGTCTTGCCTGAAATAAAACCCACGAGGAAATAACCATGAACTCATCATTGATTTTCGATCAAAAAACTATGTCGTTGCCAAGTGTTCAGTTTCATCCGTTACTTAATATCTTGGGCATTATTCCGTCAGCGTTTATTGTTACGTCGATTTTGCTCTATGCAATGTATTTGTTGGTGCATAAAGATTATCCAATAGTGGTGCCGCCCACTCATCCACCTATGCCACAGATTATTGCAGATTTTCCAAAAGTAATTCCCGTGATGCAGGAGGCATTGCCTGTTAAGCCGATTGAGCAAACGCCGCCTCCCAGTGTAAATATAGTTGAGCCGATGGAGGTCGATTCAAATCCTGGTGCTGGTTTTGGTGGCCCTGTAGTAATAACCAAACCACCTATTACTGGAGTATTTGGCATCGGAGGGCAAATGGTGCCTGTTATTAAAATTGCTCCTCAATATCCACAAGCAGCAGCGGCCAAAGGTACCGAAGGTTATGTAGATATACTGTTTGATGTGACCACATTAGGAACCACAGAAAATATTCGCATCATCGCTTATGTGCCTTCTGCCGTGTTTAATAAAAGTGTGATTAAAGCTGTACAAGGTTGGAAATATAAACCCAATGTGGTTGATGGCGCCCCGGTAAAAACTTACGACGTAAAAGATCGTGTGCGCTTTGCGATGGAAAAATAACCATGTAGAACAAAAGATTGCTCGCACTGGGTAACAAATAGATAATGTCTTCACTATTATTTTT
Organism: Cellvibrio sp. OA-2007; assembly: GCF_000953825.1. Taxonomy (GTDB): domain Bacteria; phylum Pseudomonadota; class Gammaproteobacteria; order Pseudomonadales; family Cellvibrionaceae; genus Cellvibrio. The sequence continues at coordinate 161,519 of NZ_BBUL01000096.1, read as the reverse complement.
ACCCAGTGTTTTTATGTCTGATTCTCTTGCTGTTTTATGTAATTGCCCGCAGCGTTTAGCACAAGCCGAGCAGCTTTCCCAAGTGTCGCGGTTGCCTTTGCTCGTCGAGCAAATGCCGGAAGCTATTATCGATTACGCTTTTGTTGTGCTGTTTTCTTCAGTCGGAATCGCTTTGCAGCAAACCGGACGCAAAGCACCTGGGCCGATAATTGCGGAGTTTACCGAAGGAGCAGTGGATCATCGGCGTAAATTCGGTGGCGGCAAAGGGCAGATGATCGCCAAAGCGGTTGGTGTTAAAGCAGGTGTTTATCCGCAGGTGTTAGATGCAACCGCGGGTATGGGCAAGGATAGTTTTGTACTGGCCACACTCGGTTGCCAGCTCACTATGATTGAACGCTCACCCATAGTGCATGTGTTATTGCAGGATGGCCTTTTGCGCGCGCAAGCGTTTGCGCGCGAACAAGACGCAGAGTTGCTGCAGGTAATCAATCGTATGCAGTTGCTTGCGCAGGACAGTCGCACTTATCTCGAATCACTCAGCGCTGAACAGTTTCCCGATGTGATTTATCTCGATCCCATGTTTCCCGAGCGACAAAAAACGGCGGATGTCAAAAAAGAAATGGCCGCATTTCATTCCGTGGTGGGTAAAGATGAAGATGCCGATGCGCTGCTGCCCTTGGCGTTAGCGCATGTGAATTATCGTGTGGTGGTCAAGCGTCCACGCAAAGCGCCGTTTCTCAATAATCAGGCGCCTTCGTATCAATTGGAAGGAAAATCCAGTCGCTACGATATTTACACTTTAAAAAAGTTACCTGATCATCTCGGGGCATAGCTGTGATTGATGCTCGCGATTTAATCTTGCTTCGGCTGGTTTGCGTAACCAGTTGTAGCAAAGTGCGATACAGAGTAAGGCGGCAAAAGCAGTTGCCATATAAAAACCATATTTCACATGACCAAATAAGTCACCTGCCAGCCCCATCAAGAGCGGCCCCAGTGCTGCTGCAAGGGCAGTAAAAAATAAAATTATGCCTGCTACAGAACCATGTTCGTGTTTATCGAAACAACTGATTCCTTTTGAGTTGAGTGTTGGATAAATCATGGACATAAAGAGCCCGGATAGCGGGAATAGAAATACTGCAAGTGCGGGTCCACCTAAAGCGCTCCCAATAAAGCATAAAAAAATTGCTGCGCTGAATACGGCCATCACCAGCGACCACTCAAACCGCAATAAAACCCATGCACCTAAAAATCTTCCTCCCGCACGTAGCACGAAAAAAATGGTCAGTGCGTAAGTGGCAAGCCATTGCCAATTTCCGTCATAGTCTTTTAAAAAAGTGGGCATCCACACGTAAATAGCGACTTCAGTAGCGACATAGAGAGCAATCATTGCTGAAAAGCCGCCCGCATATGGGTTGCGCAACATTTTTATTGTTCTTCTCAGGTCAACTTTTTCATGATCATTGCTTTGTTGCGCGCGTGGATATTGTACGCAGCTGGCGATTAGCATCAGTAACACGCAAATACCTCCCGCAACTAAATACAAATAGATCCATGACACTTGTGTTGTCAGTAAGTAGGCAACTATTGCTGGGCCGATTATTGCTCCCACTCCGAAAAACCCCTCTACTGTATTCATGGTGCGCGTGTGTTCGCGGGTATCTGTTGATATGTCTCCAATCAGTGCCAGGGCGCCGGTTTTAAAAATGCCTATTGCACAGCCTAACAATAGTAGTAATGCAACGAAAAATTCAAAATTGTGCCCTAGTGAGAATAAAAAGCATGAGAGCGCAAAGATCCCCAAGCCTATCAAGATGGTGTATTTGCGCCCGAGCTTGTCGGCGAGAAAGCCGAAAGCAATCCCGCTAAAGGCAATAGCAATCATAGGCGCATAGTGAAATGCACTTGCTTGAGTCAGGCTTAAGCCAAAGTCTTTAATAATCTCAGGAATAATGACTCCAACGGCGTCGGTAGTCATGGCAAACATGGTGAACATCAAAAATGTTAACCAGCGGATCAGTCGTAAATTGTGAGTTTCGTACGCAGTTGACATGACGCTGCCCTCGGGGAAATTGTTGTTATGAAGCCCTTTAGTACCGGTCCTTTTGGTTTCAATTTGGCACTCAAATGATTAGGATGACAAAATTGATTGACTTATTTATTCACAGTGGTTTAATTAAGTCAACAGATTCGACCATAATTCTGAAAGGAAATACGGGTAACCCAATGGTGAGGCATTTATGAGTAAGGGTAGCAATTCCAGCGGTTTGCGTCGGTACAACGAGCGAGTGTTGATTAGTGAGCTGCGTAGGCTTGGTTTGGCATCGAAGTTTGAACTGGCCAAACTTGCAAATTTAACGCCTCAAGCGGTAACGCGCATCATTGATGATCTGGAGCAGGCGGATTTAGTCGAGCAGCGAGGCAAGGTACAGCGAGGTCTCGGGCAGCCTTCCACAATGTATGCGTTAAATCCTAAAGGCGCATTTTCGATTGGTGTGAATGCAGGGCGTAACGATATACAAATCTTGTTAATGGATTTTTGTGGCAACGTATTGAGCAAAGTTGCACACGAATTTACCTTGCCCGATCCGGATTTTTTAATCGATAAAGTCGTTCAAGGTGTCAATTACTTGCGTAGCAGTTTGTCGTTGGCGCATCAGCAGCGAATTATTGGTGTCGGTCTTGCAATCCCTTGGTTTATGGGGGCTTGGAAAAGTGAACTAAATATGAGTGATGAGCTGGCTTTACGCTGGAACCAGTTCAAGCCGCGCGAAGAGTTAATGAAAAAAATTGATCTGCCTGTATTTGTCGAAAATGATTGCTCTGCCGCTGCGGTAGCTGAGTTGAAATTGGGTTGCGGTAATAAGATCAATAATTTTCTATACATCTTTATCGGCACCTTTGTGGGCGGCGGTGTGGTCTTGCATGGCGAGCTGGAAGCTGGCGTGCACGGTAATGCTGGCGCCCTGGCCTCTATGCCGGTGACTGCCTCACAACTGGATACAGTGCCACCCGTAGCGGGTTCGTTTGAAACTCTGGCGAACCGTGTTTCTATTTATGCACTGCGTCGTCATTTAAATGCGCGCGGTTTTTCGATCGATACCATCTCGCAGCTGCCATTATTATTACCGGCGGCACAGGTGGCATTGGATGAGTGGATTGAGGATGCGATCGATGCTTTTTCGTTTGTCATTTTTTCTGCAACAGGCGTATTGGATCTAGAAGCCATTGTGTTAGATGCAAATCTGCCGCGCGATTTGGTGCATGAAATTGTGGGCAAGCTAGCAGTACGTGTGAATTTATTAACACCGACAGGAGTGCTTGCACCACAAGTATTGAGTGGCAGTGTCGGGCCGGACGCGCGCGCTATAGGCGGGGCAATTCTGCCTTTTTATGCCAATTTCTCGCCCGACAAGAATGTAATGCTAACAGGTGATTAATTTTTTACGCTAATCCACATGTGGAAATAAACAGAGGTCGTTATGTTGCAATTAACTGATAAGTGGGTGTGGGATTTTTGGTTTGCGGTAGATGGTGAGGACTATCATCTCTTTTATTTACAAGCGGATAAGTCGTTAGGTAATCCTGACTTACGCCACTGGAATGTTTCGGTTGGGCATGCACTATCGCAGGATTTAAAAAGCTGGACGATTTTGCCGGACGCCCTTGCACCCACTGTTGGTGATGAAGATGCCGCTGATTCATTTACCACCTGGACGGGCAGCGTGCTTCGCCATGAAAACGAGTGGTTAATGTTCTATACCGGTACTAAGCGTGCAGAAAAAGGGTTGGTTCAGCGTGTGTGTTTGGCTCGCTCGCCAGACTTAATTCATTGGCATAAGCACGACCAAAACCCATTGGTTGAATTAGATGAGCGTTGGTATGACGGATTAAAGTTGGAATATTGGCACGATGCCTCTTGGCGAGATCCATGGATTATTGTTGATAAAAACTCAGCAGGTGATCCGCTCTACCATATGCTGGTGACCTGTCGTGTGAATCGCGGCGCTCCCGATGGTCGCGGTGCAATTGGTTATGCAAGTTCAACAAATTTATTTGATTGGCAAGTAGGGGATGCTTTTTTGGCTCCCGGTTGGTACGGCGAAATGGAAGTGCCGCAGATTCAAAAAATAGGCGAGCGATATTATTTATTTTGCTCTGTATCTACGCGTTTCCACTCTGCGGAACATAAGGCAGACGCAAATGTTATTCCGCAAACTGGCGTTAAATATTTTTCATCGGCGCAAATGCTTGGCCCTTATGAAGTAATTGGGAATGGGTTCCTTACCCGTCCTGAGCAAGATGGCCTTTATGCTGGCCGTATTATTCAGGGGCCGGATAGTAACTGGTATTTCATGGCGTTTTTGGGCAATAACGAACAGGGGGAATTTCAGGGCGTGATTATCGATCCTATTCTGGTGCAACAAGCAGAGGATGGCAGCCTTTATCTAGCAGATTGATTTAAACCCTTTGGCTCTCAAAGCCTAATGGTGGTGAATCCCTCATTTTTTACCTGCTTTTAATCCAATAAGTTCTAAATGTAATGATTAATGTGCAAAAAGAGTGTGTGATTTTTCTTGAATATATTAAATCACAGTGATTTAATTAGTATCGAAATGCAACAAATAACAAAAACGATTGATTAATAACACAGGAGAGAGCTCATGTTACGTTCTGCATCTTTTTTACCTAATAGTTTGGCTTTGGCCATCGCCACCCTTTCTTTTGCAGTGGCTGCGCAGGATGGCGCTGTTGAAGAAATGATTGTGACTGGTGTTGTCGGCAAAGAGGTTACCAAGCTGAACGCAAGTATCTCGGTTAGTGCTTTACCGGCAACCGAGGTGGAAAAAGCTTCACCACGTTCGATTGCTGAAGCGTTCCGCAGTTTGCCGGGCATCCGCGCAGAATCTTCGGGTGGTGGCGGTAATGCAAACATCACTATTCGCGGTATTCCGCTAGCTACGGGTGGATCCAAATACATGCAAATTCATGAAGACGGCCTACCCGTACTTGAGTTTGGTGACATTAATTTTGGCAATACCGATAATTTTGTACGTTTCGATTCCAGCGTGGCGCGAATTGAATCCGTGCGCGGTGGCTCTGCTTCAACACTGGCCAGTAACTCACCTGGCGGGATCATCAATATTTTAAGTAAAACCGGTGAGGAAGAGGGGGGGCAGTTTTGGCATCACCACCGGGCTGGATTACGATGAGTTTCGCACTGATTTTGAGTATGGCGGAGAGCTAACTGACACGATTTACTTTCACGTTGGTGGTTTTTATCGCAATGGTGAAGGCGTGCGCGAAACGGGCTTTAACGGCGATAACGGTGGGCAAATTAAAGTTAATCTAACCAAAGAATTAGATAATGGATTTATCCGTGTCTATGCCAAAAGTCTCAACGATAAGGTTACAACTTACTTGCCTGCCCCAGTTATGGTAAAGGGTAGTGGTTCCTACGGCGCTGTTCCCGGCTTTGACGCCAGCACTGACGCTTTGCAAAGTTCTGCATCATCACAAATTACTACATTTGATGCTTATGGTAATGCTCATGAGCGCTCGGTACGCGATGGTATTGAATCCAAAGTTAACGCATTTGGGTTTGAATTTGACAACGAAATTGGCGATGGTTTGGTCATCAATAATAAATTTCGCCGCTCATCAATTACGGGCGGATTTATCTCCCCGTTTACCGATGGTTTTGCTGGTGGCACAGATACTGTCGCAAATAAAGGTGCTGCACTTTGTGCACAAGCATCTGTTGGTGGCGTCAGTATTGACTGCTCTGGTGGAGTCGTTGCAACTGTAAACGGTAAAACTGCTAACCCAAATGATTTGGCGTTTACTAATTTAATGTTTGATACCAAATTTGAAGATTTAGGGCTGACAGTTAACGATTTGCGCTTAACCAAAAGTTTTGATGCTGTGACGGTCACGGGTGGTTATTACTTTTCTCAGCAGAATATTGATACTGCTTGGGAAAGCTGGCATACCCGCATGCAGGTCTTGGGCACGGGTGAAAATATTCACTACGTAGCAAAAGACGCTGGTATTGATGCACAGGGTAATCCGATTGACCTGGTGCTTGCTAACCAGGGTGCACTGACCCAGAGTTTTCTGGCGTGGGATTGGGATTTGGATTACACCACCACAGCGCCTTATTTAAATGTTGCGTTTGAAGTTTCCGATGACTTCTCGTTTGATATGAGTGTGCGTCGCGATGAGGTGCAAGCTCGTGGTGTGCGGCTTGATGGCTGTTGTGGAGGCAATACCTCTGTTGATTTGAATGGTAATGGCAGCATAGGTCAATTTTCTGTTGCGAATGGTGTAATTACCCGTTTGGACTCTGATGCCTTAATGGAAAATGCGAATGCAACATCGGCTGGTTTTATTGCGGGTGGTGTGCGCGTGCTCAATGAAACTAATGCGGCGGTAACCCGCGTTAATTACGATGCAAGTAATACATCTTATTCGATCGGCGGAACCTATTTGTTGAACGATAACTCCTCCGTTTTTGCTCGTTATAGTGATGGCGGCCGTGCAGTCGCTGATCGCTTAACCCAAGTAGCTGGCTCGCTCAATGCCAACGGTAGTCTCTCTGCTACAATGGATGGTTACGATAATGTGCAGCAGTTGGAAGTGGGTTACAAATTAATAGCAGATGATTGGTCATTGTTCGCCACTGTGTTTAACACTATTACTGAAGAGACCAATGCAGAAATTACCTCGGGCGTAACATTTGTTCGCGAATACGAAGCCACTGGTTTGGAGTTGGAAGGTAAGTATCAGATTAATGATTATTTTTCGCTGCGTGGTAACACTACTTGGTCAGATGCGGAAATTACCAAAGATAAAACTAATGCCGCAGTGGTAGGTAATGCACCGCGTCGTCAGGCAGATTTTATTTGGACCGTTGCGCCAGAGTTTTCAATGGAGGACTTTACTGTAGGTCTTGCGCTGCAGGGCACCACAGACTTTTACCTGCAGGACAATAATGATTTGAAACAAAATGGTTACAACTTGGTGAACCTCTATGCGAGCTGGAATATTAGCGAGCAGTTAACTACCAGTTTGAATGTAAACAATCTCACCAATGAGTTTGCGCTTACAGAAGCTGAAGAGGGGTCAGCTGCAGTTGGGAGTATTATCCGTGGTCGTCCAGTCAGTGGTCGCTCTATGTCTCTTGGTTTGCGTTACAACTTCTAGCAAGCCTTTTTTGCCGGGGAATTCTTCCCCGGCTTTTTTTACCTTTTTATCAATCGAATTAACCTTGCTCACCACAGGTTAATGGATCGTGGATTTTCTATGGCTAGTACATCTTTACCTGGTGTAATTGCGGCGCTTGAAGCGGGCGGTACTAAATTCAATTGTGCCTTGCTCGACACAGAGCTCAATATTATTGCGCAAGCGGCATTTCCTACTACAACACCTGAGCAGACGCTGGCTCTGGTTAATCATTTTTTTCAACAGACTTTAGCTGCACAACAGCTTGAGCTGATTGCGATGGGAATTGCCAGTTTTGGGCCGGTTGATCTGATTCCCTCATCGGCTACTTATGGCTACATAACTAACACACCTAAACCGAATTGGTCCAACATCGATATCTGCGGTTATTTTTCGCGCGAGTTAAACGTTCCCATCGCATTTGAAACCGATGTAAATGGCGCGGCCTGGGGCGAAAAAATTAGCGGTGCTGCGCGTGACCTGAGTGACTATATCTATGTGACCATAGGTACGGGAATAGGAGCGGGTATAGTTGTTAACAATAAACTCCTGCGCGGCTTGGGGCATCCTGAAATAGGGCACATGTTGATGCCGCGCGATTTATCAGTAGATGCCTATTCTGGCTGCTGTCCATTTCATGGCGATTGCCTTGAGGGGTTGGCCTCGGGTAAATCAATAGAGTCACGCTGGGGTGTTTCAGGTAAACATTTGAAAAACGATCATCCTGCATGGGATATCGAAGCCCAGTATCTCGCGGTGATGTGCGCAAACCTGACTCAAATAATTGCGCCGCAAAAAATTATTCTCGGTGGTGGTGTGATGGATCAGCCACATCTGTTGCCTATGATTCATCGTTATTTTCTAGAGCGGCTTAATGGTTACGCTCCTGCTGCAGTCCTGGCCAATACGGTTGACTATATTGTGCAAACGCCTTTGCAGGGTATGGCGGGTATTGTGGGTATTGCTGCTCTCGCATTATCAAAGGTTAAGTAGCCAGTGGCATAGTGAAGGCCACAAGTTGTTGTCGAAGGGCCGCCTGTGCTCATCTGCAATCGCAACAATAAAAAGTAAATATTGATATCGCCTCCATCTCGGCTGCTATCTGCTTATAATGCGTGTTTGCACTAGTGATGCAAATGTTCGTGAAGTCAGCAGGTAGCTATGTCCAACCTCAATCATCCTCTACATACACAGTATGATGCGATTGCCGATGCTCTCGCGGGCCCTGGTTTTATTATTCTCGATGGTGCGTTTTCCGCACAACTCGCGCAAGACTTGGTTGCATTGATCGGCTCAAAAGAGGTGCAATTGAAACGAGCGGGTATTGGCCGCGCGGATAACTTTCAACTCAATGACTCGGTGCGCGGTGATGTAATTGAATGGTTGGAGCCAGGTGCAGCCGCTGTCACAGAATTTTTATCTGCAATGGATAAGCTAAGGGAGGCGTTGAATCAGCGCTTGTTTTTGGGTTTGTGTGAATATGAAGCGCATTTCGCGTGTTATAAACCGGGTGCGTTTTATGCAAAGCATCGCGATGCTTTTCGCGGTAAACCGGGGCGCAAGGTTTCGAGCGTTTTTTATTTGAATCCTGACTGGGATTTTGCAGCAGGCGGTGAATTAGTGCTCTATGATGAAGCGGGGAGCACAGAGTTGTTCAGGCTTGCACCAGAATGCGGCAGATTGGTGTTGTTCCTGAGTGAGAATTTTCCCCATGAGGTCTTACCCGCGAGTCGCCAACGTCAGAGTATTGCTGGTTGGTTTCGGGTAAAACCTTAGAGCACAAGGCGAATAGTGGGTTCTCTAGCCTAAATGTGCATGATTATTAGGTGGTGAATCCTGCGGCTGCGGAATAACGGCGGCTAAAATTCCCGGATAGCGAAGTTCTGCTGTTTGTTGCAGCCCTTTGAAGGTAAATACCGCTGAGGAGGTAAGTTAGTTGGCAATGCTTTTGCAAGACTTGATCTGTGGCTCGCTGGAGTTCTTCCGGGAGAGAGGAAATGGAACTAGAGGATTAGTTTTCAGCGGGCGCTATAACAAAAAACATACCACGCTCAGAAAAGCTCCCTCTTTTATAGAGACAATAAGGCGAGGCCGCGCATGCTTAAGGAAGTCACCATGAGTGAAATGAAAATTGATTGGCAGAATTACCATTCTGGCAATTTTTACGACGAATTAATTGGCTCGCCCGGCAAGCCCAGACCTGAAACCAAACATCTCGCCCAATATCTCGCCTCACTGACCGGCGCGGAGTTGCAAGAGCGCAAGCTGTCCGCTGAGCTAGCCATTAAAACGATGGGTATTTCATTTACGGTATACAGCGACGCAGGCAACATCGACCGCGAGTGGCCGTTTGATATTATCCCGCGCATTATCCCGCAGCGTGAATGGCAAAAAACAGAACGCGGGCTGATTCAACGTTTAACGGCGCTCAACTGTTTTATCAATGACATTTACAACGACCAAAAAATCATTAAAGACAAGGTTGTACCCGCATACTTGTTTGAAAACTCGGTCAACTTCCGCAAAGAATGTATGGGCATGAAGCCGGCCTATGGTGTGTGGTCCCATATCTGCGGCAGCGATTTGATTCGCGATGACAAAGGCGAGTTTTTTGTTCTGGAAGATAATTTGCGCGTGCCCTCTGGCGTTTCCTACATGCTGGAGAATCGCAAAGTAACCAAGCGTGTTTTCCCTGAGTTATTTGAAAATCACAATATTGTTCCTGTCACCGACTATCCCAACCAGCTGTTCGATACACTCGCGTCTTTATCGCCGCGCAAGGCTGATCGCCCTGAAGTTGTAGTGCTCACCCCAGGCATTTATAACTCTGCCTATTTTGAACATTCCTACCTCGCGCAACAAATGGGGGTGGAATTAGTTGAGGGTAGTGACTTGGTTGTCGACAGCGATGACTGTGTGTATATGCGCAGCATTGATGGTTTAAAGCGTGTCGATGTTATTTATCGTCGTATCGATGATTTATTTTTAGATCCGGACATGTTTAATCCGGATTCGGTGCTCGGTGTTCGCGGTTTAATGCGCGCCTGGTTAAAGGGTAATGTTGCGCTCGCTAATGCGCCTGGTGCGGGTGTGGCGGATGACAAGGTGATCTACACCTTTGTGCCGGCGATGATTAAATATTATTTGGGTGAAGAACCCATTCTGCCCAATGTGCCGAGTTATCTGTGTGTCGATAAGAAGCAGTGCGATTACGTGCTCGCCAATCTCGATAAGCTGGTGGTTAAACCGGCAAATGAATCGGGTGGTTACGGCATGATTATCGGCCCGCAAGCGAGCAAAAAAGAACTGGAAGAATTTGCCCTGCGTATTAAAGCCGATCCGCGCAACTATATGGCGCAGCCGTTAATTTCTCTATCCACCGCACCGATTCTCACTAATGGTAATGCCGAACCGCGCCATATCGATTTGCGCCCATTTGTATTGCAGGGGCGTGAAAGTTGCGTCACTCCCGGTGGGTTAACGCGTGTTGCTATGCGCAAGGGTTCCTATGTGGTGAACTCATCACAAGGTGGTGGCAGTAAAGATACCTGGATTGTGGTGGAGGATTAATCAATGTTGTCACGTGTAGCAGAGCGAATTTATTGGTTGGGTCGTTATATGGAGCGCAGCGAAAATATTGCGCGACTTGTCAACGTCAACTCAAATCTATTATTGGATTTGCCGGCAGGTGTGCGCGTCGGTTGGGGCTCGCTGATTGATATTAGTGGCACCGGCAGCTACTTCGAGCGCGATACCCAATTGGCTGATGAAAAAACCGTAGTGAATTTTATTCTGGCGGATAAAAAAAATCCGGCTTCATTAATTAACTCGCTCAGTTTTGCCCGGGAAAATTCGCGTATTACTCGTGAAACCATGCCGATGGAGGCGTGGGAGTTAATTAATGATTTGTATCACTACATCCGCGACCGCGCTGAAAATGTAACGTCGCGTCGCGATCGCAGCATAATTTTGTTGCATGTCATCAGCAGTGTGCAGCAATTCTCTGGCTTGCTCGCGGGTTGTATGAGCCACAACAATGCTTACGATTTACTGCGCATTGGTCGCAATATTGAACGCGCCGATATGAGTACGCGTATTGTGGATGCAGGTTTGGTAAATCTGTTGCCGCACTTGTCGGCCGGCGGTGCTGAAAAGCTGGAGCCTTACGACAATATTTTGTGGATGAGTGTATTACGCTCCCTCAGTGCCTACCAAATGTATCGCCAGCATGTTCGCGACCGCGTTAACGCCAATGCAGTGGTGACTTTTTTGTTGCAAAACGAAGACTTCCCTCGTGCTGTTGCACACTGCCTTAAACAATTGGAACAGTGTTTATGGGCATTGCCCAACAGTGAAAAAGTATTGGCTGCCATTGTCAATATTCAAAACAAATTGGATGAAGCCGATGTGGATGAATTACTAAAATCCGGCTTGCACGAATATATCGATGAGTTGCAATTGGAGATTGGTAATTTGCATTTCAGAATTGCCGAAACCTGGTTTCTGCAGGGAGTAGTATCCCAAGAGCAAAAATCAGCTTAAGTCATCCATGATTTTCTTGCGTGTTGTCTCTCTGAGATCACTGACCCGCCACAGAGCGGGTCTTTTTTTATGTGCGTTTTTCTTGTTTTCTCTCTAGAAGAATTACTGATCAGTTTGGCAATATCCTGAAAACTGCATAATTTACGGTATTACATTCCCCCTGTTACCAATTTTCCCACCTTCTAGATATTATTGACAACGTTGTCCTTTTGGCGTAGTTTTCAACATGACGACAGTTGGTTTAATTGTCGCTTTGCTAGTTGGTTATCGATATTTGTTGGAAACGCTTTTGTTGGGATTGCTGTTAGTTACAACAAGGGAATAATAAAAAAATCTAACGAATGACGGGTTAATCGCTGAATAGTCCGCTGATCATTTTTTTGATTTGAGTGTACAACTCGAAACGGTGTTGTATTGCCCAAAATAATTAATGAATTATGCCTGCTACAGGATTTGTTACGCCCCCTTTCTATTAGGGCAGGGTTCCGCTGGAATAACTGCTGTGTAGTTTTTATGTGAATTTAGTTAGATAAAAAATCACCCCGGTTACAGGGGCGGGCGTTCTGTTGCCCGAAAAAAATTAAATCAATCACGAGGGATAAACAATGAGAAAAATTTCAACATTAATGCTCGTGTCGTCAGCGGGGTTGTTGCTATCGACAACAGCCTACGCATACGACTGCAGTCAGTTGACGCCATATACCAATGGTGCAACTTATGCGAACGGCGCGAAGGTTAAAAATGTCAATAAAGCGTTCAGTTGCACAGTCGGCGGTTGGTGTTCAGTCGGCGGCCCCTATGAGCCGGATGTTGGTTGGGCGGCCAGCAATGCTTGGGCTGAACTGGGTGCATGTGATGTAGCTACTACACAAGTAGCGTTGCACTTTCCAGTGTTCCCGCGTCCAGCAGCGCTGCGCCCTCAAGTGTTCCTGCGTCTAGCAGTGCCGCGCCCTCCAGTATCCCTACATCCAGCAGTGTTGCACCTGCAAGTAAATCTTCTTCCAGTACCGCATCGGTAGCGAGTGGAATTTGTGCGGCGATAAATGTGTATCCCAATTGGCCGCAAAAAGATTGGGCGGGTAATCCTTCCTATGCGACTGGCGGCGATCAAATGCAATATCAAGGTGTTGCATACAAAGCGAATTGGTGGACACAAAGTATTCCCGGTAGTGATGGCTCCTGGACCTTCGTGAAAAATTGTGACGTTACTGCAAGCAGTTCAGTTGCGCCATCCAGCGTGTCTGCAGTGAGCAGCAGCAAATCGAGCTCCTCAAGTTCATTAAGCGTGATTGTGGTGAGCAGTTCGTCAAAAAGTTCTTCAAGTTCGGTGGTGGTTGTATCGTCTTCTGCGCCGTCCGTTTCTTCCAGCAGTAGCAGCGTCAGCCTAGTGATTAGTGGTTATTATCCTACCCGTGCTAATCCGGTAAGCCTTAAAGTGAAAGGTTGGCCAAGTGATTTGGCAATGGGTTCAGTCACCGATAACAACGCAACAGCAAATGATGCGTTGGCGGCGTCTGGCGTAGATTCTATTTTTGCCAACGAGGGCAATGGCACTGGCGATCGCGGCCAAGTGATAGTTCCAAATGTTACCGCGCAAACAATTGCGCAAGCGCGCAATATTGAGAATGTCAGCGGCGCAAAAGTACTGCCGGTAATTGGTGTGGCAACGGCAGATGTATCTGGCATAGGTGCTGAAGATATTTTGGATAGCGCTAATCTGGTTAAACATTTCCAAAATTTGATTCGCGTAGCCGCTACAGTGCAAGCCAATAAAGATTCCGCTCACGTTAATCCCGGTGCATTGGTTTTGAATGCTGGCTTATTAGCGCAATGGCAGGCTAATCAAAATGGCAGCTTTAAAACCGCATTTGGCAGCGCAGGTAACTGGGTTGCGATTGATGTTAAACAAGCGGTGAAAGATGCGTTAACCAACGAAGCAAATTATGCAATTGGCAGTCAATCGCTTGCGGCGATTTACAATCTGAATAGTTTGAAAGCCGAAGTGGATAGTGCATTGCAAAACAACATCACCGGTTGGGTGCAAGCGCACAATTTATTGATTAAACGCCTAAGCCCCGATGTGTCGTTCGGTTGGGTCGCAAGTGTATCCAGCCCAGGCAATAGCAATTGGGTGCACACTGATTTTGCTGGCTTGCAAGATGTATGGGATGCAGCGGCTTATTCGGTATCAACCTTTGCCAATAGCATCGGTGCTTATACCACCAATACTTACCGTCCCGATTTCCTTGCGTTCGATAAATCAGCTGATGATGGCTTCTCGCCTTCTGCGCGCGGCAATTACGCCTTTGGTGCAAAAGAGTGGGAAAACTATTTGAACTATGTGCGTCAGGTAACTGATTCATTGTCGATCCCGGCGATGTTGTGGCAAATTCCCGGCGGCCACTTGGCAAGCGTGAGTGAGTCAACCGGCAGTTACAATCTGGCCAATGATTCAGGCACTGCAGGGACTTATTTCATGGGCGATAAAACTATCGGTACTGTGGTAAGTAATATTCGCAGTGAAGTGTTGAGCATCCCACTTAATGCATCGACTTATGCGGGTGCCAGTAACGTGAATGCATTGTTACAACAAACGCCCGGTTATGATTGGGGTGCATCGGCATTGCGCCGCGCCGCCTATAGCAACGTGTTTGCCATTATGTGGGGAAGCAAAGCGGGTACGGGTGTTGTGCCAACAGCAACCAGTGCGACGGATAATGGTTGGTTGAAAAATAAAATTGCAGCCAACAAAGCGGCGGGAGGTATGCCATTGTATGGTTCTGGCCAACTAACAACGGCTAGCGCGATTACCACCATTGCACAGTTGAATAGCGATTTGGTGAGTGTGGAAAGTGCGATGAATAACCAAGCGTTTTTGTACACCACACCATCGAATACCAAAGAACCATCCAACGTGTACAAGTGGGCTGATTTCCTCGTCGCTTTGAATGCAATGCACAACGTAGGTGTAGGGCCAACCAAATTTTGGTTGATCGATCCGACCAAAGATAATGCAACTAACGCTAAGTACGCCAAAGTAGCGATTGCTGCATTCCTTGCGCAAAGTATGAAAGAAACCATTCAATACGATGCGTGTGATGAAAATAACTGGTCAATTAATACCGGTGATCCGGTGAACTATCCAATCTCTGCGTCGTGTGGTCAGCTGCAACAGGATTATGCCTCTTACGGCCAAGACCCAATCACCGGTCGCGATAATCCATACTCTTGCCCGCGCAATCCTAAAATGGAAATCACCGCCAACACCAACGCCAAATGGTACGGTGCACCGGGGCCTTTGTTTACTGCACCAGACAGAGTGCTGGCGAAAAAAGGTTTGTTAGTAAATGGCAGTGTTGGCTATTGGGATTACAGCGCCTGGTTCCCGGCAGTCACTACCGTTGATAAATCAGCGCAAGCTTATCTGCGCGAAGAGGGCAAAGTGTACGATGGCCAAAAAGCGGGTAAATTTGTATGGAATGGCAGTGCGGGCAAAAGTATCGAAGGTTGTGGTTGGTGGGGGCGTGGTGTTATCCAAACAACGGGTCGTTTGAACTTTGGTAAGTTGAATCACTTCCTCGGTCGCAGCCATGTTGATCCAGCCTATGCCGGTAAGGTAGTCGATGGCATTGCGGTAACACCCGCACCAGCTGATCCTTTGTATGCGGATATGGATCTCTGTTCCAATCCACAACTGGTTTGTTCATCTACCGAACATGGTGAAATTAAATGGATCGCCGGTTTGTTTTTCTGGATGAATGAAGTGCAGGGCTACCACGACCCTGCGTACAACTGGGATTACTATGCGCAATTAAAAGCTTATGTTGATGGCGGTATGAAAGGCGATGCATTCATCAACGCGGTATCGGGAATTGTTAACCGTGGCTGCCCGGATTCCACTTGCCCAATCAGTGGCGCAGTAGATGGTTTGGCAGACAGAAAAGCGCACTTTATAAAAGTGTTACAGATTATGGGTTTGAATCCGCAATAAAACCTTGGCAGTAAAATAAAGCACTCGTTATTGCGAGTGCTGTTAAAAAACCCGGCCAAAAGCCGGGTTTTTTTGTTGAATAATCATAATTTTTTACACGATTTTTTTATTCTGAATAACCACTCGACGTTGTAAATGCTTCACCCGTCATATAAAACTCGCCACCTGCCATATAGTGAATGCTGCGTTTTTGCGGATTATCAGAAAAATGCCAGCGGCCATCAATAAATTGTTCTGCGTCTGCATAAGCTGCAACAACTTCACCGATGATGACATCCATCGACTCTGCACCTTGTTTTATCACCTTGCATTCCAGCCAGCCGATGCAATCTTCAATTAATGGTGCGCCGATGATGGAGGAGGGGAAAGTTTTTATCCCATAGCGAGAAAATTTATCCTCATCTCGGCCGGAGGAATCGCCAACATCCAACGTCAGCTTGGCAATTTTTCGCATAGGAAATTGCAAAGCAAATTCACCACTGGCATCAACCAGTTCACGCGTAAATGTATTTTTGTCGATTACTACAGCGACTTTAGCCGGTGAAAAATCCACCGGCATAGTCCAGGAGGCCGCCATAATATTTCGCTGGTTTCCATAAGCGCTGGTCACTATGCTGACAGGGCCGTGGTTAAAAAGTTTGTAGCTGTCTTTGAGTGGAATAGCTGTGTGTTTTGTCATGTTAAAAGGTTAAACCTGTGCCTATATATAAATTCCATAAATGTGCTTTGCTTTCGCCTGGCTCACCAAAGTGTTGATAATCCACTCCTACACCCAACAGCAAATGCTCTTGAAGACGCAGGCCAATTTCTGCATTACCTTCAATCATCGCCTCCCAGTCATTCAATTCGGGTTGCTTGAATTTGAATCTACCGGCACCGACCCCCAAGCCACCCATGAGATAGAAACCTGAGTCACTGGCGAATTGGTCATAACCAATACCGCCCAAACCGATGGACAATGTTTCAACTATGGCATCGGGAGTCGGGGTGTTGATGTCGGTCACGTTGCGAGTAGCCGCAACGTAAATCGGGCCAACAAATAACCTGCCACCCCAACTGCGTTCAAAATCCATTTCGTATTTTTCATAACTCCCATCGTCATGATCAAACTTATCTTCATCGGCATCAATAATACCCAGTGGGGAATATTTCAGTTGCAGCACAATTGGCCAATCCACTTGGGCATGCGCCGCACTTGCTGCGAAGCCTAGCAGTAAAATAGATAAAAAGCGTTTCATGGTGAATTCCTTGAAAATAAAACGCGGTTGCTTAGTTGTAATATTTTAACGCGTTCTTTGACTTAGTTGTTGGGCGTCTTCGCCAAAGGTATGGGTTGATGCTTGAGGTAGATTGGGCATAACTGCTCAATCTACGTACTACATTTTGTCAATATTTAAAGGTGAGAACACAGGTTTGGTTTCGATTGTGGCGGTAAAATCAGTAGAAAAATAAATATAGCGTAATTCACTTCCTTCTTTCTGAAATAATAGAAGCGATCCTTCAGCGCTCGCAATTACTGTGGCTCTACCGGAAAATTCTTTTGTCATTACGAAGTGAGGTTCTTGTTCTCGCAACAAATTCGCTCGCATACCTCCTAAGAGAAACGAAATAATAATTAGTGCACCCGTAACTGTCACAAATGCTCCAGATACGGCACGACCTGATCGTGCTGGACGGCTCTTTATTTTTCTGATGAAGGTGTGCAATTTGGGCTGAAGAAAAAATCCAGATCGCACAAGGCCAGATAAAATAATGAATGCCAAGGACGCGAAGAGAGCGACGCCGTTGGCCAAGTTAATAGAAAACTTCACATAAATTCCAAGCATTAGTAGTAGAAAAAACAATGCTTGAATAATTAGCCAAATATAGCCTTCCCATTTTATGGTTCGACTGTGCGAACGGACAAAGCGACGCTGATCAGCCCGATTCATTCTCCGACGAAATCCAGGCTCTAGTCTATCGAGTACTGCGAAAAAGGGTAATAGAATGAGCTGTAACATAGAGGTAATTACGCGTGCGGAAACAGCAGAAAAAAACAAATAGAATAGAAATGTTGCAGTGACGCTTTTAGCAAGCGGCATACCGGCCACGGCTACAATATGTAGTGGTACCTTCATTAAAAAGCCGGCGTAATGCGCTAGAGATAAGGATACAATTGCAAGAAATCCGCCAATTATAGATGTTTTATAATTCCAAACTTGATGAAGCCAGCTTCGATTGGGTAGTGAATTAACTTGCATTCGAGAATTTTCCTTTCAGTGATTGTGATAACCGATATTTTTTAAATCGAATTTTTCCCGTAAAGTGGAACGAAGTGTAAAGAAAAAGTTGTTACTTTAAGGTAACCCATTTTATTGTTTGTCAGGTGCCATGTAATGCCAATTCAATTTCGAATGCTAGCTTGTCGTATATGGCTTCTCTTTCTTCTAATGACATAACTGATAAAGGCTCATTGGGAAGATTGGCTGCTTGGAATCTGCTGAGGGAAGGTTCTCTTGAAAATCTACAATGGGAAAGTATCACTGGTATTATTTTAGTTCCGTTTACTTCGGCATTTGACAATATAGGGGGCAGTTCATTCTCAACAATAAAATCTGATGCCATGAAGTCGGCGCTTAATAAAAGTATAGCTATACTTGCATTATTTAGAGCAGTATCAATTTTATGCTGCCACTGCTCCCCCGTTTTTATTTTTGTATCTTGCCAAACGTCTAACAATCCTTTCCGTTCTAATGGTTTCAGATGAGTAAGAAGTCGATCTAAATAAATTCTATCTTTGTGGCTATAACTAATAAAAGCCTTTGTTTTATGTTTATGCGTGTTTTTTTCAGAATAGAATGCTGACGGATCCTGAATAAACTTATTTATTATGGCGATTAACTTTTCTTTGAATTCATATTCCAGTGATGCGCTTGAGTAGACCAATATGTTTTTACTGCTAAGCATATAGATTGGAGGGTGATCGCTGGTGCAGAAATAGATTACTGGTTTGCCAAGTCCTTCAGATAAGCCTGCAAGGTATGTGTAGTTTCCGTTATGTGCAGTTACATCGCAGAGACATAAGTCAAATTTTCTAATTTGTTCGGAAAAATCAGCATCAGCTTTAATTATTTCGTTTGCGAATATCACTTCAGTTTCTGGAATATGTTGCAATATAGCTTCTTTTATGAAAGAGCCTATGTATTCAAGATCATACTCAGTTTTTGAATTGGAATATGGATTATTGGTTTTTGAATTTTGTGTCAAATACAAAATTTTCATTGACTCTCCTTGATATTCTGAAATTAATGCACGGATTAATCTAACATTTCATCGATAGCGTCAGTCATGTGTAACACAACCGCCTATCTTTTTCAAAAGCATGTAGCGATCTAAAAAGCTTCTTGTTAATCCATCATGATTGAACAAGGCGAATATATCAGACTGTCCGCTTTGGGGAGAAGTAATGAGCTTCAATCTGTTGCGGTTAGTAAATTCAGTCTGCGCGACCCGCAACAACCTGCTTGCTTATGCCTTCAATAAATAATTTATTGTTGAACACTAGCGGGCTTGCCCGGACGGGTCAATAACACAGTATAACTAAGCGAGCTTTTGTTTGGCGGGAATCTACAGTTCAAGAATGGATGACTGTAGATTCCGAAGGAGGTTTGGGGGGGAGTTTAGCGTTGAATTTGGCTTTGGCTCTGACTCTGGGTTTGAGTCTGAGTTTGAACGAAATCTTCTGCTATGCGTCGCACATCGACTGATACAAATAATTGTGGTGAGTGACCGCCGCCGAAGATAACGCCTTTGAGTGGTGTTACATCGGAGTAGTCGCGGCCCCAGGCGGTGGTGATGTGTTGTTCGCCGGTGATTTTATTATTGGTGGGGTCAAATTCGTACCAGCCTTCACCGGGGGAATAGACTGCAAACCATGCGTGGGTAGCATCGGCGCCAACTAATTTTTTTTGCCCGGGTGGCGGCAACGTTTCTAAATAGCCGCTGACATAACGCGCGGGAAAACCCAGTGAGCGCAAACAGCCAATCGCAAAATGCGCAAAGTCTTGGCACACACCGCGTTTGTGTTTTAGCACTTCAGCCAGCGGCGTGGCGACATCTGAAAACGTTGGATCGTAAGTGAAGTCAGCAAAAATTCGTTGGGTTAATTCCATTACTGCCGATAAAAAAGGGCGGTCGTCGCTAAACGATGGCGCGGCGTATTCGGCTAAATCGCTATGTGCTTGCACCATGGGCGAGTCGAGCATAAATTCACGCGCACACAGCGTTTCCCAATCTTTACTGTGTTGCAATAAATACTTCACGTAAGTGCAGGGATTGCCGAAATCGAGATTGGGGTCGGTGGTTGCGTCTTTAATATAAATCTCGCTGGTGATACTTACATCCAATACGGTGTGATCTTTTTCAATCGAAAATTGTAAAAACTGATTGCCAAAATAATCAGTGCGTATGGTGCGGGTTGTCGCCATTGGCGAGACTTTAATATCCAATTTATCGATGCGCTGCCGCTCGGTTGCGCGCGGCAATACATAGGCGAGGTTGTAGCAGTTACTTACGGATAATGCGTACTGATAGCGCGTGCTGTGGAGGATGCGGTATTTCATAGTTGATCCTCCCACTCGGTATTTTTCACCAACAGCTGCGGCCCGTCGGTGTGATCAAAATAATGTTGGCCAATTGCTTTGGTTGCGGTGGTAATTAAATATTGCAAGCGCGACAGCAGTTGATCCAAATCCGAGCGAATACCATTGGTGGTTTTGGCCAGCAGTTTGATGTCGCTGAGCCTTAGCGCGGTGGTGGCTTCCAATAATAACTTTTGCTCGGCGCTGAATTCATCCTGATTGTTAGTCAGGTTGCTAAAGTGTTCTTCTAATTGGGTTAACTGATAAATCAGCGAGCGTGGATTTTTTGCGTTGAGCATGATCATTTCCAAACCTTGCTCGATACGCATGCCATTTTGGTAGCGGCGGCGATAGGTAATCAAGGCTTCGCCGCAGAGCAAATTAGATTCAATCAGCGTTTCTTGTTCAATTTCTTCAAAACCGGTCACCAATAGTGAGCGCAAGGTGTTCACAATTTGCAGCGCGCGCTCCAGGCGACGTCCCATTTCCATAAAGTGCCAACCATTGCCGCGGGTCATGCTTTCGTGAATCAAACCAGCAAATGCGAGCAGAGTCGTAATTAGCGGTGCCAAGGCTTCTTCCGGTGCGGAAAGAGTGTTGGGTTCCAGTGTTTGTTTTAATTGCTCAAGCTGATCGCCAATATCGTTAATCACCCGCTGGGTATCGCTGGAAAATTGTTCTTTCACTTGTTCTGCGGCATTGATCATGGCGATTAAATTATTGGCCACACTACCGAGCCGCTGGTGATCTAAAATAATCGAAATCATTTCCGGTTCAGGATTTTTAAACAGCGTATTTTGCAAGCTGGTAAAACCGGGATAGGTTGCGGTGACATGGGTGATGGCACTCAATAAAGTGCGACAGACCGGATCGGGCAATTTTTCGGTTTTGTTAAGTTGAATAAACACAGTGCGCAGTAAACGCAGTGCGGATTCCGCGCGCTCGGCATAGCGCCCCATCCAAAATAAATTTTCTACCACGCGGCTGGGCAGCGCATTGGTACTTTCGTTGGAGGATTGGGCATCTATATTGAGTAAGCTAATTTGTTTTTCAGGTTCCGATGCCAGCACCCAGGTGTCTTTTGAGATGGAACCGCGTTGGTTGGAAATAATTTTTTTGTCTGCGTCAAGATTAACGCGGGTTAAACCGCCCGGCATCACTGAATAAGAACTTTCACTGGCCACGGCAAAGGTGCGTAAAACTGACGCGCGCGGTTGAATTTGCCCTTGGTGCCAGGTGGGCGTTTGCGCGCCGGCAACATATTCCTGCGCAACAAATTGCAGCGGATTTTTGCGAATACGATTTTGCCAGGCCTGTAATTTTTTATCGTCCAGATCAGCGCCATAGACTTCATACAAGCCGGGGCGGCGATAGGTAGGTTTGATCAACAGGTCTTTTAAATTGGCGCATACATACTCCAAATCATCGCTATTGCCGCACCACCAGGTTTTGACTGATGGCATTTGCAAGTCGCGCCCTAACAGCGCTTGTGAGATGGCAGGCAAATAGCGCAGCAGCGCTGGATTTTCTAACACACTGGAGCCGAGTGGGTTGGCGATAGCCACGTGCCCCATACGCGCAACTTCTAATAAACCGGGCACACCCAAACGTGAGTCGCCGCGCAACTCTACTGGGTCGCAATAGACATCATCCACGCGGCGCAAAATCACATCGACACGTTTTAAACCGTCGAGTGCTTTCATCCATACATAACCATTGCGCACACTCAAATCGCTGCCTTGTACTAATTGGAAACCCAAATAGTTGGCGAGATAGGCGTGTTCAAAATACGCTTCGTTATAAATACCGGGGGTGAGCACTACAATGCGCGCAATGCCGCCATTAGGATTTAATTCGTGCAAACGCTGGCGCAGGCGCGAAAAAAATAATGACAGGCGATGCACATGGCTATCGCGAAACAAACTGGGAAATACGCGGTTCATCACTGTGCGATTTTCTAAGGCGTAACCGGCACCGGAAGGCGCTTGGGTGCGGTCGGCCATCACGCGCATAGTGCCATCGGGGGCGCGCGCCAAATCGGCAGCGTGCAAAATCAGTTGGTGATCGCCGGGCAATTTAATTTGATGACAGGGGCGCAAAAATCCGTGATGGGAAAATAATAATTCCGGCGGAATCACACCTTGGCGAACCAGTGTGCGCTCACCGTAAATATCTTGCAGCAATAAGTTAAATAATTCCGCGCGTTCAACCAGCGAGGTTTCAATTTGGTTCCACTCTTCGCTGTCAATGAGCAGTGGGATGGGGTTGAGTTGCCAGCTTTGATTTGCATCTGGCTCATCGTAAATTTTATAGGTTGCACCATCATCGCGCAGAATGCGGCGAGTTTTGCGCTGCCGCTCTTCAATCGCGTCTTGCCCCAGCGTTTGCAAACTGTGCAGTAGGTAGCGCCAGTGGGGGCGAATACCGCCTTCGCTGTCATAGGCTTCATCTATCCCAGCGAGGGGCGAGGGGTACATAAACGCCTTAATATCGCTGGTAGTGACCGGATTTTCCATAAGCGTGGAATAAGGTTTCATGATATTGGGTTGTTTTTATGGATATGGATTTCATTGTAACCCGCTGAGCCTATTTGGTGAGAAAATTCATTCTGAGTATACGGGGGAGTCGTCATCCTCGCGCAGCGGGGATCCATAAGCCATAAAAGCAAAAGCTGGATTCCCGCTGCGCGAGAATGACGATGTGCCATCAACTTAAGTCAGTCTTTTCATCTATTTACGCAAATCCAGCGTGTGTGGATATTCATCTGCCGGTTCTTCTGGCGGCGGTGCCATAGGTCTGGGTGGATGTTTGTTTTCAAAAAATTCACGCAGAATTTCCCCGGCCGGTGTGATCGGTAAGGCTCCCGGTGTGTGGTTGATATCAAAGAAACGATTACCACGGCGCGATTCGGCTTCATTGGCGTTAACCGGGAAGCGATCATAGCTGCGGCCACCGGGATGGCTGACGTGATAGGTGCAGCCGCCGATACTTTTACCGTTCCAGGTATCAATTAAGTCAAACACTAGCGGTGAATGAATACCGATGGTCGGGTGCAAGGCTGAGGGCGGCTGCCAAGCGCGGTAGCGCACGCCGCCGACATATTCACCGTGTTTTCCCGTTGCATTCAAACACACGCGGCGGCCATTACAGGCGAGCACATAACGGCCCGGTGTTAAGCCGCTGACTTTAACTTGCAAGCGTTCGAGGGACGAATCCACATAACGCGACGTGCCGAAGCTGCTGACTTCTTCACCTAGCACATGCCAGGGTTCAATCGCCCAGCGCAATTCGATTTCAATATCGTCCAACTGCACACGGCCATAATGCGGGAAACGAAATTCTTCAAACGCCGCCAACCATTCGAGTTGGAATGGATAACCTTGTTCATTCAAATCTTTAACCACATCGCGCAAATCTTCCCACACATAGTGCGGCAACATAAATTTGTCGTGCAGCAAAGTGCCCCAGCGCACTAGCGGTTTTTTGTAGGGTTCTTTCCAGAAGCGGCTAATCAAACAGCGCAACAATAAAATTTGCACTAGCGACATGCGCGCATGGGGCGGCATTTCAAAACCGCGGAACTCCAAAATACCCTGGCGACCACTGGCGGTGCCGGGGGCGTAGAGTTTATCGATACAAAACTCAGCGCGATGGGTATTGCCGGTGATGTCGATTAATAAATTGCGCATCAGGCGATCAACTAACCAAGGTTGATCGACAATGCCTTCGGGCATTTCTTTAAAGGCGATTTCCAATTCGTACAGCATTTCTGCGCGGCCTTCATCGACGCGCGGCGATTGGCTAGTCGGTCCAATAAATAAACCGGAAAATAAATAGGAAAGGCCGGGGTGATGCTGCCAATAAGTAACCAGGCTGCGCAACAAATCCGGACGGCGCAAAAATGGACTGTTCGCCGGTGTTGAGCCGCCGAAGGTGACATGGTTGCCGCCGCCGGTGCCTGAGTGGCGGCCGTCGAGCATAAATTTCTCGGTGCCCAAGCGGCACTGGCGGGCATCTTCATAAAGTGCTTCGGTGTTGTTAACCAAATCCGCCCAGGTTTCTACCGGATGAATATTCACTTCAATCACACCCGGGTCAGGGGTAATTAAAAATTTCTTCAAGCGATAATCTTTTGGCGGCTCATAACCTTCCAGCACAACCGGCATATTTAATTCGGCCGCGGTTGCTTCAATCGCTTCGATCAATGCAACGTAGTGTTCGAGATAAGTGAGGGGCGGTAAAAATAAATGCAAACGACCATCGCGCGCTTCAAAACACATCGCCGTGCGAATGACATAACCCGCTTCGAGATAATTGGGTTTGTGTGCTTCAGGGCTAGTGGCATTTGCCAATGCAGCTTTTTGCTCGGCAACTTTTTGCGCAATAGTCATTT
Source organism: Cellvibrio sp. OA-2007 (assembly GCF_000953825.1). Classification (GTDB taxonomy): domain Bacteria; phylum Pseudomonadota; class Gammaproteobacteria; order Pseudomonadales; family Cellvibrionaceae; genus Cellvibrio. Next base: position 136,753 of record NZ_BBUL01000096.1, on the reverse strand, counting down.
TGCGTGCGCCGTTTTTTTCTGCCGCAAGTGCCGTGGCTTGTTGGCCGCTTGGCGCTAATGGCTCACGTGTAGTGAGCGGATCGTTTTCCGGCTGATAGCGCTCGTAATCGTGTTTGGGGAATTCGAGTGAGTTGAGCGGTAAACGCAGGCCTAACGGTGAATCGCCGGGCACTAAAAATAATTGATCGTTACGCAACTTCCAGCGGCCAGTTAACCAACTTTGGTTGGGGTAATTCCATTCAATCGGTAAAACGTAACCGCTTTCGGTATTTAATCCGCGCGTTAATAATTTTGCAATCCGGCGCCGTTCTAGATCATCTTTTAAATCGGCTTTTAACGGATCTATATCATGCGGCAGCGTTTGCTCTGCCCAGAGGTAATAGAGCACATCTTCGTAAGCCGGAATTAAATGTTCGCCATTGACGCGAATTTTTTCACACAATCGTTGCGCGAATTTTTTTGCATCCACGTGCGAGAGGCCGTAATTTTTATCGGCGCGCGCTAATAAATCTGGATTGTTCCACAGCGCTTGGCCATCGGTGCGCCAGAAACAGCCCAGCGCCCAGCGCGGCACTTCTTCACCTGGGTACCACTTACCTTGTCCGTAATGCAACAGGCCATTAGGTGCAAAGGTTTTGCGCATGCGCAGCAATAAATCTTTAGCGAGACGCAACTTATCGGCACCGAGTGCACCGGTATTCCACTGCTCGGATTCCATATCGTCAATAGACACAAACGTCGGTTCACCACCGGTGGTCAAGCGTACATCTTGTTCGATTAATTCTTTGTCTACTGCCGCACCGAGCGCGTTAATGGTTTGCCACTGCTCCTCGGTATAGGGTTTGGTGACGCGCGGGTCTTCGAGGATACGGAACACTTCGTTGCTGTAAGAAAATTCCACTTCGCACTTGCTGGTGGCGCCGGTAATCGGCGCGGCAGAAATTGGGTCGGGTGTGCAGGCGAGCGGGATATGCCCTTCAGTAGCGAGCAGGCCGGAAGTGGGGTCAAGGCCGATCCAGCCGGCACCGGGAATATAAATTTCGGTCCAGGCATGTAGATCGGTGAAATCTTTTTCCGGACCACTGGGGCCATCGAGCGCTTTGACGTCCGCGGTGAGTTGCACCAAATAACCGGAGGCAAAACGCGCGGCGTAACCCAGGTGGCGGAAAATCTGCACCAGTAACCAAGCGCTGTCGCGGCAGGAACCTTTAGCGAGTGTCAGGGTTTCTTCACAGGTTTGAATACCCGGTTCAAGGCGCACACCATAACCAATCGCCTGCTGTACCAGCTGGTTGATGCTCACCATAAAATCGTTCACCGCCCAAGGTTTTTCACTGACTTGGCGATGCTGAATATCGGCCTTGATTTTGTTGACTATCTCCATCAATTGCGGGCCGCTTTCGCTGATTTCGAGATAGGGAACCAACTCGCGCTTTAATTGCTCGTCGTACTCAAAGGGGATGTTCTCTGCATACTCTTCCACAAAAAAGTCGAAGGGATTGATCGAGGTCATATCGGCGACCAGTTCGACCTCGAACGAGAGCATTTTGGTCTGTTCGGGAAATACCAAGCGCGCTTGAAAGTTGCCAAACGGATCTTGTTGCCAATTGATGAAATGATCGGCGGGCTCAATTTTTAGCGAATAGCTGTGAATTTTGGTGCGGCTATGGGGCGCTGGGCGCAAACGCAGCACATGGGGAAAGAGTGAGGTCAGACGATCAAATGCATATTGGGTCTTGTGGTGAATGGCAACGCGAATAGCCATAAGTTAATTCCTTCCTGCATCGTGCGGTTTATGGATCATGCTGGTGCACTCAAGTGTGTACCAGACTGGGAAAAGGGCAAGTTCTTATCATCCTCAATGGTTGTTACGCTAAGTAGGTCGCGCTGAGTGTGACCTAGCTTACCTGTTTTATTGATTGAGGGGCTGTTGTTATTACTAAGGCAATAACTGCACCACAAGCGCAGGGGCTAAGCAAATGCGTTGGCTTGAAACAAAAAAGCGCCAGTATCGAGTGGATGCTGGCGCTTTTACATTCTTCAGTGCTGGCAAATCAGACCTGCGGTGGCGGTGGTGGCAATTGTAGGAATGCCGCCACAATCAGCTGATCCCAGGATTTGGTGAGTTCGTGCAGATATTGGTTATCGGCAGCAAACACTGTGTGTTGCATAAAACCGCTGTTGGTGGCGTAACTCATGAGTTCGATTGGTGGGCCAACGGTGAGGTTGGACTTCATAGTTGAATCCATAGAGACCAATGCGCAGAGAGCGGCGGTATCCAAGCCGGTTTCCGGTTTGAGCACGCGGTCCAGGATCGGTTTGCCGTACTTGCTCTCGCCAATCTGCAGGTAGGGGGTTTGATCCGAGGTGGTGATGTGATTGCCCTGCGGATAAATCAACATGACTGCTGGTGATTCCAGGCCAATTTGCCCGCCGAGCAGGAAGCTGGCTTCAAAGCTCACATTGTTGTTATGTTGAGCATGTTTCTCTTGAATAGCGATACTGATCTCGCCGACGTAATCGGCGGCATCGTGAATGCTCTCAACCGTAGCGAGGCTGACATCGGCACCATCTTTGATGTCTTTGCGGATTTTGGCGATCACAGATTGGGTAGTGGCAAGGTTACCGGCAGAGTTAATGACGATTTGACGGTCGCCCTCAATGCCGAACTGGTACATCTTGCTGTAGGTGCTCACCTGATCAACACCCGCATTGGTGCGCGAGTCTGAGCAAAAAATCAGGCCGGCATCAACTTTGATCGCAACGCAGTAGGTCATAACAGCAACCAGAACTCAGGAAAAAAAGGGCGCTTAGGTTAAGAGCAGGGGGGGGATGCGTCAAGGCGAATTTGGCCTGTTAAACAAACAGTTCTAACTTGAACCAAGGTTGGATGGTGTTAGCGAGCGGCGGCGAGGGCAATTACCCTCGCCAATAGTGCGTTTATCACTCAGCTGGTTTGTTCCAGTGAATATCCATTTGCGGAAAGGGAATGCTAATGCCGTTGTCATCAAACGCTTGTTTGATTTTTTCGGTTACATCGAACTTCACTGCCCAATAATTCTCGGTCAACACCCAGGGGCGCACGTAGAAATTCACGCTGCTGGCACCCAGCTCACCCACTGCAATAACCGGCTCCGGGTCTTTGAGGACTCGTTCGTCTTGAGCGAGGATGCTGCTGATTACATCGCGCGCTTTGCGCATATCATCGCCATAACCGATACCAAAAATCATATCGATACGGCGGGTGCTGCGCGCCGAATAGTTCACTATATTGCTGCTGTAGATGGTGCCGTTGGGAATGATGACTTGTTTGTTGTCGCCAGTGTGCAGGATGGTGGAGAAGATGCCAATTTTATCGACACTGCCTGCAACACCCGCCACCTCGACAAAATCACCTGCTTTAAAAGGGCGGAAGATCAGCAGCATAAAACCAGCGGCAAAATTTTGCAGTGAGCCCTGTAATGCCAAACCAACGGCCAAACCGGCAGCACCCAAAATAGCGATGACGGAATTGGTATTCACGCCTAATTGATCGAGTGCGGCGATGATAACAATCACCATCAATAGCGCACGAGCGAGAGACTTAATAAAGTCGATCAGAATAGTGTCGAGTTTGGTGTGTGATAGCACTTTACCCAGTGCACTGCTCACCAGTTTTACAATCAACTGACCGACAAAAAAGATCAGGAAGGCGAGCAAAATTTTGATGCTCCAAGGCACCACGTACTGATTAAAAAGTTGAATCAGATTGTCTTGTTCAAACATTCTATTTTCCTCGTTAGGTTAGGCTACCGAGCCGGTGGTGCGCACACGTTTGCTGCCTTTAGCTGTTTGAATTTTGCGTGCATCGGCACGCTTTTTCAGTTGGCCATCGATTGCATTTTTGCCCGCAATTAAAAACCCTACCACAATAAATGCGCCGGGTGGTAACAGGGCAAAAATCACATTGGGGTAGCTAGCGCCAAAAATATTCAATTGCCAGCTGCGTGCAGACTCACCAAAAATCAGCTGCATATCGGCAAATAAATGCCCTGTGCCCAGCAGTTCGCGCACCGCGCCCACCGCAATTAACACCAGCATAAAACCCATGCCCATCATAAAACCGTCAACCAGTGAGGGCAGTAATTTGTTTTTGCTGGCAAAGGCATCGGCGCGGCCAAGGACTGCGCAGTTAGTCACAATCAGCGGAATAAAAATACCGAGAATTAAATACAACTCGTAGGTAAAGGCTTTCATTAATAATTCGGTGCAAGTCACCGCAGAGGCGATAATCATCACAAACGCAGGCAGGCGCACTGCATCGCTCACCTGGTGGCGAATAAGGGAGACAACACAGTTGGAGATAATCAATACCAGCAGGGTTGCCAGCCCTAAGCCCAGTGCATTTACAACGGTTGAGCTGACCGCAAGCAGCGGGCAGAGTCCGAGCAATTGCACTAGCGCGGCGTTATTGCTCCACAGACCTTTCTGGGTAATCTCTTGATAATCTACGCCATTACTCATGGTGTTCACCTGTGTGTGGCTGGGTGTTGTTGGCAGCGGTATCGCTAAATAATTGCGCTTGATTGGCGGCGACAAATTCCAGTACGCGTTTTACTTGCCCGACCACTGCGCGCGGTGTAATTGTCGCACCGGCAAATTGATCAAACTCGCCGCCGTCTTTTTTAACTTTCCACGCATCGCTAAATGGCAGTTGTAAACTTTTGCCATTGAAACTCAAAATCCACGGATTTTTTTTCAAATCGATTTTGTCGCCCAAGCCGGGTGTTTCTTTGTGTTTGATCACGCGCACACCGGCAACACTGCCATCGCGATTGACGCCGACAATCAGTTCGATATCACCGGAGTAACCATCACGCGCCACAGTCGGAACGATCAAGGCAGTGATCTCGCCGTTCAAGCGCGCCCGATGAATAGTGGCAGCGCTACCTACGTGCAAGGTTTCCTGCGCTGCGAGCGGTACCGGGGTGATATCGGTAAGCAAATCATTGTCGTGAGTTTGCAGTGGAATTATTTCAAACAGTGCACGCTGTTGTGCGGCGCGCTCGGCGGCGGCGATACGGTCTTTGGTGCCGAGATTGGTCAGCGCAAGGGTACCGGCGGTGGCCAGTGCAAAGGCGGCGAGCAGTAAACTGTTTTTACTTATGGATTGGCCGAGCATTAGTGACCTCCATCCTGTTTGCTGCTATCGGTCGCGCGGCGTGGCTTTTTGTGGCCATAGGTGCGCGGAGTGGTGTAGTAATCGATAAAGGGTGCAGCGAAGTTCAATAACAATACCGCAAAACCCACACCGTCCGGGTAGCTGGTACCCCAGGTGCGGATTACATAAACCAATACGCCGATCAGCGCGCCGTACACCATGCGGCCACGCACACTCACGGCGGAACTCACCGGATCGGTCACAATAAAAAATGCACCGAGCATAGTCGCGCCGGAGAGCAGGTGGAAAATGGGTGAACCGCCTGAGTTGGAACTGCCGGAGTCGTAAAATACACCCGCCATCAGCGCGAGCGCGAGCAGCATGCAAACCGGTGCGTGCCAGGTAAATACTTTTTTGTAGAGCAGGTAAATCCCGCCCAGCAAAAACGCAATATTCACCCACTCCCAACCGGCACCTGCCCAGCGGCCATCGGTAAACACTGCTTCTTGTTTATAAAGATCATCCAGCGTTAAACCGGCATTTTGTTTCATCACATCCAGCACGGTGGCAGAGCTGTAACCATCGATAGCTGTGCCAAAAAAGATCTTATCGAGCGCAGCTACCAAACTGGGTAAAGTTTGCCCATCAGCGAGGGAGGGCAGGGGTGTAGCCCAAGCGGTCATCTGCACCGGAAAGGAAATCAGCAGCAGCACATAGGCGACCATCGCCGGGTTAAAGGGGTTAAACCCCATGCCGCCGTAGAGTTGTTTGGCCAGCACTATGGCGATAAACGCAGCGCTGATAACCAGCCACCAAGGGCAATAGGGCGGCAGTGATACACCGATCAATACGCCAGTCACCAAGGCACTGCAGTCGCGCAGATAAAACTGGATCGGGCGGTTGCGCAGTTTCAGCACCAAGGCTTCAAAGGCGATGCAGCTCAAACTCGCCAGCAGCACATTGATTAATACCCCAATGCCAAAAAAGTGGGTCAGCGCCACTATGCCGGGAAATGTGGCATAGACCACCAGTCGCATAAGGCGCCCGGTGCGATTGGCCCCGTGGGTGTGGGGGGAGGTGATATTTAATAACGCCATTCGTTTATCTCATTGAAAATCGTTGCGGCGGATCATGATTGTTTACGCCAACTCTTGTAGCTTTTCTTCCAGCTTGCTAACACCTGCGCGGAAGGCGTCCACATTGGCATCGTTCTCTGCTTCAGCTTTGGCTAAACGCTCGCGCGCTTTGCTCAAGCGGGTTTGCAGGGATTGAATCTGTTCCGCGCGTTTTTCTTCATCGCTCATGCTCGCCATAGCCGCTGCTTTGGCTTTGGCCTTTTCGATGGCCGCTTGCGCCGCGCTTTGTTCGGCGGTTGCCGGTGCTGTTTCTGGCGTTGCTGCTGGTGTTGTTTGGGGTGCCGGTTCGTCGTTAATGCCCAAAGCGGCTAACTCGGCCAGCGCTTCGCTAATTTTTTGCTGCAGTTTGTCGGCGCCTTGCTGTAACGCATCCAAGTTAGCGCTGCCTTCGGTTTTGGCGGCGGCAACTTTTTCTTCCGCTTTGGCCAAACGGGTGCGCAGGGATTCGAGGTTGGCTTTAGCCTTCTCTTCCGGCGACATGGTCAATTTGGCCTGCGCGCGGGCGATGGCGGCGGCGACCGGATCGTTCATATCCACTGCGGCTGCGACAGATGGCGCTGTGTTTGCCGGTGCGGTATTGGTCTGGGCGGCACTTGTCTGTGCCAAGAAATCAGCGAGTTTCTTCTCGGCTTCGGCGAGTTTTAACTCCGCCTGTTTGATGCGCACTTGCTGTTTAACCAGCTGCTCATCGCTAATTACCGGGTTGGTTTTGTTGGGCACCAGCGGTTTTTGCTGGAATTCCAGCGCGGTTTTGGCGGTAGTGACCAAACGCTCCAGTTTGGCTTTTTGCTCGTCGGGCGCGGCTTGTACGGCATTTGCGCTAGCGACGGCGGCGCTCAGTACATCCGTTGGTGCAGCGGGCGCGGCACTGGCGTTCGCGGCTTTTTCGGCCAGTTTTTTCTTGGCTTCTTCCGCCGCTTTTTGGCGTGCTAACCGCTTGGCTTCTTTTTCTGCCTCTTCTTTGGCGATGCGCTGCTGGCGGAATTCAAAACGCTGGCGCGAGCGGTCAGACTTTTCTTTTTCAATCTCGTGCAGGCGAATCGTGCCTTTGGCGGCGCGATAGTACTGCACCAGTGGGATGGTACTGGGGCAGACATAAGAGCAGGCGCCACACTCGATACAATCGAACAGGTTGTGCGATTCAAGCCGCTCAAAATCTTCCGCCTGTGCATACCAAAACAGCTGTTGCGGCAGCAGGTTGGCAGGGCAAACTTCCGCGCATATGCCGCAGCGAATACAGGCTTGCGCCGGTTGCGGTTCGGGCAACTCTTGTTTGCTGGGCGCGAGGATGCAGTTAGTCGTTTTAATGATGGGCGAGTGCAAATCGAGCAGGGTAAAACCCATCATCGGCCCACCCATTACCACGCGCGAGGCGCGGTTGGCAGCAAAACCGTGTTGTTCTAACACGTAGCTGATTGGGGTGCCGAACAGCACTTCTATGTTGCGCTGGGTGCCGAGCGCATCGCCTACCACAGTGGTGATACGGGAGACCAATGGCTCGCCGTAGCGCACTGCGCGCCACGCGGCTACTGCGGTGCCCACATTGACGCAGATCACCCCGACATCGGCTGAGTGATGGCCGCTGGGAATCTCCCGCCCGGTCAAAATTTGGGTGAGTTGTTTGGCTCCGCCCGAGGGGTACTTGGTCGGGAACACCGCGACTTGGATCTTGGCTGCTTCGGGGTTATTGACCGCCGCACCGGCCACGGCGGCTCTGACCGCTGCTATGGCTTTGGGTTTATTGTCTTCAATGCCGATCAGCAGGTTTTTGGGGTGATGCAATATGTGGCTCAGCAGCAAGGTGCCGGCGACCAGTTCATCGGCGCGCACTTGCATCAGCATGTCATCGGCGGTGATGTAGGGCTCACATTCGGCGCCGTTGAGGATCAGGGTGTCGATCACCTGAGTGGATTTGGGCGCAAGTTTGATTGCAGTGGGAAAACCCGCACCGCCCAGACCGGCAACACCGGCGGCGCGGATTTTATCCAGCAGCGCCAAGCGATCCAGACTGAGGTAATTTTCGCAGGGGGTTAATTCAACCCATTCATCTTTGCCGTCCGACTCAATCACTACCGATTCACTGTTCATGCCCGATGGGTGGGGAATTGCCCGCTCTTCAATGGCGATGACGGTGCCAGAGGTGGATGCATGAGTATTGGCACTAAACGTACCGTCGGCTGCGCCGATCAGTTGCCCGGCCAGCACGCGCTCGCCCACTTGCACCACCGGTTGTGCAGGGGTGCCCATGTGCTGGTTGAGCGGAATTACCAATACCGGCGGCAGGGGCAATGAACCCAGCGGTAATTGCAGGGATTGGCTTTTGTGTTCGGGTGGATGGATACCGCCGGGCAGTTCCCACACTTTGATCAGGCTTGTCATCTAGGCAACTTTCTCGTCATTTAGGCGGCTTTGTCGCCGTCATGTGTGCCGCCAAAGGCTTGGCCGCGCCCTAAATCAGAGGCGATCAAATTCACCTCTTGGGCGACAACATGAAATACGGGTTTTTGGTTGGTCGCCGGCAAATCCCATTTCCAGGTTTTGAGGTCGGTTTCCACCGGAATCATATCGATACAGTCCACCGGGCAGGGTTCAACACACAGGTCGCAGCCGGTGCATTCATCGACAATCACTGTGTGCATATGCTTAGCCGCGCCGAGAATTGCATCCATCGGGCAGGCCTGAATGCACTTGGTGCAGCCGATACATTCGTCTTCGCGGATATAGGCAACGCGTTTGATATCCAGGTGTTCGCCGTGCTCAGAGTCGAGTGAGGGCGCTTCGACATCGAGCAGGTCAGCCAAGGCATTGATGGTCGCCTGACCGCCGGGTGGGCATTTGTTGATGGCTTCGCCCGCCGCGATGGCTTGTGCATAGGGGCGGCAGCCCGGGTGACCGCATTGACCACATTGGGTTTGCGGGAGCAGGGCGTCGATCTGTTCAACAATCGGATCGCCTTCTACTTTGAATTTCACTGCCGCAAAACCCAGCACGGCGCCAAACGCAGCCGAGAGTCCGCCGAGCGCAAGCAGCGCGCTGAGGATGGGGTTTTGGAAAATAAAATCGATCATGTGTCTCTCTTTTTTAGCAAGGCTTGTGCTTTGTTAGTAAGACTTGCGCTTTGTTAGTAAGGCTTGTTTGTTATTGCAGGCTAACCAGCCCGCCAAAGCCCATAAAAGCGAGTGCCATTAAACCGGCGGTGATCATGCCAATCGCCGCTCCTTTAAAGGGTGCGGGTACATCGGCTACGGCCAAGCGTTCGCGCATTGCGGAAAACAGTACCAATACCATCGCAAAACCCAAGGCGCCGCCAAAACCGAACAGGGTCGATTCAAAAAAGCTATGGGCTTTTTGGGTGTTGAGCAGCGCGACACCCAATACTGCACAGTTCACCGTAATCAGCGGTAAAAACACCCCGAGTACGCGGTACAGCAGCGGGCTGGTTTTTTCCATAAACATCTTTACGAATTGCACCACGGCTGCGATGACCAGAATAAAGGCGATGGTGCGTAAATATTGCAGGTCCAGTGGAGTTAGCACCCATTTGTCGACCAGATAGGTGCAAATCGATGCCAATGTCATCACAAAGGTGGTTGCACCGGCCATGCCGATGGCGCTTTCAAGCTTGTTGGACACACCCATAAATGGGCAGAGGCCAAGAAATTGTGCCAGCACAAAGTTATTCACCAGAACAGTACTGAGCAGAATGATCGCTAATTCGCTGAAACTCATGGTGGTTGTCCAATAAAGGAAAGTCGCTGGGGGTGGATTTGGCTTGTGGCTGCGTATTATCGGCAAGCAGAGAAGGATTCTCAATCAAAATGACATAAAGCCTTATGGGGTTTATGAATATCTGTAATCGATTCTTCTGATTTGCCCATCTGCCTTTCCCCCTTAAAACAAGGGGGAGAAGGGCGATGGCAAGGGGAGTTACATCACTCGTTGACCGGGCTGGGCGCCATTGTGTGGTTCCAATAAGTAGATTTCTTTATCGCCTGGGCCAGCCGCCAGCACCATGCCTTCACTCATACCAAACTTCATTTTGCGCGGTTTGAGATTGGCGACCACCACGGTCAGTTTGCCGACCAAGTCTTTTGGGTCGTAAGCGCTCTTGATGCCAGAAAACACATTGCGCGTTTCGCCGCCTAAATCCAGCGTCAGGCGCAGCAATTTATCTGAGCCTTCTACATGTTCGGCGTTGGCGATCAGGGCGATGCGCAAATCCACTTTAGCGAAATCGTTAAAGTCGATTTCGGCGGCGATGGGTTCATCGGCCAAGGGGCCAGAGGCCTGTTCATTCGTTGCGCTAGCTTGGGGTGCAGCCGCAGTTGCCAAGGCGTCTTTACTGGCGTCGATCATGGCATCTACCTTGTCTTTTTCGATACGGGTTAACAGTGGTTTGAACTCGTTGATTTGTTCACCGGCGCGGAAGCTCACCGGCGCATTCCAGCTCAGGGTTTCACCCAAAAAGGCTTCGGCGTCGGCAGTCAGGGCAGGCAATACCGGCTTTAAATAAGTCAGCAAGGCGCGGAACATATTGATGCCCAGGGTGCAAACCGCTTGAGTTTGCGCTTCGGCACCGGCCTCTTTCGCCAGCTTCCACGGCGCTTGGGTGGCGATATATTCGTTGGCGGCATCGGCCAGCGCCATAATTTCGCGCATGGCTTTGCTGTAATCGCGGTTTTCGTAGTGGCTGGCGATGCTGTCACCGGCATCGACAAACTGCTGCCACAAGGCCGCATCGGCTATTTCGGTCGCCAACACACCACCAGCGTTATTGATGAACTTAGCGGTACGGCTGGCGATATTCACCACTTTACCGACCAAATCCGAATTCACCCGTTGGATAAAATCTTCCAGATTCAGGTCGATGTCGTCCACGTTGCAAGTCAGTTTGGCGGCAAAGTAGTAGCGCAGGTATTCCGGATTCAAATGGTCGAGATAAGTGCGGGCATTAATAAAGGTGCCGCGCGATTTACTCATCTTGGTGCCGTTGACGGTCAAGAATCCGTGTACACAGACCTTAGTTGGTGTGCGCAAATTGGCCGAGTGCAGCATCGCTGGCCAAAACAGGGCGTGGAAGTTGACTATGTCTTTACCGATAAAGTGATACACCTCGGCAGTCGAATCCGGCTTCCAATACTCTTCCCAGTCGCCGCCGGTTTTATCCAATAAATTCTTCAAGCTGGCGATATAACCGATCGGTGCATCCAGCCAGACGTAAAAATACTTGCCCGGCTCGCCGGGAATTTCAAAACCGAAGTAGGGCGCATCGCGGGAGATATCCCAGGACTGCAAACCGGCATCGAGCCATTCGGCCATTTTGTTGGCTACTTCATCTTGCAAGTGACCGGCGCGGGTCCAGTTTTTGAGAAAGTCGCCGAACTCGGGCAGGGTAAAAAAGAAATGTTCGGAATCCTTCGCCACCGGAGTTGCGCCAGAAATCGCCGATTTGGGGTTAATCAAATCCATTGGCGAATAGGTTGCACCGCATTTTTCGCAATTATCACCGTATTGATCTTCCGTCTTACATTTCGGGCAGGTGCCCTTGATGTAGCGGTCGGCCAAAAACAGTTGTTTTTCTGGGTCGTAAGCCTGGGTAATACTTTTGCTGGCGATATGGCCATTGGCTTTCAAACGGCCATAAATCATGCTCGACAACTCGCGGTTTTCCTCCGAGTGGGTCGAGTGATAGTTGTCAAAGGCAATATTAAAGGCGGCAAAGTCGGCTTCATGCTCGGCTTTTACATTGGCGATTTGTTGTTCAGGCGAATGCCCCAACTGCTCAGCTTTGAGCATAATCGCGGTGCCGTGGGCATCGTCGGCGCACACATAGGTACAATCCACGCCGCGCATTTTCTGGAAACGCACCCAAATATCGGTCTGGATATATTCCACCAAATGGCCAAGGTGAATCGAACCATTGGCATAGGGCAGGGCGCTGGTAACCAAAATCTTGCGAGCTGATTGAGTCATGAATAAAAACCTGTCAAAGCGGGAGTCTATGGCGGGGCGATGCGATGCGAATCGGCCAGCCGAAAAAATGGGGCGCACTATAGCATTTTTCGCTGGCGCAATCAGGCCGGAGCTATTGCGATTATTTGGCTGCTATTGCTCTGCAGCTTCTAGCGTTTTGCGGCGCTCTTCTTCTGTTTTCTTTAGGGTTTCTTCTAGCGCTTTGCTTTGTTCAAGCGCTTTGGTTTGTGTTTCGGTTAATATTCCTTCTGGTTTTGCAGCTTTTTCATCAGTACTACAGGCTGTTAGAGCGAAAATTACGAGTGCTAAGAACGATAAAGTTTTCATAATTTATTCCTGATCATAGGGTTTGTATTCAATGCGAGTGATGTAAAAAAACTCCTCGCCTTCCGGTTTTTTTAACACGAGTTCGTCGTCTACGCGTTTGCCCATCATTGCCCGCGCTAAGGGCGCATCCATACTGAGTTTTTGTTTTGCTACATCGAACTCATCCGGGCCGACAATTTGGTAGGTTTTTTCATTGCCGTCTTCATCTTCTAATGTTACCCAGGCGCCAAAAAAAACTTTGCTTTGGTCTTCGGGCAGGCGGTCAACAACGGTAGCGGCTTCCATGCGTTTGGATAAAAAGCGCACGCGTGAATCAATTTCACGTAGGCGGCGTTTGCCGTAAATATAATCCCCGTTCTCGCTGCGGTCGCCGTTTTTGGCGGCTTCGTGCACCACTTGCGTCACTTGTGGGCGTTCAACTTTCCACAGTTGGGTGACTTCATCTTTCATGCGTTTAAACCCGGCAGCGGTAATATACGCAGAACCTTTTTCACTCGGTGGGCGCCAACGTCCCATTATTTATCTCCAAAAACAGTGAGGTAAAAATTCAATTCTTCAGTGAGTGCGCGCTGGATATTCTGCGCTTGGCGAAAGCCGTGCGCTTCTTCTTCAAAGGTCACATATTGGGTCATTATGCCTTTTTGTTGCAGCGCAGCGACCATGGCTTCTGCCTGCGCAGGCGGTACAACCTTATCTTGCAGACCCTGTAAAAAAATCACCGGGCAGTTGAGTTGCTCTATGTGATGAATGGGTGAGCGGGCGCGATAGGTTTCTTGCTGCGCAGGATATTCGCCCACCAGCGAATCCAAATAATGCGCTTCAAATTTATGGGTGTCGCGCGCGAGGGCTTCCAAATCGCCAATGCCATACAAACTGGCACCGGCTTTAAAAACATCGCTAAAGGTGAGCGCGGCAAGCACTGTGTAACCACCCGCGCTGGAGCCGCGGATAGCAACTTTGTTTTTGTCGATAAGATTTTGCGCGGCCAAATAATCCACGCCGCTGCACACATCGATTACATCGGTAATGCCCCAATTATTTTTTAAACGGTCGCGATAGCGTCGGCCGTAGCCGGTGCTGCCGCGATAATTTACATCCAGTACCGCAAAACCACGGCTGGTCCAGAATTGGATTTTTAAGTTGAGCGAGCTTTCGCTTGCGCCGGTTGGTCCACCGTGACACATGACTAAGAGCGGCGGCAGTTGGTTGGCAGTTGTTTTGATATCAGGGTTAGTCGGCGGATAAAAAAATCCGCGTGCGCTTTCTCCATCGCGAGTGGGGAATTCGATTGGTTGCGGTGTGGCAAAAAAATCTGCTGCAATCAGTTGCGCTGTTGTGGTGAGCGGCGCAATTTTTTCTTGGCTGCCATCGGCATCATAAAACCACAGCTGGGCACTTTGTTTTGCACTGGCGGCGATGAAATAACCTTTGCCATTGTGGCAATGAATGTTGGCAATATCGCGCAACTCGCTGGGGATGATGTTCAGCTTGCCTGTGGTTAAATCGATGTTGCCCAGTTGCCAATATCCCTCTTGGCTAAAGCAGCAGAAAATTTCGTGCGCCGATAAAAATCCGTAGCAGCTCATACCAAACACCCATTGCGGTGTAGCGAACTCGGCCTCCATTACACAAACGGCTTCAGCTTCTGTGCCAGTCCAGCGGTAAATATTCCACCAGTTGCTGCGATCCGACACAAAAAATAATTCGCCTGTTGGCGACCACTGCGGTTGAAAAATAGATTCACTGGCGCCGCCCGCAATCACCGCGCGGTTAATAATGTCGCCGCGTTGATTGAGTTGCGCGAGCACACACTCGGTGCCATCCCAAGGCATATTGGGGTGATTCCAATACAGGTAACTGAACTGATTTCCGTCCGGCGACAGGCGTGGGTTGGAATAAAAATCATCGCCCTGTGCGAGGGTATGTATCTCGCCACTGGTGAGATCCAGCGCAATAATACTGCTGCTGCTGGGTTGATGTGCATCTTGTGTGCAATCTTCACGCACCGCTATTAATCGCGTGCGTGCTGCGTCGTAACAAAAATCCGCGTAACGATAAGCGCCCTCGGGCGTAAGCGCTTGGGTTTTATTACTGGCCAGATCGTAGCGATAAATTCGCTGGTCGCTATCCAGCACATAAAAAATGGCGCTGGCGGTAGCGAGATAGGGCGCGCCGCCATATTCGTGGGCGCGGGTGCGAATACTGTGCGGTGCAGGCAGCAAGTCTTCACGTATGCCACCTGATTCGCGCACCAGTGCACTGCGGCCTTTTTCCTGTGGGCGCGATTCCAGCCAGTAAACATAATCACCAACGGCTTGTGGCTCGCTGATGCGCACACCTTGGGCGGTGAGCAATTCGGCGCTAATGGGCGATGGCCAGTGGCCGTAGGGAATGCTGGTCATAAGGAGTGTCGCCTGACGCAATAACAAAGAAGGGCGGTATTTTGCCTCTCAATGCGAAGCAGGAGCAAGGCAGGGTTTTTATTTGAGTGGCTTTGGGCTTTAATGCCGGCTCTAACTGGATTTTCTTATGGATTTTACCGCTGAACAATTACGCACTTATCTGCCTCCCATTACTTCGCCATCCGCTATCTGGTGGATCGGTTTTAGCGGAGGCTTGGATTCTACTGTGCTGCTCCATGCGTTAACGCAATTGGCTTTGCCGGTACAGCTGCGCGCTCTGCATATCAATCACCAAATTTCACCCAATGCCAATGCATGGCAAGCTCAGTGCGCTGATTTTTGCGCGCAGCATGCGGTGCCGTTTCATGCTGAAAAAGTGCGGGTAGAAAATTCCGGTAAAGGCATTGAAGACGCGGCGCGCGAAATTCGCTATGCCGTGTTCGAAAAAAATCTTGCCCCTAATGATGTTTTATTCACGGCGCATCACGCTAATGATCAAGCTGAGACACTGCTGCTGCGTTTACTGCGTGGCACCGGCCCCCGTGGTTTAGCGGCGATGACCTCTGTGCGTGCGCTGGGTGCGGGTTTGTTAGTGCGGCCGCTGCTGCATTTTTCCCGTGCTGATTTGGAGGCCTATGCACGTGTGCATCAACTGCAGTGGGTGGATGATGAAAGCAATCTGGATGATGATTACGATCGCAATTTTTTGCGCAATCAGGTGATGCCACTGTTGCAAGATCGCTGGCCGGAATTTAAACGCAAATGGCAGCAGACCGCAGAATTGTGCGCACAACAAGAGGCAATTGTGGAAGAGCTTGCGCGCGAGGATTTATGGCGCGCCGCACCGCAGGCGGCACGAGTAGGGCAGAGTATTGAGCTTGATGCATTGCGGCAATTGTCGCCAGCACGCCAACAAAACCTGCTGCGCTTTTGGTTGCGTTCACTGCATTACACCACACCTGAACAATTGCACTGGCAGCAAATCGAGCGGCAAATTATTCATGGCCGCGATGATGCACAAACCCGCGTCAGCTGGGGTAATGTCGCGCTGCAAACCTATCGCCAGCGTTTGTATCTGCTACCCGTACAGTTACCGGAAATGCAACTGCAGTTTGAATTAACAAACCATGATTCATCACCGCGGTTGAAGGCTGATTTACCTGCATTACAGATTCGTTATCGCACTGGCGGTGAGCGCTGTAAGCCCGCAGGCCGTGCGCACTCACAAACATTAAAAAAACTGCTGCAGGATTACGCTTTGGAGCCTTGGCTGCGTGATAAGGTGCCACTGGTATTTAGCGGCGATGAGTTAGTCGCCGTGGGGGATTTGTGGGTCTGTACGGGGTTTGTTGCGGCAGAAGATGAAGCGGGTTTTGCGCTGTATTGGCGATAAAAACCAAAAAAAACGGGATGCGATGGCATCCCGTTTTTGTTTTACCGCTACTGATATTTAGTAGACGTACACGGCACCGGCTGCATCAGCTGAGTTGTCGCTTTGATCTAAGCTGTTGCTGCTTGTTGCCGAGCTGGTGCTGGCACCACTGGATGCGGCAGCATAACCGCGGCCGGCTTCGCGGTGCGCGCTAACTGCCATAGTTTTGCCATCCGCCGACAAATCTACGTTCACGCCAAAGCGGTCGTCGCTGTCGGTATTGCTAGCTTTAACATAGCTTTGTTGTGTCCACACTGTGTTATTGCGTTTGAACACAAATACGGCGCCAGAGCGCGCGGCGCTGGTATCACCTTGATCGCCGTTAATGCCTTTGGCATTACTTGACTCACGGAATGAACCAACCGCCAAGGTCTTGCCGTCTTGGGAGAGGCTCACATTGCCGCCGAATTGGCCTCCGTCGCTAATTTGAATATCGTAAGTGCCATTGCCGTTACTGGCTAATGCAACGCCTGAATGCTTGGTTAAGGTTGAGGGTTTTATCATCGCCTCTTGCGCCCAACCGCTGCCGGATTTACTGAAAATATAGGTTGCCCCGGTATTGGCGTAGTCAATCTGCTGTGTGGTATCACCATTAATGCCGCTGGCATTACTTGCATCACCAGTAGCGCCAACCGCCAAGAGTGTGCCGTCACCGGATAAATCCACGCTGGTACCAAACGCAGTTTTTATAAAGGTGCTACTGGGTTTGAAATAAGCTTCTTGCCCCCATAGATTACCAGTCCGTTTGAATACATAGGCGGCACCGTTGTTAATTAAACCGCGCACAGCATACTTACCTGCTTTCTCACATTCTGGATCTATGGTGTAGGTAGATTCATTGAAGTAATAGCATGCGTTGTTGGCTTGGTCGCCATTGACGCCTGTTGCATTGCTATCTTCTCCTATAGCGCCTACAGCCATAGTGTTGCCGTCAGTGGAGAGGGCAATACTGGTGCCGAAAGCGTCGGATGGTTCAGCGTTTGAGGCTTTTAGATAAGACTCTTCCTTCCATCCCTTATCGGCTGTTTTTACATAAATATAAACTGCACCAGATGCAGTGCCGCCAGGAAAGTCAGAGCTTGAACTTGAACTAACACTGCTTTTTGAAGAGCTGCTAGAGGAGGTGCTGGAACTGCTGACACTGGAGGCGCTGGACGATGGGTAGTACTCATAACATTCGATTTCACTTGGGTTGCTGCTGAAGCTGCTGTTATGAAAATTCACTACATCGGATAAGCCAACGCCATCACTGGTCGCACCGACGGCCAAGGTTTTTCCATCGCCCGAAAGAGAAATGCTCTCGCCAAAACGTAAGCCGCCGTTTAAATCTTTATGAATCAGTGAGTAGAGCGGTTTTACATAAGCTTCTTGCAACCACTCACTACTATTTCTGGTGAAAACATAAACTGCGCCCATGTCGTAATTAACGGCGGCAATGAGGTCGTCGGATGGGTCTGATGATGTGCCGTAGTTGGTTACTTCATAGTTATTCTGATTACAGTTAACACCATAGGATGGGCTGTCTTCCAATAGCGCCGATACCGCCAGGGTATTTCCGTCATCGGACAGTGCAACTTTGTAGCCGAAGCGATCGTTGGGTAGAACACGCAGTGAATTTACATTGGGTTGCTCGGTGTTGGATGCTTTCAGGTAGGCCTGTTGAATCCAAACGCCGTTTTCTTTAACGAATACATAGACCGCGCCAGAGTTGGTGCTGTCATTGTTGGTCTGGTCGCCATTTGCGCCTATGGCTTTACTGTCTTCGGTGGGCGCGCCCACCGCTAGGGTGGTGCCATCGGCGGACAGTGCAATGCTCCAGCCAAAAAAATCATTGGCTTCAGCATTAGATGCTTTGAAATAGCCAATGGCTTTGATCATTTCGGTCGCGGTAAAAGTCAGGTCGGATCTTTGGCAGCCGCCGGCATTACAGGCGTCTACGTAATAGTAATTGTTGACCCAATCATGCACATGTACGCCGATTTCATCTGTAGCCTTAGTCGCAGTCAAATCGCCGCCTACTTGCACTACGCCGCCGGTCGCTGCATCGTGTTTATAGAGCTTATAAAAAGTAGCACCATCAACCGCGCTCCATTGGAAGGTCAGCACTTTTGGTGTTTGCGCTTCTACCTTAACGCTGGGCCAAATGCCTGAGCCATTTGGCGGCACAGAGGCTGCACTGAAGCTGCTGCGCAAGGATGAGCTGCTAATAGATGAAGAGCTTGCCGAGGATTTTTTATCGCTGCCACCGCCGCAGCCAGCCAGTAAAAATGAGCCTGCCATCAACGAGAGAAGCAGGGTGGTACGCTTTAGTAGCGGTGAAAAACGGTCAATATTCATTCAGCATGTTCCTGATGTTTAGAACTGAGGTTTAAAACTGGTCGGTGATTCTGTGTGTCGCGGCGCTTGGTGTCAATCAAATCGCCAGCAATATTCGGGCACAGATAAGACTCTGGGTTTGGTTCTGGCTTTTATCGAGCTGGCCTAAAGACCTTTAAAGCAGAGGATTGGTTCAGTGATTTTTGTTGGAAAGGTAATTTAGCGAAAATGGCGGCGGCACGTTGTGAGTAATTGTGAAGCTAAAACATCGTCATACCCGCTTGCGGGTATCCATAGGTTTTAAACCCTTAAAAAGCTGGACTCCCGCGAGCGGGAGTGACGATGGGACTATTCAAATGGTTGCCGAGTGCTTGAGCTAAGTTAGAGTGTTTTTAAGTATTCCACCAAGGCTAAGCGCTGGTGGTGGTCGATGGGCTTTAATGTCTGCATTTTCGGTTTGCCCTGTGCATCTTTTACCGGGCGACCTCTGGCATCCAGTACAAATACCGGGGTGACACCAGCGGCGTATTCATGGCCTTTATTGGAATTGCTCGGCAGGCTGGTGTCAAACACAAACAGGCCGGGGAAGGCTTGTGGGTCACGCTGTACAACGCCTACATTGACTGCATCCAGCTCGCGGGTGCCGACCGTAAAACGATTGGGGCGGCAGGTTTTACCGCTGGCGATTTCAGCGTCGCTGCAGCTCGGCATAAACAATTCATACAGGCTTGGCACTGATCCGTTGTGTAGATAAGGTGCAGTGGCCCAAACACCATTGAGTGGGCGCGCTTTGTAGGCGGCGAGAGTCGCTGGGTTATCTTTATTCACAATCTCAAAGTCCAGGTGGCGCTCGGTCTTTTTGATCGGGTTGTCAGAAATGGATCCAATTAGGTCGTAGAGCTTTTCTGCCCAGCGGCGGATTAACCACTTATCGTGATCCGGCTCCACTAAAACTCCTTCAACTGCCGCGCTTAATGCCGGTAATACCGGGCTGGTCGCTTGAAAACGCGGTGAATTGGGTTTGAGCGGATTAATGCGATCACCCTCAAAATAGCCGGTTTTACCGGCATATTTGAGTGCGTTCATCGCCATATAAGGATCGGTGCCAATGGTCTGCAAGCTGGCGAATTGGGAGGTGATGCGGCGCTTGGGGTCGGTACGGTCGATGGCTTCATGGCAGGTGTGGCATTGGTATTCAATAAATACCTGTTTGCCCTGTGCGGCCAAGGCTTGGTTAATGGCGGGCAGTACCTTTTGCTGCGCCAACTGTTCCCAGCTTGGCGACCATAAACTCTCCAAGTGGCGCTCCATACGGGTCAGATTGCGCACCGCTACAGATGAGCGATAGCCCACGTCATGCTTCTGTTTGTTCAGATCAAATTGCGCAAATACACCCAGCGCTTCGCCGGTATTGCGCCCCAGAGGGCCTGCAAGTTCGTTATCACCCACACCGTTCCACTGCACAAAATCGTGCTGCGGGGTATCCCACAAATAGGGGTAGCTCACTGGAGCGCTGGCGGGGTTGAAATTGGGTTCGTTGGGGGTGAGGTGAGCGAGCACCCGATTGTAAATGCGCCCAAATGCATCCAACCGGCCGTAACCATAGGCGACGGATTGTTCGCCGTGGCGCGGATCATTAATTTGGTTGTAGTTGGCAATTTGCTGGGCGGTATCGGCGAGTTGCGCGCGGAAGGCGGCTTTATCTTCGGGGTATTTCCCTTGCAGGACTTTTTCGGCGAGACGCTCAAACTTGTCGGGCTGTTCCAGGCTTGCTTGTAATGCCAGCGACAGGCTTTTTAGCATCTGCTCCATATCGGCCAGAGTTGCGCCACCGTCGATGCGAATAGCAGCACCTTGATAGTTGATCTGACTGGTGTGGCATGCCGCGCAGGTGAAACCAATAAATTCCCTGCCATTGTGTTGATCTTTGACCCAGCCAACGGGCAGTCCATCAGGATTGGCAAAACTGGCTTCTTGTGGCAAGTAACGCAGCCGATTCATATTTTCATCGCTGCGAAACAGCGCTTCACTGTCGGCTGTTTCGAGGTGTAAAAAAATCTCGTAGGGGATCAGGTTAGAACCTTGAGTAACATTGTAAAACCAGAGGCTATCGGCACCGCTCCAATTTTGCTCAGGATAAACGACTCGGTCAGCGCTATCGCCAAAGCTATCTTGCTGGGTGGTTTTTGCATAGCGATCACCATCAACCAGCACGCCCTGTGACACATAAGTACATGCAGAAATTGTGCAAAGCGTTATAAGAGACAACAAAAAAGCGGAAGTGCGCAGTGTGCTGCGCAGACACAGTGGTGACATGATTATTCCTTTCTACTTGGTATGAGGGTGATACAAGCCTGATTGCGGCGATAAATACTGGCATCGCAAAACGGCGATTAAATAATAAACAAAAAATACGCTGCAATTTGAATAAATTAAGGAACTATTCAGATCCGCTGCAGCCTTAAGAGGTGACTTTACCAGATTGTCTTTATGCAGACACAGAACAGCGGGAGGATTTGTCACTGCTGTTCCCTGCAGTTGGCAATAAAGTAACAAAGTTATTCCTGAATCTACTGCTAGAGAATTGTTCATCGCTTTTGCTTGAACTGTCACAAATTGTGCGTAGACTGCCGCCTCGTCGCAGCAGAGGGACTTTTTCGGAACCGGGTGGCGAATAATCAACCAAGTGAGTGATGTGGCGATTTAACATCAACTCAACAATAAAAAGCGCAGCGGAACCTTTTATGTTGATGAATCCTTTATTTGTCGATACCTCATTACACAATCGTCTTGGGCAGGAAGTTCAACTCGGCGTCTGTCACTGTCAATATCAAGGTCGCGATTACGTGTTTGTAATGGCACCCACTCAGCAAGCTTCCAGTTTTGTCGGTAAAAATGCTGAACCCTTTGCTTTCCAATTGCGGGAAAAGTTTGCGCTGGATGCGCGTCGTCTTGAATTAATTGAAGTGCGAGATGCAAGTGATGCGACCCATTTATATCGCTGGCGCTTTGAGTGGGTAGGTAACTCACCGCTTTCGGCGCGCAGCGAAGAAATTAATTCGCCTGGCTTACGTGCGACCCTATTGCAGCTAATTGATCCAGCTCAGGCTGTTGCAGCTACAGCCTGATTTATTCTACGTTATTTTCGGCTCCATCTTTAGTTGCTGACTTTTTTGAATTGCGCCAGAACCAGTGGCGCGGCGGCTGAGTGAATTTTTCCAGCTGTTCCTGCTTGTGATTATTATCGGTAAACCAATAATAATCATGGGTGCTTTTGGGTTTAAACCAGCCGCGCACTTCTGCAATATGCTCAAGCTTTAGTTTGGGCATGCCCAATTTCCGATCCAAATTAAAACTCTGGTTCCACTGTACGAGCAAATCTCGCTTGGCGGTTGCAATAGCCAAATCTTCAGTGTCAGTTTGTATTAATTTGCAAGCAATAAAACCAATAACCGGTTCCGGCGCGTCACTGTCTATGTGGCTCGCGTTTTCAAAAAAAATATTCTCACCTGAGAGTACAACTTTGTAATACGTCATAATTTACAATCAAACTCAATCTATTTCGGCATCAATGCCATCAGCTTGCGGTGGTGGGGTTGGCATTTTATTGAACAGCTTGCTGAAATGTTGCTGCACCCGTGCAATATTCATTACCGACATGCCGCTCGAAAAACCAAACCACACATACAAACCATTTAAATTTTTAAACATCGGCGGCAAATATTTAGGCGCGGCAATTACCCCCTCTAAATGACGCTCGTACAGCAGCGGCAAATCATCCAGTGTCACCTTGCCGACAAACAGCATGGGGATAATTTCCGGCACGCCAGACTGAATTGCACTGCGAATAAAATTCACATTTTCGACAAAACCTTTTACGTAAGAGATGTCTTTGGTGAACACTGATCCGCCAGTTAAGGTGCCGCCGCGAAATACTCGTTGGGTCACACGATAACTGTCGTGCTCGCTTACGCCGCGCTCTAAAAAGTGGCGATAGACCTGACAAAAATCCGCGCCTTGTTCAGCCAAATCCACCGCGACAACCCGGTCGCTAATGCGCCGTGCGCGCTGTGGAAATGAGCTGAAGGTCAGCGTCTCCAGTAATACCGCCATGCCTTCTTGGATTGCCGTAATACGCGGCGACCCTACACTCAGCCAGGTTGCCCAAGGTTGCTCACGGCCATTGAGAGTGGTGCCTATATGCACCCAGCCCTCATGTACTTCCAGTACTTGCAAATCCAATTCAGAAAAAGAGGAGCGGCGATTCACTTTAATGCAGTCGCCACCGGCAGAGGCGTCCGACACTATGTCGTCGCTGATTTGCACGCGCACTTCACCGGCGCCGAAATAATTGGTCATGCGTGCTTGTAACGTGGTGACTGCCTCTTCTGAGCTGATGTGATTAGTGTAAGGGCGGTTTAAATGCTCCACCGCTGGCAGTGAAAAAATATGGCACAAGCGCTCACCCATTTGGCGCAGGGTTTTGCGGTCGCCACGCAGGTTGTCACTGGCGGAGCCGTACAGCTGGCGGCTGAAATGACCGAACTGATCCGTGCCTCGAAAGCGCAGCAACTCAATCACAATTTGGTACTGATCAATGGTCGCCTGCAGGATTTTGCCTAGCGCATCGTCGCGCCCCAATTGGCGGCGCACATCGTTTTTCAATTCTTTTAATAATTGGCTAACTGTATCCGGATCAAAGCCCAGCTTTTGTTGCTGATAATAATCGGCGCTCAGTGCTGGTAACTCTTTGCCTTGTTGCTCGCGAAAGCGCTGCTCCACTCCTTGCGGCCATTTAATGGCATCAAGAATACGAATAGGTTTTTGCAAGGATACCAAGCGCGTCGATAACTGCTTTAAACGCTCCAGGTAAAG
The DNA here is from genome assembly GCF_000953825.1 of Cellvibrio sp. OA-2007. GTDB lineage: Bacteria > Pseudomonadota > Gammaproteobacteria > Pseudomonadales > Cellvibrionaceae > Cellvibrio. The sequence continues at coordinate 113,152 of NZ_BBUL01000096.1, read as the reverse complement.
AGAGTCGGTCATAACAAGGCTGCCGCATTAAACGTGCAAGAACTAACCGAATGGCTCGGCGCTGCTTTTGTGTACAAAGCCACGTGTAAACAGTGCCAGATGTTCATGCTGGGAGAGGGCGCCATTCTATCTGGTTGCTTGGCAATTGTGGCTAGAATTTGTGGGATAAGTATGTGTCGCTGGCGTCTTGCCGCATAAATCGCCAGAATGGGGGTCGCCCGATTAGGGGTGCTAATGAGGATCTATTATGTCGTTTGTTGCCTTGGAAAAATTACATTTGTTGCATGATGGCTACCGCAAGCCGGTCAGTCTGGCTGGCCATAACCTGCTTTTACTGCAAGAAAATGGCAAAACCATATTGATTAAAAACGAGTGCCCACATGCAGGTGCGGTGCTGACCTATGCAACCTGTACCGATAACGCCTTGCGTTGCCCTATGCATGGTATTCAGTTTGATTTGGCTACCGGTAATCCCACTACCCCGGCCTGTACCAGCTCACTGCAGTTTTTACCGCTTATTTATGAGGGCGGCAATGTTGGTGTTGAGCTCTCCTAAACCCTTGGAGCTGTTGTATTAAGGAGCTGTATGAAACGTTTGCTATTTAAGTCGCTTACCCTGGCATTGCTGGTATTTTTTATAGGTAACTACCTGATTTATCTCAAGACTGGCCAGATGCCATTGCGCGATATGCGCGAGCGTATGGGCGATGATTGGTGGGTGGATTTACAAGAATTGTGGTCACCCGGGCAATTGGCTGCGGATGCAAAGCAGGCGATGAAATCAGTGGCAGATAAGGTTTCCGAGCCTGAACCAGCGCCGCCCACCACAGTGTACAAGTGGACGGATGCCAATGGTCAGGTGCATTTTGGCGATAAGCCTGTCGCTAGTAATGCGGAGCAAATAGCGGTAGACACGCGCAATGCTATCTCGGCGCCGGAAGCGTCTGCTCCTATTGTTCGGCAACAGGCTGCGGCTGAGCCTAAAGCTCCAGTACAGGAATCTGCGCTTGATAAAGCTCGCGCCGCGGCTACCGCAATGCAGCAGCGAGTGCAGCAACAAGAGCAGCTGCAGTGATTATTAATAGATGAAAATTGTCTGGCGCAGTCTGTGGCGAGTTTTGAAATGGCTATTGCTGGCGCTCTTGGCCTATCAGCTGTGGTTATTTGCTCATGTTCTGGTGTGGAAATGGGTCAATCCAAGTGAAACGAGTTTTATGTCGATCCGGCTGGATGAACTGCGCGAAAAAAATCCCAAAGCGGAACTGAAGCAGCAATGGGTGGATTATGCGCATATTTCTACGCATCTAAAACGCGCTGTAGTCGCCGCTGAAGATGACCGGTTTATGCAGCATCAAGGGTTTGATTTGCGCGGTATCGAACAGGCGCTGAAAAAGAATCAGCGCAAAGGTAAATCCGTCGCAGGTGGTTCCTCCATCACCCAGCAGCTGGCGAAAAACCTGTTTTTATCGCCCTCGCGCTCTTATGTGCGTAAAGCGGAAGAGGCGGTAGTGGCACTGATGATCGAACTGGTGTGGGATAAGCGCCGGATTCTGGAGGTGTATTTAAATGTAGTGGAGTGGGGCAATGGCGTGTTTGGTGCTGAAGCCGCTGCGCGTCACTATTACAAGGTTCCCGCTGCGCAGATAGGCCCTTCGGCGGCAGCGCGTATGGCGGTGATGTTGCCCAATCCGCGTCAATACGAAAAAGCTATGCCGGCCTGGGTGGTTAAACATGCGGCGCGGGTGCAAGCGCGCATGCATCGCTCCCAAATTCCCTAATTCAGCTTGCACTTTGCTGCTGCCTTTTTGTTTGCGCTTGCCCCTTTAAATCTGCACCGCCGCATCCATATTCCCTGGCGCGGTTCTCGCCGCACTGGTTTTGCGATACAATCGCGACCCTTTCAGGGTCTTGGTATCCTTTTTAGCAAATTGTTGTAACTAAATCGTTGTTGTGACCGGGGTATAAACATGCCTATTTATGAATACCAATGTGAAGCTTGTAATCATAACCTTGAAGCGCTGCAAAAATTGAGCGATGCCCCTTTGGTGGATTGCCCAGCCTGCGGCAAGGCAGCATTGAAAAAACAAATATCAGCGGCCGGTTTCCGTTTAGCGGGCGGCGGTTGGTACGAGACCGATTTTAAATCGGGCAAGAAAAAGAATATCGCGGGTGATTCCGGCAGTGCCGGTTCATCCTCAAGTGCGAGCAGCACTACGGCCAGCTAAGTTGGCCATCGCACCAACAAACGCCTTTTCAAAATACTCTTATACAAATATCAGGAACTTGCTATGCGCAGCCAATACTGTGGCGCTTTAAATGCCTCGTTTATCGATCAAGAAGTCACTCTCTGCGGATGGGTGGATCGTCGTCGCGATCACGGTGGAGTGATCTTTATCGACCTGCGCGACCGCGAAGGTATTGTGCAAGTAGTGTTCGATCCGGATGCGAAAGAGAATTTTGCGCTGGCGGATAAAGTGCGCGGCGAATACGTATTGCAGTTGACCGGTAAAGTGCGCGCACGTGCACCTTCTACCGTTAACCCGAACATGGCGACCGGTGAGATCGAGGTGTACGGCACAGCGCTGACTATTTTGAACGAAGCGGAAACCATGCCTTTCCCCTTGGATTCTTACTCCAACGTGGGTGAAGAGACCCGTTTGAAGTATCGCTTCCTCGACTTGCGCCGCACCGAAATGCAGAAAAACCTGCGTTTCCGCAGCAAAGTGACCAGCGTTATCCGCAACTATCTGGATCGCAATGGCTTCCTCGATGTTGAAACCCCAATTCTGACTCGTGCGACCCCAGAAGGCGCGCGTGACTACTTGGTGCCATCGCGTACTCACGACGGTAAATTCTTTGCGCTGCCGCAATCACCCCAGCTGTTCAAACAATTGTTGATGGTGGCCGGTTACGACCGCTACTACCAAATCGCCAAGTGTTTCCGTGACGAGGACTTGCGTGCTGACCGTCAGCCGGAATTCACCCAGATCGATATCGAAACCTCATTCATGTCGCAAGAGCAGATCATGAACATTACCGAAGGCATGTTCCGTGAGTTGTTCAAAGACCTGATGGGTGTGGATTTCGCTGAAATCAAACACATGCCTTTCTCTGAAGCGATTGCAAAATACGGTTCAGACAAGCCGGATATGCGTATCCCGCTGGAATTGGTGGATGTTAAAGATCTGGTTACCGAAGTAGATTTCAAAGTGTTCGCCGGCCCAGCGAATGATCCAAAATCTCGCGTTACCGCATTAAAAGTACCCGGCGGTAACGAGAAGCTGACCCGTAAACAAATCGACGACTACACCAAGTTTGTCGGCATTTACGGTGCAAAAGGTTTGGCCTACATCAAGGTCAACGACAAGTCAGATTTGGAAGAAGGCTTGCAATCGCCAATCGTTAAGAACCTGCCAGTTTCCGTGCGCAAAGCAATTTTGGATCGCGTTGGTGCAGAAAACGGCGACCTGATTTTCTTCGGCGCCGACAAACACAAAGTCGTAACCGAAGCCTTGGGTGCATTGCGCTGCAAACTGGGTGCAGACCTTGAGTTGTACACCTGCCAGTGGGCGCCGCTCTGGGTGGTTGACTTCCCAATGTTTGAAGATGATGACAAAGGCGGCTGGACTTCAATCCACCACCCATTCACTTCACCTAGCTGTACTCCTGAAGAATTGATTGCAAACCCAGGTGCCGCTTTGTCGCGCGCTTACGACTTGGTATTAAACGGTACTGAATTGGGCGGTGGTTCGGTACGTATTCACTCATCGACCATGCAGCAAGCAGTCTTCCAAATTCTGGGAATTTCGCCAGAAGAGCAACGCGAGAAGTTCGGCTTCCTGTTGGATGCCTTGGCTTACGGTGCACCACCACACGGCGGTTTGGCCTTTGGTTTGGATCGTTTGATTATGTTGATGGTGGGCGCAAGCTCGATCCGCGATGTTATCGCCTTCCCCAAAACCCAAAGCGCTGCCTGTGTGATGACCGATGCACCAGGTACTGTGGACGATCTGCAATTGCGCGATCTGCATATCCGTCTGCGTAAAAAAGAAAAAGCAGTTGTTGCTGAAGATGCGCCTGAATACGGCATGTAATCTTTTGCAACATAAAAAAAGGTGGGCTTTTGCCCACCTTTTTTGTTTGTAGCAATTATGAAATTGGCACAATGCAGGTTCGGTAATGGGATTCGTATTTCAAAACCCTAGAGGCATGGATGCCGAACGGGAGCTACAAGGATGTATTTATGCGTTTTTGAAAGGCGAATCTCATTGGCGAACCGTGCAGTTGGCACTGATTTATTTGAAGTAATTATTAGCATGGGAGTTTCGAATGGCCGGACATTCCAAATGGGCAAACATGAAACACCGCAAGGCGCGTCAAGACGCCAAGCGGACCAAGATCTTTACCAAAATTATTCGCGAGCTGACTGTCGCGGCTAAAGGCGGTGCTAATCCCGCTGACAACCCGCGTCTGCGTGCGGCGGTGGATAAGGCCTATCTCAACAATCTGAAAAAAGATGTGGTCGAGCGCGCTATCGCCCGCGGCGCCGGTACCGGTGAATCCGAAGCCTATGAAGAGTTGACCTATGAGGGTTACGGCGTAAACGGTGTGGCCTTTATCGTTGAGTGCATGACCGACAATCGCAACCGCACGGCGGGCGATGTGCGCCATGCGTTCGACAAAAAAGGCGGCAACCTGGGGACTAACGGTTCCGTGTCTTATCTGTTTGCGCGCAAAGGGCAAATCAGTTTTGCTGCAGGTATAGATGAAGATGCATTGATGGAAGCCGCTTTGGAAGCGGGCGCCGATGATGTAGTCATCAACGATGACGGCTCAGCCGATGTAATGACCGCGTTTGAAGATTTCTTTCGTGTTAAGGATGCTTTGGCCGGCGCCGGATTCACTGCCGAGGCTGCCGATATAGCACTTATTCCGTCGCTGACCGTCAATCTCGATAAAGAGCATGCCGAAAAAATTCTTGCCTTGATCGACGCGCTGGAAGATTTGGACGATGTGCAAAACGTCTATACCAATGCGGATATATCGGAAGAAATTATGGAGCTAATCGGCTAATACCCGATACGCGAAAGGAAGATTTTAAGCGGGCTCTTGCCTGTCGCGTTTCAGCATGCAACACTGCGCCATAAATACTGTATATAGATACAACTATGGCGCTTATTCTTGGTATAGATCCCGGCTCCCGCAAAACCGGTTTTGGCATTATCAATGTCATCGGCAGCAAATACGAATACATCACCAGTGGTGTCATTCGCATGAGTGATGCCGATGAATTGCCCGCGCGCCTCAAAGTTATTTTTGATTCCCTGACCCAAATCATCGAACAATATTGCCCGCAAGAGATGGCGATTGAGCAGGTGTTTATGGCCAAAAATGCTTCATCAGCGTTAAAGCTGGGGCAGGCGCGGGGGGCGGCAATTGTGGCGGCGACTGCGCAGAATGTGCCGGTGTCTGAATACGAAGCGCGCAAAGTGAAACAGTCGGTGGTGGGTAATGGCGCGGCAGATAAATTACAGGTGCAGCATATGGTGAAAACCCTGTTGCGCCTTCCTGCGGCACCGCAAGAAGATGCGGCGGATGCCTTGGCCGTGGCACTCTGCCACGCTAATACTCGCGATCATTTAATCCGCATGGCGGGTTCATCGAGTTTTCGCCGTGGGCGAATTGTGTGATTGTTTTATCCTGATAGCATAAGAGACCCATTATGATCGGACGTTTGCGCGGACTTTTAATCGAAAAACAACCGCCGTTTTTATTGCTGGATGTCAGCGGTGTGGGCTATGAAGTGCAGGCGCCTATGACGACTTTTTATCGTTTGCCTGCTCTTGGTTGCGAAGTGGTATTGCATACCCACTTGTCGATTACTGAAAATTTACATCAGTTATTTGGTTTTGTTGAGCAGCGCGATCGCTCATTGTTCCGCACCTTAATTAAAGTCAATGGCGTCGGCCCCAAGTTGGCGATTGCGATTTTGTCGGGCATGGAGGCGGATGATATCGCCCGCTGTGTACGCGATGACAATATCACCGCGCTGACTAAAGTGCCGGGTGTGGGCAAAAAAACGGCTGAGCGATTGGTAATTGAATTGCGCGACCGCTTAAAAAATTGGGATATGCCGCAGAGCGATTTGCTTGCACACAGTGAAATTCAAAGTATCGCCACCGATAATGACGCCTTTGCCGAGGCAGAGAGTGCGCTGATCGCGCTGGGCTACAAACCGGTAGATGCAGCCAAAATGATCTCGCTGGCAGCCAAACAAAAACCGGAAGCCAGTAGTGAAGAATTGATTCGCATGGCGCTGCGCTCAATCGCTGGATAAATAAGCTACTGAATAAAAGCTGCGCCGAATAATTTTCAGGATTAACTATCGATGATTGAAACGGATCGCCTGATCGCCCCCGCTGCCAAAGAGCGCGAAGACCATCTTGATCGCACTGTGCGCCCCAAATCTCTGGCTGATTACGTGGGGCAACCTGCGGTGTGCGAACAGATGGAAATTTTTATCGGCGCCGCTAAAAAACGCGGTGAAGCGCTGGATCACACCCTGGTGTTTGGGCCACCCGGTTTGGGCAAAACCACACTCGCCAATATTATCGCCAACGAAATGAATGTCTCGCTTAAAAGCACTTCCGGCCCGGTGTTGGAAAAGGCGGGAGATTTGGCCGCATTACTTACCAATCTTGAGCCGGGCGATGTGTTGTTTATCGATGAAATTCATCGCTTGAGCCCAGTGGTGGAAGAAATTCTCTACCCGGCGATGGAAGATTTTCAGCTGGATATTATGATCGGCGAAGGCCCAGCTGCGCGCTCAATCAAATTGGATTTGCCGCAATTTACTTTGGTCGGTGCCACAACCCGCGCGGGGTTGCTGACCTCACCATTGCGCGATCGTTTTGGTATTGTTCAGCGTCTGGAGTTTTATAATGTCGCCGATCTCACTCATATAGTGGCGCGCTCTGCGGCGCTATTGGGGGTGAAAATGGATATAGAAGGTGCTGCGGAAGTGGCCAAGCGCTCGCGCGGCACTCCGCGTATTGCCAATCGTTTATTGCGCCGCGTGCGTGATTACGCCGAGATGAAAGGCGATGGCACGGTGACTGCGCAAATGGCTGACAATGCATTGAATATGCTGAATGTCGATGAGCGCGGTTTTGATCATATGGATCGCCGGCTATTAACGGCAATGATGAATAATTTTGATGGCGGCCCGGTCGGTGTGGAAAGTTTGGCCGCTGCGATTAGTGAAGATCGCGGAACTATTGAAGATGTAATAGAGCCCTATCTAATTCAGCAAGGTTTTATGGCACGCACACCGCGCGGTCGAATTTTAACCAATAATGCTTATATGTATTTTGGTGTGCCTATACCAAAGCGTTTGCAGGAATCTGCGGAATAAATCAGTTATGCAGCCATTTAGTATCCCGCTGCGAGTTTATATAGAAGACACCGATGCGGGCGGTATCGTTTATTACGTCAATTATCTGAAGTACATGGAGCGTTCTCGTACAGAATTTTTGCGCAGTTTGGGCTATGATAAGCCCGCAATTTTGGAGGGTGGTCTGTTATTGGTTGTGCATGCTGCACAAATCAACTACCGCCGTCCTGCGCGGCTCGATGATCAGCTGCAAGTAACGGCAGAAATTGAGAAGTTAGCGCGCACCTATACCGAGTTTAAACAGCAAGTATGGCGTGGTGATGAGTTGTTGTGTGAGGGAGTAATTCGCATCGCCTGTGTGGATGCTAATTCCATGAAGCCCAGCGCTCTGCCTGTCGCCATGCATCAACAGCTGAATCATTTTTTTCACAGTCAAACAGAAAGAGTTAATTAATACTATGCCAGAAACCAAGCAAAGCCTGTCCATTCTGCACCTCATTGTTGAGGCCAGTTTTTTAGTACAAATGGTCATGCTAATTTTATTTTTGGCATCCGTTATATCCTGGGTGATGATTTTTCAGCGCGAAATCTATCAACGAAAGGCTTCTGCAGCCTTTGATTTTTTCGAAAAGCAATTTTGGTCGGGTATTGATCTCAACCAACTTTATCGCCAGGGCAATGGACGCAATGAAGTTGTTGAGGGCATCGAAAATATTTTTCGTGCCGGATTCAAAGAGTTCACCCGCCTGCGCCAACAAGCTGGAGCCGACTCTGATGCGGTGATGGAGGGTTCTATGCGTGCGATGCGCGTAGCATTGGCGCGCGAAGAAGAAAAGTTGGAAGAAAATTTGCCATTCCTCGCCAGTGTTGCGTCGGTAAGCCCATATGTCGGGTTGTTTGGTACCGTGTGGGGCATCATGGTGTCTTTCCTTAATATCGCCAATGCTGGTCAGCCGAGTCTCGCTACTGTTGCGCCAGGGATTGCTGAAGCCTTGATTGCAACGGCTATGGGCTTATTTGCGGCCATCCCCGCGGTATTGGCCTACAACAAGTTCTCCGCGCGCGCCGAAAACCTGTTGAGTAACTATCGCACCTTTGCGGAAGAATTCTCCGCAATTTTGCATCGCCAAGTTCACAGCAAGTAACGCTGTTTTTACGTTTATTGGAAACAGGTTAAAGCCATGTCAGGATTTGGTCCACCCATCAAAAAGAAGCTCAAAGCGGAAATCAATGTGGTTCCGCTAATCGACGTTATGTTGGTGCTATTAATTGTATTTATGATTGCCGCACCCATGATGACACAGGGTATTAAAGTCGAGTTGCCGCAGGCCGCATCAGAGCCAGTTGAAAGTAAAGAAGATGATCCTATTACTGTGTCAGTAAAAGCAGATGGCGGCTTCTATATAGATCTGGCTGGCGACCCTGAAAAACCGCGTCCATTGGCAGAAATCAAATCAATCGTCAGTAAGGTTCTGGCAGAAAAGCCGAATACCTTGGTGTTTGTTCAAGGCGACAAAAAAGTTGAATATGGTGTGATTGTCAACTTAATGGGTGAGTTAAAACTGGCTGGCGCGCCGTCGGTTGGCTTGATTACGGAGCCTCCGCGCTAGGTTTTTTATGAAGTTGGAAAAATCATTTTCATTGCCAACATTTCTGAGTGTTTTTTTGCACGGGGCTTTGCTGGTTCTTTTTTTGGGTAATTGGGATTTTTTCAAGTCGGATGAGGAGCCTTATAAACCGCATTATGTAACTGCGACCTTGGTTGATCTTAAACCTAAAGCTAAGGCTGCACCGCAGCAGGTTAAAGAGCAAATATTGGACTCAAAGACTTACGAAGATTTGAAAAACAATAAAAAGCAAGAAGAGCAGCGACGTAAAGAGGCGGAAGCACTAGTCCAAAGTCAGCGGGAGCAGCAGGCGAAAGCCGCTGAAGCAGAGAAGCAAAAGCAGCAGAAAATTAAGGAAGAGCAAGCTAGAGCAGCTAAAGCCAAGGCTGCACAAGCAGAGGCTGAGAAAAAGAAACAGGCGGAAGCCGAGGCGCAGCGCAAAGCAGAGGCATTGAAAAAAACTCTGCGCGAGCAAGAGGCTCAAGCTGAGCAGCGCCGTATACAGGCTGCCCGTCAGTTGGAGGCAAAGCACATAGCTGAATCTAATGATGAAGCTAATGTAAAGAGCTACAACGAATTGTTATCGGAGCGTGTTGCCCAAAATTGGAGTAGGCCTCCTTCGGCGCGCGCAGGAATGGTGGCAATCTTTAATATAGATATGCTGCCAAATGGGCAGGTTATTAATGTCCAGCTTGCTAAAAGTAGTGGAAACTCTGCCTTTGATAATGCAGCTGAGCAAGCGATCAAAAAAGTAGAGCGATTTGTTGAAATCAAAGATGTGCCTATTGATGTCTTTGAGCGAAATTTCCGTCATTTTCAATTTGCCTTTAATCCAGAGGATTTACGTCAGTGAGATACATAATTAGCGCATTTCTGTTGGTGTTTGCGATTTCGGCAAATGCCCAGAACATAGTTTTTGTTACCAAGGGTGTTGATAATCCCACCAAGATTGCTGTGGTTCCTTTTGGTTGGGCTGGCGCTCGGTTACCAGGGGATATTGCAAAAATAGTTGGCAATGATCTGGAGTTTTCCGGTCAGTTTGAGGCTACTAAACCGGAGCGTATGCTGTCGTTTCCTCGCTCTGAGGCAGAGGTACATTATCGGGATTGGAAAGCCCTTGGTGCTGAGTACTTGTTAATTGGCTCCATTACGCAACAGGCGGGCCGCTATTATGCGAGCTATGAATTGTTTGATGTTGTGCAGCAAAAGCGTGTGTTTGCCAAGCTGACGGTGGATGGCACAGAGGCGCAATTGCGTGACATGGCGCATCATATTAGTGACAAAGTATACGAAACTATCACTGGCATTCGTGGTATTTTTTCAACCAAGTTGATTTATGTAGAGGCTTTTAAGCAGCCGCAAAAGTATCGTTTGATGTTATCTGATATTGACGGGTTCCGTCCTCGCATGTTGCTTGAATCGCGCTATCCTGTTTTGTCCCCTGTGTGGTCGCCTAATGGCCAGCGCGTTGCTTATGTATCTTTTGAAGCCGATAACAAGCCTGCAATATATATTCAAGATATTGCGACGAGCAGACGTCAGCAGATGACTAATTTTCGTGGTTTAAATGGTGCTCCGTCTTGGTCGCCCGATGGGCAAAAATTGGCTATGGCCTTATCCAAAGATGGCAATCCTGAAATCTATGTGATGAATGTGTTGACGCGCCAGCTAACACGTGTAACAAATCACTTCGCTATTGATCATGAGCCTTCATGGGCTGCAGATGGCGCCTCATTGTTTTTTACTTCTGATCGCGGCGGTAAACCACAGATTTATCAAGTCAATCTTGCCACTATGCAGCAAGAGCGAGTCACCTTTGATGGCGATTACAATGCGCGTGCGCGCGTCTCTCCAGATGGTAAAAGCCTGGTAATGTTGAACAAGCGCCCAGGTACCACTCACCATATTGCAGCACAAGATATAAAATCTGGTAATTTGCGTATTTTATCCGAGACAAATTTGGACGAATCGCCTACTATAGCGCCCAATGGCGCTATGCTGATGTATGCGACTCGTTCTGGTGGTAAAGGAGTGTTGGCGGCGGTGTCTCTCGATGCGCGTGTCAAAATCCTCCAGCCTCCAAAACAAGGTGATGTGCGGGAACCCGCATGGTCGCCATTCTTTAACTAAGTCCCGTAAAACAGATCTTTACCTCATTGGAGTTACACACACATGATTACTAAGGCAATCAAGCAAGGTCTTACTTTGGCTGTTGTTATGTCTTTCCTTGTTGGCTGTTCAAGCAGCGACAACAAAGGTACCGAGGCTCCAACAACTGGTACAGCGCCTGTAGAAAGCACTGTATCTGAAGCTACTTTGTCAAACGTTGTTTACTTTGACTTTGATCAATACTCTTTGACCGCTGAAAGCCGCGCTGTTCTGTTGGCTCACGCTGACAAGCTGAAAGGTGCTTCAGTTGCAGTACGTTTGGAAGGTCATGCGGATGAGCGCGGTTCACGCGAATACAACATGGCTCTGGGCGAGAAGCGTGCTAATGCTGTTCGCGATTTCCTCGTGACTCAAGGCGTTAACGGTTCTTCTCTGGAAGTTGTTAGCTTTGGCGAAGAGCAACCAGCTGCTACCGGTAGCGATGAAGCTTCTTGGTCTCAAAACCGTCGCGTAGAAGTTAAGTACTAAGAGTCTAAACCCGTATGCTTAAAAATCTGCTTGCTGTTGTTTTAGTGACTTCAGCTTCAGTCTCTCAGGCACAAGTACGGGTTATTGAGTCTTCACCCCAGAGCATTCGCTCTGGGGTGGCTCAATCTAATCTGCCTGTCTCTGCTGAATCTGATGTTTATTCCCAAATTCGCGCTTTGCAAGAAGAGGTAGCCACTTTGCGCGGTCTTCTTGAAGAGCAATCCTATGAGCTAAAACAGCTCAAACAACTACAACTAGACAACTACATAGATCTTGATCGACGTTTGTCTGGTAATACATCTGCTGCGGTAAGTGCTCGTACCGAAGACTCTATGGCAGCAGTTGCCGCTCCTGTTGCAGCGTCAGCTTTGCCTGGCACTGCTAGCGAAAGTGATGTTTATAAAGCCGCTTACGATTTGCTAAATCAAAAAGATTTTGATGGTGCCGTGCGAGCTTTCAAGGCACATCTGAACAGTTTCCCTAGTGGAAGTTTTGCCAGTAATAGCCATTATTGGTTGGGCAAAATCGCAATGCTCAAAAAAGATTACCCGCAAGCAAAAAGTTGGTTTACAGAGCTTATCGCCAACTTTCCAAGTGCTGCAAAAGTACCTGATGCTCAGCTCGATTTAGGTAAGGTTTATTTTTTGATGGGTGATAGAGCCAAGGCCAAGGCTTTATTGTCTGAGGTTGCAGCAGGTAACAGTGATGCTGCACGTTTAGCGCAGAAGTTTATTGCTGATAATTTCTAATTATTATTTTCAAGGTGCAGCGGTTGATTGCCAGCCTGGAATAAAGTATTTTTTTGGATAAAAAGAAGGGGTTTCTCTGTAGAGAAACCCCATAGTGCGTCCTGTATTGGATAAAGTAATCTCGATCACCTCAGCGTCCTGCTGAAAACCCAAGTTTACCGCTCAATCCATTGCATCTTCCTTATGTAAAACCTTCATACTCCCTTATTCGCTTATCCATCCCTGCATTTGGTTTTCCATTAGTTGTCATTCCTTCGTTCAGTCCATGAATCTCCCTTCTCCTTGCATCCGGTAGCTATGAATTTGTGTAGTTCCTTTTTACGTCCTTGTTGTGACTATTATCGAATACACATGCTCTATTGGGTAGCCGCCAAAGGCTGAATTCTATGTAGGAAATTGACTACAAAGAAGGTCAGTTTGTGTTTTGTTTTGGTCTGGTTCAAATAGGTAAGTTCCCCCGCTTGATAACCTATGCGCCGCCAATTGCAGTACACTGTGTTGAAAACAAATTATTACTATCGAGGTTGTAGTCTTATGTCGTTTGTTTTGAAAATACGCTTATTTGTTTTTAAATTTTTTTGGCTATTTGTCTTGATGGCGGGTTCTGCTCAGGCGATGGCTACAACTTCGTCTGATCTCAGCTATGAATTGACATATAAGGTTACTCTTGAGCCATCCAAGCAGGGGGCATCAGTAATAATCAGTGTGAATAAAGGTGAGCTGCTCAAGCAGTTGAGTTTTAATAATAGCCGAGATATTTATTCCAATATTCGGGCAAATGGCAAATTGATAATCAAAGATAAGCGTGTGACATGGGAGTTACCACAAGGTGTTGCACAATTATCCTATTTTGTAGCGCTTACGCATGAGCGCGACCCAGGGAAATATGATGCAATTGTTACTAAGGATTGGGCTGTTTTTAGAGGAGATGATTTGATACCTCCAGCTCATATAGATACTGGAGACGTTATGGGTTCATACGCGATTGCCACGATGCAGGTTGTTTTGCCAGAAGGCTGGACCAGTATTGAGACCGGGTGGCCGCGAAAAAAAGACAATATCTTTTCAATAGATAATCCTGATCGCCGCTTTGATCGTCCGACCGGGTGGATGATTGCAGGCAAGGTGGGAACGCGACGTGCGAAGGTTTCTGGGACTTCAATTGCCGTTAGTGCCCCTAAAGGTGAGCACTTTAAACGCATGGATTCGTTGACTTTTTTTAATTTTGTTTGGCCGGAAGTTCACAAGGCATTTATTAAAACACCCCAAAAATTATTAGTAGTTGGTGCGGGTGATCCAATGTGGCGTGGTGGACTATCGGCAGCTAATTCCTTGTTTTTGCATGCAGATCGTCCTCTGGTGAGTGAAAATGGAACTAGTCCATTGCTGCACGAATTGACTCATATGATTACTCGTATCAGCGGTGCCACAACTGCCAATACTAATGATGATTGGATTGCGGAAGGGGTTGCTGAGTTTTATTCTTTTGAATTGTTGTATCGTGCCCATGGCATGACTAAATCGCGGCGTAATGCAATTATTAAGAGTTTGGATAAGTGGGGTGCAGAGGTAAAGCATTTGCGGAAAAGTAAATCTACCGGGCCGGTAACCGCACGTGCAGTTGTGCTTTTGGATGAATTGGATAAGGAAATTCGCAAACGAAGCAAAAATAAATATAATATCGATCATGTAATACGAGATTTGATGAAAACCAGAAAAGTCACCTTAGATGATTTGCAAAAAAGCGTCGAAAAATTAATTGGCCCTAAAGTCGATGCGTTGAATTCCCCCTTATTAAAGTGATAGCAATCTTGTCATTTGTTAGCCATCGTGCTGGTAAAGTAAAGATATTCTATATTTTACTAGTCGATGGCTTAAGTGCTGATTAGTCACTCGGTAATTTTTGGCTATGAAGTCTTAGTCAAGTTTGCACAATATTTCAGTGTGTTTCTTTCAAGTGTTTAATTAAGCGCGCTTTCAACGATGACGGCAAATTTTTAATCGTCAGTACATCATTTGCAGCATCATACTCAATTTCACGTCCGAGGCACTCAGAGGCAAAGCTCATGCTCAAAGAGTCATTGCGGCCGCTGATGCGAACGTAGCTACGGATCTGCCCTGCGTGGGGAATAAATTCGGGTTTGAGTTCTGGCTTGCTGTTTTCTACATAACGCACAAAACGCTCAGGCTCGTAACTTTTTACTTCTTCTGCTAGGTTGCTGGAGAGTGCTGCGATAGTAACGGGTTTGCCGGCTTTATTTTGTTCCAGGCAGTAATCGACTACTTTGGTGCGAGTGATTTTTGCGGTAGCTTCGTCGAGTGTTTGGCTGAAGTTATCGACAATCTGTAAAAACTCAGCGGTTTCCTGTTTGATATCTTGCTTATCGGTAAAGGCAATAAATTGCGTGAAAGCATCAGCGATATCTTTGTCGCCGCGAGAACGCATCAGGGTGAGATAAGTGGATGAGTCGCCTGAAGTCCAATCATTAAGCTGGATTTTGGCTGCAAGGGTAAAACCACTGGTATCGAGAAAGAGTGAATCGTCTAGTGTTAATTCACCATCCAGATACAGTCCGCTTTGGTGTTCGACTAAATACACGCTCAGTGTATCGCCCACTTCTAATTTTTCTTCTACAAAAAACATATAGGCGTCGAGCAGTGACTCCGCCTTTTCCAGTGCCTGTTGAAATTGCTGCATTGCTTTATGGGTGAAACTCAAAAAACTCAACCGCTCTTCGCGACAATCACGCAGCCAGGCGGGCAGGGGGAATTCACCCAGTTCATCTGAAAAACGCCCGTAACTTTTGCCGCCCTTGCGAATAAACTGGGTTTTTAATTCATAAGCCAATTCTTCCAGTTTGCCTGCATGAGCAAATGGTTCACCGCGCAATTGCAATTCAAAGTTGCTACCGGGCGAATGACGATAAATACGGTGTGCAATGATGGAGGTTAAGGCCATGAATCGAGTCGCTTTATTGAGAGGTGATTAAAATTGGGCGGAGCTTAAAAGGCAGTTATTATAGGCGCCCGAGTTGATTTCAAACACCCTATTGGAAACCCTGCATGAATATTCAACGCTTGAATCCGACGCCGCGCTGGTCAGATGCCACTCTGTACAAGGGCACCGCCCATTTTGTCGAAGTCCCTAATAATACAGATTGTGCGATGGATGAGCAGATCACACAAATTCTGGCACAAACAGACATTACCTTAGCTGCGATTGGCAGCGACAAGTCTCGTTTGCTCTCTGCAACTATTTATATCACGCACAAAGATAATGTGTCCTCATTGAATCAAGCTTGGGAGAAGTGGCTGCCAGAAGGCTGTGCTCCCTCCCGTGCCTGCGTCAAAGTGGAATTGCTCGACCCTGCGATGTTGGTGGAAATTGCCTTTGTTGCGGCGGTTGATTAACCCTTCTTGTCCTGCCCATAGATTAATCCTGTCTATACTCATCCTATTGTTTTTATGTAGCGGAGTAATCTATGGCAACCCCAATCGACCAATATTTAAATATTCTCGCCAAAAAAGACGGCTCGGATTTGTATTTGAGTACTGGTGCGCCACCCTGCGCCAAATTCCAAGGTGTATTGAAGCCCTTGGCCACCGAGCCGTTTAAGCCGGGGGAGATAGAAGCAATTGCCAATGCGATTATGGATGAGGAACAGCGCGCAGCCTTTGCCCATGAGCTGGAAATGAATCTGGCGATTTCTATTCATGGTGTTGGGCGTTTCCGCATTAATATTTTCAAACAGCGCAATGAAGTGGCGATAGTCGCGCGCAATATCAAAACCGATATTCCGCAGTTTGATGCGCTGGGTCTGCCGGAAGTATTAAAAGATGTGATCATGACCAAACGCGGACTGGTGTTATTTGTCGGCGGCACGGGCTCAGGTAAATCTACATCCTTGGCGGCGTTGATTGATCATCGCAATTCATCCAGCGGCGGTCATATTATTACCATTGAAGATCCGGTTGAATTTGTCCATAAACACAAGCGCAGTGTGATCAACCAACGCGAAGTGGGTGTGGACACTCGCAGTTACAAAGCTGCATTAAAAAATACTCTGCGCCAAGCGCCTGATGTGATTTTAATCGGCGAGATTCGCGACCGCGAAACCATGGAGCACGCGCTGGAGTTTGCTGAGACCGGGCACTTAGCGATCTCTACGTTACACGCTAATAATTCCAACCAGGCACTGGAACGCATTATCAACTTATTCCCTGAAGAGCGCCGCCCGCAATTATTAATGGGACTGTCGCAAAATTTGCGCGCGTTTGTGTCGCAACGTTTATTGCCCACGGTGGATGGAAAACGTTGCGCCGCGGTTGAAGTGCTATTGGGCACTAAAACAATTCAGGAATTAATTTTAAAAAGTCGGCTCACCGAAATTAAAGAGATTATGGAAAAATCTGAAAATCTCGGTATGCAGACATTTGATGGCGCTATTTTTAAATTGTTTATGGCAGGCAAGGTGAGTTTTGATGATGCGATTGCCAATGCGGATTCTCCCAATAATTTGCGCTTGCGAATAAAACTGGCAACTGATGGTGTTGCAGTACCCAAGGCAGAAACTGCTGCGGCTGAACCGCAAGCGCAGGCCAAGGCGCCGACTAGTTTTGGCGAATTGAGTTTGCAAAAAATTGATGATGAAGAAGAGCCAATGTAAAAAGGAACCCGAAGGTTCCTTTTTACATGGTAATCAGTTGGCTATTACTGACTATTTTTGTTCGCGTGCAATCGCGCGATAGGCTATATCCTTGCGGTAGAACATGCCTTTCCAGCTAATTTGTTCGGCGAGTTTATAAGCGCGTTGCTGCGCTTCCAATACGGAATTACCGAGTGCGGTTGAGCAGAGTACGCGGCCGCCATTGGTAACTGCATTGCCATCTTTTACTGTTGTTCCCGCGTGGAAAACTTTTTCGCCCGCGATTTCAGTGGTGGGTAAACCAGAAATAATATCGCCTTTGTCGTAAGCGTCTGGATAACCGCCAGCTGCTAATACAATACCTACTGATGCACGTGCATCCCAATCGGCAGTGGTTTTATCCAAATCACCTTTGAGTGCAGCCAAACACAGTTCAACCAAATCCGATTGCAAACGCAACATAATCGGTTGGGTTTCAGGGTCGCCAAAGCGGCAGTTGTATTCGATCACTTTGGGTGTGCCCGCTGCATCGATCATCAAACCTGCGTACAAAAAGCCAACGTAAGTATTACCTTCTGCCGCCATGCCGTTCACGGTGGGGTAAATAATTTCTTGCATCACCCGGTCGTGTACCGCTTGGGTAACTACCGGTGCAGGAGAGTAGGCGCCCATGCCGCCGGTGTTCGGGCCTGTATCGCCATCGCCAACACGTTTGTGATCTTGGCTGGTCGCCATTGGTAATACATTTTTACCGTCAACCATCACAATAAAGCTGGCTTCTTCGCCTGCTAAAAATTCTTCAATCACCACGCGACAGCCTGCATCGCCAAACGCATTGCCCGATAACATATCGCGCACCGCGTCTTCGGCTTGTTCAAGTGTCTCAGCAACGATTACACCTTTACCCGCAGCAAGACCATCGGCCTTAATTACAATCGGTGCGCCTTTCTCGCGCAAATAAGCGAGAGCAGGTTCCACTTCAATAAAGTTTTGGTAATCCGCCGTTGGGATTTTGTGACGCGCGAGAAAATCTTTGGTGAAGGCTTTTGAGCCTTCTAATTGCGCGGCGCCTTTGCTTGGGCCAAAACACAATAAATTGCGCGCTTGAAAATAATTGACTACGCCCGCAACCAACGGAACTTCCGGGCCAACAATCGTTAGACCGACGTTATTGTTTTCTGCAAAATTGGCCAGTGCTTCAAAATTTAAAACGTCGATAGCAACGTTTTCCAGTTTTTCTTCCAGCGTTGTACCGGCATTACCCGGTGCAACAAATACTTTTTCAACTTGCGCGCTTTGTGCTGCTTTCCACGCGAGTGCATGTTCGCGTCCGCCGCTGCCAATAATTAATACGTTCATAAAATTAATATCTTTTTTGAGTTGTTCATGTAGGTTGGGGTGAGGGACGAACCCCAACATGACCATATACCTGTAACCGATGTTGGGGTTCGCAAGCTCACCGCCAACCTACAAAAGCAATATCACACATTATTAGTGATGCGATTTATCAATGTCTAAAGTGACGCATACCAGTAAATACCATCGCCATGCCGTGTTCGTTGGCAGCGGCGATAACTTCTTCGTCGCGCATTGAGCCGCCGGGTTGGATTACTGCAGCAATACCCACTTTCGCAGCATTGTCGATACCATCGCGGAACGGAAAGAAGGCATCGGAGGCCATTACTGAGCCAGCAACTTGTAAACCGGCGTGTTCTGCTTTGATCGCAGCGATACGCGCTGAATTTACGCGGCTCATTTGGCCTGCACCTACACCGATGGTTTGTGAGTTCTTGGCGTAAACAATGGCATTGGATTTAACGAACTTCGCCACTTTCCACGCGAACAACATATCGCGCAGTTCGTCTTCGGTAGGGATGCGCTTGCTCACAATTTTCAAATCGCTAGCGGTGATCATGCCGTTGTCGCGATCTTGTACCAACAAGCCGCCATTGACGCGTTTGTAATCCAATCCGGCGAAGCGCTCAGTACCCCACTCGCCGCAGGCAAGCAGGCGAACATTTTGTTTCGCTTTCACGACTTCAACAGCTTCGGCAGAAACACTGGGGGCGATAATCACTTCCACAAATTGACGTTCAACGATAGCTTGCGCAGTCGCTGCATCCAACTCGCGGTTGAAGGCAATAATACCGCCGAAGGCAGATTCGGTATCAGTTGCGTAGGCGAGGTCGTAAGCATCTTTAATGTTAGACGATACAGCAACACCGCAAGGATTGGCGTGTTTCACAATCACACACGCTGGCTCGGTGAAGCATTTAACGGTTTCTAGCGCTGCGTCAGTGTCAGCAACGTTGTTGTACGACAGCTCTTTACCTTGCAATTGTTTGGCGGTGGCGATGCTGGCTTCCTGTGGATTTTTTTCCACATAAAAAGCGGCTTTTTGGTGCGGGTTTTCACCGTAACGCATTTCTTGCGCTTTGATAAATTGACTGTTGAAGGTGCGCGGAAAATCGGCACTGCCACCTTCTACTAAACGGCCAAAATAATTGGCGATAGCGCCGTCGTAAGCCGCGGTGTGCTCGTAGGCTTTGATCGCCAAATTGAAACGGGTTTTCAGTGAGGTGCAGCCGTTGTTGGTTTGCATCTCAGTGAGAATAATGGCGTAGTCAGCAGCGTTAACCACGATATTAACGTGCGCATGATTTTTTGCGGCAGCGCGTACCATGGTTGGGCCGCCGATATCGATATTTTCTACGGCGTCCTCCAAAGAGCAGTCTTTGTTGGCAACGGTTTTTTCAAACGGGTACAAATTCACCACGACCATATCAATCGCGTTGATGCCGTGTTGCGACATCACACCTTCATCTATACCGCGACGACCTAAAATACCGCCGTGTACTTTTGGGTGCAGAGTTTTAACGCGGCCATCCATCATTTCCGGGAAGCCGGTGTAGTCAGAGACTTCAATCGCAGGGATCTTGTTGTCGGTAAGTAATTTAAACGTGCCACCGGTTGATAAAATTTCTACGCCTTGGGCGTGCAGGGCTTGGGCAAATTCGACAATGCCGGTTTTATCAGACACGCTGATTAACGCGCGTTTTACTGCAACAAGATCGGAAGTGTTAGACATACTCAGTTCCCATGTAAGTGAAAAATTAAACTGTTGAAAAGCAAAAGGGGTGGAAATAAATTGCCACCCCTTTTTTGATTGCCATGCGGCGCTGGGAAAATTACAGCAGGCCGTATTGCTTTAATTTTTTACGCAGAGTACCACGGTTCAAACCCAATACTTGCGCAGCGCGGGTTTGGTTGTGGCGGGTATATTTCAATACAATTTCAAGCATAGGCGCTTCTACTTCAGCCTGTACCATTTCGTAAACGTTGCTAACCTCTTGACCATCGAGGTGTTTGAAATAGTTTTCCATTGCCTGCTCTACACAGCCGCGCAGCGATTGAGCTTGTACTGGTTGGTTTGGGTTTGCAGCTTGTGCTGGAGTTGATTCAGCAAAGAAAGTTGCGGTATTCATGCGGCTTTTTCCTCTTTCGTAAGCAGCTGTTCAAAGAAATTTTGAATGCTGGTTTGTTGTTCTTCTGCATTATCTATAGCGTTAAAGGTTTTGCGAAATGCTTCGCTGCCAGGAACCGTTTGCAAATACCAACTCGCATGTTTGCGAGCGATACGCGGGCCCATAAACTCACCATAAAAACGGTATAGCTCACGCAGATGGGTACATAAAATGTCTCTGACTTTGGTCAGCGACGGTTCGGGTAATTGCTCACCGGTACGCAGGTAATGCGCAATTTCCCGGAAAATCCAGGGACGACCTTGAGCCGCCCGTCCTATCATCACCGCTGCGGCACCTGTCTGATCTAACACGGCTTTGGCTTTTTGCGGTGAATCTATATCGCCATTGGCAAATACCGGAATTTTCACGGCATTTACAACACTGGCGATAGTGTCATATTCGGCTTCGCCCAAAAAAGCATCGGCGCGGGTGCGGCCATGAAGTGCCAGCGCTTGTATGCCAGCATCTTCAGCGATGCGTGCAATACGCACTGCATTGCGTTCTTCGTTGCTCCAGCCAGTGCGAAATTTCAGTGTGACGGGTATATCCACTGCACTGACTACGGCTTGCAAAATATTAGCGACCAGTTGCTCGTCTTTTAAGAGCGCAGATCCGGCGGCTTTTTTACATACTTTTTTAGCGGGGCAGCCCATATTGATATCAATAATCTGGGCGCCATTGGCCGCATTGAGGCGCGCGGCCTCGGCCATCATTTCCGGATCACCTCCGGCAATTTGCACGGCGATGGGCTCGGCTTCACCCGTGTGATCCATTCGCAGGCTGCTCTTGCGGCTGCTCCATAAGGTGGAGTCAGCGGTGAGCATTTCCGATATCACCAACCCAGCACCCAGTGAGCGGCACAATTGACGAAAGGGGCGATCAGTCACACCTGCCATAGGCGCGAGAATGACCTGACTGTCGATACAAAAGGAGCCGATAGTAAACACGTGGTTGGCTTGTAGTGAGTGAATCGTTGTAGTTGGGGTTGCGCCGACAGTGCCGGATTCACCTGAGCTTCCCCTGTATCAAATTTGTACAGGGCCCTGCGTAAAAGGGTCGCCATAATACCCGTTTGGGCTGGGGTTTGGAACGCAAAAAGCATAAAAAATGGCGTTTTTTTGAGCGATAAAAATGGGTTTTTTAGTTGTTTTTGGTTGCAAAAAAATGTGAATTGGGGCAGGTCACCGGTGGCTTACTGACTAAGTGGGTCGTACAGGTACATTTCATAATTGCGTGGTAGGTGCATGATTAGAGGGTTTTCCAGTTTGATGATATTGCGCTGTTTAAGTTGGGCGCGGTTTAGCGATTTTATATGGCGTCGGCTCCAGAGTTGATTAAAGGAGCCATCTTGATAAGCGATCTCTAGTCCTTTTTGCACGCGATCAAGCGCTGCCTGATTGTTTTTGTGGGCGAAGAAAAATTTAGGTAATGGGTAGTAAAGTGCGAGATGAGTATCGCTCACCAGCCCCAAGCTGTTCAGGTCTTGCTGCTCGTAGAAAAACTCCATGGGGCCGCGGCAAAACAGGTCAATTCTGCCCGCTTTGGTCATGCGAAATAGACTGATAACGGTGCCGCTTTCCACCACTTGCAGATTATTGTGGCGCAGAATTTTGCTGTCAGCCCAGCCAATGCCTGCACCAAAGCTGTAGGCTTTTAATTGCGTAATGTTGGTTATCTCGCCGATGGGCTGTTTAATCGCGTCGCGCATAAAACAAATGCGGTAGCTGAGCGCACCGCGGTCAAGTGGAAAAGGAATAAATGCCAAGCTTTCCTGCTCGGCTAATTCATCTTCATAGCTCATTTGCAAAATTAGATTGGGGTAAACATTGTTGCTCATGGCTGCAAGTGTGCGAGCCCGGTTCATCGGCGGTATGCCGCGCAGTTCGTAGGGGCCAAATTCGGCGACAGTTTTGTCCAGTGCCAGCTGTAACACTTCAACTTCGTGAAGGACGCGTTCGTCGCTATTTAGTTCGGGCAGCTTGTGGGTAATGATTAATGGCTGCGTATTGGCTTTTACGATTGCGATAGGAAAGAGTAAGCACAGCAGGAGCGGACATAGATAAAGCTTATGTGCGTCTTTAATTGATATCAAAAACTGAGTGCCGATAAGTTCGGGTTTCATATTCCGATCCGCGCTTATGCAGAAGCAGATAGCCCTGTCATTGTTGTCTATGAGGCTAAGTTTAGTCGCTATTGTGGATTGGCGCGACTGCTACTGGCGCCACTCTTATTGTTGTGGAATTGAAATGTGGTAATTCACTGCTTCAGCGCCCGGATCAACCAAATCCAGACTGATGTGAACTTTTTGATTCTGTGGCATAAGTTCTCGTCCAACCAGTTCGCCCCCCAGATAATCTTTGGGGATAAAACGGCGTGCCGCTACCTGATTGTTGTCTATGTCGGTAAAAACCAGAAGCAGGTCGGGAAACGGCTGGTCAAAGGGGGCGCCATTAATCAGCATTACATCTACCGCCAGTGCGCCCTCGGCTTCTGGGTGTTCGCGTACTACTAAATTGGATGCGATGATGCGGCTGGTATCAACCAGTGTTGGCACCTCGCAGCCTAGATAGGGGCAGAGAAATAAATAGCCGGTGCGATAGGGCTCGACTCTGCTGAAGTAATCGAACTTAAACCAGCCTACCTGTACTAGTAACGCAACCAGCGCCAGCGCACTGAGGCTTGGCCAGAGTTTGCGCTGATACCAGCGACGCATGCGTTTGGCATTAAATTCTATCGGTGCCGGGATAATGTTCATCAGCAGTGCGGTGCGAGAGCCATCGTAAGCGCGGATTTTGGGCTGGGTTTTGACCTGGCGCTTGGGGGTATCACTATCCTCGTTGCTGTTGTCATCCGGGGTTTCAAAAATACTGGGGTCAGGTATATCAGTGGTGTTGGCTTGGTTGAAGCCCTGATTACTGGGGATATTTGCCAGTTCGTCGCTGAGGATAAAGTCATCGTTTGTTGATGGCTTGCTCTGCGGCTCAATCTGTTCTTCTTTCTCGCCTACGAGGCTGAAGATGAGCCCTGGGGTTGAGGCTTTAGCGGGTGCAGGTGATTCTGCGACTGGTGCATCTAGTTCTGATTCGGTATTGACTGCATGGCTGGAAAATAGCGCGTCATCTGCCAGTTGCTCATCGGTTTTGGGTTTGAGCAGCCCGAGCTGGGGAGTGTCATCCTCATCATCGATTAGCATTTCCGCCCAGGATTCATCGGCTGCGCTGGCAGGATCTTCACTTGTGTCTTTGTTGCTAATTTTGCGCTCGAACAGCGACACCTCTGCTTTGGGGGTCGAGCCTATATCGATAAAACCATCAAACTCGTAGTCTGTGTTGTCGGTTTTACTATCATCCATGTCGTCGCTAATCAGCAGGTCATCCGTTTCATCAAGGGGTGATTTTTTGATGGTACGCATGACCGGTTTAGCTGCTGCGGGTTTTGTTGCGGGCGTGGCTGTAACAGATGCCTTGGGGGGCTCAACGGGTAGCGGTTTGATTGCACTTAATATCGCGGGTTGCGCGGTGGCAGTGGCCGATTTGCTGGCAGGAGTTTGAGTTTGTGTTGTCACCTTTGTAGTTGGTGGTGTTTTTGCGGGTACGGTTTTTGTTGCTGCAGCGGTGACGCTGGGCTTTGCTGTTGCAATGCTAGAGGGGGATGATGCAGTGTTATTTTTTGCCGGCGTTGCAGCCACATATTCCTGAGCCTTGAAGACATGCAAGCAGGAGCCACAGCGAACCGCACCCTTGGCGGATTGCAGCTGGCTGGGGGTCACACGAAAAGCTGTCCCGCATTTGGGGCAGCGAGTGATCATTTGGTTGCTAGCAGAGGTCATGGTTTATTGGCTCTTAACACAAAGGGGCAGGAGAACCCCGGTCAGTTTCTTGGTGCAGTTTAACAGTGTAACTAGCGGGAGCCGCAGGGTAAATTCCAGCGACAGCCGGTCGTTGTATTCTCCATCGGCAATGCCAACTAGCTCACCTTTGTGGCGGTTAAACGCACCCACTCTTCTTGCTCGGCGATAGGGTCAAACACAAACCAGGGTCTATAGGCCGCCATGACTGATTCAGCCTGCACCGATAAAATCCCTGAAAGGCAGAGTTTCCCCCCAATTTTGGTCATGGCACTCAGTGCAGGTGCAAGTTCTGCCAGTGGGCCAGCGAGTATGTTGGCGAGCATTACGTCTACCTGTACTGCCGGACATTGGGGTGGCAAGTAGACCGGCATTGCATCTTCCGGCAGCTGATTGCGCTTGGCGTTTTCGGTGGTGGCAAGCAAGGCTTGCGGATCTATATCCACGCCGATGACTTTTTTGGCTCCCAACAAGAGGGTGGCTATGCCGAGAATTCCTGAGCCACAGCCGTAGTCGATAACCTCTTTGTCGGTGAAATCCTGCTGATCGATCCACTGCATGCACAAAAATGTAGTGGGGTGGGTGCCTGTACCAAATGCGAGGCCGGGGTCGAGCATCAGATTAACTTTGTCTGGTTCCGGTGGCTGCTGCCAGCTGGGGCAAATCCACAGGCGTTCGCCGCAGCGGATGGCTTGATAGTTGGCCATCCATTCCCGCTCCCAATCCTTATCTTCCAGCTGCTCCCAATAATGTTCAGGCAGCGGATTGCCAAAGCGCCGCTCGGCGATGGCAATTGTTTTGGCGGTATCGATTTCTGCATCAAACAGACCGGTTATCTTTACGCTGTCCCAGAGTGGGGTTTCGCCTAAACCGGGTTCCAGAATGGGCTGATCGGCATTATCTTGCAGGGTAACGGACGCTGCGCCGCAGGCGAGCAGTGAATCTTCGAGAGATTCTGCATAGCGGCGCGAGCTGATAATTTTGAGTTGTAACCAAGGCATAAAGTAAATTCTTGCTGATAAATGTGGAGCTGAAATGATGGGCGCAAATACGTAGTGACGCAATGTAAAAGGGCGCGATAAATCGCGCCCTTCAGGTCAATTGGCAGCTTTACTCCGCCAATTTCTTTTCCAGATAGTGGATGTTTACGCCACCTTTGCGGAATTCCGGGTCCCGCACCAGCATTTGCTGCAGCGGGATATTGGTACGAATGCCGTCGACAATGGTTTCATCCAGTGCGTTGCGCATACGGCTCAGGGCGATCTCGCGGGTATCACCATAGGTGATAATTTTCGCGATCATTGAGTCGTAATTCGGCGGCACGGTATAACCATTGTACAAGTGTGAATCCACTCGCACACCTAAGCCGCCCGGCGCATGGAAACCTTTTACCAGGCCGGGGCAGGGCATAAAGGTTTTCGGGTCTTCTGCGTTGATACGGCATTCAAACGAGTGACCGCGAATGATCACATCGGATTGTTTGATTGACAGTGGCAAGCCCGAACAAACGCGGATTTGCTCCTTGATCAAATCGATGCCGGTCACCATTTCGGATACCGGATGCTCAACCTGAATACGGGTGTTCATCTCGATAAAGTAGAAACGGCCATCTTCGTACAAGAATTCAAAAGTACCGGCGCCTTTGTAGCCAATATCAATACAGGCTTTGGTGCAAGCGGCATAGGTCGCTTCGCGCACATCTTGCGGAATGCCGGGAGCGGGTGCTTCTTCCAGTACTTTTTGGTGGCGGCGTTGCAGTGAGCAATCGCGGTCACCCAAGTGGATCGCGTGGCCTTGGCCGTCAGACAGAATTTGCACTTCCACGTGACGTGGGTTCTGTAAAAATTTCTCCATGTACACAGTGTCATCGCCAAAGGCAGCTTTAGCTTCGCCTTGGGTTACATGGATGGAGTTGATCAGTGCCGCTTCGGTGTGCACTACGCGCATACCGCGACCACCGCCACCAGCGGCGGCTTTGATGATAATTGGGTAGCCGATGCGCTTGGCGATCTTCATGCACTCTTCAGGGTCTTCTGGCAGTGGGCCATCTGAACCTGGTACGGTAGGAACGCCCGCTTTTTTCATTGCTTTAATCGCTTCAACCTTGTCGCCCATCATGCGGATTACCGCTGGATCTGGTCCGATAAAGGTGAAGCCGCTTTTTTGCACGCGCTCGGCAAAGTCAGCGTTTTCAGCGAGAAAGCCGTAGCCGGGGTGAACGGCTTCGGAATCGGTGATTTCCATCGCGGCGATAATTGCCGGTACATTTAAGTAGCTTTTGGGTGATGGGTTTGGGCCAATACAGACGGATTCATCTGCCAGGCGTACGTGTTTTAAATCGCGGTCAATTTGTGAATGGACAGCAACTGTCTTGATGCCCATTTCCTTGCACGCACGCAATACACGCAATGCGATTTCGCCGCGATTGGCGATCAAAATTTTATCGAACATAAACCAGTTCCTCAGCGATTAGCGATTGGGGTGCCCTGCAGGCAACCGCAATGGTTGATTAAACAATGGTCACTAAAGGCTGATCGAATTCAACTGGGTTGCCGTCTTCCACCAAAATCGCTTCGATGATGCCAGTCTTGTCGGCTTCGATTTGGTTCATCATTTTCATCGCTTCGATAATGCAGATTACGTCGCCCGCTTTTACGTGTTTGCCCACTTCAACAAACATAGGTGAGCCTGGGCTTGGTGAACGGTAGAAGGTGCCAACCATTGGCGATTTCACTACATGGCCAGCAGTTGCCGGTGCCGCTGGGGCTGCTGCAGGTGCGGCCGCAACCGGAGCTGCTGCTGGCGCTGCAGCGGCAGGTGCTGCAGGCATAGCGTAACCAGCAGGCGCTGGTGCGCTGAAGTATTGGGTGGTGCCACTGTTACGGGCGATGCGCACAGACTCTTCGCCTTCTTTGATTTCCAGTTCGCCGATGTTGGATTCTTCCAGCAGCTCGATCAATTTTTTAATTTTGCGAATATCCATAAAATCCTCTCTGTAACAAGGTGTGTTGTGATTGTTATTGGCAGGGCCAAATTAATAAAAGCGTTACTGTTTAACGAGTTTGAATGCAGCTTGTAGTGCCAGTTCATAACTGGTGGCACCAAAACCGCAGATGACGCCGTGGGCGACATCAGAAAAATAAGAGTGGTGACGAAAGGCTTCGCGTTTGTGCACGTTGGATAGGTGTACTTCGATAAATGGAATGCCGACCCCTAACAATGCATCGCGCAAGGCGACACTGGTGTGGGTAAACGCAGCGGGATTGATGATGATGAAATCGACACCTTCTTTGCGCGCATCGTGAATGCGGTCAATCAGTTCGTATTCAGCGTTGCTTTGCAGGGTTTGCAGATGATGGCCAGCCGCTATGGCGACTTGGGTCAAATTGCGGTTGATATCATCAAGCGTAGTTGCACCATAGATGTCTGGTTCGCGCAGGCCTAACAAATTCAGATTGGGGCCGTGAAGTACCAAAATGGTTGCCATTAACAGTGATCCTGCGGTGATATTCTGGTTTTATGCTGAGACTCGCAACGAAAGCGCAAGTTCAGCTTGCCGGGGATTTCAAAGTGGGAGGAGTTTGCCGCAAAAAGCAGGATATGTCCACGATGCCCGCGAAATTTTGTTTAGATGGCAGAAAATGCCTGCATGATTGAAGAAGTTATTCGTGATAGTGTTAAGCAGGGGGGTGGAAATAGCCGTTTTGCTCGATTATCCCCGCATCTTGCCCCCATGTTAGCGGCAAGATGTGAGAAGTTGCAAAATGTTGCAGGCAAGTGTGGCGAAAATAATCAAAAAGCAATTACTTTGCGGTTATTTTCGCTTTTAGTGTGTCGATAATCAGGTCTTGTGTTAGCAGTTGCGGTAAAACGATTGCTTTATCGGTGCTGCCGGCGGGGAACCAGAGGTACAAAGGCACACCACTGCGACCATATTCTTGCAGAAGTTCAGTGATTTTCGGGTCAGTATTCGTCCAATCGCCTTTAATTGTCGCCACATTTAACTCATCAAAGATTTGCTCAACGGCCTGGGTGTGAAGTGCAATTCGCTCATTGGCGAGGCAGGTCAGGCACCAATCAGCGGTCAAGTTGATAAATACTGGCCGACCTTCGGCGCGCAGTGAGGTGACAAGTTCAGGGCTGTAAGCTTGCCAGCGGCCAGTCGGTGTTTGGTTTTGGTTTGCGGAGCTTTGCCAAACCAGGACAACTGCAATTATCCAACTGGCGGCGATGCTAATCCGGCGCACTAGCTGCCAAAATCCCCGCGCGTCGCGTCCTAATAGCCAGCAGCCAAAGGCGATGGCGACAGCACCAACGCAGAGTGCTGCCATACCGCTAACGCTGGTTTGACGGCCGAAAACCCACAGCAGCCAGATTGCACTAAGGTAAAGAGGAAAGGCGAGGAATTGCTTGAGGTTATCCATCCAGGCCCCGGGTTTGGGCAAGCGCTCGGCCAACGTGGGCAAGTAACAAAGTACTAATAAGGGTAATGCCATGCCAAAACCCAAGGCGGCAAATACGGCAAGGCAGGCAATGGCTGGTTGGGTTAAGGCAAAACCGAGTGCGGCCCCCATAAAAGGTGCGGTGCAGGGGCTGGCGACCACGGCTGCCAACACGCCGGTAAAGAAAGAGCCGCTCAGGCCGGATTTTTGGGTCAGGTTTTGGCCGGTTCCCATCAGGCTGCTGCCAACATTGATCAGGCCTGACATGCTCAAGCCCATCACAAAAAACAAATAGGCGAGGGCGGCGATGAGGCCCGGCGACTGCAGCTGAAAGCCCCAGCCAATTGCTTCTCCACCTCTGCGTGCGATGAGTAAAGCCACAGCGAAGCCCACAAAACACAGCACAATACCAAGGGTATAAACCCAGCCGTGGATGACGAGTCGCGAGCGGTCTGCGGCTGCCAAACTCATCACCTTAATAGAGAGAACCGGAAATACGCAGGGCATCAGATTCAAAATCATGCCGCCCAGCAGCGCAAAAATAATCGCCTGAAAGATCCAATTGGAACCGGTTGTTGTAGCGGTGGATGATGCGATAGCTGCACTTGTTGATTCAACGGCAAGTGGCGGTGCGCTTAAGGCCTGTTCCGTCACTAAGGCGTTTGCGGGGTCAATCGCCAGTGTCAGTTTTTGCGGGGGATAACAGAGGCCTGCATCGGCGCAACCCTGATACTCCAGCTTTAGCGTAAATGCCTTGTCGATGCCCGCTAAATCAAAGCTCGCCGACACCTCGTGGTAATGCACCATGGTTTCGCGTTCAAACAGCTCGTCATACTTCATCTTACCCGGGGTATAAGAAGGAGTTAGTTGGATATTGCTGTCGGGGCGAAAAACAAAGCGCTCCTCATACAGGTAGTAACCTTCTGCAATTTGCCAGTGCAAAACCAGTCTGCCTTGCGTGATGATGTAACTGGGTTTGAATGCTTCGGCCACGGGCAAAAATTCATCTTGGCCGGCGAGTAAGCTGGAATTCAATGCATTGTTGCTGGTGAACGATCCGGTTTTTTGCGTTAAAAAATCCTCGGCAGTGCTGGGTTGGGCTAATAGCATGACAAGTAGCATTAGCGCGTTCATGCTGAGTCGATACACAAGTCCAGATCTTGGTTGATGCAAATTAAACATGGTATGAGGAGCTTCCCGGTTTAAAAGTAAATGTTCGTGAGCGAGCAATGGTGCCCGGCGACGCGACTTACAGTAACATACGCGGCCTGTAGACAACCGGTAATAAAGATCATTCTATCGCTGTTTGGTTTTTCTTTTGCGATTAGATGTTCGGGTGGTCTGGTAAATTAATGTATGGATTGTCTAACGAGATTATCGAGAAGGGTGTTATGCGTAATTCTATTGGTCGCAGTGGTTTATTGGCTGTTTTGGTGTGTTCGCTCAGTGCTTGCCAGATTCCCTTTTATGCCAATCAAAAAAAACAACCTGCTCCCGCTCCTGTGCCCCAAGTGCAGCCTAAACCCGTCATTACCAAAGAACAGCAAGCAGTAAAACTGTTGATTCTCAATGGTGAATATACCTTGGCGCACGACCAGCTACTCACACCCCACAATGACAACGCATATGATTACTTTCGTGCAGCACTCAAGTTAGACCCCAATAACACCCGCGCCAAAGGTGGCCTGCAGGGTATTGTTATGCGCTATGTAGATCTCGCCCGTCAGGCGGCGGCTCGTGGCAATTACTCGCAGGCAACCACAATGCTCAATAATGCACGCATTGTTGATCCGACCAACTTGCTAATTAAAGAAGTAGCAACCGGTTTGGCGGAACAAATTAAATCAGCCCCGCCAGTAGAGCCTTATCGTGGCGGTGCAAATGAGTTTTTACTCGATGCGAGCTTGCTTGGCAAAGATGATCCGCAAATTATCGCCAAGCTAACCGGAATCGCACAAAAACTAAAAGCAACTAAGAGTCTGGCGATTATCATTGCGCGCACGGATGTGGAAGGGCGCTGGATCTACCAAAAAATGCGCGATGCGGTGCCGGGTTATAGAGTGCGCGGCGACATCAAATTAGGTAGCCCGCCACGCGTACAATTGGTGCCGGTGGCGCAGTGACTGTATCTGCCAAAAAGGCGCTCATGAGAGCGCTTTTTTTTGTCGCTAATGTTCAATGGTTTTTTTGTGAGTGATTGATGGTTGGCGAATATTCAAATCAATATCTGCAATTGCGCGCGCAGCGTTTGGCCTTGTCTACGCGGGAATTTCTGGCGCGGGGTAAGTCGGTGGTGCGCTGTGAGGCTTGTCAGCTGGCGGTATTTGCGTGTCTTTGTCCTTGGCGACCAGAGTTGGCGGCGCGCTCGGAATTTGTACTGTTGATGCATACCGATGAGGTGTTTAAGCCCACCAATACCGGGCGTTTGATTGCGGATATTTTGCCGCGTCAGACCCATGCTTTTTGTTGGAGTCGCACCCAGCCAGCCCCGGAATTGTTGGCTTTATTAAGTGATCCGCAGCGGCGCTGTTTGATCGTGTTTCCGGTGGATGCCAGTGATGCCAGTGCCAAGCCGCGCCAGTTGATTGCTGAGTTGCCGGACGACGGCAAAATCAATACGTTTGTTGTGTTGGATGGCACCTGGAAACAGAGCGGTCGGATGTTTCATTTGAGCCGTTGGCTGGAAAATATCCCCTGTGTGATATTGCCGGAGGCTTTGGTGCGCGGCTACGCGGTGCGTAAATCCCATCAAGAGCATTATTTATCGACCGCAGAAGCGGCGAGTTTATGTTTGGAAATGGCGGGTGAGCCGCGTATCGCCAATGCACTGCAGGATTATTTTCAGCTATTTAATGTGCATTACCTGGCGACACGTGGCGCGGTTGCTCCTGTTGTTGGCGAGTTGCATAAACGTATGGAGGCTTACAAAAAAGCCTGAGATTTGCCCTATTTCCTCGGGCTTATAAGCCAATAGCCGCAGCGTGCTGTAGTTGATTTCCTACATGAATCAGTGAATTTTGCGACTATTCCCAACCCTGTGTTTACTTGAAAATGGCTTCTAACAAGGAGGTCGTCAGGGAGGGTAGGTTGACCAAGCAGGGTCAAGGGAAGCGCCTAATTCGGATCGCCATTTTCACTCAATTGTGTCATGTAAATGAAAGGCGATTACAAGGTTCAGGACGGGATGTGTTGAGCTTTGTGCGTTAAAGAAACGGGATCAGTCAATGGCTGATCCCGTTTTTATTTTGGGCATTATTGTGGGTTGTTGCTGGTCAACTCACTGCCGCTGGCTTTTTGTTTCATAAAACCGCGCACGCGCCCCAGCAAATAACTTTGATGGTCTTGTTCCACCATCTTGGGTTGAGTGTCGATCAAGTGTTGTTGGTAATCGGCTAACTTTTTGCGCATAGCTATGGCGCGGTGCAATTCGCGCGCGTCGTGTTGCTCGGCATTGTCTGGCGCAAAAAAGATATCCATCACCGGTAATTGCGCCGCACTAAAAATAGCTTCCAACTCGGTTTTGCTGATCGGCTCTTGTTGCTGCAGGTTGGTGATTACCAAGGCTTGCAGTGGGCCATCTACTACGCTGGCATCGCGTTTATTCTCTTTGACTTGTGGCAGTAAGTTTTGCAGGACTTGATGGGCAGAACTGTTGTCTGTTAATACCACTACATTAAATCGCCCTTTCTCTTTGAGAAAGCCAAATGCCGCCTCGACATAGGTTGCGATCAGAACTTCCCGCGCAACACTGGAGGAGGCAGCACTCGACGAGCCGGGTGCGCTGCTGGATGCGGCGGCTACCGCTTCTTCTTGAGCGGCAGTTTCGTCTGCAGGTGCGGCATCTTCTGTGTTGTCCTCAGTTTCACCGCTTGCGCTAGATGCTGATGCGCTAAATGACGACGAACTTGGTCGCGCCGGAATTGGGGCTGGATACTTATGCGGCAAGCTAATCGCCAGTGTCTCCCAGCCGTAGCGGGGCAGATTGGCGCGCAGGTTTTCCAGCATGGGCGGCCAGAATTGCGGGTTTTCGGCGGCGTGAAACAGAATCAGTACACCCAGCGTCTTTTTGGCCTCGGTAGGGCGATAGAGCGCGAGGATTTTCCCGTGTTCTGTGTCCAGCCATTGGGCTTCATCTTTGATCTCATCGGCAAATAAACTTTTGTTGCGCATGGTGCGGGATGGATAAAGCGGCGCCTCGGAGGATTTGCTGCTGGAGCTGGCTGCGCTGCTCGCTGCCGATGATTCTGCGTTTTCTTCCGGCTCTTGCGCAGTGCTTATCAGTGGCAAGAGGCAAAGTAGCAGCGCGCCGCACAGCAAGCCTGCAGGGGTTTTGATCGATCTTGTTGGCCATAAGCCGACTGCTAGCATGGTTCAGTCCTGGGGGTGGGTTTTGGTGGCAAACCTTATCACGTAGAATGCGCGCTGCCATTTATCCATATCGGGACATTTATGCAGAACTTTAAGCGAGATTACCAAATAGCGCCCTCAATTCTCTCGGCTGACTTTGCGCGCTTGGGCGCAGAAGTGGATGCAGTGCTCGCCGCGGGTGCCGATATCATCCATTTTGATGTGATGGATAACCATTATGTGCCCAATCTCACCGTAGGTCCTATGGTGTGTAAAGCCCTGCGCAAATACGGTGTGACCGCGCCAATTGATGTGCACCTGATGGTTGAGCCGGTGGATGATTTGATCGTGCAATTTGCTGACGCTGGCGCTACCTACATCACCTTTCACCCGGAGGCCTCGCGCCATGTGGATCGCTCCCTGCAGCTGATTAAAGATAAGGGCTGCAAAGCTGGATTGGTGCTCACACCCGCCAGCTCCCTCGACCATATCAAATACGTGATGGGCAAGTTGGATATGTTGCTGTTGATGTCGGTCAACCCGGGTTTTGGCGGTCAGGCATTTATCCCTTATGTACTCGACAAGTTACGTGAAGCGCGCGCCCTGATCGATGCCAGCGGCTTTCCGATTCGCTTGGAAGTTGATGGTGGTGTTGGCTTGGCGAATATCCGCGAAGTAGCAGAGGCGGGGGCAGATACCTTTGTCGCGGGCTCGGCGATTTTTAATGCGCCGGATTATGCAGCGGTTATCGCCCAAATGCGCGAGCAGTTAGCACTGGTTTAATCTGCTGTGAATTTGCAGGTATTGGCAGTGGTTTGAGGGTAGGCATCGGCAATTTATTTAAGTACACTTACTCTCACTTAAACAGGAATCATCCTCGTGAAACACGCAGCCTACACAACAGAGTGCGCTACCCGCCTTGCCGCCCGATGGCGTCGCTAGTTCATCCCGCTTGGTCAAAATCCGTCGCGATTTTGCGCTGAGCCTGCCTTTCCCTGTTTGCGCATCGGAATTGGTTAGTGGTTTTGCCATTAATTCTTTTCCATTAATTGTGCTGCGCAAATACAATACTGAAAAAGATAAAAGCTTGCCCCCTATCAGGTGAGCGTAAAGGTAATGTCATGACTTCCGACCCGTTTATCGATCAAACCAAGTTTGCCCAATTAGCCGCGCAAGGTTACAACCGTATTCCTGTTATGCGCGAAGTGCTGGCTGATTTGGATACGCCGTTGTCCTCTTATCTCAAACTGGCTGCTGGCTCTTACTCCTATTTATTTGAATCCGTACAAGGCGGCGAAAAATGGGGGCGTTACTCCATGATCGGCCTGCCTGCACGCACTGTATTAAAAGCATTTGGCGATGAAATACAAATCGAGCGCGATGGCACAGTGGTGGAGACTCATACTTGCGCCGATGCCCTGAGCTTTGTAGAAGAGTTCAAGCAGCGTTATCGCGCACCTGAATTGCCTGGCTTGCCGCGTTTTACTGGCGGGTTGGTTGGCTACTTTGGTTATGACTGTGTGCGTTATGTCGAGCCACATTTAAAAGCCAGCACACCGAAAGATGTGATTGGTACACCGGATATTTTGCTCAGCGTATCCGACGAAGTACTGGTGTTTGACAACCTCGCCGGTAAATTAATTTTTGTGATTCACGCCAATCCAGATGTTGAAAATGCCTTTGCCAAAGCGAACGCTCGATTGGATGAATTGGAGCAAAAACTGCGCGGTGAAATTCCGGCAACGCCGAGTTTATCGCTAGGCAATAACGGTCACAATGAACCGCTATTTACCTCCAATTGCGGCGAAGAAAGCTTTCATCAGTATGTCGATAAAATCAAAGACTACATTCTGGCGGGCGATACCATGCAAGTGGTTGTCTCCCAGCGTTTATCGATTGATTTTACCCAGGAGCCGATCAATCTTTATCGCGCGCTGCGCAATTTAAATCCGTCGCCTTACATGTATTTTATGGATCTCGGCGATCACCATGTGGTCGGTTCCAGCCCGGAAATTCTCGCGCGCTTGGAAGATGGTGAAGTGACGGTGCGCCCAATCGCCGGAACTCGCCGTCGCGGTTATACACCGGAAGAAGATAAAGCGCTGGAGATTGAATTGGTTAATTACCCGAAAGAAATTGCCGAGCATTTAATGCTGATTGATTTGGGGCGCAATGATGTTGGCCGCGTGGCAAAAATCGGCAGTGTGAAACTGACCGATAAAATGGTGGTAGAGCGTTACTCCCATGTAATGCACATTACCTCCAACGTCACCGGTAAATTAAAAGATGACTTGCGCGCGATGGATGTATTGCGTGCAGCCCTGCCTGCCGGAACCTTAAGTGGTGCACCGAAAATCCGCGCGATGGAAATTATCGATGAGTTGGAGCCGGAAAAACGCGGTATCTATGGTGGTGCAGTAGGTTATATCGCCTGGAATGGCAATATGGATACTGCGATTGCGATTCGCACCGCAGTGATTAAAAACGGCAAACTTTATGTGCAGGCGGGTGCCGGTGTTGTTGCAGACTCTATTCCCGCGCTGGAGTGGAAAGAAACCATGAATAAAGCGCGCGCGATTTTTAAAGCCGTTGATATGGTGGGAGCTGCAGCAGTAAAAGGGGATGCAAAATGATTTTAATGATCGACAACTACGATTCGTTTACCTATAACCTGGTGCAATATTTTGGTGAGCTGGGTGCAGACATCAAAGTGGTGCGCAATGATGAAATCACCATCGAAGAAATTGCCGCACTTGCACCAGAAAAAATTGTGATTTCCCCTGGCCCTTGTACGCCGACGGAAGCTGGCGTATCGGTCGATACGATCAAAACCTTCGCCGGAAAAATTCCGTTGCTTGGTGTTTGTCTTGGTCACCAAAGCATTGGTCAGGCGTTGGGTGGCAAGGTAATTCGCGCACCCTTTGTGATGCACGGAAAAACCTCGCCGGTGTATCACAACAACAAAGGTGTATTCGCCGGATTAAACAATCCATTTCAGGCTACGCGTTATCACTCATTGGTCATTGAAAAAGAATCACTACCCGACTGCTTGGAAATAACGGCTTGGACGCAAAATGAAGATGGCAGCATGGCGGAAATCATGGGAGTAAAACATAAAACTCTCGCACTGGAAGGCGTGCAGTTTCACCCGGAGTCGATCCTGACGGAACACGGCCACGATATGTTGCGCAATTTTTTAACAACGTATTGATTTATAAAAGGTAAGGGCAATGGATATCAAACAAGCATTAACAAAATTGGTAGCACGTATCGACCTGACCACAGAAGAGATGATTGCGGTAATGCGTGTGGTGATGACAGGAGGTGCAACACCCGCGCAGATCGGTGGCTTTTTAGTGGCATTGCGCATGAAAGGTGAAACGCTGGATGAGATCAGTGGCGCCGCAATGGTGATGCGCGAACTAGCTACGCCGGTTGAGTTAGATGTTCCCTTTTTAGTGGACACCTGCGGTACGGGTGGCGATGGCGCCAACTTATTTAATATTTCTACGGCGAGTGCATTTGTTGTCGCCGCTGCCGGTGGTCGCGTTGCCAAACATGGCAATCGCTCTGTCTCCAGCTCAACCGGCAGTGCTGACGTGCTTGAGGCGGCGGGTATTAAATTGGATATCACCGCTGAACAAGTTGCCCGCTGTGTGCGTGAAATCGGTGTGGGTTTTATGTTTGCGCCAGCACATCACGCGGCGATGCGCCACGCGATTGGCCCGCGTAAAGAATTAGGGATGCGCACCATTTTTAATATGCTTGGCCCTATGACCAATCCCGCAAAAGTTAAACGCCAAGTGATAGGTGTGTTCAATGGCGATTTGTGTAAACCAATGGCCGAAGTGCTGGCGCGTTTGGGCAGTGAGCATGTCATGGTGGTTCATGCCAAAGATGGTTTGGATGAAATCAGCTTGTCGAGTGAAACCCAGGTTGCTGAGTTAAAAGATGGTGAGATTCGTGAGTACATCATTAAACCGGAAGACTTTGGTATGCAATCCAAAAGTCTGATTGGTTTAAGTGTGAGCAATGCTGAGGATTCTCTTTTGCTGATTCGCGATGCGTTAGGAAATCGCCGTGGGCAATACGCCGAAAAAGCAGCTGATATTATCGCGCTTAACGCCGGCGCTGCAATTTACGTGAGCGGTGTTGCCAGCACCTTGTCCGATGGTGTTGAAATGGCGCGCGATGCTATCGGCAGCAGTCTTGCGGGCGAAAAAATCCGCGAGCTGGCAGCCTTCACCCAATATTTGCAATAATTTTTGTAAACCGTTTTTGGAATTGATCCATGTCTGATACACCAACAGTATTGCGTAAAATTATTGCGCGTAAATGGGAAGAAATTGCCGAGCGTAAAACACAGGTTTCGCTGGAGGAATTAAAACAACGCGCTGCAGCACAAGCACCGGCGCGCGGTTTTGTTGCGGCGATTGAAAACAAAATCGCACAAGGCAAATCGGGTGTGATAGCTGAAATTAAAAAGGCATCACCGAGTAAGGGCGTGATTCGCGAACACTTTGTGCCAGCTGAATTGGCGCGCTCTTATGAGCAGGGCGGTGCAGCCTGTCTGTCGATCTTAACCGATGTGGATTTTTTCCAAGGTGCTGATGAATATCTACAGCAGGCGCGTGCCGCAGTGAATTTACCGGTGATCCGCAAGGATTTTCTGGTCGATGAATACCAAATTTACGAAGCGCGGGCGATGGGCGCCGATTGTGTATTACTGATCGTTGCTGCACTCACTGCTGAAAAATTAGTGGAGCTTAATACACTGGCGCAGGCTATTGGCTTGGACGTATTGGTGGAAGTGCACGATGAGGCCGAGTTGGATATAGCCTTGACCTTACCGAATAAATTAATCGGTATTAATAACCGCAACTTGCACACCTTTGAAGTAACCTTGGAAACCACCTATAAATTGCTGGATAAAATCGGCAGCGACCGCATTGTGGTCACTGAAAGCGGAATTCTCGCGCCCGCCGATGTGCAGGCTATGCGCAGTAAACATGTTAATGCGTTTTTGGTGGGCGAAGCGTTTATGCGCGCCGATGAACCTGGCGTTGCGCTTGCTGAGTTTTTCGCGCAGTAACTCTGGCGAAACTATTCAGTTTTATATTGAGGAGAAAAAACAAAGCCCGCGTAAAGCGGGCTTTGTTTTTTGCGCTAACGAAATCTATTAGCGGGTGCCGTACACTACCATGGTTTTGCCTTTTACCATCACCAAGCCTTGTTCTTCCAAAGTCTTGAGTACGCGGCCAACCATTTCGCGGGAGCAGCCAACAATTCGGCCGATTTCCTGGCGAGTGATTTTAATCTGCATTCCATCTGGGTGCGTCATGGCATCTGGTTCTTTGCAGAGTTCAAGTAAAGTACGTGCAACGCGGCCTGTCACATCAAGGAAGGCCAAGTCGCCAACCTTGCGTGTGGTGGCGCGCAAGCGACGCGCCATTTGGCTGCCGAGTGCAAACAAAAATTCAGGGTGCGATTCAGAGATCTCCTGAAATTTTGCATAACTGATTTCGGCAACTTCACATTCAGATTTTGCGCGCACCCAAGCGCTGCGCGAATCTTTCTCGTCAAACAAACCCATTTCACCAAAGAAGTCGCCATCATTTAAATAGGCAACAATCATTTCATGACCTTCATCGTCTTCAATCAAGACGGTAACCGAGCCTTTAACTATGTAATACAGAGAATCGCTTTTGTCGCCCGCATAAATAATGGTGCTTTTGGCTGGATAACGGCGGTGATGGCAGTGTATTAAAAATTCTTCCACATTCTTAATGTGCGGTGTGAGTGAGACAGCGACCAAGGTGTGGCTCCCTATTGATCAATAGTAATGGTTGGTGAATTTTTTATATGACTAATTCAGCTATGAAATTTATTATGACGACAAGGTCATCGCACTGCTATAGATATGCCATGACACACTGAAATTTTGTGATGCAGTTATAAGCCTAGACAATTCAATTGTCTATCAAAAGTGATTATTCAGGGATTAATTGTTGTTTTTCGCGACATTTTCGGTTTTTTGGCCTGCTGTGTTACCCTAGGCGACTTTTTATTGGCGCAATTTTTACAGCGGGTACGATTATGCAAGCAGTAGTGAAATGGGTGGATGGTGCGCAATTTTTAGGTGAGTCGGGCAGCGGCCATGCAGTATTGATGGATGGCCCACCAGATCATGGCGGTCGCAATACCGGTGTGCGCCCAATGGAAATGCTGTTGCTTGGCTTGGGTGGCTGTTCCTCATTTGATGTGATGAGCATTTTGACTAAAGCGCGCCAGCAGGTGACGGATTGCCGCTGTGAACTGGAAGCCGAGCGCGCGGAAGGCGTACCTTCGCCATTTACCAAAATCCATATGAAATTTTTGGTTACCGGTAAGGAATTAAAGGAAGCGCAGGTAAAACGTGCAGTGGAATTATCGGCGACCAAATATTGTTCAGCATCGATTATGTTGGAAGCCGGTGGAGTAGAAATCACTCACTCCTATGAAATTCGCGAAGCCTAGAATTTGTCTAGGTACCATATAAAAATACCCGCGAGTTGCGGGTATTTTTTTGCGCTGATACTCCAGGTTTAAATGCGATAGCTGGTGGTGGTCATCACTTTGGAGACCAGTGTCATCAGGCCTTTTACTGGTGTGGGAAAATTGTAACCGCCTGCACTCAACGCCATATCCGCATGGCGCGCTTCATCTTCCAGCATTTGTTCTACCACTGCGCGACTGCGTGCATCGCCTACCGGCAGTTGCGTTAGATGATCTTGCAGATGCTTGCAGACCTGATCTTCGGTTGCCGCAACAAAGCCCAAACTGACTTTGTCGCTTACCAAACCCGCGCCCGCGCCAATTGCAAATGAAAGCCCGTACCATACCGGGTTCAAATAACTGGTGTGGCTACCCAGGGCATCAATACGCTCCTGACACCAGACCAAGTGATCAACTTCCTCTTCGGCGGCTTTTTCCATCTCGGCACGGACAACAGGTAATTTGGCAGTTAAAGCCTGACCCTGGTAGAGCGCTTGGGCGCACACTTCTCCGGTGTGATTAACCCGCATCAAGGCGGCGGCTTGTTTGCGCTCGGCCTCGCTGAGGTCGGCTTCACTTAATGGGCGGGCGGGCGATGGGCGCTCGCTGGTCATATCGCTACCGGCTGCCAGCGTGCGCAAGGCGCGGTCGGCATTGATGATAAATGTGTCGATCAGGCTTAAGTGTCTGTTGGGCATAGAGGTTCCCCCTTGGGCGATAGGCTATTTAAACAGAAATCTGGCAGCCACTTAACCCTATTTTACTTGTATGCAAACAAAACCCTATTTATAGTCATAAAAACAATAACCATTTTGTTGCAAGTCTGCTGGGGAAATTCCTTATGTTTTTGGTTCGATCTTTACTGTTGATAATTGTCGGCAGCGGTTCTGCTCTGTGTTTTTCCCAGCAAGCGGCGCCAATAACTCCAATGCCGGTTTATCAGGATTTGTCGCGCAGTTTTGAAGTGCGCGCAGCGGATTTGGTTGCGCGTATGACATTGGAAGAAAAAGTCAGCCAAATGCTCAATGATGCCCCCGCGATTCCGCGCTCGGGCATTCCCAAATACGAATGGTGGAATGAAGCCCTGCATGGTGTGGCGCGCGCGGGCGATGCAACTGTATTCCCCCAGGCGATTGGATTGGCAGCAACCTTTGACCCTGAATTGGTGGGCCGGGTCGCGCGAGTGATCAGTGACGAAGGCCGTGCAAAACATCACGAGTTTGTGAGGCGCGATCAGCGGCTGCGCTATCAAGGGCTGACGTTTTGGTCGCCCAACATCAATATTTTTCGCGATCCGCGCTGGGGGCGCGGTCAGGAAACCTATGGTGAAGATCCTTTTCTCACTAGTCGGATGGGCGTTGAGTTTGTAAAAGGCTTGCAGGGCGATTACGCCGATGCACCCACCCATAAATATCGCAAAACCGATGCAACCGCTAAACATTTTGCCGTGCATAGCGGCCCGGAGGCAGATCGCCACTATTTTGATGTGCATCCCAGTGAGCGCGATTTGTATGAGACCTATTTGCCCGCCTTCAAAGCCTTGGTGCAAGAGGCTAATGTCGCCTCGGTGATGGGGGCTTACAATCGCGTCAACGGTGAGTCGGCATCAGCGAGCCAGCGTTTACTAATTGATGTGTTGCGCAAAGATTGGGGCTTTAAGGGATACGTGGTGTCTGACTGCGATTCGATTGAAGATATTTTTTTGCATCACAAGATTGTAAAAACCGCAGAAGAGGCTGCCGCGCTCGGTGTTAAACAAGGCACTGAATTAAATTGTGGCAAAACTTATCAGGCATTAGTAAGCGCAGTAAACCAAGGTTTGATTACCGAGGCAGAGCTGGATGATTCGCTGCGTCGATTATTCCTGACTCGTTTCCGGCTGGGTATGTTTGATCCTGATCGCGATGTGCCCTGGGCGCAAATACCCTACGGGATCAATCAATCCGCTGAGCACGATCAGCTCGCGCGCAAAGCCGCACAGTCATCAATCGTATTATTAAAAAATAATGGCATTTTGCCGCTCAAAAAATCGTTGAAAAATATTGCCGTCATTGGACCCACGGCGGATGAAGTGATGTCGCTGCTGGGCAATTATTACGGTACCCCCGCGGCGCCCGTTACAATTTTGCAAGGTATACGCGCGGCTGTTTCACCTGACACCCAGATACGTTATGCACGCGGTGTGGATTTGGTGGAGGGCAGGGAAGATCCGCGCGCAGCGCCCGTCATCGAGCCAAGCTATTTGCGCCCCTCATCCAGCTCCACTGAGCAGGGGTTGCGCGGCGAATATTTTAATAATGCCGAACTCTCTGGAGCACCTTTATTGACGCGGATTGATTCGCGCATCGCCTTTCGTTGGGATCGCGGCGCACCCACTGATTCGCTGGTCGCGCGCGGTGAAATTGCTGCGGGCGCCGGTTTGCCCAGCGATAATTACAGTGTGCGCTGGACGGGGCAGCTCTTGCCGCCGGTATCGGGAAACTATGAATTAAATGTCAGTGCCAACGATGGTGTGCGCTTAAAAATCAATGGCAAAACCCTGATCGACTCGTGGGAGTTGGCCGAGCGGTTGCGTAGCCACAGTGCGTCGATTGAATTGGAGGCCGGCAAAGCCTATGACATCACGCTCGAATATTTTGAAGATATCCGCGATGCCGAAATTCGTTTGGGCTGGCGTTTACCTAATGCTCAGGCACCGTTTGATGAAGCCTTGGCAATTGCGCAAGATGCAGAGGTGATTATTTTTGTCGGTGGTTTAACGGGCGATGTTGAAGGCGAAGAAATGAAAGTGAATTATCCCGGTTTTGCCGGTGGTGATCGCACCGATATTCACTTGCCTGCGATCCAGCAAAAATTGTTGGAAGCCCTGCACAAAACCGGTAAACCCATTGTCATGGTGTTGACCGGTGGCGCCGCTATGGCGATTGATTGGGCTGATAAAAATCTACCAGCTATTGTGATGGGGTGGTATCCCGGTCAGCGCGGCGGCAATGCGATGGCCGATGTATTGTTCGGCGATGTAAATCCCGCAGGTCGTTTGCCGGTGACGTTTTATAAGGCCGATGAAAAATTGCCCGCATTTGATGATTATTCCATGCGCAACCGCACCTATCGCTATTTTACCGGTGAAGCGCTTTATCCCTTTGGTTATGGTTTGTCCTACACCCGCTTTAACTATTCCAAGTTGGTCGTGAATCAAAAAGCCTTCACTCCAGCGCAAACCATCAAGGTGCGCATGCAGCTAAAAAATATCGGTAAGTACGCAGGCGACGAGGTGGTGCAGATGTATATCAAGCCAGTTGAACCTTTGCGTTCACGTGCACTAAAAGAGTTGCGTGCAGTGCAGCGTGTGCATTTGCAAAAAGGCGAGCAGCGAGAAATCAGTTTTACCCTTATCCCTAATAAGGACGTGCTAATTTACGATGAGCAGAAAAAAGCCTATGCCGTAGATCCTGGTCGTTATGAAATCCAGATCGGTGCATCCAGCAGTGATATTCGTTTGCGTCAGATAATTGATATCCGCGAGCCTTAAGCGATAGAAAACAGGCTCTACAAAAAACTATTGCAAGGATGCAATCCGCACTTCATGCTTGCTTCGCCACTATAATTATTCGTCCGGCTGAAAGGAGACACGCGTGCAAGATGTTAACGAAATAAAACTGCTGTTGGATTCCCGCATCCCTCTGTTGGTGATAGAAACCTTCGAAGAAAAAAAAGCACTGGATGTACTGCTCAAAGTTGCCAATAAACAAGGTAAGGATTTGCACCGTTGGTCGATAACCGAAGGCCTTACACGCTTGAATTTTGGCCCGCAATTAGTGCCCAAAGGCAGCGAGCTAAATGATCCTGAAGAAATGCTGCGGCACATTAAACAGCAACAGCAGCCGGCGATGTTTGCTCTCTGTGATCTCCATCCCTTCCTTACCGATCAACCGCAGGTTGTGCGTTTGTTAAAAGATATTGCGCTCAATCATTTTGCGGTGCCGCACACATTGGTTCTGCTCAGCTACCAATTACGTCTACCGCTAGAGC
The DNA here is from genome assembly GCF_000953825.1 of Cellvibrio sp. OA-2007. Taxonomy (GTDB): domain Bacteria; phylum Pseudomonadota; class Gammaproteobacteria; order Pseudomonadales; family Cellvibrionaceae; genus Cellvibrio. Next base: position 69,394 of record NZ_BBUL01000096.1, on the reverse strand, counting down.
TGACACGCTACAGCGCCGCTTACACACTCGCCTTGCCCGATGACGATAAGATTATGGAAATCATTCGTGAAGAGGCAAAAGATTGGTCGGAGCGCAACGGCAATGCACGAGTTAAAACCGATAATCTCACCTTGAAAAAAGTGGTGAATAATTTACAAGGCATGAGTGTGAGCGATGTGCATCGTTTGGTGCGTTCGGCGATTTGGAATGATGGTGCGCTCAATGAAGATGATTTACCGCGCATCAACAAAGCTAAATTTGCGCTGCTGGATATGGAAGGTGTTATCAGCTTTGAGCAGCAGACAGAAGATTTTTCCAATGTGGGTGGTTTGCACAATTTAAAACGCTGGCTGTTAACACGTCGCGATGCATTTAACAATGACGATTCCAAACTGGATCGCCCCAAAGGCATATTATTGCTGGGGGTGCAGGGCGGTGGTAAAAGCCTTGCGGCCAAAGCGGTGGCCGGTTTGTGGGGTTTGCCGCTGATGCGAATGGATGTGGGTGCGCTCTATAATAAATTCCACGGCGAAACTGAGCGCAATTTGCGTGAGGCATTAAAGCTAGCTGATGCTATGTCGCCCTGTGTGTTGTGGCTCGATGAAATTGAAAAAGGTATGGCGCAAGATGGCAACGACAACGGCGTCTCACAGCGTTTGCTCGGCACCTTATTAACCTGGATGGCAGAGCGGCGCACACGGGTATTTATTGTCGCCACCAGTAATGATATTGCGCGTCTGCCGCCGGAATTGATCCGTAAAGGCCGCTTGGATGAAATCTTTTTTGTCGATTTGCCTGAATCAGCGGTGCGCAAAGATATTTTTTCCATCCATCTGCGCAAACGCAACTGTGTTGTGGGCGATTTTAATCTTGAACAACTGGCTGCAGCGACCGAAGGGTTTTCCGGTTCGGAAATTGAGCAGGCGATAATCGCTGCCCTCTATTCCGCAGGTGCAGAGGGTAAAGTACTTGCGACAGATATTTTATTGAATGAAATTGCAGCAACCAGCCCGCTCTCAGTCGTTATGTCCGAACAAATTGCGAGCTTGCGTTTGTGGGCGCAAGATCGGACTATTCCGGCGTAATCTTAATAATTTCTGGTATGTAAATGATTGATACTAAGGATAATGGCGCAATGATTTGTGATGGTTGGCTGCAATGGGCGACACATTGCCCATCGCCCAATTTTAATTTGCGCCCGGATGATAGCGAGATCAGCTTGCTAATTATCCACAATATCAGCTTGCCGCCCGGTGACTTTGGCGGTGGTTATGTGCAGGATTTTTTCCAAAATAAACTGGAAGCAAGCTTGCACCCCTATTTTGAAACTATCGCTGAACTCAAGGTTTCTGCCCACTTATTCATCGAACGTGACGGTAACGTCACACAATTTGTCCCGTTTGATGCGCGCGCCTGGCATGCGGGCAGCTCCAGTTTCGGCGGGGTTGCCGACTGCAATAATTACAGCATCGGCATTGAATTGGAGGGCGCAGATGATATCCCTTACAGCGATGCGCAATACGCTGCGCTGGAGAAAGTTTCTCGCCAGTTGCTGCTGACTTATCCTAAACTAACACCTGAGCGTATTGCCGGTCACTCAGATGTGGCGCCCGGGCGTAAAACTGACCCCGGCCCCGCCTTTGATTGGGCGCGTTACCGCGCTTCTCTCGGCTAATGTTTCGGCTAATGCCATTTTCTCTATTGACTGAAGAGTGATTAAACAAAATGATTTTTCTCAGTTTGGTTGTTGTACTCGCTATCGTCTATTGGCTCGGTTCGGCCAGTGTTCTGCAATATGATGGCTGGTTCAAATGGCTTATCAATCGCCTGCAAAAAATTCCTGGTCTCTCTGCTTCAGCAATACCGCCGCTGTTATTAGCGCTATTAATCCCGCTAGTGGTTTTGGTGTTTATATTTTTGTTAATTGATCAATTGGCCGGTAAGCAGTGGTTGTTTTTTCTTTATGTACCTGTGCTGCTCTACAGCTTGGGGCGCGGCAATATTCTTGCCGATGCGCAGGAATATATTGCACTGGCTACGCGCGGCGACAATGTGGCGGCAGTGCAATTGCTCGATCGTTTGCGCGCCGGGCACTCGTTTGATGCAGCTGATGTTGACTCTGCCGATTGGCGCAGCCTGCATACTGAGGCGTTAAAAGTGTTTGCTTATCGCGGATTTGAGCGCACGTTTGCGGTGCTCTTCTGGTTTTTTATCGCTGGGCCTTTTGGTGCCTTGTTGTACCGCCTAAGTGTGTTGTACCGCGATTTTTCACCAGCGGGCAGCGATGCATATGCCACCGCCAGTAAGTGGTTGTGGCTGTTAGAGTTGCCGTCAGTGCGTTTGATGGGAATTACCTGGGCGCTGGTAGGGAATTTTGAAACTTGCCCACTGCGTAAAAACTTATTAGATACCCAAAGCTCATCCGACTATGTGCTAAACGAATGTTTGCGCGGTGCATTAGGTGCGCCAACAGACTGTTCGCAAGCAGCCATGGCACAAATGGAGCCAGTTGCAAAAGCCGAAGCGGAAGAGGAAATGGAAGAGGAAACTCAAGATATTATCGAGGATCTGACGGGTGATGTGATCACTACTCACACTGAGCCTGCCTATTCATTTGCTTTGGTAAAATCGAGCTTGCCGCTGTATTCTCGCTCTTTATTGTTCTGGATCTGTGCGATTGCATTTGCAACGCTGATTGTTTAATTACTGCCGATTTAATCGGAGTTTATAGTGTTTGAAAGAGGTTAGTTATGCCATCGTTTGATGTGGTTTCAGAGGTTGATAAACACGCGCTTACCAACGCAGTTGATCAGGCGGGGAAAGTTATCGTCAGCCGTTATGATTTCAAGGGTGTAGATGCCAAGTTTGAGCGTAAAGAGTATGAAATTACCATTACGGCCGATAATGAATATCAACTTGACGCGATGCTGGATTCGTTAAGAAGCGCGATGCACAAAAACGGTATAGGTGTTTCTTGTTTGGATGTTAAGCCTGTTAAAACGGCGGGTAAACAAGTCAAGCGGGATATTCTGGTGCGCACCGGTGTGGAAACTGAGCTGGCGAAAAAAATCGTACGCATGGTGAAAGATGCCAAACTAAAAGTTCAGGCATCTATTCAGGGCGATCAAGTGCGGATTACCGGTAAGAAGCGCGATGATTTGCAAGAGGCAATTGCCATGTTGCGTACCGCCGAAGGAATCGATTTGCCATTGCAGTTTGAAAACTTTAGGGATTAATGGTTTTTAATCTTCTATCTTTTTTTGCTGCTTGAGTAACTTATTGTTATCGCGCAAAAAGCCGCTGGATATTATTATCCAGCGGCTTTTTTCATTGTGCTGTATTTGAGTGTTGTGTGCTGCCTTGAATGCGGCTCCAAATCCACATTAACAATAGCAAAGTGGGCACAACAGAAATGGTGCTCAGAATAAAAAACGTGGAATAACTAGAGGCTTCCACTATGTAGCCAGACAAGCCGCCTATAAATTTCCCGGGCAAATGTGCGAGTGAAACAAGCAGTGCATATTGAGTTGCGGTGAAATTGCGATTGGTGAGGCTGGACATAAACGCGACCAGTACTACTCCGGCAAAACCTTGCGATAAATTATCGGCGCTGATGGTTGCAAAAAATGCCCATTGTTCCGAGGGGTGGATCGCCATTAATAAATAAACCAGGTTAGAAATTGCAACGGCAATTGCGGCAATTACCAGCATAGGCTTGATATTAAACGCCGCCACACACACACCGCCTAAAAACGCGCCCGCAATGCCAATCCATACTCCGTAGACTTTGGATACAGTTGCAATATCGGCTTTGGTAAAGCCGGAATCCAAATAAAATGGCCCGGCTAATACTCCGATCATTTGATCGGGCAGTTTAAATAGTCCAACAAAGGCCAACAAGGCAAGTGCGAGCAATACGCCATTGCGCGAAAAAAACTCCTGAAAAGGTTTTATAAATGCATCGCGCAAATGAATTTCGCGCACAATTAATTTTTGTGCGGCAGGCTCTTTGGATAACAGCCCTGCCACTAATGGCAATAAAATACATGCTGCCATGATTAAATAGGCAATGGTCCAGCCTGTTAACTCTGCTAAATACAGTGCGATTGCGCCCGATATAATCAGCCCAAAGCGATAACCCAAAATATAGGTCGCCGCCAGTGCGGCTTGCGCTTCAACGGGTGCAACCTCAATGCGGTAGGCATCCACCACTATATCTTGCGTGGCTCCTGCAAATGCCGCTAGCCCAGCTAACAACACAAATAACCACAATGATTCCGGGCCGATTACGGCCATGCCTGCAAGTGCGCTAATGAGCAGCAATTGTGACAGCGCCAACCAACCTTTTCGGCGACCTAAAAACGGCAGTGGATAGCGATCTATTAGCGGCGCCCACGAAAATTTCAGCACGTAAAAAAAGCTGGCGTAACTGATTAGGCCAATCACACTTAAGGCAACGCCTGTGTCGCGCAACCAGGTGGAGAGCGTAACGCCAACCAATAAAAAAGGCAGGCCAGAACCAAAACCCAAAAACAACATCGTGAGTGCAGAGGGAGTAGCAAACGCGCGTTTGATACCGCGCCAGCCTTTAAAATTATTATTGTCGGTTGAGCTGGGTGTAGATGAGTTCATAAAAACCGTATGGGTGTTAGTTGGGTGTGAGCGTAGTGTAACCGTAAATACGCAGATTAATTTTGTTGTTGGTAAAAGTTACGCCTTCAGCCTCCAGCCGTTTTTTTTGTTCCTGATAAGCACTGGAATTTTCTGGTAACGAAATTTTTCCCTGCGCGTTAATGACTCTGTGCCAAGGCAAATCAGTTTGCTCGGGTAGCCCGCACAACACAGTGCCGGCCAAACGTGCTGCACCGGGCAACCCTGCCAGTGCGGCGAGCTGGCCATAGGTAATTACTTTTCCCGCCGGGATAGACATTAACGCCAGATAAAATGCTTCGCGGTTAGCGGTAGGGTTGTTCATAAGGGTTAACTTACTTGAAGCGATGAATTGTATATTGTTTGCGCGATTTGCGTGCGCAGCCATCATTATCGACGCTGGATTTACGTCACTAAACTCAAGGTAACTTAAATTAACATTATTAACACTTTTGGCGTTGCAGCGCTGGGCTGTGCTCACTTTAATGGCTATTAGACTTCTGATAAACCATTCCTGCTCATATTTCCGCTAAAAAGGTTAGTTGTGAAAAAAATCCTATCGCTGTGTTGTTTGCTGTTGTTATGGCTCAGTGCAACTGCTGTGGCTGGCGTTGTGGAGTTGTTAAATGGCGATCGTCTGGAGGGGGAGCTGGTTAGTATCGATGACGACTATTTACTCTGGCGCTCCAAAAATTTTGGCGAGCAAAATATCAAGAAGACGAATATTAAAAACATTCAGACGGATGTTGCGCTGAAAATCAATGGCAATAATGTGCCTTGCAAGTTGGAGCCAATGGATGCTGAATATTTACGCTATCGCTGCGCTGAATCTGATCGTGTAAAACGCGCTTCACTGCTGCGCATCAAAACCCTTATGCCCTATGAGGATTTTAAAAAGGGCGCCTATGTGCACCACGGGCGTCTCAACTTGTGGGGCGCCTATTCGCGCGGTAATGAGGTGCGCGATGAGTGGAATGCACAGGGTGAAATCACGGTGCGGCGCAATGATTTTCGCCATGTGGCGGGCGGTGAATTTGCGCGCGCTTCGTGGAATTTTTCTGCGCCACAGGAGCGCTGGAATCTACATTATTCGCTCGATTGGTTTTTGGGGGAGCATTGGTTTTGGTACAACAGCCTGTTAGCGGGCGCAGATCCCCAACGCGGTATGCGCTCCTATGAGCGCCTTGGCTCAGGGGCGGGGTATCAATTTTTTGAAAACAAAACCATGACTTTATCGCTTAAAACCGGTTTGGCGTTACACGATGAGTCATACCAGCTGCCGGATGGATTGGTGGGCGATTATGCGCTGGAAGATGACTTTGTCGCGCTGGGAGCGGCGCTGGATTTTCGCTATAACTTGCCTTGGGGCGTAGGCTTTTTTCACAACAATGAAATGCTGCAATCAACTGAGGACGAGCCGAATGTGCAGCTGAAAACATCGACTGGACTGAGTTCGATGATCCTGAAGCGTATTTATTCTGAATTCAAAGTTGATTATTGGCTGGATAAAGATCCGCAGCCGACACGCCAGAGCAAAGATACACGTATGTCGCTGGGCATAAGTTACAAGTGGTAAACTGCCATCCTCACTATTTTGGATGCCGATAATGCGCCTGCCTATTCTCCCGCTGTTGTTATTACCTTTCCTTGAACTCTGGTTGATGATTGTAATCGGCGGCGAAACAGGGGCACTGGCGGTTATTGTCTGGCTGGTGGCGATGATTTTTCTCGGTATCAACTTGCTGCGCTATTTGGGTGCGTCGAGCATGTTGCGTGCGGCACAAAATGTTCGTAGCGGCGGCGAGTTGCCCGCGCAAGCGCTGGCAGACGGGCTGTTTAAAGCCGTGGGCGCGGTGCTGTTAATCATTCCGGGTTTTATCAGTGATGTACTAGCATTGCTGTGTTTTATCCCACTGGTACGCCGCTTAATGCTTAAGCGTTGGCTGGCAAAGATGGCGGCTAATAATAGTCAGGCCTTTCACTCCTTTAGCACTGGTGGATTTACCCGCTCAACCGGCAATGTTTATGAGCATCAAGGAGCTGCGAATGTTGAACCTGAATCAGATGGGACAGGCATACTTATTGACCAGAAGCCCGAATCCACCTCGTCTACTGAGCGTAAAAACGACTAAATCGCTGCCTAAACAAGAATTTTCACCTCCTTCCGTTGAAATCCCCAAACCTAACCCCAGATAGGTGTCACCGCATTTAGGTTGCCGTATTACAGGGAGCACCTGAGCTCATCCCTGTAGAGCGGCCGCTTTAATGGCAGCCTTGAAAATTGTCAGCTTGAAAATTTTTTAGCTTGAAACTTTTTTGGTTGTCCCTATATGTCACACGCGGAGCCCGTACTCTTGCTATCGCACTGCTGTGGGCAAGAGTCAGGTTCCAAGCTCGTTAAACTTGTTTTGTTAGGAGACAAAGTTCCATGAAAATTCGTCCGTTGCATGATCGCGTTGTTGTTCGTCGCAAAGAAGAAGAAACCAAAACCGCTGGCGGTATCATCCTGTCCGGTGCAGCGAAAGAGAAACCCAACCAAGGTGAAGTGCTGGCTGTAGGTAATGGCCGTGTACTGGCAAGCGGTGAGCTGCGTCCTTTGGATGTAAAAGTGGGTGATGTCGTAGTGTTTGGCAAATATGCAGGCAGCGATACCATCACTATTGATGGCGAAGAGCTGGTGATCCTGAGCGAGTCCGATATCAAAGCGGTTCTGGTGTAATCCGACTGCCTTAAGAATTTAACGTGAAACCGCCAAGTGTTGGTTTCCCTGTGTTAACAAAAGACTGTAGGAATTGAAGATATGTCAGCTAAAGATGTGAAATTTGGTGATAACGCACGTCAACGTATGTTGGTTGGTGTCAATGTGTTGGCCGATGCGGTTAAAGCGACTCTCGGCCCAAAAGGTCGTAACGTGGTTTTGGAGAAGTCATTCGGCGCTCCAACCGTGACTAAAGACGGTGTGTCTGTTGCGAAAGAAATTAACCTGAAAGACAAGTTCGAAAACATGGGCGCACAAATGTTGAAAGAAGTTGCTTCACGCGCTTCTGACGACGCCGGTGATGGCACCACTACTGCAACCGTGTTGGCGCAAGCTATCGTTAACGAGGGTTTGAAGTCTGTTGCTGCAGGCATGAACCCAATGGACTTGAAGCGTGGTATCGATAAAGCGATTGGTGCTGCTGTTGCGCACGTTAAATCTATTGCGCAGCCTTGTGTTGATAGCAAATCCATTTCGCAAGTGGGCAGCATCTCTGCCAACAGCGACACCTCGGTCGGCGCTTTGATTGCAGAGGCGATGGACAAAGTAGGTAAAGAAGGCGTGATCACCGTTGAAGAAGGCACCAGCCTCGACAACGAGTTGGACGTAGTAGAAGGTATGCAGTTTGACCGCGGTTACCTGTCTCCATACTTCATCAATAATCAAGACAACATGAGTGTTGAGCACGACCACCCGTATATTTTGTTGGTCGACAAAAAAATCTCTAACATTCGCGAATTGCTGCCGGTGTTGGAAGGCGTTGCCAAATCAGGCAAGCCGTTGGTAATCGTTGCAGAAGACGTGGAAGGCGAAGCCTTGGCTACGTTGGTAGTGAACAATATTCGTGGCATCGTAAAAGTAGCTGCGGTTAAAGCACCTGGCTTTGGCGATCGTCGCAAGGCAATGTTGCAAGATATCGCCGTATTGACTGGCGGAACTGTGATCTCTGAAGAAGTTGGCTTGGATTTGGAAAGCGCTACTTTGGAGCACTTGGGTACTGCAAAACGCGTCACCATGAACAAAGACAACACCACTATCGTTGATGGTGCTGGCAACGCAGAAGAAATCAAATCACGCGTACAACAAATTCGTGTGCAGATCGAAGAAACCTCTTCTGATTACGACCGCGAAAAACTGCAAGAGCGCGTAGCCAAATTGGCTGGCGGTGTTGCGGTAATCAAAGTGGGCGCTGCCACTGAAATGGAAATGAAAGAGAAGAAAGCACGCGTTGAAGATGCTCTGCATGCTACCCGTGCAGCAGTAGAAGAAGGCGTGGTGCCCGGCGGTGGTACTGCTTTGTTGCGCGCCGTTGCGGCAATCAAAGACCTGAAAGGTGACAACGAAGATCAAAACGCCGGTATCGCCATTGCACGCCGTGCAATGGAAGCACCGTTGCGTCAAATCGTTGCCAACGCAGGTGATGAGCCATCAGTTGTTGCTGACCAAGTGAAAAAAGGCACTGGCAACTACGGCTATAACGCTGCGACCGGTGTTTACGGCGACATGATCGAAATGGGTATTCTCGATCCAGCTAAAGTAACCCGTTCTGCGCTGCAGGCTGCAGGTTCTATCGCTGGTTTGATGATTACCACCGAAGCAATGGTTGCCGACATGCCAGAAGATAAACCATCTGCACCTGATATGGGCGGCATGGGTGGTATGGGTGGCATGGGCGGTATGATGTAAGCCGAACCACTCGATAATTACGGCCCCTAGTGGGCCGTAATTGTTTTTGCTGATGCGTACAATAATGTTAGCGATAGCGAATTTTTAATAAGCGCAAATTCATTTAATTGTTATGATTCGCTGGCGGATTTTGACAAAGATTGAATCTATACAAGCGTGAACTATCTATACAACCGTGAATTAGGAGAAACATCATGGCTTTTGAATTACCAGCACTGCCTTATGCAATTGACGCTTTGGCTCCTCATATTTCGCAAGAAACTCTGGAATTTCACCACGGCAAACACCACAAAACTTATGTTGATAAGTTGAACGGTCTGGTTCCTGGTACCGAATTTGAAGGTAAATCGTTGGAAGAAGTGATCAAAACTTCTTCTGGCGGTGTGTTCAACAATGCTGCTCAAATCTGGAACCACACTTTCTACTGGCACTGCCTGAGCCCTAACGGTGGCGGCGCAGCGACTGGTGCAGTTGCAGAAGCAATCAACAAAGCATTCGGTTCATTCGACAAGTTCAAAGAAGAGTTCACCGCATCTGCTATCAACAATTTCGGTTCAAGCTGGACCTGGTTGGTGAAAAAAGCCGATGGTTCTGTTGCCATAGTTAACACCAGCAATGCTGCAACTCCGTTGACCGACGCATCTGTTACTCCCATCCTGACTGTGGATTTGTGGGAGCACGCTTATTACATCGATTACCGCAATGCGCGCCCAACTTACATGAACGCTTTCTGGGCGTTGGTAAACTGGGAATTTGTGAACGCAAATTTCGCAAAATAATCAGGGCGCCGCTTATTGGTGAACTTGCATTAAAAAAACGGGCATCGCGCCCGTTTTTTTATGGCGCAAAATAAAATATTGCTGTCATCCCATACTGCTGAACTATGTTTGTACTGGTCGCTGCTATAAAATGCGCGCACACTAAACGTCCATTTGATCCATCGTCTTAACCGCTAAGGTATTTGTTGTTATGGAACGCAGAGAACCCACATTATCGACTGGCGGAATATCTGAGCCAGCGGAATCCACAAGTCGTCGTCAGCAGCCACCAGCGCGCGACCACGATGATGATTTGCCGCCAGCGCGCCCCGCGCGAAAGCCCACTCCGCAAGCAACACCTGCGTATGCGCCAGCTGCCCCGTCTAGCAGTTTGCCAGCTATAGCGTTGGTGATTGCATTGGTTGCTGCTGGGGGAGCAAGCTTTTTGGGGTGGCAATTGTTTCAAGCGCAGGCGATGTTGCAGCAGGCTGATGTCCGTATCAAAGGCTTGGAGCAGCAGCTGAGTTTGACCTCGGAAGAGTCCAGTGCCTCGGTAGTCACCTTGCAATCCAATTTGAAAAAAATGGATGCTGAAGTGCGTCGTATTACGGCGTTGATTGAAACCAACCGCAAAGCGATTGCGGCAAATACCGAAAAAACGACCGCAGTTGCGCGCGATGCAGCTAATGCCCAAAAAGTGGGTGCTGAGGCTCGCACTCTGGCCTCTTCGCTCAAACAAGAAGTGGCTGCCAATAAAGCAGTTGCTGATGCTGCTGCAGCAAAAATTGATGGCATGAGCACCAGTGTTAGTCAGCAATCCCAGAATGTACAAAATCTAAAAGAAGAGTTGGCCAAGATGCAGCTAGAAATGACTGCACTGGATAGTTTGGCCGCGCGCTTGCGTACCAATGAAGAGGCCATCGCGGCGATTGATGCTTTCCGTCGTGGCACTAATCGAGAACTTTTGCAAATCAAACAACAACTGGGTACAGCACCCAAATAGTTGGTTCGATGCTAGCGTTATCCAGTAATGAACAAAAAGAGGAGCTGAGTGATAAATCGGCTCCTCTTTTTTTATGCTTTTGTATTACAGCCTTGTCAGACCTATATGCAGGATGCCTAAAACTATCCAGTTTGATGGTGTAGAATTGGCACCACTTTTCCCCCTCCCACTTTACGACCTAACAATCGAGAAGTTAATTATGCCAACCGTGATTCGCCAACAAGATTTGATCGACAGCGTCGCCGATGCGCTGCAATTTATTTCCTATTACCACCCCGTTGATTTCATTCAGGCCATTCATCAAGCCTACGAGCGCGAGCAGAACAAGGCCGCTAAAGATGCGATGGCGCAGATTCTGATCAATTCGCGCATGTGTGCCATGGGGCGTCGCCCGATTTGCCAAGACACTGGCATTGTCACCGTTTTTGTAACCGTGGGTATGGATGTGCAGTGGGATGCGCAAATGAGCCTCACTGATATGGTCAATGAAGGTGTACGCCGCGCCTATATGAACCCCGATAACGTCTTGCGTGCGTCGATCCTCGCTGACCCGGACGGTGCGCGTAAAAACACCGGTGATAACACCCCCGCCGTGATCCACTACAACATCGTTCCCGGCAATACTGTTGACGTACATGTAGCGGCTAAAGGCGGCGGATCTGAAGCAAAAACTAAATTTGCGATGCTGAACCCATCTGATTCAGTAGTCGATTGGGTATTAAAAGTTGTACCAGAGATGGGCGCTGGCTGGTGTCCCCCGGGCATGCTCGGTATTGGCATCGGCGGCACCGCAGAAAAAGCCATGCTGCTCGCCAAAGAAGCCTTGCTCGATCCGGTTGATATTCAAGAGCTGCAAGCGCGCGGTCCAAATGATCGCTACGAAGAATTGCGTATCGAGCTATACGATAAAATCAATCGCTTGGGTATTGGTGCGCAGGGTCTGGGTGGTTTGACCACCGTAGTGGATGTCAAAATCAAAGACTACCCCACCCATGCGGCGAACAAAGCTATTGCCATCATCCCCAACTGCGCGGCAACTCGCCATGCACATTTTGTGCTGGATGGTTCTGGCGCATCATTCCAAACGCCACCTGCCTTGGAAGATTACCCTGAGATTAGTTGGGATGTAGGTGACAGTGTTCGCCGTGTAAACCTCGACACCTTAAAACCAGAAGATGTATTGGATTGGAAAACCGGTGAAACCGTATTGCTGTCAGGCAAAATGCTCACCGGTCGCGATGCCGCGCATAAAAAGATGATTGATATGCTCGCCAAAGGCGAAGAGTTGCCAGTGAGCATGAAAGGCCGCTTCATTTATTACGTTGGCCCGGTTGACCCAATCCGCGATGAAGTGGTTGGCCCGGCTGGCCCAACCACTGCAACACGCATGGATAAATTCACCCGCACCATGCTGGAGCAAACCGGTCTGCTTGGGATGATCGGTAAATCCGAACGCGGCCCGGCTGCAATTGAAGCGATTCGCGATAATAAATCTGTGTATTTGATGGCCGTCGGTGGAGCAGCTTATTTGGTTGCACAGGCAATTAAATCTGCCAAGGTATTGGGCTTCCCGGAATTGGGAATGGAAGCGATTTATGAATTTGACGTCAAAGATATGCCTGTTACCGTCGCGGTAGATTCGCGTGGCGAGTCCGTGCACACCACCGGCCCGCAAATCTGGAAAGCAAAAATAGAAGAGGGTGTCGTGCAGGTGCAATAAATATTTGGCGTTTAATATTGCATTGTTTTATGCGCAATAAAAAACCGGCTGCTAACAACAGTCGGTTTTTTATTGTCAGAAAAATATAAAAATTGGAAATAAGAAAAAAGTTTATAAGTTGTTTTGTTTTAAATTTAATTGTCTTGCATCAATTGTTGCGCCGCTTTTCCATAATAAGTTGAATAAAATCATTGCCTGCGAAGCAAACTAAAATAAACCTGCTACTTTTACAAAAAGCTTGTTTAAATGCTGAGTGCTCTTCTATCTGTGCACATACAAGCTAAATGGGTTCGCTATGGAGTTAATGGAGTTGGATGCTTTATGCAGTTGAAACCACTGTGGCTTCTCGTGCTGGCTTTTTGTGCAGGTTCGATATTAGGAGTGTATGTACATCCAATTGTTGGCGTGATGTTGGTGTCTGCATTACTCGCCTATAGTCTTTATTCCTCTACAAATCCAGTGCGGGAAGCAGGTGCTACCCGGCCTGCGACGTCATTGTCGGTTGCTGTTGTTTCTTCGATAACAAAGAGCTCGCTTAGCCAAACCAGCGCGATCATGACCGAGGTCGTGCATGAGAGCATGGAGAATTTAACTGCGCAAATTGGCATTCAAACTGATGCCGTGGGAACGCTGACATTGGCGTTTGAAAAAATTGAAGCCCTGTTGCAACAGCAGCAACAGGGAATGCAGCAATTACTCTATGAGACTGACGCGAGTGAAACTAATGAGAGTATCTCGCAACGAATGAGCTCATTTGCAGAAAATACTTATAACTTACTAAATAAATTTGTCGACACCACTGTAAACATGAGTGCTTCTTCTGTAGAGCTGGCGGAGAAGGTCGGTGCTATTGCCAGTCAAATGCCAGAAGTGCTCAAAGCCTTGAAAGATATAGATCAAATAGCCGCGCAAACTAATTTACTTGCGCTTAACGCTGCGATAGAAGCTGCGCGTGCCGGTGAGGCTGGGCGAGGCTTTGCCGTAGTGGCTGATGAAGTGCGGGCGCTGTCGAATCGCTCGGCGGGTTTTAGTTTAGAAATTCAGCAGCGTTTAAAAGATATCGCGGCTGCAATTGACGATTTGACCAAATCAGTAGATGAAGTTGCCTCACAGGATATGACATATGTGTTAAAGGCAAAAGCAGAAATGCAGCGTGTCAGTGATAAATTAATAAATAAAGCGGACAGAAATCAGCGCATTAATCAGGAGATGGAAGCCTTGGTTGGAGATTTGGTTGAAGCACTTCACAATGCGATGCGCGCTATGCAATTTGAAGATATGTCCACTCAAAATATGCGTCACATTATTCGGCGCCTGGAAGAGTTAGTGCCTATCGCTTCTTCCCTAGAGGATGCGGTAGAAGATTTTTCCTGCCTCAATAATGAATTGGAAAAGTATAAAGCATCATCTTACCGTCAAAAAAATAATCCTGTGTCGGCGAGCTCAGTCGAGAGTGGATCGGTTGATTTTTTCTAAATGATGGAGAAAAGAATGTCGGGTTCAACTGTAATAAAGATGCCAAAACGATTTGACTATTCTTCCAGTGCTACCTTTAACCGGGATGTGCTGTCAGCTTTGGAGTGTGCGGGTACTGTGACATTGGATTGCGCCGAGATGGAGTATATCGATAGTGCAGGAATAGGCCTGTTAGTAATGTCGCAAAAAAAAGCCCAGTCCAGAGAATCAAAGATTGTAATGACAAATCTTCTATCCGCGCCTAAAGAAATTTTACAGCTAGCAAATTTACAAAAAATAATTGAAATGAGCTAGTGAATGCCGCCATGAACGATTTCTCATTTGGTCCAGCATATTCAATCTTGGTTGTGGATGATGATGAATACCTAAATGAGTTGATGTGTCAATTTTTGCGTAGTAAAGGATTTGTTACTCATTCTATATGCAGTTATTTGAAATCGTTTGAGTTGCTAAAAACAAATTCCACGTTTGATTTAATTGTGTTGGACTATCAGCTGGGAGATGGTACCGGGTTAGAGTTTTTAGCTGATCTGGATTTTAATAATAAAATTAATAAGCCTCCTGTGATAATGATTAGTTCAAATCAGGATTCTGTATTGCTTGAAAATTGTTTTGCGAAAGGTGTTACAGACTATTTGATCAAGCCGGTTAATCTTTCGCTGCTTGCATTGAAAGCGAGTGCATTAATAAATACTGTCGCAATGCAAAAAATAATTGCGCTGCAAACGGCGGAGCTGGAGCGATTTAAGTCTGAGGCGGAGCGTGAAGAATCCATTGCAAAAGCTACTTACGAATATCTATTGCAGCAAAATAGTCAGGTGGTGGATGGCGTCACTGCATGGTTACAGCCGTCCGCTTCATTTAGCGGTGATATTGCCTTAACTAAAATCTCTCCTTCCGGCGATTTCTATTTCTTATTGGCTGATGCAACGGGTCATGGGTTGTCTGCAGCTATTACCTTAATGCCAATGGTATCAATTTTTAGCAGTATGGTAGACAAAAATTTTAACCTTAACTCAATAGTCACTGAGATCAATAAAAAATTAATCCATGACACGCCTGGTGATCGCTTTGTTGCGGCGGTAATAGTTCACTGGCGTCGTGAACAAAATGAAATTGATGTGTGGAATGGCGGTATGCCTCCAGTGTATTGGATGCATAAAGGAAAATTACTGCATCAATTTGATTCGCAACACATGGCGTTGGGTATTTTAGAAGAGGGAATGTTTGATGCCAGTGTTGTTAGTTGTCCTGCGCAAAGTCTTGGGCTAATTGTTGCTTATAGTGATGGTTTAATTGAAGAAACAAATGAAGATGGAGTTTCATTTTCAATTGATCGAGTCGCCAATATCGCGCTGACTAATCCTGCAGAAATATTGGCATCACTCGTTGTGGCGTTGGAGCAATACACTGGGCGTAAAAAATACCGCGATGATATTTCCATTTGCATTCTGGATATGGCTCGTATTTTGGCTGGACATACATCGGGTAATTCTGTTAGCTAAAACGAGCTTGTGAATAGTTATTAATGGTGAAACAAGAGGTTGATGGTATGAGTAAGCAAGTGTTAATTGTGGACGATTCGGTATCTGTCCGGCAGATGGTGGAGGCAACCCTTAAGTCTGCTGGGTATGCGGTTACTGCTGCAAAAGATGGTTTGGAAGCTTTTAATTTTTGCAAAACCAAAAGTTACGATTTTATTTTGACTGATCAAAATATGCCAAACATGGACGGTCTAACCTTTATTAAATCAGCGCGTGCGTTGCCCGCTCATGTGCGTACGCCAATTGTCATGCTGACAACAGAGGCAAGTGATGCGATGAAGGCACAAGGACGAGCAGCAGGTGCAACGGGATGGATGGTTAAACCATTTGATCCGGCGAAGTTATTAGAGATTGCCAAAAAAGTAATGGGCTAGTGCAAGGTGTTATTGGCGCCACTGAGTAACTGTGGCTAGTGCAGAAAGATGGATTTGAAGGGTTTGTGCTATGTCGTCTATTGACATGAAGCAGTTTCACGCTGTTTTTTTTGAGGAGAGCCAAGAGCACCTTGAAGAAATGGAACAGCATTTGTTGGAGGTTGATCTACAGCATCCCGATGCTGAATTACTCAACAGTATCTTCCGCGCCGCGCATTCTATTAAAGGTGGGAGTGGTATTTTTGGCTTCGATGCGCTGGCGAGTGTTACTCATATCATGGAGAGTTTGCTTGATAAAATTCGCCAAGGAAAACTGCCAGTAACAGCAGAATATATTGATTTATTTCTATCCTCTGTCGATCAATTGAAAGCCATACTGCATTGCTACCGAGTGGGTTCCGATCTGGATTGGGCTGGTGTTCATACAATAACTAAAAAATTAGAGCTGGTTACCGCAGGGCAAAATTCGCAGCCTGAAGAAACAGATGGAAGCTATGGTTTTTTCACTGAGGTGGAGGCGGTTACACAAAGTGAAGATTATGGCTTTTTTGATACAGAAGTAGATGATGGTTTTGGTTTTTTTGATGAGGTCGTACCTGCGGAGTCCATTGGTGCCGCCCCAGCGAGTGCTGTCAACTCAGATTTGCATAATTTTATTGATGATCTGTTACCCGGTGATTCAAATGCGCAATCGCCTGTTGAAACACCACTGATCCCTGTTTCTGCCAAGAGTAATGAGGCTGCCAGTGAAAATAAAATAAAATCTAAAGCAAGCGAAGCCATTAGCGTTGAAAGCTCATCCATTCGCGTTGATGTTGCCAAGGTCGATCAGTTGATTAATCTGGTCGGAGAAATTGTTATAACGCAATCCATGATGAATTTACTAGGAAAAAGTTTTGATGGCGCCTTGGGTGAAAAATTTCAAGCAGTAGCGAATGAATTGGAACGTAATACCCGTGAAATACAAGAGGCAGTAATGTCCATCCGCATGCTACCTGTTTCGTTTGTGTTTAATCGTTTTCCTCGGGTTGTGCGTGATTTATCGGCAAAGCTAGGAAAAAAAATAGATCTAATTATAGAGGGCGGTGAAACCGAATTAGACAAAGGGCTTACCGAAAAACTAGTTGATCCTCTAACTCATTTAGTACGCAACTCCATTGATCACGGTATTGAACCTGCAGATGTGCGTCAAGCCTGTGGAAAAAATCCAACAGGAACCGTCACGCTTAAAGCTGCACAACAAGGCGGCAGTATTGTAATTAGTATTAGCGATGACGGCGGAGGTCTTAGTCGCGAACGAATTTTGAGAAAAGCCCGCGAAAAATCTATTCCAATCAGTGATAACCCGTCTGATGCCGAAGTGTGGCAATTAATTTTTGCACCTGGCTTCTCTACGGCAGATCAAGTAACAGATGTGTCTGGGCGTGGTGTAGGCATGGATGTCGTGCGCCGGAATGTGCAGGCATTGGGTGGGCGAATTGACATTGAATCGGAGGCGGGAAAGGGATCGGTAATTACTATTCGTTTGCCGCTGACATTAGCAATCGTTGATGGTATGTGCGTCTCTGTAGGTGATCAAACGTTCATTATTCCTCTGGTAAATATTGTGGAATCAATGCAGCCGAAGGAATGCGAAATAAAAACCTTGGCCGGAGATGATCAACTGTTATTGGTGCGAGATGAATATTGGCCCATTTTACCTTTGTATAAAGCGATGCAGTTGGAACCACAATTTACCGAGGCGCATAAAGGAATTGCGGTATTAATTGAAGCGAACAAACATCATTTTGCGTTGTTTGTTGACGCACTGGTGGGGCAGCAACAAGTTGTTATTAAAAGTTTGGAGCATCACTACAAGCGAGTACAGGGAGTAGCAGGTGCAACCATTATGGGAGATGGCAGCGTGGCATTGATTCTTGATGTTGAATCGCTTGCGGCCAAGACTCCTGAAATTCCATTGTCCCTGGCAAGTTAGTCATTACAGTAGAGGTGCATGATGATTGAGCCCGCAGGCGTGCTGCAAGATAACCAGGAGTTTTTAACATTTACGCTAGGTGAAGAAAATTATGCTTTGGATATTTTGACGGTAAAAGAAATTAGAGGTTATGAGCGGCCGACTAAAATTGCGAATGCACCGCCGTTTATTAAGGGCGTCATTAATTTGCGCGGTGATATTGTGCCGATTGTCGATTTACGAATTAAATTTTCAGTAGGGCAAGCTACCTATGATGAATTTACTATCGTAATAGTTCTGCATATACACAATCGTATCGTCGGCATGGTGGTGGACGGTGTATCAGATGTTGTGAGCTTGGCTAAAGAGCAGTTGCGCCCGCCGCCTGATTTTGGTGTTGCATTTAATAGTCGCTATCTATTAGGACTTGCGACTATAAATGAACAGATGATTATTTTGGTTGATATTAATGAATTGATATCGAGCGATGAGCTTGGTCTATTTGATAAGCCGTCAGAAGCTGATGCTAGCGTATAAGGAGAAGTGTAAATGAATCTAAGTAATTTATTTAATGCAAGTGCCGCTAAAAAAATGATTAAAGTAGATGCGCTTGAGTATGACGGTATGCGCGGACAACTTGCGGCAATCAATCGAGTACAAGCTGTTATTGAATTTAACCTGGATGGCAGAATCCTCGATGCCAATCAAAATTTTCTAGATGTGATGGGGTATAGACTTGATGAAATTAAAGGTAAACACCACAGCATTTTTGTAGACCCTGTCTATCGTGCGAGTTCTGAATATCGTTCATTTTGGGAGAAGTTGGGGCGAGGTGACTTTGAGGCTGGTCAGTATAAACGGATTGGAAATGGCGGCAAGGAAGTCTGGATTCAGGCTAGTTATAACCCTATTTTAGATGGCGAAGGTCGGCCATTTAAGGTGGTAAAATATGCAACTGATATTACTGAAGATGCAATTAAAAAACTTAAATCTGCAAGTGCGCTGCAGCAAATTGTGGGCGCGTTGGATTCAACCTCATCGAACGTGATGGTGGCTGATCCTGAGCGTAATATCGTCTATATGAATAAAGCAGTTGAAAAAATGCTGCGTTTAGTCGAGCCGGACTTACGGAAAGCTTTGCCGCACTTTTCGGTAGATAAAGTAATGGGTAGTAACATAGATATTTTCCATCGAAACCCATCCCATCAAATGCAGCTGTTATCCAATCTGCGCGATACCTATACCAGTCAGATTACGGTGGCAGGTATAGTCTTTCGTTTGATCGTCAATCCAATTTTTTCAGAATCTGGCGAACGTTTGGGGACGGTGGTTGAGTGGGTTGATCGCACCAAAGAAGTGGCTACAGAACATGAAATGAGCCGAATTTTGGGAGCGCTAGAAACGACTACAACAAATGTGATGATTGCTGATCCTGAGCGAAAAATTATCTACATGAACCAGTCGGTTGAAAAAATGTTACGCGTAGCAGAAGCTGATATTCGTACAGTGCTGCCGCATTTTTCGGTAGATAAAATTGTTGGCAGTAATATGGATATATTCCATAAAAACCCCGCGCATCAAATGAAGTTGCTGGAGAATCTCACGACTACTTATACTTCTAATATCGTGGTGGGTAAACGTCATTTTCGCTTGGTCGCAAATCCTATTTTCTCCAAAGATGGAACTCGTTTAGGGTCGGTTGTTGAGTGGCTGGATAGAACTGCGGAAGTTGCTGTGGAGACCGAAGTCAATAATATTGTTAATTCTGCCGCAGCGGGTAATTTTAGCGAGCGTATTCGCACCGAAGGTAAGAGCGGATTTTTCCTGAGTTTGGCTGAAGGTTTGAATACATTGGTGGCGACTGCGGAAAGAGGCTTGAACGATGTTGCTCGCGTATTGGGTGCTGTAGCTAAAGGTGATCTTACTGAACGAATTGATGTTGAGTATACCGGTACGTTTGGCGATCTAAAAAATTATTGCAATGAAACTACAGAAAATCTCACCAAAATGCTTAGCGATATTCGCAGTGCTGCAGATATGATTTTTACAGCATCAAGTGAAATTGCACAAGGCAATGCGGATCTCTCAAGCCGTACCGAACAGCAGGCGGCAAATCTTGAAGAGACCGCATCTTCAATGGAGGAGTTGACCTCTACGGTGAAGCTTAATGCTGATAATGCAAAACAAGCCAATGTGTTGGCTGAACAGGCGTCGACGGTCGCAATTGACGGCGGTGCCTTAATTCAGCAAGTGGTGACGACTATGAATGCCATTAATGAATCGGCCAGAAAAATATCCGACATTATTGGTGTCATTGATGGCATTGCCTTCCAGACGAATATTCTTGCACTTAATGCTGCTGTAGAGGCGGCTCGTGCCGGTGATCAGGGGCGCGGTTTTGCTGTAGTAGCTTCCGAGGTGCGCACCTTGGCACAGCGCTCAGCAAATGCGGCAAAAGATATTAAATCGTTAATTTCTGATTCGGTGCAAAAAATTGATAATGGCAATAGCCTGGTAGGAAAATCTGGCGACACCATGAAAGAAATTGTGAGTGCTATCAAGCGAGTCAACGATATTATGGCGGAAATTGCCGCTGCTTCCGCTGAGCAGTCCACCGGAATTGAGGAGGTGTCCACTGCAGTCTCGCAAATGGATGAGATGACTCAGCAAAATGCCGCGTTGGTTGAAGAGGCAGCAGCAGCAGCGGAAAGTTTACAGTCGCAAGCTGATGAACTAAATCGTAATGTTGAGCAATTTCGATTAGATGAGCGAAGCGATCAATTGGGTGCGGCAAATGGTTTAACTGTATCCAGAAGAAATACTCAAAAAATTGTTAAACCGGCACAGAAACTGGTCACACCTAAAGTAAAAGTCAATAAAAAGTTAACCCCCCCCAGCAGTTCAGCTGAAGATGAATGGGAACAATTTTAAGTAATGTAGATACCTCACAAACCAGTGGCTGCTTATTTGCCACTGGTGTGAACTATTAGGCGAGGAATCTGCATGTGACTGATCATTCGATGCGGGAATTTCATTATGCTGATGCTGATTTTATTCGGGTGAAGGCGGTTATTTATCAAAAAGCTGGAATAAATCTTGGTGCAAGTAAAAAACAGTTAGTGTATAGCCGCTTAGCTCGGCGTTTGCGTTTGTTGAATATTGATAGCTTTAATGAATATTTAAATTATCTGGATCATACACCGGAAGAATTGCAGGAGTTTATCAATGCTTTGACTACTAATCTCACGGCGTTTTTCCGTGAGGAGCATCACTTTGACATACTCAGCAATTTTATAAAAAAGCATAGATATAATAAGCCTTGCCGAATTTGGTGTGCTGCCTCAAGCACGGGTGAAGAGCCTTATTCAATTGCAATGGCTCTAGTGCAGGCTTATGGCACTTATAGACCGCCGGTAGAAATTATTGCCTCTGATATTGATAGCCAGGTTTTGCAATCTGCTGCCTTGGGTATTTATGCTATTGATCGGTTAGATGTTTTTAGTCATGAACAAAAAAAACAATTCTTTCTGCGCGGAAAGGGTGCCAATACCGGGAAAGCCAAGGTAGTAGATGAATTGCGCGAGTTGATCAGTTTTCGCCAGATTAATTTGCTCGATAAGCATTGGCATCTAAGTGGATTTTTTGATGTTATTTTTTGCCGCAATGTAATGATCTATTTTGATAAATCTACCCAATTGGAAATACTGGGGCGTATGGTGCGGTTGCTAGTACCAGATGGGTTGTATATTGCCGGACACTCGGAAAGTTTTTCTCATGCAAATCATTTGGTACGTTTAGTTGGAAAAACAACTTATATTCCGGTCGGCGTGGATAATCTGGGGGGCGTTGATGGTAGATGAGAATAATGTACATCTCGCTCCCACGGTTTATTACGATCGCCACTTTATGCGGCAAGCCGTAAAAATATTACCTGGTGAATATTATGTCACTGCGGGCGATAAATTAATTGTGACTGTGTTGGGTTCGTGCGTGGCAGTTTGTTTGCGCGATAAATTTTCGGGTATTGGGGGAATGAATCATTTTTTGTTGCCTAGTGATAATTCTGAAAATACAGATTTTTTTACTGAATCGGCTCGCTACGGAGTATATGCCATGGAGCTATTGGTGAATCATCTGTTAAAGATGGGAGCGAATCGTGGGCGCTTTGAGGCTAAAGATTTTGGTGGTGGTAATGTGCTGCGCGGATTAACCCATTGTAATGTTGGGCAGCGCAATGTGGAATTTGTACTGGATTATTTACAAATAGAGCAGATTCCTGTGGTCGCACAAGACTTGCTGGGTGACTTTCCGCGGAAAGTATATTTTTTTCCTGACTCGGGTCAGGTATTGGTTAAAAAAATTAAATCCTTACATAACACAACTATTTCAGATCGTGAAAGTGAGTATCGTATGCGAATGAAATACACGCCTAAAAGTGGGGGCGTTGAGTTATTCGATTAAGTAATGATTTAAAGATTTTGTTGGAATTGAATGCTTATGCCGATAAAAGTGTTGGTGGTTGATGATTCTGCCTTGGTTCGCAGTTTGCTGGCGGAGATTGTTCGCAATGCGCCAGATATGGTGTTGGTAGGTGCTGCCCCCGATGCTTATGTGGCCCGTGATATGGTGAATCAATTTACGCCTGATGTAATTACGCTGGATATTGAGATGCCCCGTATGGATGGTTTGGCTTTTTTACAAAAGTTGATGGCGGCACGTCCTACGCCGGTTGTCATGATTTCTACATTAACGGAAGCTGGTGCCGAGGCCACATTGCGCGCCTTAGAGTTTGGGGCGGTAGATTTTATTCCCAAACCTAAGTTGGGAGTCAGCAGTGGGATTAAGGAATACGCAGAAATTATTCTAGAAAAAATTCGTTCTGCAGCAAGTGTTCGTGTGAAACCCTTGCAGAAAAAAGAGCGCGTTGAAGTTCGTATGGATCAAAAGATTCAACCGGCCAATGCGTTGGCGAGTACAGAAAAAATTATTGCTATAGGCGCTTCAACTGGAGGGACTGAAGCAATAAAAGATCTGCTAATACAATTACCTGCCGTAGTGCCGGGGATTGTCATCACCCAGCATATGCCACCCGGGTTTACTCGCACTTATGCTGAGCGACTTAATAAAATTACTCGTCTACATGTAGTAGAGGCAAAAGGCGGTGAGCGTATTTTACCGGGGCATGCTTTTTTGGCGCCAGGAGGGCACCATTTAATAGTGGTTCGTTCCGGTGCCGACTATGTGGTTAAACTTTCTGATGCGGAGCCAGTTCATCGCCATAGACCTGCAGTAGATGTGATGATGGAGTCGGTTGCAAAAGTGGGTGGAAAAAATGTAATTGGTGTTTTGTTGACGGGGATGGGGAAGGATGGCGCAAAAGGAATGCTGAATATCCGCAATGGTGGAGGCTACACTTTTGCACAAGATGAGGCGAGCTGTGTTGTGTATGGGATGCCTAAGGAGGCGGTGCTTTGTGGGGGCATCGATCAGTCCATTGAGTTGGATCGAATGGGGGCTGCCTTATTAGATAGAGTCAAGCAAATGGGGAGCGGCAACCGACTCTAATATCAAAACTCCTTGGCGGCTTGTAGAAACTCGACGATAAAATAATCTTCCTCTGCTTTATTTTCTATGTGTATTTTACCATGCATTTTTTCTATGATTTCTTTGGCTATCGCCAACCCTAGATCTCCCTCTGCATATTGTTCTTGATTGATAGATTTATTGTTCGTGCCAAAATATAACAGTAAATTCTTATGTGCATCATCATTGAGTTTTTTTCCTGCGATAGCAATGGCAATTTTCACCCGGTTGCGATCTTCGCTAATGCGTATGCCTAATTTGGCATTCGGAGATGAGAGCTTTAGTGAGTACTGCAGTAGGTGTGTTAGTGCTTGGTGCAGGCGTGCGCTATCTATGTGTACGGTGAGATTCTTTTCTGTTGCTGAGATTGTCACATGACATTGATATATATCAATGTAGGCTTCATTTCGTCTTAGAGTTTCTTCAATTAAAGGGTGGATCAGTTGTGTTTTTAATTTATAGGGCGCATCACCTTTAGATAAATTGTGCACTTCGATTAAATCACTCATGAGCTTTTGTAATTTGACGCTGTTATTTTGTGCTACGCCGACTGCGTGATGTAAGGGCTCTGGAAGGTGGGTAGATGCATCGTTTTGTATCAGGCTAATGGCTTCAGTTATGACATTAAGCGGCCCCAGAATTTCTTTGCTGGCGGCGGTAATAAATTGACTGTGAAGCCCATCAATGCGTCGCTTTTCAGTTATGTCACGTACTATGCCTATAAATAGTGGTTCACCGTGTTGAAAAACACGGGACACCATAAGATCCATAGGAAACTCATCACCGTTGCGGCGTAAACCAATTACTTCGCGCCCGATTCCGAGGATGTTTTTCTTGCCTGTTTTAAGGTGTGATTTTATGTATTCATCGTGCAATGATTTGTGCGGTTCAGGCATTAGTGTACTGATGTTGCTGCCGATAATGTGTTTGGCTCTATATCCAAAAATGGTTTCCGCTGCGTGGTTAAAACTTTGAATTTTCCCGTCTTTTGAGATTGTGATGATACCGTCGGCAATATCATTAAGAATGGTTTGTGTCTGTTGGCTGCTGGCCTCAAGTTCTGCTTTGTCCTTCTCGTGCTGTTGTTCATGATTCATGGTTTGAATAAATTGAGCAATGCTTTTCAGAATCGGCTCTAGCTCTTCTGCAGTTTGATTGGTGTAGCCAAGGGGAGAGTTGGCTAGCCCGAGGATAGCTATTTTTTCCTGGCCATTGTAAATAGGAATTCCAATAAAGTTGTTTATAGGCGGGTGGCCGGGCGGCAGTGTGCTTGCGCGCATGTCGCGAGCCAGATTGGGGCTGATAATGGGTTTTTCTGAGCGCAGAATCATCCCGAATAGATTATCCAAATTCCGGTATTCACCATTCTCTGGCAGGTTGGTTACACGGAAATTTTCTAGAGTTCGATCTTCTTTTTTATGACTCCCAAATACCAGTGCACACATGAGCGGGTTTTGTTCGGCATCTTTTTTTACCTGCGCAATAAAACCTAGCTCGCTGTTGCAAAGTGGCAAAGTTTCTTTGAGTAGTGCGCTGAGTGCAGACTTTATGTCGCTATCGCCAATGTAAATAGACTGGGCATTGTTAATTATTTTTTCCAGTTTCTGTTTTTGATTTAATTTATTAGTGATTTTCAGCAGATGAAAATTTTTATTGAGTTGGTCTTCCATGTTGTGCCGCGCGCGCGTGGTGCTGGCGATCACAAAAAAAATAAACAGCAGCGTCATGCTGGTCATGGCGATAGCGGTGGGCCCATCCCCAATAAAAATAATAATGCTGAGTGGGGTGATTGCGAGAATTACAAAACCAACGGATGAATATTTGTCTACGGTGAGGGAGGTCATTGAACCACTTGCTACACCCGCAAGTGAAAAAGCGAGTAGCGCTTGGTAAACCGTATCGTCTGGCGCAAATAATAAAAATGCAGTGGCGCCCCAAGCCGATCCGGTTAGCCAAACGCCTATACGAAAGCAGTTCAGCCAAAAACCGGCGGAGTACAGTTGGTGCGCGTTATGCCAAAAGATCCATAAAATCAGGCGTGCAAGCAGGGTGCAACCCAACAGTAAATTCCACAAAATGATTTCTGCTTGGCCTATTATTTGCCAATGGGAGATGCTGAGAATCAATGCAATGATAATTGATGAGAGGAGTGACACCGGAAGGCTGTGGTAGAGCGAGCGCATTTGTTCGGTAGCCAATGTCGATTGGTTGAGTGACTCGTCGTCAATTGGCTGCTGCAATAGCGATTTCTCAGGCATTCAGTGTTCCGTTCGTCAGCAGATGGAGCTAGTAAAGGGATTTTGTTGTGGTGGCAGCAATAAAATTGATTTTAAGCTGATGTGAGTATAGGACAGTCTGCGCGGCTTTCTAGTTTAGTGGAATGATATGGCTCAAGGCTCGCAACCCCACCCGGCGCTATTGGCTGAGTGGGGGCAGGGGGGGCAATTATTGTACTGGCGAAGCTTAATAGAGACGATATTGCTCGGGGATCTGCTCGACTGCATCAATCGGCGGCATGAGTTTGCGCAAAATACCGTCGTGAATATCGTAAATCCAGCCATGAATCGTTAATTCTTGTCCGCGTGCCCACGCGTTTTGCACTATGTTGCTGCGCGCCACATTTTCTACTTGCTGCACTACATTTAATTCGCAGAGGCGGTTAACACGATCGTTGGGGTCGGTGAGCTCATCCATAATGTCTTTGTTTTTGTAGTAGACATCGCGGATATTGCGCAGCCAGTAGTCAATCAAACCTAATTTATGGTTTTCCATTGCCGCTTTTACCCCGCCGCAGCCGTAGTGGCCGGTTACCATCACATGTTTTACTTTGAGGAATTCAACAGCGTAGTTGAGTACGGTCATGCAGTTGAGGTCGGTGTGAATCACCACGTTGGCAACATTGCGGTGTACAAATAATTCGCCTGGCGCCAAGTCGACAATCTGGTTGGCGGGAACGCGGCTATCGGAGCAGCCAATCCATAAGTATTCAGGCGCTTGCTGTTCGGCCAACTTGGAAAAAAAGTTAGGCTCTTTGCGTTTAATGTCTTCGGCCCACTTAACGTTGCTGGCAAATAGGCTTTCTAAATCACTCATTATGTTTCTCCGGGTGGACACCTACACAGGTCAGATTTGTCGTGCGAGATTGAGTCGCAAAATCAGCCCGCAGTATAGGGGAAAGCGAACTGAGAGTGTTACATTGCACTTTTTCTGATGCTTGGCTTGGATCGTTTGAAAGGATAAAAACAATGAAATCCGCTGCTCAAAATACCCTCTATTGGCACGACTATGAGACTTGGGGTGAGGTTCCTGCGTTGGATAGACCCTCCCAGTTTGCCGGTATTCGCACCGATGAAGAGTTAAATATTATCGGCGAGCCGCTGATGATCTACTGCCAGCCTGCGGCAGATTTATTGCCCAAACCGGAAGCGTGTTTGGTCACCGGTTTGTTGCCCCAGCTAGCCGCGGAGCGTGGGTTGCCGGAGTACAAATTCATTGCGGCGATCCACGCGGAATTATCCCGCCCTGGCACCTGCGGTGTCGGCTATAACTCCATCCGTTTTGATGATGAGGTGACGCGTTATGCGCTGTATCGCAACTTTTATGATCCCTACGAGCGCGAGTGGCGCAATGGCAATTCGCGCTGGGATATCATCGATATGGTGCGCATGACCCGTGCGCTGCGCCCCGATGGTATAGAGTGGCCTAACTACGAAGACGGCCGCCCCTGCTTTAAGTTGGAGATGTTGAGCAAGGCCAATAACCTCGAACACGAGGCAGCGCACGATGCGCTCTCGGATGTTTATGCCACTATCGCGGTGGCCAAGCTGATCAAGGCAAAACAGCCCAAGCTTTACGATTATGCCTATCGTTTGCGCGATAAACGCTTTGTCGCTAGTTTGATCGATATCGACAGCCATAAGCCGCTGCTGCATATTTCATCGCGATTTCCCGCTGAAAATGGCAATGCGGCATTAGTGTTGCCGCTGGCGATGCATCCCACCAACAAAAATTCGGTTATCGCCTTTAATCTCGGTACTGATCCGCAGGCATTGCTGAGTTTGCGGGTAGATGAACTGAAGTTGCGCCTGTTTACCCGCACGGAGGATTTGCCCGAAGGGGTGGAGCGTTTGGCGCTTAAGGAAATTCATTTCAATAAAACGCCGATGGTGTTGCCTCCATCAATGTTGGATGACGCTACTGCACGGCGTTTGGCGATCGATAAACAAGCCTGTGAGCGACATTGGCAGACCCTGTGTAACCTCAGCAGATCTGAACAGCAGCAGTTGCAGCAGAAACTTTACCAGCTATACAGCAGTCAGGAATTTGCTGAAAAAACCGATCCTGAGCAAATGCTCTATAGCGGCTTTTTTGAGGCACACGACAAACGCTTAATGGATCGTGTACGTCAGGCAACGCCTGAAGCGCTGGCCAGTGAGGTGTTTGATTTCCACGATTCGCGCTTGGCGGAAATGCTATTTCGCTATCGCGCGCGCAATTTCCCGGCCAGCCTTAGTTCTGATGAGTTGCAGCGCTGGCAGCAGTTTTGTCGTTGGCGATTGACTGACAAAGCGGCGCAGGCCAGCCTGACCCTGGCGGAGTTTGAACAGCGGCTGCAGTTGCTGATAGCGGATGTGAATACCACTGAGGTGCAGCAAAATCTGTTGCAGCAATTGGCTGTCTATGCCGATCAACTTAAACAAAGTCTGTAATAATCTCTTGTTTTACTCGTCCAATTAAACCGGTCATTAGTACTGCTGTTATTTTGGCTTTAACGGGGTGACTAGTGGCTGAGATCCATTTTCATTTAGCGTTAAAAGCCACACTTTAACCCTTGTAAGTGTGGGAATTTGCGCGGCTTGCGAGTACAATCCCGCGCCCAAGTAGGTACTGGTCTGTGGCTTGTGCCCGGTGAATTGTCAACGAGTTATAGCGGGAGCTTCCCATGTCATCTATCAAAAAAGTCGTGTTGGCCTATTCCGGCGGCCTCGATACTTCAGTAATCGTCAAATGGCTGCAAGAAAACTACAACTGTGAAGTTATCACCTTCACCGCTGACATTGGTCAGGGCGAAGAAGTAGAGCCAGCGCGCGCCAAAGCCCAAGCGCTCGGCGTTAAACAAATTTATATCGATGATCTGCGCGAAGAGTTCGTGCGTGATTTCGTCTTCCCGATGTTCCGCGCCAACACCATCTATGAAGGTGAATACCTGCTCGGCACGTCTATTGCGCGTCCATTGATCGCCAAGCGTTTGATTGAGATCGCCAACGAAGTGGGTGCCGATGCAATTTCCCATGGCGCTACCGGTAAAGGTAATGACCAAGTGCGCTTTGAGCTGGGTGCCTATGCACTTAAGCCGGGCATCAAGGTAATCGCGCCCTGGCGTGAGTGGGATCTGACTTCCCGCGAAACCCTCATGGCCTATTGTGAGCAGCACAATATTCCTGTTGATTTCAACAAAAAGAAAAAATCGCCTTACTCTATGGATGCCAACCTGCTGCATATCTCTTATGAAGGTGGTGTGTTGGAGAATCCGTGGACTGAAGCAGAAGACGATATGTGGCGCTGGAGTGTTTCGCCTGAAGCCGCCCCTGATCAACCAACCTATCTCGACCTGACCTATGAGAAGGGTGATGTGGTCGCGATTAACGGTGAGCGCATGTCGCCGGCTACCGTATTGACCTACTTGAACAAAGTAGGTGGCGAGAACGGTGTCGGTCGTTTGGACATAGTTGAAAACCGCTTTGTAGGCATGAAGTCTCGCGGCTGTTACGAAACTCCTGGTGGCACCATTATGCTGCGCGCACACCGTGCAATTGAATCCATCACCTTGGATCGTGAAGTCGCGCACTTGAAAGATAGCCTGATGCCCAAGTATGCCGAGATGATTTACAACGGCTTCTGGTGGAGTCCTGAACGCAAGATGATGCAAACCATGATCGATGAATCGCAAGAGTACGTGAACGGTGAAGTTCGCGTGAAACTCTACAAAGGTGCGGTGCATGTGGTTGGTCGTCGCTCAGCTGACAGTCTGTTCGATGAGAAAGTTGCAACCTTTGAGGATGATGCTGGCGCATACAACCAAAAAGATGCAGAAGGCTTTATTAAACTAAATGCCCTGCGTATGCGTATTGCTGCCAATAAAGGTCGCGTGCTGAAGTAATTGGTAAAAGTCCGTCTCTGTTCGGGGGGCGGATTGTCGATTAATAGCCTATTGTTGCTCTATTGATCAAAAGCGCTGCGTTCGCGGTTAAAAGCGCATAAATAATTTGATAAATATCAATCCTATACCGACGAGGGTGAGACAAATTGCCGCTCATAAGGCAAAATGCCGCACCTAAAGTAGGGTTATAGGCTTGGGTTAAATTTACGAGTGCCGTGTAGCTCAGGCGATAAGTAGCGCTGACAGAGACAAAAAGTTTTCATTTTCTTTTAAGTAATAGGAAAGTCCTATGGGTAGTCATGCGACAGTAGCTGGAGATCCTCCAGTATACGACTTCGATATAGTGCGCAAATTCTCCATTATGACCATTGTTTGGGGCATATTTGGAATGGGGGTTGGCGTTCTTATCGCTTCTCAATTGGTTTGGCCTGGTCTCAATGATCTGCTTCAACCATACACCAGCTTCGGTCGCTTGCGCCCGTTGCACACTAACGCAGTTATTTTTGCATTCGGTGGCTGCGCACTGTTTGCTACTTCTTATTATGTGGTGCAACGCACCTGTCAGACCACATTGTTTGGTGGCTGGTTAGTTCCCTTCACCTTCTGGGGCTGGCAGGCTGTTATCGTTTTGGCAGCAATCACCTTGCCTCAGGGCATGACCTCGGCGAAAGAGTACGCCGAGTTGGAGTGGCCAATTGATATTCTGTTGGCGCTCGTATGGATCTCTTACGCGATTGTTTTCTTCGGTACTATCGTTAAGCGCCGCACCTCACATATTTATGTGGCTAACTGGTTCTACGGTGGCTTCATTGTGACCGTGGCAGTACTGCACATTGTTAACAGTGCCGCAATCCCAGTGACCTTGACCAAATCCTATTCTGCGTATGCGGGTGCTGCCGATGCCATGGTGCAGTGGTGGTATGGTCACAATGCGGTAGGTTTCTTCTTAACCGCAGGCTTCCTCGGCATGATGTACTACTTTGTACCCAAGCAAGCTGGCCGCCCGGTTTACTCTTATCAATTATCTATCGTCCACTTCTGGGCGTTGATCTCCCTGTATATCTGGGCAGGCTCGCACCACTTGCACTATTCTGCATTGCCGGATTGGACCCAGTCGCTGGGTATGGTGATGTCTCTGATTCTGCTGGCGCCAAGCTGGGGCGGTATGATCAACGGGATTATGACTTTGTCAGGTGCATGGCATAAATTGCGCACCGATCCTACCTTGCGCTTCCTGGTTGTTGCTCTTTCTTTCTACGGTATGTCTACTTTTGAAGGCCCGATGATGGCCATCAAAAACGTAAACGCTTTATCGCACAACACCGACTGGACTGTAGGCCATGTGCACTCGGGTGCTCTGGGTTGGGTGGCGATGATTTCTATCGGCGCGCTCTACCATATGCTGCCAAAACTGTTTAACCGCGAAGAAATGTACAGTGTGAAATTGATCAATTTGCACTTCTGGTTAGCAACTGTGGGTACCGTATTATACGTAGTCGCTATGTGGATCAATGGTATTGGTCAGGGCTTGATGTGGCGTGCATTTAATCCAGACGGCTCGCTGACCTACAGCTTTATCGAGACAGTTGTATTCAGTAAGGGTGGTTATGTAATGCGTGCGATTGGCGGTGCCTTCTTCCTGACCGGCATGCTGATCATGGCGTACAACACATACCGCACCGTAAACGCAGCTAAAAAAGCGGCCGAAAGTGTTAATCAGCCTGTTCAGGCGCCAGCTGTTTAAGGGGAATGCCATGAAAGGTCATGAAATAGTAGAAAAGAATATCGGCTTGATGACTGTGTTTATGGTCATTGCTATCAGTTTCGGTGGTTTGGTGGAAATTGTTCCGCAATTCTTTCTTAAGCAAACCACGACACCTATTGAGGGTTTGAAGCCGCTGAATGCAGTGCAACTGGAAGGGCGTGACGTTTATATTCGCGAAGGCTGCCATGTGTGCCACACCCAAATGGTGCGTCCACTACGTGCTGAAGTTGAGCGCTATGGTCACTACTCAGTAGCGGGTGAATCAGTGTATGAACATCCTTTTCTGTGGGGTTCAAAGCGTACCGGCCCTGATTTGGCCCGTGTTGGTGGCCGTTACTCGGATGACTGGCACAAAGTGCATTTGTTTAATCCACGTATCGTAGTGCCTGAGTCCATCATGCCTGCGTATCCGCATTTGTATGACAACAAGTTGGATGGCAAACACACTGGCGACAAAATGCGCGCACTGGCTAAGGTCGGTGTTCCATACACCGAAGAAGATGCAGCAGGTGCTGAGCGGGCAGTTAAAGGTGTGACTGAAATGGATGCACTAGTGGCTTACCTGCAAAATCTGGGCGTGTTGCTCAAAGAGAAGCGCTAATGGACGTAGGTACAATCGGCGCAATCTCTACGGTACTGGTGACTATTGCGTTCTTCGGCGTTTGTTTTTGGGCATTTTCCCCTAAACTCAAAAAACGTTTTGAAGAAGATGCCAAGTTGCCATTTGCCGATGAACCTCAAGACAAGCACACAGATGATCATAAGTAATCATCGATTAGGGCGGATTTAACTATGAGTACTTTTTGGAGCCTTTGGATCATTATCCTGACAACCACTAATTTGGTGCTGTTGTTATGGATTCTCTTAGCTACCCGTAAAAAAGTGGTAGTGGGCGAAGCAAGCACGGAAGCGCAAACGACTGGCCACGAATACGATGGTATTGAGGAGTATGACAATCCTCTGCCGCGCTGGTGGTTTTATATGTTTTTACTGACTTTTGTTTTTGCTGTCGGCTATTTGATTATTTATCCCGGTTACGGTTCTTATGAAGGTATCAAGGGTAAAGATGGCAAGGCATGGACATCGGTTAACGAACTGCGCGGTCATCAAGCCGAGGCAGAAAAAATCTACGCTGAAACCTATGGTGTCTATTCCAAGATGCCAATCGAAGAAGTTGCCAAAAATCCGGATGCTTTGAAAATGGGTTTCCGCTTGTTCTCCAACAACTGCGCCGTATGCCATGGTGCGGATGGCGGTGGTAACCCCGGCTTTCCGAATTTGACTGACAAAGATTGGCTTTATGGCGGTACACCAGAAAAAATTCATGAAACTATAGTGAATGGTCGCAAAGCTGCTATGCCTGCCTGGGGTTCAATCTTGGGTGAAGAGGGTGTAGCTAATGTCGCTGAATATGTATTGCAGATTTCAGGTGGCGAGCACGATAAAGCTAAAGCTGAAGCCGGCGCTAAACTCTTTGCCGCTAACTGCGTTGCTTGTCATGGCGTTGATGGCAAGGGTAACCAAATGGTTGGTGCACCTAACTTGACTGACAAAATTTGGCTTTATGGTGGCGAACCCGCCACCATCCGTCAAACGTTGCGTGATGGCCGCAATGGTGTAATGCCAGCGCAGCAAGAGCTACTGAAGGAAGATCGTATACATTTGCTGGCTGCTTACGTTTACAGCCTGTCTTTGGAAGAATCTAACTAATTCTTCCTGCAAAGGAGGCAGGCTCAGGCCTGCCGTAAGTAACGTTGTTGATTTGTCATAACAACGGCAGTAATGAGGTAGTTCCCTTGAGTGAAAAGCCTTCGTCAAAACAAGCTCCATCGTCTACAGATACTGGCATCCGCTATGTGAACCTCTACGAGGCGGATGACAAGATCTACACTCGTCGTATTACCGGCTTTTATCAGCGCTTGCGCCGTTACACTGGCTTACCCTTAATGTTGGGTTTTCTGTTAATGCCTTGGCTGATGATTGACGGTCGCCCAGCGATTCTGTTTGATCTTCCCGAGCGTAAATTCCATATCCTTTGGCTCACCTTCTGGCCGCAAGATGCAATGTATCTCGCTTGGTTATTGGTGATAGCTGCTTTTCTTTTATTTACCGTAACCGTGTTGGTGGGGCGTGTCTGGTGCGGTTTCACTTGCCCGCAAACGGTCTGGACGCAAATGTTTATTTGGGCTGAACACCTGTGCGAAGGGGATCGCAACAAGCGTATGAAGTTGGATGCTCAGCCTTGGGGATTTGAAAAGCTGTGGCGTAAAGGTGCTACACAATCAATCTGGATCGGCATCTCACTGGTGACCTCGCTTACCTTTGTTGGCTATTTCACGCCTATTCGCGAATTGATCACCGGTTTTTTCACCTTTCATCTGGATCTGGTCACTGCTTTTTGGGTGCTGTTCTATGTGGCGGCGACTTATATGAATGCCGGGTTTATGCGTGAGCAATTCTGTAAATACATTTGCCCCTACGCACGTTTTCAGGCGGTCATGTATGACCATGATACATTGACAGTTTCTTACAACAATATCCGCGGCGAAAAACGTGGTCCGCGTAAATCGGGTGACGACTACAAAGCACAGGGCTTGGGCGATTGCATTGATTGTTCCTGGTGTGTGCAGGTGTGTCCGGTGGATATAGATATTCGCGATGGTTTGCAGGCTGAGTGTATCGACTGCGGGCTCTGTGTTGATGCTTGTAATAGCGTGATGGATAAAATGGATTATCCGCGCGGATTGATCAGTTTTACTACTGAGGATGCCATCCAAACTGGCACTACTAAAGTATTTCGTCCGCGCTTACTGGGCTATGGCTTGATGCTGACGATTATGATTTCCCTGTTCGTTTACTCCATCGCCACCCGTGTACCCGTGGGGCTTGAAGCCCAGCGTGATCGCGGGGTGCGAATGTATCGCGTGGTGGAAGACAATATACAAAATGTATATACCTTGAAGATCAGCAATATGGATCGCAACACCCATATCTACGATATAGAAGTAGACGGCGACTATGACTTTGATATTCAGGGGTATAAAGCCATTCCCGCGGTTGAGGGTGAGGTGTTGACGATTCCAGTGCGGGTATCAGTCAAGCAGGCAGAGTTAAAGAGTAAAAAGTCGGAGATTCATTTCCTCGTTCGCGCCCGTGAAAACCCTGCAATTACCGCGACTAACACCACCACTTTTATTGGCCCTTAATTTTGCCCTTCAATTATTTTCCCAAGGTGTTTGCATGAGTATTGCGCAGAAAGTTGCCTCCGAGAGAGATGTGATGAGCGAGACAGATGACGAAAGTGTTAAGCCCTGGTACCGCCAGTTTTGGTTCTGGTTTGTATTCAGTCCATTGATTTACATCATCATCATGTGCTCTGTTACGGTGACCATTGCGCTCAAGGGTGCCGATGATGTGATTATCGATAACTATTACAAAGAAGGGCGCATGATTAATCAAGCGCTGGAACAGGATAAGCGTGCCCAGGCGCTGGGCTTAAGTGGCAACCTAAGCTTTGATCGCACTAGCGGCGAGGTCTCCCTGACAATCGCCAATCCGCCAGCGGAGACGGCCTTGATGCCTGAAAAACTGTTGTTGCTGATGGGGCACCCAGTCAAAGCGGCAAAAGATCAGTTGATCACACTGATTGCTATTGCACCGGGCAAGTACCGTGGCGAATTATTGGTTGAGCCGGATTACTCCTGGTACCTAACCCTATATCCCATTGACGACTTAGCCCTGCGCAAAGATGCCCCCTGGACTTTGAGCGGTGAAATAGATTTCCGTGCGGCCGAAAATACGCTACTAGCGCCGCGCGTCCACTAGTCGAGCATTAAATGGCGACCCCAACGCCCTCCGCGAGCATTTCCGGGCAGGCCTGTTATCACTGCGGCCTGCCAGTACCTCCCGCTTGCGATTACTCTGTCAATATTCAAGGGCAAACACGGCTAATGTGCTGCCCCGGCTGCCAAGCGGTGGCTATGGCGATTGTCGATGGTGGTTTGGAAAGCTTTTACCAATTTCGTACTGCCAGCAATGAGCGCCCCGAGGCGGCAGGGCAGGCATCCCAGCGCTGGGATATTTACGATTTGGAAGAAGTGCAATCCGAGTTTGTCGTTCCCTTTGACGATAGGTTTAAACAAGCCAATTTACTGCTGGAGGGCATTAGCTGTGCCGCCTGCAGTTGGCTGATCGAAACTCACCTCAAAAAAAATCTTGCGATCCAATCGGTTACTGTCAGTCTCAGCACCCATCGCTGCGCGATTGTGTGGGATTCGAAATTCCCGCTCAGTGAGATATTTCAATCCCTTGCGGCAATTGGCTACCTGCCACGCCCGGCAACGGATGACCAGCAGCAACAATTAATCAAAAAAGAAAACCGTATCGCCTTGTTTCGCATCGGTGTCGCCGGTTTCGGCACTATGCAGGCGATGATGGTGGCGGTGGGTATGTATACCGGCGCGACCGACTTCTGGTTGGATTTTTTGCGCTGGCTGTCGATGCTGGTGGCTACGCCTGTCGTCTTTTTTTCCGCCTGGCCATTTTTTCAAGCCGCTTGGCGCAGTATTCAAATGCGCCATTTGGTGATGGATGTACCGGTCGCGTTGGCGATAGGTTTGGCCTATTGCGCCAGTGTTTGGGCGACAGTTTCGGGCGCCGGTGACGTCTATTTTGAATCTGTCTCCATGTTCACTCTGTTCCTGTTGGTGGGGCGCTACGTGGAGCTGCGTGCGCGCCATCGCAACCGGTTGGCGTTTGGCAATCTCGCGCAACTAATGCCGCTCACTGCCTGCTGCTTGCGTGAAGAAAATGGCTGCGAAATTGAGCAGCCCATGCCCATTAAAACCCTACAGTTAGGTGATGTGATTTTAGTCAAAGCAGGCGAAACTTTTCCTTGCGATGGACGTGTTTTGGCGGGAGAGAGCGCGGTAGTAGAGGCGCTGCTGACCGGTGAGTCCCGCCCCATCAGCAAGCAACCGGGCGATATGGTGATTGCCGGTACGCTGAATAATCACAGCCCACTTAAAGTGGAAGTCACCGCTTTGGGCGCGGCAACCCAACTCTCGGCCATTGAACGGTTGGCAACCCAGGCGGCAGAGGAAAAGCCGCAGCAAGTCTTGGCTGCTGATCGCATGGCGCGCTTTTTTATCGCTCGCTTGTTAATTGTATGCAGTGCCGTGTTTGCTTTCTGGCTCTGGTATCGCCCTGAGCAGGCGCTCTGGGTAACCTTGTCGGTATTAGTCGTGACTTGCCCCTGTGCTTTGGCTTTGGCTATGCCAGCGGCGCTATCGGCGGCAACGGCCAACTTGCGTAAACGCGGTTTTTTGGTGGCGCGCGGCCATGTCATCGAGGCGCTCAATGGTGTTAACCGGGTGATTTTTGATAAAACCGGTACTCTCACCAAAGGCAAGTTTGTTGTGCAGCAGGTGCAAGCGTTTGCAGGCGTTGATCTATCGCGCGATCAATTATTAGGCTTGGCTGCGGCACTTGAGGCTGGCTCGAACCACCCGCTAGCCGTTGCTTTTCAACAGTGGCAAGGTCTGTATCAAGCACAGGATATTAAACAAATCACTGCCGCCGGAGTGGCAGGGCGGATTGCCAATCAGGTCTACCGCTTAGGTACCGCCGAGTTTGCGGCTGAGCTTTTGCCTGATCCGAACGTGCCACTTGTATTACCTGATTCTGTTCACACCTGGTTGTTGCTGGCCAATGAGGCGGAACCCTTGGCCTGGATTGCCCTGGTGGATGAAGTGCGCCCCGATGCGGCGGCTTTAATTCAGCGGCTTAAAGGGCAGGGGATCGCCGTTGAGTTGTTAAGTGGCGATCAATCCGGCGCCGTTGCACAACTCGCACAGCAACTGGGTATTGATGACTATGTTGCCGGCGCCAAACCGGGCGACAAATTGTCGCATCTGAGCCAGCGCCAAGCAGCGGGTGATAAAGTGCTGATGATTGGCGACGGCATTAACGATGTGCCCGTATTGGCCGGTGCCGATGTGTCGGTCGCTATGGCTTCAGCATCGGACTTGGCGCAAACTCGCGCTGACTCAGTGCTGCTGAATGATCGCCTCGACGTGATTGCCGATGCATTGGCAATCGCCCAGCGCACCAAAGGCATCATCAGCCAAAATCTGCGTTTTTCGCTGGCCTACAATCTGCTCGCTTTACCACTTGCTGCGGCTGGTATGATTCCACCTTGGCTGGCGGCAATCGGTATGACTGCCAGCTCCTTGATCGTCATTTTTAACGCGCTGCGTTTAACCAAATAAGTTCATCACCGTGAGTAGTTAATGGAAAGTTTGTATTTTCTTGTCCCTTGCGCACTGATTTTTATCGGTCTGGCGATCAAAGTGATGTTTTGGGCGATCAACAATGGCCAGTACGATAACCTCGATACCGAGGCGCATCGCATCTTGTTTGATGCGGACAAAAAACAACAAGATCCTGCCTCTGCAGCCACCGATATACCTGAAAACACCTCTGACGATAAGAACGCCCGCCCATGATAATTGACTGGTCTGCTCTCACTGCCGCGTTTTTGCTCGGCCTTTTTAGCAGTGCCCACTGTGTGGGCATGTGCGGCGGGATTATGGGCGCACTGAGCATGGCAGTACCGGCTCATGCCAAGGCGCGGCGCTGGTTTATCCTGCTCAGTTACAACCTCGGGCGCATTGCTAGCTATGCCTTGATGGGGGCGATAGTCGGCCTCTTCGCCTCGCAGATTACCGAAGCGGGCGGAGCAGTCTGGTTGCGTTGGCTGGCAGGTGTGCTGCTGATTGCGATGGGCTTGTATCTTGCCAACTGGTGGCGGGGGCTGACCTATCTGGAAAGTGGTGGGCGCTATTTGTGGGCCTACTTGCAGCCGCTGGGTAAAGCCTTAATGCCGGTCGATACTGTGCCGAAGGCGGTTGCGCTCGGCGCTATCTGGGGTTGGTTGCCCTGTGGTTTGGTCTATTCAGCGCTGGCTTATGCCATGGCACAAGGTCATGCTGTTGGCGGCGGTTTGGTGATGCTCGCCTTTGGTTTGGGCACCTTGCCCGCCGTGCTCGCAACCGGTTTTATTGCACAGCAATTGGGGCGTTTGTTACAGCGCCCGCGCATCCGGTGGAGTTTTGCGCTAGCGGTGATGCTGTTTGGTCTGTGGACTATTTGGGGTGGCGGTTACGGCAGCCATCAGCACCATCACGATAGTAGTCATTCAGCTATGCACGAAGGTATGGATCACTCAGGCATGGATCACTCGCAAATGAATCATGCAGATATGAAGCACATCATGATGAATCATGCCGCAATGGATCATTCGGAAAGCCATGATGCCGCCGTGCAACAAGCGCCCGCAGAGCAAGGTTCTGTGCTCGAGCAGACAGACGTCCATCAGCACCATTCATTAAAATCCTCAGCTGCAGCACATGAGTAACCTGATTAAACAGTCTTAACAGTGGGCGCTAGGCGAACGAAATTCACCATGCTAAGGTGCGTGGCTGCTAAGCTTGCAACTGAACAAAGACTTTCTTGTCTAATTATTCGCCATTAGCTTGTTCATCTGTTTTTAAGTGAGCGTTTGAGATATCACTATGACTAAAACCCCGTGTCTTGGGTTCTTCTGCGCTTTGGTTTTGTTATCAGCGATTTTGGCTGCACTGCCAGTGAAGGCAGAAAACCAAACTGAGCCAGTCATTGAGACTGATGCTACTTGTGAGAGCTTTGAAGGGCGGCGCATTAAAATTGCTGACGCCAATAAAACCCGTATCGACATGCATCTGTTTGATGACTTGCAAGGCAAACAAATTCGCAATATTCAATTTAATAGTTTATCGGTATTTGATAAAAACGATCCAGGCGAAAACAATAGTCTTTATTTGTTTCTAAATAAGCTTCATATCAACACTCGCTCCAGCGTTGTACGCGCGCAATTATTATTTAAAGAAGGCGAGTCACTGAGTATCGATAAAATTCAAGAGAGCGAGCGTATTCTGCGCAAACGCCCCTATCTTACCAACGCGTATATTGTTCCTGTCACCGTCTGTGCCGAGCAACTCGACATAATGGTAGTCACTCAGGATGCATGGGCACTTGAGCCGCAACTTTCTCTGAGTAAAGAATCGGAAGGAACAAAATCCGGCTTTGCCATTTCCGATGGAAATATATTGGGTACGGGCAATAGTTTAACCATTGGTTATGAGCAAAATACCCAGCGCAATTTGATCAGTTATGATTTCAGCAATCCGCATATTTTCAATTCACAAATCGCCACCAAAATTTACTACGCCGATACCAGTGATGGTCGCGATACAATTGTGGATATTTCTCACCCTTTCTATTCGTTACAAACTCCTTGGGCCGCCGGTTTTTATACGCAAGACGTAACTTTGGAAGAACCCATCCGCCATATGGACGAAC
This sequence comes from Cellvibrio sp. OA-2007, assembly GCF_000953825.1. Lineage (GTDB taxonomy): Bacteria > Pseudomonadota > Gammaproteobacteria > Pseudomonadales > Cellvibrionaceae > Cellvibrio. The sequence goes on along the minus strand of NZ_BBUL01000096.1, from coordinate 29,563 downwards.
AAATAAATGAATTTCGCCATCAAACTATGCACAATCGAATTTATTTTGGCGTGGCGACTGATGTTACTTCAACACATACCCAGCGCTGGTTGGTGGGCCTCTCTAACGAAGAAGACAATTTTTTTGTATCGAAAGATACATTGCAAGCTATTCCTGAACAGCGCAAAGCGGTTTATCCCTGGATTGAATATCAATACCTTGAAAATCGTTACGGCGTATTTAAAAACATCAACCAAATTCAGCGCCCGGAAGATATAGCACTGGGGCAGAATTTAAGTTTTCGTTTGGGATATGCCGGAACCCAATTTGATAATCCCGATGATGTGATCCGCTACATAGGGAATTACTCGAATATCGTTGATTTTGATAAGCAGCATATTTTTGAAACCACGCTGGAGTTAGATGGGCGTCATCATTCCAGCGTCAATGGTATTGATAGCGCTGTTGCGGGAATTAATCTTACCTACAACTATTTTCAAGATGCAAAACGCCGCTGGTATCTGGGGTTTCGTTATGACATAGGGCAGGATTTGGCGCAGTATGAAGAGCTAACCGTGGGCGATATTACCGGCTTGCGCGGCTACCCTACAGATTATCAGCGTGGTGATGAGCGCTATGTGTTAACTATAGAGCGTCGCTATTTTACAGACATGCATATTTTTAATTTAATGCGCGTTGGCGCAGTGATGTTTTTTGACATGGGCAAAGCCTGGGGCATAGATCAATATGGTTACAGTCCATTATTGAGTAATGTGGGCGTTGGCTTGCGTTTTAGCTCCAGTAAAGTGCGCATCGGCAACGTAGTGCATATCGATGTTGCAATGCCAACATCTGCGCGTAATGCTGAAGGTGTCAGTGGGTATCAACTGACGGTCGGCGCTGAATCAAAATTTTAACTTGAGTTGCACATCACCAAGCACTCGCGCAGGTTAATCTATTTTTATTGATCGTAGCTACGGCGACATTTCCCGTGATAGTTACGGCAATGGTTACAACGATTAATGTTCGGAAAAATATCTATGCGAATTCTTCATACCATGTTGCGTGTTGGCAATTTACCCAAGTCAATAGAGTTTTACACTCAGACGCTGGGAATGAAACTTTTGCGGCAGCAGGATTATCCCGAGGGAAGGTTTACTCTCGCATTCGTGGGTTATGGGGATGAAGACAGCAACAGCGTTATTGAGTTAACGTACAATTACGGTGTTGAGTCATACGATTTGGGCAAGGGCTACGGGCATATTGCTTTGGGGTGTGACGATGTTTATGCCACCTGCGAAAAAATTCGTGCAGCCGGTGGAAAGATTGTGCGTGAGCCTGGTCCCATGCTGCATGGCACCACCATATTGGCGTTTGTTGAAGATCCAGACGGCTACAAAATTGAATTGCTGGGTGTTAAATAATTCACGCAGCAATATCATCATCAGCTTTACAATCAGTTTGTTTTTTTTCGCCCTACCGAGATGAGCGTTTTGTCGCTCCTTATTTATGATCACACACCTGTCTCAACTGCAATTTGATAATCGCTTGGTGCGTGAATTGCCAGCTGATCCTGAAACGGAAAATTATCGTCGTCAGGTGACCGGCGCAATTTATTCGCGCGTAAATCCCACCCCAGTTAAAAACCCTCAGTTAGTTGCTGGCGTCAAAGAAGTGGCTGCACTATTGGATTTACCTGAGGCCATTTTTCAGCAAGCTGAATTTGTGCAGGTATTTGGCGGCAATCAATTACTTGTTGGTATGGAGCCTCATGCCTGCTGTTATGGTGGTCATCAATTTGGTAATTGGGCGGGGCAGTTGGGCGATGGCCGCGCTATTAACCTGGGCGAAGTACGCAATCAACAGGGCGAGCACTGGACTCTGCAATTAAAAGGCGCCGGTCCCACACCCTATTCACGCACGGCCGATGGTCTGGCGGTGTTGCGTTCTTCGGTGCGCGAATTTTTGTGCAGTGAAGCCATGTTTCATTTGGGCGTTCCCACTACCCGCGCGTTGAGTTTGATTAGCACCGGTGAGTGGGTGCGGCGCGATATGTTTTACGATGGCAATCCGCAACTGGAAGCCGGTGCGGTAGTTTGCCGCGTCGCCCCTAGTTTTACCCGCTTCGGCAATTTTGAAATATTGTCCGCGCGCGGTGATATCGATTTGCTGAAACAATTGGCTGATTTCACTATCCGCAGCGATTTTTCACATCTGTTAGAAGGTGAAACTGATGAAATTACTACCGCTACCTATGTGCAATGGTTTACTGAAATTTGTATTAGCACCGCGCAGTTAATGGCGCATTGGATGCGTGTTGGTTTTGTGCACGGAGTGATGAATACCGACAATATGTCGATCCTGGGTTTAACGATTGACTATGGCCCCTATGGTTGGTTGGAAGGCTACGAGCCGGATTGGACGCCGAATACAACAGACGCTCAAGGGCGCCGCTATCGCTACATCAATCAGCCGCGTATTGCATTGTGGAATCTGGCACAGCTCGCCAATGCGCTCTACCCATTAATCAATAGCGTTGAGCCATTGCAGCAGGCGTTAGAAAAATATCGCGCGGAATATGAACGCTGTGCACAGCACGATATGGCCAATAAATTAGGCTTAAGTCAATTTGATCCAGTGCAAGATCAAGCGCTTACGGACAACTTATTGCAAACGTTGCAAACAGCAGAAATCGATATGACGATTTTTTATCGTCTACTTGCGCGCTTATCACTCGATGACATTGATCAATATACGGAGCAGCAGTGGGTTGATATTGTGCGTACTGCTTATTATTCCGCACCAGATGCCAACGCGGAAACGGCGATGGCAACTTGGCTGCGCAGTTACGCGCAGCGGTTGCAACAAGATTATATTTTGACGGGCAACAACGATGCACAGCGACGGGCGCGCATGAATGCGGTTAATCCAAAACATGTATTGCGTAACTATCTTGCGCAGCAAGCGATTGATAAAGCCACCGAAGGTGATAACTCTGAAGTAGAAAAGTTGTTGCAAATATTGCGCAACCCTTACGACGAACAGCCTGAGTATGAAGCCTATTTTGCCAAACGCCCTGAATGGGCGCGGCATAAGGCAGGTTGTTCGATGTTGTCGTGTAGTTCGTAATAAGCAGTATCAAACCGCTGGTGGTGTGGTTGTAATCCTTAATTTTTAGCCAGAGACAAATATGATCGGAAAAATTTTAGGTTTTATCGCAGGTATTTTTGCTGGCGGTCCTTTTGGTGCAATTGTGGGGGCACTGCTGGGGCATTTTCTAATTGATCGCAAAAAAAATGCGACACCTAAAATGTCGCATGAACAATTGCATGCGGTGCAGGTAAACTTTTTCACCACCGTGTTTTTATTGTTAGGGCATTTGGCAAAAGCCGATGGCCGTGTCAGTGAAACAGAAATTCAACTGACCGAGTCGCTGATGAGCAAAATGGGGCTAACCCCGGAGCATCGCCGCGAAGCCATACGCTTATTTAAACTGGGCAGCACGGATGAGTTTGAACTTGATGCAGTGATGAACGAATTTAAACAACACTGTGGTGCCAGCCCTAATTTGATTAATATGTTATTGGTCAATCTGGTTAACTTGGCGATGGCCGATGGTGTATTGGATAATCAAGAGGCACAGGTGTTGCGCGTGGTTGCGGAGCGTTTGGGCTTTTCCCGTTTTGCCTTTGAACAGTTGTTGCGTATGCTCAATGCACAAAATAGTTTCAAGCATGAGCAGGGATACCATCAGGCTGGGCAACAACAGGTGCCGCGTGCTGATGAGTTGGCTTTGGCTTATGAGGCTTTGGGTGTAGAAAAAACCGTCAGTGATGCTGAACTAAAAAAAGCTTATCGCAGATTAATGAGTGAATATCACCCGGATAAACTCATCGGCCAGGGCATGCCGGAAGACATGATTAAAGCTGCTACCGAGCGCGCTCAGGAAATTCAAGCCGCTTATGATTTGATAAAAAAATCTCGTTAATACTTTCCCTCAGCGAGGCGTTTTATTCGCTGAGGAATTCTTTTTCTAGTGTTGTTCTTATAGCTGTTTCTATTTCGTATTGCTTCAAAATCCCCTCTATTACGACAAATAAGAATAAAGCGCGTTTGCGCTATTAGCATTTGTCGGCTGCAGTATTTCTCGGACATGTGTGAATTATTGTGACGCCTAAAACATTTTTAGGTAAATTATTGACAACGTTGTCCAGTTGGGTGTAATTTCATCATGTCTGTTGCGTTTACACATTTTCACAATAATAAAAACAGTGTGATAAGCCAAGGAGCGATAGTGAAGACTAATTTCCCTCGCTGGAAATAATCATGGTTTTCATGGATTTTTCTTTATCAGGACATTGATTCCACCTTGTTTTTTCGCAAGGTGCGTGTGGTTGTTTTCTCAATTTCAAATTATGAATTTTTATTGGGTGATCACTCAGGGCTAACTCTTGCCTGAAGGTTGCTATTACCCGAAAAAATGCGGAGATATGTTTGGCAGGAGGCTTGTTTGACGGACGAAAAATAACAAATGGAATAGGGGTGTTGAACGGGTTGCAAGACCTGAATGTGCAAGTCCGGGAGATTCTGTGTTGCCCAAATGCGCAACAAGAATGTGATGAAAACAAAAAGTATACCGAGGAAAACCAATGAGATCCTTCAAACCATTTACTCTGTTATCAAGTCTGGGGCTGCTATCAGTCGCAGCATTCGCCAGTGTTCAAGCGCAGGCCTACAATTGCAGTAATGTAGCTGCATACAAACAAGGTACCTATGCCAACGGCGCCGTAGTACAAAATGCAGGTAGCGCTTATTCATGTACCGTCGGTGGCTGGTGTACGGTGGGCGGCCCTTATGAGCCTGGCGTAGGTTGGGCTTGGGCAAACGCGTGGAGCAGCTTGGGCGCATGTGATGGTGTTACTACCAGCAGCGCAGCATCGAGTGTTGCTTCGGTGGCATCCTCCAGTAAAAGTTCTGTGCAAAGTTCGGTAGTTGTTTCCTCTATCGCTGCTTCTTCAGTCGCTTCTGTTGCCGGATGTGGTGGAGTTGCTGCATGGGATAGTGCGGCAGTTTATAACGGCGGTAATCAGGCGAGCCGCAATGGCGCTCTCTATCAAGCAAAATGGTGGACTCAGGGTAATGACCCGGTTACCAATTCAGGTACTGATGGTGTTTGGGTCAACAAAGGTGCTTGTGGAACTGCGTCATCCTCTGTTGTTTCTTCCGTTGTTGCCAGCTCTACTCCAAGTTCTGTAGCGCCAAGTTCCAGCTCTGCACCGAGCTCAGTCGTGCCTAGCTCTAGTTCCAAGTCATCTGTAGCTAGTTCGGTTAGCTCAAGCGCGAGTTCAGTACCACCTGTTGGTGGCAAAAAAGTGGTTGGTTATTTTGCCGAGTGGGGTATTTATGGCCGCAATTATCATGTGAAAAATATTGCGACCAGTGGTTCAGCAGCGCAATTGACTCACATTCTTTATTCGTTTGGTAACGTGCAAAATGGTAAGTGCACCATTGGGGATTCTTACGCAGCTTACGATAAAGCCTATGATGCAGCCGGCAGTGTCGATGGTGTGGCGGATACCTGGGATCAACCATTGCGCGGTAACTTCAACCAATTGCGCAAACTAAAAGCGATGAATCCTAACCTTAAAGTGATTTGGTCGTTTGGTGGTTGGACCTGGTCAGACGGCTTCCCGCAAGCTGCACAAAATCCAACTGCGTTTGCCGACTCTTGTTATGCATTAGTAGAAGATCCACGTTGGGCTGATGTGTTTGATGGTATCGATATCGATTGGGAATATCCGAACGAATGTGGTTTGAAATGCGATACCACCAGCGGTTTCTCAGGTTATAAAAATCTGATGCAAGCACTGCGTGCCCGTTTTGGTAGTAATGCGTTGATTACGTCTGCCATTGGTGCAGGCACTGCAAAAATTAATGCAGCAGATTACGCCGGCGCAGCTCAGTATGTGGATTTTTACATGCCGATGACCTATGACTTCTTCGGTGCTTGGGATAAAACTGGCCCAACATCTCCGCACTCTGCTTTGTACGATTACGCCGGTATTCCAAAAGCGGGCTACAACTCGGACAACGCGATTCAATTGATGAAGTCTAAAGGTATTCCTGCGAGCAAAATTCTCTTGGGAGTTGGCTTCTACGGTCGCGGTTGGACTGGCGTTACTCAAGCGGCACCTGGCGGATCGGCAACCGGTGCAGCAGCAGGTACTTATGAAGCGGGTATTGATGATTACAAAGTATTGAAATCAAAATGTCCGGCGACTGGAACTGTAGGCGGCACAGCTTATGCGTTCTGCGGCGGCAATTGGTGGAGCTACGACACACCACAAACCCTGGTGGGTAAAATGGATTATGTTCATCAACAAGGTTTGGCTGGCACTTTCTTCTGGGAGTTAAGCGGCGACACCAACGACGGTGAATTGATTCGTGTAATCGGCAACGCTATGCGTTAATTACCTCGAGGATGACTAACAAAATCCGGCAGTCTCAGATTGCCGGATTTTTTGCGTTTAGGGGGCTCCAAAATAGTATGGATAAAATAAAATAGGCATAAAAAAACCGGCGGTGAAATCACAGCCGGTTTTTTTAATAAAGCGCGGTAAAAATTATTCGTGATTCAATATCATCACATCGGTATCAACTGCGGCAATCAAACGCTCGGCAGTGTTGCCGCGACGAGTCTTAGTCATACCGTTCTGACCCAAGGTTCCCATTACAATCAAATCTGCACCGATCTTTTCTGCCAGCGCAGACACTACGTCAGAGGTGTAGCCATTTTCGACGTGAATTTTGTCATTTGGTAAGCCGGTTGCATTGACCAATTTGCCGCGATCGGGATAGTTCATTGAATCCAGATAGCCATTGATTACATGCAGGTCTGCACCATAGGTTTCTGCATAAAATTTGGCGGCGTCGATAATCTTTTTATTCAGCTCTACTTGCACATCGCGTTGTGCTTGCACATTCACTGCAGCAAGAATCACTTTGCGCTGCGCTTTGGCGCCCGGGCGAATCAAAACCACTGGGCAGTAAGCGCCTTTCAGCAATTCCCATTTTGATTCAGTGAAGAAGAAACGGCTGTTGTTATTGCTGGCATGTACTGGCAAGTAAATCAGATCTGCATCAAAACGCTTGGCCGATTCCATAATGGATTTTTGCCACTCGGAAGACCAGGAGATCTCCATAGTGTATTCAATACCAGCGTTAGCTAATGGGGATTTGATGTTTTGTTCAAACCAGGTCAGGTCGCGAAATAAATGATCGTTGACTGAGCGGGTGTCCACTGCATCGCCATCCACCGCCACAAATGCATGAACTTTTGGTTTGTCTTGCATCAGCGAGGAAACAATAATCGCGCGTTCAAGCGCTATGTGGTGGGTATCATTGGGGTCAACAACAACGAATAGCTTTTGTGACTTGGACATACTGGCTCCTACTGGTTCCCTAAATAAAGAGAGTGGGTTGTTATTTTCTGGTTGGGGCTAGCATAGCAACCCCTTTGTGGTTTTTACAGCGACAAAGCCGCTTGTGGTGCTCTATAGCGCTTAAATAAGGTTGATATAGATTAAACTGTACGCCTTTTTTACAGACCCTCAGGGATAACACTATGAATTTGCTTGAAAATTATCCAATCGCCGAGCTTGTGGTCGGGCAGCGGGCCAACTACAGCAAAACGCTGACAGAGCGGGATGTCATCCTGTTTGCCGCCTGTTCCGGCGATGTCAATCCGGTGCATCTCGATAAAACCTACGCAGCGACTACACCTTTTGGTGAACCTATCGGCCACGGTATGTGGACTGGCGCTTTGGTGTCGGCAGCGATTGCGACCTGCCTGCCTGGCCCCGGGTCTGTCTACCGCAGCCAAAGCCTCAGTTTTAAGCATCCAGTAAAAATAGGCGATACAGTGACTATCACGCTGATTATCAGCGAGATTAAAGAGCGGGTGAAATTGGTGACAATTGAGTGCGAAGCGCACAATCAGGACGGCAAATTAATTGCCAAGGGTGTGGCAGAAGTGATTGCACCGGCGGAGAAATTAAATATTAACGCTGGTGAAATACCAGAAATAACAATCGGTTGATTTTGGTATTCACAAATCCATAAAAACTCGGGACGAAAGTGAGTTTTTATGGATTGTATTGTCGCTCTTGGTGGCGATTAGTTATTCCGTTTCTTCATCGCTATATTCATCGCCAACCCAGCCGCCTAGTTCTTTCCAGCGATTTACAATCACACAAAATAATTCGGCGGTTTTTTCTGCATCGTAAGCGGCGGAGTGGGCGGCGCTATTGCTAAATTCAATACCGGCAACCTGGCAGGTTTTGGCGAGTACGGTTTGGCCGTAAGCCAGACCGGCGAGTGTGGCTGTATCAAATACCGAAAACGGATGAAATGGGCTGCGTTTAATATTGCAGCGAGCGATGGCCGCGTTAACGAAATTCAAATCAAAATGGGCGTTATGGCCGACGATCACCGCGCGAGTGCAGCCATTTTCTTTTACGGCGCGGCGCACGGCGCTGAGCAAATCGGTCATGACCATTAATTCCGGTTCGGCCATGCGCTCAGGGCAATCGAGATCAATGCCGGTGAAATCCAGCGCGGCCTGTTCAATGTTGGCGCCTTCAAATGGATCGACATGAAACGAAAAAGTCTCGTGGCGATGCAAATAGCCCTCTTGATCCATACGGATGGTGACTGCAGCAATCTCTAGCAGTGCATCAGTCTGCGCGTTAAAACCGCCGGTTTCCACATCGACAATCACGGGTAAAAAGCCGCGAAAGCGCTGCGCCATAGGTGAATCGGGATCGCGGGAATTTTCAGGAGGATTCACAGGGTCGCCTTAAGCAGTTTGTAACTGCCAACGAAGGGTTTCACCAGCGCGCAACGGCACCAGCGGTTGGTCGCCCATGCTCAGGGTGTCTGGCACTTGCCAGTCTTGTTTGAGCAGGGTGATGGTATCGGTATTGCGTGGCAGGCCATAAAAATCAGCACCGAAATGGCTGGCGAAAGCTTCGAGTTTATCGAGCGCGCCGGCATCTTCAAAGGCTTCGGCATAAAGCTCGATCGCGGCATAGGCGGTATAGCTACCGGCGCAACCGCAGGCGGCTTCTTTTTTATCTTTGGTGTGGGGCGCGGAATCGGTGCCTAAAAAGAATTTCGGGCTGCCGCTGGTTGCCGCGTTGATCAAAGCGTGCTGATGTGTACTGCGCTTTAAAATCGGCAGGCAGTAGTAGTGGGGGCGAATCCCGCCAGCGAGCATATGGTTGCGGTTGTACAACAAATGGTGGGCAGTAATGGTTGCCGCGATATTGGCGGGCGCATCGGCGACAAACTGGGTGGCATCGGCAGTGGTAATGTGCTCCAACACCATTTTTAGCGCTGGAAAATCTTTTACTACCTTGCTGAAGGTGCGCTCCAGAAAGACTTTTTCGCGATCAAAAATATCGATGGCGCTGTCAGTCACTTCCCCGTGCAACAAAAACGGCATACCTGTATTTTGCATCGCCTCTAGCACTGGGTAGATTTTGTTCAGATCAGTTACACCCGAAGCTGAGTTAGTGGTCGCGCCCGCTGGGTAGAGTTTGCAGGCGGTAACACCCGCCGCTTTGGCGATGGCGATGTCGGCGGGATTGGTATTGTCGGTGAGGTACAACACCATTAACGGCTCAAACTGGCTACCTGCCGGGCGCGCCGTGAGGATGCGCTCTTTATAGGCCAGCGCTTGCTCGGCATTCATCACGGGTGGCACCAGATTGGGCATGACTATCGCACGGGCAAATTGTTGTGCTGCATCGCCCACGGTGCGGGTGAGTGCTGCGCCGTCGCGCAGGTGGATATGCCAATCGTCGGGGCGGGTAAGAGTTAGCTGTTGAGTCATGGGGTAAGCATGTCCAAAAAAATAGAGGGGAGTAACAGTCAAAAGTGGCCGCATCCTACCAAAATTGGCTCTTCTTCGCAGCCTTAATTCCTCGGCAGCGGCTGGGCGCATTCGCCAGCATTCTGCGCTGAGCTGGCTATACTCGAAAGTATCCTTGTTTTTATGCCGTTGGAATTGTTCATGTATTTGGCTGCTGCTTATCGTTTGTGCCCTGCAATCTTATTGGTATTTGGCCTTGCGCACAGCGTATCGCTTTGCGCCCAGACTTACACTGCCGGTTTTAATGATGCCCAATGGACCGCCAAAAGCGGGTCATTTGCCTGCAGTCTGCACCATGAAATTCCCGGTTTTGGCAGTGCGCAGTTGGTGCGCAAAACCGGCGGCAGTGAGTTTCTTGAGTTGAAACCCAGTGGTCATCTTGCCTTTAGCGATTTGGTCAGAATTGAGGCGGTGCCACCCATGTGGCGCAGCGATGCAGCAGCCAGCCCTCTGGGGCAGTTGCAAGCCAATGGCAAACAGCCGCTACGGGCAACGGCCGCGCAGATCAAAGCGATCAGCGCCACCTTGCTACAGGGCACCAATGTGGTATTCAGCAGCGCACAAATGGATCTCAACGGCCTTAATCTGCGTGTGGTTCTGGAGGCGCGCAACTTTAATCCCGCCTATGGGCGCTATCAGACCTGTATCGGCGCATTAATTCCCTACACCTTCAATCAGATCGCACGCATGCTGGTGAATTATGCCCCCGATGCCAGTGAGTTGAGTGCTTCCACCAAAACCCAGCTCGATAAAATCGTGCGCTACAGCAAAGCCGATCCCAATGTATTGGGGATTTTGGTTGATGCCCACAGCGACAAATTGCCCACACCGGAAGAGGGCGATGCGGCATCACAGCGGCAGGCGGAATTGGTGACGGCTTATCTGGTCGCTAAAGGCCTGCGTGCCGATATGATTACTACCCGTTGGCATGGCGATAAGTTTCCTATCGCCAACAATTACACCAAGGCGGGGCAGGCTAAAAATCGGCGTGTTACGGTGCGTATGGAAAGTGAAACCACACGCAAACAAATGGAAAAGAAAATCGCGGCCATTATCGCGGCCGAAGAAAAAGCGGCTGAGCAAAAAGCCGCAGAAGAAAAAGCGGCGCAGGAAAAAGCATCACAGTTGCCCGCTGCATTACCAGCTAGCCTGCAGCAACTTGAACAGATGGTTGAACAGCAAGATCTCACCAGTGGCAGACAGCCCACACCGCAAGCCAGGTAAGGTCAATCGCAAAACTCGATTGATTGCACTTGCATTTTTTTAACACAATTCCCAAATCATTCTTAACCCGGATTTTACGCCCGGGTTGGAATTATTTTTAAACTCATCAGTCTGAACTTGCGCACCAGAGGCAATTGCATCCTGAGATGCGAATTGTCTGTTGTTATTCATTGAGGAGCCTTGTATGTACAAAATGACTGCCAAATGGGCGAGTCTTATCGCAGTAGTGACCTTAATTTTATTGCCTGTCACCAGCTTTGCAGCACAGTTGCCGGATTTCACCGAGCTTATCGAGCAGCATTCGCCTGCTGTAGTAAAAATCACCGCTGTGTCCAAAGGCGCAATGGCGCAAGCACCACAACAACTGCCGCCGAATATGGAAGGTCTGCCGGATATTTTCCGCGAATTGTTAGAGCGCCGCCAAATGCCGCGCGATAGAGGTTCGCTGGGTTCAGGTTTTATTATTTCCAGCGATGGATATGTGTTAACCAATAATCATGTGATCGATCAGATGGATACCATCACCGTTATCCTCAATGATCAGCGTGAGTACACAGCAAAATTAATTGGCAGCGATGAGCGCTCGGATTTGGCCTTGCTAAAAGTCGATGCCAAAAATTTACCCACGCTGACGCTCGCAAAAGATGAAAAATTAAAAGTTGGCCAATGGGTTATCGCAATCGGTTCGCCGTTTGGCTTGGATTACTCAGCGAGTGCCGGCATTGTCAGTGCTATAGGGCGCAGCATTCCTTCAGCGCGCAATGAAAGCACTTACGTTCCCTTCATCCAAACTGATGTGGCAATTAACCCGGGTAATTCAGGTGGGCCGCTCTTTAATATGGATGGCGAAGTAGTCGGCATTAACTCACAAATTTATTCGCCCAGTGGTGGCTCGGTTGGCTTGTCATTTGCGATTCCCTCATCGCTGGCGCTGGATGTGGTTGCGCAATTAAAAGATAAAGGCCGTGTTGATCGCGGTTGGTTGGGCGTGATGATTCAGGACGTAGATAAAAATCTCGCCAGTTCATTGGGTATGGATAAACCCATGGGCGCGTTGATTAGTGAAGTTGATGGTGAAGGTCCTGCAGCAAAATCCGGTTTAAAAGCAGGCGATTTGATTATTAAATTTAACGGCAGCGATGTGCATAGCTCAAGCGATTTGCCTTATTTGGTTGGTCGCACGCCACCAAAATCCAAAGTGCCGGTGGTGATTATGCGCAAAGGCAAAGAACAAAATTTAAATGTCACGGTTGGTATTTTGCCGGTATCACCCGCAGAAGCGGCTGCACGCCCGGCGTCGGGGCCGATTGATAATTCCGTTGATGTGCTGGGCTTGGTGGTAAGCCCGTTAGAGCAAACCCAGCGCGGTGGCGCAGACTCTGGTGTTGTGGTGCGCGAGGTAAAACCGGGCAGCCCGGCAGCGGAAACAGGAATACAAGTGGGTGATGTAATTACCCAGCTCGCGTTTAGCGATATTAAATCGCCTGGGGATTACGCCAAAATTGTCAAAAAATTACCCAAAAATGAGCCGCAAGCGATTCGCTTTTACAGTCAGGGTCGTCCGGTATTTCGCTCGATTGTTATCAAGTAGTCGTTAAAAACGTTTATCTTTTCTGTCCATTAAAAACGCCAGCATCGCTGGCGTTTTTAATGACTCTACGTTGGCGAGATATTTATCTTTATTTGCGCAAGAAAAAACAATCTGTTGACAATGAAAAAACACCTGCGGTATCTGGCATCGATATCCTTTTAAGATTCTGGTTTAAAAGGCCGCAGGTGAAAGCTGAAAGTAATGTGTACGGAAGAGCCAAAAGCAGGCCGTCATGATGTGCCAGCACCTGATGCGAGTCTGTAAAAAATTGTGCAACAGCTCACCTTTGTCGGCCTGTTTTAACCTGTTTCTGACCCATGCGCTGCTCATAGCACGCACTTATCAAATAGGCTAGAATGCCGCCCACTATTTCCGCCCCCCATTCCGGGGACATATTCCAACATCTAAAGTAGTTAAGCGCCTGTGACTGACCTGAGCCATATCCGTAACTTTTCCATCATCGCCCACATTGACCACGGTAAATCCACCATCGCCGACCGCTTTATCCAGATGTGCGGTGGCCTGAGCGACCGTGAAATGGAAGCGCAAGTGCTTGATTCCATGGATTTGGAGCGCGAGCGTGGCATTACCATCAAGGCGCACAGCGTGACCCTGTACTACAAGGCGCGCGATGGCAAAACCTACCAGCTCAACTTTATTGATACCCCCGGCCACGTGGATTTCACCTATGAAGTATCCCGCTCCTTGGCGGCCTGCGAAGGTGCGCTGTTGGTGGTGGATGCCGGTCAGGGCGTAGAAGCCCAGTCAGTCGCCAACTGCTATACCGCAATCGAACAGGGGCTGGAAGTGATTCCAGTACTGAATAAGATGGACTTGCCGCAGGCAGAACCAGATCGTGTCGCGCAGGAAATTGAAGAAATCATCGGCATCGATGCTACCGAAGCCGTGCGCTGTTCGGCCAAGTCTGGTATGGGCATGGAAGAGGTGCTGGAAGAGTTAGTACGCCTTGTCCCCGCACCGGTTGGTGATGTAGATGCTCCCTTGCAGGCGCTGATTATTGACTCCTGGTTCGACAACTATCTGGGCGTAGTCTCGCTGGTGCGGGTAAAACAAGGCACTCTGCGTTTAAAAGACAAAATCATCACCAAAACCATCGGTAAAGCACAAATCGTCGATGGCGTGGGTGTATTTAGCCCTAAACCCACGCAATTAAAAGAACTCAAAGCCGGTGAAGTAGGCTTTGTTGTTGCCGGTATTAAAGATATTCACGGCGCACCCGTAGGCGATACCATCACCCATGCACAAACGCCGGATGTGGAAGCCTTGGCCGGTTTCCAGAAGATCAAGCCGCAAGTTTATGCCGGTATGTTTCCCATCAGCTCCGATGACTTTGAAGATTTCCGTGAAGCATTGGCCAAACTGACCCTGAATGATGCCTCCCTGTTCTATGAGCCAGAAAGTTCCGATGCACTGGGTTTTGGTTTTCGTGTGGGTTTCCTTGGCATGTTGCACATGGAGATCATTCAGGAGCGTCTTGAGCGCGAATACGATCTCGACCTGATCACTACCGCTCCTACCGTAGTGTTTGAAGTGGTTAAACGCGGCGGTGAAGTTATCTTTGTTGATAACCCATCCAAATTGCCGGACCCGGGCGCAATCGAAGAGATGCGTGAGCCAATCGTAGAAGCCAACATCCTTGTGCCACAAGAGCACTTGGGTAATGTGATTACCCTGTGTATCGAAAAGCGCGGCGTGCAGAAAGATTTGCAATTTACCGGTTCGCAAGTGTCGGTTAAGTACGAGTTGCCGATGAACGAAGTGGTGACCGACTTCTTTGACCGCCTCAAGTCTGTGAGCCGCGGGTTTGCATCGCTTGATTACAGCTTTGTGCGCTTTCAGGCAGCGAATCTTGTCCGTTTGGATGTGTTGATTAACAGTGAGAAAGTCGATGCATTGGCCATTATTGTGCATCGCGATAAAGCGCACGGCATGGGGCGCTCGCTTACTGAAAAGATGAAAGAATTAATTCCTCGCCAGATGTATGACGTTGCAATTCAGGCTGCAATTGGTGGTCAAATTGTGGCGCGTTCTACGGTTAAAGCACTGCGTAAAGATGTAACCGCAAAATGTTACGGTGGTGATGCAACCCGTAAGAAAAAGCTATTGGAAAAACAAAAAGCTGGTAAAAAGCGCATGAAACAAGTGGGTAGTGTTGAGATCCCGCAGGCTGCGTTCTTTGCTGTATTGAAAATTGACAGCTAATAAATAGCTAACAATAACCATTAAGGAAACTCGATGAGCAGTATTAACCTTCCTCTGATCCTCACACTCGCGGTAATGATTACTGGCTTGGTGTGGTTGTTTGATGCTTTAGTATTGTCTCGTCCTCGCAAAGCTAAAGTAGCTGCGGTGGAAAAACAGTTTTCGGGCATGGCTCTGGACACTGAACAGCAGAAAAACGCGTTTGATGAAGCCAAATCTGTTGCGGCAAAAGAGCCACTTTTGGTTGAGTATTCCAAATCGTTTTTTCCGGTTTTGTTTATTGTCTTCTTTTTGCGGTCATTTCTAGTCGAACCCTTTCAGATACCATCGGGTTCAATGATCCCAACCTTGGAAGTAGGCGATTTTATTTTGGTTAACAAGTTTGCTTATGGGGTGCGTGCGCCGGTACTGAATAATGAAATTATTCCGATTGGCCAACCTGAGCGCGGTGATGTGATGGTATTTTTTCCGCCGCACCAACCTGAGACTTATTACATCAAGCGCGTTATTGGTTTGCCGGGCGATCATATTTCTTACAATAATCACGTATTGACCATTAATGGCAAAGTGATTGAAGAAAAACTGGTTGCCGAACTACCAGCCGGTGCGCCGATGCTACGCATGGTGAAAGAGACTATTGACGGTAAAGAATTCACCGCCTATAAACACATACAACCCAGTCGTTTAAGTGTACATGGTTCATGGGTGGTGCCTGCGGGTCATTACTTTATGATGGGCGATAACCGCGACAACAGTCTCGACAGTCGCGAGTGGGGGTTTGCCTCCGAAGATATGATTGTAGGCAAAGCCTTTGCAGTGTGGATGCACTGGGAGAAGTTCCTGAGCATTCCATCTTTTGATCATGTTGGCGTTATTAAATAAGTGCTTGTGTTAGGTTAAACCTCAATCATTCTTACCGAGCGGAGCTAGTTACGATGAAAGCGAATAACCTTAAGTTGATTAAACATCAGCGCGGTTTGGGTATGTTGCAGTGGCTGCTAGTTATTATTGTTGTTGCTATTATCGGTAAGTTCGCCTTTACGGTTGTACCTATGTATTCAGAAAATATGTATGTTCAAACTGCACTTAAGTCTTTAGACAACGATGTAGATAAACTTGAAAACATGACGGATGCAGAAATAAAAAAGAAACTCACTAATTTTTACATGATTAATAACGTACGCAGTGATGGGCCAACTAAAAATATTAAAATTGAGCGTGAAGCTGATAAGGTGCTTGTTAAAATCGATTACGAGATTCGTGATGTATACATGTTTAATATAGATGTTGTAATGAGCTTTCAGAACCACCTCGATAGCACCCGCCCTGGGCAATGCTGTAAACCACCTGCCACGTTAAAGACCAAATAATTTGTGCTAACCCTTAAATATCAACGCCTTGAGCAACGTCTTGGCTATCACTTTGAAGATCAGCGCCAGTTGCAACTGGCGCTAACTCACCGTAGTCATGGTGCGACCAATAATGAGCGGCTTGAATTTCTCGGCGATTCGATTTTAAATTTTATTGTCGGTGAAGAGCTGTTCAAGCGTTTCCCCGAAGTCCGTGAAGGCCAGTTGAGTCGTTTGCGTTCGCAAATGGTGAAGGGCGATACGCTAGCTGAAATTGCGCGCGAATTTGAGTTGGGTGAATGCTTGGTGTTAGGCGAAGGGGAAATGAAATCCGGTGGTAACAAACGCGATTCCATTTTAGCGGACAGTGTTGAAGCGATTATCGGTGCTATGTATTTGTCCAGCGGTTTAGATGTTTGCCGCGAGCGGGTGCTCACTTGGTTTGCGCCGCGCTTGAATACGTTAGGGCTCAATACCAGCGCCAAAGACTCCAAATCACGTTTGCAAGAATACATGCAAGCCCAGCGTCAACCCTTGCCTGACTATGTGGTAGTTGATGTGGGTGGCGAAGGCCATGCGCAAATGTTTACCATCGAATGCCGTGTTGCTGTAACCAAGCAGCCGACTCGTGCGATTGCATCCAGTCGCCGCGAGGCCGAAAAACAAGCGGCAACCTTAATGCTGGCGCAGTTAAATATCGACTAATTTCTATAAGCCAACGCTGTTCAGTGCTAGCGCCTAATTCCCACACTTTCTCTCAGTATTATTTATGACTTTTGCATCCGATACAGATCAGCCTGACTCTACCGCTAGCCGCTGTGGTTATGTCGCCATCGTTGGTCGCCCCAATGTGGGTAAGTCCACCTTACTTAATCATATTCTTGGGCAAAAAATCAGCATTACTTCGCGCAAGCCGCAAACCACACGTAATGCGG
Source organism: Cellvibrio sp. OA-2007 (assembly GCF_000953825.1). Taxonomy (GTDB): domain Bacteria; phylum Pseudomonadota; class Gammaproteobacteria; order Pseudomonadales; family Cellvibrionaceae; genus Cellvibrio. Next base: position 12,328 of record NZ_BBUL01000096.1, on the reverse strand, counting down.
TGGTGGGTATTAAAACTGAAGGCGATGTACAGATCATTTTTGTTGATACTCCCGGTATGCATCTGGGCCAACAAAAGGCGATTAATCGCTATATGAATAAAGCGGCCACCAGCGCAATGAAAGATGTTGATGTGGTGGTGTTTGTGATCGATCGTTTTATTTGGACTGAAGAAGACGAAGCGGTTGCTGAAAAATTGCAGTATGTAGGTTGCCCAATTATTTTGGCAGTTAACAAAGTAGATCAAATCGACGATAAAGAATCCCTATTGCCTCATTTACAGGCTTTGTCAGAAAAATTAAATGTCGCTGAAATTGTACCTATGTCAGCGCTGCGTAATACCAATCTGGATCGCTTGGAACAGTTGATTACAGAGCGATTGCCGCAGGGTATTCATATGTATCCGGAAGATCAGATTACCGATCGCAGTTCGCGGTTTATGGCGGCCGAAATTGTGCGCGAAAAAATCACTCGTCAATTGGGTGATGAGTTGCCCTACGAGATGGCGGTGGAAATTGAAGAGTTCAAACAGGAGGGCAATTTACTCAATATTTCTGCGTTGATTCTGGTAGAGCGCGATGGCCAGAAAAAAATCCTGATTGGCGATAAAGGCAGCCGGATTAAATTGATTGGTACTGAAGCCCGCACCGATATGGAAAAATTGTTTGAGATGAAAATCATGCTCAAGCTTTGGGTGAAAGTAAAGTCCGGTTGGTCTGATGATGAGCGTGCCCTACGCAGTCTCGGCTACAACGAGTTTTAATTCACCGTTATGCGTGTTGATCTCCAGCCCGCGTATATTCTGCACACCCGCCCGTATCGCGACACCAGTTTGTTGATCGATTTTCTCACGCCCGACTATGGGCGTGTCACTGCGGTGGCGCGTGGCGTCCGCAAAAACAAAACCCCCAAACGCCAATTATTAAATCCGTTTAGCCGCTTACTGCTTTGTTGGCAGGGTAAAACGGATATGAAACTACTGACCAGTTTTGAATCAGATAATCATTTCCTCACCCTGACCGCTAACCATCTGTATTCCGGTTTTTACCTCAATGAATTGTTGGTGCGGCTTTTGCCGGAAATGGATAGGCACAACGGTTTATATTATGCCTATGAGCAGACGCTAGATGCCCTGCAAAACAAGAGTGATATTGAGCCACTGCTGCGCGAATTTGAATTTCGTTTATTGGATGAGCTCGGCTACGGTTTGGATTTTAGTGCGGATGCGCGCAGCGGTTGCGCGATAGATACAGAAACAATGTATGAGTGTCACGTACAAGAAGGTTTTTTTAGTGCTGGCATCGATGTGCCTGCGCAATTTCTATTAAAAGGTGAATGGCTATTGGCGATTGCAGCGGGGGATTACTCTGACCCGGCCACTCGCCTTGCGGCTAAGCACTTGTCTCGCCGCATGTTAAAACCCCTATTGGGCAGTCGTCCACTTAACAGTCGGCAGTTATTTGTATCTGCAAAATAAGGCTGATCTTATGCTGAAATATTTGGTGTTAAGTTGTCATTGTTTCCAAGCCAAATAATGGGTCTAGCTCTTTATCGCGCCCCCAGTTAATTAAATCATCGAGTGCGTGATTAAGGGCGGGAATGGCATCGCGCGCTTGTTCATATTGTTTACTTTGAAACAGTTTGTCGAGTAAGCCACTGATGTGTTTTAAGCGTGGCACACCGCAATAACAACTGCTGCCGTACAGCCGGTGTATTAACTCTTCCAATTCGTCAAAATTGTTAGTCGCTAATGCGTTATTAATTTGTTGCTTTTCTGCGGCCAAACCGTTCAATAACATTCTCAACATGTCGCGGGCGAGGGCGGGTTTATTGTTGGCTAGTTTTAAACACAAATTGATATCCACCGAGCCGGTGAGGTCTTGAGTGGGTAGTGGTTCCCGCACTGGAAGATTCTGTGGCCTTTCCTCTGTTTGAATAACAACTTCTTTTTTGCCAGACAAACTGGCCCAGCGATTAATGATGTGTGCGAGCTGTGTCTCGTTAACCGGTTTGCTAATGCAATCGTCCATGCCCGCGAGTAATAGCTCTGCCTTTTGTTCCGTAATTGTATGTGCAGTGAGCGCAATAATAGGTGTGCGGCGTTTACCTTGTTCCAGTGCGCGAATATGGCGCGTGGTTTCCATGCCGTCCATGCCCGGCATTTGAATATCCATAAAAATCACATCAAATTCATTTTCGTTACAGATATCAATAGCCTGTTTGCCATTGTTGGCTTGTGTGACCTGAGTGTTCAAACCACGCAATAATTCCGAGGCGAGTTGCAAGTTGGCAAGATTGTCATCCACCAACAGGACTGACACGCTGGGGCGCGATGCTTCTTCCTCATCTTGTTCGCGCATATCTTTAATGTGTAGATCTAGCTGACGCCCCAACACTTGCAGTAGAGAATCGTAGGCAATTGGTTTGTTGATAAACAAGATTGGCGATTTATCTAGATGTGCGCGAAATAAACGTTGGTGTGCAGGTGTGCAGCAGGCGATAAGCGTGCAGTTAAATTCAATATTTAATTGCTCGGCGAGATTGTTGAGTAGCACGGGCGGAATTTTACGTTCGCTGGGCGCAATATCCAGAATCAATAAATCAAAACTGTTGTTGTTATTGCGTGCATCGCGCAAAATTGGGAAACAATCGTGGATGGCAGGAATGCTTTGTGTGTTGCTGTTCCATTCGTGTAATAAATTATCAATCTGGCGCAATGATGCTGGATTTTCCCCGCACAACAAAATCCGGTATTCACTTAGGTTAACTAATTGACTCGCCGGTGGCTGACGTTTATCGATCCCCAAGCGTGCGGTAAACCAAAAGGTAGAGCCTTTCTCTGGTTCGCTGACAACGCCGATTTCACCGTGCATGCGCTCGACCAATCCTTTGCAGATTGCCAGGCCGAGGCCAGTGCCCTCATGTTCACGGGTGTTGGATGAATCGGCTTGGTTAAACGGGCTAAATAATTCATCTTGCTCTTCGCGTGTGAGGCCTATGCCCTCATCGCTCACACACTTTGAGTGTGATTTGCGTTTCCTGCTGCTGCAATATACTCACGTCAACCAGAATGTTGCCGGTATTACTGTATTTGATTGCATTGCTGATCAAATTGGACAGTACTTGTTTAAAGCGCAGCGCATCCCCTAATAAATTTTTAGGTATTTTTGTTTCAATATAGTTAATTAATTCTACATTTTTTTCATGGGCATCCGGTGCAAAAATATGTAGCACTTCATCAATGCAATTGCGAATTGGTAATGGCGCGTAATCGAGGGTGAGTTTGCCTGATTCAATTTTGGAAAAATCCAGAATACCGTTAATGACGGTGAGCAGATTTTGTGCGGAGTCGCGAATGGTTTCCATATATTCGCGTTGTTGTTCATTAAGTTCAGTTTTGAGTGCAAGGTTAATAAACCCGAGAATACCATTTAACGGTGTGCGAATTTCATGGCTGGTATTGGCGAGAAATTCAGATTTAATGCGGCTGGCTTCCAGTGCTTCTTTGCGCGCTAAATCTAATTCCACGTTTTGAATTTCAATGGTTTCCAGTGTCTCGCGCAAATCTTCAATAGCATGGTCGATGTGTGATTGCATATCGGCTTGAGCGGCTTCCATGTAATCCGCCATAGTGTTAATGGATTCTGCTAAATCTAAAAATTCACTGGAGCGTTGTGGCTCGACCCGTTCATTTAAACGGCCGCGTGCTAATGCATGCACAATGTTTTTAATGTGATCAAGCGGATCGGTAATTCGGTAATAAAGAGAAATTGCAAAATAGGCCCCAATAATTAAACACAGCACGGTGAGTGCGATAGTGAGAACAATCGCCTCATAGCGCACCACGGCATAGGGTGCCGCCATTAATTCAAGCTCTACCCATCCGATGGGATTTTTATTGTCGAGATTAACCAGTGGATGCGCGAAACGCAGAGTGCGATAAGTGCTGCGTTCCAACGGCTGTTGCAGATTAGGCTCGCCCGCATCATTGGTGCGCATAAATTGTGGGCCGCTGTGAAAGCTTTGATCTGTATCGCTGTAATAGGCGTGTGCGGCGCGAATATAGGGTTCTTCGAGTGACGCATCGAGGATGTATTGCACCAATTCGCGATTATTTTCCAGTAGGGGCTTGTGCAGTAAGTGTGCAGTTTTTTGAGCAAGTACTCCGCCGCGCAAATCGATAAATTTATTGATTTGTGAGATACACAAATAGGTGAGGCTGACGGCAATCAGAATAATAATGGTGATGGAGGGAATAAAAATCAGGCGCCAAACATCGGATTTAATACTGCTGCGTTTATTCTTCATGGAGTTCTGCCTTGATTTTTTATACCTGCTTGCGCTGTACCTGAGACAGTTTTGCCGCAGGGTGTTCGCAGGGTGGGTGATCGCAGGTAGAATAGCCGCCCCACGCGCGCTAGCGCAACCGGCGATTTACCGGAATTATCAGCTTTGAGGTCAGTATGGATTTTCCCACCATCGATGCATTTGTCGGCAATACACCATTGGTACGTTTGCAGCGCTTGCCCGGTGTATCGAGCAATACAATACTGGTGAAGCTGGAGGGTAATAATCCTGCCGGTTCAGTTAAAGATCGCCCGGCTTTATCCATGATCAGTCGCGCCGAATTGCGCGGGGATATTCAACCAGGCGATACATTGATCGAGGCTACTAGCGGTAATACCGGCATCGCCTTGGCGATGGTGGCGGCAATTAAAGGCTACCGCATGATATTGATCATGCCCGATAACGCCACTGCTGAGCGCAAAGCGTCGATGTTGGCTTATGGCGCTGAGTTGATTTTGGTGAGCAAAGAGGCGGGCATGGAAGGTGCGCGCGACCTTGCACTGAAGATGCAAGCTGACGGCAAAGGTAAGGTGTTGGATCAATTTGCCAATTCCGATAATCCGCTTGCGCATTACACCACCACCGGCCCTGAGTTGTGGCAGCAAACGGGTGGAGCTATCACCCATTTTGTCAGTTCCATGGGTACCACTGGGACTATCATGGGCACTTCGCGCTATCTAAAAGAAAAAAATCCTGCTATTCAAATTATTGGTTTGCAGCCATCCGAAGGTGCACAAATCCCCGGTATTCGCCGTTGGCCAGAAGCTTATCTTCCTAAAATATATGAGCGCGATCGCGTTGATGGCATTGTCAATATGCCGCAGGCGCTTGCCGAGCAGACCATGCGTGAGCTCGCGCGCAAAGAGGGAATTTTTTGTGGTGTGTCATCGGGCGGTGCAGTAGCTGCAGCGCTGGAGTTGAGTCAACAGGTCGAAAATGCGGTGATAGTGGCGATTATTTGCGATCGCGGCGATCGCTACTTATCGTCTGGTTTGTTTAATGAGTAACAGCTTGCAGCGCGTCAATTTATTTGCGTGATGCGCTTTTGGATCTAACAAACAATAACTAATCAGGATGTTTTTATGTTGGGAACTACAAAAGGTGCAATGGTTCGAGTCGCTATTATTCTGCTGGCGGTGTTGCTACAGGCGTGTGGCGGCGGCAGTTCAGGTTTAAAAGATCCTGTCGCGAAAAGTTCGATTCCGGCAAGTTCAGTTGCTGCTGTTTCATCAACAGCAGTAAGTGTCTCATCGCACAGTAGTTCAAGTTCGGCTGCGAGTATGCCGGCAGATTTTCCCGTGGGCACGATTGATGCCTTGCCGCTATTGGCTATTACCACAGACAGCGGCGCGCCGATTGTGTCAAAAGAAACCTATGTAAATGGCAGTTATTCGCTGGCGGTTGATGGTGGCGTGGTTGCTCAAGGTACATTGGAAATTCGCGGGCGCGGCAACTCAACCTGGAGTTGGGATAAAAAGCCCTATAGGTTAAAGCTGACGAAAGCGGCTGAAATATTAGATATGCCTTCCAGTAGGCATTGGGTGCTTTTGGCGAATTATGCAGATAAAACACTGATGCGCAATGATATCGCGTTTATGTTTAGCCGCAGTTTGGGTATGGAATACACCACCCGAAGCCAGCATGTTGAGGTGAGTTTTAATGGTGCTTATCAAGGAGTTTACCAGCTGGTTGAGCATCTGCGCGTAGCAAAAGACCGGGTGAATATCCCTGAAATGAAAGTTGGTGATACTGACCCCGAGAAAATCACCGGCGGTTATCTGATGGAAGTGGATTTCCGCATGCACAAGGATTATTGCAAAACAGCTTTTTGGGAAAGCTTTTGTGTGAATGGTGTCAATCTGGATCGCGAAGCGACTTTTTGTGTGGACTCAAGCCACGGCATGAATCCTTTTTGCATCGATACACCCGAGACGTTGTTAGAGGCAAGTTGGTCGGCACAGCGTGAGTACATCACCAAATACATTGCCGATACGGAAGCGGCATTGTTTGGCGATAAGTTTGCTGACCCGCAGCTGGGTTATGCGGCATATATCGATGTGGACTCGGCCATCAATTATTTTTTGATTAACGAATTATTTAAAAACCCCGATGGTGCAGTGGCGAGCTTTTATCTGTATAAAAAACGCAATGGCAAATTATTTTTTGGTCCGATTTGGGATTTCGATTTGGCGCTTGGGAATGCGGGTTACGATGATGTTGATAAAAGCTATGGTTGGCATGTACGTAAAGCGTCGTGGTTCGACCGGTTATTTCAGGATGCCGCATTTAAAGCCAAGGTAAAAACCCGTTGGAATAGCCTCAAAGCAGAGGGCAAGCTTGAGTATATTTTCCAATACGCAGAAGCCCGTGCGACTTGGTTGGATAAGCAACAAAAGAAAAACTACATGCTTTGGTCAGTCACCGATTTTGCTCCCTGGATTTTACACGGTAGCCATGGCGGCACTGGCAGTTATGAGGCAGAAGTAAAAGAGTTGGTTCGCTGGCAGCGCGAGCGTTATAACTGGTTGGATACTGAGCTAAACAAGTAAATATCATGGCGGCACAGGGTGAATTCACTTTTGTGCCGTCACTTTTTGTAATTCCGGGAATTTTGAATGTCCAATCGCAGCGGTAAAAATGGCAACTCGTCGAAAGGCGGTTCAGCAAAAATTAATGGACCCAAAAAAGGCGGTAGCTTATTAGGCCAAAAGCCGCGCGGTAAAAAAGCCGATGGCAAAGTCTATGTGCGCGATGATGCACCGCGCCGCAATCACGCGCGCGTTGAAGAAAAACAGTTACCGCAAACCAATAAGCGCCTCGGCGAATTTATTATTGATCGCCTAAGTCACGATGGCCGTGGTGTTGCCAGCCTCGAAGGCAAAACAGTGTTTATCGATGGTGCTTTGGTGGGCGAAAAAGTCACTGCGCGGTTGGTGGAAGATCACGCGCGTTTTATTGATGCGCGTATCGATCAATTGATCGATAGTTCCCCCGCGCGTGTTGCGCCACCTTGCGAACACTTTGCTCAATGCGGCGGATGTCAGTTGCAATATATGCAACCTTCGGCGCAAGTGGCGATGAAACAAAACGCAGTGCTGGAGCAGCTGCGGCGCTGGGGTGGAGTTGTACCTAAATATGTATTGCCCGCGATCAGTGCGGATGATCGCGCCTATCGCAGCCGTGCGCGTTTGGGCGTTTGGTATGAAGCCGATGGTAGTGTGACATTGGGTTTTCGTCAGCGTTACAGCAATGAAATTACTCCTATCAGTCAATGCATCGTATTAGTGCCTGAATTAAATGCGCTGCTTGCACCTTTGCATCTTTGGTTAACGGAGTTGCGTGCGAGTAAAGCGGTAACTCATATTGAATTAGTAAAAGGGCAAAGTGAGATTGCGATCATTTTGCGTCACACCAAAAAATTGGCCGATGCCGACCTTGCGGCACTGGCGCAATTAGTGGAACAGGCTGGCTGTAAGGTCTGGCTGGAGCCCAATGGCAATATAGGTTTAACCGATCTTGCCGGGCAGCCCTGCGATCCGCGTTTGGCATATCAGGTCAAAGGGGTGGAGCTTTTGTTTCATCCGCAGGATTTTACTCAGGTAAACCCGCAGGTGAATCAGCAAATGGTCGCGCAGGCATTAGCCTTGCTTGCGTTGAAGCCAACTGATCGAGTGCTGGATTTGTTTTGTGGTATCGGCAACTTTACGCTGCCCATCGCCCAACAGTGTGCGGAAGTAGTGGGTATAGAGGCGATTGAGTCGATGGTGTTGCGCGGGCGTGAAAATGCCGAGCGGTTACAGATCGGCAATGCAAAATTTATTGCCGCCAATCTGGCGGATATGACCCATACTCAATTACAGCGTTTGGGTGGAGCCAATAAAGAACAGGGGATCGATGCGATTTTGCTCGACCCGCCCCGCGATGGTGCAAAAGATATCATCGCCAGTATTTTGCGGTTGGGTGCGGGGATAGGTAAGCAACTTTCCCCCAAGCGGATTGTCTACGTCAGTTGCAATCCTGCGACCTTGGCGCGTGACTCAGCCTTACTGGCTGAGGCGGGTTATCAATTGGATAAGCTTGGTGTACTGGATATGTTTCCGCACACCAGCCATGTTGAATCTATGGCGCTTTTTTTGCGTTAGCAAAAGCTTTCATAACGAGTAGCGTTAGCAAATGCTTTCATAAAAAACTGCGTAAGCAGGGCGCCTATTTAGTTGAAGTAACGCGTATGGTTAAAGTTAGAGCAGATCATCCCATTGCGGCGGATGGTCAGGTTGATATAGATGCTTGGATTGATCGCCTTAATCAGGGTTATACCCAGTCCGAAGCGAGCCGTGCCGAGTTGCGTCGCGCTGCTGAATTAAGTTTGTCACTGGTTGATATTCACGCTGAAGACGATCACAACTGGGGTGAGGATTTCTCCTGCTTTCGTATCGGTTTGGAGATGGCTGAAATTCTTGCCGATTTGCAGCTCGATCAGGATGCACTGGTCGCTGCGATCCTCTACCGCGCTGTGCGCGAACATAAAATTACGCTGATCGATATTCAATCCCGTTTTGGCGATACGGTCAGTAAGCTGGTCAAAGGTGTGTTGCGCATGGCGGCGATCAGCTACCAGCGCAACGAAGAGGAGCGAGTGCTCGGCTCCCAAGCGACGGAGCAGGCGGAAAAGATCCGCAAAATGCTCGTATCAATGGTCGATGATGTGCGTGTCGCCTTGATTAAATTGGCCGAGCGCACCTGCGCTATCCGCTCGGTAAAAAATGCCGAGCCTGATCGTCGCCGGCAGGTATCCCGCGAAGTTGCCGATATCTATGCGCCGCTGGCGCATCGCCTCGGTATTGGCCACATTAAATGGGAACTGGAAGATCTCTCATTCCGCTATCTGCAACCTGATGATTACAAACGTATCGCCAAATTGCTGGATGAGCGCCGTCTGGCGCGGCAGGAATATATTGATAGTTTGCTCAACCTGATTCGCGACGAATTAAAAAAAGCGGGCATTGAAGGTTCCGTGGGTGGGCGTGCTAAACACATCTACAGTATCTGGCGCAAAATGCAGCGCAAAGGTATTCCATTTTCACAGGTATATGACATTCGTGCGGTACGCATTCTGGTGCCCAGCGTGCGGGATTGTTATGCCGTGCTCGGTATAGTTCACAGCCTGTGGCGCAATATTCCCCACGAGTTTGATGATTACATCGCTTCGCCCAAAGAGAATGGCTATCGCTCGCTGCACACCGCCGTTTGGGGGCCAGAAAATAAAGTGCTGGAAATTCAGATCCGCACTAATGCCATGCATGAAGAATCCGAGCTGGGCGTATGCGCCCATTGGCGCTACAAAGGCACCGATACCAAAGCAGTGCAAGATGGCTATGAGCAAAAAATTGCCTGGTTACGCCAAGTCCTCGAGTGGCATGAAGAACTGGGGGGCGACTCCGAACATCTGCAAGATGACCTGCGCTCGGTCAATCAAGATCGCATCTATGTGTTTACGCCGGAAGGCCATGTGGTGGATTTGCCGCGTACCGCCACGCCGCTGGATTTCGCTTATAAAATTCATACCGATGTCGGCCATCGCTGTCGCGGTGCCAAGGTTAACAACCGCATAGTGCCGCTCAATTACCAATTGACCAATGCGGATCAGGTAGAAATTCTCACTGGCAAAATGGAATCGCCTAGCCGCGATTGGCTCAATGCCGCGCTCGGTTATGTCAATACACCGCGCGCGCGCGCAAAAATTCAGCACTGGTACAAGCAGCAGGCGCGCGACAAAAATATCGCTGAAGGTCAGGCCCTATTGGATCGCGAATTCAAACGTCTTGCGCTGCTCGATTTAGACTTTGAAGAGCTAGCAAAAAAATTACACTTTAATAATCTCGATGATCTTTACGCGGCGGTGGGTGCGAGTGATGTAGGTGTTGGGCATGTATTAAATGCGGCGCAAAAACAATTGGATGATGCCAATCCGCAGCAGCCGTTGATTCCATTCAAAGTGAAATCGCCGCGGCAGAAAAAAGATTCGGATCTGTATATCGAAGGTGTGGGCAATTTGCTCACTCAAATCGCCAATTGCTGTAATCCTGTACCTGGCGATGCGATTACTGGCTACATCACGCTCGGCAAGGGCGTCTCTATTCACCGTCAGGATTGTACGAATATTTTGCAATTGCAAACCGACGAGCCGCAACGGGTTATCAAAGTAGAGTGGGGCGATACCCCGCAGAGTTTCTACTCGGTGGATGTAGTGATTGAGGCCTACGACCGCTACGGTTTGCTCAAAGATATTACCGCGCTGCTGGATACCGAGCGCATCAATATTGTTGCTATGCAAACCTTGTCGGACAAACGCAAAAACACCGTGGACATGCAGGTAACGTTGGAGATTCGCAGTTTTGATGAATTGAGCCGCATACTCACTAAGCTCAATCAGTTGCCGAATATTGCATCTGCGCGGCGTAAACATTAACCGAACTGTCACGAACATTATTGGAAGCACTTGTGAGCCATCAATACACTATCGACGATTTACTTTATTTGATGGCGCGCCTGCGCGATCCGCTAACCGGTTGCCCTTGGGATATCACCCAGGATTACGCCAGTATTGCGCCTTCAACCTTGGAGGAGGCCTACGAGGTTGTCGATGCGATTGAAAAGCAGGATTTTGCGCATCTCAAAGAAGAGCTGGGCGATTTATTATTTCAGGTGATTTTTTACAGCCAGCTCGGTAAAGAAGAACATCGCTTTGAATTTGCCGGTGTGGTCTCTGACTTGGTCGCGAAATTAGTACGCCGCCATCCCCATGTATTTCCCGATGGGACTTTGCATAGCCAAATCGAAAATCGTCACACCTTACCGGGTGATGTCAAAGCCCGCTGGGAGGCCATCAAACAACAAGAGCGAGCAGAAAAAGGCGCGCAAGGTTTATTGGCCGATGTTCCTTTAAATTTGCCATCGCTCAGCCGTGCAGCAAAATTGCAAAAACGTGCTGCCAGCGTCGGTTTTGATTGGGATGATGTCTACGGCCCTATCGCCAAAGTGCGCGAAGAGCTCATGGAAGTAGAGGCTGAGCTGGCGTCCGGTGACAGAGTTGCGCTGGAAGAGGAGCTGGGCGATCTGTTATTCGCCGTGGTGAATATAGCGCGCTACCAAAAGATCGACCCGGAACAAGCTTTACGTCGCGCCAATCACAAATTTGAACAGCGCTTTCATTTTATCGAGACTAATAGCCCTACGCCTTTAGTTGAAACCTCAATAGATGAGATGAATCGTCTTTGGGATGAAGCTAAAAAACAGTAAGTTAATGCCATCTATGAGCAGCTCTTCAGTGTAGTTTGCGCGCCCCGCGACTAATGGGCATTGGCACGCAAATTATCGTTATCTATCTAAGAAGAGTGCTTTCTCATAGCTTTTTGTTACATGTGACCGGTTTCAAAAGCAGCTATGATTTACCAGTAGCAAGCAAACGAAGCCCCCCAGTTGTAACAATAAAAACATCAAAAGTGAGGTTCCTTTGGATCGGCGAGAAGTAAAGCCGGGCTATGTGGATAAGACGCTCAGCACCATTAAAATCCACATCTCAGAGCTGAAAATAGGCATGTTCGTGTCCAAGCTTGACCGCGATTGGCAGGAAACCCCGTTTTTAATGCAGGGTTTTATGATCGAGAGTCTCGATGACATAGATACAGTGGCTGAGTACTCCCAACACGTCTGGATCGATGCGGTTCGTGAACAGTGGATTCCCCCGGAAGAGCGCGGCGTAGCTGGCCCTGCTATCGCAAAATCACAAACTTACATTAATAAAATTGAAGCCCAAAAAGAGCACCAAGCGGCTATCGGTATTTTTCGCGAAGCAAAAAAACTCACTAAAACCCTACTTGATGATGTGCGTCTGGGGGGGGGGGGGAACACTGAGCAGGCAAAGGCGACAGTTAAAGATTGCGTCGGTAGTATTTTGCGCAATGCCGATGCACTTATCTGGAT
>NZ_BBUL01000097.1 GCF_000953825.1 Cellvibrio sp. OA-2007 | reverse complement strand
GGCTTTATTAGCCCAGAGCGCTTTGAGGCAAGAAATGTATGTTAGTGAACTGTCCGAAGTTGGCGGAGGGGATCACTGGGAATCGTTCGAAGAGGGAGCTTATATAGTGTTGAAGCATGGAGTATCTTTTTTGGTCAACAGAATAAATAAAAGAAAGGTAGCCATTTATACTAGCAATATCTTTTTCAATTCCTAGAAAGTAGTAATAAATTCTCGCCCTAATGGCTTTATATTTTCCTCTGCCTATTCCTACACTATCATTTGTTAAGACTAAGCCGGTGACTTTCTTTTGTTTTCGAGGGCCGGAGAATGTAGTTTTATTGCTATTTATAAATAGGTCTTCATCTGAAATTAACTTTTTGATAAATATTTCCAGCTTATTGATTTTCTCATATGATGGGGCTGAAAAAGTAAGGTCATCTGCGTACCTTGTGTAATTTATTCCTCTTTTTCCTACATACCCTTGAATGCGCGCATCTAGTTTTGAGCATATTAGGTTTGCTATTTTAGGAGAGCTTGGCGCTCCTTGCGGTAGACCATCATTGAATGTGCATATTCTTGTGAAAATCGTTGATATATTATTGTTAAAGCCCATTTTTTTGAAAAGATGAAAAACTCTCTTGGATTTTATGCTGGGAAAGAAATTTTCTAAGTCAATATTTAATAGATAACCGTTGCCGATGTGGGGTAATGCATTTGTAAGAATTGATTGATCTCTTTCTAATCCCATAGATTGATTGGATGAGGGTCTTAGCTCAAGAATATTTCTGAGTATCCAAGATTGAATAGCTTTCAGCTCTCTAGCTGGTTGGGCAATCAGTCGTTTGCCCCCGCTTTTTTTGGGTACATAGTAAGTGCGATATAGAAAGTTTGAACGATATGCGATATAGCTAATTAATTTTTCGGAAAGCCGGGTTTCTCTTGCAAGGTCATGTATATCGTTTATTTTTGGTGGTGTTTTTAATTTAAAAATTATTTTCTTTGTCATAAGGTGCGCACCTTTACGTAACTTAGATATGGGTTAATTTGACTGTTGAAGCACGGAACGTGCTTCGATAGTCAAATTAAGCCGCATTGACAATGGTTTTGTGTAGGATGGCGATAATCAACATCCAGTGAGCATGCTCACTCGCTAAAGGTGCGCGTTTGCACTCTATCATAAATGAATACTGAATTTCTACGATTTTCAATATTCATTATTTCAATTCTGACTTTATCCATAATTGCTATATTGAAATTGTTTTGAATGTGCATATGTCCTTCTTTCGATACCTTATAGGTGTTGGATTCTTTTTCTATCCAGTTCAGTTTTGTCAGCTGGGTAATTGCTGATTTTGTTGCGATTTCGACGTATTTTCTTTGCTCCGAAGTTGTATTAAGGACTAGTTCATACAAATCACTAATGGTTAGGTTGTTCATCAAATAAATAGCTGGTAGTAAAAAATTTTTTAATTCAAGTATGTTTGTAGTGTTTTTTTCTGTTGGAAAAACTCTTTTTATTGATTCAATTCGTCTTGAGATTTCTTTGATTATTTTCTTGCCATTTTCTTTTTCAGAAAAAGAATCATATTTTTCATAAATTACCCTTCCTGTTGTTGAGCTATTAACGAGTCTGAATGGACCGTATCTCAGAAAGCTTTTTTTGTTTGAAAAACATTTTTCTGCTATACAGATTATTTTGTTGACTAGTTTTTCATTCACAGAGAATGCGCCAAGCTCAGCAAATGAGCCGGGGCTCTCGGGTATTATAACTATTGCATCAACTGATGCAGCTAATGTATTTTCTAGCCAAAGTAAGCTGTTAGCTTGCCCTTCAAGCACGTCTTCAAAAATATCTTCAGGGTAAACCAGTTCGAATGCTCCATGCTGGTTGAGTAATTTAGATAGCTTATACCTACCTTTGTTTTTTTCACTTTTGTGGGCGCCACATAAAAAAATAGTTGTTTTTTCTCGATAATAAGGAATGAATATTTTTTCCAATATAATTTTCGATATTTGTTTAAATTGATGTCTTATTGGCATTTTTATAATCCCTTAATTTTCGCTTTGAATTATCGAAAAAAGTCCAAGGGATGTAAAATAAATGGCCAAGCTAATAGGTAGAGAATCGATTTCTGTGAGTACAGATTCATATTTTTTTAGTTGCTGTGTATAAGTATTTACCTCGCGCTTTATAAATGAATTTTCCGGCTCGCCGCTTTCTGGTTCGCTACTTTTATAATCCACTATCCAGCGAATGCCATCGGCGATGAAGGTGCGGTCGATGATGTGTTCGCGCACGTCTTGTTTTTCTTTTTGCATTAGCGATAGCTCGCACGCGCTTTGTTCGTGCTCGCAATTGAGTAGCCAGCGGCCTTGTTCGCTGTTGATGGTGTTGGTGATGGCGGTGGCGATTTTTTGCAGGGCGCGATTGAGATTGTCGCCGCTCCAGCCGAGTTGTTGTAGTTGGATTTTCCAAAAACTGTGTTGCTGATTGATAAAAGTATCCGCAGAAATGCAGCTGTTATTGGTGACCAACTTATTTTCCACTATGGCTTGCAATGCGTTGTGAATCACGGTGCCGGTGTGGCGCGCGAGGCGGGCGCCAGTGGTTTCGACTTCGGGAATGTTTAACGGGTTGTCGTTTTCGCTCATGCTGAATTCGTGGCCGCGATATGCTTTTAATAAGGTGACATCACTTAGCGCTGGTGCTTGCCAGTTGGCGGGCAGGCGCAGTATGTGTTGCAGACCGGGTTTTGCATTGTTGTTGTCGAATGAATCATTGCGAGCTATT
Source organism: Cellvibrio sp. OA-2007 (assembly GCF_000953825.1). Taxonomy (GTDB): domain Bacteria; phylum Pseudomonadota; class Gammaproteobacteria; order Pseudomonadales; family Cellvibrionaceae; genus Cellvibrio. The sequence continues at coordinate 345,951 of NZ_BBUL01000097.1, read as the reverse complement.
GCACGGGTGCTGTCTATTCGCTGTGCGTTGTCTTTTACATAGGGCCAAATGCTGTGCAGCAGCGATACTTTGGCGGGTGCGACCAATTCGTCTTCTTTGGTGTTGATGCAGGCAATTAAATGCAAGCGTTTAATTGCACGGGTGCAGCCGACATATAACAGGCGCGTTGCTTCAAAGGCTTGTTGTTTGTCTGCTTCGCGGCGCATAAAGGTGTAGAGGCCTTCTTCTTCTTTGCCGGTGGCGGCGAGTGAGCCGAGTAATAATTGTTTTTCGCCCTGATGATTAATGCGCTCTTGCCAGAGCAATAATTGTTTGTCGTCTTTGCGCGCGCTGCGATCCAAACCGGGAATGATGACCGTATCAAATTCCAAACCTTTGGATTTGTGGATGGTCATCACTTGCAATTTTGGATCAGCATCGGCGCGCGGCGCAGCGAATAAACGTTCGATGGCATTGTTAAACGCTTGCCAATCGCGAATGCTGCCACCTTGTTGATGTTTGTCGAGCAGCGCAAAAAAACTGTTGATATTGTCGCGGTCATTCGCGTCCAGCAGTGTTGCGGGGCCGCCCAGTGCAAACCAGATGCCTTCAATCCACTGGCGCAAGGGTTTGCGGTAACGCTCTTGCAACGCTTGCGCAAGAAGGGGAACTACTCTTGCGAGAATTATTTTTCCGTTCGCGCTTAAGCCACTGATCTGTTCGTGTAATTCCAATTGCCGCCAAAGCACCGCAAATGCGGTTTCATTAATGCGCGGATTTTGTCCGGCGAGGTTGGCAGTGGTGATGCAATGCAAGTCGTTATTATCCAAACCACACCAAGGCGCGCGCAAAACTGATAACCAGGCGATGCGATCAGCGGGGTTTAATAATGCGCGGGTGAGCGAGAGTAAATCCATAATCGCCATGCGGCTGGCGAGGCGATCAATTTCCGTGGCTTGGTAATGCAAACCGGCAGCGGAGAGCGCCGGTAAAATGCGCGCGAGGTGATTGCGCGTGCGCACCAGAATCGCAACGCTGCCATTGGGGTTATCGTATCGCGCTTGCTGCACCAACTCGACCACAGTTGCCGCTTCTTGCTGTTGCGCTTGCACACGGGATGAGGGTTCGTTGTCATCGCTGTCACTTTCATCGCTTTTTTCAGTGGTGTAAGTGCACGCATAAAAAGTAACGGCATCGCCATCGATTGCCGGTTTAAACGCAACAGACGGTGAATAGCTGACAGCGCCACGGCTGATGTCGTCTTGCGCGGGGAATGCATGTTGAAAAATATCATTCACCCAATTCACTACACCGGCTTGCGAGCGGAAATTCACACGTAAATCTAACGCGGTTAAATCCACTGAACCTATGCCTTGCTGGCGTGCATCCAAAAACAAACCTACGTTGGCGTTGCGGAATCCGTAACAGGATTGCATTCCATCGCCCACAATAAACAACGTGCGACCATCGCTCGCTTGCCAACCGCTGGTGAGTTTTTTTAATAACTCCAACTGGGGGCTGGCGGTGTCTTGAAACTCATCTACCAGAATATGTCGAATGCGATAATCCAATTGCAGGGCTAAATCGCTCGGTGAATCTTCATCACCCAGTGCGAGCAATGCCGCTTGGCTGATGGCGGTGTAGTCCGTAGCGCTTTGCTGTTTAAACACAATAGTGAGTTGCGCCACGAGAATCGGCAAAATGCTGGTTAAACTGTCGAGCAGTTGCCATTGATGTTCGGCGTAGTGGGGCGCTGGCAGTGAGCGCAGTTCTTGCAGTAATTGTTCTGCTTCGGGTGCGGTATCGGTAATCGCAGCGATTAATTCGCTAAAGCGATTTTTCAACTCGGCATTTTCTTTGCCAGCAGGAAAACCTTCGGCTTTGGTTAAACGCGCGCGAAAAGTCCCGCCGTTGGTCAACAACAAATCCACTAGAGAGAGCCATTGATTTAATGATTCCGGTTCGGCGTCGGGCAACCCATTAATGCCAAGCAATTCGTGAATGCGATTTTTGCGCTCTGCTTCTTCCTGCAAATTGGTGGCGGCGCGGTCGGCAATGCTGCACAGCTCGCTACTGTGAATTAATAGCGCTGCAGCGAGCAAATCCAAATGTTCACAGACTACATCACGCAGTACTTGTTCTAAGTATGCGCGCGCATCCTCATGGCGAGCTTGCAGCAATACACCGAGCCACTGCTCGCGTTTGGCGAGCAGGCTGATTAATAAATTTTCTACCGCTTGCAGATTGTTATCCAAGTGGCGCAACAGGCGGGTTAAATCATCGCGCAGGGGTGATTCTTGTTCGAGCAGTTTAAATAATTCGCGCACCGCTAACCGATAGGCTTGGTCGGCATCTTCCAGTGTATCTGGCTGCGCCCCTATGCCGCTGGCGAGTGGTAATTGTTTGGTAATGGAACGGCATAAACTATCGATGGTTTGCACGCGCAAACGCTGCGGGCTTTGCAATAAATTCCACTGCAATTCGCGGTCGCGCTGCAAAACCTTTTGTGCGAGTTGCCAGGTGCGCAGTGCATGGGGATCTTGTGGTTCGGGTTGATCGGCTGCTTGCCAGAGTGCGTGCATAATCCGGTCTTGCATTTCGCCCGCCGCTTTGCGGGTAAAGGTAATGGCTAAAACTTCTTCGGGTTCATCGCAATAGGCGAGCAGGGTTAATACGCGCTGGGTTAATAGCCCGGTTTTACCGGAACCGGCCGGGGCAGAAACCGCAAACGATGTTTGTGGATCGAGTGCATCAAAACGAACTTGTTGATCGATAGGTTGATTTGAAATGAATTCAGACATTACACCGCCCCCTGCATGCCGCGAACAAAGGCATTGAGCGCATCCTGTTCTTGCAGGCGATTAAGTGGCAGTAAATCTTCTGCGTATTGTGCGGTGGTGGAGTTTTTCATATCGACACGTGCATCGCCCTGAATAAAATCAGCGGCTAAATTTTGTAGGAAAAGTTGCCATTCTTGCAATTGTTCATCCCAAGGAGTTTTGCTGGGGAAAATGCCATCGTGCTGGATATTTAATTCACCCGTACCAATCCACTTCATTGCCTTGGCATTAATTTGTGCAAAAGCCATGGCGGCAATTTTGTTGCTTGCAGTAACGGCGTAAAGCGGCAATTGCGGTTCATCCATGCGCTCGCCTTGCCAGCTTTGCAATTTGGGTTGACCGGTTTTGTAATCGATCAAGATGAGATCACCGTTATCCAATTGATCGATACGGTCAATACGCAAACGAAGTGGCAAGCCTGCAAATTCAAGCTGTACTTCTTCTTCAATTGCCACCACTGTAAATGGCGGGCGCGTTTTTTCTTGCGCAAGCCATTCGGTAATTAATTGTGCGAGTCGCTCTTGCTCCAGTTGGGCGTAAAACGCGCCTATGCTGGTACCGCGTTTTTGTTTGAGTGCATCCACAGCGGTTTGTGTGGTTTGGTTGATAAGTGTGTTGAGTGCACTTTCATCCAGCGCGAGCAGAGTTTGTTGATCTTTCAGTTGTTTCCAAATTTGCGCGAGCGCATCGTGCAATAAATTGCCGCGTTCTATGGCTGAAAAACCGGCGACGGGTTCGTCGATACTGTTTGCGCCTAAGCGTAAACGTGCAAACGCATTAAACGGGCAGGCGCCTTGTTCTTTAAACAAACTCGCACCGCCGCGCACGGGTTCTTGCCCCAGAATTAATTGTGGCGCTTGCGCCGTAGGCACTATTTCCAAATGGCGGGTAGCGGCGAGCACTTGATAATTGTGTGCGCTGACGCTGTCGTGGTTGCCGATTAATGTTTCTATAGCGGTCAGGGGCAGATGTCGAATTAATGCGCTCGGGCTGAGCTCGCTCTCGTCATCGCTGTGTGCTGAACTGAAGATAACTACCGGTGCACATTGACCATAATGTTCAGTAAGTGCACGCGCAAATTGCAATTCACGTTCGGCGCTGGCGTGCGGCATTTTTTGTGTGCGCTGCAAATTGCTGGGCAATAATGGATTCGGTGCGGGCACTGGCGGCCATTGGCGATGATGTAAACCCATTACCCAACAGTGGCTGAATTGCAAACCGGCGCCTTCCAGTGCACCGAGGATTTGGATGGGCGAATTAGGGGTCTGCGCTTGAAACGGTGTTTTTCCGGCAATGCTGCGCAATTGTTGAATCGCGGCGGTATAGGTTAATTCAATGCCGGTACCATCCAACTGCAAGAAGTTTTCCAGCACCTGGTTCCATAGGGTGAGCTGTTGGTATTCCTGACTATCCAAACGCCGTGTGCCTGGCCAGCCGAGTAATTGCAAATGCTGTTGAAAAAAATCACTCCAGTATTGTGCGCTTTGTTTACCAAAACTCTGGCGGCGATAGTTTTCCAACTGCACTAAACGGCTAATTAAATTGCTGTCACCTTCGGCGATTCCTAATTTGCTCGCCAGTTTTTGCCCGTGGTAGCGCAAATCGCTCAGGCTAATAGTAAAGCGGCTAAGTTTGCGCAGGGTTTGAACCAAGTGTGTGCGCAGCACTAATTCTGCATCTGAATCGCCAAAAAAAGGTGAGAGCAATAAATTGCAAATGGCTTCCAAATCCCAAGAGGATTTTTGCAGCTCTAATAAATCTAATGTGGCGCTAATAATTGGTGTTGCCCCCAGCGGTGTGCCGGCAGAAAAGTTAAATGGCAAGGTATAGCGCGGTTGATTGGGTAGGGCGGCAAGCGGTTCAAATACCTCGACAAAAATGCGCTCGACCTGATCGCGACACTGACCTAAATTCGGCACGATAATACCAATCATCGCCGCTGGATTTTGCTCCAGTTGTTGTTTACTCCAGAGTGCGGCGGCGCGAATTTCGGCTTCGTTATTTTGCGTTTCAGTGCGCATTAATTGCGTTGTTTGATTTTCCAATTTGATGTTGCGCAATTGCTGGCAGGCGCTGTTAATTAAATCCTGATGCTGCGGCGGGATATCATCAAACCCGGTGAGATGAATAATGCTTTCTTGTTTCAGCTGCGATTGTTTAAACGCATCGATCAAAATTTGATTGGCACTTTCTTGTGTAATAAAGCCCAGCTGCGCCAAACGCGCGCGAAATTCGCCGAGCCAGGTTAGCCAGCAATAAGTATTACTCTGGGTATTGAGGAGCGGTTCGGCGGCTCGCACTTGTTCTTCAGTCAGTTGCCAGAGTTCAAGGTTACGCAATGCGCTATCGGCTGCTTGCGCTAGGGGTTCCGGTTGTAAAAGCGCAGCGGCGAGGGAGGATTCGCCAATAATTTTTTCCCACAGAGTTTGGCGTTGCAGGTTGTTGATAATGCGCTGCGCTGCAGGTGTATAAGCGCGCCGCTGCAATAATGCCCAATTGAGTTCAAGCCACTGGCTCAAAGAATAAATGCGCGGGCTGGGCCAGACGTTGCTGGTATCCGTCTGCCGCTGGCCATAGGCACGCAACATATGGTTGCGCAGGCGATTATTGGCGGTGATGATCAGCTCGCCGCTGTCGATGGCGGCGAGGTAAGGTGTTATATCGAAATAGGTATCAACCATGATGATGTCCGGGTGCCTTGTAAACGGTGTCACGCTAAAGTGGCCGGTATTATGGCACCGGATTCAATACCTGTGCGGGGTAAAATTAAGCGTAAAATTTTGTATAAGCCTTTGTCGCATAAGGAATTAGCGGCTGTTTCACCTTGTTTGGCCAAGTGAAACATGCTACTTTTCCTGCCCACATAAAGAAATGCTTGGATTGCACCGCATAATTTCTGCTACTCGCAGGCTTCAATCGGATTGAATAACAATAGCCCAAAGGGCACAGAACATCGGCAAATACGGTCTATACATCAGGTGAGTGTTTCACTAGGTCGCTACTTTTTTTAGTTTTATTCAAAAGTGCGTCTATGATTCCCTTTGTATTTCATAACTATAAACAAGTGACCCTATGAACCAACAATCTACTGGTAATTACAGATGGACCATTTGCGGTCTGTTGTTTTTCGCAACCACTATCAACTACCTCGATCGCCAAGTATTAAGTTTATTGTCCCCCGAGCTGATGCACACCTACGGCTGGAACAATAACGATTACGGCAATATCACTGCACTTTTCACCTTCGTTTATGCGATATCAATGATCTTCGCCGGTCGTTTTATCGATAAGTTCGGCACCAAAAATGGGTACATTATCGCCATTGCGATTTGGTCGATTGGTGCCGCAATTCATGCATTTGCCTACGATATGGGCGCTGCCTTTTACACCTTGCTCGGCTGGCTTGGCTTGGCAGATATTGATCAGGCCAATGGCACGGTCAATGGTGCTGCTGCAATTACCGCCTATTCGGTAGCCGGTTTTATGATTGCACGAGCAGTGCTTGCCTTTGGTGAGGCGGGTAACTTTCCCGCTGCGATTAAAGCAACGGCAGAATATTTCCCCAAGAAAGAGCGCTCATTTGCCACCGGTATTTTTAACTCAGGTGCAAACGTAGGTGCGATTTTGGCGCCGTTGACAGTGCCAGTAATTGGGGTGATGTGGGGCTGGCAATGGGCCTTTATTCTGGTAGGTATTATCGGTTTTGTATGGATAGGTTTTTGGTGGGTATGGTACGACAAGCCGAGCGAACAAAAGCGCTTGGGCGATGCCGAACGCGCCTATATCAACTCTGACGTTGAAGCTGTAGAAGCAGTTGAAGAAGAAGTAAAAACCTCTTGGCTGGCGCTCTTGGGTTACAGACAAACCTGGGCCTTTGCGTTCGGCAAATTTATGACCGATGGTGTTTGGTGGTTCTTCTTATTCTGGCTGCCTATTTACCTGAGTGCCCAACACGGCATGGAAAAAACCGAAATTGCGTTGCCTATCGCGCTGATTTATACCCTGACTATGTTTGGTAGTATTGGTGGCGGCGCCTTCCCCAGTTACTTCATCAAAAAAGGTATGGACGCATTTAATGCGCGCCGCACCGCCATGTTTGTTATTGCGCTGGTGCCGCTGGTGGTGCTGCTTGCACAACCGCTAGGTTATATTTCGGTATGGATTCCAATCCTGTTGATTGCGATTGGCGCCTCAGCGCATCAGGCTTGGTCAGCGAACATTTTCACTACTGTGTCTGATATGTTCCCGAAAAAAGCCGTAGGTTCAGTGGTGGGGATTGGTGGTTTTGCCGGTGGTATGGGCGGTGTATTGCTTAATAAGTTGGGCGGTGGATTGTTCGATTACTTCGGCCAAGCAGGCAATATCTATATGGGTTACACCATTATGTTTGCAATCTGCGCAACCGCTTACTTGATTGCCTGGTTTGTAATGCGTTTGTTGGTGCCCAAATACCAGCCGATTACCGATCTGTAAATTGGTTAGTAGCATTTTTATGAAAACCGCTGCCGGGTAACTGGAAGCGGTTTTTTTATCGGCTTGTTTTTATTGATTGGGTTCTAATATCAAAAAAGTCTAATTAGCTGCGCTTAAATTTGATCGCGGCACTGCGTTGATCAATGCGATGGTCAATACTTAACAGGTAATTCATTTCACAGTGAGGAACCTGTTATGTCGAACAGTAACAATAATAATGTGACCGCCAAAACTATTATGAGCAAAACACTGCTCAGTGCCTATGAGGGTTGGACTATTCATCGGCTGGCGGAATTTTTTATCAAACACGGTATTTCCGGTGCGCCGGTGATTGCATCGGATCACGAATTAGTGGGTGTGGTGACTGTGTCGGATATTTTTAAATTTAGCAGTATGGATGAAACTAATCGCCGCGAGGCACTGCGCAATTATTATCGCGAAAGTTGTGAAATCGATTTGGATGATACTTGTCTGCGCGAGTGGAGTAATCGGGCGGAATATAATTGCACCGTTCATCAAATTATGCAGCGCGAAATTATTACCGTGCGGTTAGAAGCTTCTGTTGCAGAAGTCGCCGCAGTGATGGTGAAAAATAATATTCATCGGGTAGTGGTGGTCGATAAAAAAATCGCCCAGGGTGTAATTACCAGCATGGATATTTTGCGCAATCTGCAGCCTTCTGGAAGTGAGCTGCGCCTCGTTGTTTAATGCGCTTAGTTGGTTAAATATTGAGATAAGTCTGCTGGTCAATGTTAAAGCGGGCGAGTGCGGGGGCAAGTTGTGTTGCCTCTGCAGTCTCTTTGGTAAACACCGCAATGTGTTCGGAAATATAACCCGCAGGCGCGTCTTCGCTATCGGCCAGTAAAAACTCTACCCGTCGCGCAATGGCTGCACCTGAATCAATCAGGTTGATTCGTGCGGGTAGCTGTTGTGCCAACTCTTCTTTTAGCAGTGGAAAATGGGTGCAGGCCAATACCAGTACATCCATTTTTTCTGCGTTCTTTGTGTTCATTAATTCCTGCGTAATCGCCTCTATGGCTGCTGAATCAATCGCTTCGCCGCGTAATTTTTGCTCGGCGATGTGTACTAGCGCACTCGATCCCAGTGAAATCACTTGGCAATTAGTGGCGTACTCGCGGATTAATTCGTGGGTATAAGGGCGAGCAACTGTAGCTGGTGTGGCGAGCAGGCCAATCACACCGGATTTGCTCATCAATGCCGCGGGTTTAATCGCCGGCACCACACCGACGATCGGCAGGTTTAACTTGCTGCGCAAATGGGGCAGGGTGAGAGTGCTGGCGGTATTGCAGGCGATCACCAGAATATCGGCTGGGTAGCGCGCTAACAGCGCCGTTATTACCTGATCCACTCGCGCGATCAGCTCCGCTTCACCCTTGGTGCCATAGGGGAAAAAGGCATTGTCCGAAGCGTACACCAGCGAAACCTGTGGCAAACGTTGCTGGATTTCCTGTGCGACACTCAAACCGCCGACGCCGGAATCAAAAACCAGCACGCGGGGCGCTTGAAAGGTTTGGGTAGTATCAGTCATAGGAGAATCAAATCAATGGCCTGAGGGCGGCGATATATTGCTAAAATGGCGGCGATTTTAACGGTCGTGGCCGATAAAACCTAGCCGCGTTTTACATTCTGGAGTTTTTTAGTGAATCCATCGTTTTTGCCCCTTGTTGCCGCCTTGTCGGGTTTGGTTATCGGCGCGTTTATTGTTTACTGGATTATCGGTCGCCGCCTTGAGCAAGCCGTGGCGGCCAAAACCCAGCAATTGGAAGCTGCGCAGCAACAATCACTGCAACAAGTACAACATGCCCATGCGCTGCGTGAAGCCGCGTTGCAGCAGGAGATCCATCAACTCAATCTGCAGTTGAGCGAAGTGAAAAGTCAGCGGCAAGCGGCGCAGCAACAGGCTAGTGAATTACAGCAAGCGCTGGGTATTGCGCAGCAAGATGCGGCTGGCCTGCGCGAGAAGACTCGCCACTTTGATGAGCTGCAACAACAAAACCAGCGTAAAGATGAACAGCTCGTGCTATTTGCAAAAGAGACCACTGAGCTTAAAACACGCTTGGAGCAGGAGCGTAAACATTTTGCTGAACAGCTGGCGCTATTGCAAAATGCCAAGGTGGAATTGGCCAAAGAATTTGAAAATATTGCCAACAAGATTTTTGAACATAAACAGCAGCAATTCAGTGCTAACAGCAAAACCTTGCTCGATAGCACCCTTGATCCTTTGAAACTGCAACTCACCGAATTCCGCAAAAAAGTGGAAGATGTATACGAAAAAGAAAATGCCGATCGCAACCGCCTATCCGGGCAGGTGATTGAGCTGCAAAAACAAGCGCAAAAAATCGGTGAAGATGCGGTTAATCTCGCTCAGGCATTAAAAGGCAATAGCAAAACCCAAGGCAATTGGGGCGAGGTGGTGCTGGAGCGTTTGCTGGAAGAATCTGGCCTACAAAAAGGCCGCGAGTACGATACACAAGTTAATTTCACCGGCAGCGATGGCTCGCGCTTGATGCCCGATGTGATTATCCATTTGCCGGAAAACAAAGACATTGTGATCGACGCCAAATGCTCGTTGCTCGATTACGAAAAATTCTGCAACTCAGACGATGAGGCCGAGCGCAAGCAACATCTCAATGCACACGTAAACTCGCTGCGCAGTCATATTAAAGGTTTGAGTATTAAAGACTACGAAAAACTCGACGGTATTAAAGCGCTCGATTTTGTATTTATTTTTATCCCGATTGAAGCGGCGTTTATGTTTGCTTTGCAACATGAGCCGGGACTGTACCGTGAGGCCTATGATCGCCATATTATTTTGGTCAGCCCAACCACCTTACTGGCGACTTTGCGCACCGTAGAAAATATTTGGCGCTACGAAAAACAAAATAAAAATGCCGAGCGCATCGCCAAGGAGGCGGGTGCACTGCACGATCAATTTGTGTTGTTGCTGGAGTCGCTCGATGCCATTGGCAGCTCACTCAATAAAACCCAAGAGGCGTACAGCAAAGCGCGCGACCGCTTGCAGTCTGGGCGCGGCAATTTGGTGAAACGCGTGGATGATATTCGTCGCCTGGGCGCAAAAACTAAAAAAACCATTGCCACACATTTATTGGAAGATGCAGGTGCGGAGCTAGAAACGGAAGACTTATTGCTAGATGTGGATTCGTCGGGCGATGGGGCTGAGCGTTAATTGCATCAAATAATTTAAGCTGTGTAATTTAATCCACGTAAATATAGAGAGTCTTGTAGATGAGCGTGTTAAGTGTGTTGGCTCTGTTGGGTGCAGTAATTATTTTGGTTTTATCTATTATCGCTGGGCGCTTGGTGTATAAAGTGTATCGCCAGAAAAAAGAGCAGGAGGCTAAGTTGCAAGCGCAGGAAGAAGCTAATCAAAAAACCTTACGTGAGCAGCGGGAGCGGATGAATAAAAGTATTCAGATTCTGGCGCAGGCAGTGCACAAAGATGAGCTTACCTTAACTGAAACCAGCATTCGAATTTCCGGCTTGCTGGATGCCCTTGATGTGCATGCCGATATAAAAGCCGAGTTTTCGGCTTTTTATCAGTTGCGCGAAAAAACCAGCCATATTCCCTATTTGGAAGCTTGGCAGCAGCTCTCTAATGCGGAGCAAAATAAATTTGATATAGACCGTTTACGCCATGAGGCAACCTTCAATGATTTTGTGATGGATGCTGCCAAGCGTATTCAGGGTAGGGATTTTTAAGGATAAGAAAATGACGGTGGAATTTATCTGTCGCGCTATGCAGGAGCGCGATCTGGCTGATGTGATTCGCATTCAAGCTGAAGCTTATATTGATGAAATTTTAGAGACTGATGCGGTGATCTACGCGCGTTTTGCCCAAACAGCGGATACCGCATGGGTAGCTGAACGCGCTGGCGAAGTGTGCGGCTATTTAGTGGGTTATCAGTCTGCATTGGGAGAGGTTTCACCCTGGGGCAGCGAGTTTACCCATAAGCCTGATTCGACTGCCTTGTATTTACATGACCTTGCAATCAGCAAATCGGCGGCTGGTTGTGGTTTGGGGCCGCTGTTGGTAAATCATGCCTTGAAAGAAGCGCGCCAGCGCGAATTGCGCGCGGCGGCTTTGGTGTCGGTGCAAAACTCCCAATCCTTTTGGCAGAAATTGGGCTTTGCTGTGTGCACATTGTTGGATGAAATTCAGCAAGCTAATTTGGCGACTTATTCCGGCCCGGCAATTTATATGACGCGCGAGTTGGCCAGTTAAATAAACACTGGCCGTATTATTTTTTGTGTAATACCACACCGCATTCTACGTGATGGGTGTAAGGGAACTGATCAAAAATCGCAAAGGCTTTAATGCTGTGGGTTTGCGTAATGGTTTTTAAATTGTCGCGCAGCGTGTCGGGGTTGCAGGAAATATACAGAATATTGTCGAACCGCTGGGCAATGCTGGTGGTGTGTGGATCAAGCCCGGCACGGGGTGGATCGACAAAAATACTGGTGAAGTTGTAGTCCGCTAAATTGACATGGCGCAGCCGATTAAATTCGCGCACACCATCCATCGCCTGTGAAAATTCCTCGCTCGACATGCGCGCGATTTGAATGTTGTCGATCTGATTGGCAGCAATATTAAATTGCGCAGATTCCACCGATGTTTTAGATACCTCAGTTGCCAATACTTTGCCAAAATTTTGCGACAGTGGCAGGGTAAAGTTGCCATTGCCGCAATAGAGTTCCAATAAATCGCCGCTCCAACCCTTACTGTTTTCCACCGCCCAGCTCAGCATGGCTTCGCACACTTTTGCATTGGGTTGGGTAAAGCTGGCTTCGACCTGTTGATAAGTATATTCGCGCCCGGCAACAGTCATGCGCTCAATCACGTGATCGCGCTCAACCAATAAACGCTGCTTGCGACTGCGGCCAATAATATCGATACCCAATTCTTGTTTGAGCGATTTAGCTTTGGCAATCCAGGCTTCATCCAACGGCTTATGATAAATCAGGGTCACGAGTGCCTCGCCACTTTGGGTAGTCAAGAATTCGACCTGATAGAGTTTGCGGCGTAATAAATCATCGCTATTAATCGCTTGCAATACTTGCGACATTAATTGATTCATCAACGCCGAGCCGACCGGGAATTCATGAATCGGGTAGGGACGTTTGAATTCATCTTGCGTGAACATCACGTATTCAGTGCGCTCTTGCTGATGCCATACGCGAAACTCGGCGCGCATACGGTAGTGTTTTTCCGGTGAGCTAAATACGCTGATCTCAGGCAGGGAAAACTCGGCAAAATCCTGCTGGATTTTTGTTAGCTTACGGGAGAGTTGCTCTTGGTAGGCTGCAGTAGAAAAATCGGTAGGCGTCATAAATGGGTTCATCGTTTAAAAAAGCAAGCCGCAGCTGGCTGCGGCTAGTGATGCGCCATTATAACTTCTTCGTCTCACATTTGCCCCATTCGCAGGTGAGTATCTCTACCGCGTTTGCGCCGCAAAAATTGGCGTAGGCTTCATTAGGCCATTGGTTGGCAATGGTCAGTGTATAAGCTGCAGTGCAGCTGGGTTCATGTGCTTTGGCAATCGTGAAGTAGGTTGCGCCCTTGTTTATGTCGCTGATTCCGCCCGCAAGTTGTGGTGCGTCGGCAATATTGAGATCAAGCGGTAAATGCGTGAGCAGTTCCGCTTGATAGGGAGCAATCAGTGGATCGCTGGTGAGTGGAAGTCTATTGCCGCTGATTTGTGCTAATCGAAATTGGCAGGTCTTTTGTTTGTTAACCGGGCTGCGCTGCGCCAGCGCCAGTTCATTGGTTGCACGCGCACGCGCATCCAGTGCTAAGCGAATAGCCTCCGGTGCAAGGGTTTGACCTTTATAGCTAAAGGTGCGATTGGCTTGCTGCTGGCTGTAATAGCTATCGGCAGCGGCGACTAATTTGGCATTTGCATTTATCCAATTTTGTTGGATATCAATCGCATCAAGTTCAGTATCGCCACCCAGCGCGGCACAGTTGGAGAATAATGTGGAGAAATAAACCGCTTCGCTGAGTATATGGGTTGCGGCTTTTTCAAGACTGTTGGCATCGGTGGTGATAGGTGTTTGATTGGCGCAACCGCTGATGAGCACAGCACCCAAGGCTGCAAGAGAGAAATAGCGTTTGTTGATCATTATTATTTCCTGGTAAACGATAAGGTGGATAATTATTGCTAGTGCAAAGGTAGTTGGATAATAAAATTACAGCCTTTGCCTGGGGATGTTTTTACGTTAATCGTTCCCTGGTGGCGCTCGGTAATAATGAAATAAGAAACAGATAAGCCCAAGCCGGTTCCTGAGCCCAATTCCTTGGTGGTAAAAAAAGGTTCAAAGATGTGCTGGCGAACAGTATCGGTCATGCCGGGGCCGTTGTCCTGAACCTCGATCACAAGATGATGGTTTTGTGCGTAGGCTCTAATCCAAATATGCGGCTGTTCGGTCGCACTATTGGCCAGTGCTTGTTTGGCATTGCGCAATAGGTTGAGTAATACCTGCTGCAGTTCGGGAGCGGATGCATGCAGTGGCGGCAGTGGGTCGGCAAATTCAGTGCTGATTTGCAGTGCTTGATCCGATTGTGGGCTGGGATAACTGCTGCGATTGAGCGCGATGGTTTGTTCGATCAGATGTTTGATATCAACCAAGCTGGTTTTGCGCTGTGAATTGTGAGAGAACTCCAACATATTGCGCACTATAGTGGCGGAGCGCTCGCCCGCCTCGCGAATGGAGTCGAGCATTTGTGGGATTTCCCGCGCGTATAAATAGGTATTTACTTTTTGAAAATCGACATCCAACTCATCGGCGTAGGTTTGGTTGATAGGGAAGTTGACGTCGGTACGGCGAGTAATGTTTTGCACGTTTTGTAAAATCACGCTGAGTGGATTGTTGATCTCGTGGGCGATACCTGCAGCTACTTCGCCGAGGGAGTACATTTTTTCGTTTTGTATCATCAGGTTTTCGATGGTCACTTTTAATGTGACGTCATCTACTCGAATTACCGCGCCCTGCTGTGTGCTGGAAATTAAGGGATAAATAGTAATTTCAAAGTAGCGTTTTTTTTCCTCTGCATCACTTTGCGTGTGCTGTATTGAATGTGGTTCGCCGTTGCGTATGGAGTTTTTAATTGCATCCAGAGTAACTGGGAATCGCGGTAGCAAATCAATTATTTTCTGACCCAGTGCTTCATTGGAAAAAATTTCAAAGGTGTTTTCAGCGGCTGCGTTCCAGTGGGTTACTTCGCCGTGTGCGGTAACGCCAATAATAATCGACGGCATGGAGTTAATCATGCTCTGCAAGTAGAGTTTGGTCTCGCGCAATTGTCTGCCGGTTTGCTCGTGCCGCGCGACCTCGTCAATTAATAAATTGTTAATGGTGTGCAAACTTTCGGTGCGCTCAAGAATTTTTTGTTCCAATTCTTTTTGCGATTCTTTCAAGGCTTGGCGGGCGCGTTTGTTGCTCAGGCGACTGCGCTGCAAACCGATAATTAACAATGTTTGTAGGGCCAGCAGCAGGATCACCACTATGCTCATCCAAGGGCTAGCTTCATTGTGAAATAGGCTGGTGAGTAGGGCGTCTGCAGTCATAGGGCGAATTAAAGGCCTGTGGTGGGGGTAACGATAATCTACTCTTTGCGCTTGAATATATCGACCCGAATTCCATGTGAAAACTTCATTTGTTTACTTTGAATCACTTTTGCTGGTTTTTTGCCCGTGAGCGATGGGGTTTTAATCGAATCTGAAAAAGTTTAAATGTTTTGCTAAAAAATGTTTGACAGGGCAGCTGAATTCGATAGAATGCGCACCTCTCAACGAGGGGCGGTTAGCTCAGTTGGTAGAGCAATGCCCTTACAAGGCATGGGTCACAAGTTCGAGTCTTGTACCGCCCACCACATTTTTAACTCTTATGAACAAGAGTAATAAAGTAAAAATGCTGGTGTTGATAACTCTGAGAGATATGCGGACCGGTAGTTCAGTCGGTTAGAATGCCGGCCTGTCACGCCGGAGGTCGCGGGTTCGAGTCCCGTCCGGTCCGCCACTATTCAAGAAGCCCGCACTTGTTGCGGGTTTTTTATTTTCCGAGTTTTCCTTCCTGTTATTCCCTTCCCCCTACCGATTTGTTTGTGGCTTAGGTTTGGTTATTAGCTAATAAATATTCGGTATACATAAAATTGTCATCATCAATTGGTAATTTTGGTTTCGAGGAGTAAAGTCCGTGAACAGCTGGTTTGTTTGGCTGTCTCAGATCAGGTGGTTCGCCTCATCTTAAAATCCTTCCCTTAAAGGAGTAATACACATATGCAAGACTATATTGAAGACCTATTAGACGTTCAGTACGACGATTGTGATGATGACATGGCTGAGGATTACTCAGATATCTAACCCGGGCTGCTGCAGCATTGTGCTGCAAGGCTCGCGGTAACTCCCCCTTTTCATATCTCCACTGGTAGCAATTCCCTCATAACTCTTTTTTCCGTTCTTCAGTATTCCTATAACCTGTGGCTTTTGATGACAGGTTGCTTAACGTTAATTTACGTCGAGTAGGCCGCAAATCCGGTTAAAAGTCGCTAATGAGCGGTGTTCTTCACGTTTTCATGCCATTTGATTTCATATACTGCAAGGAATCTTCCGCTTGGTTTGAGACGACTGTCTATGCCCAATTCTCCCGCAGAGCAACTTGAAGCGGTCTTTCTGTTTCAGGAAGAGCAGATTTCACGCGAGTTACTCTATCCAGAATTTGAAGCCATCCTCGATGGTTTTATTCCTGTCCCGGATTTTGCCAGTGCATCTGCTAAGGCTGCCTATGTACAAGTGGATCACTCCCTTTGTATTACCGGGGTGGTCTTTTTTCTATTGGGTTTTGATGCAAATGGGATGGTAGATCGGCGCTGGAATGTGCCTTTGCGTCAGTTAATCGAAACTGCGGGCACCGGGCCGGATATGGGAGCAGGAGCCATTCGGCTGGCCTGTTACAGCCAGTGTTCGATTGCCTGGCATCAAAAAAGCCTCTGGGACCCGTTAATGCAGCGCGGCAACAACAGCTTTGTGGCGATGCGTAAAGCGGTAAAGGCAAATCGCTTGGGCTTGATAGTTAAGCCTGCGCTAGTGAAGGATGCAGCACCAACTGAGCCATTGCAGTCACTTCGATCTGCCCAGGAGGCTGAGCGCGAACAGGTGGCATTGGAGCAAAAGCTGCATGACCGTTATGCACAAGAGCTGCGCGACAAGATGGCGATGTTAATCAAAGAGCAGCGCCTGCGGATTGCGACCATGATGAATCAACATCAAGCAAAATTGCAGGGCATGCAGCACGAGCATCAACAGCGGTTGCTGGCCTATCAACAAAAACATCAGCAATTCGAACAGCAAAATAAAGAATTGGCTGAACGCAATCGCACACTCAAAGAAAATCTGGATGTGCAGGCGACCAAAATTGAGGGGATGCGTGAGTATTTTGCGCATAAGCTCAAAGCAGCGCAACAAGATGAATCGAGCCAGGTGCAGCTCTTGCAGGAAAATTTTGCCTTGGAGCTGGATGCCAAAGTGAGTGCGGCTACGGCTGATTTGCGTGAAATGTTGGATATGCGCGAAGTAGAGCTGTTTTATCGCCATCAGAATGAAAGCGCTTTGAAAGATGAGATTGTCAACCTCAAACGTGAAAACCAGCAGTTGCTCAAAAATAGCGGCGATCAGTTATTAAGTCGGCTAACCAAGGCGGGCGTTAATCTGGTCATTTTCTTGCCGGGCTTGGGCGAGTATGCGATTGCGCTGGATGATATTGGCAGCTATCTGGAAAGTCCGCAGGCCTTTGCGGCCGACAAGGTCGGTGTGAGTGAACCAGTTTATGCAGCCTGGCTGGAGCACCACAAATCGCCTTGTTGCAATGCGCTTGATCCACGCGGCCAAGTGTGTGGCAAAAGCATCCCAGTCCTCGAAAGTCCGTTAGAATTCCACCCCGGTGAGAGCGATCGCTGTGCGCAGCATCAGGCAGTGACCTATGCATTGGTGGCAGAGCGACGTTAAACAAAACGTTGAACTGATTATAGAGTGTTGAATGCGTGTTGATTGAACCGGTAGAAGTCTTATTAGATGTTGATTTTGCAAGGGCTAACTTGCTGGATATTGCCGTTAAGGTGCCGCTGCAGCGTGTAGAGACCAAGGCGTTGACTGCAGCCGGTATTGAATTGTTGGTGCGTAGGGATGATTTGATCGACCCGGTATTATCCGGCAATAAATTTTACAAATTATTTTTTAATTTGCAGGCTGCGCAAGTGCAAGGATTCACCCGCGTATTAAGCTTTGGCGGCGCTTACTCCAACCATTTGCATGCTTTGGCAGCAGCGGGAAAGCGCTATGGTTTTAGTACCTTGGGAGTTGTGCGCGGCGAACGGCCGGCACACTTAAGTCCCACACTCAGCGATGCTGAAGCTTGGGGCATGACACTTATTTTTATTGGTCGCACTGAGTATCGCAATAAAACGGAGCAGGCGTTAATCGCCGATTTAAAAACCCGTTACGGCGAGTTTTATCTGATTCCTGAAGGTGGCGCTAATCTGGCGGGGGCGCACGGTGTGCTGCTACTGGGGCAAGCGCTAGAGCAGCAATTGAAAGGTGACTATACTGCGGTATGTATAGCTTGTGGTACAGGTACCAGTTTAGCGGGTCTGGCGGCGGGAATTGATGCTGGCAAACCGGCGTTGGGTTTTTCGGTGTTGAAAGGTGAGGGTGGCTTAGGACGCGATGTAAACGCCATTTACAACTTGCTGTGCACTGAGCAAGCGCCTAATTGGCGGTTGATCTCAGGTTTTCATTGCGGTGGTTACGGCAAAAAGCACCCAGACTATTTGGCTCAGTTCTGGCGGGATTTTGAACGCGAGAGCTGCATACCACTTGACCCGGTGTATACCGTAAAAATGTTTTTCGGATTAAATGCTCTTGTCCGGCAGGGTTATTGGCCGCGTGGCTCGCGAATTGTTGCAATTCATTCGGGCGGGCTACAGGGGCGACGCGGTTTTAAAGGCGGTTTTTAAAGGCAGTTCTAAGCAGCCCCCTGTGTGAATTGTATGAATATGTTGTCTTAAGTGGTCGCTCCCATCTTTGAAGGATGTTGTTATGCAAGCTCAGAAAACTACCTCGACTCCGGTTGTGGCCAAGGTGCCGCTCGTTGAATTCGATCTGAATTTGACGCGAACGTTGGTGCCTTTAAAAGATATGAGCGAAAGCCACTTATTAGCCTTGTTGGATGATGCGGTAGTAGAGGTGGCCTGCGCAGGACAAACCTTATTTACTGCCGGTAGTTACGATGCCCAGCATGTCTATCTATTGCATGGCGATGTCGCCTTGGTGGTTGATGATGACAGTCGCACATTGATTAAAGGTCGCGCTACTTTATTGCCAATTGCGCACCAGCAGCCGCGTCAATACACCGCTGTTGCGGAAACAGATTGCAGTGTGTTGCGAATCGACAGTGAGCGTTTGGACAAAATGTTGACCTGGAGCCAAGTGGCGGATTATCTGCAGCTGATTATTTCGCGCGAGCGCGATTTGGATGAAGACGTTGATTGGATGATGACGGTATTAAAATCCAATTTGTTTTTTAAAGTTCCGCCATTAAATGTAGAGCAAATTTTTTCGCGCCTGACGCCTCAAGTGGTTTATGCCGGAGATGTGATTATTCGTCAGGGTGAAATGGGCGATCAATGTTATTTCATTAAAGAAGGCGAGGCAGATGTCACTCGCCACAGCGATAACAAGCGGCAGCACCTTGCAACCATCAGTGTCGGGCGCTGTTTTGGTGAAGATGCGTTGGTCAATGAAACAGTGCGTAATGCCACTGTAATGATGCGCACTGATGGTGTTTTAATGCGCTTGGATAAACAGGACTTTTATCGTTTATTAAAAGAGCCGACGGTTGCTACTCTTGCGCTTAATGAGTTAGAAGCAAATATCGCCAACCATGTGGTTGCGGTGGATGTGCGCAGTGAAGAAGAATACAGTGAAATGCATTTGCCGCACGCAGTGAATGTCCCGTTAAATATTTTGGCGATTAAATCCCGTTTGCTCGCAAAAGATAAGCTCTACATATTCTATTGCGATACCGGTCGCCGCAGCCGCGCCGCCGCGCACCTATTGGCGCAGCATGGCTATAAAACACTGGCGTTGGATAATTGCCCGCAATTATTTACTCCTGCAGGTGTGCAACAGTTTTTAAGCGATACCAACAGCTATGTGTTGCGCGATGGTGTAGCCGTGCTCGGGCAAGGGTAATTTGCTAAATGATATTTTTATCTGGCCAGTGATCAGGCACCACAAAAGCGCGCCATTCTTCTTGCCAATAGTTATCCGCTGAATTGTTTTTTTTCAAGGCTGCTAATAATAGCGGCCTTTTCATTTCACCTACTTGCTGTTCTAGTTGTGCTAGTGAATCTGCACTTTTTACTCGCTCATCATCACTAATCTGCACCGGTGCAAGCCATTGGTGGCGCTCCAAAATCATCCACTCCATTTCGTTGTGTTTGCTTTGGTATTGTAAAAAATCCTGCAGGCGCCACCAGTAACCTTTGCCATGATTGGAATTGCTAAACTCAGGGCTGTAATCGGCAAATGCAGGTGAAAATAAATAACCTTGCACACATAAACCGGTTTTCCATTCCCCCGCTTCCGGATACAGTATTTGCAGTTGTGTTCTTGCCTCCATTGTTTGATGTAAGGGTAATTGATGCTGGTGCATGCGCGCGAGTTTTACATCCAGCCGGTCGTGGCTGGCGGGGCCAATCCAGTGATGCCAATTGCGAGCATCCTCTGCGCTAGTGGCATTGCATAAATAAAATTTAACTGCAGTTTCAATATGCCAATATTCGCTGTTGCGACGACATAAAAAATCAAACGCACCGAGGGTAATGCCGTTGCGTTCCACTTGTAAATTATGTTGCAGTAATTCCCATTCTGGATGCTGGGAAAAATAGAAATGCCACAGTGTCTCGTAGTAAATTCCCAGGCGAGTGCTTTTTACCGCGGAAATGTGTGCGAGTAGCGCATCGGGTTGTTGATCCAGTGCGCTAAGCCAGGGCCAGAGCTGATCATTATTGAGCGGAAAAATAGTGGCGTTTGAACCGGGCAATTCACGCATCATAGGCGCACTAAAACAACACCACGCGAGATCGCGCACTACTTGGTGGTGCAGTTGGTGCACAGGTTTATTGAATGAGTCTATAGTTGTAAGTGGCATAAAAGTCAGTTTGGGTTGCTATGCAGGCTATAATAGCTTACAAAACCTGATTACAATTTATTCATATCCTCAACCGCTCACTCAGTGAAATTTTATGACTCATTTTTCAACTATTGGCCTGATTGGTCATCTCAACAACGAGCGCGCGGTTTATTCGATCAAACGATTAATTCGTTTTTTGCAACAGCGCAGCAGAGCGTTTGTATTGGAAGTCGAGACGGCGGCGTTAATTACCGATACCAGTTTAGTGGCCGCCGCACAACAAATCACTGATATAGAGACCCTCGGGCAAGTTTGCGATTTGGTTATTGTGGTTGGCGGCGATGGCAGTTTACTGCGCGGTGCCCGTGCGCTTGCTAAATACGGTGTGCCTTTGCTGGGAGTCAATCGCGGTCGTTTGGGCTTTTTAACCGATATCACACCGGAAGATATTGAAGAAAAAGTGGAAGAAGTATTGTCGGGTAAATTTAAATCCGAACAGCGCTTTTTGTTGGATATGGAAGTAAAACGTGAGGGGCAAGTGATCGCCACTGCCGATGCCTTGAACGATGTGGTACTGCATCCCGGGCAATTTATTCACATGCTGCAATTTGAAATCTCGGTGGATGATGCCTTTGTCACCAGCCAGCGCTCTGATGGAGTGATAGTGGCAACGCCGACGGGTTCGACTGCCTATTCGCTGAGTGGCGGCGGCCCGATTTTGCACCCCACACTCGATGCTATCGTGGTGGTGCCAATGAATCCGCATACGCTCAGTAGTCGCCCAATTGTGGTGGCGGGCGATAGTGCGATCAGAATTGTGGTTGGTGAACACAATCGCGCTGAGCCGATGGTGACTTGTGATGGTCACTCTCACGTTGATGTGCAAACGGGCGATGAAATTTGCATCCGCAAAAAACCGCAACGGCTCGAACTGCTTCATCCGCTCGATTACAACTTCTATGAACGCTGCCGCTCCAAGCTGGGCTGGGGTGGCCACCTGCTGAAGGAATAATATGTCTGATGCGCCGCCACATCACTCGCACTACTCACCCGTTATAGGTGAGGCGAAGGGTTATGATTTAATTGGCGATGTGCATGGCTGTGCGCAGTCGCTGGAGCGTTTGTTACAACAGCTTGGTTATCAAAAGGTGTCTGGTGTTTATCGGCATCGCGATCGCCAAGCGATTTTTCTGGGGGATATTGTCGACCGTGGCCCGCGCATTCGCGAAGCGCTGCATTTAGTGCGCGATATGGTGGAGCAGGGCAGTGCGCAGATGATTCTTGGTAATCATGAATTTAATGCCGTTGTCTATTCCACTCCCTCCACTGTTCCGGGCGAATATTTACGCCCGCATACCCCCGCCAATATTCGCCAGATTAGCGAAACACTAGAGCAATTTGTAAAGTATTCGCAGGAATGGCAGGAGTTTTTGCGTTGGTTTGTCGAGTTGCCGCTGTTTTTGGAGATTCAACACCCGGTTACCCGGCAAGTCTTTCGCGCGGTACACGCCTGTTGGGATCAGCAGTTGATTAATCAGCATCGCGCTCACTATGGCGATGGTCATATCGATTGGCAGTTTATCCATCGCTCGGCACAAAAAGGCAGTTTGGAGGCGATTACCAAACAGCGGCTCACTGGCGGGATTGATTTACCTTTGCCGGACGGCGAAACCATGGTGTCGTCCGACGGCTATGTGCGCCGCGCGTTTCGCACCAAATTTTGGGGGCATGAGGCGCAAACCTACGGCCAGTTATTGTTTCAGCCAGACCCTATACCGGACTACATCGCCAAGGCAGAGATATCCCCAGCACATCGCACACAAATGGTTCATTACGACCAATCCCAACCGCCGCTGTTTGTCGGCCACTACTGGCTAAAAGGTCAACCGCGGCCACTTGCGCCCAATCTCGCCTGCCTTGATTACAGTGCGGTTAAATACGGCCGTTTGGTGGCGTATCGCATGGATGGTGAGGCACAATTGCAACCCGACAAATTTGTATGGGTCTATGTTGATCCCTGAGTCGTTGATCTTTAAGTGTTCACCTCCGTATCTGTAATTATTCATTTTTATACCGGAACCGACATTGAACTGGATTGCCGTAAAATATTTTCCGCTCGATCAGGATTTAAGCGCGCTTAGCCGTTATTTGCGCGAGCGCGGATTGGAGCATCGTATTAGCGAAGAAAACGGTCAGCAATGTCTGGCAGTAGTGGATGCAGCTGTTATTCCCGCGCTGCAAGACTTTCTTGGTCAGTATGTAGATGGACAAGTCGATTTACAGTCTGCGGTTAGTGCTGATACATCGGCAGAGCCTCGCGAACCCACATTAGTTGAGCAGGCGCTGCATGTGCCGGTGGTGCTGATGCTGATTGTTCTCAGCGGTTTGGGCGCCTTAGTGATCGGTACCCCACTGGCCAGCTATTTCAGCTTTCAGGATTATAACGACACGCATTTTCTTCCCCTAGCTGAGTCATTAGCGCGCGGTGAAATTTGGCGTTTGCTCACGCCCGCTTTTTTGCACTTTGGCATTTTACATGTGCTGTTTAACAGTTTATGGATGTGGGATTTAGGCCGACGTTTAGAGTTGTTTCTCGGGCGCTGGCATTTTCTATTATTTTTTGTGATCACTGCGGTTGCCTCGAATATTGCGCAATACCTGTGGAGCGGCAGTGCAATGTTTGGCGGCATGTCGGGTGTGGTCTATGCATTGGTCGGTTTTATTGCAGTGCGACAGCGCTTGGCTCCGCACCCGCTGGTGGCGGTTCCGCCGGCTTTAATTGGATTTATGCTGTTCTTTTTAGTCTTATGTATGACCGGCGCGGTAGATTATTTTATTGCCGGTTCTGTAGCGAATGCCGCGCATTTGGGTGGATTAATTGCTGGTAGCATTTATGCATTCGCGACCAAACATTTATATCGACGTTAATATCAAACGTCATGTTGATTGAGATAAAGAATTGAGTGAGAAATTTATGGATTTACAACAATTACTTTCCAGTCTTACGCCGGAAATTTATCAAAATTTAAAACGTGCAGTTGAATTGGGTAAGTGGCCAGATGGCAATCGCTTGTCCCCCGAACAGCGCCAACTCTGCATGCAAGCGGTTATCGCGTACGAGCACAAGAACCTGCCGCCAGAGCAACATACCGGTTATATCCCGCCAGAACCGCACACCTATTGTGGCGACGATGATCATGATCATGAGCCGCAAGATAAACCGATTAAGTGGGTTGAATAAACTTTAAGGATTTCATTATGACAGCTGTTGAACAATCGCTACCGGCCAATAATTTACAACCAAAAACAATTTACTTAAAAGATTATCAGGTTCCCGGTTACCTGATTAAAACGACAGATCTGCGTTTTGAAATCTATGAAGGCGAAACGATTGTCAGTGCGATGCTGCATTTGTATCGCAACCCCGCAGCGCAAGCACCAGCAACACAGTTGACCTTGCACGGTGCGGATTTGGAATTGGTTTCTATCGCATTGGATGGAAAAATTCTTTCAGCAGATGATTACGAGTTTGGTGAAGAAAATATCACTATTTTTAATACGCCCGCAGAATTCAAATTGCTGACCATTACTAAAATTAAACCCGAAGCAAACACCTCGCTGGAAGGTTTGTATCGCTCGCGCACTATGTATTGCACCCAGTGCGAAGCGGAGGGTTTTCGCAAAATTACTTATTACCTGGATCGCCCCGATGTGATGAGTGAATTCACCACTACTGTGGTGGCCGATAAAAAATACCCGGTGCTGCTCTCCAACGGTAATTTGATCGATCAAGGTGAAGCAGATAATGATCGCCACTTTGCCACCTGGCACGATCCTTTCAAAAAACCGGCCTACTTATTTGCCTTGGTGGCGGGGGATCTCGCCCACATTGAAGACAGTTTCACCACTTGCACTGGGCGTGAAGTGGCATTAAAAATATTTGTCGAACCAAAAGATTTGGACAAATGCGAGCACGCCATGACCTCGCTCAAAAATTCGATGCGCTGGGATGAACAAGTCTATGGCCGCGAATACGATCTGAATATTTTTATGATCGTTGCGGTAGATGATTTCAATATGGGCGCGATGGAAAATAAAGGGCTCAATATTTTTAATACATCCTGCGTGCTGGCAAAACCGGAAACCACTACCGATGCCGGTTTTCAGCGTGTTGAAGGGGTAGTCGCACACGAATATTTCCACAACTGGAGCGGCAACCGCGTGACCTGTCGCGATTGGTTTCAGTTGAGTTTGAAGGAAGGTTTTACCGTTTACCGCGACTCGGAGTTTTCAGCGGATCTTGGCTCGCGCACGGTCAAACGTGTTGAGGATGTGAGCCTGCTGCGCACCTTACAGTTTGCGGAAGATGCCGGTCCCATGGCGCACCCGATTCGCCCGGAGTCCTATATCGAAATTTCCAATTTCTACACCATGACGATTTACGAAAAAGGTGCAGAAATTATTCGTATGCTGGCGACCTTGCTCGGCAAAGAAAATTTCCGCAAAGGTACGGATTTGTATTTTGAACGGCACGATGGCCAAGCAGTGACTACCGAAGATTTTGTGGCGGCCTTGGCAGATGCATCAGGGCGCGACCTCAGCCAATTCAAACGCTGGTATTCGCAAGCCGGTACCCCGCGTTTGCAGGTCACCGATCATTACGATGAAAATACACAAGAGTATTCGCTGACCATTAAACAATCTTGCCCGCCAACACCTGAGTGTCAAACCAAACTGCCGTTCCATATTCCAATTGCAGTAGGTTTGTTAGGTAGTGCAGGGGATTTGCCGCTGTATTTAAAAGATGCAGAGCCGGATTTTGAAACCGGTGATAACACCCACCAGGTTTTAGAGTTAACCGCTGCCGAACAAACCTTTGTATTCCAGCGCGTGCAAGAAAAACCCGTGCCGAGTTTGCTGCGCGGTTTTTCGGCGCCGGTGAAATTACAGTACGGCTACAGTCGCGCCGATTTAATTGTATTAATGAGCCGCGACAGCGATGGCTTTAATCGCTGGGAGGCGAGCCAGCAATTGGGCTTGCAGGCGATCTATTTCGCAATGAGTATTTATCAGCGTGGTGAAAATCTTGCGGCGTTACAGCTTGATGCGGAGTTAATTGCCGCCTATCGCAGCGTACTGCAAGACGAGAGTCTCGATAAGGCTATGGTGGCCTATATGCTCAGCCTGCCCACAGAAGCTTATATCAGCGAATTGGCTGAGGTGGTTGATGTTGAGGCTATTCACCACAGTCGCAGCGCGATTCGTAAAATTCTCGCGCGTGAACTGCGCACCGAATTTATGGGAATTTACACTGCCTATGACCACACACAAGCCTACGCTGCAACGGCCGATGCAATTGCCGCGCGCAGTTTAAAAAATGTTGCGCTGGGTTATTTGATGTTGCTGGGTGAAGATGAATTAATTCGCGCCTGTGAGCAGCAGTATCGCACCGCCAACAACATGACCGATGTAATGGCCGCGCTGACACAATTAGTGAATACAGACGCACCGCTTGCACACACCTTGGCTGAATCTGCACTCGCTGATTTTTATCAGCGCTGGCAAGATGAATCATTAGTCGTTAATCAATGGCTAATGGTACAGGCCAGTTGTGCATTGCCCAATACGCTCGCCAAAGTAAAATCCTTGCAGCAACATCCAGCTTACGATGGCAAAAATCCCAATAAAATTCGCGCGCTGATTGCCAGCTTTTGCAATGGCAATGCGATTAACTTCCATGCCGATGCTGGCGCAGGTTATGCATTTTTAGCCGATCAAATCATCGTGCTAAATACACAAAACCCACAAATCGCTTCGCGCTTGTTAACGCCGCTGACCAAATGGAAAAAGTACAGCCCTGAGCGGCAAGGCTTAATGAAAGCGGAGTTGGAGCGAATTATGGCCGAGCCAGCACTCTCTAAAGATGTATTCGAAGTGGTGAGTAAAAGCTTGGCGTAACCAAACGCTCAATTCCATTCCTACTGTTTTATCAAGGCAGGCACCATAAACGGTTCCTGCCTTTTTTATTGCGCACTTATTGGCAGCACA
Source organism: Cellvibrio sp. OA-2007 (assembly GCF_000953825.1). Taxonomy (GTDB): domain Bacteria; phylum Pseudomonadota; class Gammaproteobacteria; order Pseudomonadales; family Cellvibrionaceae; genus Cellvibrio. The sequence goes on along the minus strand of NZ_BBUL01000097.1, from coordinate 319,381 downwards.
ACAATTCCCGCTGGCATGAATGTTGAAGGTAATACCTTGGATGTTGACCGCAAGTAAAAATTCGCAAGAGGTTGTGCGTCTTTTTGTTGCATTAGCGGTGGCGGATAATTTCTTTGCACTAAATGCGTGCCAGTTTTTATTCCGCCCTGTTGGGTAAGGCCTGGTTGGAGGTTGTGTAATGGTGCGTTTTTTGGGACAGGCGGTTGCATCGGTTAAATCCTGGGTATTGTTGGCCGCTATTTTCGGCAATTTGTTATTGGTGGCAGGGGCCATTATCTTTACCAGCAGCAGTTTGTGGTTGTTGCTGCCCATGTTGTTGGTGGTGATTTTGATTCTCGGTATTGTGGGTGGTGTCAGTAAAGATATTGAGGGTATTCAGCGTTATTTGCTTGCTGTTGATAAGAGTGAGGTGGTTGATTGGAATCAATTGGTTGCTGGGCCACTTAATGGTTTACACGACACATTTATCGATGTGTTTAAGTCGCGGCAGCGACGTAACGCAGAATATAAAGATGCAGTGAAGGAGATCGGGCACTCGTCCGCTGAGTTGGCGAGCAATGCAAAAGACGTTTCAAAAAGTGCGGCTTATCAATCCAGTGCTACGGCATCCAGTGCGGCGGCGATCACGGAGATTAGCCACAGCATCGACGATATCAGCAGCCGAATCGCTTCAGCACGCAATGCGGCAACCAAAGCTTGTGACTTTAGTAAAAGTGGTGGCACTGCATTGGCGGGAGCCAGCAATGAAGTTAACGCAGTGGCAAACCTTGCGCGTGAAACGGAGGAGCGCGTCAGCCAATTGGGTGCGTTAATGCAAAACGTGACCGCAATGTCGCAGGTGATCAGTGATATTGCCGGGCAAACAAATTTACTGGCATTAAATGCTGCAATTGAGGCGGCCCGGGCAGGTGAACATGGGCGTGGATTTGCTGTAGTCGCCGATGAAGTGCGGGCACTGGCGGTGCGAAGCCAAGGTTCTGCCAGTGAAATTGCAACCAATATTGCGCGTGTACAGGAGAGCATGCAGCAAGTGTTAGTGAGCATGAAAAACGTTGTAGAAAAAACCGATAAATCATTGCAAGGTGTATTCAGTGCAGATGAATCTTTAAAGTCAATTTTAACAACAACTGATGATGTTTTTGGATTAATCGATGAAATTTCAGTTGCTGCCACGCAACAAAGTGTAGCCGCGCGTGAGATTTCAAAACATATAGAAACGGTAGCGGATCTGGCGAATCAAAATAGTTATCGCGCTGGACAAGCTGCTGAAATTGCCGACCACTTGCATAGATTGACTCATCAATCGGAGTAGTACTATGGAAACTCCTGTATCGCTAATGATTATTTTGTTCGCTTTTCCGGTAGGTTTTTTAGTTTTTTTAATAGTTTCGTTAACCCGTAAAAAGCGTTATGCAACTCTGTTGTTTACCCAAGGTATTGAGTACATAAAACTATTGCGTAGTCTATTAACCTATGTACAACAGCACCGTGGGTTAACGACAGGTTTTATTAATGGCAATTTGGGTGCTAAGCCGGATATAGAGAAAATGGCCATGAAAATTAAACGGGTCATGAGTGAATTAGATCAGGCCGGCGACTGGATTCGTGGCAATGTGAAGTGGTCCAGTTTAGTTGATCACTGGACACGCCTAGGTGTTACTTACATGCAGGGCGATGCCGAAAAAAACTTTAAGCAACATAATATCCTGATCGCTAATTTGCTGTATTTAATTGATGATGTGGCGGATGTGCATCATCTTTCCAAAATTACTGGCGATGCAATGGATACAGATTGGCGCTACTTATTATCGATTGCGGAATATATTGGGCAGGCGCGCGCGTTGGGTACAGGTGTCGCAGCAAAAGGTGAGTGTTCCAGCGTGTTGCGTATCCAGCTTAATCATTTGCGCAATAAAATTGCATCCAGTATTGATGCATCATGGCCAGATAGTTCGCGGGCAGAGATTCAAAAGCTTTTGCGCTGTATAGAAACGCAATTAATTGTTGATCATCCAACTATTCAGCCGAGCGATTATTTTACCTTGGCGACCCAGTGTATTGAACATGTGCTCAATCAGTTTGATCGCCAGATTGATCGGTTGCAGTACTATCGAAACTGATTTTTGAGCTACGTCAGGATGAGCACTTTCGTCATCCTGTTTGCGGGGACCCTTTGGTTTTGAACAGCATTAAAAGCTGGACTCCCGCGAGCGGGAGTGACCTTTGAAATACATGACCGTTTAAGCAATAAACTGAATTAATTTTTATAGAGCGGCCGCAACTTGGTGCTATCGGCCGCTTTTTTATGTTTCTGTTTGCGCAGGTTGGCCAATAGTTGCAGCAGGGTTTCGGTATTGGGATTTGCATTGTTTGCGCTGAATATGGCCTCATCCAATTTGCGCAGCTCCTCAGTTAGCGCTGGATTTTGTGCCTGTTCTGCAATGGCCTGCAAGCTGGTGATGGATTCGCTCGTCCAATAGGCCTGACCCCAGGTTATTAATGCTTTGCGTAATTCACCGGGCTGCTGTTCGGTAAGTGCGCGTTTGACCTTATTCCATGCGCTATTTTCATTTTGATTCAACTCATTTTGTTCATACTTATCCGTTGTGTAAATGGCGGTAAGCTCGCGTTTGTTCTGCCAGAAACGCAGCGCAAAAAATGCTGCCACAATCAGTGTTAATACGTTGCTAATGTACAACCAGAGCGGTGTTTTTTCCTGCACTAGGGTTTGCTGCGGTGGAATGCTGCTTAAATCAGTATTGAGATCTACGCTAGTGGGCGCTTCTGTCGGAGCTGGAGCTGCTGGCACCGAAAGCTGGCTCATATCGCCAAGCCCAACGGTAAGGGAAACGGCGGGCAAGCTGGCAGTGCGAAAGCTATTACTTTTGGTGTCCCACCAATTCACTTTAACTTCTGGCAAGGTGAAATGGCCTGCTTTGGTGGGCACTATCGCAATAGTTTCAATGCGCGAACCTTCAACGCCATTGGTAGATTTTTGGTCGTCAGTTTGCGCTTGATCATTATAAAAAGTCAGGCCATCAATAGGCGCTAATTGCAGTGGGCTAATTTGTCCGGCAGTTAATCCATCTGCTTTAATGGTGATGCTGCGAGTAACTGGTTCGCCTACTTTTAATGAATCGATACTGTTGCTCCAGTGTTCACTCAGGCTGACATTGAGGGCAGGCAACCATTCACCAGAATTTGTACTGGCCGGTGCGGGTAATACGTTGATGCGCGTTTCATCGGTGCGTAAACGCAAAATATTATTCTGGCTGTTGCCGTAAAAACGATCCCACACATCCCGTTGACCAGAGTTGACAGAAACCTGATACAACATGCTGGGGATAATAAGCTCGCCACTTTGCTGGGGAAACACGGCGTAGCGGGTTTCTACTACCGCACCCGGGCGGCCATTGATTTTGGTTTGGTATTGTTTTTCATCTATGTTGACGACCAGTGCATCTTTTACTTGCAGTGGTTGTAGCTCCACGCCGTTAAGGCCTACGGTAGTGTAGAGGCGTAGGGTAACGATGATTTGCTCTTGCACGTAACTGCTGTCTTTACTGGTTTCAACTTCTACCGAGACATTGTTGTCGGTATTTTTTGGCGATTTACTTTTCCCTTCGATAGTTATTTCAATCGCATCACTAATGGCGCCGTCAATGGTAAAAGAGGGAATTAATAATTTACCAATACGTTTGGGGGCGAGGGCAATTTTCCATTCGGTAGATGCTTCCATGCTGCCATTGATAATGCTCATTTGTGTACCGCTTTGGGTATTTAAAATATCAAAGTCTTTGCGCAGCAGTTCGTAATCCGGTGTTGTATTGATTTGCTCGTCATAGCGTAATACGAGGGTAAAGGTTTCCTCCAGTCCTAATACATCGCGATCCACACTGGCGGTCAGATTGCCCGCGTAAACATTGAGCCCGCTAATCATTAATAAAAAACCGACACAGTGGCTGAGGTATTTTTGTACATTCATTAAAGATTGTTTCATTGTTTATTTCCGTTGCAAATAACTATTCAGGGCCATGGGCTGTTGTTTTACCAGCGATTTTCAGCACCATTTTCGGCGGGTTCCCAATCGCCATTCATCATTTCCTGTCTGCGCTTGTAGTGCTCGTAGTTAAACTTGTTGCGCAATAGGCCACCCGGATCATCCGGTATACGGCGCAGCCATTGCTCCATTGCCTGACGCTCCTCGTCGGTTAGGTCGTCATCTTTGCGTTCGCCAGCTTGCATTTGCTGCTGTTTTTCCTCGGCAGCTTGTTGCTCCTCTTGCTCGCGCTGTGCTGCTTCGGCGGCTTTTTCTTCTTCTGACTTTTCTTGTTCAGATTGTTCCTGATCTGATTGTTCTTGCTCAGACTTTTCCTGTTGTTCTTGCTGCTCTTGTTGGTCTTTTTGTTGCTGATCTTTTTGTTGTTGGGAGTCTTGTTGGTTTTCTGACTCTTGCTGATTTTGTTGATCTTGCTGTTTGTTATTTTTTTCTTGTTGTTGCTGGTCTTGTTGTTTGTTCTGTTGATCGTTATTTTGCTGATCTTGTTTTTGTTGATCCTGATTCTGTTGATCTTGCTGGTTTTGATCTTGATCTTGTTTGTCTTGTTGATCCTGATCTTTATTTTGTTCTTGATTTTGTTGCTGTTGCTTCAACAGTTCTTCAACCAAGGCGCGGTTTTTCTTCGCTTCAGCATGATCTGCATCGCGCTCTAAAGCTTGGTCATAGGCCTTGATTGCGTCCGGCAATTTATTGGCCTTGGCAAGCGCGTTGCCGCGATTGTAATGCGCATCTGCTGTGTCGGATTTGGCAAAGTTTTTAGCCGCATCTTCATAATTGCCTGCGCGGTATTGGGCGCTGGCTTTCCACTCGGGCTGATCAAATTGTTCTGCCGCTGCAGCCGCTTGTTCCTGCTGCAATTTTTCATAGGCCTGTTGATTTTTGTTTTTCCATAAATCATCCCAGCCAAAGGCATAACTTTTACTTGGGGTGAGGCCAATTAAGGGAACAAGCAAAAGGCTGAGCAGAACGCCGCGGCGGAAACAGTAGAGAATAATCGGCAAGAGCAATAAGGCTAACCAGTGACCGCGGTCGTACCAACTGTCGAATTCGCGCTCTACGCGTTGCGTTTCTTCTTTTTTCGGTGTGGGCAGATCCATTAAATAATCAATATCACTGCTGGTATTTGCCAGTGAGCGGTAGCGGCCACGGTTTTCGTTGGCGAGATTTTGCAATTCATTGGCGTTGACTTGAGTGGTGACTATGTTGCGATTTTTGTCGCGCACGAAGCCACCTTTTTCGCTGGGTATGGGAGTAGGGGCGGTGCCACCCACACCGAGAATGGATAAACGATATTGGCTTTCGCGCGACATAATATCGGTGATATTGGCTTGCGCGGTTTTGTCTATACCATCAGTAATCAGCAATAAATCGCCTTGGGTGATGGCGGCATTTTTTAATAATTCAATACCGCGAGCGACCGCAGCTTCAGTATTGCTACCTTGCGCTGGCATGATGTTAGGGTGCAGCGCGGGAATAATATTGTTGATGGTTTCGGTATCATCGGTGAGCGGTGTCACCACATGCACATCGCCGGCATAGACTAATAAAGCGGTTTGACCATCTTTGCGTAGGCGCAATAAATCAGCAATTTTTAATCTTGCACGCACCAAGCGCGATGGTTTTACATCTTCACTCATCATCGACGGCGATAGATCAAGTAGCAACACTAATGCTTGTTGATTTTGCTCAACGGCAACCGGACGTTTTTCCCAGCTGGGGCCAGCGAGTGCAATGCAACTGATAATCCAGGCAATTAAAAGTGCGATGAGTTGCCATGGGCGAATGCGAGTGGTTTGGCCGTCGAGCAAATAGTGCAATAGTTCCGGCGCCACTATTTGTTGCCATGAGCGCGCCGTGTGTTTTTGATACCAAAGCAACAGCGCGATAAGAATAACAGGCGCGAGTGTGAGCAACCACCAAGGGCGCAGAAAATGAAATTGACTGATAAATAGATCAAACGTTGTCATTATTTTACCTCCGCGCTAGTTGTGGTTTTGTTTGTGGCGGTTGAGCGAATCGTGCGGCCTTGCCAAATATGTGCAATCGCAAACATAAAACTAAGTAAAAATGCAAAGGCCAGGGGCCAGTAAAATAATGTTTGTACCGGGCGAAACGTTTCAGCTTCCATTTCAATCGGCTCAAGACGATCCAACTCGCGATGGATGTTGTCTAACTCTTCAAGATTGCGCGCGCGGAAATATTTTCCGCCAGTTTTTTCAGCAATTGCCATCATGGTGCCTTCATCGAGATCAGCAGAAGGGTTAACCGTGCGCGAGCCAAAAATGCCCGGCACTTCCATTGATTCTGCACCAAAGGCGATGGTGTAAATTTTTATTCCGGCTTTTTGTGCCAGCTCGGTTGCTTTGTCGGGGCTGAGCACACCGGCGGTATTGGCGCCGTCGGTCAGCACCACTAAGACACGGCTAGCATTGGGTCTGTCGCGCAAACGTTTTACCGCGAGGCCTATGGCATCACCTATAGCGGTTTCGCGCCCGGCAAAGCCAATTTGTGCTTCTTGCAATAATTGATCGACCGTATTGCGATCATAAGTGAGTGGCGCTTGCAGATAAGCTTGTGCACCGAACAGAATTAATCCCAATCGATCTGCAGTGCGGCGTGTAACAAAATCGCCGATGACTTTTTTTACTGCCATCAAGCGAGTAATGCGGCGGCCGTTAGCCGACATGTCGGTCTGTTCCATACTGCCGGAAATATCCACTGCCATTAATAAATCGCGACCGCTAGATGGCATGCTGGTAGGTTCGCCAACCCATTGTGGATTTGTGGCTGCTAATAAACAGCAGAGCCAGATTGCCCAGAGCGATAGTAATTTCGCCGGGCGTTTGCCAATACTTAAACGATTTTGTTGTTCCAGTTGGCTGGCGTGTTGGTAAAAAGGCACTCGCAGTGCGGCCTCAATACGTTTTTTGGGCGCAATAATACCCATTAATAAAGGCAGCGGTGCGAGCCATAACAACCATGGCCATTGCATTTCAAACATGATTGGCCTCCGTTGCGTTGGTGGTTTTTTTTGCCGTGGCTTTTTTTGATATAGAAAGTTTCTGGCGATGATTGCGATGCAAACGAATCCACTGCGAACTGAGTTGCTGTAATTCGCTTACATCTATGTGTGGATTTTTTTGATAGGCACTGGTTAACAAATTCTCACCTAACTCGCTTGAAAATTTTTCTGGCAATGCAGGGCAAACCTGATCCAACCATTGCAGCCACTCTTTACCTTTAATGCTGGCGTTAAAACTGTGCGGGTAAGCGGTAAGTGCAGTGCGGCGCAGCAGCAGGCTCAGCGCTTGTAAATAGGCGGCGGCATTTTGGGTTTGTTGATAATCGGCATAAATGCTATCGAGCTGGTGTTGTGCTATATCGCGATATGCATTTTGTGTTTTGCGATGGCGCCAGATAAAAAATCCAACCAACACAATAATGACAAGCGCGAGCAGTGCCCACCAGCCGGGTGCAAGCGGCCACCAACTGACGCTATCGGGCAAATGGATATCGGCCAGCTGATCCAGTGGCGATGCCGGAGTTTGCAGCGCCGGTGATTGTATTGATGGAGATTGTATCGAAGGTGCTTGCATAGAATGTTAATCGTATTAAGTAGGATTATTTTTTTCGGCCAAAAGCCTTGCGCAAACCGTCTTGAATATCGTCATGGGTGGCATAACTCAGTAGAGGAATGCGCAAGCGTTTACACATAGTGGTCAGCAAATCCAACTGCAGATCAAACTGCTGGGTGTAGGCTTGCTGAAAGGCTTTTTCGTTTGCGGCTAATTGCAACCGCTCGCGGCCATTGCTGATAGTTAGTGACGAGTTGCTAATCAATTGCCGTTCGAGTTGATCGTATAGGTGTACCAAGGTCACATCGGTATGCCGCGCTAATTCAAATAATTGCTGCTCAGCATTTTTATCCAAATCGTGAAAGTCACTGATGATAAACAGCGCGCAACCGGGTTTGGCGATACGACGGGCATCGCTCAACATATCGTGCAATGAATTAGCTTTTTGTGGCTGACCTGAAGGCGATAGTGCGGGTGCAGGTGTGATTGGTGAAGTTAAGCGGTGATTGTAATCTTGCAGCTGATGCAATAATTCCAACACCGAATGTTTACTGCGGCGCGGGCGAACATCGCGCTGATTGTAGTCGCCAAACACCAATGCACCTAAACGGTCGCCGTTGGCGAGTGCGGCCCAGCCGAGCAGTGCGGCGATGTGCGCGGCGAGTACCGATTTAAAACAGCGCGTGCTACCAAAAAATAATGGCGAGCGTTGATCCACCAACATAAATACCGGGCGCTCGCGTTCTTCGCGAAAAATTTTGGTATGTGCGACTTGGGTGCGCGCCGTGACTCGCCAGTCGATCGAGCGGATGTCATCGCCCGGTTGATACAGTCGCACTTCTTCAAAATCCATTCCGCGCCCGCGAAAACGGGTGCGCTCACCGCCCGACAACAAACTGCGCGCCGGTTGGTGGGCAAAGAGTTTTAAATCTTGTGCGGCAAAACGGCAGCGTAATAAAGCCGCGAGCTCCGTGTAAGCACCGCGCGGATTCAGGTCTTGCAGCAAATTGCTCATAGCAGTGCGTTCCACTTAGCTCAATGGCACAGCGGCCAACAATTTATCAATTGCATGATTCGGTGTGGTGCCAGTAGCTTCTGCTTCAAAACTTAAAATCAAGCGATGACGCAAAACATCGTGAGCGACGGCTTGTACATCGTCGGGACTGACAAAATCGCGGCCATTTAACCAAGCGTGGGCGCGGGCACAGCGATCCAGCGCGATAGTTGCACGGGGGCTGGCACCGTATTCGATCAATCCGGCCAGCTCTTCGGAATATTGCGCTGGGCGGCGAGTGGCGTTAATCAGGTGGACTATGTAGTCCTCCACACTCTCCGCCATGTAAATCGCCAAAATTTGATTGCGCGCGGCATCGATAGTGGCTTGGGTAATCATTTCCGGTTGCTCGGCTGCGACTGCTGCTGCTTCATTGCGCGCTAGTTTTAAGATGCGGCGCTCGGCTTCAATACTCGGGTAATCCACCACTACATGCAGCAAAAAGCGGTCGAGCTGGGCTTCGGGCAGCGGATAAGTACCTTCTTGTTCGATCGGGTTTTGGGTTGCCATCACCATAAACAAACCGGGCAGGGGATAAGTCTTGCTGCCCACACTCACCTGGCGCTCGGCCATGGCTTCCAGCAGCGCCGATTGAACTTTCGCTGGTGCGCGGTTGATTTCGTCCGCCAATACTAAATTGTGGAAGATGGGGCCCGGCTGGAATTCAAAACGATTTTGTTCGGGGCGGTAAATATCGGTACCGGTCACATCAGACGGCAACAAATCCGGCGTGAACTGAATGCGGTGGAAATTGCCTTCTATCGCCTGCGACAGGGTTTTAATAGCTTTGGTTTTCGCCAGGCCGGGCGCGCCTTCCACTAGTAAATGGCCATCGGCCAGCAGGGCGATTAAGAGGCGTTGAGTCAAATGTTCCTGGCCGATGATTTGGTCGTTTAGCCAGGTGCTGAGAGATTGGATTTGTTGAAAAGCCTGCATGGAGATGAATACCTTTTCGCTGTTGTAGTTAGCAATTGTGGGTTGATTCAACGCTGGCAAGCCGCAAATGGGCAGCACAGCACGGCAAAAGTGCTCGATAGACTGCGCAAGTTTGTGACGGTTCCCTGCAATTTCAACTGTTTACACGATTTTTTCAGCTAGGCTTAGATAAACCCGCCTCACTTTTGACAGGAGTTCAGACTGTGAACAGCCCTTTGGTTAGCCAGCGCAAGCTCGTTGAATTTTTAGAAGAATTTAATCATTACGCCGCATCCAAATTGACGGGTGCTGAACTTGAGCTATTGCAGCGGCTGGCAAATAAGTTCTTTAGCCATTATCCCCTGGAGGAACTAGTTGGGCGGCGCCTGAGCGATGTGTTTGGCAGTCTCTATCAGTGGTCGCAATTTATTCAGAGTTATGATCGGCAGCAGCCGAAAATACGCTTGTTTAATCCCAACCTCATCGAAGATGGTTGGACGTGCCCTCACACTGCACTGGTGGTGCTGCAAAAAGATATGCCGTTTCTGGTGGATTCAATTCGTATCGAACTAAACCGCCGCAATATCGCCATCTACACCATTAAAAGCACGGTGCTTAGTTTGGTGCGCGATGATAGTGATCAGCTCGTCGAGTTAATCGAGGGGGAGAATGGGCAGGCGGTGCAGCAGAGCCTCGGTGAGCACCGTAAAGAAGCCTTGATTGTGATGGAAATCAGCGCCCACACCGATCAAACCGTATTAGACGATATTGCCCAGAGTTTGCACCGCATTTTGGCGGAAGTTGAATTTGTGGTGAAAGATTATCACCCTATGCGCGCTGCCGCATTGGCGACAGAGCAAAACCTCAATTTCGCTAGCGATGCTGTGGCCGCTGCCAACATTCAGCAATCCAAAGCCTTTGTGCAGTGGTTAACGGAAGATAAATTTACATTTCTGGGCTATGCAGAATATGAATTTAAAGAGATAAACGGCAAAAAAACCTTGTGTGAAATTCCAGCGCAACGCCTCGGCTTGTTTCGCTTGCGCGATGACTCCCAGAATGCGTCCACAGAGTTGCCGGTGGATGACTTTAATGAAGGCATGGCGCGCTTTCATCTAGTGCCACAAGTGATTACCTTCTCTAAATCCTCAGCGCGGGCGCGGGTACATCGCAATGCCTATTCTGACTATGTGATCGTCAAACGCTTTAATCCGCAGGGCGAGGTGATTGGCGAGGTGCGTTTTCTCGGGTTGTACACCTCCATTGTCTATCTGATGAGCCCCACCGAGATTCCGCTTATCTCCACAAAAGTGGCCAAAGTGTTTGAGCGCACCGGGCTCGAGCCCAGCAGCCACTATGGAAAAAACTTTCGTCAGTTGTTGGAAACTTTTCCGCGCAATGAACTTTTTTTAAGTAGCGGCACTGAACTTTACGATACGCTGATGGGTATTGCGCAAATCAATGAGCGCTCGATGGTGCGTTTATTTATGCGGAATGATCCGTTTGGCAAGTTTATGAATTTTCTGGTGTATGTGCCGCGGGATTATTTTAGTACCAAGGTTCGGCTGGCCATTCAGGAATTGATTGGTAATGCTATTGATTCACACGAAAGTGAATTTACCACGTACTTTTCTGAATCAATCCTCGCGCGAGTTTATTTAGTATTTAAAGTCAATAGCTCGACACCTGTGCAAGTCGATGTGGCTACCTTACAGGCGGGTATTGTCAACATTACCCGCTCATGGGAAGACTATTTGCACACGGCGCTACTAGAAACCCATGGTGAAGAAGCGAGTGCGCGCTTATTGCGCGAGTATCGCGATGCATTTTCGGCGGCGTATCAAGAGGAATATGATGCGCCCACAGCGGTGCAGGATATTCAATCGATTCACGAATTAACTCAGAGTATGCAGACGGACGATGCCGGTTCTGCAGCAAAAAATATCGCCATGCGACTGTACCATTCGCAATTGGGAGAACCGGGGGCGTTTGTGCAGTTTAAAATTTATCTGCGCGATAAAACCTTAGCTTTATCTGATGTGATTCCGGTGCTGGAGAATTTGGGTTTTCGTGTCGTCAGTGAAAGCACTTACGATATTCAAACCAGCACTGGAACACTGTTTTGGTTGCACGATTTTAAACTTGCGCATCAATTCTCCAGCATTATCGACTTGCCTTCACTCAAAGAAAATTTCACCAATGCCTTTGCCGCTATTTGGCACGGTTTGGCTGATAGTGACGCGTTTAATGCGTTGATTACCACGGCGGGCTTGGATTGGCGCGAAGCTGTCATGTTACGCGCCTATTCCGGCTATATGCACCAAACTTTATTTCCGTTTAGTGCCAGCTATATGGCTTCCGCGCTTGTTAATCAGGCGGCGATTACGCATAAGTTGGTGGATTTTTTTACCCTAAAATTTGATCCGGAATTGGTGAGTGAAAATACTCCAGAGCGCAGAAATATGCTGCATGCAGATATTCTTGCGCAATTAGACGCGGTACAAAATTTAAATGACGACCGCATTATTCGCCGTTTTCTCGCCTTAATTGATAACACCCTGCGCACCAATTTTTACCAACTGGATGCGCAGGGCAATAACAAACCGTATCTTTCATTCAAGTTTTCACCACGTAAATTGCAGGATATTCCGGCACCGCGTCCGCTCTATGAAATTTTTGTCTATTCGCCGCGAATGGAAGGTTTGCATTTGCGCACCAGCAAAGTAGCGCGCGGCGGTTTGCGCTGGTCTGATCGGTTACAAGATTATCGCACCGAAGTATTGGGTTTGGTAAAAGCGCAACAAGTTAAAAATGCGGTGATCGTACCCAGTGGCGCTAAGGGTGGTTTTGTCTGTAAAAAAATGCCCACAAATGCCAGCCGCGAACAGCAAATGCAAGAGGGTATTGCCTGTTACCAGTGGTTTATTCGCGGCCTGTTGGATTTAACCGATAACCTTGTTGATGGCAGCATTTGCGCGCCTAAAAATGTGGTGCGCTACGATGAAGACGATCCTTATTTAGTGGTTGCTGCCGATAAAGGCACGGCGAGTTTTTCCGACATCGCCAATGCTATTTCTGCTGAATACAATCACTGGTTGGGCGATGCGTTTGCATCGGGCGGCAGCCAGGGGTACGACCACAAAGGTATGGGCATTACCGCACGCGGTGCGTGGATTTCGGTGCAGCGGCACTTCCGCGAAAAAGATGTTGATGTGCAAAATGAGCCCGTCACCGTGTTGGGTATTGGCGATATGGCGGGCGATGTATTTGGCAACGGCATGTTGTTATCGCAATCCATTCTGATGGTCGCAGCTTTTAATCATCAGCATATTTTTATCGACCCTAATCCGGATGCGGCGCGCAGTTTTACCGAGCGGCAGCGGTTATTTACTACCCCCAAAACCACGTGGGATGATTACGACAAAAGTTTAATCAGCGAAGGTGGTGGTGTGTTTAATCGCAGCGCAAAATCCATTCCGATTTCTGCGCAAATGCGCACGCGTTTTGCGCTGGATGCGGCTAGCCTCACGCCCATGGAATTAATTAATGCGTTATTAAAATCGCCGGTAGATTTGATTTGGAATGGTGGTATTGGCACCTATGTAAAAGCCAGTACAGAAACCCATGCGGACGCAGGCGATAAAGCTAACGATGGTCTGCGGGTAAATGGTGACGAGCTGCGCTGTAAAGTATTTGGTGAGGGCGGTAATTTGGGCATGACCCAGCGCGGGCGCATTGAATATTGTTTGCATGGCGGCGCGTGTAACACTGATTTTATCGATAATGCCGGTGGTGTGGATTGCTCCGACCATGAAGTGAATATCAAAATTTTACTAAATGAAATTGTCGCTAACGGCGATCTTACCCAAAAGCAGCGCAATCAATTGTTGGTGGATATGACCGATAATGTTGCGCAATTAGTGCTGCACAATAATACGCGGCAGACACAGGCTATCAGTATCGCGCAGTCAGAAGCATTGCAGCGCAGTGCGGAATATCGCCGTTTTATGAACGCACTGCAAACTGCTGGTCGGTTGGATCGCAAACTCGAATTTTTACCTACCGATGAGCAGTTGTTGGAGCGCCAAACTCACGGTAAGTCACTCACCCGCCCGGAATTATCGATTTTAATTTCCTATGCCAAGGCGGTACTAAAAGAAGATTTGGCCGCGACAAATATTGTCGATGATGAATATCTGGCGAAATTTATCGAAACCGCATTTCCACATAAAATTGCGCAATTGTTTCCGCTCGCGTTGCGCAATCATCGCCTGCGCCGCGAAATTGTCGCCACCCAAATTGCCAATGATATGGTCAACACCATGGGCATTAGTTTTGCGCAGCGCTTGATGGAATCTACCGGCGCGAGTGTGGGCGATGTGGCTAAGGCGTATATTATTGCGCGGGATATTTACGCGATGCCGGAATTTTTAGCCGCGTTGGATGCGGCGGGCACTAAGGTTCCGGCGGAGCGCCAATTACAATTAATCAATATGATGATGCGTAAAATCCGGCGCGCAGCGCGCTGGTTTTTGCGCAATCGCCGCAGTTATTTGCTGCCCGCGAGTGAGGTGGAATTATTTGCCGCAGGAATGCAAACCATCAATGCGCAATTGCCCGAATTGTTAGTGGGTGATGCCTTGGCGGAATGGCAGGAATCCGTACAAAAATTGCGCGCGTTTGGTTTGTCCGACAATCTGGTTAGCTGTGTTGCACGCCCGGCAGATTTATATTCCGGCTTGAGTGTGGTGGAGGCGGCACGTATTGCGAATCAGGATATAGGTGAGCTTGCCAAAATGTATTTTGCCTTGGGCAATTATTTAAGTTTGCCTTGGTTCTCTGCACAAATTTCCAGTTTGCCGGTCGATAATTTCTGGCAAGCTATGGCGCGCGAGACTTATTTGGGTGATTTGGAATCGCAGTTGCGCAGTTTGAGCATATCGCTCATGCGCTTTTACGATGATCAATTACCTTTGGAGCAATTAATCCAGCGTTGGAGTAATCAACATCGCTTGTTAATCGCCCGCTGGAAGTCCATGGTGAATGAATTGCAGGCAGTAAATGGTACTGATTTTGCGATGGTGGCGGTTGCGTTGCGCGATTTGCTCGATTTGGCGCAGGCCAGCCAACATTGTGAAAGTTTGGACTTTTGTCCTGCAGCTGAATAAATCTATCTAGAGAATATTGTTTGAAAAGTATCATTGTCAATCTGGCGATTTCTGCTGAAGAATTTCAGCGTTTGTATGAAGGCAGCGTCAAGAACGTTTTTGCGCGCAGTATTGATGGCCGCAGTATTCGCTTTCCCGCGGGGATTCTGCGGCCATTTGTATTACACAATGGTATTCGTGGCACTTTTCAAATTGATTTTGATGATGACAATCGCTTTCAGTCCATACAGCGATTGGCCTAGTCATTGGTGTAGTCGCTGGAGTAGGAAATTGGCAAGGTTTGGGGTGCGTCAAACCTGCTAATCCAGTATCCTTGCCGCCTTATTTATCGTCACTCAGATAGTCACTTATATAGTCACTCATTCAGACCGCCGAAGGGCCAGTTATGTATCACACTATTCGCGATCTTTTGTTCCGCCTTGATGCTGAAACCTCCCATGAACTTAGCCTGGATTTACTGGGAGCTGCAGAGCGTTTGCGCCTGCTGGGCTTATTTGCCCCGACTATCCCTAGCGCACCAGTCGAGGTAATGGGACTGACCTTCGACAATCCCGTTGGTATGGCTGCAGGGCTGGATAAAAACGGCGATTATTTCAACGCGTTGGGCAGTTTGGGTTTTGGTTTTGTAGAGATAGGCACCATTACGCCACGGCCTCAGCCGGGCAACCCACAACCGCGCTTGTTCCGTGTGCCGGAAGCGCAGGCGATCATCAATCGCATGGGGTTTAACAACAAGGGTGTAGATCATCTGGTTGCACAGGTTAAAAACCGTCGCTATCAAGGCGTGTTGGGAATCAATATAGGCAAAAACGCAACGACGCCAGTTGAGAATGCTGTCGATGATTATTTGATCTGTCTGCGCAAAGTTTATGACCACGCTGATTACATCACCGTGAATATTTCATCGCCCAATACCCCAGGGCTGCGCAATCTGCAATTTGGTGATTCGCTGTCACAGCTGTTGGCACCGCTGAAAAAAGAGCAGGCGATATTGCAACAAGCCACTGGCCGCTATGTGCCTATCGCGGTAAAAATTGCGCCGGATATGGATGAGAGCGAGATCCATCAAGTTGCCGGTATTTTGCTGCAAGAGGGTATGGATGGCGTGATTGCTACCAATACCACCATCACCCGTGTCGGCGTAGAAGAATATGAGAATGGCAGTGAAGCGGGTGGTTTAAGCGGTTTGCCGGTGCGGGACAAGAGCACCTATGTGATTAAAACCTTGAGTGCTTGTTTGGGCGGCAAGTTGCCCATTATTGGTGTCGGCGGGATTTTTGATGCAGCCAGTGCTGCCGATAAAATCCGTGCGGGCGCTAGTTTGGTACAGGTATACAGCGGCTTTATTTACGAAGGGCCAGCATTGATCGCGCAAGCGGCAGCGGGTATCGCCAGCTATCAAAAAGGTCTTTAAGTCTGAGCGTCTAAACCTGGCGCGCTAAAATAGCGAAGCCCGCGAGAGCGGGCTTATAGAATCAAAAATGATTAGGTTGGAAACATTCTGTAGGTCTTACTGAAAGTCAGCCACTCATGGCCATGGGTTGAATGTTGTTAACTTTTTGAACCTGTGCCAAACGACTATATCCGTCCCACTGATCGATGCGCGACTCGCGCCAGCCATTTAGCCATTGCTGGCGAGCTTGACCGGTTTCATGGGGACAAAGGCTTTTAGAACGCCCATCAATACCTGCTTGATACCCTTTAACAAATGCGCGTTCTGTTTGGTCACGTTTTTGACGTTTCATCAGTTATTGCACCTCTATATTTTGGTTTGTCGATAGAATCATACTTATCGACGGAAGCGGTCTTGCGGTGTTTCGTTTGCATGTCTGACTGGTTTTTCGAATCTCCTTGCGTTGACAGGTTCGGTGAGTACACCAGATTTATCCGGTGCCGTGAAAGAATAGATTTTTATACATAAGCCGTTCTATATGGCATAACGGCCTAGCAAAAGTATTTGACAGCTTAATGACAGTCACCTTGTTTAGTCAGGTGCGGTTCAGAAAAGTTCATCCTGATAGCCTCTTTTTGGAAAGATTAATGACATATCAATATTTTGCAACCTGCCCCAAGGGCTTGGAAGGCTTGCTCTACACCGAACTACAAGGTTTGGGTGCAGACGACTTGCGCGAGACGGTCGCCGGTATTTACTTCTCGGGTGATATCGCCATGGCTTACCGCGTCTGCCTTTGGTCGCGTTTGGCGAATAAGGTGTTATTGCCGCTGGCCAGTTTTGAGGCCAATAGCCAGGAAGAACTCTACGATGGCGTGCGCGAATTGCGCTGGGAAGAACACCTAAGCCCTAATGGCACCTTGTTGGTGGATTTTATTGGCACTAACGACACCATTCGTAATACCCAATTCGGCGCAGTGAAAGTCAAAGATGCCATTGTGGATTGCCTGCGCGATTTCAGCGGTGAGCGTCCCTCAGTGGCCAAGCGCGACCCGGATCTGCGGGTGAATGTGCGTTTATCCAAAAGCAAAGTAATTGTCAGTATCGATCTCTCAGGCGATAGCCTGCATCGCCGTGGCTATAGGGTTAAGCAGGGTAGTGCGCCGATGAAAGAGAACTTGGCGGCGGGGATTCTGATTCGCGCTGGCTGGCCGGAAATCGCGGCGCAGGGCGGTGCATTGCTCGACCCTATGTGTGGTTCGGGAACCATCTTGGTGGAAGCCGCATTAATCGCGGCGGATATAGCGCCAGGCTTGTTGCGCGGCAGTTTTGGTTTTGAGCGCTGGCTCAACCATCGCAATGACATTTGGTTGGAGTTGCGCGAAGAGGCGTTTGCGCGCAAAAAAGCCGGACTCGCCCGCGAGAATCTACCGGAAATTCGCGGTTATGATGCGGATGTGAATGTGATCCGCGCGGCGGAAGACAATATTGTCAGCGCCGAGTTGGATCACTGGTTGCGTGTGAGTCGCAAGGAATTAAAGGATTTTGTAAAGCCCACCCACAATCAAGCGATGGCATTTGGTTTGGTCATCAGCAACCCGCCCTATGGTGAGCGCTTGGGCGAAATTGAATCGCTGAAATTACTCTATGCCCATTTGGGCGAGCGGTTGCGCAATGAGTTTCAAGGCTGGCGCGCGGGTGTGTTTACCGGCAACCCTGAGTTGGGTAAACAAATGGGCTTGCGTGCGGATAAAAAATACAAATTTTTTAATGGCACCATCGCGAGCGAATTGTTGATGTTCAGCATCAGCACTGAAGCCTTTGTGCAAAGCCGGGTCGAGCAGGATGCACGCTTCAGTAAAGATGATGAAGAGCGCAAAGCCGCTGAGGCGCGGGTAAAAATCGAAAACAAACAAGAGCAGGCCAATGCGTTGAGTAACGGCGCGCAGATGTTAGTGAATCGCCTGCAAAAAAATCTTAAACAATTGGAAAAGTGGGCGAAGAAAAACGATATCAGTTGTTATCGTTTATACGATGCCGACATGCCGGAATATTCGGCTGCGATTGATATTTATCGCGGTCAAACTCAGCCCAACCGCGCACCGCAACTCTATGCTCACGTGCAGGAATATGCTGCGCCAAAATCGGTTGATGAAGATAAAGCCGCTGCGCGTTTTATGGAAATTGAACAAGCTGTTCCTTTTGCGCTGGATCTACTTGCATCCAATATTAGCTACAAACAGCGTCGCCGCACCAAGGGCACTAGCCAATACGAAAAAGTCAGCGAGCGGCCAACCGGTGATCTGTTCAGCGTGCAAGAGGGGCAGGCCAAGCTGCATATTAATATGTGGCAGTATTTGGACACAGGGTTGTTTTTGGATCATCGCCCAGTGCGCTTGATGATTGCCGACCTCGCTAAAGACAAGCGTTTCTTAAATCTGTTTTGTTATACCGCAACGGCCAGTGTGCACGCGGCTATGGCCGGTGCGCGTTATACAGTGAGTGTGGATATGTCTAACACTTACCTGAACTGGGCGCGTAAAAATTATGCGTTAAATGGGTTGAGTGAATCGCGCAACCGATTAGAGCAGGCGGATTGTTTAAAGTGGTTGGAAGAAAACGATCAACAGTTCGATTTAATTCTGCTTGACCCGCCGAGCTTCTCCAACTCCAAACGCATGGAAGATGTGCTGGACGTACAGCGCGATCATGTCAGCATGATCAACAATGCGATGCGCTCACTGGCCGAAGGCGGCACCTTAATTTTCTCCAACAACCTGCGCAGTTTTAAATTGGATGCAGAGGCATTAAGTGCTTACACCATCAAAGACATTAGCGCCCAAACCATTGATGAAGATTTCAAACGCAACCCTAAAATTCATCAGTGCTGGGTGATTACCCATTAATCAAAACAGCGGTATTGCCATCCCACCTCAAGCGGACTATATTCATTATTGTTAAATATGAATATAGGTTCGGGAGGGGGTATGGCCACGACAAGTCTTAGTTTGGGCGATCATTGGGAGGCGTTTATCAAAAACGAAATTTCCAGTGGTCGCTATGGCTCTGCAAGTGAAGTGGTACGCGATGCGTTGCGCACACTGGAAGAGCGTAAGCATAAACTGGAGGCCTTGAGAGCGCATCTCTCTCAAGGTGTACAACAGGCAGACCAGGGGCAATTTGTTGACAATTTCTCTATGGATAGTCTGATCGAGGAGCTGGATAAGGACGCCTAACCATGAAATATCGGGTAACTCCCCGTGCCAGGGATGACTTAAAAAGCATTGGCCTTTATACACAGCAAAAATGGGGTAGGTTGCAGCGCAATAAATATCTCAAACAGCTTGAACAGCGCTTTGAATGGCTGGCGGAAAATCCGCTATTGGGTAGAAATAGATCGGATATTGGCGCAGGTTTCTATTCCTTTCCCCAGGCAGAGCATGTTGTGTTTTATCGATGCGGGTTGGAAGTGATTGAAATCATTGGTGTGTTACATCAAGAAATGGATGTGATGCATTATTTTTCTGAATACTAATAATTAGATCAGGTGACCTGCGATGAAAATATTACGATGTGTTTTCGTTGCAATATTTTTTGTTACACCGTCAGTTATGGCTGATCAATTCTGTTTCGCCCTCGCCGCAACCTATTACGAACAAGTCTATTGTCAACTACAAGCTAAAGCGCAGACCAAAGGTTTGCCGCCGTTTAATCAATTCAAAAAAAATAATGAAATTGTGCAGGCCTCTTTACTAAAGCGGCCAGCGGAGCGCAATGGCATTAAATTGCCTGCACCGACGCGCAAGACGCAAACACCCATGCTAACGCCAGCATTAATAATGCCTGCTCCAGTTTCTCCGGTGGTTAAAAATCCGCAGCTTAGTGTGACGGAAACTGTTAGGCGTGAACCACTTGCTGAGTTAACGCGTAAAGAGCTTGATGGTGTGAAGCATTCTGCCGAATGTAATTTGGCTGGTAATCAAATCCGCTGTGGCAACTATTTATTTAAGCTGGTGGGCAACAGGGCTAATCATCGTTTGGCGAGTGGTTCACTATCGCCCGACAACAAAATGAACCTACCAGGTTATCAGGGCGGTGCATTGAGCCAGTATCTCACCCAAGCCTACGATCAGTACATTGCTAAGATGTGTGAAATCGGTCTGTGCGGCGTGACTATGACGTATGGCAAGTTTGCTTATCTTTATCAGGATTTACAGGCCAAAGGTTTGGATTTTCCCCAGCGCTTTGAAATCATGTATGGCTTTCTTAAGAAAGATAAAGCGAATATGGGGGTGAGCGAGTCATCCAGCGTTCTGCAGGGAATATCGCTACAAAACTGTGCCATGCTCACTGCGCAGCGATATGTATGCGACTATCAGGGCAGAAATTATATTTTTGAATTGCAGTAACAAATCTGCTTCGCACCAGTCTATAGCCCAACCATTTTGTTTCCGCGAGGTCTGTATGTTGATCAAAAAGCCCAGCGATATTCCATCATCTGAAATTACCCCTGAATCTATTTACAACGCGCGCCGCGACTTTATGCGGGGTGCGATGAGTGTTGCCGCTCTGGGCGTTGGCGCAAGCGCGACAAGCGTATTGGCCGCGCCCACTCAGGTTGCCGATAAGGATTTACCCGGCCCGAATTGGTTAAAACAGCAGATTGCGGGCGCTAACGCCAATCAGGAAAAAATCAGTGAAGCGCTGACACCTTATGAACATGTTGCTGGCTATAACAACTTTTACGAATACGGCTACGACAAAACTGATCCGGCTGCTAAAGCGCATGTATTAAAACCCCACCCTTGGACAGTTGAAATCGCCGGTGAGGTTAATAAACCGGGCACGTTTGCACTGGAAGATTTATTAAGAGGTGTGACGTTAGAAGAGCGAATTTATCGCCTGCGCTGTGTTGAAGCCTGGTCGATGGTGGTGCCTTGGGTGGGTTTTTCACTGGCCGATTTAATCAAGCGTGTAGAGCCGACTAGCAAAGCAAAATATGTTGCATTTACCACGCTTGAGCGCCCGTCAGAAATGCCTGGGCAAAAAAGCCGCTTCAGTACAATTGATTGGCCTTATCGCGAAGGTCTGCGTATGGATGAAGCTATGCATCCCCTAACAACATTAGCGGTGGGTTTGTATGGCAAAGTATTGCCCAATCAAAATGGCGCACCGCTGCGTTTGGTGGTGCCATGGAAATATGGATTTAAATACATCAAGTCAATTGTGAAAATTGAATTTACCGAAAAACAGCCCAAAACGACCTGGAGCATGATCGCGCCAGACGAATACGGTTTTTATGCCAACGTAAATCCTCAAGTAAGTCACCCCCGTTGGAGTCAGGCGGAAGAGCGGCGGTTACCGAGTGGATTGCTGCGCCCGAATATTATTCCTACGCAATTATTTAATGGTTATGCCGAACAGGTGGCGCATCTGTATAAAGAGTTGGATTTACGCAAATTTTATTAAGAGGTATAGCGATGCCGGTTTTATGGCGCAGGGTGCTAATTTTTTTTCTCTCATTAATTCCATTGGCTTTTATTATTTATCAAACCATCACTAATCAGCTGGGCGCTGATCCTGCTAAAACGATTGTGTTATTTACCGGTGAATGGACTATTTATTTTTTGTTTATCACGCTTGCGGTCACACCCTTGCGGCGCTTAGTTAATTTTAAGCAAGTTCATTTCCGCTGGTTGCAAACTCATCGGCGTATGCTGGGTTTATTTGTATTGTTTTATGCATTGTTGCATGTGACCGCGTTTTTGGTTTTTATTTTAGGTTTGGATTTTTCGCGCTTCGCCAAAGAGCTAGTTGAGCGCCCCTATATTCTGGTCACAATTCCTGCGGTTATTTTATTAGTTGTGTTGGGGGTTACGTCTACCAAGGGAATGATGCGGCGGCTAGGTAAAAACTGGCTTCGCCTGCATAAGAGCATTTATCTGATCGCTATTCTGGCTTGGCTGCATGTGTTTATGCAGGTGCGCTCCAGTTATTTTGAGGCTGTTTTGTTTGGGGTTATTGGTGTGCTGCTGCTGGGGGTGCGGTGGTATTGGTATTGGCAAAAACCGGGCAGGGGCTGATCCAACCGCAACTCCGAAAGCATTCTCACTAGCAACCGCTGGGAATTTGACCAGTCTCTACTAAGCTTACTGAATAATATCTTTCAATGACGTCTACCGTGGCTTTGCCTGGGTACGCGATAGTTATAAAGATCATCCTTCAGGTCAGGCAATTAGATGAGATTTTGCACGCGATTTTTGGCGCTTTTTTTTAACACTTGTGCAGCGGCCCATGCGACTTCAGTAGCGCCAGATTATTTTTCATTAAGTCTGGAAGAGCTGCTGCAACAAAATATCTATTCATCGACTCGTACCGCTGAAAACATCAAATCCGTACCTTCCTCAATTACCGTCTTTACCCGTGCGGATATCCGCCTTATGGGCATAGAAACCTTGAGCGAACTGGTGAATTTTGTGCCGGGTTTTCAAAGTTTTAGGGGGGACGATAGCAGTGCAAATTACACGCTCTCCAATCGTGGACGGCGAGTTGGCTCGGGTGGTCGGGAGCTGCTTATTCTCTGGGATGGTCAACGCCTCAATGATGAGGTGAGTGGCGGCACAGCGCAGAAGGACGGGCTAATCAGTTTGGATAATGTGGCGCGTGTTGAGTTTATACGCGGTCCAGGCTCTGCCATCTATGGCAGTAATGCCATGACTGGAATTATCAATATAGTGACCGGCAGCCAGCCGGAGGCGAAATTGGCGCTGGGTAATCATGGCCAGCAAGATGCCAGTGTGCAGTGGCGCGGTCAAAATGAAGTTGGTTGGCTTGAACTACATTGGCAGCAGCGCGAGTCTCAAGGTGAATCCCTAACGGTATTTGAGCCCAGCCCGGAGCCTGCTACGCCGCAAACTGTGGATGTTCGTGATCCCTGGTCCTATCAGCAGCTCTATGTGAGAGCTGGTATGGGTGATTGGACACTGAGTCTGCGTTCAGCACAAAACCGAGCCGAAGAATTTTATGTCACTGGATATCTTCCAGCAGACTCTGGTTTTGTAGAGCGCGAAAGCCGCTATGCAGCATTGGATTGGCGGCCTCGCCTAAGCGATTCATTGAGGTTGGAAGCGCGAGTGTTTGCGAGCGACCGTGATTTTATGGCGATGGATGTAGCGACTTCTATTGCTCCAGCTCAGGTTTTTACGCCGGTGTTGCTTAGCTCAGGTGTGTCTGATGATCAGGAGCTGGGTAGCCAGTGGATAGTATTTGGCGAGCGAGCTAAGGGTAATTGGCTGTTGGGGGGTGAGTGGCGACGAGCTACAGTTGATGCGGCGCGCAGTCAGCTAACCCGCGCCAGTGATGGCAGCGTTTTACGCGATCAGCCCAATGGGATGGAAGGCGAGCGCATCGCGCGCAGTTTTTTTGGTCAATATCAGTACCCTCTACAGGAATCATTAGAGCTGACCATGGGGGTACGCCATGATAATTATTCAGATTTTGGCGGCCACACTAGCCCACGCTTTGCTTTGGTGAAGGAACTAGGGCAGATGGATAGTCTTAAATTGTTGTATTCAGAAGCCTATCGTGCGCCGAGTCCTTCAGAGACTCGCCTGACCAGCAGCTTGGTAGCGGTATCGAATCCTGATCTCGCTCCTGAAACGGCTAAAACTACCGAGTTAGTTTGGGTGCAGCTTATTGATCATGGCTACTGGTCGGCGACTTTGTTTGATAGCCGCTTGGATGATGCGGTGGTCGATATGATTACTCAAGATCAGCGCCGCTCTTGGATGAATAGTTCGCTGTACATTAGCGGTATTGAGTTTGAGTGGCAGTGGCGCTGGGCCGAGCACTGGCAGAGCCGGGTGGCGCTCAGCCATATTTTTCACCCAGGTGATGATACAAGTCGCGATTCCAATAATCTGCTCGGTGCCAGCCTGAGTTACCTGCGGGGCGCGTTTGCCGGTTCGTTATTACTAAATTATCAGGGCGATAAAATAGATGCGAACGAACAGGATTTTCCTGCAAACATTCACACAGTTGAACAAACCCGGTTAAGTGCCCGCAGTCTGTGGAATGTGCATATGTCTTATCAGCTGATGCCAGACTGGGAGTTATTTTTGCAGGCTAATAACCTGCTGGATAAGTCTTATCTCAACCCCGCGGCACGCCGCGAAAATTATGTGGGGGTTCCAGGTGAAGGGCGCAGTGTGAATATGGGTGTTCGTTGGCAATATTAAAGTTTACGGTAGCAAGGTTGCTGAGCTTTATACTGTTGATTTTTCATTCGCTAGAGGCTTAATAATTCTTTTAATTCACAGGCCTGGCGCCGCGAAATTGCGATTTTCATACCATCCTCCATCGTCACTTCATAGCCATCGCTAATCGCATCTTCGATTGCCGATATCGCATGCAGATTAATAATAAATTGGCGATTGGCGCGAAAGAAGAATCGTTTGGGTAATCGCTCTTCAAGTTGGCTCAAGGTTTTTTTAACAAACGCTGACTCCTGATTGAAAAATATCCGCACGTGGTTTTTACAACTTTCAAAATAGCGGATAGATTCCAGTGTCACCAAATGGCATTTGTCATCGTCTTTTACAAATATCTTGTTGTTCATTTCCAGCGCTGGTTTGGCGTGGGTTGATAGCTCATCAGCCTGGGTGTGTAATTTTGCAATAGCCAGTGCCAGCCGCTCCTGACTAATTGGTTTTAATAGATAATCAATAGTGTGATAGTCAAACGATTTGATCGCGTATTCTGAATAAGCCGTGGTAAAGATAATACGTGGCATGTAGTCCAACTTTTCCAGCAGATCAAAACCGGTTTCACCCGGCATATGTATATCTAAAAAAATAACATCGGGGCGTTTTTCCCGAATCAGTTCCAGTGCCGGGGCAGGGTGTTCAGCTTGGCCAACAATTTCCACATCGGAGAATTCACTTAACATGCCGATCAGCCCTTCGCGGGCGATGCGTGAATCTTCAACTACTATCGCTTTCATTGGTTTGTTTCTCGCGGAAGAGTCAGTGTGACGATAAATTGTTGCGCTTGTTGTTTGGCATCTATGCTTGCGGAGCTGCTGTAGAGTAATTTAAGCCGTTGTTCTATGTTGCGTAAGCCTATTCCTATACTTTGCATGTTTGGTGTTTCGGTGTGCGGTATATCATTGGTTATGGTAAACCTAATGTGCTGTGATTCCGCCTCTGCCAATAGTTGTACCTTGCCGCCATGACGCAAATTTTCAATGCCGTGTTTAATAGAGTTTTCTATTAGCATTTGCAAAACCATCGGCGGAATCAGAGCCGATGCTACATTTTCTGGAATGACGCTTTCAAAGTGCAATCGATCTTCCATATGAACTTTTATTATGCTGATGTAGCGATCAACAATTTCCAGCTCCTCTAATAGTTGTACTTTTTCACTTCTGCTGGATTCCAATGAATAGCGCAAAATGTCCGAAAGGTCCGTAATCATTTTTTCGGCTTTTAGCGGGTCCTTGCGTACGGTAAATTTAATGTTGTTCAGTGTGTTAAATAGAAAATGAGGGTTAAGTTGATTGGTTAGATTGGTGAGCTGTGCCTCTTTGAGGCTGTTTTGCAACCTTAAGTTGGCCACTTCCGTTTCTTTAATGCGCTGCTTGGTAGTAATGCTAATGTACACAAAAATCCAGCCGCCAATAAAGAGCTGGGTCTGCAGCCAGTTGCCGATAAACATTTGGGTAATGATTGTAGAAGCAGTTGCTTCATGTTTGGTAACCGCATTTTCAATATCACTCCAGAAAAAAGGAATAATCGAACCCAGCATAATAAAAGTAACAATAAAGCTACTCGCTAAGCTATACCCGGTTACCACTAGAATATTTTTGGCGGTGTTTAAATCATGCCATTGGTGTGTTTTATACAGGTGCCGATAATAGAGTGCGGCGAGGGTAAACAGCGGTAGCCATAGCAGTCCACCCATAAAGTTAAACAGTACCTCTTCCCGCCATAACAAAATAATTAGGCTTTGGATCAGGGTCATGAGCAATAAAATTGACCCGTGGTATACCCAAAAAGTTTTGTTGTGGGGGAAGAAAGAAACATTCATCGATTATGCCCAGAGTTTTAGTGCAAATATTCCGTAGTAAACCAAGTGAGCCGCCATCAATAAATGCAAGCCCGTATAAATTAATGCGTACCCGTATATCCACCTTGATATTACTTGATTTCTGTACTTGATGAGCACGAAAGCACTGGCGAGCGCACATAATGGATAGGCAATACTCAACAGATAAACAGTGATAGAAAGCAGTGATACGCTCGCGGCCGCTTGCATAAATAAGCCAACCATAGACAAGCTCATGATTGAACCCAGCAATACAACGCTGGTCAGCAGCGGCCAAATGCGAATCCAGACACTGGCTTCGGCGGGAATTTTTTTCGCTAGGCGACGACATCCCCACACAATAATGGCCAGCAAGCTTAACAGGCTGATTGTGCCAAGTGATACATAGAGGCCCAGCAGGCTGAATACGCTGAATGCAGATACAGGCTTAAATAGATCCGTACTTGCCTGCACGCTGTTACCTGCGATTGGATCATTCACCAGTGCGATGCTCGGTAAGCCTGTCCATTGATCAATTAAATAATCATCGTTAATTGCGAAGTCTTTACTGGGGGCGTCCCATCCTCCGAGCAGTGGCTGGCGATAGAGATAGGTATCATCTGTGTGAAATTTCATTACGCCAAAAACCCTGTTCATGAAACGGGTTAACTGTTGGCGATCATTAATGGGCACGTAATATCCATTCAGTGCTTTAAACTTTTCTGGAAGCACTATAGGTTGTGGTTTATTAATCTGGTGATTCTTAAGCAAATAAGCGCGAATGGTTTTGGATATTTTATCAAATGCCTGCCCGTTACCCGCATTGATCATAAATACATAACCGGTTTCCAGTTGCTGGTTGTAACTTAATTCTGTGAGCCCACCAAATACCCCGCCATTATGGCCGTGAAAAGCCATATTAAAATCCTTGTAACCACTGGTGTAATTCGCCAACCCATAACCGCCGGTGAGTTGTGCGGTGCTGCCCAGTGTTGTTGTAGGAATTTCCATGCGATCAAACGCAGCGCGGGGAATTAATTGTTGGTTTTGCGTTGCGCCGCGCTGCAACAAAAATTGCATAAAGTTGGCCATATCTTTTGGCGATGAATTAATAGAACCTGCTGCTCGGTGAATAATATGCCAATAATTTTCTGGTTTGCCATTGGTGTAAAGTGTCGCACCTTTCTGTTTATACAATTCTGTTTGAAAATAACTGGTGGATGGCATATCCAGCGGTTTAAAAAAAGTCTCTGCAATATAGTCTTCATATTTTTTGCCGCTGATTTTTTCTACGATATAAGCGACCACGGCTGAACCTGAATTGCAATAGGCGTGGCGCGTGCCGGGAATCCAGCGGGATTTGCGCGAATCAGGGTGATAATCCAGCCCTTCTTTTGTGCTCATGCTATCCGGTGCGGAATAGGCGTATTCCGCAAGGTGAATATCATCCCAGCCAGTTGTGTGTTCCAGTAGGTGAGCAATTCTTACCGGATGTGTTTCTTCCCACTGGTTTTCAAACTGAATCTCTGGCACTAAATCGCGTACCTTATCATTCAAGTTTAATTTTCCTTCTTCTTGCAGTTTCAGTACGGCGAGCGCGGCAAACATTTTTGAAACAGATCCGATACGAAAAAGGGTGTTCTCATCGGCCGGTGTATGCTGCGCAATATTCGCTTCGCCCAGCCCTGCCATCCACAAAGGTCCATCTTTATTCACTAGTGCTATACCCACGGCAGGCGTGTTGGTTTCGGTGCGGATTTTTTCAATGGCCGTTTTAAGTTCTTCCAGTGTTTGCGGTGGCGTGTCAGCATCGGCGTGGGCCAGTGAAGAGCAAGTGATAATGATTGATAGCAGTGCAGTCAGAAAGCGCATATCTCATTCCTTTCAAGTTTTATGGTGATTGTAACTATCATCCTTCAATGTGATGCGCGGGTGTGGATTAGGTGCTAAGTGGTGGCGCAACGTGATAAGCGGCAAATTATGTCGCCCATGGGTGAGTGGCGTAAATTAAAGTTTCAAATATCGTGTGTATTTCATTCGGGCAAAAAAAATGGCGCTACGAGAGCGCCATTTAGCTGGATTACCAATCGGCAATTAAGCGCGCGATTTGTATTCACCAGTGCGGGTGTCGATGATGATCTTCTGACCAATCTCAACAAACGCAGCAACTTGCAATTCAGTGCCGTTGTTGAGTTTAGCGGTCTTCATCACTTTACCAGAAGTGTCGCCACGAACGGCTGGCTCAGTGTAAGCCACTTCACGAGTGATAGCGTTTGGTGGAGTTACAGAGATTACTTTGCCTTCGTAGAATACGGCATCACAGATGTCTTCCATGCCGTCTTCCATCCAGGGCAACAGGTCGCCCAACTCTTCTGCAGTTACTTCGTATTGGTTGAACTCTGGGTCCATAAATACGTACATTGGGTCGGCGTAGTAAGAGTAGGTTACTTCTTTGCGATCCAATTGGATGTCTTCGAATTTGTCGTCTGCGCGATAAACGGTTTCAGTGTTCATGCCGTTCAGCAGGTTTTTCAACTTCATTTTTACAACCGCAGAGTTACGGCCTGATTTGTTGTATTCCGCTTTTTGAACAACCCAGGGTGAGCCGTCGATCATCAGAACGTTGCCAGCGCGGCATTCTTGAGCATTTTTCATGGTAAATCCCATTCTTTGCAGAGGTTAACGAATAGAGGAGGCCTTGATGCGCATGGCGCGCGGGCAATTTAGCCCTCAGGCGTCCCGAGTTTGAAATCGGCGCGCTACTATACAGTTCTTTGCCGCTTTTCTGTAGTGCTTTTTTAGCCGGGCTGGTTGGTGCAGAAATCGACTAATTGTTTCGCTAAATCAGGCTGTTGGCAGAGTGCATTGCACCAATCGCGGCTGTGACGCTGCCATTTATCGCGCTGCGTCAGCAGTTCTTGCCATGCTGCTGCCATATTCTCCCCTCTGTTCCAAACCAACCACAGCTGGCGCAGGCTGGCCTCAAAGTGCGATTGGTTAGACTGGGTGTAGAGATCGAGAAACGCAGTGAGTTTGGTGATATGCGCCTCCTCATCCTGCGGATAGATATGCCAAACCATAGGTTTGCCTGCCCATTGCGCCCGTACAAAGGAATCCTCGCCGCGCACAAAGTTGATGTCGCAGGCCCACAGCAGCTGGTCATACTCGGTTTGGGTAATAAAGGGGATGACCTGCAAATGCAGATTTCCCAGGGTGTAGCTATCGCCAACTTTTAGCGCTTGTTCGGTTGCACGATTGATACTGCTCAGGATTTTGCCGTTGGGAACCAAACAGTGCACCGGTGTGCTTGAGTTGACCCAAGTGGAGAGCAGGCTGCCAATGGCAGGGTTTTCGTAGGCAAAGAGCGATACGAGTAGGGCATCGGGCTGTGGCGCAACGCCAATAGTGTTCAGCCAAGGGGCGATGTGAAAGTTATCGCGTGCGCTAATCAGTGACTGCTCGCGCAACAAACCACCGGTGCGCGGTGTGAATCCTGGGAAGAAAAAGGTTTTGCGCAAACCGGTGCTGGGGTGAGTGGATGGCATGCGGTGGCAGTCTTCAACCCAGCTTTCGGCACTCAGGTAGTCCAGATTGATCCATACCGGCGCTCGACCTCGCTGTTTGAGCTCCGCCATTTTATCGATATAAATAGCAGGGATTTCACAGGCAAACGCTTCGATCACCACATCGGCGACTTGCTCGTCTTGAGCCAATTCACTGTGCCAGCGGCAGACATTGACCCCTGCGATGAGCTGTTGATCTAATGATTGGGCTTGCGGCCAAATGCGTATCAGCGAATCCACGTCATCTACCCACAGGCGCACTTGCTGATTGTGCTCGGCAGCTAGCTGCCGCGCCAAGCGCCAACACACGCCTATATCGCCAAAGTTGTCGATAACACGGCAGAAGATATCCCAGTTTTTTACAGCGATAGATTGCATGTTGAATATCAGATCGAGTGAGTGTGGCTGCGAATGATACCAGCGCAATTGTTTTTCGTATCTCTAGGCTGGAATCAAAAAATGATCGCGCTAAGAATCTGCCACCATGAAAAAACAACATCTGCCGCAAAAAACTTGCCTGCACTGCCAGCGGCCATATACCTGGCGAAAAAAATGGGAGAAGGTGTGGCTTGAGGTTAAATTCTGCTCTACCGCTTGCAGCAATGCTGCCCGTCGCTCCAGGAAGCAATCCCACTGATGAAAAAGATACGTAACCTTTGTGTAATTTTGGGCGATCAACTCAATCGCGACAGTGTGTTATTTGCTGATTTTGACCCAGCATACGATGTGTTGTGGATGGCGGAGACCCTCGCTGAAAGTACTCATGTTCCCTCAAGTAAACAGCGCAGTGCGATGTTTATCGCCGCTATGCGTCACTTCGCCCAAGCACTGCGTGACGAACAGTTACCGCTGTTGTACTTTTCATTAGATGAGCAGGCGCAGCCGGATTTTACCGCTGCGATATCAAACACCTTGCAGCACTACAAGGTTGCTCAGTTGCGGGTTGTATTACCCGGTGACTATCGGGTTTTGCAAGTATTAAAGCAGTGTTGCGCTGAGCACCAAGTTGTTATTGAGGTGCTGGCCGATAATCACTTTATCGCCAAGCCGGGTGAATTTACGGCCTGGAAAAAAGGCAAAAAACAATTGCGCATGGAGTATTGGTATCGCCAATTGCGCAAACGTACCGGCATCTTAATGAATCGCGATGCACCGGTCGGTGGCGATTGGAATTATGATAAAGACAATCGCGGTACTTTTGGCAAAGCAGGGCCGGGTCTATTAGATAGCGCGCTGACTTTTCCATGCGATGAAATCACCCAAGGTGCGATCCGTTCTGTTGAAACGTTCTTTCCCAATAATCCCGGCAGTTTAGTGAGTTTCGGCTGGCCAGTGACCCGCGCGCAGGCGCTTGCACTACTGGATTTTTTTATCGAGAAAAATTTACCGCTGTTTGGTGAATATCAAGATGCCATGTGGACCAACGAACCTTGGCTCTATCATTCGCGCCTATCCGCTGCGCTGAACATTAAGTTGTTATCGCCAATGGAAGTGGTGCAGGCAGCCGAGCAGGCGTATACAACTGGGCAAGCCCCGCTCAATGCTGTAGAGGGATTTGTTCGCCAGATCCTCGGTTGGCGTGAATACGTGCGCGGTCTGTATTGGAGTCTGATGCCAGAGTGGAAGGCGATGAATGCATTGGATGCACAGCACAACCTGCCAGACTTTTATTGGACCGGCGATGTGGATATGACCTGCTTGAGTCAAAGTATCCAACAAGTGCTGGATACGGGTTATGGTCATCATATTCAACGGTTGATGGTGACCGGCCTCTTTGCCCAGTTGTGGCAAACCCATCCTGAACAAATACATGCCTGGTATTTGGCCATGTATGTCGATGCCGTCGAGTGGGTTGAATTGCCTAACGTATTAGGGATGAGCCAATACGCCGATGGTGGCATAATGGCCTCCAAGCCCTACATTGCCACGGGTCGCTACATTGCCAAAATGAGCAATTATTGCGATCACTGCCGTTATAAGCCAGACGAAGCTGAAACGGAAAATGCCTGCCCATTTACCACCTTGTATTGGGAGTTTTTGCGGAAACATCGCGCGCGCTTTCAACAGCATCCGCGTTTGGCTTTGCAAGTTAAGCATTTGGACAACCAGAGCGAAGAAAAACGCGCGGCGATTGCCAAACGTGCGCAATGGGTAAGGGCGCATTACCCAGCTAATCACTACACATGATCGGAATTTACTATGGCATCCCTGCAAGATCAGCTCCTCAAAGCCGGTTTGATCGACAACAAAAAAGTCAAACAAGCGAAAAAAGAAAAGCGTAAAGAAACCAATGTTGCGCGGCGCTCCAGTGAAGAAGTGGTCGATGAGGTCAAACAATCTGCGGAGCAGGCACGTTTAGCAAAAGTGGAGCGCGACCGCGAATTAAATCGCCAGCGCGATTCAGAACTGCAACAAAAAGCCATAGCCGCGCAAATCAAACAACTGATTGAAAACCATCGCCAGCCAAAAGGCGCTGGCAACGGCGATGTGGAATACAACTTTACCGATGGCAAGCTCATCAAAAAAATGCGCGTATCACCGCTGGTGTTGGAACAAATAGCGCGCGGTTTGCTGGGGGTTGTAAAACTGGGTGATGGCTATGAAGTCGTGCCGCGTATAGTCGCCGACAAAATTGCCCAGCGCGACGAAAAATTTGTGGTAGTTGCCAACACCAAAGCCGACAACAAAGTAGATGAAGATGATCCCTACAAAGATTACGTTATCCCTGACGATTTGATGTGGTAGCCCTATGTGGAACCCGATCCGCGCGGTGTTAGGCAGTAAATCCCCGCGCGGTATAAAAATAATTGCACTAAGCCTAATGCTGGTTCTCGCCTCTGCATTACCTATTATGTTGTTTAGCCTTTTGGCTCCTAACGATGATGCTCCAATCATTCTAGGCTGGCTGTTTGCCGCAGGCGCGGTGCTTGCGCATGTGGGATTTTTAGTGGGAATTTTATTAATTCTGCGCGATATGTATTTCACTAAAAAATAATGTTGAAAATGCCCGCAATAAAAAACTACCGTAAAATCAACCATTTCGCATCTGTCGGGTGAAAGTCGGGTAGGTGCCGTACCCGACTGAATGTATTTTTAGTAATACTCTGGGTTCACACAGGTTGGAGTAGATAAATGATTCTTAAAGAGCTGCGCATTAGTCGCCATCTTTCTCAAGAGCAGTTAGCGCAAATGTCTGGTTTGAATGTCAGAACCATTCAGCGAATTGAAAGCGGCAACAATGCCAGTGTGGAATCACTTAAATGCCTCGCCTCTGTGCTAGAAGTGGATGTAGCAACCCTAACCCAGGAGCGAATGATGGTAGATAAAAAATCCGATATTTGGCGCAACTCACCGTTTTGGTTGAAGTGGTGGTTTTTTTTAAATTACTTCAGTTTTAAACCCTTACGTAAATCCGCATTGCGAGGTCTATTTTTTTGCCATGCCTTTGGCTTTGCACTCTGTGCCTTTGCGTGGACTGATCCAAAAGCATTGCCCGGTGGCTTGGCATTTTTACTAACAGCCTATTTTTTTCACCTGTTGGTATGGCAGGGGGATAAATACGGTGTTTGGTATGATGCTGTTGATGGCGAAGATAGTTAAGTTACATACAAACGCGGGTACCTAGTGTACCCGCATTATGAGCTTTTAAAACTCCCCCAAAAAACCGCCTGATTGATGCGCCCACAAGTGCGCATATACACCGCCCAGTGCGATTAATTCATTGTGTGTACCCTGTTCGATAATCTGGCCTTTATCCAATACGATCAAACGATCCAGCGCGGCGATGGTAGATAAGCGGTGTGCAATAGCGATCACGGTTTTGCCTTGCATCAAGGTGTTGAGGTTGGTTTGGATGGCGGCTTCTACTTCGGAGTCCAGCGCCGATGTTGCTTCATCCATTATTAAAATCGGCGCGTTTTTGATCAATACGCGGGCAATGGCGATGCGTTGACGCTGGCCGCCGGATAATTTTACGCCGCGTTCGCCTACGTGTGCGTCATATCCTGTGCGACCTTCGTTATCGCTGAGCCCTAAAATAAATTCATGGGCTTCGGCTTGTTGTGCGGCGCGGATCATTTCTTCTTCTGTCGCATCAGGTTTGCCGTAGAGCAGGTTTTCGCGAATGGAGCGGTGTAGTAGTGATGTGTCTTGCGTCACCATGCCGATTTGTGCGCGCAAACTTTCCTGTTTTATGTTCGCGATATTTTGTCCGTCGATCAAAATAGCTCCGTCATCCACATCGTAAAAACGCAATAACAAATTTACCAGTGTAGATTTGCCCGCGCCCGAGCGGCCAACCAAACCAATTTTTTCACCGGCATTAATATGCAAATCAAATTCTTGTAATAGTCCTTCGGTTTTGCCGTAGTTAAAACGCACGGATTTAAAATCGATTTGGCTTTTTTGGATCAGCAAGGGCTGTGCTTCGGGTTTGTCCTGTACTTCCCGCGGAATAGATAAAGTATTTAGTCCATCGCGCGCGGTGCCGATATTTTCAAACAGAGCAGAGACTTCCCACATGATCCACTGCGCCATACCATTCAGGCGCAGCACCAACCCGACCGCAGCGGCAATCGCACCGGTTGTAATAGCTGCGCTTGACCAAAGCCAGAGTGAAACAGCGGCGATGGCAAAAATTAACAATGCATTAATCGCCCAAACGCCGCTGCCCAATAAAGTCGCCAAACGCATTTGCGGATGCACGGTTGCTAAAAAAGATTCCATGCCGGTTTTGGCGTAATCGGCTTCGCGATTGGAGTGTGAAAATAATTTCACGGTAGAGATATTGGTATAGGTATCCACCAAGCGGCCGGTCATATCCGAGCGCGCATGGGCTTGCGCTGCGGAAATTTTTGCAAGGCGCGGTAAAAAATAATACAGCAGTGCCGAGTAGGCAAAGAACCATGCAACCAGTGGCATGGCCAAGCGCCAATCGAGCGATGCGGATAAGACGAGAATTCCCGTGAAATACACCATGACATACAAGAGTACATCGAGTAATTTCATAATGGTTTCACGCACTGCCAACGCGGTTTGCATGACTTTTGTGGCGACGCGACCGGCAAATTCATTTTGATAAAACTGGTAGCTTTGACCGAGTAAATAGCGGTGCGCCATCCAGCGAATACGCATTGGGAAATTTCCCAAAAGGGTTTGGTGCATTAACAGCGAGTGCAGTAGTACACACAGGGGCAGGGCGATAAGTAGAATACAACCCATCCAGATTAGCTGTGTCTGGGACTCATCCCAAAAGGTATTGGGTGTATGTTTATTGAGCGAGTCAACCAGATCGCCAAGAAATCCAAATAAAGACACCTCCATTACTGCAATTAAACCTGTAAAAATTGCCATGCCGATTAAATACCACTCTGCGCCACGGCTGTAATGGCGGCAAAACGCATAAAGGGTTTTGGGCGGTTCAGTGGGATCTTGCGGAGGGAAAGGTTTTATCAGGCTTTCAAAAAAACGGAACATAATGCAATCGCCGGTAATATATAAATGGGGGGGCTGGCTAAATTCTGAGCCAATATTGTAGCAGCTCAACGTGGTTTATTCGTGTAACCAAGTGTTAAGCCAGAGTGATAAACTGCCGCCTAGTATCGATAAAATAACTGCCAACCCTTGGCAGTAGCATTTTTGTTGGGGTAAAAATTATGAAGAATTCCTTGGTTGTGTTTGCCGCTGGCTGTCTGGGTGGCTTGGTGATGTGTGTGGTGATGTGGTTATTTTCCTATTATGGAATTACCCAATCTTTAAATGTGAAGTTGGCGGGATCGGTATCGCCGCATTGGATGTACCCGCGTATTGTATGGGGTGGGCTCTGGGGTTTATTATTTTTGTTGCCGATTTTTGCCAGCAGTTTGTTTGCGCGCAGTTTTGTGATTGCATTAATTCCCACATTAATTCAGTTATTTGTGTTTTATCCATTCTATGAAGGTAAAGGTGTTGCGGGCTTGTCGCTTGGCTTATTGACGCCATTCCTAGTGTTCTTCTTCTTTTGGGTTTGGTCATTAACCACAGCGGTTACGCTGAGATTATCGTGAGTTTGTGATAGTGATGAAAACAGTATTGTTAAATCTAGTGGTGTGGATGTTGGTAGTGTGTTGCGCATCGGTCAGCGCGCAGTTGCTGCCGGACAATAAGAATTTGAATTCCCAGTCGGTTACACGCTGGATGCAAACTAATCGCGATATTGCGCCCATCGTGCAATTGGTGGATTCCATGAATACTACCGAAGCAGAGCTTAAGGTTTTTGAAGCTTTGCCGCCCGCAGAGCAAGATAAAAAAATTAACGCCGTATTAAAATCCAATAATCTACTGGGCAGTGCAAATCAGATTACGCAAAAACACGGCTGGAAATCCGTCGGCGAATATATGCGTTTGAGCACTAAACTGGGCAATGCGATAGCTGCGTATTTTTTGTTTGGCGATTTAGGTAAGGTTACCGAAGAGCAGGCGCAACAATTAAAAGAAAAGGCCGATCCCGCTGTTCTGGCGGTGCCCAAAAGCGATATTGAATTTATTAAGAAAAATGAAAAGGTATTGCAAAAATATATTCAGGCTTATGGAGCAGGGCGTTAATAACGGTTTTTTCAGAGGTGACAAAAAAGGCGGATGTGTATGCATCCGCCTTTTTTGTTTGTTTCGGTTTTAGCGGGAGCCGCCACTGATGCTGAGATACACAAGTGTTTGATTTAATAGCTGATAAGCCACTTCACCAAAGGTAATTGGCCCGGTTAAATCGCGCGTCTTTTTCCCCTCCAATTCTGAATAAAGATAATTCAGAATACAGTTGCAAGAGAAAGAAATTCCCTCGCTTGCTGATGCAGAAAGTTCTTTATTGAAACTCTCAATGTAATTATCAACCGGTTTTGCAAAGCGGTAGCTGATGTCGGCAAATACTGGGGCATAGAGATCTACCTTGTTATTACTTTCATCGACTTGCTGAATGCTCACGTTAATCATCACGCCCGAATAATTGGCGACTAATGGCAAGCGCGTGTCGATTTTGGAATATTTAATGTAGTCGGCAAGATTTGCCTCTTCGCCGTTAATGGTGCAATCACTTACGCTAAAGCCGGTGTTCTTAAATTTAATCTCAGGGCCGTCACCTTGAGTAAACAAATTGACGATATTGATATTGGCTAATTGATTACTTGGTAATGGAATGTGCATCGCCACCGCTTGTTGATCAAATAGCATTCCACGGGCAGGGCCAAAGCCGACTTTGGCTGTGCGGCTACCTATATCTTCCAGATGGACCCCGGAAATCCAACCAACAATAGGTGAGAAATACATATTGGCGTAGTCGGGTGCATTTTGCGCATAGGATGAATGCACCTCTGACATTGCAGGCAAAATAACAATGGTAAAACCATGTTCTGGTGCTTCTTGCGCAATGCGCGAAATGGAGTTGCCATCGTAAAGGGTAATGCGCGGTGCGTTACTCGGTTGTACACCTTCTATGGTGTTAACGAAAATTTTCTCGCGATCAACTGTTCCGCCTTCGGTGGTCATGAAGTAGGGAATGGTTCCTGCAATCCAATTACCGGAAGGTAAGTCGGTTAATACAGATTCATCGGCAGCGATTACCAGGTATTCGCCTTTGTTAATTTTTTCAATAAGCTGTTCGCGGTTAATGAGCGCACTGCGAATGCTGATGTCGGCGTCTTGTGCCATGCAAGATCTCCTGATCGATACTATGAATATTTAGCGGCTATTACTTAAAACCATGCGTAGTTCTTGTTGCATGAAGCGCTGATTGTGTTTAATGAAGTCTCTGACTCGTCTTACGGCATTGAGTTCGACTACTGGATCTGGATTCATCAGAATTTGTGAGCGCAGATTAGACAGTAAGAGCTTATAAGCAATGTGTGAACTTGGGATGAAAGTATCGTCTTTTAATATGCGTTTCCAGATTTCACTGCGCTCGTCAGGTAGTGAGTATTGTGCTTCTTCTGGTGCGTTCATTAACTGATTAATCAGTACCAGTTCTTTTTTCAAACTCCGAACATTTTTGCGGAAAAATTCACGCAGGGAATTAAGTGCGGATACACGGATATTGTTGTCTTCGGTATTTTGAAACGCATGGCGCAAGCGCACTAAAAACAGGTTTAGTGGCATGTTGGTAGAGTTAAGATCAATTTTTCCGGTAATTAATTTTAACCAGATACCATTTTTTAATGCTGGCAATACTAATTTAGTGGTGACATTGCGCCTTTCTTCTACTGATTGTTTCTTCATCGAGAGCGCAGTTATTTGGCTAACTTCTGAATCCAGTGCGTTGATATGTGAGATAAAAAATTTACGTAATTCAGTGACTGAGTCTGATAATTTAACATCAACTTTTGGATCAATCATGCTGAGTTTTAGCTTTGATAGCATTAGCTTCAAAGGAAACAACTGGGTTTTTAAATGAAATTTGTCATAAATCATATTCTCCCAGATGGGGTCTGATTCACAGGGTAAACAAGTAGCCAAGCGATAGGATTCAGGCGTTTTTTCAATATCACTTAAAATATCATCAACAATTGCCTGATCGATGCGCAATATGTTGGCAATTGCATCGGGTGAAAGATTGCGAAGATAGGCAAGTGCTACTTCCTGGCGTAATTGATGAGTGTAATTACGGTTTGGATCGCCTAAAAAGTTAGGCTGTAAGAGTGCAGCTCTGCTAATTCCGGCACTGGAAATGTTGGGGTCATAAGCAGAAGAGACTATGTGGCAGTTGTAATAACCGATACTGCTGTGCAACCAACGTTTGCCCAAACCAGTGTCAACTATTTTATTGCTTTCAGTTTCATTGCCTTTTGAGAAAAATGAAAAGCGTGTTTTTTCTGTATGATGTGAAAGTGTTACTTGGATTATTTTATTCTTTTCATCCACATTTACATCTTGTATTGACCAAGGCGCATTAATTCCCAAAATGGCCTCAAAATAATATTTTGGTTGTTTAACCACTTGATGCTCCTTTGGCTGTCAGCTGTCAGAAATTTATCTATTACTTCGACAAAACCTCAGATCAAAGTATCGTTTACTATTATTCAAAGCCGTGATTGATTGCTTAACAATAATTATGTTAGCTATCAAATTTAAATTGTATTAACAGTAGCAATGAGCAGTGATAACAAGGTTGCTCACGGCAAAGAGGCGGTCGCTTCAACTCTCATGTTGTAGTCATGCGTTAATAATTGTTAACGGGCAGAGGATTATGACGATATCGTTATTTTTTTAATAGGTTTTTTGGGGCGACATAAAAAAATATGTCGCTTAAAGTTTCCTTTTCCTTTGTTTGTTCTTTTTTGACCAAAAAACAATCTTGTTTTTTGTGGGTCGTATATTTATCGGATCAGAAAAAGTCTTTCTTGTTTGGTTTTGGTGCACAAGATGGAGAGTTGTTCTGTTTGGGAAATTTCACGTTTCGGTTTATTGTTTTTTATGCGAGCCAGTTCTCGAAAAACAAAAAATGTTATTTCAATAGAAAAATGATTGTGAAATCTTTGAGGCGTATGCTGATCACCGAGATGTAAATCGGTTAATGAGATAAT
The DNA here is from genome assembly GCF_000953825.1 of Cellvibrio sp. OA-2007. Taxonomy (GTDB): domain Bacteria; phylum Pseudomonadota; class Gammaproteobacteria; order Pseudomonadales; family Cellvibrionaceae; genus Cellvibrio. The sequence continues at coordinate 280,022 of NZ_BBUL01000097.1, read as the reverse complement.
TTGCCAAGGATTAAATTATGCAGTTCATTAAAGCGTTGTTGAGTGGTGATTTTTTACAGCGGAATTTTTCGCATAAAAATGCCTTAGAGGTAAACAAGGAGCAGGTTGGTTCATTGCCTGGTCGTTTGCGGGTTGGGATTATAGGGACAGGAAAAATCGGAGTAGACTTGCTGGTAAAAGTGCGGCGCTCGCCATGGATGGATTGCGTCATCTTCTCTGGTAGAAATTTGCAATCGGTAGGTATGTGTTACGCCGCCGAATTGGGTGTGCCTGTATCAGATCAAGGCATTAACGCTTTTTTTGAGCCCCGCTATCGCTGCGATATAGTGTTTGATGCGACATCCGCGGCTAATCATATTGAGCATGCTCAAGTTTTCGACAAGCTTGGCATTCTTGCAATTGATATGACTCCATCCCAAATTGGTGAATGTTGTGTGCCAGCCTTGGGCATGAAGGAAGTATTGGAAAACAAAAACATCAGCATGATTTCTTGTGGTGGCCAGTCTTCTATTCCTGTTGCACAGGTGTTGGCCAAGGTGATTCCCAATGTGCAAAAAATTGCGGTCAAATCGATAGTGTCGCCGAACTCCATCGGCCCAGGAACACTCGCGAATCTGGATGAGTATTATCACAATACCAAGGCCGGGTTGAAAAAATATACCGGCATCAATGCTTTTGATGTTGAGTTATTAGTCGATGAAGTTAACCCTGAAACTCGCATGCTCACCAGTGTGACGGCTTATTCTGATGCGGTGGATCTGGATGCATTATGGCAGCCATTAATGGCAATGCTGCAACAGATTCAAGCTTATGTTCCAGGTTATAAGATGGAATCAGCGCCCGTGTTAATTGATGGCGGTGTGCGGATTGATCTCAGTGTTGAGGGGCTAGGGGATTACTTGCCTAAGTATGCAGGCAATCTCGATATTATTAATTGTGCGGCTATTGCTGTGGCTGAGCACTATGCGCAGGCTGTACTGGCGTCGCGTCAAACCAAACGACCGCTTGTGCAATATCATCGCAATTTGCAGTTGGAGTACTAAGGTTCCGTGGAATAGTCAGATTGTGTTTTATTTTTTAGCAGCGATAAAAGCAGGCAAAAGTTGCCTGCTTTTATTAAGTGAATGAAATGTTTAATTTTCTGCAAGAGTGCCGGCGCGATAGTCTTGAATGGCTTGTTCAATTTCATCGCTAGTGTTCATGACAAAAGGGCCGTACTGGACAATAGGCTCTCTTATCGGTTTACCTGAAATCACCAAAAATCGGGTGTCTGCACTGAGTGCTTGCACGCTCAATTGATCGCCTTTTCCTAATAGCCCTGCATTACCTTTGGTCAGTTTGCGTTTATCTTCTCCTATGGCTATTTCACCCTCATACACATACAGAAACGTGTTGTGATCTTCTGGCAGTGCATGATGAAATTCAATGTGCTCGGGAAGTTGGACATCCCAATAAATGGCTTCAGTGGTTAGTCCTTGAATCGGCCCGCTGATAATTTTTCCATTCACAAACGCGCTATTGGCAATAACTTTGATGCTGCCGCCATTCGGTAAGTTGGCAACGGGTATGTCAGTGGCGGCAATATCGCGATAACTGGCGGGCTTCATTTTTTCTGCAGCGGGCAGGTTTAGCCATAACTGAAACCCGCGCATTACTCCATGCTCTTGTTGCGGCATTTCTGAATGGATAATCCCCCGGCCTGCGGTCATCCATTGCACATCGCCGTTGCGCAAATGGCCTTTGTTGCCCATGTGGTCTTCATGCAGCATATGGCCTTCGAGCATGTAGGTTACTGTTTCAAAACCGCGATGTGGATGTGCGGGAAAACCGGCGATGTAATCATCGGCGCTATTACTACCAAATTCATCCAACATTAAAAAAGGATCAAAACGCGCGTGTTGGTGCTGGCCAAGGCTGCGTTTTATGCGCACACCAGCACCGTCGCTGGTGTCGCGGCCTTGTACTATTTGTTGTAACTGGCGTTGCATAAAATCCACTCCTGTAATGAATGTGTAATCTTCAACTGCACGTTGTTTATGCAGCTACACCTTGTTCGATTTCAGTTTTTGCCGAGGCAAAGGCTTGTTCTTTTTGGCCCATGTTGAGGCCTTCCGCATAAATAAAGTGCACATCTTTCAATCCCACAAAGCTTAAAAAATTGGTAAGGAACTGGCTTTGGGTATCGCTTGGTTGACCTTTGTGAACGCCGCCGCGGGTGGCGATGATATACACGGGTTTGTTGTTGAGTAAGCCAACCGGACCTGTTTCAGTATATTTAAAGGTAACTCCGGCGCGGGCTATATGGTCGAAATAAGCTTTCAGCGTAGATGGCACACCAAAGTTGTACAGGGGCACACCAATCACAATGACATCGGCCGCTGCTATTTCCGCGATAATTTTATCTGAGTAATCCAGCACGGCTTGTTGTGCTGGAGTGCGACCCTCAGCCGGGCTAAATAACGCTTGTACTCGTGCTGCATCCAAATGGGGTACATCTTCTTTGGCAAAATCCCGGACGATTACATCGCCAGTCGGATTTTTCTCTTTCCAGCGCTGCACAAACTCTTGTGTCAATACACTGGAGTTGCCATTGTCGCCAAATAAGCTGCTATTGATTTGTAACAGAGTTGCCATGGTTAAATCCTCTTCGTGTGAGTGGCGTGATTGCCATGGGCTCATTAAATGATTTGACGAGCGAATGATAAATAGCGATATTTGGTTGTATATCATCGAATAATTGGATTGGTTTCTTCTTTCATTGGATTAGCTAGCTATGGCTCAGGAAAAAGTTTCACCAGTAACGGCGAGTATCACTGAAAACAAAGTAACCTTGGAACAGTGGCGTGCACTGCTCGCCGTCATCGACGCTGGTGGTTACGCTAGAGCGGCTGAGCTGCTCAATAAAAGCCAGTCAGCTGTTTCTTACGCGATTTCGCAATTGGAGACGGCGCTGGGCGTTAAAGTGTTTCAACTGCAAGGGCGTAAAGCGGTGGCATCGCCAGCGGGTGAATTGTTGTATCGCCGGGCGAAACAATTATTGGAGCAAGCGGAGCGGTTGGAAAAGTCGGCGGGATGCTTGTCAGTTCATGTAGAGCCACTGGTGAAAATTGCTGCTGATATTATTATTCCTCCGGCGCGGGTATTGCAGTGTTTGGCGATTTTCGCCAAGGATTTTCCCGATACCCGCGTAGAGGTATTTGAATCTGTACTGAGCGGAACCGAAGATGCCCTCATACAGCGGCAGGTGGACTTAGCCATTGGTGGCCGGGTGCCAATGGGTTTTATGGGGGAAAAGTTAGTGACTGTAGCGATGCATGGTGTATCCAGCGCCGATCATCCACTGCAGTTATTGGGGCGGCCAATTAATACTGAGGACATGCGTCAGTATCGCCAAATTATTGTGCGTGACTCTGGACAATATCGCCGGCATACCGAAGGTTGGCAGGAAGCGGATCAGCGTTGGACGGTAAGCCATATCAAGACTTCTTTGGATGCTATTCGTTTAGGGCTAGGTTACGCTTGGTTGCCGGACGCGTATACCCATGAGGATATCGAGGCTGGACGCTTGAAATATTTGCCAGTTGAAATTGGCTCTGTGCGTGAAGTGACGACTTACCTGACCTTTGCCGATCGCGATTTTGCAGGGCCGGCAACTCGCCGATTGGCGGAGATTTTAAAAGAACATTTACCCACCATGTGCGGTTATAGCGCTTAAAAAATCATGTAGGGAATTGCCCGCATACTTATCCGTTTTGCGGGCAATCGAATGGCGATTACTGTTTAAATTCAGCCCAAATAGGGCAGTGATCAGAGGGCTTATCCATACCGCGAATATCGTAATCGATACCCGTAGCTACACATTTTTCCAGTAGACTCTGTGTCATTAAAATTAAATCGATGCGCAGACCGCGTTTGGGGTTGTCCTCAAAACCGCCGCTGCGATAATCAAACCAGCTAAACAATTCATTGCTATCAGGATTCTGTTCGCGGTAGCTATCTTTCAAACCCCAGGCTAATAATTCATTTAACCACTCACGCTCTTCCGGTAAAAAACTGCATTTTCCAGTTTTGAGCCAGCGCTTGCGATTGACTTCGCCGATGCCAATATCCATATCTTGATGGGAGATATTCATGTCGCCCATCACAATCACTTGTTTGCTTGGGTCTTCACTTGTTTTTAAGTGGTTGATGAGATCCGCATAAAATTTTTGTTTTGCCGGAAACTTTACCGCGTGATCGCGGCTCTCGCCTTGAGGGAAATACCCATTGAGCAGGGTAACTTCTCCGATAGGGGTATCAAATACACCACCGATGAAACGACGTTGGGCGTTTTCATCATCACCGGCGAAGCCCTTAATGACTTTTTTGAACGGGTGCTTGGACAGAATCGCCACACCATAGTGAGTTTTTTGGCCAAAAAATTCGACCTGATAACCCAGCGTGTTGATTGCATCGAGTGGAAAATCCGGATCGTTTACTTTGGTTTCTTGCAGGCCAATAAAATCCGGGCTGTGCTTATCAATCATGGCTTCTAGTTGATGCATGCGGATTCTGATGCTGTTGGCATTAAATGAAATGGCTTTCATAAGATATAAACTCGGTAATGAAAAAACACCTGAACATTTCTGGTCAGGTGTTTTATGCGGTAATCAAAATGATAGTGCGCGAAAGATTATTGTGTTGCGACTTTCTTCATGGGTTTTTGAATTTGGTCGATAAAATCTGCCAAAATATGACCCGCTTCCATCAAGTAAGGGTCTTCTTTGGGGTTGATCTCTTTGTCGGCTTCTTTGGGGGGGGCGTTCTCATCCTCATCGTCACCATTAGCTGCTTTCAGCGCGGCATAGTCAGCATAAGGTTTTTCACCCTTTGCAGTGCGTTTTTGATTTTCCATTTCCAGAGCACGTTTTTCCATTTGTTTTTGCTCTTCCTGACGAGTTGCCAGACGCAACGATACCTCTTTTTTAGCTGCTGCTTCTTTAAACATAGCACTTTGCTGGTTTAAAAAGACAAAGTCTGGATCTTGCGCCATACGTTCTTGATGGTCCGTTTCTATGGTGGGTAAATATTTTTTAATGTTGTAGTAATTTTGATGTGGCGCAGGGTGAATACGATCCCATGGTAGAGCGTTGTCATAACTACTTTCACCAATTTCATCTGGATCTAACAGGCTTGGCAGCGTGACATCTGGGATCACACCGCGGTGTTGGGTGCTATCGCCAGAGATGCGATAAAATTTTGCTTCGGTAATCTTCAGGCGACCATGTTTTAGCTCGACCAGATTTTGTACCGAGCCTTTGCCGAAGGTGGTGGAGCCAATAATAATGCCGCGGCCGTAATCTTGAATCGCACCGGCAAAAATTTCGGATGCTGAAGCGCTTAAACGGTTAATCAATACCGCGATAGGGGCGTGATATACCGCTGGTTGATAAGCGCGGTAGTTACGTGAAATAGTGTTGTCACTTTGACGAATTTGTACTACAGGGCCCGGATCGACAAACAGATCGGTCAACATGGCTGCTTCTGGTAGTGAGCCGCCGCCGTTGTCACGCAGGTCAATAATAATGCCGTCTACTTTTTCTTTGTTTAATTCATTGAGCAGGTTAAATACATCGCGGGTGGTACTTTTATAATTGGGGTCACCTTTTTGGTAGGCCTCAAAATTCATATAAAACGTCGGTATGTCGATTACGCCTAACTTGAAGGTTTTATCGCCATCTTTCACTTCAAAAACTGCTTTTTTGGCCGCCTGATCTTCGAGTTTGACTGTCTCGCGTTTAATCGTAATATTTTTATTGGCGGTTGCCGTTGGATCTGATGGAATAACTTCCAGACGTACAATGGTACCTTTAGGGCCGCGGATAAGTTTCACTACTTCATCAAGACGCCAGCCGACCACATCGACAAATTCTCCGTCAATTCCCTGTGCAATCGAGACGATTTTATCGTTAGGTTTTAACTGACCCTGTTTTTGTGCTGGGCCGCCGAATACCAAGCTACTGACTTTGGTGTAGTCTTCATCGCTTTGCAATACGGCGCCGATGCCCTGTAATTCAAGCGACATGCTGATGTCGAAGTTTTCAGCATTTTCGGGCGATAAATAGTTGGTGTGCGGATCGTAAAGCATGGTGAGTGAGTTCATCATCACACTGAATGCTTCTTCACTGGTTTGTTGTTTTATGCGGCGTAATTGATTGGCGTAACGCTTGCGCAGTGTGGTTTTGCTTTCGTCGAGTTTTTTGCCCGATAACATGGAGTTGAGCAAATTGGATTTTATATATTGTTGCCAAAGTTTATCGGCTTCTGCCTCGTTCGCAGGCCAAGATGCCTTTTTACGGTCAATTACTATTGATTCTTCCACATCGAAATCGAATTTTGTTTTGGGGTCGTCCAGTGTTTTTACGACTTTTTCGAGGCGTGCAATCATGCGTTCATTAAAGCGATTGAAAATAGTGAAGCTGTTGTTGAGCTTGCCTTTTTTGTAATCGTCGTCAAACGTTTTACGGTATTTTTCGAATTCGGCGATATCAGATTGGATGAAGAAGTTTTTGGCGCTATCCAGTGACTTTAAGTATTCATCAAAGTAGCGGGAGGATAGCGCATCGTTAAATTCTTGATCGCGATAATGTTCGCTATCCAGCTTTTGCACCAGATCGATCGCGGCTTTATTTTGTTCCGAGGTAGGCTTGAGGGCTTCTATTTTGTCAGCCATGCTCAGAGAGGACAGGCTGATAACAAGGCTAAACAGTGCGAGTTTTAGCGATCTTACAACAACAATTTGCATAGGGGGGTCTCAAAAAGTCAAAGCGCGTATCTGGGCGCGTCAATATGCGGCAGTTTCAAGCAGTGTGACCTGCGCACCCGCTATTACGAAGAGCCATGTTAACAGGGCTTACTATAACGGAATTGCACACTTAAAGGCAGGTGCTAGTTTTGCAGTTGGTCTAATGTGCACTAGTGGGATTCTGGGATTTGCTAAAAGTTTCCTCCTGTTATTCCGGAATTGGTAATGATTTGTCATTGGAGCTAATGCTTATATCTGCAGTGGAGGCGGTCGCCGTTAAATCCAGCCATAACTCTTTGCGATCTAGCGGAGTTGCTTTGGGTAAATAGGGGTTGTCGATTCGAATGGCGCGACGGTTACCCAAATCCGCTTTCCCTAATGCCTCCTGTACCTCGGGGCTGCCGTAAAAGTATTTGTTGAAAGCGCCATCTTTGATAGCTGCTTCAAGCCCATGTTCGATGTCTTTGGCCAGTTCGGGATCTTTGTGGCTTACAAAGAAGTAGGTCGGTAGGGGATAAATTAATACCAGGTTTTTTTCTACCGTGAGCTTTAACTCAGGGAATGCGGATAGCTCTGTCCAAACTTCGTTGGCTCCTCGGGGGAAGGCGTCGAATCGCCCGCCGTCCAGCATATGGTACAAGCCGGGTTTTTTAGTGGTTTTTACTACGGTAAGCCCTGCGCTCTCTAAAATAGAGGCATCTTGCCAGCTGCGTCCCTGACCAAAGCGTATTTGCTTGAGGTCTTCCAAGGTTTTGATATTGTCGAAGCGTGCTTGATCTCCTTGACGAATAAAAAATAACCGATGGTTCATTAATCCGCGATATGCATCAATTCTAATGGGGATAAAGTCGCGCTCCATCTCGTCAGAGGTTCCCCCCCACATCACTGAAATTTCACCAGATTTGACGGATTCCATAACGCGCGGGCGTGAATAAACCTCGCTTGTGGTGGAGAAAACATAACTTTTGTCTGAATAAGAAAGCGCCAGCTTGAGTAGACCATTCATGTAATCAGTTTGCACATTGGATTTCATGTTGGTAGTGACAGTTTTGGTTGCCGCTGCCAGCGGTTGTGTTGTTGCAGCGATTAAGGCTAGTGCCCCGTACAGCAGGATTTGTCTCAGTTTGGGTTTGATCCACATAGGACGTCTCTATCTGTTGTTGGTCTTGAGGTTATAGACTTAAAAGTAGCACAGCATCATCAGCTTGGTAGTAAGAAATAAAAGGGTTTATTGAGCTAAAAAGCCACAAGGTTAATTGTGGCTTTTTAGAGAATGAGACGGCGGTGACGGATTTGTCTTAACAGGTTGTACTGCAATCAAACATCATTTGCATGAAGTCTGCTTGGTCTGCGTGAGTTACTCGCGTGGGAATAACATTTGAAACTTGTCGATTGTCCCAAGTGTAATCGTAGCGAGTAAAGGTTAATGCACCAGTGGTGTTTTCATCGGCGCTAACCACCATACTTTGGTGGGGGGAAGTGTCCAATATATCCAGCAGCTCTCGGATAGTTGTGTCGATTCGATTTAGTTCAAGTAGTGGGTGGTCACCCTTGTGACTTAAAAAGATGTAGTCACAGCCGAGCATAGTGCTGAGGCTAAGAACGAATTCACCGCGTTCAACGGCTTGAGCTACGTCGAAATCGTGCGCATCGTTCGTTCGGGAAACAAATTGTTGAACTGATTGGGTGAGTGCCATGTCTTGCTCCGCAGTTAGGTAAGGTTATTCTTCTTTTGCGTCCGGCAACAGGCTTTCCTGAGTGGTTAGAATCTAACAGTCACGTCGTTAAAAGGCTAGAGTTTAACCTTAAAAAATGTCGATTAATTTAACAGTTGTTAGGTGGTCTGGTTCGCATCTTGAAAATAAAAAAGCGACAAAATGTCGCTTTTTTATTTTATATCAATGGTTTATGAGTGGTAGTTAATTCTTTCGCTAAGCTTTTGCTCTGTTTACCAAGGCTGTTTTGATCGTTTCGCGCATTGAGCGCAAGGTTCGTTCGGTTGTCTCCCAATCAATGCACGCATCGGTTACAGATACACCGTATTTCAGGTCGCAGAGGTTGGCAGGAATACTTTGATTGCCTGCGCCTATATTGCTCTCCACCATCAATCCGATAATAGATTGGTTGCCTTCAACAATTTGGCTGGCCACATTTTCCATAACCAGTGTTTGAAGCTCGTGGTTTTTATTGGAATTGGCATGGCTACAGTCAACCATGATGTTGGGAACCACTTTTGCCTTAGCCAATTCTTGCTCACACAATGCAACACTGACTGAATCATAGTTGGGCTTGCCGTTGCCGCCACGTAACACAACATGGCCGTAACCATTGCCGCGCGTGTGAATAATAGCTACCTGGCCTTCGGTATTGATGCCAAGAAAACGGTGTGGCTTGGAGACGGATTGCAGTGCATTGATGGCGACGGTCAAGCCACCGTCGGTACCATTTTTGAAGCCTACAGCAGAAGAAAGTCCGCTCGCCATTTCGCGATGGGTTTGCGATTCCGTTGTGCGCGCGCCGATGGCTGACCAACTAATTAAATCATGCAGGTATTGAGGTGAAATAGGATCGAGCGCTTCAGTGGCTGTCGGCAAGCCCATTTCTGATATATCCAGCAATAATTGACGGCCGATATGCAGCCCTTCTTCAATTTTGAAGGAGTCATCCAGGTAAGGATCGTTAATTAAACCTTTCCAACCGACGGTTGTGCGTGGTTTTTCAAAATAGACGCGCATTACTACGTAGATTGTATCGCTTACTTCGTCAGCTAATTTTTTCAGGCGTTGGGCGTAGTCTTTAGCGGCGGCTACATCGTGAATGGAGCAGGGTCCAATCACTACAAAGATGCGATGATCTTTGCGGTCGAGAATATTGCGTACTACTTCGCGACCTTGGGTGACCGCATCGCGAGCTTTATCTGTGAGCGGGATTTTTTTCTTAAGTTCTGCTGGGGATATCAACAGTTCTTGCGAGACCACATTCAGGTCATCGACTTGGGCGTTAGTCATGGTATTGCTTCCTGAGAAATGTAAAAACGTGGTTCATTCTACCTATAATAATTGAAAAAGTGGGATGGTATTTTAATAAAATGCTAAAATAAGGGAGAATAAACTATATTGTTGCGATATTTTAGGTTTTTTGTTTTCCTGTTTTAAGGTTTTTGCGGTTAGTCTTTTTTTGATCCGCCAAAAAATGCATTTTTTGAAATACTCATCCTCTTAAAGTTGATCATATTGTATCTATTTGGGCAGTTTTGGGGATTTTTCAGGCCAACGTTTGATCAGCTTTTTATCTGATAGGTAACAAATAGGGCTTATTGTTGGTTGGCAAGTTTTGCTATACATGAAAAATTACTTTTTCCTTAAAAGGATGATTCTGTGCAGTTGAATAGAAAGACGATTGCTGCGGTACTGATCGGCATCTTGTCACCTTGGGTTAATGCAAGTGATTCCGGGCGTATTGCATTGGTGCTGGGCGGTGGCGGCGCTCGCGGTGCGGCCCATATTGGGGTTCTGGAAGTATTAGAGCGCGAGCGAATTCCTGTTGACTGTGTGGTGGGAACCAGTATGGGTGGTTTAGTTGCGGGCTCTTATGCAGCGGGATTATCACCGCAAACTATGCGCGATAAGCTAGCGGTAGCAGATTGGACGGATATGTTCCTTGATGTGGCGGATTTTTCCCAGCTTAGTTATCGCAAGAAAAAGGTCAGCAAACGTTACCTTGCCGGTACCGAACTGGGGTTGACCAAAAATGGTGTGCAAATCCAACCGGGTGTTGTTGCCGGTGAAAAAATAAAACTATTTTTTAATCAACTGGTGGATGCAGACTTAGGGGAGCGTGAAATTCAAGAACTGAGTTTACCACTTGCCATAGTCGCAACCGATATAGGTACGGGGGAGCGTGTTGTTTTCCGCAGTGGCAGTTTGACTCAAGCCATGCGAGCCAGCATGTCGGTTCCCGGGTTGATGGCGCCGGTAGAGTATGAAAACCGGAAATTGGTTGACGGCGGTTTGGTCGATAACCTGCCTATCGAGGTGGCTCGGGATTTGTGCAAAGCGGATCGGGTTATCGCCGTCAATGTGGGTTCTCCGCTAAAGCCACCGGAAAGTATTGGTTCACTGTTAAGTGTAACGGCGCAAATGATTGGGATTTTAACCAAGCAAAATGTGGAGCGCTCGCTTGCAAGTCTGACCGGGCGCGACATTTATATTGCTCCTGAGCTGGGTGATATTAAAGCCACTGATTTTGCCCGTTATGAGGAGGCGGCTGATATAGGAAGAGCCGCTGCGCAGCGGCAGGTTTTGACCTTGCGCGAACTGTCTGTTGACCAAAAGACTTACGCCGCATGGCAGCTGAAAAATAAAGATGGCCGTAAAAAAGAAATCTATATCGATCAAGTTGTTATTTCACCCTTGCGACGGGTTCATCCTCAATATGTTGCGCGACAAATTCAGCAGCAAGAGGGGCAGCTACTGAATCGCGCTCAATTGGAACAGGATTTGGTGCGCGCTTATGGCGACGGTTTTTACGATGGAGTGGATTACCGTATCGTTGCGCAAGAGGGAAAAAATATTCTTGAAATTACCGCTGCTGAAAAAGCATGGAGTTCGGATTATTTGACCTTTGGTTTTTCTATCGATAATGAGTATCGCAAGGGTTCCAATTTTAATTTGCGCAGCGCTTATCGCAACACCTGGATGAATGATTACGGCGGAGAATTTTTTGCAGCCATAGATGTGGGCACCGAGTCGGCTCTTGAGCTGGACTTTTACCAACCAGTCGATTACCGGCACCATTTTTTTATCGAGCCGCGTTATTTTAAAGAGCGTGAAATAATTGGCCTGTTTGCCGATGATATGGAGATTGCAGAGTATCAGCTAGATACATCCTATTCTGAGTTGTTGTTGGGGACCAATCTGGGTGTTTATGGTCAGTCTTCAATAGGGTGGCGCGAATACCGAATCAAAGGCACTGCCGATATAAGCGCAGTAACATTGCCGGATGTAGATGAGCGTTATGGCGGCGTTGAGTTTTCGTTAAATTTGGATCGACGTAACCGTATCTATTTCCCTTCCCATGGCTGGCGTAGCGAGATTACTTTTTTTGATGCCCATCATGAAGGCTATAAAAAGCTTTCAGTTGATGTTGGGCAGGCCTATAAACTCAATGATTTTGTTTTTGCCGTGCGTGGGCTCTATGTGGCTTCACTAGAGGATGAACTGCCGTTTTATGATGCGGTGATGTTAGGCGGATTTCTGAATTTGTCTGGGTATGCCAGCAATCAAATCATTGGCGACGATGCATTTTATTCCCACCTGCGCGCGGAGCGTATTATTGGGCGCATGCCATTGGGATTAAACGGTGACTTGCGTATGGGGTTTGCGTTAGAGGCGGCCAAACTGCAAACGATTTACACTATGACTCAAACAGATAGGTGGTTGGATTCCGGGGTGCTTTATTTAGGTGGGGAGACGCCATTGGGACCCTTATATTTAGGGTACGGATTCACATTTAGTGGCGACTACAATTTGTATTTTAAGCTGGGCGCTTTTTAATAATTGGAGTATGCGATAAGCCTCGCAATGAGGCTTATCGCAATGATTGCTTAAAAATGAAAAATGGCTGCCGCGTAGGGTCCTTTTATATCTAAATTTGTTTGCACTTCATCATCGTCAATATTGACAGTCAGTGCGCGATATCCCACTTCAACGCCAATATCTAACGCTGAATCAAATGAATAGCCTATTTTTGCGCTGTAGTCGGCTAAGTCATTGCCATCGTAACTGATGTAATTGCCTTCAAATCCTGCAAAAAAGCCGGTCAATGGTAAGTCAAACTGCATATGTCCGTAGGCGAGGGGGAGTGCAAGATCAATATCGGTGTTGTCGCTTAACCCGGAACTTTCCGCTTTTAAGTAGCCGGAGTATTTTCTTAACGTGACGCCAAGATCGAGTGTTAGCCAGTTATCGAGCAGCTCGTAATAAAGGGCTGCATCGGTATAGCTCAAATCAAAATCCGTCGCGACAGTGGTGCCGCTGGGGTAGGTGATAGTCCCAATGCTTAAGTTGTTTTCAAGCACGCTGCTCTGTTTGCTGGTGATGTTGTTTTGCTGAACTTTAATATTCGGAAGAAATGGCACGGGATGTTCGACGGCAATGTAATAGAAGTTGTTATTGTTATCGCTCATACCCAAGTCATCGGCGGATGTTGCAGGGTTGCCCATATCACCTGTGTATTCACTCTGCCATATGCCTGCGCCAGCATAAACGCCAAAGACGGTATCCGCATGCCCTTGGTGTGCTGCAGTAAATGCGAGCGAGCTGAGTGATAATCTGATTAAAAACGAGCGTGGCTTCATAGGGTATCCTTTGGCTTGAATTGGAAAGGCTTGAATTGAAGTTTTATGGTGCAGTGTAAATCGAGGCTGATGAAAACTCTGTGACAAGTTGTCGGTTTGACGGCTAGGCCTCAATGGCTTTTTGTTGTAATAAATCCAAAAAGACCCGTGCAGCATTATTCAGGGTTCGTTGGCTGTGATGGATATAGCCTAGCGGGCGCATGATGGGTGGTTGATTTACATCCAAAATATGCAAGCTCTCATCAATAATACGCTGGGGTAAAACGCCCCAACCAAATCCGATACTTAACAGCATTTTAATCGTATCTAGATGGTTGGATACCATGCCGGTAGCCAGTGGTAACTGTTGTAAGTCAAACAGGTTTTTAATGAGTTGCGTTGTATAGGTGTTGGTATCGGGCATTATTGATGGATAGAGGCTTAAATCGGCCAGCTGAAGATGCGATTGCGCTGCAAGTGCATGGGTGGGTGCGACGACGAAGTGGAGTTGGTCGTGCCAGAGCGTTTCACTGTGGAGGCGCGAGTCTTGTTGAAGCGCGAGCGTAATAATGGCGATGTCGTATCTGCCTTGGAGTATTTCATGGTAAGCCTGCTCCGAATCGAGAAAGTGTAAATCCAGTTTTACTTGCGGATAACGTGTTGAGAAGTCCCGCAAATAGGGTGGCAAATAATGTAGCCCTACATGGTGGCTGGTAGCGATGCTCAGTTTGCCCTGGATATCACCTTGCAAATCGGCGATTGCACGCTGTGTTGCAGCCACTTCACCCAAGATTAACTTGGCTTTGCTTAACAGAAGCTGACCTGCTTGGGTCAGCACCACTTGTCGCCCCATACGGTCAAATAAAGATGCATTGAGCTGATCTTCCAGTAACGCAATGCGTTTGCTAATCGCGGGCTGGGTCAGGTGTAAGCGCTCAGCGGCTGCAGAGAATGAGCCCTGTTCGGCAATTGCTACAAATGCGTGTAAATGTTGGGTATCCATCGCTTTATTTTCTTATTATTCCTGTTGGGAATGCAAACTATAAAAAAGATAAATTTGTTTTATGGGTTGTGTGGCCGTACCATCGCTTTCTACTAAACGATCTTCGAGGTTCCTGTATCGGGAATTTTGACTGATCCAGAACAAATACCGTGTAAGCCGATCTTTTGGAGATTCACCATGGCCGTTAAAACGCTTTACGACAAACTTTGGGATGCCCATCTGGTGCAGCAGCGCGATGATGGCTCAGCCCTTATCTATATAGATCGCCATATTGTTCATGAGGTGACATCGCCGCAGGCATTTGATGGTTTACGTTTGGCTGGCCGCAAGCCTTGGCGAGTGGACTCCATTTTGGCTACGCCCGATCACAATGTTCCAACTACGCAAAAAGAGCGCGCCCATGGCGTTAAAGGGATTGAAGACCCAGTGTCATTAATTCAGGTGCAAACCCTTGATGATAACTGCGATGAGTTTGGTATCGTCGAGTTCAAGATCAATGACCATCGCCAAGGAATTGTGCACGTCGTCGGCCCGGAAACCGGCGCCTGTTTGCCGGGTATGACAGTGGTTTGCGGCGACTCTCACACCGCAACCAATGGCGCTTTGGGTGCTTTGGCTCATGGTATCGGCACCAGTGAAGTAGAGCATGTAATGGCGACTCAGTGTTTGGTCGCCAAAAAGATGAAAAACATGCTGGTCAAAGTGGATGGCAAGCTCGGTTTGGGTGTGACGCCAAAAGACGTGGTGCTTGCCATCATCGCCAAAATTGGCACTGCTGGCGGTAACGGCTGTGCGATGGAGTTTGGCGGTCAGGTCTTCCGCGACATGAGCATGGAAGGGCGTATGACCGTGTGTAACATGGCGATTGAAGCGGGCGCACGTGCCGGTATGGTCGCGGTGGATCAAACAACTATCGATTATGTAAAAGACAGAACCTATGCCCCTAAAGGCGACTTGTGGGAAAAGGCGGTTGCCGACTGGCGCAACTATGTAAGTGACGAAGGTGCTCATTTTGATGTGGTAGTTGAACTCAATGGCGCTGATATCAAGCCGCAAGTGAGCTGGGGCACATCACCAGAAATGGTGGTTTCAGTTGAAGATAAGGTGCCAGATCCGGCGCAAGAGACTGATCCAGTAAAACGCGAAGGTATGTTGCGCGCCTTGCAATATATGGGCTTACAAGCCAATCAAGCGATTACTTCAATCAAGTTGGATCGCGTGTTTATTGGTTCTTGCACCAACTCGCGTATAGAAGATATGCGCGCGGCAGCTGCCGTTGTTAAAGGTCGCACTAAAGCATCATCCGTAAAAGAGGCGATTGTGGTTCCCGGTTCTGGTGCGGTTAAAGCACAAGCCGAAGCGGAGGGGCTGCACGAGATTTTCATCGCCGCCGGTTTGGAGTGGCGCGAGCCAGGTTGCTCGATGTGCTTGGCGATGAATGCCGATAAGTTAGGTAACGGAGAGCACTGTGCATCTACTTCAAATCGCAACTTTGAAGGTCGTCAGGGCTATGGTGGCAGAACGCACTTGGTCAGCCCGGCTATGGCGGCAGCTGCAGCGATTGCTGGCCATTTTGTCGATGTGCGTACTTTTGTTAATTAATAGGAGCCGAACATGAAAAGTTTTACTGTATTACAAGGTTTGGCGGCTCCGATGGATCGCGCCAATGTCGATACGGATATGATTATCCCCAAGCAATTTTTGAAGTCGATCAAGCGCACTGGCTTCGGCAAAAACCTGTTTGATGAATTGCGTTACCTCGATGAAGGCAAGCCGGATCAAAGTTGCGAAGGTCGTCCAGTCAACGCAGAATTCCCTTTGAATTTTCCGCGCTATCAGGGTGCTACAGTACTCTTGTCGCGTGAAAATTTCGGTTGTGGTTCAAGCCGTGAGCACGCCCCTTGGGCGCTGGATGATTACGGTTTTCGCTGTGTTATCGCTCCTAGTTTTGCCGATATCTTTTATAACAACTGCTTTAAAAACGGTTTATTGCCCATTGTGTTAAGTGATGAAAGCGTTGAGCAGTTATTTAAAGAGATGTACGCGACAGAAGGCTATCAATTAACCATTGATTTGCCAGCGCAGCGAGTTAAAACCCCAAGCGGTGAGAGCTTTGCGTTTGAGGTCGATGAATTCCGCAAGCACTGCTTGTTAAATGGTTTGGACGATATAGGGTTAACCCTTGAGCATACCGATGCGATTCGCGCCTATGAAGCGAAAAAGCGTATTGAGGCGCCTTGGTTGTTTGATGTAGTTAAATGAGTAGCGAAATAAGAATTTTTTAATTGGAGAATGCTTGTGGGCAAACATATTTTAATTCTGGAAGGCGATGGTATAGGTCCAGAAATCGTGCGCGAAGCTCGTAAAGTGTTGGATGTAGTTAATGCTAAATTCGACTTGGGTTTGACCTTTGAAAATGAACTGATGGGCGGCTGTGCGATTGATGTGCACGGCGTTCCCTTGGCTGATTCAACGCTGGAGCGCGCGCGTCAAGCGGATGCTATTTTGTTAGGCGCAGTAGGTGGTCCTAAATGGGATAAGCTGGATCGCTCAATTCGCCCGGAAAGAGGCCTGCTAAAAATCCGTTCGCAATTGGGCTTGTATGCAAACCTGCGCCCGGCGCTGTTGTATCCGCAATTGGTTGAGGCTTCATCGCTGAAGCCTGAAGTGGTTTCCGGTTTGGATATTCTGATCGTGCGCGAACTGGCTGGCGGTATTTACTTCGGTGAGCCGCGCGGTATTCGTGTCTTGGAAAACGGCGAGCGCGAGGGTTACAACACCTATAAATACTCCGAAAGCGAGATTATCCGTATCGGCCGGACAGCCTTTGAAATGGCGCGCAAGCGCAATGGAAAGCTCTGTTCAGTGGACAAAGCAAACGTGCTGGAAGCGACTATCCTGTGGCGCGAAGTGATGGATACGCTGCATAAAGAGTATCCTGATGTAGAGTTGTCGCATATGTATGTCGATAACGCTGCTATGCAGTTGGTGCGTGCGCCAAAACAGTTCGACGTATTGGTGACGGGCAACATGTTTGGTGATATTTTGTCCGATGCAGCTGCTATGTTAACCGGTTCGATCGGAATGTTGCCTTCAGCCTCATTAGATAAAAATGGTCGCGGTATGTACGAGCCTTGTCATGGTTCTGCCCCTGACATCGCCGGTCAAGGTATCGCCAATCCGCTGGCGACGATTTTGTCGGTATCTATGATGTTGCGTTATTCGCTCGGTTATCCGCAGGTGGCGGATGCCATTGAAGTGGCAGTCGGCAAGGTGTTGGATCAGGGGTTCCGCACTGCTGATATTTATACCGAAGGTAAGACCAAAGTATCTACCTCGCAAATGGGCGATGCTGTTGTGGCAGCATTGGCTTAAATTTTCGCTTGTGAAATAAAGAGAGACTGAGATGAAAGTAGGTTTTGTAGGTTGGCGCGGTATGGTGGGCTCCGTATTGATGGAGCGTATGCAATCAGAGAATGATTTTGCGGATATCGAGCCCGTATTTTTTACCACCTCAAACGTAGGTGGCGCTGCGCCAGCGGTAGCGGCTGGTTTGCCCCCATTGAAAGATGCTTATTCCGTTGAAGAGTTGAAGCAGTTGGATGCAATCATTACCTGTCAGGGTGGCGACTATACCAATGAGGTTTTCCCAAAGCTGCGCGCTGCTGGTTGGGATGGCTATTGGATTGATGCAGCTTCCAGTCTGCGCATGGAAGATGATGCGGTTATTGTTCTCGATCCAGTGAACCGTGCTGTTATTGATTCTGCCCTGAAAAAGGGTGTTAAAAACTTCATTGGCGGCAACTGCACTAACTCCATCATGTTGATGGGTGTGGGCGGTCTGTTTCATGCTGGTTTGGTGGATTGGGTTAGCTCCATGACCTATCAAGCAGCCTCGGGCGGTGGTGCAAATCACATGCGTGAACTGTTGAAAGGCATGGGTGTGATTCATGATGCGGTCGCTGATGAGTTGGCAACCCCTTCATCGGCGATTTTGGATATCGATAGAAAAGTAGCTAACACTATTCGCAATGATGTGCCTCGTGAGTTCTTCCCGGCACCTCTGGCTGGTGGTCTGATCCCCTGGATCGATAAGCAATTGGACAATGGTCAATCCAAAGAGGAGTGGAAAGGTCAGGCTGAAGTGAACAAAATTTTGGGTACTGACACGACTATCCCTGTTGATGGTCTTTGCGTGCGTATTGGTGCAATGCGTTGCCATAGCTTGGCTTTGACCATCAAACTCAAGAAAGATCTGCCGCTCAGCGAGATCGAGTCCATCATTAAGTCAGGTAATGACTGGGTGAAGTTTGTGCCAAACGATCGCAGCATTACTGAGCAAGAGTTGACTCCAGCGTCTATCACTGGTGGTTTGAATATTGGTGTTGGCCGTGTGCGTAAGCTGAATATGGGGCCGGAGTATGTCTCTGCCTTTGTGATCGGCGACCAACTGTTGTGGGGTGCTGCTGAGCCTTTGCGCCGTATGCTACGTATCCTCAAAGAAGCTAAATAAGCGGTTCTTTTTGTTTGTCGGTTAGGTAAAAATCAAAACCCCAAGATTGAATATAATCTTGGGGTTTTTGCTTTTTATAACCAATTTGGGGGTGAATAAGGATTTAAATGTCAGTTGTTTTTCACACTTTTACAAAAACACGGCAAAAAATCACCCAAAAAGTCGTTTTGTTAGGTCTTTGTCAAGACCCCAAGTATTGATAAAAACCTATTTATAATGAATACTTACGAACGATACTGAAGATTCATTCGAGGTTTTTTACCTCGCCGGCACAGTTTTTCATCTACTCTTCAAACTGTGTTAATCAACTAATATGTCTGGCTAATTGTGTTTGGTTCAGCCGTGGAATAATAAAAGGATAGCGCTATGCGTCTTCGTCAGTTGGTTTTAGCCTGTGGTCTTACATCCATTGTGCTGTCGCCCTACGCCAGTGCCTTGGGGTTAGGTGAGGTTAAACTCAAGTCAACGCTGAATCAGCCGTTGGAGGCTGAGGTTAAGCTGCTTGATACTCGCGACCTTACGGCAGAGCAGATTTTAGTTGCTTTGGCGTCTCCTGCTGACTTTGAACGCAATGGCGTGGATCGCTTGTTTTTCTACACTGAGTTTCAATTCCAAGTTGATCTTGCCGCTGCCGATGGACCAAAGGTGGTCATTACTTCGCGCAACCCTGTGCGTGAACCCTATTTGAATTTCTTAATTGAGGCGCGTTGGACTGCTGGTCGCCTGTTGCGTGAATACACCTTGTTGATGGATCTGCCTACTTTCGACGAATCAGGTTCTACGCAAGCCGTACAGGCAGCTGTAACCAGTACCCCCCGGCAGCAACCGCGTACAACCTCCTCCATACCTAGGGCTGCCTCCGGCTCTGCTGAAACACGTCAGGCTTCTGTATCCCGTCAGCCCAGCTTGAGTGGCGATCAATACGAGGTCCGCAGTAACGATACATTGTGGGAAATAGCGTTGCGCGCGCGTCCTGACTCTAGTGTCTCCGTCCATCAAAGTATGATGGCACTCTACCGTGCCAACCCCGAAGCGTTTATCAATGGCAATATCAATCGCTTGCGCCGCGGGCAAGTGTTGCGTATTCCCGATGCCAGCGAGATGAAGTCGCTTAATAAATCTGATGCAGTGAGCCAATTTGCACAGGCAACAGGTGATTCTGAGTCTGGTGCTCAGTTAAACGCATCGCGTCGTACCAGTACTGCGCGCACTGAGTCTGCTGAAGCTAGCGGCAGAGTCAAATTGGCGGCTCCATCCTCTGGTGCAACCGGTGCGGGTCAGGGTAGTGGTGCCAATGATGGTGCGGGCAAGGCGTTGGAGTCTGAGCTCGCAGTAACATTGGAAGAGCTGGATAAGTCGAAGGCTGAAAATACAGAATTAAGCTCACGGGTAAAGGATCTTGAAGCGCAAATTCAAACCATGGAGCGTTTGGTTGAGGTGAGCAATGAGAAATTGCGCGCTCTACAAGTTGCTGCTGGCCAGAATTCTGCCGAACAATCCTCGGGCCAAACAGCTATAGAGCCCGCAATAACAGAATCCACCCCAGAGGTGGCAGCTGTTGCCAGCTCCGAGGCGGCTGCATCCAGTGTTGCTGCAGTAGTGCCACCACAACCAGCCCCTCCGAAGAAGGTAATTGTGCCGCCTAAGCCACAACCAACCTTTGTTGATACTGCAATCGAAAATGCCCCTTGGATTGGTTTGGGTGTCCTGGGGTTAGCGGGCGCTGGCTACTTTGCTTATCGTCGGCGCAAGCAAGCTGAGGAGCAAGCGGCGGAAGAGCAGGATGATGTATTTGCTATGGACGATTCAGCCGGTGAGTATGAAGAGGCCGCTGATGAAATTGATCAGGTTAATGAAATTGATGAGGCGTCGTTATTTGATGAGGGCAGTGAAGCTCCGGCGGTTGCTGAAACTGGCGATGTAGTTGGTGAGGCTGATATTTACATCGCTTATGGAAAATTAGATCAAGCTGAAGAAATGCTCCTCAATGCGCTGCAGAAAGATCCAGACTCTGCTGATATTCGCATGAAATTGCTCGAAGTTTATTCCCAGCAGCAAAATGCTCCTGCTTTCGATAAACACTATGCTGCATTATTGCCTGTTGCGGGCAGTGCTTTGCTGGCGCGTGCGTCAGAGTTGCGTGACGGGATCTCAGGTGCAAATGAGTTTGATCCCGGGGTTTCGGCTTCCGGCGATTCCCAGACTGAAGATCTGGATCAGTTTTCGCTCGATGATCTGGAGCTCGATGAGGATTTGTCAGTTGCTCCGGTTGCTGCAAGTGAATCAACCAGTTTTGATTTTGATCTGGATTTAGATGATGACGAGTCTAACCTTGCCTCGTCAGGCTCAGGTGCGCCCACCGAAGTGGCAACAGAGTTCGATTTGGATTTAAGTGATGATCTAGCGGGTTCTGACGAGGTCGATGACTTATCCGAGTTGTCATTAGCGCTCGATAATATGGATGTCGATACTCTGCCGGAGGATCTGGAAGTTAAGGCATCATCCATTGAAGACGAGTTCAATTTTGACTTGGATGATGATCTTGAGTTGACTGAGTCTTCATTAGAAGAGTCTGCTGAGCTTGTTACTGAGGCTCCGGAATCACTTGATGTGCTACCAGATGATTTCAACTTGGATATGAATGTTGAAGATGTCGACTTGGCAGCACTTGATCATGAAATGGAAAGTCTGGATGTTGAGTTTGATGAAGACTTAGTGGTTGAGAGTGGGGCGGAGGCGGCACTTGAATCAGCAGCCGTTGAGCTTGATCTGGATTTAGAAGATGATTTTGACCTTGAGGATCTTGATCTTTCAGGTGCTGGTTCAACGCCCGGGGATTTGTCCGTCGCTAATCTGAGTCTGACCGACGATTTGGATAATTCTGATGCGTCAATGGATTTTGAGCTGGACGAAGACTTGGCTGATCTTGGTATTGAGGAGGAGCTCACGGCTGTAGCTGAAGCGCCTGCGGTTGATCCTGATGATTTAATGCCGGATTTTGATCTGGCTGAAGATGATATTGATCTTGCTGAGCTTGATGCGGATCTGGGCGAACTATCTGAGTCCGCAGAACTTGCCGACACTGAGCTTGCTGTTGAAGATGATATGGTTGATCTGGAGTTGCAGGATGAAATTCCTGCGCAACCAGAGCCTGTGCAGGACTCTACTGTGTCAATGCCTGGCGACTCGGCCTTGGTTGATACTGAAGAAGAGCATGACGAGGATTTGTTTGCACAAGCCTTGTCGGATTTTTCTGGTGAGTCTGATGATATTGACTTGAATGAGTTTTCCAGCGATGAAACTGCTCTTGCAGACTTGTCTGATGACGACATGGATGCTGAATTGGACTTCCTGGCGGATGCCGATGAGGCCGCGACTAAGCTTGATTTGGCGCGTGCTTATATTGACATGGGTGATAGTGAAGGCGCTAAAGATATCCTTTCTGAGGTCTTGGGTGAGGGTAATGATGAGCAGCGTAAAGAAGCAAATGAGTTGCTTGGCCGTATAGGGTAATTTTTGTGGATCGCAAAAGCCTTGCATTTCGGTGCAAGGCTTTTTTATTTTGTGCAATTTGGTTTTAGTGTGATGGCTGCTTTCTAATGAGTGAAAACTACGTTCCCAGTTCCAAGCCTTATGCCCGCAATGGTGAGGTGGTAGCCGATACTATTTGGCCGGACGGGATGCATCGCATTGCTTTGGGGATTGAATATAAAGGAACTGATTATCACGGTTTTCAGGTGCAGCCAAACGGGGTAAAAACCGTGCAGCAGGCCTTGGAAAAGGCCTTATCTGTTGTCGCTAATGAGCCTGTGAGTCTGGTTTGTGCAGGCAGGACGGACGCGGGTGTGCACGCCACTAATCAGGTAATCCATTTTGATACTCTAGCTGTTCGCCCTGAAAAAGCCTGGTTGCGCGGTGTGCGGCCGCACTTGCCAGATTCTGTGACGGTGCGTTGGGCGCGAGAGGTGGTGCCACAGTTTCATGCGCGTTTTAGTGCCCTCAATCGTACCTATCGTTATTTAATAAGCGATGCGAAAACCCCCTCAGGTTTGTTGCATGACCAAGTGACATGGTCGTCGCGTCCGCTGAATGTTGAAGCGATGTGCGAGGCCGCGGCACATCTGATTGGTCAGCATGACTTCACTTCTTTTCGCGCAACTCAGTGCCAGGCAAAAAGCCCAGTGCGACGGATTGAATACATACATCTGGCGCGGCGAGGGGAGTTAATTATTTTGGAGGTGCAGGCCAATGCTTTTCTGCATCACATGGTGCGCAATATTGTCGGAGTGTTGATGGCTGTGGGGGCAGGCGATAAGCGATCGAGCTGGGTTGCGGAGGTTTTAGCGGCGCGAAATCGCAGTGCTGCCGGCGTTACTGCCAAACCCTTTGGTCTCTATCTCGTTGGTGTTGACTATCCTGAGCATTTTGGTTTGTCATCCTGCCTGCCGGGGCCATTGTTTTTTACTGAACCTTTAGGTGGCTTTGCACCTTGAGCGTAAAATGAAGCCTTGCAGTTTGCGGCTTTTCGCTGTTAATTCTGTTAATATCCCCGCCTTATTTTTTGCCAAGTCCTTCATTCTGGTTGTTCGCGAATAGCGATTGGAGAGTCAGAGCTTGTCCAGAGCGCGTGTCAAAATTTGCGGTATTACTAACTTAGAGGATGCTAACGCTGTGGTTGCAGCTGGCGCTGAGGCCTTGGGGTTGGTGTTTTACGCTGCCAGTCCTCGGGCAGTGGGTATTGAACAGGCGCGTGCGATAGCTTTGGCTGCAGGGCCGTTTACAGTGGTGACGGGTTTGTTCGTCAATGCTGATCCAGAATTTGTGACTGCCGTATTGAATCAAGTGCCGCTGCAGCTTTTACAGTTTCACGGCGATGAAGATCTGGCTTATTGCGAATCCTTTGCGCGCCCTTACATGAAGGCCATTCGGATGCGGCCAGAATTGGATGTGGCCGCTGCCATCGCGCAGTACCCCAGCGCATCAGGTATTTTATTGGATGCTTATCGCGCTGGTGTACCCGGTGGCACGGGTGAAACCTTCGATTGGGCGCGAGTGCCTCAGTTTTCGACAACACCTTTGGTCTTGGCTGGGGGCTTAACCTCCGCTAATGTTGCCAGCGCAATTCAGGCAACCCAAGTCTATGGGGTTGATGTGAGCGGTGGTGTAGAATCGGCACCCGGTAAAAAAGATCACGGCAAAATAACCTCTTTTATCCATAATGCACGACATGCTGCAGCTTAAATGCAGTTTATTGTCGGCTTCTTACAGGTGATTAAACGGTGAGTAACACTGAGCAGTTTTCAGCTATTGATTACAGTGCTTTCCCCAATGCGGAAGGTCACTTTGGCCCTTACGGCGGTCGCTTTGTTTCCGAGACACTGATTTACGCGCTCGATGAACTTGAGTCTATTTATTTCAAATTGAAAGATGATCCTGGCTTTCAAGCAGAATTCGACAAGGATATGGCGCACTATGTTGGCCGTCCTTCGCCACTTTACCTTGCCGAGCGTTGGACTCGTGAATTGGGTGGCGCACAGATTTACTTAAAGCGCGAAGACCTTAATCACACCGGTGCGCACAAGGTTAACAACACTATTGGTCAAGCCTTACTGGCAAAATTTACCGGCAAATCTCGTGTTATTGCTGAGACGGGCGCTGGTCAGCACGGCGTTGCTACGGCGACTGTTGCTGCTCGTTTAGGCTTAAAGTGCCGCGTTTACATGGGTGCTGAAGATGTTAAGCGTCAAGCGCTCAACGTATATCGGATGAAATTACTGGGAGCAGAAGTATTTCCGGTGACTTCAGGTTCGCGCACGTTGAAAGATGCGATGAATGAAGCTATGCGTGATTGGGCTACTAACGTTGATGATACCTTCTACATTATTGGTACCGTTGCTGGGCCTCATCCCTACCCACAACTAGTGCGTGATTTTCAATCGATTATCGGCCGTGAAGCACGCCGTCAGTGTCTGGAGCAGGCCGGTCGTTTGCCCGATGCGTTGGTCGCTTGTGTCGGTGGTGGATCAAATGCAATCGGTCTGTTTCATCCATTCCTTACTGATGAATCAGTCAAAATGTACGGTGTTGAAGCAGGTGGTTTGGGGATCGAAACCGGTAAACATGCTGCGCCTTTGAATAAAGGTATCCCCGGTGTATTGCACGGCAATCGCACTTATTTGATGGAAGATGAGAACGGTCAGATTATCGAGACTCACTCGGTTTCAGCTGGTTTGGATTATCCCGGTGTAGGTCCTGAGCATTCTTGGTTAAAAGATATAGGTCGTGTTAATTACGTTGCCATTAACGATGACGAAGCTTTGGCCGCGTTCCGCAAAGTCACCAAGACGGAAGGCATTATGCCGGCATTGGAATCCAGTCATGCGCTGGCATATGTGGAAAAATTAGCGCCGACTATGAGCAAAGATCAAATCATCATTGCCAACCTTTCTGGTCGTGGCGATAAAGACATTTTGACTGTCGCAGGCTTAGACGGCATCACTGTTTAATCTTGTGGGTCAACAGCTAATTTGAAATATCGCCCAATAGGCGGTGAATAAAAAATCAGGAATTGTCGATGAGTCGTATTTCCCAGCACTTGAGTCAGGCCAAAACGGCGGGCAAAAAAATCTTAGTTGCCTATGTAGTTAATGGTGACCCTTATCCACAAGCAACCTTGCCAACCTTGCACGCCATGGTGGAGCAGGGGGTGGATGTAATTGAACTAGGCGTGCCTTTCTCCGACCCTATGGCCGAAGGTCCAGTGATTCAAAAAGGTCACGAGCGTGCACTTGAGCATCACATCAGTTTGCGTGGCACGCTTGAACTGGTTAAGCAGTTTCGCACCACCAACAACACTACACCTGTGGTATTGATGGGTTACGCTAACCCTGTTGAACGTTTTGGCTATGCTGAATTTGCGAAAGCAGCGGCTGATGCCGGTGTTGACGGATTGCTCACGGTAGATTTGCCGCCGGAAGAAGTTGTGGTGCTCAAGGGTGAGCTTGATGCTAATGGGTTAGATAATATCTTCTTGCTTGCACCCACTACCACGCTCGAGCGCGCACAAAAGATCGCAGCCTATGCCAGTGGTTTTCTTTACTACGTTTCACTGAAGGGTGTAACGGGTGCAGGCCATTTAGATGTAAATGCAGTTAAAGAAAAGTTAGCCGGATTTGGTCAGTTAACAGATTTGCCCGTTTGTGTAGGCTTTGGTATTAAAGACCCTGAAACCGCTAAAGCGGTTGCTGTATTGGCCGACGGAGTCGTGGTTGGCAGTGTTCTGGTTGAAAAAATGGGCAGCATGGCTGATAAGAGCGCCACTGACATTGCTGCAGCAGTAGGTGATATTGTCGGCAGCATTCGCGTAGCAATAGATTCTATTTGATAGCAAAAAAACGTTGGTAACTCGCGCGCCGGGTAAAGCCAATCAACTAAATTGACATCGAGTACAGAGAAGCGACCATGAGTTGGTTAGATAAAATTATTCCAAGTATTTCCCGCACTGATACCAAGCGCAGCAATAAGGTGCCTGAAGGTCTGTGGGAAAAGTGTGTTAAGTGTGATGCGGTGCTGTATAAGCCGGAAATGGAAAAAACGCTCGATGTTTGCCCCAAGTGCGATCATCACATGCGTGTTGGCGCGCGTGCACGTTTGGGAATGTTTTTGGATCCGCAGAATCGTCAGGAATTGGCCACCGAAGTTGAGCCAATTGATCGCCTGAAATTTAAAGATGTGAAAAAATACAAAGACCGTTTAACTGCGGCGCAAAAAGAAACCGGCGAAAAAGATGCGTTGGTAGCTATGCGTGGCGAGTTAAAAGGTATGCCGATTGTTGCTGTCGCTTTTGAATTTGCATTCCACGGCGGCTCTATGGGTTATGTGGTGGGTGAACGTTTTACTCGTGCGGCAACTATCGCACTAAAAGAAAATATTCCTTTTGTTTGTTTCTCTGCTACTGGCGGTGCACGTATGCAGGAAGCATTGATTTCATTAATGCAAATGGCTAAAACCAGTGCTGTTATTGAGCGCTTGAAAATGCAGGGGACCCCCTATATTTCAGTAATGACCGACCCAGTGTATGGTGGTGTTTCTGCTAGTCTCGCACTGTTAGGTGATTTGAATATCTGTGAACCTGGCTCCCGCGCTGGTTTTGCTGGCCCCAGCATTATTGAACAAACTATCCGTCAAAAATTACCCAAAGGTTTTCAGCGTGCAGAGTTTTTGCTGGAACACGGTGCGATCGATATGATCATCCATCGCCGTGATATGCGCGATAAGTTGGCCTCGCTATTGGCAAAATTTACCCGCAAAGCAGCTGTGTAATTGATTCTTTTAATTAGTCGCTGCTATGCAATTTAATTCGCTACCTGCTTGGTTGGACTGGTTGGAAAAAAATCATCCAACCGAGATTGATCTCGGTCTTGAGCGGATTACCCGTGTTGCGCAGCGAATGGATTTATTAAAACCAGCGGCAAAAATTATTACTGTTGCTGGTACCAATGGAAAAGGCTCTTGCGTTACTGCTACTGCAGCGCTGTTAAATGCTGCGGGCTATTCGGTTGGTGTCTACACCTCTCCACACTTAGTACACTATAACGAACGCATTGTCGTTAATGGCAATGCAGTTGCAGATGATGAAATCTGCTCCGCGTTTGAAGCTATATTCAATGCGTGTCAACAAACCTCTGCGGATTATCCCGCGCCTATTTCCCTCACTTATTTTGAGTACGGTACTTTAGCTGCGCTGGAAATTTTCCGCCGCAAACAAGTGACTGCAATGGTGCTTGAGGTGGGGTTGGGTGGACGTTTGGATGCAATCAATATTATTGATGCCGATGTGGCGGTAATCACCAGTATTGCGCTTGATCATACGGACTGGTTAGGCGATAACCGCGAAGCCATTGGCTATGAAAAAGCAGGCATTATGCGCACAGAAAGACCGGTGGTGTGCGCTGATCTTTCTCCGCCTCAATCGCTGTTAGATCACGCGAGCAATCTCTCTGCTTCACTACACTTGATTTCGCGCGACTTTGGTTATTCTGTCACGGATAACGCCACTTGGAATTGGTGGAACAACCACCTTCAGTTTTCCTCTCAGCCTCTTCCTCAGCTACCGTTGCCCAGCCTTGCCGCTGCATTGCAAGTAATGTCTATTCTTGGTTTGGATTTGCTGACTCTGGATGCATTTACACGTATAGCTGCATTGCGCGTTCCAGGGCGCTTTCAAACCTTGCAGTGGCGCGAGCGACAAGTCATTCTCGATGTGGCTCACAATCCAGCAGCGACTGCTTATTTGGCTGAGCGTTTGGAGCAAGTGTCGGCACCCGGCTCAACAATACATGGCATAGTGGCGATGATGGCAGATAAGGATCGCGCTCAAAGCTTGGGCAATCTCAAAGGATTGGTCAGTTCCTGGTATGTGGCTGATTTGTCACCTATCCCGCGCGCAGCCAGTGTTGAACAATTGCGCCAGAATTTGGTCGATTTGGGTGTGACGGTAGCATTTTCAGGTGGTGTGGCCGATTGCTTGCAAGCGGCCTTCAACAACTCGGCACCAGGCGATCGCATTCTTATTTTTGGATCTTTTTATACGGTTGCGGCCGGTTTGCAAGCGCTCGCAGGCTGCGCGGAGCAATACTAGTTAGACTGCATTGTTATCCCATGGTTTTGGCGTAGAGGTTTTAGGTGAGAGAATCCGTAAAACATCGATTGATTGGCGCTGCAGTGCTTGCGGCTATTGCTGTATTGTTTCTGCCCAGTTTTTTTAAGGATCGCCAACAGTATCAAGTGGATACTAGCTCCCACATCCCGGGGCGTCCGAGCATCACTGCGGTGGATTTTAATGAGCCCACTCGGCCAGATGGCATTGAGCCAGCACCAGCACCGGAAACAATGTTTGTCCCGGATGAAGCTGAAGCCGTTGCGGTTGCGCAAATTCCTCCTGCTGAGCCAGCAGTAACTGCTGCGGTTGTCTCGTCGTCCGGGCAGTCAGTTTCATCTGCAGCGGCAAAAGCGGAAACATCGGTGCCGGATATGCCGTTGAATGAACAAGGTTTGCCTGACACATGGGTGATTCAGGTGGCAAGTCTCAGTGTGCAAGCTTCAGCGAATAAGTTGCGTGATCAACTACAGGCTGAGGGGCATAAAGCCTATGTGCGTTCAGTTGCGACCGCTAATGCGACTATTTACCGCGTATTTATCGGACCCAAGCAAGATAAAGCCCAAGCGCTTGCGATTAAGTCGCAATTAGACAAACAGTTGAAAGTGAATTCCCTCGTTTTACCCTTTAAACCCTAAAGCCATAATCCTGCACCTCTGTTAGAATGCGCGCCTCTGTAAACCTCCCATCAATGATATTGGAGTGGGCGCGCGAATGAATTGGGCTGATTGGGCCATAATCGGGATTTTTTCCCTGTCCTGTTTGATCGGTTTGATTCGTGGTTTTGTGCGCGAAGCCCTTTCGCTAATAATCTGGGTTGCTGCAGTGCTGGTAGCCAGAGTCTTCGGTGGCCAGCTTGAAATTCTGCTGATCGACCAAATTGAAACACCTTCTGTTCGGCTCATGACCGCCTATGCGGTGTTATTTATCGTTACGCTACTGCTAGGTGCGATGTTGAGTTATCTCATTGGCGCATTGGTGCGTGCCACCGGCTTATCCGGTACTGATCGTCTTCTTGGAATGGTGTTTGGTGCAGCGCGCGCCTTTATAATTGTGATGGCGCTACTGATCCTGTTACCCGGTTTCATTCCGGTGAATGAAGATCAGTGGTGGTCACAGGCGCAATTCATCCCCCACTTTCTCGCGTGTGAAGAGTGGGTCAGGGCGGCTTATGAACAAGTCGCCCAATGGCTAACAGCACTGTTTGGCAGTGTTGAAAGCGGTCAAAAAGTTTAAAGTTGATAACTGTTATTGAGGCAATCTTATGTGCGGTATTGTAGGTATTGTGAGTAAACGCGATGTGAATGTGCAGCTTTACGATGCGTTGACCATCTTGCAGCACCGTGGGCAGGACGCCGCTGGTATGGTGACTTGTCAGGATGGCCGCATGAGCCAACAAAAGGCAAATGGTCTGGTGCAAGACGTATTTAGAACTCGTCATATGCAGCGATTGCTGGGTACCATGGGGATTGGCCATGTGCGTTACCCAACCGCAGGTAGTTCCGGTCCAGCGTTGGCACAACCGTTTTATGTCAACTCACCCTATGGTATCGCGCTGGCGCACAACGGCAATCTAACCAATGCCGATAAACTGAGCGAAGATATTTTCAAAACTGATTTGCGCCACGTAAATACAGATTCGGACTCAGAAGTATTACTCAACGTATTTGCCCATGAATTGCAGATGCAGGGAAAGCTGAGCCCGACTGCCGATGATATGTTTGCTGCAGTTGCTGGTGTACACAACCGTGTAACCGGCGGTTATGCTGTAGTGGCGCTTATCGCCAATTATGGTTTGGTTGCATTTCGCGATCCAAACGGCATTCGTCCATTAGTATATGGCAAGCGTCCCTCGGAAGAGGGCGGTGTCGAATATATGGTGGCGTCTGAAAGCGTTGCGCTCGACGTATTAGGCTTTGAGTTGATTGCCGATGTCGCACCCGGTGAAGCAATTTATATTACCGAAGATGGCGAACTGCATCGTCGCCAATGCGCTAAATCGCCACGCTTAACCCCCTGTATTTTTGAGCATGTCTATTTCGCGCGCCCCGATTCTATTATGGACGGCATTTCGGTTTACAAAGCACGCTTGCGTCAGGGTGAAAAGTTGGCAGAAAAAATTCTGCGCGAACGCCCTGATCACGATATTGACGTTGTTATTCCAATTCCGGATACCAGCCGCGTGGCAGGCCAGGCGCTTGCGCAAAAGCTGGGCGTAAAATTCCGTGAAGGTTTGGTAAAAAATCGCTACATCGGGCGCACATTTATTATGCCCGGTCAGCAGCAACGCAAAAAATCTGTTCGCCAAAAATTGAATCCGATTGAGTTGGAGTTTAGAGATAAGGTGGTGCTACTGGTCGATGACTCCATCGTGCGCGGTACTACTTGCCAGCAAATTATTCAAATGGTGCGCGATGTTGGTGCCAAGAAAGTATATTTCGCCTCAGCGGCGCCCGCGGTGAAATACCCCAATGTGTACGGTATCGATATGCCGACAACCGATGAATTAATTGCACATGGCCGCACCGACGATGAAGTGTGTAGTGATATAGGCGCTGATTGGCTGATCTATCAAGATCTGGAAGATTTAATTGCCGCCTCTGCAGAAGGAAATAGCAACGTAACAGAATTTGATTGCGCGGTATTTAACGGAGAATATTGTGCCGGTGATGTAACAGCAGAATATTTAGAAAAAGTCGCGGCAGCGCGTAATGACAGTGCAAAATCAGGTAAAAAATCGGTTAAACAAATGGAGTTGCCGATAGGTTTGCACAACGGAGCCGCGAGCGTTTAACGCATAAGTTATTGAGTGAATTTCTATGGAAAATTACGACGAACATTTAGCTGAAGATCCACTGTTCGGCGCTGCTCTGGATACGCTGGCCATTCGCGCAGGGCAGTCGCGTTCCCATGAAGGTGAGCACAGTGAAGCGCTGTTTCTCACTTCAAGCTATGTCTTTGCCAGTGCGCAAGAAGCGGCCGACCGGTTTGCGGGCAATCAACCCGGCAATGTTTACTCGCGTTATACCAATCCTACTGTGCGCATGTTCGAAGAGCGTATTGCGGCGCTCGAAGGTGCTGAATCTGCCGTCGGCACTTCATCGGGCATGGCGGCCATTTTGTCTACCTGCATTGCCTTACTGCAATCGGGGGATCACATTCTTTGTTCGCGCAGCGTATTTGGTACAACAACTGTGTTGTTCACTAAATACTTGCAAAAGTTTGGTGTGACTACCACTTTTGTTAATCCGACCAATTACACCGAGTGGGAAGCAGGTTTTACGGCTAATACCAAACTGGTTTTTGTTGAGACGCCGTCGAATCCTTTATGCGATGTGATTGATATCCAGCGCCTTGCAGATTTAACCCATGCACGCGGCGCGTTATTGGCTGTCGATAATTGTTTCTGTACGCCTGCGCTGCAAAAACCACTAGAGCTGGGCGCAGATTTAATTATCCATTCTGCTACCAAGTACATAGACGGCCAAGGCCGCTGCCTCGGTGGTGTGGTTGCCGGTGCAAAAAAATATGTCGATGAAGTGCTCGGTTTTATTCGCAGCGCTGGCCCAAGCCTTAGCCCTTTTAATGCGTGGATATTCTTAAAAGGTTTGGAGACTTTGCGTTTACGGATGGAGGCGCATTCGCGCAATGCATTGGCATTGGCGCAGTGGTTGAATGGTCACCCTAAAGTAGAAAAAGTGTTTTATGCCGGTTTGCCAAGCCATGTTGGCCACGAGCTGGCTGTGAAACAACAATCTGCTTTTGGTGGTGTTTTATCTTTCCGAGTAAAAGGCGGCAGAGATGAGGCGTGGAAAGTGATCGATGCAACCCGCATTATGTCGTTGACCGCTAATTTGGGTGATACCAAAACCACCATCGTGCATCCAGCAACCACAACCCATGGTCGTTTGTCGCCAGAACAAAAGGCGGATGCAGGCATTACCGAAAACCTGATTCGTGTTGCGGTTGGCTTGGAAGATATTGGCGATTTAAAAGCCGATCTTGCGCGCGGTTTAGGCATTTACTAAGAGTTTGCAAGGCTAGGGCGCAAAAAAGTGTTGTTGGGTCTTGTCCTTGCGAATTCACCTTGGTAAAGTGCGCGCCCAGTTAGCCAAAAGGCTTAACAATTTAGGACTATAGCTCAGTTGGTTAGAGCACCACCTTGACATGGTGGGGGTCAGCAGTTCGAGTCTGCTTAGTCCTACCAAAAATCTTTAAAAAAGCCGCTTTTTAGCGGCTTTTTTATTGTCTAGGATTTGCTGCGTATCGCTCTCCCCCTTGAATTTCAGTATGACTACCCCATCTTGTGTTCATGCTCGCCATCTCTGGCGGATGTTAATTATTCACACCTTCGTGCATGTACCCAGGAGTTAGAAAATGACCGTTGATGCCCGCAAAGAAACCCGTGGTTTCCAAACTGAAGCCAAACAATTGCTGCATTTGATGATTCACTCGCTGTATTCAAACAAGGAAATCTTCCTGCGTGAGTTGGTATCTAATGCGTCGGATGCCGCTGATAAATTGCGTTTTGAGGCCGTATCAAATGGCGACTTATATGAAGGCGATACCGAATTAAAGATTCGTATCGATTTCGATAAAGAAGCAAAAACTCTTACGATTAGTGACAACGGTATCGGCATGTCGCGCGATGAGGTGATTGAAAACCTCGGTACTATCGCCAAATCCGGCACCGCACAATTTATGCAAAAACTGTCTGGCGATCAGAAGAAAGATGCGCAATTGATTGGTCAGTTTGGTGTTGGTTTTTATTCAGCTTTTATCGTTGCTGATAAGGTTGTGGTCACTACTCGTCGTGCGGGGGCACCAGCAAATGAAGCGGTGCGCTGGGAGTGTACTGGCGACGCAGAATTTACTGTGGAGTCAATCGAAAAAGCTGATCGCGGTATGACCATTGAATTGCATTTGAAAGATGATGCATTGGAGTTTGCTGATCACTGGCGCTTGCGCTCAATCATCAAGAAATATTCCGATCACATCGCAATTCCTGTTGTGATGAAAAAGCAAAAGCCTGCGGGTGATGATGCGGTGAGCGAAGAGCTGGAAGATGAAGTTATCAACACGGCAACAGCGCTTTGGACACGTTCGCGCTCCGACGTAACCGATGAGGAATACAAAGAGTTTTACAAGCATGTAAGCCACGATTTTACTGATCCACTTAGTTGGAGCCACAATCGTGTGGAAGGTAATTTGGATTACACCAGCATGTTGTTTATTCCCGCGCGTGCACCTTATGATTTGTACAACCGAGATGCATCGCGCGGTTTGAAGTTGTATGTGCAACGTACGTTTATTATGGATGACGCCGAGCAATTCCTGCCGTTGTATTTGCGTTTTATAAAAGGTGTAGTGGATTCAAACGATTTGAGTTTGAACGTCTCGCGTGAAATTCTGCAAAAAGATCCCAACATCGACGCTATGCGTTCCGCACTGACTAAGCGTGTATTGGATATGCTGGCAAAACTTGCGAAAAGCGAGCCGGAAAAATACGCCACCTTCTGGAAAGAATTTGGCCAAGTAATGAAAGAGGGCCCTGCGGAAGATTTTGCCAATCGTGAAAAGATTGCCAAGTTGTTACGCTTTGCTTCTACCCATACCGATACCGCCGAGCAAAATCATTCGCTCGAAGACTACGTGGCGCGGATGAAAGAGGGTCAGGAGAAGATTTACTACATCGCCGCTGAAAATTTTAATACCGCAAAAAGCAGCCCGCACCTCGAAGTGTTCCGTAAAAAAGGCATTGAAGTATTGTTGTTAAGCGACCGTGTTGATGAGTGGCTCATGAGCCACTTGGCTGAGTTTGATGGCAAATCTTTGCAAGATGTAGGCAAGGGTGAGCTGGATTTAGGTAAGCTCGACAGCGAAGAAGAAAAACAAGCACAAGAAAAAGTCGCTGAAGCATTGAAACCATTACTGGATCGTGCAAAAGCGGCATTGGAAAATCAAGTGTCCGAAGTGCGTATTACCCACCGTCTAACGGATTCTCCTGCGTGCGTAGTGGTGGGTGATCACGATATGGGTGCACAAATGCGCCGCATTCTGGAAGCGGCAGGGCAAAAAGTACCTGACTCCAAACCGATTTTTGAATTGAACCCAGAGCACCCGCTGGTGAAAAAGTTGGAACAGGAAAGTAATGAGGAGCGCTTTGGTGATTTGGCGCATATTCTGTTTGATCAAGCAAATCTTGCTGAAGGCGCCCAGTTGCAAGACCCCGCATCGTATGTGCAACGCTTGAATAAATTATTGCTGGAACTTAGCAATTAATTAGCCGCTGATTTTTACGGCTGCTATTAAAGATGACCTTGTCTGGGCGACCCCGTCTAGGCGACCCCATCTATATTCAGGCAGGGTCATTTTTTATTTATTATTTTGGGTGAGCTCCATGGAATATAAAGAAATTAGTTTGCCAGCTGCAAAATCGATTGCACTTGTTGCGCACGATAATAGAAAAAAAGATTTGCTTGCCTGGTGTAAAAAACACCGCGCCGATTTGAGCCGCCATACATTATTTGCGACCGGCACGACCGGCACCTTAATAGAAAAAGAAACGGCCTTGCCGATTAACAAACTTATCTCCGGACCTTTGGGTGGTGACCAGCAAGTAGGCGCGCTCATTACCGAGGGCAGGGTCGATATGTTGATCTTTTTTTGGGATCCATTTGAGCCAATGCCACATGATCCCGATGTAAAAGCACTGTTGCGTATTGCCGCTGTGTGGAATATTCCTATCGCCTGTAACCAAAGCTCTGCCGATTTTATGGTGTCTTCGCCGCTCTTTAATGGTGAGTCACAACATTGGGTTCCAGATTATGCAGCCTATATGGCTAGCCGCGCGCAAACGAGTGTCTAGCGATGTTGGCAATTATCGGCGGCTCCGGGTTAAATCAATTTCCTGAATTGGAAATTATTGCTGAACAGAAAGTCATTACACCCTATGGTGATTGCTCTGCGCCATTGATTATCGCGAAAATAAGTAGTCGTCAGATGGTGTTTCTGCCTCGTCATGGGCAGGGGCACAAACTGCCGCCGCATCAGATTAATTACCGTGCAAATCTGTGGGCACTAAAAGAGGCGGGCGTCACGCAAGTGCTAGCTGTAAATGCGGTTGGCGGTATTCATCCTACAATGGAGCCGGGCACCTTTGTCGTGCCGCATCAAATTATCGATTACACCTATGGTCGCGAGCAGAGTTATAACTTCTTGCTTGATGGCTATATCAATCATATCGATTTCACCCACCCTTATTGTGAGGACATGCGTCAACAATTGATCGCCAGTTTATTGTCGGCGAATCTTCCGTTTCAGCAGCAGGGTGTATATGCCTGTACGCAAGGGCCGCGTTTGGAAACAGCAGCAGAAATTTTGCGTTTACAGCGTGATGGCTGCGATTTGGTGGGAATGACCGCAATGCCGGAGGCGGCATTGGCGCGCGAACTGGGATTAAAATACGCGGCGCTATGCTTGGTGGTTAATTGGGCAGCTGGGCTGGCGAGCGAAGAGTTGAGTATTGACGACATAATGAAAACTCTTGTTGCCGGCATGGACGATGTTAAAAAGGCTATTTTTCTATTTGCTAAGCAGTAGTCTTGGGCAAATAAGCAGCAAAAAATCCCCCTCTTATTTCTAACTTTTGTTAATATCCGTTAACGCGGGGTTTTTAGTTCTATGAACCCGGTTGTGGATAGCTGCTAGCCTGCTGTGCTGGCGATCAACGGATGAAGCAAACCGAGCAATAACAATAAGCTACCAATGCTGTTAGAGGTGTTTCATATGGCAGATCGTGAGATGGGCACTGTTAAATGGTTTAACAACGTGCGTGGATACGGTTTTATAACCAGAGGAGAAGGAGGCGAGGATATTTTTGTACACTACAGAAATATCCGTGCGGAAGGTTACCGCTCATTAGCTGAAGGTCAAAGTGTTGAGTTTCAGTTGCAACAAGGTGATAAGGGCTTGCAGGCAGAAGATGTTATTTTGCTGAGCTGATGTAAACTTCACTCAGGATTTCCCAACTCTCAAAATAAAAACACCGGCACTGGCCGGTGTTTTTTTTGGGGGAAGCAAAAAATAATTATTGCCCTGCTGGTGTTGAGTAGGGCGTGATTTGAATAATGACATTCAATACTGGATGATCTATGTAGTGTACTTCGCTGCTACGCATATCGCGCTCTTCTTGCAGTAAAATAATTTGCCGCGTCACAAAATTATCCACTTCGGGCTGCGTCGCATTGCCTTCTATATTTCCGCTCGACCATTGGCTGTTTTCATTTGCCAGGGCTTGTTCCAATTCTGCTTCTATATCGGAATCCAATGAAAAATTATGGGTTGCTGTTGTTGTATAGTTCGGGCGCAATGGAATTTCTGGCCAGGTTTGGGTGATTTCTTGGCCGACATTGAGATCAAATTGCGTTAGCCATAAATTGGTTTGCAGCTCCAGATAAGTGGCCACACTTAAGCGAATACTACCTTCCAATGCTTGATGTTGGCCAAAAGTTCGGCCGCCATTAATGAGGATGGCTTTGGAGGATTTTTTATTGGTGATGATTTGCCGCCAGGCATTGTGAAACAAAACCTCAAAATTCGGGCTGCGCTGTAATTTTTGCGCTTGTGCATTTAATTGCCGTTCACTAGCGGGTAGCAAATAAAAGGCTTCTTTGGTGAGATCTACCGTTGCCGTACTACCGGTGATGCCAGTTTCGGTAGCGGCGGGATCTTTCAACTCGACCCATTTGGCGGGGTAGCGCAATTTAATGTTGCTGGGCCAGTGTTCTTGCCCGGAATCGTCTTTTCGCGCTACAACTATCATCTCAACTTGATACCAGCCCTCGTGCGTTCGCGTTTGTGCTTGAGTGGACAGTGCCAGCATTGCGCTTACAAAAACCGCAGTCACGCCAAGTAATGTTGATAGGTGTTTTATTGATTGAGAAACCATAAATTAATTCCACCAGTAATTGATAAGAGTCGGCATTATTTGCCAGTCATCAAGTGATCTAATAAATCGACAACGGTTTGGATGCGCTTTTCAGTCGCTTCCAAGTCCATGGTAAATTTCAATTGATTGGCGCCTTCCAATTTATAAATGCGCGGCTGGCTTTGAACCAGTTTAACTATTTTGAGTGGATCCACCCGGGTATCGCTGGAGAACTCAATTTTTCCGCCCCGCGCGTTAGCTTCCAGTTTGGTAATGCCGATGGTTTCGGCAGTAATTTTAATTTGCGTAACTCGGAACAAATTTTTGATCGGTTCGGGCAGCATGCCAAAACGGTTGATCATTTCTACTTGCAGGTCGCGCAGGGCTTCTTCGCTGTCGGCATTAGCCAAGCGTTTGTACATCACTAGTCGTGTGTGCACATCAGGCAAATAGTCGGCGGGAATGAGTGCTGGAATGCGCAGATTGATTTCAATCGCTTCGCTCAGTGCTTTTTCTAGATCTGCTTGTTTGCCTTGGCGGATTGCTTTTACCGCGCGATCTAGCATATCCATATACAGTGAGAAACCGATAGTTTGAATTTGGCCACTTTGTTCATCGCCCAGCAGTTCACCGGCGCCGCGAATTTCCATATCGTAGGTTGCCAACGTAAAACCAGCGCCCAAATCTTCTGCTGCGCTGATGGCTTCAAGACGTTTTTGTGCATCGTCGGTCATTGAGCGACGATCAGGTGTTAGTAAATAGGCGTATGCCTGATGGTGCGAACGGCCGACACGACCACGCAATTGGTGCAATTGCGCGAGGCCAAATTTATCGGCGCGATTGATAATAATGGTATTGGCGCTGGGGATATCGATACCCGTTTCGATAATGGTGGTGCACACCATAATGTTAAAACGCTTGTGGTAAAAATCTGACATCACCCGTTCAAGATCGCGCTCACGCATTTGCCCATGGCCAATACCAATGCGCGCCTCAGGAATTAACTCTTGCAGTTCGCGCGCTACTTTTTCAATAGTGTCGACTTCGTTATGCAGATAATACACTTGTCCACCGCGCAAAATTTCCCGCAGTATCGCCTCTTTTATAGTGGCTTCATCGTAGGTGCGCACAAAGGTTTTAACCGATAAGCGCCGCGCCGGCGGTGTGGCGATAATCGATAAATCGCGAATGCCGGCCATCGACATATTTAATGTACGAGGAATCGGCGTTGCCGTGAGCGTGAGAATATCGATTTCTGCGCGCAGTGCTTTGATCTGATCTTTTTGCCGCACACCAAAACGATGTTCTTCATCGATAATTAATAAACCGAGATCTTTAAATTTAATATCGGGCGATAAAAGTTTATGGGTGCCGACTACTATATCCACTTTGCCTTCCGCTAATCGCTCCAGTACTTGATTCACTTCTTTAGTGGTACGAAAGCGCGAGAGCACTTCAACGGTGATGGGCCAATCGGCAAAGCGATCTTTTAATGATTCATAGTGTTGTTGTGCAAGCAGGGTGGTCGGCGCAAGAATGGCAACTTGTTTACCGCTATGGCTGGCAATAAATGCCGCACGCATAGCGACTTCTGTTTTACCAAAACCAACATCGCCACACACCAAGCGATCCATAGGTTTGGATGAGAGCATGTCCTCCATTACAGCTTCAATTGCGCGCTGCTGATCTGCAGTTTCTTCAAACGGAAAACTTGCAGAAAAAGCTTCATAAGCAATTTTAGGGTCGGGAAATTTATGACCTTTGCGAGCGGCGCGGCGCGCGTAAACTTCCAATAATTCCGCGGCAGTATCGCGAATTTGTTCGGCGGCTTTGCGGCGTGCTTTTTGCCATGACTCGCTGCCCAGTTTATGCAGTGGCGCCAAGTTATCTTCAGCACCGCCATAGCGGCTGATTAAGTGCAGACTAGTTACCGGAACATACAGTTTGGCTTCATCAGCGTATTCCAGTGTTAAAAACTCGTTGGTTTGATTGTCGATGGTGATAGTTTCCAAGCCGCGATAGCGGCCGACACCGTGATCGATATGTACCACCGATGCGCCGATTTTTAATTCGGTGAGGTTTTTAACCACCAAATCAGCGTTGTCTTGCGTTTGTTTGCGGCGGCGCTGTTGTTGAATGCGCTCACCAAATAACTGCGCTTCGGAAATTAGCGCAATTTTAGGCTTGGTTTGTAGTAATCCCTGTTCAAGGGGGGCAACGGTGATTGCGAGCTTTTCGTTGTGAGTAAGAAAGTCGTGCCAGCTCTCTACTGTTGTTGGACGAACACGAATGCGGCCCAATAATTCCAGTAAGGTTTCCCTGCGCCCAGCCGATTCAGCACAAAATAAAACC
This sequence comes from Cellvibrio sp. OA-2007, assembly GCF_000953825.1. Taxonomy (GTDB): domain Bacteria; phylum Pseudomonadota; class Gammaproteobacteria; order Pseudomonadales; family Cellvibrionaceae; genus Cellvibrio. Next base: position 240,446 of record NZ_BBUL01000097.1, on the reverse strand, counting down.
TTGCCATCAAATTCCATTAAAAAAGCTTGAATCGCGGCGAGCGGATTATCGGCTTGCGCGCGAATCGGTAGTGATGGTGTGGCGGCGGTGGCGAAATTGTAGTTGCCGGGTTTTTCTTCCAGCGTTGCAGATTCTATAAAGGTGCGCGGGTAATTTTTCAGATTGCCAAAAAATTCATCAATCGCCAGATAAATATCCCGTGGTGCGAGCAGTGGGCGCAACGGATCTACACGGCGGCTTTCATAGCGACGCAATAATTCGAGCCAAAAATTTTCGGCTGATTTTTCAATGTCGCCCAGCGCATAAATTTGGGTGTCAGTAGGCAGGTAGTCAAACAGCGTGCTGCAGGCATCAAAAAATAACGGCAGATAATATTCGATACCGGGTGGCGATATGCCTGCGCTGACATCTTGAAAGACTGGACATGCTTTGTGGTTGACATCAAAGCGTTCGAGCCACTTTTGTTTAAATAGGCCAATGCCGGTTTTGTTGAGAGGAAATTCTTTTGCTGGGAGCAATTGAATTTTATCGACCTTGTCGATAGTGATTTGGGTTTCCGGATCAAAGGTGCGCAGGGTTTCGATTTCGTCATCAAATAAATCGATGCGATAGGGCAGCTCGCTGCCCATGGGGAAAATATCCATCAGCGAACCGCGCACTGCAAACTCCCCGTGCTCGTAAACCGTATCGACGCAGTGATAGCCCGCACGTTCCAGGTTGTGGCGCAACTGATCGGCGTCGAGTTTTTCCCCAACCGAAACCATCAAGCTGTTGCCAACCAAATAGGATTGCGGCATGAGTCGCTGCAGGAGTGTGGTTACCGGAACAACGAGAATCCCCTGTTTTATGCCGGGCAATTTATAGAGCGTGCTTAGACGCTCGGAAATAATGTCCTGATGCGGGGAGATAGTATCGTAGGGCAGGGTTTCCCAATCGGCGAGATGTAATACCGGCAGTGGATCTTGTCCTTTTGCAAAAAACGAAAGTTCGGTTTCCATCCGAATTGCAGCACTGGTGTCGGCAGTGACTACCAAGCTTAGACCTTGGTAAGTCTTGGCGGCATTTACAATCGTAAGTGCCTGGGCGCTACCAAAGAGCTGGCCCCAATAGTGGCGATTGCCAGATTTGCTTGAGATAGGGGGATTGCTTGTAAGTTGCTGGGTCATAAAGCGTTTATTAGTTATACATTCATTTGGGTGGCGGGCATTTTACCTGTGTTATGCGGCTTCTTGGGTGATCAATAGGTAAATAAAAGCTTAATGATGATTTGCTGCTAGGCTTAACCAGTACTTCTTGTAGATGAGAAATGTTTTCATTGGTATTTTTATTGCTGGCAATATAGGCAAAAAGAATTCGAATTCAACGAAAACGCGAGTAAAACGTGCATCAAATCGATGCATTGCTATGGTGCTTGGTCTGGGTGGCGTTTATAATTCGCGGGTTTTACTAGGGCTAACCAAAACTTCTCAGAAATCAATCTCTTGTGTGTTCTCTGTGCTTCTCAGGGCAGATGTTGATGCAGGATGTTGAATGAAAGTTACTGGCTCTATGCTCCATTGGTTTATTTGCAGCGTAAATAAACACTGGCGCGCTCGCATCAAGCACGTCCTCCACAAAGTCTTATTCAGTTCCCGCCAGGAAGTAACTGAATAATGACAGTTGGTTTATCGCTTGCTGCATTCCCATGGCCTGGTTTACCAGGTCCACATCCACACGAACGACTAGGCAGAGACGTATGATAAAGATTCGTCGAGGATTGGATTTGCCCATTACCGGCAGCCCCAATCAATCTATTGAAGATGGCCCGCAGGTTCGCCAAGTAGCTTTAATCGGGTTTGATTACCATGGTATGAAGCCCACTATGGCGGTACAGGTTGGTGATAAGGTTAAACTTGGTCAGGAACTGTTTTCTGATAAAAAGACGCCCGGTGTTATCTACACGGCTCCAGCATCAGGCATTGTTAGTGCAATTAATCGCGGTGATCAGCGTGTATTCCACTCAATTGTTATTGATGTGGAGGGCAATGATGCAGTCGAGTTCGCCAAGTATTCAGCGGCTGATTTGGCTGGTTTGACACGTGAGAGTGTGCAACAAAATTTGGTGCAATCCGGTCTTTGGTCTGCATTGCGCACGCGTCCTTTCAGCAAGGCTCCCGCGTTGGATTCAAAGCCCAGCTCGATTTTTGTGCAGGCGATGGACACCAATCCACTTGCTGCTAATCCACAGGTTATCATCGCCAGCAAAAAAGAAGCGTTTGCGAATGGTTTGACAGTGTTAGCGCGCTTGACCGAAGGTAAAGTGTTTGTATGTCATGCCGAAGGTGCAGATCTTCCTAAAGGGCAAGGTAGCAATATTGTTGCTGAGGCTTTTGCTGGTGTTCATCCTGCTGGCAACTCGGGTACGCATATCCATTTCCTTGATCCGGTTAGTGCACATAAAACTGTGTGGACTATCGGTTATCAAGATGTAATTGCTGTTGGTGAGTTGTTTACTACCGGTCAGTTAAATGTTGATCGCGTAGTTGCACTTGCTGGCCCACAGGTTGAGCGTCCACGTTTGGTGCGCACTCGCATCGGTGCCAACTTGAGTGAATTGACTCAAGGTCAAACCAAATCCGGTGAGAATCGTGTTATTTCCGGCTCGGTGTTTGGTGGCCGTCGCTCTCATGGAAACTTGAGCTTCCTTGGACGTTTTCATAACCAAGTCAGTGTATTACTCGAAGGTCGCGAGCGCGAAATGCTGCATTACTTGCGTGCTGGCACCAACAAGTTCTCGGTAATGGGAATTTATTTGTCTAAGCTGCTCCCTTCAAAAGTATTCAACTTTACTACTTCAACCAATGGCTCCGAGCGCGCTATGGTTCCGGTAGGCTCTTATGAGAAGGTTATGCCGTTAGATATTCTGCCAACTCAACTGTTGCGCGCGCTAATTGTGGGTGATACCGAAGCGGCACAACAACTGGGTTGTCTGGAGTTGGACGAAGAAGACTTGGCATTGTGCACATTTGTGTGCCCTGGCAAGTATGAATACGGTCCAATCCTGCGCAATAACCTTACACGCATTGAGCAGGAGGGCTAATTGATGAGTCTGAGAAAATTACTCGATAGTATTGAGCCGCATTTCCATAAAGGCGGTAAATATGAAAAGTGGTATTCACTTTATGAAGCTATAGATACCGGGCTTTTCAAGCCGGCTGATGTCACTAAATCCACCTCTCATGTGCGCGATGGCATTGACCTGAAACGTATCATGATCACTGTGTGGCTGTGTGCTTGGCCAGCAATGATTTTTGGTATGTATAACGTTGGTTTGCAAGCAAACACTATTTTGGCTGCGACAGGCGCAACGGGTATCGATAACTGGCATGGCGCTTTGACTGCGATGTTCGCTGGTCATAATCCCGACAGTATCTGGGACAATTTGGTGCTGGGTGCTGCTTACTTCCTTCCTATATACGCGACTGTGTTCATTGTCGGTGGTTTTTGGGAGGTGTTATTTGCTACCACGCGTGGTCATGAAGTGAATGAAGGTTTCTTTGTAACTTCCATCCTGTTTGCCTTAACCTGTCCGCCCGATTTGCCTTTGTGGCAAGCGGCTTTGGGTATCAGTTTTGGTGTGGTGATTGGTAAAGAAGTTTTTGGTGGTACTGGCAAAAACTTCCTCAACCCTGCACTGACTGGTCGCGCATTCCTCTTCTTTGCTTATCCGGCAGAAATGTCAGGCGAAGCGGTGTGGACTGCAGTAGATGGTTATACAGGTGCAACTACACTTTCTATTGCTGCTCAGCAGGGTATGGATGCAGTAGTTAATCATGTTAGCTGGTTAGACGCATTTATCGGCTTTGAGCAAGGCTCTATTGGTGAAACGTCTGCATTGGCATTAATGATTGGCGGTGTTGCGCTGCTGATTATGGGTATCGCATCAACTCGTATTGTTCTAGGTGTTTTGGCGGGTGCAATCTTAACCACGCTACTTTATAACTGGGCTGGTTCTGGTAGTAGTAATCCCATGTTTCAAATGCCATTTTGGTGGCATTTGGTAATCGGTGGTTTTGCATTTGGCTTGTTCTTTATGGCCACCGACCCTGTATCTGCTTCTATGACTGATACAGGCAAGTGGATTTATGGCGCGTTAATCGGATTCATGGTGATTACAATTCGTGTCGTTAACCCGGCTTATCCAGAGGGCATGATGTTAGCTATTTTGTTTGCAAACATGTTTGCACCTACTATCGACTACTTCGTCGTTCAATCCAATATTAAACGGAGACTGGCGCGTGGCTAACCAACAAACAGCAAAATACACTATCGCAGTCACATTGATTATGTGTCTTGTGGCTTCTATTTTGGTGGCTGGTTCCGCAGTGCTTTTAAAGCCTGTGCAGGCCGCCAACAAAGCGCTCGACTTTAAAACCAACGTACTCAAAATTGCAGGTATTTATGATGCCTCGCAGTCTATTGATGCGCAGTTTGAGAAAGTCGAAGTGAAAATTATCGATTTAGAAACTGGTAAGTTTACAGATGCAATATCCGACGTGGATAAATTCGATCAAACCGCATCTGCTAAAAAGCCGGAGCTGTCGGACAAGCTGGGTGCAGAGCTGGATATTGCAAAAATAATTCGTCGGGAAAAATACGCCAAAGTATTTTTGGTAAATGACGATAATGGGCTTTCCAAAGTGATACTTCCAGTACGTGGTTATGGTCTATGGTCAACCATGTCTGGTTTTGTTGCATTGGATAAAGACTTGAACACTGTTCTTGGTTTTGGTTTCTATGATCAAAAAGAAACACCAGGATTGGGTGGCGAAGTTGATAACCCAAAATGGAAGCAATTATGGATTGGCAAGAAGATTTACTCGGAGTCAGGCGATGTTCTTGTCAGTGTAGTTAAGGGGCATGTCGATGATTCAACACCTGATGCTGAACATAAAGTGGATGCTCTTGCAGGAGCCACTTTGACTAGTAATGGTGTGAGCAATTTGATGAAATTCTGGATGGGCGATAATGGATTTAAACCTTTCCTGACCAATTTGAAAAATGGAGAGGCCTAATCATGAGCAGCAAAGCAAAAGATCTCCTCGTCAAACCCATTTTGGAAAATAACCCAGTTATTTTACAAATTTTGGGTATCTGCTCCGCGCTTGCGGTGACATCTAGTGTGAAAGTCAGTTTGGTTATGGCAATCGGTTTGACTCTGGTTTCAGCCTTTTCAAATCTTTTTGTATCTTTGGTGCGCAATTATTTGCCAAGCAGTGTACGTATTATTGCGCAAATGATCATTATCTCTGCATTGGTTATTGTGGTAGATCAGGTCTTGAAAGCCGTGGCCTATGACATTAGTAAGCAGCTTTCAGTATTTGTAGGTTTGATCATAACCAACTGTATTGTGATGGGGCGTACTGAAGCATTTGCGCTGAAGAATCCTCCGGTACCTAGCTTTTTAGATGGTATTGGTCACGGTTTGGGTTACTCGGTGCTGTTAATTGTCATTGCGACCGTCCGTGAACTGTTTGGTGCTGGCAAATGGTTTGGCATTCAAGTTCTACCAACTATATCTGATGGTGGTTGGTATGTGCCTAATGGTTTGCTGTTACTGCCCCCAAGTGCGTTTTTTATTATTGGTATTATTATTTGGGCGATGCGTACCTGGAAGAAAAATCAGGTAGAGAAAGAATCATTTAAAATTTCGCCTAACTCCATCAAGACTCAGGAGATCGCATAATGGAACATTTTTTAAGTTTGTTTGTGCGCTCCGTCTTTATTGAAAATATGGCGCTGGCATTTTTCTTGGGCATGTGTTCTTTTTTAGCTATGTCTAAAAAGATTAACGCGGCAATTGGTCTTGGTATTGCGGTAATTGTGGTGCAAACCATTACCGTACCGGCTAACAATCTGATTTTGACTTATCTGTTGAAAGAGGATGCATTGGCTTGGGCTGGCGTCACCGGTGTTGATCTGACCTTCCTGAGTTTTATTTCTTTTATCGGTGTGATTGCAGCAATCGTACAGATTTTGGAAATGGTTATGGATAAGTTCTTGCCCGCACTTTACAACGCACTGGGTGTGTTCCTGCCGCTGATTACCGTGAACTGTGTGATCATGGGTGGATCGCTGTTTATGGTTGAGCGCGATTATCACTTCGGTGAAAGTGTGGTGTATGGTTTGGGTTCAGGTACAGGTTGGGCAATTGCGATTGTATTGCTGGCCGGTATTCTTGAAAAAATGAAATATTCCGATGTGCCAGAAGGTCTGCGTGGCTTGGGCATTACCTTTATCACCGTGGGATTGATGTCATTAGGCTTTATGTCTTTTGGCGGCATTTCCCTCTAAGAGAGACGAGGAATAGAATTCAATGAATATCGAGATTGTATTAGGTGTAGTCATGTTCACCGCAATCGTCATCGCGCTGGTGGTGGTGATTCTTGTGGCCCGCGCCAAATTGGTAAATAGCGGCGATGTGCAAATTCTCATCAATGATGAGAAAACAATTACCGTACCTGCTGGTGGTAAATTGTTGCAGACACTGGCTGCCAATAATGTGTTTTTGGCATCTGCTTGCGGCGGCGGTGGTAGTTGTGCGCAATGTAAATGTGTGGTGAATGAAGGTGGCGGTTCAATTTTGCCAACCGAAGAGCCGCATTTTAATCGTCGTGAACAAAAACAAGGCTGGCGTTTAAGTTGTCAGGTTCCTGTTAAGCAAAACATGACTATTCATGTACCGGAAGAAGTGTTTGGTGTTAAACAGTGGGTTACTACTGTTGAGTCCAATCCTAACGTTGCCACCTTTATTAAAGAGCTGACTTTGCGTCTGCCTGAAGGTGAGAGTGTAGACTTCCGCGCTGGTGGCTATGTGCAGCTTGAATGCCCACCGCATCATGTTAAGTTCTCTGACTTTGATATCGAGCCTGAGTATCGTGGCGATTGGGAGCGTTTTGGTTTCTTTAATCTGGAATCAAAAGTGACTGAGCCAGTTATTCGTGCCTATTCGATGGCAAATTACCCTGAAGAAAAAGGTGTAGTAAAGTTCAATATTCGTATTGCAACTCCACCGCCTAAATCACAGGGAATTGCACCGGGTCAAATGTCTTCATTTGTATTTAGTTTAAAGCCGGGTGATCACATTACAGTATATGGTCCATTTGGTGAGTTCTTTGCCAAGAAGACTAATGCTGAGATGGTGTTTATTGGTGGTGGTGCAGGCATGGCGCCTATGCGTTCACACATTTTTGACCAACTGCGCCGCTTGAAAACTGATCGTAAAATGTCGTTCTGGTACGGTGCGCGCTCTTTGCGTGAACTGTTCTATAAAGAAGATTACGATATGCTGCAAGCTGAGAATGAAAACTTCAAATGGCATGTCGCTTTATCTGATCCTCAGCCAGAAGACAACTGGAATGGTATGACTGGGTTTATTCATAATGTACTTTATGAAAACTATCTGAAAGATCATCCGGCACCAGAGGATTGTGAGTTTTACATGTGTGGTCCGCCAATGATGAATGCCGCTGTGATTAAAATGTTGAAGAGTCTGGGTGTTGAAGACGACAATATTTTACTCGACGATTTTGGTGGTTAATGAAAAGGAAAACGAGGCTGGGTAACCGCCTCGTTTTTTCTTTTGTTGGTTGGTATTTTTAATGTGAAGTAAAGGCTTTATGCCTAGGGGTTAATTATGGCTGTTCTTATAGTTACCTTACTGGTGATGTTGTTTGTGGCATTTGCATTGTCAATCAATGTGCTTGCAGGTAGACGGCCTGTGTCCGGTTCCTGCGGTGGTGTAGGTAAAGCGTTGGGTGACCCAAATTATGTCTGCGATTTGTGTGGTGGTGATGAGGCAAAGTGTGCTGAAGAAAAAGCAAAGCCATCAATGGTAAAGAGTGACAATAGCGATCTTTCATACGATGCCAGCAAACAAAAGGAATAGTTGTTGCTAGACTAAAGTCATCACAATCAATCCTGTCATTCGGTTAAGGGGAATAAATTGACTGGTCGTAAAAAATCGGCAGATCACAATTATGATCTTTTAGTTATAGGTTCCGGCCCATCGGGCGAAGCTGCAGCTATAGCAGCGGCTAAGGCAGGAAAACGGGTCGGAGTAGTAGAGAACAGGGCGGTTGTAGGCGGAAGCTGTGCGCATAAGGGAACAATTCCTTCTAAATCACTCCGTCATGTGGTTAAACAAATTATTCAATTCAAAAGTAATAGTTTGTTTCGCGAAATTGGCGATAGTCGCCGCTTAACCTTTCCGCGTGTATTGCAATCTGCAGCAAAAGTAATTCCTAAGCAGGTCGAATTACACACCAGTTTTTATGTGCGTAATCGCGTTAATGTGCATATTGGTCGGGCATCATTTATTGATGCTAATACGGTGAGCTTGCTGCAGTTAGATGGAGGCATTGAAATTATTTCTGCCACCAATATTGTGATTGCTACTGGTTCAAGCCCCTATCGCCCAGCTGATGTTGATTTTAATCACCCTCGTGTGTACGACAGCGATACCATTCTGGAAATGCAGCACACGCCGCGGCACATCATTGTTTACGGTGCCGGCGTTATTGGTTGCGAATACGCTTCGATTTTTTCTGGTTTGGGCATGCGTGTTGATTTGATCAATAACCGCGAGCGATTGTTGTCATTTCTCGATGATGAAATTTCTGATGCACTGAGTTATCACCTGCGCGATAGCGGTGTCACTGTTCGCCACAGCGAAGAATTTGAAGCGATTGAAGCAAGTGACTCCAGCGTGACTTTATTTTTAAAGTCCGGCAAGCGGCTTAAGGCCGATGCCATTCTTTGGTGTAATGGCCGTAGTGGCAATACGGATGCATTGAATCTTGAGGCGGCAGGCCTTACGGCGGATCATCGCGGTAATTTAAAAGTTGATAATTGCTATCGCACCCAGGTTCCCAATATTTATGCTGTAGGCGATGTGGTAGGTTGGCCGAGTTTGGCGAGTGCGTCTTATGGCCAAGGGCGTGCGGTATCAGGCGGTATTTTTGGTGAAGGATGCCAATTAGTGCAGGATGTTCCCACCGGTATTTATACCCTGCCAGAGATTAGTTCAGTGGGTAAAACTGAAACTGAATTAACACAAGCGAGAGTGCCTTACGAAGTGGGGCGCGCCCTATTTAAAAATACAGCTCGCGGTCAAATCAGCGGCGAAGACGTAGGTATGCTGAAACTATTATTTCATGTAGACACCTTGGAAATTCTCGGTGTGCATTGCTTTGGTGCTGAAGCAGCCGAGATTGTGCATATCGGACAAGCGATTATGACGCAGAAGGGCGGAGGCAATAGTATTCACTATTTCCTCAATAATATTTTTAATTATCCCACCATGGCTGAGGCGTATCGTGTTGCTGCACTGGATGGCGTGAATCGAATTAGTCGTCGTTAGTTTGCCTCGGTGGCAGCAATAAAAAAGGGCACGAGTGATCGGGCCCTTTTTTATTGAGTCAAATTTGTGTATCGCCCAGTGCTGATTTTACTCGGCTGGATTTACCTTTGGGTGAAAGTTTCGCACGCAGTGAATCACCGTATTGTTATCAAAATAAACGGTAAATTCTTGATATTTCCAGCGTGAAATAGGTGGCTGACCTTTAGCGGGAATCTCTTCTAATGGTGCGCCAAACAGCGCTTTAACGCGCTCTTTACTCATGCCTTTGGTTGGCATGTCGACAAGCACTTGGTCTTTGGCTTGCTCACCAACAGGAATGCGAATTTCTTCTGCGGTTACGTAATGGATTTGAGCGGCAAATCCTAATGAGCAGGTTAGGGCGATACTAAGGAGTTTGCGCTGAATCATGGCTGATAAAACACCTTGGTGCATGGGTTAACAGTAGGGTTTATTGCAGATAGTGTTGGTTCTTGCGACGTTCGGCCATTTGCGCACGCATGATTTGTTGGCCGATTAACTGCTGTTGCGCATCGGTCACGCTATGAAATTTTGCCGCAATTTGATATTCGCCGGTGTTACTGGGTTCACAGCGAATGATTTTTGCAAAAAGCACCATGCCTGCGTTGCTGGGTAAAAATATCAACCTCAAGGCGATATGGGAGTTGGCTTCTAGATGCCTTGAGCTGCCAAAAGCTATACCGCCTTCACTCAGGTTTACTTGTTTAATCGTTTTGGAGGGAGGCAACGGCTTGGAATCTTGCATCAGCTGTTGGCTGATAATATCTATCTTGCGGTTGAGGTTATGCAAGTACTCCCCAAGTGCGCGGCTGGTATCTTTGATTTGGTGAAATAGGTGAGCGTTGTCATTATCGAGCTTGCGCAACTCGGCAAAGAGTTTGAGTGAGGCCGTATTAGGGAACTGCAATTCAGCCGCAGCGGTATTTGCAGTAATCTCATCAACCTCTTTGAATTCAATGGCGATACTTTCATCAATACGAAAGTAACTACGACGCTCACTCATATCCTGAATCTTCCAAATTTTGTGATGCAGTAAACATAGCACAGCCAGCGATATGTGGCGCAGCTTTATCGAGTGCTCTAGCGGTTTTGCTTGAGCAAATGGAGCCAATTGGGTTTAATGCGCCCATGCTAAAAAACATCCCCCTTTATATCGGCTTGCGCTATACCCGCGCCAAGCGCCGCAATCAGTTTATCTCCTTTATTAGTGCCTTCTCGTTGGTGGGCATGGCGCTGGGGGTCATGGCATTGATTATAGTGCTGTCGGTGATGAATGGCTTTGGTCGCGAAATGCACGAACGTATTCTCAGTGTGATCCCCCACGGTTTTATCGATCAGCTTCCCGCCTTGGATGATTGGCAAGAATTGTCTGCTCAGGTCAACCAACATCCGCAAGTTGTTGCTTCTGCCCCCTATATTGCCAGTATTGCCATGGTGAATTATGCGGGTGGGGTTGATCCGATAGAGCTGCAGGGCATATTGCCCGAAGCGGAAGCGCAGGTATCAATTGTCGATCAGCGTATGCTGGTTGGTTCGATGGCACAGTTGCAGCCAGGTGAGTACGGCATTGTCATGGGGCGTATTTTGGCTGCCCGATTAATGCTGACACCTGGTGATAAAATCCGCATTATCTCGCCTGAAGTCAATATCACTCCGATGGGTGCTTTTACCCGCTCGCGCAGTTTTACCCTGGTCGGTGTATTTGAAGTGGGCGCGCAGGTGGATAGCACGCTAGCATTAATTCATGTTCAGGATGCGCAAAAATTCTTGCGTAAAACCGGGGTGCAAGGGCTGCATGTAAAAACTGACAATATGTTTACTGCCGCAAAAGTGATGAGTGAATTGCGCGCTCAATTGGGTGATAACTATAGAGTCAAAGATTGGAGTCAAACTCAGGGCAGCTTATTTCAAGCGGTGAAGATGGAGAAAATTGTCGTAGGTGCACTGCTGATGATTATCATCGCCGTGGCGGCGTTTAATATAGTGTCCAGTCTGGTGTTGATGGTGGCCGACAAGCGCTCGGACATTGCGGTGCTGCGCACCATGGGTGTCAGTGCGCGACAAATCATGGCTATTTTTATAGTGCAGGGCAGTGCGGTTGGTTTTTTCGGAACCTTTATCGGCACAGTTGTAGGCTGTATTGTCGCCTCTTCGTTAACACCCATTATGAATGCAGTTGAATCAATGTTGGGTATGCAAGTGTTTGACCCAGATGTGTATTTCATCACTCAGTTACCCTCAGTATTACTTTGGCAAGATGTCGCATTGATTTGTGGTGTCGCATTGCTGCTCAGTTTTATCGCCACCCTTTATCCAGCCTATCGCGCTGCACAAATTGAACCTGCGGAGGCTCTGCGTTATGAATAATTCCACTCCTGTTTTAATTTGTCAGCAGGTCAGTAAAAGTTATCGTCAAGGCGCGCTCTCGGTCGATGTGTTGCGCAATGTCAATTTCCATATTCAGCCCAGTGAGCGAGTGGCGATTGTCGGAGCATCTGGTTCTGGCAAATCTACCTTATTAAATATCCTCGGCGGTTTGGATGTGCCTGATGCTGGCGAAGTGAGTGTCGCGGGTGAGCGTTTATCGCACCTGAGTGCCGATGAACGCGGTCGTTTGCGCAATCGCAGTTTAGGTTTTGTGTATCAGTTTCATCATTTGTTACCGGAGTTTACTGCACTGGAAAATGTGGCTATGCCGCTCTTAATTGGTAAACAACCCATGGCCATTGCCAAGCAGCGTGCGCAGGAATTATTAAGCCGCGTAGGTTTAGCCAAACGGGTTGATCACAAACCCTCCGAGCTTTCAGGCGGCGAACGTCAGCGAGTTGCAATTGCGCGTGCGCTGGTAACCAACCCTGCTTGTGTTTTGATGGATGAACCAACGGGCAATCTCGATAGCCACGCAGCAGAGGCAATTCAAGCGCTCATGCTGGAACTAAACCAATCGATCGGCACCAGCTTTGTGGTAGTGACTCACGACCCGCGTCTCGCCGCGCGTATGGACCGCACCCTCACGCTCGTCGATGGTGCGCTGGTTGGCGCAGAGGCTAATTAATGTTTAACCGCTATGTTTTTTTGGTGGGTACTCGCTACGGTATTGCGCAGGGGCGTAATCATTTAGTCTCATTTATTTCGCGTTTATCCACTGCGGGTTTGGTGATTGGTGTTGCCTTGTTAATTTTGGTGATGTCGATTATGAATGGATTCAATAAAGAGCTGCGCGACAATATTTTAGGTGTTATGCCACAAGCGATGATTTATCACCGCTACGCGATTGAACATCCCGAGCAATTAATTGCCGATTTGAAACAGCATCCGCGTGTGGTCGCCGCGTCACCTTTTGTGCAATTGCAGGGGCTGTTGAGTTATCAAAAAAGTGTCGCACCGGTAAATATTTTTGGCATAGATGCTGAGCAAGAAATTACGACATCCAAGCTGCCTCAACTTCTGCCCCCTGGCACTTTGGAGCAGCTAGCTGTTGCTGAAGCCGGTATTGTGATAGGTCGCGGTGTCGCAGAAAAATTACAAGTGGCAGAGGCTGATTCCATAAGTTTGATTATTCCTGTCGAGGGCAATTCCTCACCGCGCATTAAGGTTGTCACTGTAATCGCCATTTTTGATACCCATAGTGACGTCGATAATGCGCTGGCCTTGATGGATATTCAAACCGCTGCTGATCTAGCGGGTTACCCTGGTCAAATTAGCGGTGTGCGTTTGAAGGTGGATGATGTGTTTGCGGCACCGGAAATCGTGCACAACATTATGCAAACGTTACCAGCTGATTATTATGGCTCCAGTTGGATGCGCACTCACGGCAATGTGTACCAATCGATTCAAATGTCCAAAAATTTGGTTGGTATGTTGTTGTTTTTAATTATTGCTATTGCCGCATTTAATTTAGTGTCCACCTTGATTATGGTGGTGGTTGATAAACAGGGCGACATAGCCATCCTGCGCACCATGGGTGCATCTACTAAGGAAATTATGGCGATTTTTATGGTGCAGGGCGGTTTGATTGGTTTGATCGGCACCTCAATTGGCTTAGTTCTGGGGTTGACTCTCTCTTATTTTGTGACGCCACTGGTGCAATTTATCGAGAAAATTTTTGGTGTTCAGTTTTTGCATTCCGATGTATATCCCATCACTTATTTGCCATCGGAAATGGTTGCGGGTGATATTGCCAAGGTGGTCTTTACGGCGTTACTGATTAGTTTTTTTGTGAGTCTTTATCCAGCGTGGCGAGCCAGCAAAATTCAACCCGCAGATGCGTTGCGCTATGAATAGACGCATGCGCGGCTGAAGTTCTAGTTTTATATCAAAATTTGTTAGTTGGTTCCTGTTTTAAAAAAAGTCGAACTTGCATTGGCTAAAAGATGTACTTATTCTTCCTCTCATCGACTGTTTTGAAGTAAGTTTGTCTCCCTCCTATATACGTTAATTTCCCTGATGCTAGATACCGTTTTTATTATTAGAGGATTTCCGTACATTAAAATGACAACGTTGACAGTTGAATTTCGGCGAATATATAGAGGCTTTAGCCTTATGCAACAGCTAGTGACGGTGAGAGAGTTTTGTTGCGATTCGTCAGCTCCATTTCTTTAACTAACGATAAATAAAGGATAAATAACGTCGATGAAAAAACTAATCGCTCTGGGCGCATTGATTAGTGCAGCCCTAATATCCACCCAAGCTTTGGCGGTGAACTGCGCAGGTATACCGCAATGGAATAGCGGCAGTGTTTACACTCAAGGCAATAAAGTTCAGCATTTAAATCGCGGCTATACCGCGAATTATTGGACCCAAGCGAATAACCCCACCACCTCATCGGGCCAATGGCAACACTGGACAGATAATGGTGTTTGCGATGGTGCCACATCAAGCGTCGCGCCCAGCTCGAGTGTCGCGCCGAGTTCCAGTGCTCCAAGTAGTTCGCGCTCATCAACACCCAGTTCAATCGCGCGTAGCAGTATTTCTTCTTCATCAATCGCCAGTGTTGGTTCTTGCCCCGCATTTGTGGCTGGAACCGCTTACGTTGCAGGTACAGTGGTGACCAATGCCGGTGGTATTTATACTTGTCAGGTTCCGGGCTGGTGTTCATCAACTGCAGCCTGGGCTTATGCGCCTGGGACTGGTAGCTATTGGCAACAGGTGTGGACGGCTGGAGGTAATTGCACGGGTACCAGTACATCTAGCACCTCTCGCTCGAGTTCCAGCAGTTTGGTTCCTTCATCCAGCTCATCCAGTGTGAGCACTTCTCGCTCCAGCGCTTCCTCTGTTAGCAGCAGTTCTGTGGCATCGGGCAATGCAAGAGATTTAGTAGGTTACTGGGAAAACTGGCACTGGCCAATGGAAGAGATGACTGCAATTCCTAACTACACTGTGTTGAATATTTCATTCCCGCGCATCAATGCAGATGGCTCGCTATTTTTGGGTAATGAGGGTGGATATCAAAACAATCCGACAGCACAACAAATTGCCGCCGCAAAAGCACAAGGCAAAAAAGTATTGCTATCAATTGGGGGAGCTAACGCGACATTTGTCCTGAATAATCAAACTCAGGAAGATAATTTCGTGAATTCCTTTATCGCAATCAAGGACCAGTTTGGTCTGGACGGTATTGATATTGATACCGAAAAAGGTTTGCACACTAACCCCAATGCACAAATTAGTTTAACCAATCCGCAATATTCAGCTGATTATCTTGCGCGCGCTATCAAACGTTTGAAGGCGCGTTATGGTGCAAGTTTCTTACTCACTATGGCACCGGAAACTGCTCACACCATTGGTGCTAATCTCGCCAATAACTGGTTAGGACAATACAACTGGGGTGTGTATTTGCCCTTGATGAATGTACTGCGCGATGACATTAGTTGGGTGCAAATGCAGTACTACAATACGGGTTCAATGCCCGGTAAAAACGGCCAGTTCTACAACGCGGCCACGCAAGATGGCTTAGTTGCCTGGACGGAAGCGCTGATTGAAGGCTTTGCGATTGGCAGTACCGGTGTTAGCTATCTTGGATTACCGGCTAACCGAATTATTATCGGTCTGCCCGCATCATCATCGCCAACAGCCGCTGGTAGTGGCTATACCAATCCAGCAGTAGTAAAAGCAGCGATGCGTTGCTTGCGCTCTGGCGATTGTGGCAATGGATACAAGCCTGCCAAAATCTATCCGGATTTGCGCGGCATAATGGCTTGGTCAACCTATGAGGATTATCTAACCAACTATGCATTCTCTAATAGCTTGAGAAATTGTGCGATCTTGAATCAATGTAATTAATGGGCGCTTAAATAAAAATCCCACTCATTGTGAAATGAGTGGGATTTTTTTCGCCGTCTTATCTTGCGCGGAAAATATTTAATCTACTGCGGGAGCATTTGGAGTCTGACGACCTTTATAGAGCGGCTGCCATTTGAAATTGGTTGCCGAACGCCATAACCATTCAATCGGGCCGTAATAAAAATGAGTTAACCACCAGCGGCAAAATAAAATCTGTAATCCAAAAATTGCAAAACATAAGAGTGCATTTGTGCCAGGTGAGGTTTTGGTAAACAGCCCCAAGCCAATGTTAAAGAAAATAAAGACACCGAAGAGGGTTTGCATCAAATAACTGGTTAACGCCATTTTCCCAACCGCAGCAAGCGGCATTAACCTTGCTGACCATCGCGGTTTGAGCATTAGTAGGCTAATGCCGGTGATATAGATGAGCGTCAGACTAGCATTAAAAAACTCCAGCATAAAACCACCCAGCCATCCGGCCAAGGGTGTTTTTTCTACATCAATTTCTAACATGAATGTAGTGATTCCGAAGCCCACACCTAACAAAAGTGTGATAGCTACTACCCAGCTACTTTTTTTCAAAACGTTTTTAAAGAGCCTTGCCTGATTGGCAATATTCTCAAACCACTGCATGCGTCCGGCAAACATACCTAATAAAAAGAAACCAAGCGTAATAATCAGTCGGCCACTGTTTATTTGATATATGTATTTATCACCCATGGCAGCAATATTGTGTTTAATCATCTCGGTAAAAGAGCCTTCGCTCAGGATGGCGTAATATTCTGCCCCTGCTATTTTCTGGTCAAAATCCAGCAGTGTTAATTTGTCGCGCAGCAGAATTGAAATAAGTTCGGCGAATTTGGTGGGAATATTGAGTACCAGTAAAACCCCAATAATTAACAGTGCCTTGTTGCTGAGGTTGCGCAAAAATAACAGCAGTAATCCAAGCGGAACATAAATTGATAAAATGTCCGCGCGCCAAAAGGTGTGATGCAATAAACCAATGACGCCTAAAATAATTAAACGCCAGCCGAATCGGCTAATCACTGGTTCTTGGCGGTTGATAAGCCCTTGAATTTGGATGTAAAAGCTTAAGCCAAACAG
Source organism: Cellvibrio sp. OA-2007 (assembly GCF_000953825.1). Taxonomy (GTDB): domain Bacteria; phylum Pseudomonadota; class Gammaproteobacteria; order Pseudomonadales; family Cellvibrionaceae; genus Cellvibrio. Next base: position 223,642 of record NZ_BBUL01000097.1, on the reverse strand, counting down.
GAATGAAAAAATGGCAAAAAACTTACTGAGGATAAAAATCATGTAAGTTCCAATGGCGATGCCGCTGCCGAGATCTTTATAAAGTTGGTAGGTCTCTTGTGGCAGTGGGCCAGCGGCATACCAAAAAATCATATGCGCATAGAGAATTCCAAAAAGGGCAAAACCACGCAGGACATCCAGTGTCACTATTCGATCCATTTTTTGTGGTGACTGTATAAAGATGGGGGATGCTGTCATAGGTGATTCCTTGCGCCGTTGGTAAAACCGGTCGCTAATGGCCGGCTATTAAGAATGCTATGGTTGAGACACCATATCGCCTTGTTTTGGATTCAGCTGTTTTATTATTTTGTATAAATGACTAGTTAAACTGCAATTCTTGCGGTAACTCCACAATGACTGGCTGCTTGGTATTGGGGCAAATAAACTCAAGGCGATAGGCCAATAACTGTAAACCGGAAGAGGATTTGGTGCCGTACAGTTTATCGCCCACAATCGGGTGGCCGATATTGGCAAGGTGACGGCGAATCTGATGTTTGCGACCCGTTTCGATATGCACGTCGAGCAATGTTTTATTATTCTCCAGTCGCAGCTTTTTGATATGAGTAATTGCGGATTTACCATCCAGCTCATTATTCAGCGTCATACCATCAGCGGGTAAGTCGCAATCATCAATCACCCAGGCTTGATAAAATTTACGCATGTCGCGCGCTTGAAACAGGGCAGATAACTTCGCGGCACTTTGGCTGTCGTGTGCGAGAATAATTAACCCCATCGCATCGGCATCCAAACGATGCACCAAAAAACATTCGCGTTGGCGCTGGCCGTCATTCGGTTGGCCATTCACTTCAACCCACCGTAAAATGCTACAGTGGTCGCCCCATTGGGAGCCTTGGGAGAGCATGCCCGCAGGCTTGAACCAAATACTGTAATTGCCGCCGTCGTAAATCAGATTGGCACTTTCAGGTTTGCGTGCAAGCACCTGCTCATCGTAAAAAAATTGGATTTTTGAACCCTTGTACAGCATCTTGGTGGCGCGGCGTAAGCGCAGTGTTTTGCCTTTGAGTGTCCACCAGACAGCACCTTTGTTCATGGCATCTTTAATGCGCTGCTTGGACAGGCCGGTGCCTTCTGCTAACAAATCCAACGCGGTTTGTTCGGCTTTAGTCACGGTGAATTCGAATTTTTGCGGTATTTCAAATGAAGTATCAGACATTATTTAGCTTTAATTAAGTGAGAAAATTGTGGCGGTAAAGGCAACTATTTATAAAGCGAACCTGAGCGTATCGGATATGGATCGCAATGTGTTTGGCGATTTTAATTTGACTATCGCCCTACATCCTTCAGAAACCCTTGAGCGCATGATGGTGCGTATTCTAGCCTTTTGTTATCGCGCTGCGGAAAATTTAACCTTTACCAAAGGTTTGTCCTCCATGGAGGAGCCGGATTTATGGCTGAAACACGACAACGGCACGATTCTGGAGTGGATTGAAGTAGGTCAGCCAGCGCCAGATCGCTTGAAAAAAGCCTCGGGTCAAGCACAGTCCGTTCAGCTGTTTAGTTACGGCCGTGGCATGGATGTTTGGTGGAAAACCAACAGCACGGCTATTCGCTCTCTACCCAAGGTGAGTATCCATTACTTTGCTGCCGATGAGTTACACGCGTTAACTGCGCTCGCGGATAAAACGATGAATCTCTCAGTGACGATTACTGAATCCATCGCCTATGTTTCTACCGCGACAGACAGTGTGGCGATTACCCTACGCGAGATGGAGTAGCTGAAATGACCATACCTAACATGTCCTTATCAAATATGAATGTGCCTTTGCTGGCAATTGTGGATATTACCCTCGATAACGCCCAACAATTTTTAATTGATGAATCCTTTAATCGCCCTGTCGTCGTCGATTTTTGGGCCGATTGGTGTGGCCCCTGTAAAAATTTAATGCCAGTGTTGGAAAAACTGGCCAATGAATACGCAGGCGCTTTTTTATTGGCCAAGGTCAATGCAGATGATCAGCAAATGATTGCATCACAATTTGGTGTGCGCAGTTTGCCCACGGTTATGGTGATGCAAGATGGTCAGCCAATCGATGGTTTTACTGGCGCTTTACCTGAAATGCAAGTGCGTGAATTGCTGGCCAAGTATTTGCCCAAAGCGTGGGAGGCGCCGCTAGATCAAGCGCAAGCGCTAATGGCGGCAGAGAATTTTGCCGACGCATTGCCTTTGCTGCGCGAGGCACATGAAGCATCGCAACAATTGGCGAGTATTGCGCTGTTAATGGCGCAGTGTCATGTGGCGCTTAATCGAATCGATAATGCAGAAGCGATTTTATCCACGATTAAAATGACCGATCAGGATGCATATTACGAACAGTTAACTGCACAAATAGCACTGAAAAAGCAGGCTGCCAAAACACCGGAATTAGCTGCTTTGGAAAATGCTTATGCCGAAGCTCCGCAAGATTTAACTCTGCGCTATCAATTGGCTTTGCAATATCAGCAAGAATCTCTGTATCGCCCTGCGTTAGAGCACTTATTGGATATTATTCGCGTTGAGCGCAATTTTGCCGAAGGCGAGGCGCGCAAAACTTTTACTGCAATTATTGCAGTGTTGGGGAAGGCGGACCCCTTGGCGATAGAGTTTCAGCGCAAGTTATTTACCTTGCTTTACTAGCCTTTACCTCATGGCAAATGGTCGCTGCCAGCAAAAGTGGGTACACTGAACATCTGTAAAAAAACCGTAATGTGGGCTCCAACAGAGCCTACCCCCCTAATGGCAGCCACCATGCTGCTAGAGGATTATGATAGACAATGAGTAAGCGCTATTCCCTGATCGCATTCCTGGCCATCTGTTTGGCTTTGTTCGGGTGTGGCAAAAACAGTCAGGACGCGACTCCCTTGCCCGAGTTTTGCAAAAAAGACGGTTCGCGGCTTTATATTAAGCAGGGCAAACTCCGTATGGAAATCATGCCTAAAGTGGCTGGGCGCGTTTCGTCGTTACGATACGATGGCCATGAGCTGCTGGTGACCGACGCGGATCAAACTAGTATCACCGATTGGGGCACCGTATTTTGGTCTAGCCCTCAAGCTGAGTGGAATTGGCCTCCGATAGATACCCTTGATAGTAAACCTTACTCGCTAACAACAGATGATGAGCGTGTAGTGTTAACCAGTGAAGTGGATAAAAAAACTGGCTATCAATTTACCAAAACCTATCTACCTACTGGCAATGATCGTATCGCCGTAACTTACCGCATCACCAATCACAGCGATCATGAAAAAAATGTTGCGCCATTAGAAGTGACGCGTTTGCCGCCGTCGGGTGATTTGTTTTATCCGCGCGGTGACACTGATCCCATTAGTGGTATTTTTTATCCGCTGGATGTGCAAAATATTGATGAGCTAACCTGGTATCACTACGACGCAAAAAAAATTCGCACCGATCATCACAAGGTGATGCAAGATGGCAAAGAAGGCTGGGTTGCCTATGTCGATAAAGGCTATTTGCTAGTCAAGGAGTTTGCTGATAACCCTCCCGCCGCTATAGCCACGGGTGAGCGGGAAATAGAAATATTTGCACACGTAGAGCATATTTTCATTGAGATGAAGCAGCAGGGCGCTGTAGTGGCGCTGGCACCAGGAGAATATCTGGAGTGGACAGTGATTTGGCATGTGAAAAAACTGCCAAATGATTTAGCAAAAAATCCTGAACCTCAAGCGCTTGCTGCCTATGTGCGCAGTTTGCTGTAAACAGCTTGGATTGAAAGTTTAAAAAAATCGCCGCACATTCTAGCGGCGATTTTTTTTGGTTTTTAAACGGCGAATACGATCAGCTTCTTCTTTTTCGATTCGTTTTTTCTCGTCTTCTGCTTTGGCGGTCGCCACTTCAATTTGCGTCATTTCCGGTGTTTCCCAGCTAATCGGCCCGAGTAAACCGGCGCGTATTTCGGTGATTAATATGGATGACACTTTTTGCAGATCCACGCCGCCGCCTTTGCGTGCGCAGCCGCGTTTGATACCGATGGCATCGAGTACTTCCAAATCTGATTCTGGCAATTCTGCCAAACCATAGCGTGTTTTTAATGCATCTGGATAAGCGTTTAACAAATACTCAGCGGCATAAAGGGCGATATCGGCGTAGTCAAACACCGTATCTTTTATCGCACCGGTAATAGCAAGGCGATAGCCGCAGGAGGGCGGTGATAATTTAGGCCACAAAAATCCAGGGGTGTCGGTTAATAAAATACCGTTTTCCAATTTGATTTTTTGCTGTGCTTTAGTCACACCGGCTTCGTTGCCGGTTTTTGCGATGACGCGCCCGGCAAGGGTGTTGATAATAGTGGATTTACCCACATTGGGAGTGCCCATAATCATCGCGCGTGCCGGGCGCAGATCGCGCTGACGCTCGCTAACTAAACTGGTGCACACATTCAATAAATTTCGAATTTGCTCCGGGCGCTGCTGGCTCACCGGCAGGGCTTTTACACCGGCTTCCTGCTCCATTTTTTCCACCCACAGTGCGGTAATCGCCGGATCGGCCAAATCGGCTTTGTTGAGTAATTTAATGAGTGGTGTATCGCCGCGCAAACTTGGCACCAGCGGATTTTCACTGGAGAAAGGAATGCGTGCGTCAATCACTTCAATTACCACATCCACATGGGGCATGACCTCCGCAATTTCTTTGCGGGCCTTGTGCATATGGCCGGGGAACCAATTAATAGTTGACATGATTTACTCGAAGGAGAATTTAAAGCGTATCCAGCGGTTCACTGGAATCGAAATGATGCAGTAATAGACACTCGTCATCGGACTCGCTTTCGCAAATAACAACCGATACCGGCGCGATGATAGTGGCGTAAGTAGCGTCTTGATAGAGACATTCATTGAGCGCCTGCCAAAGTGGGGCAGGAAACTCGGTGAAGAAATTGAAACTTAAATAGAGTTTGCCTTTTTCTTCAATCGCGTCCACTTCGGGTGAGCGAATCCCGCGCACGCGCTGCAAAAACGCGTCGCGATCAAATTCGCGGCTGTATTGGGGTTGGATTTGAATGCTGATGCATTGCATTGGCTGATCCTCGGGTGCAATTGCGGCGATTATACAGAAAGCGCAAGCCAATCACCTTGAATAACTCGGGGTATATCCAAGCAGGTGGGTTGTTAAGAAGGATTAATCTTCCGCCGCCCCATTTAGGCAGTAACCGGTTTCAGCTATGATGCGGCCTTCTTTTCTCCCTTCGGTAAAATCTGTGTCTTCTCCTTTATTCCGCCCGATTGCGTTGGGTTTATATCTGTTGTTTTTTACGGCAGGAGTAGTGGGTGCTCTGGTGTTGCCCACCTTTAGTTTGTTTCTTGCCAAAGAAATTGGAGTGCGTCCGCTGTTGGTTGGTTTGGCATTTGCGGGAATTGCCTTGGCGAGTATCGGCTACAACCATTGGTTGGGACACTGGTCGGATAAGCTTGCCGATCGCCGCCCGCTGGTGATTATGTGCTGTTTGCTCGGCACGCTTGCCTGCGCAATATTTGCGTTATCGCGCAATTATTGGCTGGTGGCTTTTACTGCCGTGTTTTTACTCAGTTTGTCGATGGTGTCTTTTTCGCAAATTATGGCTTACAGCCTGGATTACGCCGAGGCGGAAATTCCAACTGAGCGCATTCCGTTGTTCAATGCCATCATGCGCGCGCAAATTGCTTTTGCATGGGTGGCGGGGCCGCCAGCCGGTTTTTTGTTGGCGACTTATTTTGGTTTTGATGTGAGTTACGGTATTGCTGCGCTGTTGTATGTGCTGGTTGCCATCGCGAGTGTTAAATTATTGCCGCGGTTGCCGCAAAAAAATAAGCCGGTGAATGTTGCCGGTGAGCGTGTAGCGCTGCCACTTTTATCGCCGTCGATTAAACAATCGCTTTGGTTATGTGCAATTGCATTTTCGATATTGTGGGGCGTGAACAATGCCTATCTTATTAGCTTGCCAATTCACCTGAAGGATAATTTGCACCTAGATGCCTACTGGATGGGGTGGGTGATGGGCACGACCGCCGCGTTGGAAGTGCCCTTTATGTTATTGGCTGGGCACTATGCCAGCCGTTTCCGTTTGATTAGTTTGGTGCGCTGTGCGGGCATTGCAGCATTGTTGCTTTATATCGGCATTTATTTCGCGAATGAATTATGGCACTTATTTGTGCTACAGATTTTTAATGCGATTTTTATCGGTGTTTTAGCGGGGTTGGGCGTGTCAGTTATTCAGGATCTGATGCCGGGGCGCTCGGGTGGCGCTTCAGCGCTCTACACCAATACCACACACATCGGCAATTTGTTGAGCAGTTTAATGGTGGGCTTGGTGGCGGATTATTATGGTTACCATCAGGTGTTTTTAGTTAATATCCTGCTGGTGTTTGTCGCTATTTGGGTGTTTGGTAAAGTGAAAACTTCGCGCGAATTAGCGCAGAGCAGCGGTTCATGCAGTGATTAATTTATCGCTGTGCTGTTTACTCTATCGCTGCACTTTAATCTTCATCTTCATTTAATAGTTTTTCCAAATCTTCCACGCTCATTGCAAACAGGCGGTGACGCAATTCGCGCTCTATTTGCGGCATCATGCTCAGCATTACCTCTTCAACTAAATATTGACGAGGTTTATTGACCTTATGGGCAATATTTTTGGTGGAGCTGACAATTTTTTTTGCGGTTTCGTATTCGAATAGCGGTGGCGGGTTGTTGCCGTGCAGGCGTTCGCGAATGTGTTGCGGCAAAAATGGGTTTTCGCCGCTGGCTTTGGCCAGTGGGCGATGATCGTTGTGCGGCGTGTGAGTGCCGCTTAAATGCGCGTTAAAGCCTTCCCTTTTGTGTTCTTGTGATTGAGTTGAATGGTGATGTTTCGCCGAATCCGTTAATGAAGTCGTATGGTTGTTGAGTTGATCTGCAATTTTGGCGAGGGTGGATTTAGGTTCTTCAAACAGTGAGCCTTGTCCGGGCAAAACGGATTCATGTCGGGTGACCAGTAGGGGCGGCTCGCTATGAAATTCCTCATCGAGAATTTCATCTTCTCCTTCCATTTCTTGCAAGATAGGGATGTTATCTTCTTCCAGTAATAATCCTTTGATGGATTCCAGTTCTTGCAAAATTTCGGCTTTGGTTTTATTCGTATTGGCCATAATGCTTACCTTTCAATCGCATTGTCTGTGTGTGCGGATCACAATTTCCGGGTTTCAATGGGATAGCCGCGGCTCTTATAAAAGCTGAAGCGTTCGCGGCTGGCTTGCAAGCTTTCTTGTTCCTGAATGACCACTTCACTCAAACGTTCAAAACGGCTGAAGTAGGGCGGTGTGGCCTTGCTCAAGTTAAGCAATAAACTCTGGTGATCGCCAGCTTCTTGGCTGAAGGTGATCTCTACTGGCGCGGGCTTGCCACCGTTAAGCAATTGGTGCGGGATAAAACTTTCCGGCTTAAAGGTCCAAAGCAACTCATCAAACGCGCGCGCGTCGGCTTCGCTATCCATTGCTACCAGTACCCGCATGCCCATGCGCTGTACTTTGTCGATCAAACGGCAAGCAAACAACCAGCGGGCGTCGCTGGTTGTTTCTGGCAGTATATAAAAATCAACCTGAGTCACGATCAAACCTGATTCAGCAGGTATTGCACCAGCATAGTCACCGGGCGACCGGTAGCGCCTTTGGCCCCACCTGAGCGCCAAGCGGTGCCAGCAATATCCAAGTGCGCCCAGGCAAATTTCTTGGCAAAGCGCGAGAGGAAACAAGCTGCGGTGACGCTGCCTGCTTCGCGCCCGCCGATATTGGCGATATCGGCGAAGTTGCTGTCGAGTTGTTTTTGGTAGTCATCCCACAGCGGCATTTGCCATGCGCGATCACCCGCTTCTTCGCCCGCTTTCAGCAGCGTTTTCGCCAGCTCATCGTTGTTACTAAACAGACCGGTGGCGTGATTGCCCAGCGCAATGACGCAGGCGCCGGTGAGGGTGGCTATATCCACCACGGCTTCGGGTTTAAAGCGCTCGGTATAGGTGAGAGCATCGCACAGCACCAAGCGGCCCTCGGCATCGGTATTGAGGATTTCAATGGTTTGGCCGGACATAGAAGTCACTATGTCACCCGGTTTGGTGGCATTGCCATTGGGCATATTTTCTGAGGCGGCGATGATACCAACCACATTGATCGGCAATTGCAGATCGATCAGGGTCTGAAAGGTGCCCAGTACACTGGCCGCGCCACACATGTCGTATTTCATTTCGTCCATCGCAGCGCCGGGTTTCAGGCTGATGCCGCCGGTATCAAAGGTAATACCCTTGCCGACCAGCGCGATGGGCGCCTGCTTTTTGTTGCCGCCTTTGTACTCCAGCACGATGAGTTTTGCTGGCTGATCACTGCCCGCTGCAACTGACAGCAGTGAGCCCATGCCCAGCTCTTTCATGTGTTTTTCTTCGAGGATATTAACACTCAGCTTGGCTTGTTTGGTGGCAAGGCGCTTTGCTTCGCTGGCGAGATAAGTGGGGGTACAAATGTTGCCGGGTAAATCGCCCAGTTCGCGCGCCAAATTGACACCTTTGGCGATGGCTTGGCCGAGCTGCAGGCCTTTAGTTGCATCGGCAACTTGTGTTTTGGCTGCACCGAATATCACTTTCTTCAGTTGCAGACTGATTTCAGCGGGTTTACTTTTGAGTTTGTCGGCGCGGTAATCAAGTAGGCTAAGGCTTTCCGCTACTTGGCGCGCCTGCCATTGGGCGTCCTGCTCAGCAACGCTGATGTCAGCCAGTGCGATGGTGATTTCAGTGCAAGTGGTCGCGCGCAATGCGTCAGCGATTTTTTGTACCGCGCGGCGATAGTTGTCGGCGTTCACATGGCCATCTTTGGTGGCACCAAAACCCAGCACTAACAATCTCTCTGCCGCTATTCCTTGTGGATTTAATAGCAGCAGGCTTTGTCCTGCCTTACCTTGAAAGCCTTCGCGCTTGAGCAGTGCGTCCAGCTGGTGTGCATCGGCAACATTTACCGCACTGGCGGCGGGGGCGAGTTTGATTCCTTCGTAGCTGCCAACAACCAGACATTGGGTTGTTTGTTTAACCGGTTCAACTACTTTGGCTGAAAATTGAATCAGGCTGGATTTAGGATTCGCAGGTTTGGCAGATTTTGCAGGGGCTTTGGCGGCGGTCATAGAAAGTCCTTGGTAAAAAGCAATGGAAAATTCGCTCAAGACAAATCGGGCGCGGTGCGTGATAATGCCACAATTTAAGCGGGGCATGGCGGCAAAATTCGGTGAAAATCTGAACCTTGTCGCGTAACGCAAGTCACTAGCCTCGTCTGCGGATTGCATCGCCATTACTTGTTGGCTTTATCGGATAAAGGGTTGAACAAGTTTTGTACGCGTCACTAGCCAATGTCGAATGACAGGATTATCACTTTGATTATTTTTCGTTATCTCTCGCGGGATTTATTGATTACCAGTCTGGCGGTGAGCGCGATCTTGCTCACTATTTTTCTCTCTGGAAAATTCGGTGATTACCTGAAAGATGCAGCTCAAGGCAAGCTCGCCGTTGATGTGCTATTCACTATCATCGCTTATCGTATGCCCAACTTATTGGAATTGATTTTACCGCTAGGATTTTACTTGGCGATCTTGCTCGCCTATGGGCGCATGTACATCGAAAGTGAAATGGTGGTGTTATCAGCGACCGGCATGAGTCAGTGGCAATTGGTGCGTATTACTTTAATCCCCGCCGCTGTAGTTGCGCTGATTGTGGCGGCATTTAGTTTTTGGTTGAGCCCATTGGGTGCGCAGCTCACTGAGCAGGTGCTCGCGGAGCAGCGTAATCGCAGCGAGTTTGAAAGCCTACAGGCGGGGCGTTTTCAGGCGATAAGTCAGGGGCGCATCATGACTTATGTTGAGCAAATAAGTGACGATAATAAGCGCCTTAATCAAGTGTTTGTAGCTCAGCAAGATGGCCAAACCAATTCTACTATTGTGATTGCTGAAACCGGTGAACAGGCCTACAAAGCGGACTATGGTCAGCGTTATTTAGTGCTGCACGACGGCTATCTCTATGAAGGCTTGCCTGGTACCAGCGAGTTCAAAATTACTCAATTCAAAGAGTGGGGCAGGTACTTGCCACCCACCACCAGCGAAGCAGAATTTGAAAGTGAAGCCGATGCTAAAACCACAGTACAATTGTTTGCTGCGACGGATTTGGAAAGTAAAGCGGCGCTGCAATGGCGCATTTCCATGCCGTTAATGGTATTGATTGCAACCTTGCTGGCGGTGCCGCTGAGCAAAACCAATCCGCGCCAAGGGCGCTACCTGAAAATGCTGCCAGCTATTTTGATTTATATTTTTTACCTCGCTTTTTTAATTAATGCGCGCGGCGCCGTTGCTGAAGGTGATCTGCCGGTGTGGCTAGGTGTATGGGTCGTGCATATCCCGTTTTTGATCACTGCTCTATTGATGCTGAATTGGCAGGTGCTGTTGCAGTTGCGTAATAAATCTGTGGGGGCTGCACATGCATAAAATTACCGCTTATATATCCCGCACGGTTTTTTTTGCAATTGCGATGACGCTTCTGGTGTTTGTTGCACTGGATTTTATTTTTGGTTTGATTGCGCAGTTGGAAAAAGTGACGGAAACCTATACTGCGCTAGAAGCCTTTTATTATATGTCGCTTACTGTGCCGCGCCGTCTTTACGATCTAATCCCTTATGCCTGTTTGATTGGTTGTCTCGCGGGTTTGGGCTTATTAGCCAGCACCAGTGAATTGGTGATTGTGCGTGCGGCAGGTGTCTCGGTAAAACGTATTGCGTGGATTGCGTTGCGCCCAGCGCTGATTTTTATTGCTATCGCGTTATTGTTGGGTGAGTTTGTTGCGCCTTATACCGAGCAGATGGCAGATAACCGTCGCCATTTTCTAAAGTACAACGTAACCCAACAGGCGCCACAGAAAGTGTGGAATCGTGAAGGTAATGAATTTATGTATGTGAGCGCAGTATTGCCTAATGGGGTTATCTATGGCTTAACGCGCTACAAATTTAATGATCAGCATCAGTTGGAATCGGCGAGTTTTACTAAAGAGGCTGTTTATCAAGAAGGTTATTGGCAAGAAAAAGAGATCTCTATTACGTTTATGGGCGCCGATGGTGTGCGCAATGAAACACTTGCCGAGCGCCGCTGGGAAACGCCGTTAACACCTAATTTATTTAATATTTTAGTGCTGGCGCCAGAAGACATTTCAATGCGCAACCTGCATTACTACATCAATTATCTTGAGGCGCAAAATCTCACGGCCAATAATTACAACTTGGCGTTTTGGCAAAAAATATTACAGCCACTTGCCACTGCCAGTTTGGTTTTGATCGCCATTTCGTTTGTGTTTGGCCCGCTGCGTAGTGTAACTATGGGGCAGCGGATTTTTACCGGCGTAATTTTTGGTATCGTGTTTGTATTGCTACAAAAACTGCTGGGGCCATCCAGTTTAGTGTTTGGATTCCCGCCGTTAATTGCAGTGATGATTCCTATCCTGTTGTGCATCGCATTGGGGATTTACTTGCTGAATAGGGCGCGCTAACCACTATGCTACAAGGGCGTGAGTTATCCGATAGCCGTTTTCAGATTGACGCGCTAGATGGTTTACGCGGGCTGGCGGTGCTGATGGTGTTTGTCAGTCACGCCAGCAAAAACAATATGGATCTCTTGCCTGGTTTCGATTTCTCCGGGATTGGGAAGGGGGGGGTCTATTTGTTTTTTTTACTCAGTTCATTTCTATTGACCCTGCCATTTTTGGAAAAAGGTAAGTCTGCGTTCGCCATTCGCCCAATGGTTAATTATGGTGTACGGCGATTTTTCCGCATTTATCCGCTGTTTGTTTTTTATTTGCTGAGCTGTGTGCTGGGTACTTGGTTGGTGGCGTATTTCGATATTTATACTCCGCTTGGCGGTATTCCATTTGCACTGAATTGGTCTGATTTTTTTGCTCATTTGTTGTTGCAAAAAGGCTACTCGGTAACTTGGAGTATTCCAGTCGAGTTTCGTTATTATTTTGTGTTGCCGTTAGTGGCCGCACTTTATGTATTTATTGCTCGCGCCCGGTTGTGGTTGGCGCTAATAATCTCCGCTGTATTGATTGCCGGGACACAAGTATTTTGGCACACAAGATAGTGTGCCGCTGAATTCTCCATATCTTGGCCCTTATCTTTGTCTGTTTTTAATGGGTGCCGCCTTGGCGGTTATTTATTACTGGTGGAAACAATCTACTTTGCAAAATTCCCGTGCTGCACGCAGATTGATTGAATGGAGCGGGTGGTTGTCCTTGTTGATTATTGTGTGTATGACGCCCGCTTTGGTCTCGTTAGCGTTGCAAAAACAAATATCAATTATGCATTTTCATCGCCAATTCTTGCTCTATGGTTTTTTGTGGTCAATGGTGTTGTGGGCTTGTGTTAGTGGTAAGGGCGGAATGGCAAAGGTTTTTTCGTGGCCGATATTGCGCTATTTTGGTTTTATCAGTTTTAGTCTTTATCTGTTTCATATTACGGCGATAAAATTGCTGGTCACTTTTGTGCCAGACTTAACTGGTGCGGCTTGGGTTGCGTTGGGAATGGGTGTTGCCATAGCACATCTGACTTGGACGTATATAGAAAAGCCCTCAGCAAAAGTTCGTATTCGCTAATGATTATTTGGTTTCCTTACTGAGCAATACTGTGCGTGTTTTACTGATTTTATCGTGCAGCGTTTGACGTTCGGCGTTGGTGTACATCAGCCAATAACCAGCACCAAAAAAACAAAGTGATAGCGGTGCGCAGAGAAAGCGAATAATACATTGTGCATAGCTAGGGCAGTTCAGGTTGTCGCCATTTACGATTTTCATACGCCAGGTTTTCATGCCCAGTGTTTGACCAGATTTGTGCCAGAAATAACAAAAAAACAAACCTATAGTAAAAATCCATCCGATAAAAACCACTACGCCGAATATTCCCCAAGTAACACGTTCCCCCGTTTCCGGTACACCTTTAACCGCTACATTAATGCCGGTCATAACCGCGCCATACAAAATGCTAATCGCCATAATTAATAAAGTGTCGTAAACCATAGCGGCGAAACGGCGCAGCAGACTAGGGGAGGCAAATTCAACTGTGTTTGGGTTATTCATGGTGGGGGCGTTCATAGTGGGGGTTATTCAGGGTGGGCGATTACACTTTAAAATGCAGTGCCCAAGGTGTGGTGGACGTGGCTGTTTGACCGAGACCGATAAATCCTTGGCCTTGTAGCGGAAACTCTTCGCGGCGCAAGTAAATCGGCGCCTGCTCATCTACATACACATAGGTGCCGTTGGTGGAGTGATCGACCAATACATATTTGCCGCGTCGGAAATCAATATGGCAGTGTTCGCGCGACGCCAGATCATTTTCAATCAATAATTGGGATTTGTGCGGATCACGTCCGATGTGAAAAGGAGTTTGTTCTGGCAGCAGTGAAATAGTGCGCTCATTGACCACCAACTCCAGTTGGAATTTATCGACAAAACGGGTGACATCGTGAATCGGCATCACCATCGTTGCACGATTATCTTTGCCCGAGTGTTCCCATTCCAAACGATAAATCAATGTTTTCTCTGTTTCGCCTTTGATGTTGATACGATCAAACATTTGGCAGTCGCGGCGCAGAGCGTCGTCCATTGCATCAATCACCGATTGGGTTATCACAATTTGATTGGCGCGGGCGATATGCGCTACACAAGCGGCATCGTTAACCCTATCGCCAAATACATCAGTGGGTGTGATAAGAACATCGCCATAAGCGATGCCAATACGAATCCCTAAATCCTTTAAGCGCGGCTCTTTAATACTGCGTTGTTGAATCGCGATGGCGGCTTCGCAAGCCTGGTGAACCAAATCAAAGCGCGCCATGATTTCGTCGCCAATGGTTTTCACCAGTGTCCCTTCATGCACTATGGTCAGCGCCGTCATAAACTGCACTGCATCATCAATAGTCGCTTTAGCTTCTTCATTGCCCACCCGCTTATACAGCGCCGAACTACCGGAAACATCGGCAAACATAATGGCTTGAGTTTGGCTGTGTTGATTCATGCGATCCGTGACAAAACGTTTGAGGGGGTGGGTGCGTATGATATGCGCTTTGGTGTGTAGGCGCAAAAACGAGTGATCAGGAACGGCGATAATTGTTGCAATGAGCTCGAGGAAAACCTGCATTACAAATGTACGACAATAAAAAAGGGGCTTACATTGCTGTAAGCCCCTTTCGGATTTGGTGCCAGTGGTCGGACTCGAACCGACACGCTTTAAGGGCGCCGGATTTTGAATCCGGTGCGTCTACCAATTCCGCCACACTGGCGAGTGGTGCGCATTTTAATGATTTGCCGTCCGCTGTCAAACACTAATTACAAAAACTTCATAATCTCTGCAATTACTTATCCACTTGATTCAATTACTAGGCAAGTTGATCAAAAAGCAGTTTATTCGCGGGATTAATCCGTTTGTCTGATTTTGCAACAGCCCTAAATTGGGTTACCCTGCCGGCCTTTTTAACGCCAACCTTTTTGAAGTTGTCTGATTGTATGCGCCGCCAGGATTTTTCTTACGAATTGCCAGATTCACTTATCGCTCGTGCGCCTGCTGCGCAGCGGCGCGGTAGCCGTTTATTGCAGTTGGATGGTCTGAGTGGACAGCTCAGTCATAAGCAATTTCCCGATTTGCTCGATTTAGTCGAGCCAGGCGATTTGATGGTATTTAACAATACCCGCGTGATTCCCGCGCGTCTGTTTGGCCAGAAAACCTCGGGTGGGCAGGTAGAGATTCTGGTGGAGCGTGTACTGGATAATCGCCGCGTGCTTGCTCATACCCGTGCCAGCAAAGCACCCAAAGTGGATTCGCAGGTTATTTTGCAGGACGGCACGCGCGTGCAATTGGTTGCGCGCCACGATGCTTTGTTTGAGTGGGAATTTTTGGGTGATGATCCGGCGCTGGTTGTGCTGGAGCGTATCGGCCATATGCCATTACCTCCTTATATAGACAGGGACGATGTTGCCGCCGACCGCGAGCGCTATCAAACCGTGTACAGCAAAGAGCAGGGTGCGGTTGCGGCGCCTACCGCGGGTTTGCATTTTGATGAGTTAATGTTGGAGCAACTGCGTGCAAAAGGCGTGAATATTGCGTTTGTCACTCTACATGTGGGCGCGGGTACTTTTCAGAATATGCGCGTCGATAATATCGCCGAGCACCAGATGCATTCAGAGATTATGGATGTATCGCCCGAGGTTTGTGAGTTGGTGCGCGCCACTAAAGCGGCAGGTAAGCGTGTGATCGCCGTAGGAACAACCAGTGTTCGCAGTTTGGAATCGGCCGCGCAGGGTTATGCCGATGCCGCGCAAAAAGGCGCGATTCATCCTTATCAGGGTGAGACCAGTATCTTCATTTATCCCGGTTATGAATTTCAGGTAGTCGATGCGCTGGTGACCAATTTCCATTTGCCCGAATCGACCTTGATTATGTTGGTGTCGGCCTTCGCTGGATATGGTTTTACCATGGCGGCTTACAAAGAAGCTGTCGCCCAGCAATACCGTTTTTTCAGTTATGGTGATGCCATGTTTATCACCCGTAATCCCGCTGCTGCACAACAACCAGTGAAACAACCAGTGGGCGCTTCTGTTTAAATACTATTTATCTGAGCCGAGAGAGAAGATCGTGACTAACGAATGTTTTATGGAATTTGAATTAGATAGCCAGACGGGCAGGGCGCGTCGTGGCCGGTTGAAGTTTCCGCGCGGCACAGTCGAAACTCCGGCCTTTATGCCGGTTGGCACCTACGGCACAGTGAAGGGCATGACCCCGCGCGATATAGAAGATATAGGTGCGCATATCATTCTGGGCAACACTTTTCATTTAATGTTGCGCCCCGGCACTGAAGTGATAAAGGCTCATGGCGACCTCCATGATTTTATGCAGTGGAAAGGGCCGATCCTCACTGATTCCGGCGGTTTCCAAGTATTTAGTTTGGGCAAGTTGCGCAAAATCACCGAAGACGGTGTGACCTTTAGATCGCCAATCAACGGCAGCAAAGTGTTTATGGGGCCGGAAGAGTCGATGCAAGTGCAGCGCGATTTGGGCTCCGATATTGTGATGATTTTTGACGAATGCACGCCGTATCCTGCCACGATTCACGAGGCGCGCGATTCGATGGAGCTATCGCTGCGCTGGGCCAAGCGCTCTAAAGTCGCGCATGGTGATAACCCTTCAGCGCTGTTTGGTATTGTGCAGGGCGGCATGTACGAGAACCTGCGCACTGAATCGCTAACCGGATTGGTTGAAATTGGTTTTGATGGTTATGCGATTGGCGGTTTGTCAGTCGGTGAACCCAAAGAAGATATGCTGCGCGTGCTTGAGCACCTCACACCACAAATGCCCAAGCACAAACCGCGCTATTTGATGGGTGTGGGCAAACCCGCCGATTTAGTAGAAGGTGTGCGTCGCGGTGTGGATATGTTCGATTGCGTCATGCCGACACGCAATGCACGCAACGGTCATTTGTTCACCAGCGAAGGTGTGATCAAGCTGCGCAATGCAAAATATCGCGATGATACCGGACCGCTGGATGCGCAGTGCGATTGCTACACCTGCAAAAATTTCTCCCGCGCTTATCTGCATCACTTGGATAAATGCAATGAAATGCTCGGTGCGCAACTCAATACCATCCATAACTTGCGTTACTACCAGCGCATCATGGCCGATATGCGTCAGGCTCTGACTGATAATACATTTGACGCGTTTTTAACGGATTTCTATGGCCGTCAAGGCTTGGAAGTCCCGCCTGCGCCCCCAGTATGAGTGCGGCATCGTTGTTGTGCGTGAATTAAAGGGTATAATCCGGCGCCCTTGACCATACCTCAGTCACATCGATGACTGCGAGCAAGTAAAATTAAGTTGGGAAACCCCTATGTTAAATCGCTACCCGCTCTGGAAATATCTACTGTTGATCTTTGTGACCATCGTAGGTTTCGTTTACTCCATTCCTAATATTTATGTTCCCGATCCTGCAGTACAGGTCTCTGGCGACTCCAGTGCCAAGGTACTGGATGCGGCAACTCTATCCAAAATAGAGGCCTCGCTCAAAGAGGCTGGCATTGATTACTTCGGTGCTGAAGTGAACCCAAATACTGCAATGGTGCGGTTAAAAACCCGCGATCAACAAATGCTGGCGCGTACCGCTATTCAGCGTTCTTTGGGTGATGGTTTTGTGGTCGCATTGAATAATGCCTCAACTACACCGGCTTGGTTGCAAGCCCTCGGTGCAGCGCCGATGAAATTAGGTTTGGATTTGGCTGGTGGCGTGCACTTTTTGATGGAGGTAGATACTGTCTCTGCAGTGGCGAAGCGTCAGGAAGTAAATTCTGATGAAATGAAATCCAAATTGCGCGATGCCAAGGTGCGCTATGCATCGATTGATGCCAACAAAGACAATCAAATTGTTGCGCGTTTTCGCAGTGCAGAAATTCGCGATGCCGCTTTAAGCGAATTGCGTAGCGATTATCCACAATTGTTATTCACCACTCCCGATGTTGAAGGCCCTGAGTCTGATGCCACTTTTATAGCGAGTTTCAGCGAAGCGGCGGTGCGTGAAATCGAGGATTACGCCGTAGGCCAAAACTTGATCACGCTGCGTAATCGCGTAAATGAATTGGGCGTGTCTGAGCCAATGGTGCAGCGTCAGGGTCGTAACCGTATTATCGTGCAGCTTGCCGGTATTCAAGACCCTGCAGAAGCCAAGCGTGTGATTGGTAAAACTGCCAATCTTGAGTTCCGTTTGGGCGCGAATGACAAAACGCTGGTTTCGAACCGCGAAGAGTTCCCCTACAAAGATGAATTGACCCAAATGCAACGCGGCAATGCGGTGCTTGAGCGCTCAATTATTGCTACTGGTGATCGCGTTTCTAACGCTACCAGCAGTTTTGATCCAGAAACCAATCAGCCACAAGTAAATATTACGCTCGATAGTCTCGGCGGTGCACAAATGCACCGGGTTACTCGTGACAATGTTGGGCGCGGTATGGGCATTTTGTTTATCGAATACAAAACCCGCACCACGATTAGCAAAAACGCAGCGGGTGAAGAAGTAGAAAAAATGACTCAGTACGTTGAGCGTAAAGTGATTAGTCTCGCGACTATTCAGAGTGCTCTGGGCGTGCAGTTCCGCATTACTGGTTTAGACAATCCTGCAGAAGCATCTGAATTGGCGTTGCTATTACGTGCAGGTGCATTGGCGGCGCCAATGCATTTTGTGGAAGAGCGCACTATTGGCCCATCATTGGGTGCAGAAAATATTGAAAAAGGTTTGACGGCGACCCTGTGGGGTATGGCTGTGGTGCTAGTTTTTATGGTGGTTTTCTACGGCATGTTTGGTGTTTTTGCCAACGTGGCCTTGGCGTTGAACCTGTTGTTGTTGTTGACCATTCTTTCTATGTTTGGCGCAACACTCACTCTGCCTGGTATTGCGGGTATCGTTTTGACCATTGGTATGGCGGTAGATGCAAACGTGTTGATTTTCTCGCGTATTCGTGAAGAGTTAAAAAATGGCGCGTCTCCTCAGCAGGCGATTTATGCGGGTTACGAGCGCGCTTTTGTCACCATTCTTGATTCCAACTTGACGACCCTGATTGTTGCAGTGATTTTGTTTGCAATTGGTACCGGCCCAGTAAAAGGGTTTGCTATCACCCTGACGATTGGTATTTTGACCTCCATGTTTACCGCTATTGTTGGTAGTCGCGCATTGGCAAATTTGGTTTATGGCGGGCGCAAAAATTTGCAATCAATTGCGATTAATGCACTCCCACCTTTCAATCGTCTGCACTAAGAGATCAATACCATGTCCCAAGAGCTCAAAGTAATTAATTTTATGGGTGTGCGGAAGTTAACTTCCGCTATCTCGATTGCAATGGTGATTGCATCTATTTTGTCGATCGCTATTTTTGGTTTGAAGGGTGGCCTGGATTTTACCGGCGGTACACAATTGGAGCTGCTTTTTGATCGCCCCGCGGAATTAAGCAAGGTCCGTTCGCTGTTAGAAGAAAAGCAATTAGAAAGTCCAGTTGCTGTTCTGTTTGGT
The DNA here is from genome assembly GCF_000953825.1 of Cellvibrio sp. OA-2007. Taxonomy (GTDB): domain Bacteria; phylum Pseudomonadota; class Gammaproteobacteria; order Pseudomonadales; family Cellvibrionaceae; genus Cellvibrio. The sequence continues at coordinate 204,537 of NZ_BBUL01000097.1, read as the reverse complement.
TCGGATCAACAGGTTATGATTCGCACCCAGGATGAAATGAAGGTAAAAGGACGTGAATTAATTGCTGAAAAAATTACCGCTGCTGGCGGTGTATTGGAAGCAGTGGAGCGTCCCGGCAGAGAGTATGAAGGTTTCTCGGATGCGTTGGTCATTGCGGGTTTAAGTGCAGAAGCATTGCAGCAAGCAGCGGTAATTAGTGAGGCGGATTTCGGGCGCGTGCAGTACGCCAAGCGCGATGATAAAACCTTGGTAGCATTAGAAAACTCGTTGGATTCTGTGTATGTAAAAGCGCTGCTTGCCGATATGGAGGCTGCAACCGGTGCAAAAATCCAGCTGCGCAGCTCTGAGTTTGTGGGGCCGCAAATTGGTGATGAGTTGCGCGATCAAGGTGGTTTAGGCTTGTTGACCGCCTTCATCTTGGTATTTCTTTATGTTGCAGTGCAGTTTCAGTGGAAGTTTTCGGTCGGTGCGATTGTTGCCTTGTGTCATGACGTCATCATTACCTTGGGTGTTTTTTCTTTTTTCCAGTGGGATTTTGATTTAACCGTATTGGCTGCATTGCTGGCTTTGATTGGTTACTCCATCAACGATACGATTGTTATTTATGATCGTATTCGCGAGAACTTCCGGGTGTTGCGTAAGATGGATGCATTGGATGTAATCAATATTTCTCTGACGCAAACCTTAGGGCGTTCAGTCATGACATCCATGACGGTATTTATTGTGTTGGTTTGCTTATTTGTGTTCGGTGGAGAATTATTGCGTGGCTTCTCGACTGCATTGATTATCGGTATTGTGGTTGGTACTTACTCGTCGATTTATATTGCGGCCAATATCACTGCCGCATTAGGGATAGGTAAAGAGGACCTAATGCCAAAAGAAAAAGAAGGTGCAGAGTTCGACGAAACGCCCTGATTTTTTCACTTCTGCCATCTACAACAGCGCCCTTCGGCGCTGTTGTTCTTTATGGTTAGTGATTTTGTACTGCGATTGTACAATCGGAATATCTCGGGTATCGTCCTGCCAATTTCCCTTAACTCACCCATTAAAATCCTATGATTGAACACATCAGTTTTAATCCTGCATTGCAATTGAGTGATGACATCGAGTTGCTGCGCACTACGGTAGGTCGCTTTCAGCGCATTTTTAACGGTAGCGGCTACGGTTTTTGGGAGTGGGATTTACAGACCCATCATATAGAGTGGTCGGGTGGGTTTTGGGAGCGATTGGGTTATGGTCCGGACGATGTGGGCGGGATCAGCGATGCAACCAATGTATTGGCTTATATGCATCCGGATGATCGCGAATATGCGATTGAGGCGGCGCGTCAACATTTGCGCAGTGGTATCCCGCTGGATGTGTCTTATCGTATTAAAACCAAGGCCGGTGATTATATTTGGACTCAGGTTCGCGCCGATTCCATGCGCGATGAAAAAGGCCGCGCAATTATTATGTCGGGCGTGAACTTTGATATCACTGAAATTAAAAAAGTTGAAGCCGCCTTGCGGGAGAGTGAGGCGCGTCAGGTACGCATTATTCAGGCGTCTAGCGATGGCATTTGGGAGTGGTATGCCGATCGCGGTGGATTTCATTTTTCCCATCGCTGCTGGGAGTTATTAGGCTATCAGGATCTGGACGATGTGCTGACAGAAGGTGAAGATCGCCTAAAAATTTGGCGCCGGCATATTTATCCGCAAGACCTCTCTAAATTTGATGAGGCGCTCGTTGAGCATATGGCAGGTCGGGCTCCATTTGATGTGGAATATCGGCTTATCAATACCGATGGTGAGATTCGTTGGATTCGCGGCCGTGGGCGTGCGGTATTTAATGATAAAGGTCAGCCGATTATGATGTCGGGCAGTAATATGGATATTACCGAAGTTAAGCGCGCAGAGGAGCGGGTTATCCAGGCAAAAGAACAGGCTGAAAAAGCCAATCGCGCCAAGTCTGAATTTCTGTCGAGCATGAGCCATGAATTGCGCACCCCACTGAATGCGATTCTCGGTTACACCCAATTGTTTGAATACGATGGCAATTTGAAATCCCAGCAGATCGACAATGTGCGCGAAATTCGCAAAGCGGGCGAACATTTGCTGCAGTTGATTAACGATGTGTTGGATCTTGCCAAAATTGAATCGGGCAATATGACGGTGTCGCTTGAGCCGGTACTGGTTTCGCGCTTGATTACTGAATGTTTTACCTTGGTGCAACCGCAGGCTGATGCCAAAGGGATTCGCCTGTCTTCATCGCTGGCAGAGTTTTCCAATACTTATGTGATTGCTGATCATGTGCGTTTTAAGCAGGCATTGTTAAATTTGTTAAGTAATGCAGTGAAATACAACTTTGTCGGGGGGGAAGTTGAAGTAACCCTTGCTGCCCAGCCCGGCCAGCAATTGCGCATTGGTGTGCGTGACACCGGGCGCGGTATTCCGCTGCAGCGTCAAAGTGAGGTTTTTCAGCCTTTTAACCGTTTAACTGCGGAAAATACCAATATTGAAGGCTCTGGTGTGGGCTTGGTTATTACCAAGCAATTAGTTGAGATGATGCAGGGGCGCCTCGAATTCACGAGCGCAGAAGGTATGGGGACTACATTTTGGATGGATTTTCCCATGGCTGCTGAGTGGAATGCGGAATCGATTGTGCGTGTTTCTTCTCACAAAGATTACACTCCGGCAATTTTGCATGTGCAGCGTCCTTGCAAGGTACTTTATGTAGAAGACAACCCAACTAATATTCGGTTGCTGCAGCAAATTTTTGCGCGTTATCCGCAGCTTGAGCTGGATATTGCAGAGGAGGCTTTTCTAGGGATTTATAAGGCGCGCAGTACTCGGCCTGATTTGGTGATATTGGATATTAATTTGCCGGGCATGGATGGTTATGAAGTGTTGAGTGTGTTGAAAAACGATCCTGATACACGAGCAATCCCGGTGATTGGTCTTTCGGCCAACGCTATGCCTTATGACGTGGAGCGCGGGCGTACCGCTGGCTTTTATGATTATTTGACCAAGCCGGTTGATATTCATCGCCTCATAGATGTGTTCAATCTGTTGTTGCACGATCATTAATGCAAATGATTTGGTGTGGGCTTTTAATAGAAAAACGGCGAGCTTAGGCTCGCCGTTTTTTATGGACTGAGTAAACCTGTTGTTTATTTCAAATGCCCAAGATTTTTTTGCACTACCTGTAAAACAGGTTTGAATACTTTGGGCGCGCCGCAGACGATGTGGCCACTTTCCAAATAGTCGCCACCGCCATTAAAGTCGCTGATCAAACCGCCAGCTTCTTTGACCAACAGGATTCCACCTGCAATATCCCACTCATTCAAATTCATTTCCCAGAAAGCATCAAAGCGGCCTGCGGCTACATAGGCTAAATCCAATGCGGCTGAACCGGCGCGGCGGATGCCTGATGTTTGGCCTGCAATTTCCTGCACGCAGGCAAGGTATGGGCCGATGTGCTCCAGTGCGTAACCACTAAAAGGAATGCCGGTGCCAATCAATGCACCTTCAAGATTGCGGCGGCTGGACACACGAATACGGCGGCCATTAAGTGCAGCGCCACGGCCACGGCTAGCAGTAAATTCTTCGCGTTTGATAGGGTCTATAACAACGGCGTGTTCGATCTGGCCTTTGTATTTGCAAGCGATGGAGATGGAGAAGTGCGGAACCCCGTGAATAAAGTTGGTAGTGCCATCAAGCGGATCGATGATCCATTCGTAATCGGGATTTTTGCCTGGTTGGTGGCCGCCTTCTTCGCCGCGGATACTGTGATCGGGGTAGGCTTTACGGAGATGGTAGATGATTTCTTTTTCGGCAGCTTTATCGACTTCGGTAACGTAGTCGTTGCGGCTTTTGGTTTCGATCGTTAACAGGTCAACACGTTCAAATGCGCGTTCAATCAATTCAGCAGCTTTGCGTCCAGCACGCAAGGCTATTGTCAACATGGGTTCCATAAAGCACCAATTCAGTTAGCTAAAAAGCATAAGCCAATGTTAATCAAGCAATTAGATCCTATCGATTAGATAGCGCTAATTCAGGGGGTCGGGATTGTATAAAGAGCAGGGCCGCAGGTGATTTGAGCAACTCTTGCCTCACACCTCTCGCCAAGGGCGCGAATTATAGCGGCAAGTCCTCACTGGAGGCTAGTGATAGTTGACTGTATACTGCGCGCCTTTTTATGTGACGCGATTTATCACTTCATTTCAGCGCGAGATTTGCCTATGTCAGCCCAGCCTTTTGCCAATATCCGTATCGTTTTGGTTAATACCAGCCACCCCGGCAATATTGGCGGTGCCGCGCGAGCGATGAAAAACATGGGCTTATCGCGTCTTTATCTGGTTGCACCGCAGGATTTCCCATCCGACAAAGCGGTATGGCGCTCGGCCGGTGCGACTGACGTGCTGGATGATGCCGTCGTTGTTGAAACGCTCGATGAAGCCATCGCCGGTTGTAGTTTGGTTGTGGGCACTAGCGCGCGCGAGCGTCGTATCCCTTGGCCGTTGTTGGATCCGCGCCAGTGTGGTGAAAACGTTTGGGCAGAGGCAGCCAGCCATGAAGTGGCGATTGTTTTTGGACGCGAAGATCGCGGCCTGACCAATGAAGAGCTGCATAAGTGCAATTACCACGTGCATATTCCAGCCAACCCGGATTACAGCTCATTGAACCTCGCGACCGCGGTGCAGGTCATCAGCTATGAAGTGCGCATGGCGTATTTGCAGGCAGCGGAAGGCAATACGCTGCCGCAGCACCAGTGGGATATGCCGCCAGTTGAGGCACAAGCCATGGAGACCTACTACGAACACCTTGAGCAAACACTCGCTGAACTGAACTTCCTCGATCGCGATAACCCCAAACAGACCATGACTCGCCTGCGTCGCCTCTATAACCGGGTGCGTATGGATCAAATGGAGCTGAATATTCTGCGCGGTGTACTAACGGCGGTGCAGAACTACATCCACTACAGTGGCAAGGTTATGATTAAATTTGGCAAAACGCCGGGTTTGGAGTCCATGCGGGAATTAACCAAAGACGATAAGCCGGCCGAATAGTATTGGTGAGCAGGACGCTTAAATACAGACGATAATCTGTCGCAACAAGGATTGCCCGTTGGAAAAAGTTGAATACTTGAGTAAAATACTCGGAATTGGCGTCGTGTCTGCATTTGCGTGCTATTTTGTGCGCGGCAACACATGTATTCCGGGATTTTGCAGCGAGGCTTCTCCGCTATGAGACTTACCACCAAAGGTCGTTACGCAGTTACCGCCATGCTTGATTTGGCACTGCATAGCGATGAAGGACCTGTCAGTCTGGCGGATATATCCACACGCCAAGGCATATCCCTTTCGTATCTGGAGCAGCTATTTGCGCGCTTGCGTCACTTTAAATTAGTGAAAAGTGTGCGCGGGCCAGGTGGTGGTTATCGCCTGATGAGCAGCACAGCCGATATTTCTATTGCCCAGGTGGTAGATGCAGTGAGTGAGTCATTGGATGCGACCCGCTGTGAAGGCAAGGGTAATTGCCATGAGGGTGAAGTCTGCCTGACGCATCATTTATGGGAAGACTTAAGCGCGCAAATCCATCAGTTTTTGAGTGATATCACCCTAGCTGACTTGGTGGCGCGCAACGATATCCAGTCAGTTCGCGCGCGTCAGGATTTGCGTGTAGTGACCATGCAAAAGGATGAATCGCATATTGCAGTCAGTGAGATTTTGTAAATCTTGCCGTGACCTTGTTATTTAGCATCATGTTTTTTCACCGTTAAGGTACCCACTGTTTTGCGCAAACCCATATATTTAGATTACGCCGCGACTACACCCGTTGCCCCTGAAGTGGCTGCGCGTATGGCTCAGTGCCTGACATTAGAGGGCGCGTTCGCAAACCCCGCATCGCGTTCACATCTTTACGGTTGGCAAGCAGAAGAACTGGTAGAAGAGGCGCGTGCACAGGTTGCCGGTTTAATCAATGCCGACCCGCGCGAAATCGTGTGGACTAGCGGCGCAACCGAAGCAAACAATTTGGCACTAAAGGGAATTGCTGAAACCTATCGCGCGCAACACAGCAGTGGCGGTCATATTATTGTGTCTGCAATTGAGCATAAAGCAGTGCTCGATCCGGCGAGCTGGTTGGAAACACAAGGTTTTCGTGTAACCCGTTTGCAGCCGACTGATGAAGGGATTATCACGGCGGATACGCTTGCTTATGCTCTGCAGCCAGATACTTTTTTAGTCAGTGTCATGCAGGTCAACAATGAGTTGGGTTGCATTAATGACATCAAAAGCTTAAGTGAAATTTGCACAGCGCGCGGTATTTTAATGCACTGCGATGCCGCGCAAAGCGCAGGGAAAATTGCTGTTGATGTTAAAGCGCTCGGCGTGGATTTATTGTCGCTCTCGGCACACAAATTTTATGGCCCCAAAGGTGTTGGTGCGCTTTATGTGCGTCGCGCTGGCGAAGTGAAAGTTGCTGCGCAGATTCACGGTGGCGGTCATGAGCGCGGTATGCGTTCCGGTACTTTGGCAACCCACCAGTTAGTGGGTATGGGCGAAGCAGCAAAATTGGCGGTTGAGCATCTCGCCACAGATGCCGAACGTATCAAGCTCCTGCGTGATCGTTTATGGCAAGGCATTGCGGATTTGCCGGGCATTAAACGCAATGGTTCAAGTATTGATTGTGTCAGCGGCATTTTAAATATCGCCTTTGGTGATGCCGATGGTGAAATGCTACTGCTCTCGTTGCGCGATCTGGCTATTTCAAGTGGTTCTGCGTGTAATTCCGCGAGCATGTCGCCCAGTTATGTGTTGAAAGCGATTGGTTTGAGCGACGAAACGGCACAAGCGTCGCTGCGTATTAGTCTCGGCCGTTACACTACTGCCGATGAAATTGAATATGCGATTGAACACCTTCGCGGTGTTATCGCCAAGCTGCATAAGGCCTAGTGTTGTTTTGCCAGTCCTCTGCAAAAAAAGGTAAATGTCATGTCTGAACAAGTCGAACATCTCATTAAAAAAGAATACGCGGCGGGTTTTCATACCATCCTCGATTCAGAAACCCTGCCACCCGGGTTGAATGAGGATGTTATCCGTTTTATTTCGGCGAAAAAAAATGAGCCGGAGTGGTTGCTCGAATGGCGTTTGAAGGCCTATCACGCCTGGTTGGAAATGGACGAGCCGGAATGGGCGCATGTCAAATACGACGACATTGACTTTCAAGCTGTTTCTTATTATTCCGCGCCTAAGTCCATGGATGAAAAGCCGAAAAGCTTGGATGAGGTTGATCCGGAATTATTGCGCACCTATGAAAAACTCGGCATTCCTTTGCATGAGCAGGCGGCACTTGCCGGCGTGGCGATGGATGTGGTGTTTGACTCTGTGTCGGTGGTGACGACTTTCCGTGAAAAGTTACTTGAGGTCGGCGTTATTTTCTGTTCGATCAGCGAAGCGGTGCATAAGTACCCCGACTTGGTTAAAAAATATATTGGTTCAGTTGTCCCGCAAAAAGACAACTATTATGCCGCGCTCAACTGCGCCGTGTTTTCTGATGGCTCCTTTGTGTACATCCCCAAAGGTGTGCGCTGCCCAATGGAGTTGTCTACTTACTTCCGCATCAACGAACAAAATACCGGTCAATTCGAGCGTACCTTAATCATCGCCGATGAAGGCTCGCACGTTAGTTATCTCGAAGGCTGCACGGCGCCTATGCGCGATGAAAACCAATTGCATGCTGCGGTGGTTGAATTGATCGCGCTCGACAATGCCGAAATTAAATATTCCACCGTGCAGAACTGGTATCCGGGCAATGAAGAAGGCAAGGGCGGTATTTACAACTTCGTAACCAAGCGCGGTGTGTGCCATACCAATGCCAAAATTTCCTGGACGCAGGTTGAGACCGGTTCAGCGGTCACCTGGAAGTACCCGAGCTGTATTTTGCGTGGCGATAACAGTGTGGGTGAGTTTTATTCTGTTGCGCTGACTAATAATTATCAGCAAGCCGATACCGGCACCAAGATGATTCATATCGGTAAAAATACTCGCTCTACGATTATTTCAAAAGGCATTTCGGCCGGTAAAAGCTCCAATGCTTATCGCGGTTTGGTGCGTATCAACCCCGGTGCGGAAGGTGCGCGCAATTACACTCAGTGCGATTCACTGTTGATTGGTGATAAGTGCGGCGCCCATACATTTCCCTATATCGAAAGCAAAAATCCAAGCGCAGTGATTGAGCATGAGGCGACCACCTCAAAAGTCAGTGAAGACCAAATGTTCCTGTGTCAGCAGCGCGGTTTGGATGCGGAAAAAGCAGTGTCCATGATTGTGAATGGTTTCTGCCGTGAAGTATTTAAAGAGCTGCCAATGGAGTTTGCTGTTGAAGCTGGCAAATTGCTGGAAGTCAGCCTTGAAGGCTCTGTTGGTTAATGTTTGGTTTATTGTTGCTCACAAAAACGAAAACAATTGAATTTACCGTGTTAGAAAACTATCGGACTAAAAAATTTATGTTACGCATTACTGATTTGTTTGCCCGTGTTGAAGAGAAAGAAATCATTAAAGGTTTAAATCTGACCGTAAAGCCCGGTGAAGTGCATGCCATTATGGGGCCAAACGGAGCGGGCAAAAGTACCTTGGGTAATGTGTTATCTGGTCGCGAAGGCTATGAAGTGACTGGCGGTAGCGTGGATTTTAATGGCAAAGATTTATTTGAGCTGGAAATCGAAGAGCGCGCCCGTGAAGGTTTATTTCTTGCCTTTCAGTATCCGGTAGAAATTCCCGGTGTTAGCAATATGGAGTTTTTAAAAGCCTCGGTAGATGCCAAGCGCAAGCACCACGGCCAATCGGAGTTGTCTGCAGTTGAATTTATGAAGCTCGCACGGGAAACCAGCAAACGCGTAAACCTTGATCAAGCATTTTTAAAGCGCGGCGTGAATGAGGGTTTCTCCGGTGGCGAAAAGAAGCGCAACGAAATTATGCAGATGATGTTGCTTGAGCCAAGCCTGTGCATTCTCGATGAAACAGACTCAGGTTTGGATATTGATGCACTTCAAGTTGTAGCAAATGGTGTAAATGCGATGCGTTCACCGGAGCGCAGTTTTATTGTGGTGACCCACTATCAGCGTCTGCTGGATTATATTGTGCCGGATTATGTTCACGTGCTGGCGAATGGCCGCATTGTAAAAACTGGCGGCAAAGAGTTGGCGCTGGAGCTGGAAGAAAAAGGTTATGCCTGGCTTGAAAACGAGGCCGTATAAGCATGAGTGATTTTCAACAGCAAGCAATACGACTGACTGCACAACAACAGCCATTAGTTTGGCTTGAATCATTGCGCGCCCAAGCTACCGATGCATGGTTGGCGCAGCCTTGGCCAACGCGTAAAACTGAGCATTGGAAATACACGCCAATGCAGGGTTTGCAAAATACACAGCTACAGGTACTTAGCTCCGCTGCCAAGCCAATATTAGACAGTGCTCAGCAGAACGATTTGATCCCGCTAGATGCGTATCGGCTGGTATTCGTGAATGGGATATTTAACGCAGAATACTCCAGCAGCCTGCCAGAAGCAGTTATACGTTTTTCCCATGCCAATGCCGAACAGCAAGCCTTGATTGAAAAATACTTGGGCAAGATTGTTGAGGGTGAGCGCCATCTATTCGCTACGCTCAATAATGCTTGGCTTGATGATGGTGTTTTACTTCATGTGCCGCGTAATCAACGATTAGAAAAACCGGTTTATATCGTCAATCTGGTGACTGCGGATGCAGCAGCAAGTAATCAGCGCTTGTTGATTGTGTTGGATGAGAATGCCCAAGCTGAAGTTGTTGAACATTATTGCTCAAGTCTCGATGCAAAAAACAGTTTTGCCAATGCGCTGACTGAAATTCATATCGGCGATAACGCTAGCTTGCATCACTACCGTTTAAATATGGAAGAAGAGCAGGCGCAACATATAGGTGCAGTGCATGTAGATTTGCAACGCAATGCCCGGCTGCGTGGATTTGCACTGGCATTGGGTTCACGCCTGATGCGTGTGGATTATCAATTGAATCATCGCGGGCAGGGTGCGGAGTTGGATTTGCAGGGTGTGTACCTGCCGCGCAACCAGCAGGTAGTGGATTATCACACCAATGTTTGCCACTGGGTCCCGCACTGTAAATCGAATGAAGTGTTTCGCGGTATTGTGAGTGATTCAGCGCAGGCTATTTTTAATGGCCGTATTTATATCCACCAAGATGCGCAAAAAACCCTGGCGGAATTAAGCAACAAAAATATGCTCACATCCAACAAGGCGGAAGTGAACACCAAACCTGAATTGGAAATTTACGCCGACGATGTGAAGTGCGCCCACGGTGCTACCATTAGCCAGCTCAATGCCAATGCCCGTTATTACTTGCAAAGCCGTGGTCTTTCCCGTGCCGAAGCGGACGTGATGTTGAGCTTCGGTTTTATCAACGAGTTGCTTGAGCAAATTGCGCAGCCGGTAGTGCATGATTATTTGCAGCCGCGTTTGGCGAAACTCTTTGGTCGCGATAACAGCTTGATCGCTGCCGATGTATTAGCGGAGCTTGCCGATGACTAAGCCGTTGGCAAGTGTTACTGCAGCAAATTTTGATGTGGAAAAAATCCGCGCGGATTTTCCTATCCTGCATCAACAGGTAAATGGGCAGCCGCTGGTGTATTTGGATAACGCCGCAACCACACAAAAACCCAATGCCGTTATTGATGCAATCAGCGATTACTATCGCAATGACAACAGTAATGTGCATCGCGGTGCACACGCACTGGCAGATCGCGCTACGGTGAAGTTTGAAACCGCGCGGGAAAAAGTTGCACGGTTTTTAAATGCGCCTGCAGCTAAACAAGTTATCTGGACGCGCGGCACAACGGAGAGCATTAATTTGGTTGCAGCCTCTTGGGGTAAAGCCAATTTGCAATCCGGAGATCGCATTCTGGTCTCGGCCATGGAGCATCATTCGAATATTGTGCCGTGGCAATTAATTGCCCAAACGACGGGGGCAAAGGTTGAGCCAATTCCCGTAGATGCCAACGGCAGTATCGACATGCGGGCTTTTGAAGCGATGCTTGATGCTCAGGTAAAAATGGTGGCAGTTGGGCATGTATCCAATGCAATGGGTACGATCAATCCGATTGAAAAAATTATCACCTTGTCGCATGCGATTGGCGCGCGGGTATTGATTGATGGCGCACAAGCGGTGAGCCATTGGGCAGTGGATGTGCAACAACTAAATTGCGATTTTTATGTATTTTCCGCACACAAATTATTTGGCCCTACCGGTTTAGGTGTGCTGTACGGCAAAGAAGATTTGCTCAATGCTATGGCGCCTTATCAAGGTGGCGGTGAAATGATTGAAACGGTTTCATTTGCGGGCACAACGTTTAATCAGCTGCCTTACAAGTTTGAAGCGGGCACACCTGATATCGCGGGCGTTATAGGTTTTGGTGCGGCGATTGATTATTTAAACTCAATTGACCGTACTGCTGCTGCTGCGCATGAACAGGCACTGTTAAATTATGCTGAGGAAAAAGCGCGTGCAACTGCTGGTATGAAATTGGTTGGCACGGCTACCGATAAAACATCCGTAATGAGTTTTTTGCTTGAGGGTGCACATCCGGCAGATGTCGGTGTCTTATTAGATAAGCAAGGTGTGGCGGTGCGTACAGGTAATCACTGTGCCCAGCCCATCATGGATCAGTTTGGTATTCCCGGTACTGTGCGTGCAAGTTTTAGTTTTTATAACACCTTTGCTGAGGTGGATCGTTTATTTGTCGCGATTGAAAAAGCGAAAACCTTTTTGTTGTAATAAAAGTGTTGCAGCAAATCCTTGAAGTAAAAAATGGTTTAACGAGTAATGCTCTCACGAACGGTGAGTTAATTGGGAGACTGGTATGAGCGTCGCATCATTTGATCCGCAGCAACCTGTGCAGGTAACGTCTACTGCCGCTGCGCATTTCAAGCGGCAACTGGGTTCCGCAAAAGATGCTAAAGCGGTGCGTCTGAGCGTAAAGCAAAGTGGCTGTACTGGCTGGATGTACGTTGTTGATTTGGTTAATGAAGCCAAAGCGGATGATGTACATATGCAATTGGAAGAGGGCGTTGAGCTGTTGGTTGATGCAAAAAGCCTGTCGGTGGTGAGTGGTACAGAAATTGACTACGTCACCGAGGGTGTGAATCGCCAGCTCAAATTCAACAATCCGCGCGTTAAAGATTATTGCGGTTGCGGTGAAAGTTTTAGCGTTAATTAAGGCGCGTTGCGTAGAGAATGACTATGTCTGAAAGACGTATGGTAGTAGCTCAGGCGGACTGTCCGGCGCGACGCGTTCCTGATGGTACGCCACTGACTATTCCTGAGGGTACCTTTGTTACCATCACCCAAGCGCTGGGCGGTAACTACACATTGACCTATCACGGGCAGATGGTGCGGGTAGATGGTACTGATGCGCATCTGCTTGGACTTGAGTCTGAAACAATCAGTTTTCCTGAACCAGTGGATGATCAGATTGTTGAGGCGCAAGTTTGGCAAGCCCTCGGCACTGTATTTGATCCGGAAATTCCAGTGGATTTGGTCAATCTTGGGCTGATCTACAGCGTCAAAGTGGATCAGTCGGCCAAGCGAGTCGATATTCAAATGACGTTGACTGCGCCAGCCTGTGGCATGGGGCCGGTACTAGTAGGTGATGTTGAGTATCGTGTGCGCAAAGTGCCCAATGTAAAACTTGTCAAAGTTGAGCTGGTGTTTGATCCACCATGGCAGCGCCATATGATGAGTGAAGAGGCGCAGCTGCAGACTGGAATGTTTTATTGATCACACAGTATTGAGAAATTTAATGACCCAATTTGGTATAGATGTCACCGTCGATGACATTGTCGATAGCCTCGGTTTTTTTGATAACTGGGAAGAGCGTTATAAGTACATTATTGATCTGGGCAAAGATTTGCCGGAGATGGATGCCAGTTTGCGCACGGATGAATATCTGGTGCGCGGTTGCCAGAGTCAGGTGTGGCTGGTTGATGAGTGGCGTGCAGGCAAGTTGTTTTTCCAGGCGGATAGCGATGCCTTTATCGTTAAAGGGCTGTTGGGAGTAGTCTTGGCTGCGTTTAATGGTAAAACACCCGGTGAAATCCTCGCCTTTGATATAGATGCGTATTTTGCCCAACTCGACCTGCTTCAACATCTAAGCTCTACCAGAGGTAATGGGCTTAAGGCAATGGTGAGGCGTATTCAAGATCGCGCCAGTCAGACCAATTAGGTTTGGTGCTATTTGGGTGCGCTCCCTTAGCCGATTTTGTTTATTAATCAAATAGCTAGGATATAAAAATAATGTAAACCCGCGTATAATTCGCGGGTTTTGTATTTTGTAGGTAGTGAATCCGCTTTTAGCGATGTAATCCAGCCTGCAGTAACCGGAAAATCGCGTGTGGAGCATCTTATGGCTGTTGAACAAACCTTATCTATTATCAAACCCGATGCCGTTAGCAAAAATCATATCGGTGAAATTGTTGCGCGCTTTGAAAAGGCTGGTCTCAAAATTGTCGCCCAGCGCATGATGATGTTGAGCAATGCTCAAGCTGAAGGTTTTTATGCAGAGCACAAAGGTCGTCCGTTCTTTGATGGTTTGGTCAAGTTTATGACCTCCGGTCCAGTTGTTGTACAAGTGTTGTCTGGTGAAAATGCCATTGTAGCTAATCGCGAATTAATGGGTGCTACCGACCCAGCTAAAGCAGCGCCAGGTACTATTCGCGCTGATTATGCTGAGGCGATAGACAGAAACGCTGTGCACGGTTCAGATTCGCCTACATCTGCTGCGCGCGAGATTGCTTATTTCTTTGCCAGCAATGAAGTTGTTATTCGTTAATATTGTTTAATCACTGTTGTTCCCCATGTCGTTCATTAGGTAAAGAGCCATGACTGAAGTATCAAGTTCAACATCTCCCGCAATCGAGGAGGCTGCAGAGGGCTCTGTCAAAATGAATCTACTGGGTTTGCCAGAAGCTAAGTTGGTGGCTTTTTTTGAATCAATTGGCGAGAAAAAATTTCGCGCTATTCAGGTAATGAAATGGATTCACCAGTTGGGCGCCGACAATTTTGATGATATGACCAATGTCAGTAAAGATTTGCGTGCAAAGTTAAAAAATATTGCTGAAATCCGTATGCCGGAAGTGGTACAGCAATTTGATTCAACCGATGGCACCCGCAAGTTTTTGATCCGTGTCAGTGGCAATAATGTAATTGAAACAGTTTTTATTCCCGATGGCGATCGCGGTACTCTCTGTGTGTCGTCTCAGGTCGGTTGCTCGTTGGATTGCAGTTTTTGTGCAACCGGCAAGCAAGGGTTTAATCGCGACTTAACTGCAGCAGAGATTATTGGTCAAGTCTGGATTGCTGCAAAATCCTTTGGTCAATTGCAAGCGAATGGCCCGCGCAGAGTAACCAATGTGGTAATGATGGGCATGGGCGAACCATTGCTCAACTTTGACAATGTTGTTGACTCCATGAATTTGATGATGGCCGACAATGCTTACGGTATTTCCAAACGCCGCGTAACACTGAGTACCTCTGGAGTAGTGCCGCAGTTAGATCGCTTGAGTCAGTATACCGATGCCTGTCTTGCTATTTCTCTTCATGCACCAAACGATGAGTTGCGCAATGAATTAGTGCCTATTAATCGTAAATATCCAATTGCGATGTTGCTTGATTCAGCCAAACGTTATATCGAAGCCATGCCCGATACCCATCGTAAAATCACGATTGAATACACCTTAATCGATCAAGTGAATGATCGCCCTCACCATGCGCGTGAGCTGGCGGAACTCCTGCGTGATGTTCCGGTCAAGATAAATCTGATTCCATTTAACCCATTTAATTTGTCAAATTACAAGCGCGTGAGTAATAACGCTCTACGTAAGTTTCAGGACATTTTGATGGAAGAGGGCTACATCACAACCGTCCGCACAACACGGGGAGATGATATAGATGCAGCCTGCGGTCAATTGGCAGGGCAGGTCAATGACGTGACTCGTCGCAGCGAGCGCTACCGCGCACAATTTGATGAGGTGCAAGCGGTAAAAATTGTTAGTCAATAGATTCAACGTAAAGGTGTGAATGATGCAAATGAATAATTTTCTAAGATTGCTGAAATTAACCTTGGTGCCTTTTGTCGTGGCAGCTTTTCTTACCGGCTGTGTATCGGAGGGTAGTGGAAGTAAATCAACGCGTCAGGTAGACAAGTCAAAATCATTAGAACTGCATATTCGTTTGGCACAAGGTTACATTGAAAAAGGAAATCGTGAATCTGCGCGCCATCACTTACGTAAAGCATCCGAAATCGATAAGAATTCAGCGGATGCAATGGAGGCCATGGCACGACTTTATCAGTTAGAGGGTGAGCCTGAACTAGCCGAGAAGACATTTAAAAAGGCACTTAAACGTAAGAAAAACTTCACCTTAGCTAACAATAACTACGGTGTGTTCTTATTCGGCCTTAAACGCTATGAAGAGGCCTTGGTGGAGTTTGAGTTAGCCGCCAGTGATCTCGACTATGATGGGCGTGCTTCCGCGTTAGTGAATGTGGGTAGAACAGCCTTATTACTTGGCAAGAACGAGCGAGCCAAGGCAGCATTTGAACATGCAAGCATATTGGACCGGGGGCTTGCTGAACCGCATATTGAATTAGCTGCAATGAGTTTTATTAATCAGGAATATGCTGAGGCTAAAAAGCATCTGGATCGCTATCAAGCACTTGGGCAGCAATCTGCACGTGCGCTTTTACTGGGTATTCGGTTAGAGCGTGTATTTGGCAACAAGGACCAAGAGGCCAGTTATTTGTTGGTATTGAAGAATCGCTATCCCTATTCCAAAGAGTATTTGGAGTACAAACAAACGATGATGTATAACAACAAACGTTATTAATATTGACGGGCATTCAATGGTATCTGACGACGAAAAAAAAACGAATGATGATGGTCGTTTTCGCGAGCTGTCACCTGGCAAATTATTAGTCTGGGCGCGTGAGCGTGCAGGCTTAACTCAAGAACAGGTGTCAAAAGAACTCTACATGACCTTGACTAAAGTGCGCGCGCTCGAGTCTGATGATTATCGTCATATGGGCTCAGACACGTTCACTCGCGGTTATTTACGTGCTTACGCCAATTTAGTGAAGCTCGATGTTGTGCAGGTGCTTGCCGCCTATGATCGTCACGCGCAAAAACATGGGTTGGTTGAGCAGGTGTTGCCTTGTCGAGTCGAGTCGCCTAATAAGCCCTTGTGGCAATTTGTTGTGTGGATTTTGGGCGCGTTATTAATTCTGTGGCTCGTGTCAATTTGGTTTTTTGATAATCGTCAGCAACCCAATTATAACCGTCCTATAGCTGTTGTTCCGCCGGTTGAAACTGCGCTGAGTGTTCAATCAATAAATGAATCTAGTGTGAGTCAGGCTTCGTCTATCGGTGGTTCAGTGCTTACACCACCCACACTGGTAAGTGAAAATGAAACTAAGGAAAATACAGCGAAAGATGACGTGATGAGTGGTGAACTTTCATTTGTACAAAATTCAAGTGTGGTTGCCCCAGCTAATTCATCTGTATCTTCAATAGCCTCGTCAATACGTGCAGTGCAAGTTAGTGATACGACTCAATTGGATTCAATCAAATTTTCTTTTACCGAAGAATGTTGGGTTGAGGTCAGTGATGCGCGTGGTGATGTATTAGTGGCTGATTTACAGCGGTCTGGCAGTCATTTGGTTTTACAGGGTAAGACGCCATTTTATGTGAAGCTCGGAAATGCTCCGGGCGCCGAAATAGAATTAAATGGCGACAAAGTCGCTGTAGTGCCTGCATTGGGCACTAATGTACTGTCGTTAACAGTGGGTGAGTCTACTCACGAGTAGTCACGCAAAAGTCATCAGGAATAACTATGCACTGTGAGTCTCCAATTAAACGCCGTAAGTCTCGCCAAATTATGGTGGGTAATGTTCCAGTAGGCGGTGATGCACCTATTTCAGTACAAAGTATGACGAACACTGAAACTACAGATGTTGCGGCAACTGTAGAGCAGATTCGCCGCATTCAGTTGGCTGGCGCTGATATTGTTCGTGTTTCTGTGCCTACCATGGAAGCGGCTGAGGCGTTCGGTGAGATCCGTAAACAAGTAACAATTCCCTTGGTGGCGGACATTCATTTTGATTATCGAATTGCCCTGCGAGTTGCCGATTTGGGTGTGGATTGCCTGCGTATCAATCCTGGAAATATTGGTCGCGAAAAGCGTATTAAAGCGGTAGTTGATAAAGCGCGGGATCTGAATATCCCCATTCGTATTGGCGTCAATGCAGGCTCGCTAGAGAAAGATTTGCAAAAAAAATATGGCGAGCCGACACCGGATGCATTGGTGGAGTCCGCATTGCGCCATGTTGAAATTCTCGATTCACTTAATTTTCACAATTTTAAAGTCAGCGTCAAAGCATCAGATGTATTTATGGCGGTTGCTGCGTATCGTAAGTTAGCGACATTAATCGATCAGCCATTACATTTGGGAATTACTGAGGCGGGTGGTTTACGCTCCGGTACCGTGAAATCTTCAATAGGTTTGGGAATGCTGTTAATGGATGGTATCGGCGATACCATTCGCGTTTCACTGGCGGCCGATCCGGTTGAAGAAATTAAAGTGGGTTGGGATATGCTGCGCAGTTTGCGCTTGCGTAGTAAAGGCGTGAATTTTATTGCTTGCCCTAGCTGCTCACGGCAAAACTTTGATGTCATAAAAACTATGAATGATTTGGAACAGCGCGTGGAAGATATTACTGTTCCGCTCGACGTTGCAGTTATTGGCTGTGTAGTTAATGGCCCGGGAGAAGCAAAAGAGGCTGATCTCGGTCTTGCTGGCGGAACGCCTAGCAACTTAATTTATATCGATGGTGAGCCCAATCAAAAGTTAACCAATGAAAATTTGGTTGATAATCTTGAGCGGTTAATTCGCGCAAAAGCGGCGCAAAAGCAGTCGCAAATGGACGCTGATGCCAAGAATATTATTGCTAAGGGTTAGTTACTTTTTAGCGCGTGATAAGTAAGGTTTTAAATTGAAAAAATTACAGGCAATTCGCGGTATGAATGATCTGCTTCCAGCAGATTCACCGCTATGGCAATACGTAGAAAGTGTAGTTACCGATATTTTGGCGCGTTATGGTTATCAGGAAATTCGTTTTCCAATTGTTGAATCAACCGAGTTATTTAAACGTTCGATTGGTGAAGTGACTGATATCGTCGAAAAGGAAATGTATACCTTCGAAGATCGCAATGGTGACAGTCTTACTCTGCGCCCTGAAGGTACTGCGTGTTGTGTTCGTGCATGTGAAGAGAACGGTTTACTTTACAACCAAACCCAGCGCCTTTGGTATATGGGCCCTATGTTCCGTCATGAGCGTCCGCAAAAAGGCCGTTATCGTCAGTTCCATCAAATTGGTGTGGAAACTTTTGGTATTCAAGGGCCAGATATCGATGCTGAAGTATTGGTGCTTAGCGCGCGTATTTTGCGTGAGCTGGGTGTTGCTGAACATGTGCAGTTGCAAATTAACTCGCTCGGTAGTGCGGATGCTCGTGCTGCCTATAAAGATGCCTTAGTTATTTATTTAAGTGCTCTTCACGATCAATTAGATGAAGACAGCAAGCGTCGCCTCTCCACGAATCCTCTACGTATTCTTGACTCCAAGGATGCAAACACCCAAAAATTACTTAATGACGCTCCTGTGTTACTGGATTATTTAGATGAAGAGTCGCGTGTGCATTTTGAAGGGTTAAAATCCTTGCTAGATGCAGCTGGTATTCGTTATCAGATTAATCCGCGCTTAGTGCGCGGCCTCGATTATTATGGTAAAACGGCGTTCGAGTGGGTGACTGACAAATTAGGTGCTCAAAGTACGGTCTGTGCGGGAGGTCGCTATGATGGTTTGGTTGAGCAGTTAGGTGGTAAGTCAACGCCAGCAGTTGGATTTGGTATTGGCCTTGAACGATTGGTTTTACTCTTGCAGGCAGCAGAAATGGTGCCTGATTATCTCGATCAACAAGCGGACATATATCTCGTCGCCGTCGGCGATGTCCAAGCAATTGCCATGCAGCTAGCTGAGCGAATTCGAGATGAGTTGCCGTTTGTTCGTCTGCTAAGCAACTGTGGCGGAGGAAACTTTAAAAATCAATTTAAAAAAGCTGACAAGTGTGGTGCTGATATTGCCCTTATTTTAGGAGAGGATGAGGCCAAAGCAGGGCGGGTCACAATTAAATTTTTGCGTGAAGAAGTCGAGCAGCAAACACTCGCTTTTGATGAGGCAATTGCCTATTTGCAAGCGCTTGAGTAAACAGAGCTTGAGTGATGTATTAACTGAGTAAAAAAATAACGTTTTATTTTAATCATTCCCTATTTTTTGCGCATTGCGCTAAGACCTACAGGAGTCAATTGTGAGCGTACATCTTTCAGAAGAAGAACAATTAGAGGTATTAAAACGCTGGTGGAAAGATTACGGAAGAACCGTGATTATTGCAGTGTTAGTGGCAGTTGTCGGGTACTTTGGGTACACCACGTGGCAAGATCAAAAACGTCAGAAAATGGAAAAAGCTTCAGAGGTGTATGAGCAATTGCTTAAGCTTGCCAATGCTGAGCCAGGCAAAGTGTTAACCGATGCAGATAAGGCAACTATTACACACCTCGCCGGTGAGTTGAAAGATGGCAATAGCAAAAGCTTGTATGCGCATAGTGCTGCTTTTTTTCTGGCGAAACTCGCGGTGGAAGAGGGCAAATTGGATGTTGCAGTAGATGAACTTAAGTGGGTTTTGTCTGCCCAACCAGAAGCTGCTACTGAGCAGCTAGCGCGTTTGCGTTTAGCGAGAGTATTAACGGCACAAAAAGCGTTTGACGATGCATTAGCACAATTATCTCCCGAACCTGCCGCTGCTTTTACTTCAGAGTATGCAGAAGCTCGCGGCGATATTCTTAAATTACAAGGTGATTTGGATGCGGCACGCACTGCTTTTGAAAAAGCATTGGCTGCGACAGATCCACAACAACAAGAGCGTTACATGTTACTGCAAATGAAAGTTGATGATTTGAAAGTGGAAGGTTCTGCAGTTCCGGCTGGGGAGAGCGCCCAATGATGCAAGTCTCTGTGAGGCACCTGAGCTGGTTAATATTGCTTTGTGCATTCGCTATGTCTGGCTGTTCATGGTTTAGCAAAAAAACCGGAAATGAGCCAATGGAGTTAGTCGATTTTAAAGAAACACTCGATCTCGACAAAGTATGGAAGCGCGGTATAGGTGAAGGTCAAAACAAAGGGTTCAGTAGCCTTACTCCTGCGTTGGATGGCGATGCTATCTATGCGGTAGATTACGAGGGTCTGATTGTTGCGATGAACAATCAGACTGGTAAAAAGCTATGGACACGCAAGGTCAATAAATCGCAGTTAGGTTTATGGGCTTGGATGAAAAGTTTTTTTGTGGCAGGTGACCCCAATCGCCAAATAGTGGGTGGTATAGCGGCAGAGAACGGTTTACTGCTAGTTGCTACTTATGCTGGTGAAGTAATGGCCTTGTCCAAAGATACTGGTGAGGAATTATGGCGGACGCAGTTGCCTGGTGAAGTCGTTTCAGCGCCTCGCACTAACGGTATTGTGGTGGCTGCTCAGACAGTGAATGGTAAATTATTCGCACTCAATGCAAAAACGGGCGAGCAGTTATGGTTTTATGATAGCCCTCCACCGATACTAACCTTGCGGGGAACACCCTCTCCTATAGTGACAGATACGGCAGTTTATTCTGGATTTTCTAATGGTCGGATGATGGCATTTAATCCTGCCAATGGTCTCATCTTGTGGGAGCAACGTGTTGCCTCGCCAAAAGGCCGCTCAGAATTAGAGCGTATGGTGGATATTCATTCCAGTCCGATGATTAAGGATGGTGTTATTTATGTTGGCACCTATCAGGGGCGAATTAGTGCACTGGCTCGTGGCACTGGCAAACCGCTCTGGGGGCAAGATGGCTCTACTAGTGAAAATTTAGCCTTGTCTGATGACGGTAAATTGTTTGTCGCACACACTGATGGCAAGCTGGTTGCCTATAATGCGACAACTGGCGAGCAACTGTGGAGCAATGAAAAAATGTTGCGCCGCCTCTTAAATGGTCCGCAAGTATTTGGCAATTATGTTGCTGTGGTAGATTTCAAAGGCTATATGCACGTTGTCAACCAGAGTGACGGCGAGTTTGTTGCCCGAACCAAAGTTGATAGAAAAGGTGCGCGCGCGCCTATGTTGACTGATGGTGAGACACTTTATGTTTACACCAATAGTGGTAAGTTGATCGCGTTTAGAGCCGAAAAGGACAAGTAATTTACCGCTAAATGGTTAACACTGACCAGCCGCTTGAGCTTACCTTAGTTGAATAAGGTAAACTTGAACGCGGCTGGTTTTGTTTTTGTGTGTTTGAATTTATGCAGTGATCATGGCTGCAGTTCTTTGTTTTTCATCTCAACTGATACTTTTTATGATAATCCCCGTAATAGCACTTGTTGGTCGCCCTAATGTGGGTAAATCCACACTATTCAATCGCCTAACCCAATCGCGCGATGCCTTGGTAGCTGACTACCCTGGTTTGACTCGGGACCGTAAATACGGTGAAGGCACCTTGGAAAATCGCCGTTTTATCGTGATCGATACCGGTGGTATCAGCGGTGAGGAAGAGGGCATTGATAGCATGATGGCTGGCCAATCGCTTCTGGCAATTCAGGAAGCTGACATAGTGCTGTTCATTGTGGATAGTCGTGCGGGCTTGAATCCTGCCGATGCGATTATTGCCAAACACTTGCGCGTAAATAATAAAAAGACCTACGTAGTCGCCAACAAAATTGATGGTATGGATCCCGATATCGCACTGGCGCCTTTTTATGAGTTGGGGCTTGGCGAAGTTCACCCAACGACGGCTAGTCATGGCCGTGGTGTTAGATCCTTAATGGAAGAGGTACTGGCTGATATTCCGGAATTACCTGAGGATTATCAACCTGATGAGGCCACCGGGATAAAAATTGCCATTGTTGGTCGTCCCAATGTAGGAAAGTCGACTCTGGTGAATCGTCTGCTGGGTGAGGATCGGGTAGTAGTCTACGACGAGCCAGGCACCACTCGCGACAGCACCTATATCAACTATACCCGCTTTGATAAGCCCTACACCTTGATCGATACCGCTGGGGTGCGGCGGCGCAAGAATATTGATTTGATGGTAGAGAAATTCTCGATTGTTAAAACAATGCAGGCCATTGCTGATGCCAATGTTGTTGTATTAGTAATGGACGCAAGCGAAGGTGTTGTTGAACAAGATCTGCACCTGATGGGTACAACCATTGAGGCTGGGCGTGCACTGGTTATCGCGCTGAATAAGTGGGATGGCCTGGATGATGCGCATAAACAGTATGTGAAAAGTGAAATTGAACGCCGGTTGCGTTTTGTGGATTTTGCTACCATTCACTTTATTTCAGCCTTACATGGCACCGGTGTAGGTAATCTGTACAAATCGATTGAGCTGGCCTACCAGTCTGCAACTGATAAATTCAGCACCAACTTCCTCACTCGTATATTGCAAGATGCGGTACGTGAACATCAACCGCCGATGATTCAAGGACGTCGCATTAAACTGCGCTATGCACATCCGGGGGGACACAATCCTCCGATTATTGTGGTGCATGGCAACCAAACTAACGATGTCCCAAGCCATTACACCAAATATTTGGAAAAAACCTTCCGGCGTGTGCTCGATTTGCATGGCACACCAATCAAGATTGAATTTCGGAATAATGAAAACCCTTATTCTGAGCGCAAAAGTAAAATGACCCAGCGTCAATTAATTGATATGCGCCGCAAGGCAGAGCGCGATAGAAATCGCAACAAGCCTAAATAAGCTAAACAAGGGTTGGCCAGTGTTTGTGCCAGAAGAGCTGCATTACAAAACTTAATTACCTAAGCAGGGAATGCTAGTTACTATGGCTTGCGCTCTTTAAGGTGAAGGAGTAGTGTTACGCGCCTTATTTGATTGTCCTCACTCACCTTTAACCATAAAAGCCCGAGCAGAAGATGACACCCGCAAGCCGCAAGCTGCTTATCATCGATGACGATGTCCTTGTCCGCCAGAGTATAGTGACTTATCTGACGGACAGTGGCTTTTGTGTATGTTCCGCGTCTGATGCCACTGCAGCACTTGAATTACTCGCCAACCCTGACCTTTCACTTCCTGATCTGATTATCACCGATTTACGTATGCCTAATGGCGATGGTCTGCAGTTATTGCAGCTTCTGCATGATCGCCACCCCTCGCTGCCAGTGATTGTGATTTCCGGTGCTGGTGTGATGAATGATGTGGTGACTTCCTTGCGTTTAGGTGCCCGTGATTATTTGATAAAGCCAGTAGTCGATTTAGAGGTGCTAGTCCATTCGATTAATAAGGTGCTTGATCGACAGGATCTGGAAGAGGAAAACAAGCGTTACCGGGTTCAATTGGAAAATGCAAATCGCGAGTTAAAAGAGAACCTACGGGTACTTGAGCGTGACCAAATAGCAGGGCGACGGGTACAGCGTCGTTTAATGCCATCGGGCTTCACCACCGAAGAAGGTTACACCGCAGCACATACTATTGTTCCCTCCTTGTTTCTCAGTGGCGATTTTGTTGATTACGCCCACATTAAAAGACGTTACCTCGCATTTTATTTGGCTGATGTTTCCGGGCACGGTGCATCTTCTGCTTTTGTCACCATTTGGCTTAAACATTTGGTTAGTCGTATGGTGCGGGAAGAGGGCTTGTTTGGCGATGAGAGCTCCTTTGCGCAGGGCGCAGACCTTATGTTGCGGCAGATTAATCGCGAACTACATGAGACTCGCCTAAGTCATCACCTAACACTCTTTGTTGGCGTTATAGATACAGTGACGCACAAAATGCACTATGTAGTCGCCGGTCACTTACCTATGCCTATTCTGCTTACTGATGAAGGGGCAGAGTATTTAACGGGGCGTGGTAAGCCTGTCGGAATTTTTAAAGAGGTCAGTTGGGAAGTTTACGAGCGTCAGTTGCCAGAGAAATTTGCGCTGGTTTGTTTTTCTGACGGGATACTGGAAACCTTATCTCAACAAGAGCTGCAAGAGAAAGAGGCTCAGCTGTTAAAACTAATTGCTTCAAGTAGTGGCGGTTTGGATTCGGTCTGTAATACTTTAGTTATAAAAGAGATTCGCGATAACCCGGATGACATTGCAGTCTTGTCCATCACCCGAGGTGTGAGTTGATGAAAGCCGGCCAGATTTTAGTTGCCGATCATAATGGGGTCTATGTGATCAAAATGTTGGGCGATGTGCGCCTGACTTTGTGTATCTCGTTCGATCAGTTTATTGATGCTATGTTCAAAAGTGAGAATTTTGCCTCAGTCTTATTCGATCTCTCTGATGCTGAAGCAATCGATAGCACCACATTGGGTTTGATGGCAAAAATTTCCATTCTGGGGCAGGAGCGGCACGGTATCATGCCAGTGATTTTGGCGAGCAACCCTAGCATCCAGCGCATTCTGCAAACTATGGGGTTTGGCGATATATTTACCATTGTCGATAAATTAGATGCGCCAGTTCTGGCAGAGCATGCTCTTAATTG
Organism: Cellvibrio sp. OA-2007; assembly: GCF_000953825.1. Classification (GTDB taxonomy): domain Bacteria; phylum Pseudomonadota; class Gammaproteobacteria; order Pseudomonadales; family Cellvibrionaceae; genus Cellvibrio. The sequence goes on along the minus strand of NZ_BBUL01000097.1, from coordinate 179,881 downwards.
TATTAATTGTGATGAACAGGAAGTAAAAGAAAAGGTGATTGAGGCGCACAAAATTTTAATGGGATTAAATGCCAGTAATGCTGATACTTTCCGCAATTTGGTCAATATGCTCGAAAGCTGTTAACCCTTCCCAGATTCACTCATGACTTTTTGTTAAGTTCGCCTTAGTCAGGCTTTTGGCGCGAATAAAATCGGCGTGTGGCACATAAATTAAATCCGCCACTTTGCGAATAATATAGTCTTCGTATTTATCCAGATCCCCATCGGCATAAGCCATTTCCCACATGGCTCTCATCAAGTTAAATTTTTCTTCTGCGCTACAATTTTGATTAATAAGCTGAGTAAATTGATGCAGTGACGTTGCATGATTTGTCTCGTTTTTAGCGAGATTAATCAGCTCGGTGAGTTCATCAGGTGATAAAGAGAACTTGCGCGCAAGAATAGTGTTTAGATTATGCAATTCCACACCGGAAAATTGATGATCTGCCAAGGCTACTTCAACCAGTAAAGCAGCTACCGCCAATTGTTTTTGGTGATTGGATAGTGTGGGCGAGGCGTCACTTGCAGGTTGCAAGTGACGCTCGATAAAGCGCGAGAGTTTATTAAGCACGAGCTTTCAGTAAATTCTCAAGATTGATCTGATCTTTTACAAAACCGCGAATACCTTCAGCTAGTTTTTCGGTCGCCATTGCATCCTGATTCAAGCCAAAACGGAAGCTTGTTTCAGTCTCAATTTGTTTGGCAATTGCTGCACCGGTGTTATTAGGTGAAAGCTCACGCTTGAGTTCGCCTTTGTCTTGCTCTAACTCTTGCAGTAACTGCGGGCTGATAGTTAAACGGTCACAGCCTGCAAGTGCTTCAATTTCGCCAAGGTTGCGGAAGCTGGCTCCCATTACTACAGTGTTATAGCCATTTTGCTTGTAGTAATTGTAAATGTGACGTACAGATATAACGCCTGGATCTTCTTCAGCGGTATATTCTTTTTTGTCTGTGTTGGCTTTGTACCAATCCAGAATGCGGCCTACAAAAGGAGAAATCAAAAATACACCCGCATCAGCACAGGCAGCGGCTTGATTAAAACCAAACAGCAGGGTGAGGTTGCAGTTGATACCTTCTTTTTCCAGCACTTCTGCTGCGCGAATGCCTTCCCAAGTGGACGCGAGTTTAATCAGTACACGGGACTTATCGACGCCACCTTTTTCGTACAAACTGATCAGTTCGTGAGCTTTGGCGATAGAGGCTTTAGTATCAAACGACAAGCGTGCATCTACTTCAGTTGAGATGCGGCCGGGAACAATTTTCAAAATTTCCAAGCCAATTCCTACTGCCAAGTGATCACAGGCGGCACTTAATTGTTGTGCACTGTTAGTAATGCTTTTGCTGGCATTGATGGATGCCGCAAGCAAGTCTTGGTATTGCGGCATTTGTGCGGCTTTATACACCAGTGATGGGTTGGTGGTTGCATCCAGTGGCTTGTAAAGGCGGATGGCTTCGATATCGCCAGTGTCGGCGACTACATCGGTAAATTGTTTCAGTTGTTCAAGTTTACTAGTCACAGTGGTAATCCTATCTCTGAAAGTACAAGTGGTTGATCTTCGGTAATTGCCGTCAGATATATTATAGTCTTCATGACTTTATGTTGAAAGCAGTCATTTTTTATAAACAGATAATTGAATAGTGTTTGAGGCCTTAAGCATTTCCGGTTTCAAGGTTATCTGCTAATGGTACCTCATTTAATACAGCAAGAGCGCGCTCAAGCACTTCAATTCCTGCATTCGGTTTATGAGCTTGCTCACTGATAATCCTGCGAAACTGACGAGCACCAGGCAAGCCTTGATAAAGCCCAAGAATATGTCGCGTTAGATGATTGAGTCGAGTGCCGTTGGCTAGTTCTTCGTCACAATATTGTATGAATTTTTGCATGACTTCACCCCGGCTGACTACAGGCCTGTCAACGCCGTAGATTTGCTGATCAACTTGTGCCAAGAGATAGGGGTTGCTGTAGGCTTCGCGCCCAATCATGACACCATCAACATGTTCCAGCAGGTTTTTGCTTTGCGCAAGCGTTGTAATACCGCCATTAATGATGATATTCAGGTGCGGGAAATCCTGCTTCAGCTGATATACCTTATCGTACTGTAGCGGTGGAATCTCGCGATTCTCCTTGGGGCTTAAACCTTTCAACCAGGCTTTGCGCGCATGTACGATAAACGTGTGGCAGCCAGTTTCAGCTATGGTTCCCACAAATTTAACCAGCCCTTCGTAATCTTCCATGTCGTCAATACCAATACGGTGCTTGACGGTGACAGGGATTTTTACTGCGTTTTGCATACTGGCGATGCAATCTGCAACCAATTCGGGCTCTGCCATTAAACAGGCGCCGATCATGCCGTTTTGTACGCGATCACTCGGGCAACCGCAGTTGAGATTAACTTCGTCGTAACCCCAGTCCTCTGCAATGCGCGCGCATTCTGCAAGTGCTATAGGGTCGCTACCACCTAATTGCAGGGCTAGCGGGTGTTCACAGGCGTTGTAATCCAGAAAGCGCGATTTATCGCCGTGAAGCAATGCGCCAGTAGTAACCATCTCGGTGTAGAGCACCGCTTTTTTAGTTAACAGGCGCCAAAAAGTGCGGCAGTCTGATGTTGACCACTCCATCATAGGGGCAAGGGTAAAACGGCGGTCGAGAGAGTGGCTTGAAGTCATTAGGCTGTGGAATTCTGCTGCGAGGAAATAAAAGTGCGGTCATGGCCGATAGGTGTTTTATGATAGCGATATTTACTCCCAGCTGCACGGTAAAGTGTGGCGTATTACCTCGGACTAGCTGTTTATGTCACTAACTCATATAGATTCCCATGGGCACGCCAGTATGGTGGATGTCTCGGAAAAACCGGCCAGCGTGCGTGAAGCGCGCGCTTTTGCGAGGGTATTAATGAAGCCCGACACATTGGCGCAAATCAAAGCTAACAGTCTGAAAAAGGGTGATGTATTAGCTGTCGCACGTATTGCGGGTATTCAAGCGGCTAAAAAATGCGCCGATTTGATTCCGCTTTGTCATCCATTGGCGCTGAGTAAAGTGGCAGTTGATTTCGCAATAGATGACCAACAATCGGCGGTGGAGATTACTAGCTATTGCAAGCTCACTGGACAAACCGGTGTTGAAATGGAGGCGCTGACAGCAGCGAGCATTGCCGCTTTAACTATTTATGATATGTGCAAGGCTGTTGATATGGAGATGGTGATCGAACAGGTTTGTTTATTGGAAAAATCTGGCGGACGGCGAGGTCATTATCGCCGGCAGGAGCTTGAAGAATGATCCGGGTGTTATTTCTTGCCCAATTGCGCGAGCAGTTGGGTACTGCTGAGTTGCATATCCACAATGACAGTGTTGTTAGTATCTCAACTCTTAAGCAATATCTGGTAACTAACCATTCACATTGGGAACCGTTTATTGCCAATAGTAAATTGCTGGTTGCGGTAAATCATGCCTACGCTAAAGCGGACGTATCGATTAAATCAGGTGATGAAATTGCTTTTTTTCCACCGGTTACCGGAGGTTAATATGTCTTTTTCGATTGCAGTGCAAGTGCACGATTTTGATGTTGGGCACGAATATGCTGCGCTAACAGCAAACGATACGGCGGCAGGAGCGGTGGTATTTTTTGTTGGTCGCGTGCGCGATATGAATCATGCCCGCGATGTAAAGAGTATGTCGCTCGAACATTATCCCGGTATGACAGAAACTGTTTTGCAGCAAATTTTAGAAGAGGCAAAAGGGCGATGGGAGCTATTAGCTGCGCGCATTGTTCATCGCGTTGGCGAATTGCAAGTGGCTGACCAAATCGTATTTGTTGGAGTTACCAGTGTGCATCGTGAACACGCATTTCAAGCAGCAGAATTTTTGATGGATTTTTTAAAAACCCGCGCGCCATTTTGGAAGAAAGAAATAACTAGTCAAGGTGCGATATGGGTTGAGGAAAATGTTAAAGATGTTAAGGCAACGCAGCGTTGGTAAATATAATAGCTACATAGTATGTAAACAATGGGCGCCGTAGCGCCCATTTAATTATCAAAAACTAGAGATGCGCTGGTTCGGAATCTGGTGCTGCTTTGTAGATGCTGGCATATTTAATACCAAAATACATAATGTACAGGTAGCAAGCTGCGGGCAATAAAAAGGAAATTTGCAAACCAAATGTATCCGCTAATGCACCTTGGATCAGCGGTACAAGTGCGCCGCCAACAATCGCCATGCACAAAACGCCAGAACCTTGGCCGGTAAACTTACCTAGGTTGTGTAGTGCCATGCTGAAGATGGTTGGAAACATGATGGAGTTAAATAGGCCAACAGCGATAATGGCCCACATAGCCAGCTTGCCTTCGCTGAACGTAGCGGTTAAAACCAGCAAGACCGCACAGATGCAGTTGAATGCCAAGGTTTTGCCTGGGCTGACATAACGCATTACTGCAAAACCAATAAAGCGACCAACCATCGCACCGCCCCAGTAATAACTTACCAGGTGAGCTGCATCTGCTTCTTTTAGGCCAGCGATGTTTTCTTCGCCAAAAAAGTTAATTAACAAGCTACCGATGGCGACTTCTGCGCCAACATACAAAAAGATTCCGATCGCGCCCAATACCAAATGCTTATGTGAAAGTGCAGACTCTTTATTAGATGCCATATCACCGGATACACCGGGTGTATCTTCGTGCTGAATTTTTGGCAATTTAGCGAAAGCAAAAAATAATGCCAAACCGAGTAATGCCGCAGCCAGTGCAAGATAGGGGCCTTGAACGGTAGCCGCTTCTTTTGCGCGGTATTCAATAACGTCTGCTGCGGGTAATAAACTGAGCTGATCGGCAGTTAGAACCGCTCCTCCTAGAATTAAAATCCCGCCTAACCAAGGGGCGATGGTGGTTCCCAAAGAGTTAAATGCTTGAGTCAATGTTAAGCGACTGGATGCGGTTCTGGCTGGGCCAAGTATGGTGACATAGGGGTTTGCAGCAACTTGTAAAATGGTAATGCCAGATGCAAGCACAAATAACGCAAGCAGGAAAATGGCGTAACCACTGGTGGCGGCGGGATAAAACAATGCACAGCCTGATGCCGCGATAATCAAACCAGCAACAGCACCATTTTGGTAACCGAGCTTTTTAATGAGCGCACCGGCAGGCAATGAGATAACAAAATAGGCGCCGAAGAAGCAAAACTGTACCAGCATCGCTTGGGTATAACTTAATGTATAAACACTTTTTAAATGTGGAATCAAAACATCATTCATTGATGTTAATAGACCCCACATAAAAAACAGGATGGTGATAATAATGAGAGGCACAGTATTGTTACCTGTGTCCACCGAGCTGTGTTGCGTTGATGAGCCTTGCGGAATGCTGGCCATGGTTTTACCTCTTGTTATAAAAATAGTTGTATTTGTCGTGGTCTTAAATTGACGATTACCGATTAAAAGCCTGCGTCAAGCGCGCAGTACTATAATCCAAGGCTATTAGGCTGTCACATTGTTTGTTCCCGGTTTACAATCTGGAATCTAATATCCATCTTATGGTCAGTCTGACTTATATGATTGAGTGCAGCGTACGAATTAATTGGCCGTGGCAATTAAAAAGCGTGCGATAAGAAAAGCGATAAAAATCAACCTAGAGGTAACCCCTGTGGCAAAAGCAACCATCGACGACGTGGCCGCTCTCGCGGGCGTCTCCATGAAAACGGTGTCGCGTGTGGTAAACAACGAGCCCAACGTTCGCCCGGCAACCCGTGAAAAGGTTGAAGCTGCAATTAGTGCTTTGGATTATCGTCCCAATCAATCTGCGCGCAGCCTTGCTGGCAACTGCTCCTATCTGTTAGGGCTTATTTACGGTCACCCAAGTGCGCACTATGTATTGGATATTCAAGAAGGTGTATTGGAAATTTGTCGCCCACAGCGCTATGAACTTCTGGTGCATCCGGCTATTCATCGCGACCCCAATCTGATTAATGATGTGACCGACATGATTTTGGAAAAGCGTGTTGATGGTGTGATGCTGACACCGCCGCTATCTGACAATATGAACGTGATCAATTTGCTGAAGAAGATGAATATTCCATTTGTGCGTGTGGCGCCGACGGAAAATAAATCAGCATCACCTTATGTTGAAACTAACGATGAAGAAGCCTCCTACGATATGACTTGTCAACTTATTGCTATGGGGCATACGCGCATCGGGTTTATCTGCGGCCATCCAGATCACCGCGCCATGTCATTGCGCTATGAAGGTTATAAGGCTGCGCTGGTAGAAAACGATATACCCTTGATAAAGAGCTTGGTGGAGCAGGGCGATAACTCATTTGAATCAGGTGAAATGTGCGGGAAAAAGTTATTGGGCGATGCCCAGCGACCTACAGCTATTTTTGCTGCGAACGATGATATGGCAGCAGGAGTAATGATGGTGGCGCATCAGATGGGCATTAAAATTCCAGGGCAGTTGTCGGTTGCGGGGTTTGATGATACCCCCGTCGCGCACCAGATTTGGCCTGCATTAACCACGATTCGTCAGCCCATTCGGCAAATGGCAAAAAAGGCAACTGATTTGCTACTTAAGCAATTAAAAGGGCGTGAGATTCAATTGCCTGCGAGTATGCTGAGTTCCAGTATCATCTCTCGCGAGTCAACCGGGCCGTTGCTTAAGCCCAAAGATAAACATTAAAAATATAAATCTTGCTCAAATAAAAAATGCACCCGCGGGTGCATTTTTTATTAACAGGATATTGAACTATATCAATGTGCTTTTAATTCGACAGTGTTGTGAATTAACCAGGCGGCAGAGCCGACCAGCGCGGCTTTGTCATTCACAATCAGGCGAATAGAAATATCGCTGACATATCCCGCCATCGGGCCTTTGTTTTTGTAGCGCTCAAGAAAGTGAGACTCGGGCAACAAATCTTTCAGCTTGGGGGTAATTCCTCCGCCGATAACAACGCCGCCGCGCGCGCCAACTGACAGCGCTTTGTCGCCAGCCACTTCACCCAATACATCACAGAAAGTTAACACTGCTTCGCGGCATAGCGGGTCTTCATTAGCGAGGCCTTTGGTGCTTACGTCGGCGGGAGTATAGGGTTTTGCTTCGGCTCCCGAGTTATGGGCGAGTGCGCGATAAAGTGTTACCAAGCCACCGCCCGACAAAATATTTTCGACTGATACGTGAGCTTGCTCTTTCAATAAAAATGATTTTATCGCGAGCTCTTTGTCATTGGTGGGGGCAAAACTGGCGTGACCACCTTCGGTAGGAATGATTTTCCAGTTGTTTTGGCTTGGGACCAATGCCGCCATACCAAAACCTGTACCAGGCCCCATGACTACAATCGGTGCCTCAGCGTTGGCTTTGTTGGATTCGTACAACGTGACGAGTTCGTTTTCTTGTAAAAATGGAACCGCATAGGCGAGAGAGGCGAAATCGTTAATAACGTGTAGAGTTTTCATGCCCAGCTGATCGCGCAAACCATCAATTGAGAACTTCCAATTCAAGTTGGTCATAGATGCCTGACCATTTTCAATAGGGCCTGCAATCGCAAGACAGCCATAGGCGGGAATATCAATTCCAAATTGACTACAACATGCTTTAATCATCGCTGCCATGTCGGCATGCTCAGCACACTTGAGTGTAATTTGACGCTCTGCTGTGTAATTAATTTGGCCATTTGCGCGAACATTTTCTGCATCGTATTCGACTAAACCAAAACGGCCATTGGTGCCGCCGATATCTGCAACCAGTAACAGGCTCATGTGACTCCTCAACTTCTTTTATATAGAAGATTAAATAGTTATAGGGGGTATGTGTTGTTGGGTAGTGGTTAGGCGCGGGAGGATAACATTAAACTGAATGGGCGGAAATTCACTTTGCTGACATATGTTAGGTGAGTGCGGTGATTTTTTCAGTGCACATTTCTGGTGCTTTCGGGATGATTTATTCACATAGGTTACTCATCAAGTTATTTTTTTGAGTTTTTGCAATGCTGGCTGGAGTCTGTCTATTCATTGGTTGACAGCGCTGTCATTAGATAGTAGTTTGCGGCAGCCTGGAAGTAATATGAGTCGTATTGTGGTCGTAATTACATAAGAAATGTGATGTCACACTAGGTGCTCACTGATGAGTGCACTGCATAGATAAGTTCTCGCCCCGATAAGATATTGCTCAACGGGGAGCTCAAGGAGTCTTCCGTTAAATGATCAAATGGCTGCTACTTTAAATAGGAGTCACCCATCAGGCTGCCATGCCAGTTTAGATATCGGTCAATACATTAACTATTATTAGCTAGACACCCCTACGGAGGTTGCAAACGTGCAGTGGCCCAGCATCACCAGCAAAGTGAAAAAAGATCCAGCGCTTGAGGCGAAAATCGATGAATTGCTCGCGCAGTTAAGTCTTGAGGAAAAAGTGGGGCAGATGATCCAGCCGGAAATTCGCCACCTGACACCGCAAGATGTTAAGGATTACCACATTGGCTCGGTGTTAAATGGCGGTGGCTCGGTTCCCAATGGCAATCGTTATTCAAAAGCTGCGGATTGGCTGGCAATTGCTGACGCTTATTATCAAGCATCCATGGATACCAGCGACGGTAAACTGGCTATTCCAATTATGTGGGGTACAGATGCTGTACACGGTGTGGGCAATATCGTTGGGGCGACTTTGTTTCCGCACAATATTGCTCTTGGCGCAGCGCGCAACCCTGAGTTGATAAAAGAAATTGGTCGCATTACGGCAACTGAAATTGCTGTTACTGGCTTGGATTGGGATTTTTCTCCCACTGTTGCTGTTGCAAGAGATGATCGCTGGGGGCGCACTTACGAATCCTATTCTGAACATCCTGAGCTCGTGCGCGAATACGCAGGCATGATGGTAGAAGGCTTGCAGGGTGATCCGCGTGATGCCAGCTTCCTCTCCAAATACAGTGTCATTTCAACCGCAAAACATTTTATTGCCGATGGCGGCACCCATAACGGCATTGATCGCGGCAATTGTCTTGATGATGAAGAGACATTGTTTCGTGTGCATGCAGCGGGTTACTACAGCGCAATTGAGGCTGGAGTTCAAAGTGTGATGGCCTCTTTTAATAGTTGGCATGGCGAGCATATGCATGGACATCGCTATTTGTTGACCGACGTGCTGAAAAATCAGATGGGTTTTGATGGTTTGGTGGTGGGTGATTGGAATGGTCATGGTTTTGTGGCAGGTGCAACGGTATTGAACTGCCCGCAAGCGATTAACGCCGGATTAGATATCTTTATGGTGCCTGATCCAGATTGGAAACAGCTTTTTAGCAATACAGTCGAGCAAGCGCGCACAGGTGTTATCCCCATGGCGCGAGTTGACGATGCTGTGCGTCGTATTCTGCGCGTCAAACTGCGTGCAAAGCTATGGGAAAAAGGCCTGCCATCTACGCGCCCACTTGCGGGTAAAGATGAATTGCTCGGTGCTCGTGAGCATCGCGCCATTGCACGTCAGGCGGTCCGTGAATCTATCGTATTGCTAAAAAATAAAAATAATATTCTGCCCTTGTCTGCCAAGTTGAATATCCTTGTGGCTGGGGATGGGGCAGACAATATTAGTAAGCAGACAGGTGGTTGGTCAGTCAATTGGCAAGGCACTGGCAACACCATGGCCGATTTTCCTGGCGCGACCACCTTGTGGTCGGGTATCCAGAGTGCGGTTGCTAATGCTGGTGGAAAGGTCACTCTAAGTGTCGATGGTACTTTCAGTGAAAAGCCGGATGTTGCGATCGTTATATTTGGAGAGGATCCCTACGCTGAAATGCAGGGCGATATTCAGCATCAGCTATTAAAAGCGGGTGATACCAGCGATTTGGAGTTGCTTAAGAAATTAAAGTCTCAGGGGATTCCCGTGGTGGCATTGTTTGTCACTGGTCGCCCCATGTGGATTAACCGCGAATTAAATGCATCCGATGCATTTGCGGTAATTTGGCAGCCGGGTACTGAAGGTGCCGGTGTGGCTGATGTGATCTTCAAGAATGCTAATGACAAAATTAATTTCCCAGTGCAAGGTCGCTTGGCATTTTCCTGGCCTAAGTCGCCAGACCAAGGCACGTTAAATATTGGTGATAAAGATTACGATCCTTTGTTCGCCTACGATTTTGGTTTGAAATACGGTGATGTAGATACCTTAGGCGATAATTTGTCGGAAGAGGGAATCGTTTTTGAAGCTAGTTCTGCGGTGTTAGAGCTATTCAATCGTCGCCCCATGGGGGCTTATGGCATTATTTTGGAAGGCAAAAATAATGACCGAACTAATCTTAATGGCAATGTCGCCAGTGTAACGACACTCACGGTAACTTGTGTTGATCGCGATGTGCAAGAAGATGCGCGCCGCGCAGTGTGGAATGGAGCAGGGGAGGGGCTAGTGGCCATATCGACGGCCAATCGACAGGTGTTGAGCGATTATTATGAATCCAACTCGGCATTGGTAGTGGATATTAAGGTAGATCTGGCGCCGGAGCACAAAGCATGGGTGCGAATCGGTTGTGGCCCCTCCTGCTATTCGCAGGTGGATATTACGCAAGAGTTAACTAGTATCGCGGGTTGCGGATGGCACAGGCTTATGGTTGACCTTAAATGTTATCCTGATGCAGGTACTGATTTTGGTCTGAAGAGAACGCCGCAAGAGCTGTTTGCATTGATATTGGAGCCTTTTGCGTTGGTAGCTAATGGCCAAATGGATGTGACCTTTTCACATGTGCGTATAGAAAAAGATTTGGCTCAAGGGGCGAGTGTACGTTTGAGTGCGCTATAGCTTTCTTTATTGCTTGGTAACTATTATCAGAGAGCCGCACAGACATAGTGCGGCTTTTTTTATCAGCTAAACATACCTTTTTTCCTTTTCCATTGTTTTGATCCGTTATTGTGCATGATAAAAAGTTGGCGTGCATTTTTGTGATCCAAAATTGCCCTGGTTAATAATCCAATTTGATTGAAAATGGCGCGCTAAAAAATCCCATGTCCCTATAACAGGGCGAGCTAAAAAAATGCATTTTTTTTAAAATGACTTTTTTAAAATTTATATCCTATTGATAAATAATGAATTGTTTCATTGTTTCTGCTTTAAAAAATCAATTGGCATAAGCCTTGCTCTACTAGTTATCAGTCATCCCCATGTTGTGCTTGCAAATTAATAAGCTTCATTTTTAGTGCACAACAAACAATAAATTTGAAATTAAATTTATTAACGCGGTGCTGATTATCTAACACACACATCGAAAAACTTTGGAGAAGGTTCTATGAAAAAAAATACGATTCATCTTCTTGCTGCGGCCGTTAGCTCACTGATTTGTGCAGCGCCAGGTGTCTCTGCAAAAACATTCACGGAATCTATGCAGCAGGGCAGTGTAATAAAAGTTAATTTTCGCACGCGTTATGAAGACGTCACTGAGGATGTGTTGAATACGCAGGGTAATAAAACTGGCGAGAAGGAGGCCGATGCCTGGACAACAAGATCACGTTTGTCTTATCAATCGGGTCCATGGAATGGTTTTGGATTTTTTCTGGAAATGGATAATGTCAGTGAGATGACCAACGACGTTGATTATAGAACTGCGGGTAATGATCCAAAGAACACGACCAAGGCTGTTATTGCTGACCCTATAGGCACAGAGCTGAATCAAGGGTTTGTTTCTTACACTACTTTTAACAATCAAGTTAAGTATGGGCGCCAACGTTTGGTACTCGATAATTCACGTTTTATTGGTAATGTGGGCTGGCGCCAGAACGAGCAAACTTATGATGGTGTTTCTTGGACCAACAAAGCAGTTCGTTATACCAACTTTACTTACGCCTATATCAAAAATGTTAACCGTGTATTTGGTGAAGCAAATGCGGCATTAGGTGATTTAAATATGAATAGCCATGTATTGAATGCCAGCTACACCGGTTTTGATGCGGGTAAATTAATTGGGTATGCCTACTTGTTGGATGTAGAAAACCCTATTGCACAATTTGGTCTGACAAGTGATACCTATGGTGTGCGCTGGCAGGGTGCCGTAGGTGATGCTTTTACTTACAATTTGGAATATGCAACACAGCAAGACGCGGGAGCAAAGCAACTTTTTGATGCGGATTATATGCTCGCTGAAGGTACTTTTAATATTTCTCGTTTCAGTGTTGGTTTGGGGTATGAGGTGTTAGGTTCTGACAATGGCGCTTATGGTTTTGCAACTCCCTTGGCAACTTTGCATGCATTTAATGGTTGGGCTGATAAGTTTTTGGCAACTCCAAAAGATGGTTTGCAGGATAAATACTTGAATCTCGGGGTGACCTTTGCGGGTGCTCAAGCCATGGTTAGTTACCATAAATTCGATGCTGATTTTGGTAGCGCAGACTATGGTGATGAAATCGATATTAGCCTCACGAAAAAAGTCGGTGCCGTGGTTTGGACTGCAAAATATGCTCAATATGCAATGGGTGATGCGGCAACTAAAGTGGTAGATACCAATAAGTTTTGGTTGATGGCAGATTGGAATTTCTAAGCTTTAATTTTTCTTTGGATTATCGGTAACAAATATATTCCGAAGTGGCTTGTTTGTTTGTTGGTTGACTACAAATCCCGGCTGGTTGCAGTCGGGATTTTTTTATGGTTCTGGTGAGGCTTTGTGTTTAATAATAAAAAAGGCCGCGATGCGACCTTTTTGAGTTTACCTGCAAGCGCAATTATTTTTGTGGGTAATCGCGTTTCGGGCTGCCGGTGTACTGTTGACGAGGGCGCCCAATTTTATAGGGGCTGCTGACCATTTCATCCCAGTGAGAGTACCAGCCTACTGCGCGACCAAGTGCAAAAATCACGGTGAACATTTCGGTAGGAATACCGATTGCTTTCATGATAATGCCCGAATAGAAGTCAACATTTGGGTACAGCTTTTTGGAGATAAAATAGGGGTCTTCCAGAGCGATTTGTTCCAGACGCTTGGCAATCGCTAAGAGTGGATCGTTTTCCAAACCTAATTCAGCTAATACTTCATCGCAAGTTTGTTTCATTACTTTGGCGCGCGGGTCAAAGTTTTTGTAAACGCGATGACCGAAGCCCATCAAGCGGAAACCTGATGTTTTATCTTTTGCGCGCGCTACACACGCTTCAATATTTTCAACGCTACCAATTTCTTCCAGCATTTCTAACACGGCTTCATTGGCGCCGCCATGTGCAGGCCCCCACAGAGTTGAGATCCCTGCGGCTATAGCTGCAAACGGATTGGTGCCTGATGAGCCAGACAGACGCACGGTAGATGTTGATGCGTTTTGTTCATGATCTGCGTGCAATACAAAAATGCGATCCATTGCTTTGGCAATGGTTTTGCTCACGTTAGGTGCTTTGCCTGCGGTGCCAAAAGTCATGTTCAAATAGTTTTCGGCATAGCTGAGGCTGTCGTCTGGTGCGATGAACTCTTCACCTTGACGATGCTTGTAAACCATTGCAGAAAGCGTTGGCATTTGGCCAATTAATCGATAAGCAGTTAGTTTGCGACTTGCTTCATTGGTAATATCGATTTCGTCGTTGTAAACCGCTGCGAGTGCGGCAACAGCGCTGCACAAAATCGCCATAGGATGGGATTCGCGCTTGAAGCTTTTAATGATATTGGCAATGGAGGGGTCTACAGCGGAGTGTTGCTTGATTGCGGCAGTAAATTCTTCTTTTTGTGCTGGTGTTGGCAGTTCGCCATTTAATAAGAGGTAACAGGTTTCAAGGTAATCAGAGGAGACAGCCAGTTGTTCAATCGGGTAGCCGCGGTGGAGTAGCACTCCTTCTTCGCCATCAATAAATGTAATACCTGATTCGCATGAGGCGGTGGACATAAAGCCCGGATCAAACGTGAAAAAGCCATTCTTGGTAATGCTGGTAACGTCGATGACATCGGGGCCGATAGTGCTTGAATAAATAGGTAATTCAATCGTCGTATTAATGCCATCAATCGTGAGATGTGCTTTCTTGTCAGTCATTACTGACTCCTGTGCTTACTGATTGGACTTAAGGCTTGAGAGAAGCATGTTTCGCTCTGCTCAACTGATAAAAGCTGTAGGTGGCTGCGCGTTGTGCAAGTAGCCCTACATTTAATAGCGTCATAGGCCGGCTATATTTTTATGGGCTGGTCGACTTCTTATGTAGTTGGTCGACGCTGCCGTGTGCGAGCGGCATTATAGATGAGTTAATTGTTAAGGAGAAAGTTTTTGGCGCATCTCTGGGGTAATTTCTTTTATCTTTTTGAAAAAAATTGCATGGTTGAGTGTCGCTTCAGTGGTGGTGCGTTAGGTTATCTCTAGGGGCTGTTTAGGTGGTTGCACTCATCTGGAGCGGTGCGCCCGAAAGTGCGCGCTTGAGGTGCGTTTTTGTTGGAATCTTTTAATGTAATCAAGGCGTTGCGTAAAAGTGCCGTTAAAAAAATGGCGATATTCTGATGTTGTAATTTGGGTTGGTTTCCATTGGGGTTTTTGTTTGTGTTTCCAGAGGCCAATCTCTATAATGCTGCGCGACTTGCAGGGCGTGTTTCATTTAAGGTCATTTTTAAATGATAAAAAAATGAAGCGCTTATTCTTAAACCTGCCCGCGATGGGCATAAAGGTGAGATAGACCGTGAACAAGAAAAGACCTGTCAACCTAGATATAGCGACGATTAAACTCCCCATTACTGCCTACGTTTCCATTCTTCATCGTGCCTCTGGTGTTTTCCTTTTTGCCGGTGTTGCTGTCCTTTTGTGGATGCTCGATACCAGTCTTGATTCGCAGGAAGGTTTTAACAGCATGAGTGATATGGCTGCAAACCCTATTTGTCAATTTGTCCTCTGGGCTGTGTTGGCGGGGTTGGCTTATCACATGGTGTTAGGTATTCGCCACTTGATTATGGATTTCGGTATTGGTGAATCACTTCAAGGCGGTCAAACCGGCGCTAAGATTGCGTTGTTTGTTGCCATTGTTCTGATCGTATTGGCGGGGGTGTGGGTATGGTAACTTCAGTAACCAGTTTCGGGAGAAGTGGTCTTTACGATTGGCTGATCCAGCGTGTTGGTGGTGCTGTTATGGCGGCATACACGATTTTTATTGTCGCCTATTTGGCATTAAATCCTGAGCTGACTTTCGAGCAGTGGCAATCCCTTTACAATCAATTGTGGATGCGCGTGTTTACTCTTGTCACTCTTCTTTCCTTTATATCCCATGCTTGGATTGGTTTGTGGGCGGTGCTGACTGATTATTTAACTACTCGTCTATTAGGCTCCAAAGCAACTTTCTTACGTATATTCGCCCAGATAGTTCTGGGTGCAGTTGCAGTCACCTATTTGGTTTGGGGTGTTCAGGTAATTTGGGGTGTTAACTAATGGCTACTATGCGCACGATTTCTTTTGACGGTATTGTGGTTGGCGGCGGTGGCGCGGGCATGCGCGCAGCTTTGCAATTGGCTCAATCCGGTTATAAAACAGCAGTAATTACTAAAGTATTTCCAACCCGTTCACACACTGTATCTGCCCAAGGCGGTATTACTTGTGCAATTGCTAGTGCTGATCCAAATGACGATTGGCGCTGGCACATGTATGACACTGTAAAAGGTTCTGACTACATCGGTGATCAGGATGCTATTGAATACATGTGTTCAGTCGGTCCAGAGGCTGTGTTTGAGCTAGAGCATATGGGCTTGCCATTCTCTCGTACTGAAGAGGGGCGTATTTATCAACGTCCATTTGGCGGTCAATCTAAAAATTTCGGCGAAGGTGGTCAGGCGGCACGTACATGTGCTGCTGCAGACCGTACCGGCCATGCATTGCTGCACACTCTTTACCAAGGCAATCTGAAAAATAAAACTGTATTCCTGAACGAATGGTTTGCCGTTGATTTGGTAAAAAATGAAGACGGTGCGGTGGTTGGTGTTATCGCAATTAATATTGAAGACGGTGAAACCGTTTATGTAAAAGCAAAGGCAACCGTATTGGCGACCGGTGGCGCAGGGCGTATTTATGCATCCACGACGAATGCGCATATTAATACCGGTGATGGTGTTGGTATGGCATTGCGTGCTGGTTTTCCAGTGCAAGACATCGAGATGTGGCAGTTCCACCCAACCGGTATCGCTGGAGCTGGCGTATTGGTGACCGAGGGTTGCCGCGGTGAAGGTGGTTACCTGATCAACGCGGAAGGCGAGCGCTTTATGGAGCGTTATGCGCCCAATGCAAAAGACCTTGCGGGTCGTGACGTAGTGGCGCGTTCGATGATTCAGGAGATTATCGCAGGGCGCGGTGTCGGCCCGAATAAAGATCACGTATTGCTGAAGCTCGATCATTTGGGTGAAGAGGTACTGGAAAGCAAGTTGCCAGGTATTTGCGAATTGTCGCGCACCTTCGCTCATGTTGATCCGGTTTATGCGCCAATTCCGGTGGTTCCAACCTGCCATTACATGATGGGTGGTATTCCTACCAACGTGAATGGTCAGGCGTTGACTGTTGATGCGGAAGGCAATGATGTAGTTATTGATGGCCTTTTTGCTTGTGGTGAAGTGGCTTGTGTGTCCGTCCACGGTGCCAACCGTTTAGGTGGTAACTCACTGCTCGATTTAGTAGTATTTGGCCGTGCAGCTGGTTTGTACATCGAAAAGGCATTGCGTGAAGGTATTGAACATCGTGATGCAACCCAGTCAGACATTGACAAGGCCATGGCGCGCCTGAACAAAATCAATACATCTACCACAGGTGAAAGTGCTTCGATTCTCCGTAAAGAGTTGCAAACCATCATGCAAAACTACTTCGGTGTATTCCGTAAGGGTGAGTTTATGCAGAAAGGTATTGAGCAGCTTGCAGAGCTGCGCAAGCGCATTGAAAACGTCTCCATTACCGATAAGAGCAATGCGTTTAATACAGCTCGTATTGAGGCATTGGAATTGCAAAACTTGCTTGAAGTGGCTGAGGCAACGGCAATCGCGGCGGAAGAGCGCAAAGAATCACGCGGTGCTCATGCGCGCGATGACTTTGAGGATCGTGATGATGCCAACTGGTTGTGTCACTCAATGTATTTCCCCGGTGAAAAGCGTGTAGGCAAGCGTGCGGTAAATTTCAAACCGCGCACTATGGAAGCTTTCCAACCTAAAAAACGCACCTATTAATAACCACGTTGGTAATAACCGCATAGGTTAATCGGGAGAAAAATTATGTTGAAAGTTCAAGTTTATCGCTACAACCCTGACACAGATAATGCGCCCTATATGAAGACCTATGAGTTAGACACTCAGGGTAAAGACTTGATGGTGCTGGATGTATTGGAATTACTGAAAGCGCAAGATGAAAGCTTGGCTTATCGTCGCTCATGCCGTGAAGGTGTATGTGGCTCTGACGGTATGAATATTAATGGCAAGAATGGATTGGCTTGCATCAAGCCAATTTCTGAATGCGTAAAAAACAATACGCTGATTCTGCGCCCCTTGCCTGGTTTGCCAGTAATCCGCGATCTAGTGGTTGATATGACTCAGTTCTACGACCAATACAAGAAAATTGAACCTTACTTGCAAAACGATACGCCTGCGCCGGCAATCGAGCGTTTGCAATCACCTGCAGATCGCGAGAAGCTCGATGGTCTTTATGAGTGTATACTCTGCGCCTGTTGCTCAACGAGTTGTCCATCTTTCTGGTGGAATCCCGATAAATTCATTGGTCCTGCTGGTTTGTTACAAGCATATCGTTTCCTGGCAGATAGCCGTGATTTGGCGACAGAGAAGCGACTGGCCAATTTGGATGATCCTTTCAGTGTATTCCGTTGTCATGGTATTCAAAACTGTGTGGCGGTTTGCCCCAAAGGGTTAAACCCGACACGAGCCATTGGTCATATTCGTAATATGTTGTTACAGAGCGCTACCTAAGGTGGCGCTTTTCTGTATCTGAAGCTGACAAAAATATGATGACAAAGTGAGCGCCTTGGCACTCACAGCGTTGAAAAACTGTTTGTTGTAACTCAATGTTGCGACGACTTAAAAGCGGCGCTTTTAATCACAAGTTGAAAGCGTTTGGTAGCTAACCGCTAGTTGATAGCAGGGGATTTGCCTGAGTCCCCAATGATTAAGGTGAGTGGAATGCAAGACAGCATTATGGAGCAATTTTGGAGTACGTCTCACATCTCTGGTGGGAACGCTGCTTATGTCGAAGAGCTCTACGACACATATCTACACAATCCTAATGCCGTTCCTGAAGAATGGCGCAATTACTTCGATCAGCTTCCCCGTGTGAACGGTGTACTGACTCAAGATACTCCCCATTCGGTCATTCGTGCCCAATTCGAACAGTTGGGTAAATCCCGTGTTCGCACTGTCTCAGTGGCAGGGGGAGCTGTCAGTGCAGAACACGAACAAAAACAAATTAAAGTACTGCAACTCATTAGCTCTTACCGGTTCCGCGGTCATCAAAAAGCCCAGCTCGATCCATTGGGCATAATGAAACGCGACCCAGTTCCTGACTTAGAGTTAGGCTTTCATGGCCTTACCAATGCTGATTTAGACACTGTATTTAACGCCGGTGTTTTGTTTATTGGTAAAGAGCAGGCAACTTTGCGTGAAATTATTGAAGCATTAGAAAAGACCTATTGTGGTCATATCGGTGCTGAAATTATGCACATTACGCCACTCGCCGAAAAACAATGGTTGCAGCAGCGTCTTGAGAGTGTGCGTTCTAATCCCGAGTTCAGTAAAGAACAGCGTCTTGCCTTGCTTGAGCGTTTGACTGCTGCTGAAGGCCTTGAGCGTCATCTCGACAGTAAATATCCTGGAACCAAACGTTTTGGTCTTGAGGGCGGTGAAAGTTTCATCCCACTCGTAGATGCTTTGGTAAAGCGTGCAGGCACCTACGGCGCAAAAGAAATTGTTTTGGGTATGGCTCACCGTGGTCGTTTAAATACCTTAATTAATGTGTTTGGTAAAAGCCCCGCAGAATTGTTTGCCGAATTTGATGGCAAGCGTTCATTGAATACCTCAGGTGATGTTAAGTATCACTCAGGTTTTTCCTCTAATGTAATGACCCCGGGTGGCGAATTACATATGGCGATGGCATTCAACCCGTCGCATTTGGAAATTGTATCACCTGTTGTTGAGGGGTCTGTTCGCGCGCGTCAAGATCGCCGCAATGATAAGACTGGTGCCAAAGTGGTGCCGATCAATGTGCATGGCGATGCCGCGTTCGCTGGTCAAGGTGTAGTTATGGAGACATTCCAAATGTCCCAAACTCGCGCTTATGGCACAGGCGGTACTTTGCATATTGTGATTAACAACCAAGTGGGTTTTACCACTAACAAGCGTGAAGATGCCCGCTCGACAGAATATTGCACTGATGTTGCAAAAATGATTGAGTGTCCAATTTTTCATGTGAATGGTGATGATCCTGAAGCGGTGCTTTTTATTGCGCAGTTGGCAATGGATTACCGGTATGAGTTTAAGAAAGATGTAGTGATTGATTTGGTTTGTTATCGCCGCCGTGGTCATAATGAAACCGATGAGCCTTCGGCTACTCAACCGCTGATGTATCAAATCATTCGCAGCTTGAAAACTACCCGCACTCTGTATGCGGACAAATTAGTCGCTGAAAATATCCTCAGCCAAGCTGCAGCAGATGATATGACTACTGTATATCGCGCGGCATTAGACCGTGGAGAGAATGTTGCCAGTGGTTTAGTAAGCGAGCCGGATCGCAGTTTGTTTGTGGACTGGTCGCCCTACATTGGTCACGACTGGCTCACTCCAGCTAACACTGGCTGCGATCTCAAAACGTTGCAAGCAGCTGCTAATAAAATGTGCGAAATTCCAGATGGCATTGTGCTGCAAAAGCAAGTTGAGAAAATTTACGAAGACCGCCGCAAAATGGCTGCTGGAGCATTGGCGCTGAATTGGGGTATGGCTGAAACTTTGGCTTATGCAACCTTGATTGAGCAGGGTTTTCAGATTCGGATGACCGGCCAGGATGTTGGTCGTGGTACCTTCTCTCATCGTCATGCGGTAATACACAGTCAGAAAGATGGCGCAGCTTACGTCCCTTTGGCAAATATGGCGCCGAGTCAGCCATCCTTTGAGTTGTTTGACTCTTACTTGTCAGAAGAGGCTGTACTTGCTTTTGAGTATGGTTATTCAACAACAGCACCAACTGGGTTGGTGATTTGGGAGGCGCAATTTGGCGACTTCGCAAATGGTGCACAAGTGGTAATCGACCAATTTATAACTAGTGGTGAACACAAGTGGGGTCGGTTGTGCGGTTTGACTATGTTGTTGCCACATGGATATGAGGGGCAGGGACCAGAGCATTCATCTGCTCGTCTTGAACGCTTTATGCAATTGTGCGCTGAGCACAATATTCAAGTTTGTGTGCCGACTACACCTGCACAGGTATTCCATATGTTGCGCCGCCAAGCGATTCGCCCTATGCGTCGTCCATTAGTAGTAATGAGCCCTAAATCGTTGCTGCGCCATAAGTTGGCAACTTCAACTTTGGAAGAATTGGCAAATGGTTGCTTCCAAAATGTCATTGGCGACAATAGTGTTGATCCTGCAAAAGTGGAGCGTGTTGTGCTTTGTAGTGGCAAGGTGTATTACACCCTGCTTGAAGAGCGCACTGCCCGCAATCAGGAAAATATTGCACTGATCCGTCTAGAGCAGTTGTATCCCTTCCCTGAAGAAGAGCTGAAAGCGGCCATGGCCCCGTTCAAAGATATTAAAGATATCTTCTGGTGTCAGGAAGAGCCTATGAACCAAGGTGCTTGGTATAGCAGTCAGCATCATATGCGCCATGTTGTGCAAACGCTGTTTGGTAAAGAAATGTACCTGGATTACGTCGGTCGTGATCCATCGGCTGCACCCGCGGGCGGTTATATGTCTGCACACCTTGAAGAAGAAAGAAGTTTTGTAAATAAAGCGCTCACTGTGTGAGTGCTTTAACTAACTGATTTAATAGATCAAATAATCCTAGCGCTACAGAGAGATGGAATAGCATGAGTATCGAAATCAAAGCCCCTACCTTCCCTGAATCCGTTGCCGATGGCACGGTAGCAACCTGGCACAAAAAACCAGGTGAAGCCGTCAAGCGCGATGAGTTGATTGTTGATATTGAAACCGACAAGGTTGTATTGGAAGTAGTTGCGCCTGCCGATGGCAGCATCGCTGAAATTATTAAAGGCGAAGGCGAAACCATTTTGAGCAATGAAGTTATTGCACGTTTTGTTGAGGGTGCCGCGCCAGGCGCTTCTGTTGCCGCTGTTCCTGCAGCAACTGCACCAGCTCCCGTTGCGACTACCGCTGAAAAGTTGGTTAATCCGGCTGCGCGTAAAATGGCTGAAGAAAACAACGTCAATACCGCTGCCGTATCTGGCAGTGGTAAAGACGGCCGTGTGACCAAAGAAGATGTTGCTAATCATTTGAAATCAGCACCTGCTGTTAGCGCACCTGCAGCAGCGCCTGCCGCAGCAATTGAAGCGGTAGGTGATCGTGTTGAGAAGCGCGTACCCATGACGCGTCTGCGTAAGCGTATCGCAGAACGTTTGCTTGAGGCTTCTAACACTACTGCAATGCTCACTACATTTAATGAAGTGAATATGGGCCCGGTAATGGCTCTGCGTGCAAAATACAAAGATCAATTTGAAAAAGCGCATAATGGTTCACGTTTAGGCTTTATGAGTTTCTTTGTAAAAGCGGCTGCAGAGGCACTGCGTCGTTTCCCTGCTGTAAATGCTTCAATCGACAACAACGATATCGTTTACCATGGTTATCAGGATATTGGCGTTGCCGTATCAACTGATAAAGGTTTGGTGGTGCCGGTGTTACGTAATGCAGAAAACATGAGCCTGGCTACCATCGAAAATACTATTCGTGATTTCGGCCTGCGTGCACGTGACGGTAAATTAGGTATTGAAGAAATGTCTGGCGGTACTTTCACTATCACTAACGGCGGCGTGTTTGGTTCACTTTTGTCGACTCCAATTTTGAACTTGCCACAATCAGCGATTTTGGGTATGCACAAAATTCAAGAGCGCCCAATGGCGGTCAACGGCAAGGTAGAAATCCTGCCGATGATGTATTTAGCTTTGTCTTACGATCACCGTTTGCTCGATGGGAAAGAGGCTGTGCAATTCCTTGTGACCATCAAAGATTTGCTGGAAGATCCAGCGCGTATCTTGCTAGAAATATAACCTGCTTTTTTGAAACGCTCTTGGCAACCTAAGAGCGTTTTTTTATGTGAAGGGTTACTGCTCACAAGGCTGTAACCGACTGTTAATAATTTAGGAACATTGTTATGTCTGAAAAATTTGATGTGATAGTTATCGGCTCTGGCCCCGCGGGCTATGTTGCTGCCATTCGCGCTGCACAGCTTGGTTTGAAAACAGCTTGTGTTGAAAAGTGGAAAAACGAAGAAGGCAAGGGTGTTAATGGCGGTACTTGTTTGAATGTGGGTTGCATTCCATCTAAAGCGTTGCTCGATAGCTCTTACAAATACCATGAAGCAAAAGAAGATCTTGGCCTTCACGGTATCACCACTTCAGGCGTAGAGCTGAATGTTTCCTCGATGATTGCGCGCAAAAATCAAATCATCAAAAATCTGACTGGTGGTATTGCTGGACTGTTTAAATCTAACGGTGTTACTAGTTTGTTTGGTACAGGTAAATTGCTTGCAGGTAAAAAAGTTGAAGTCACTGATTTCGATGGCAATGTAACTGTATATGAAGCCGCAAATGTTATTTTGGCTTCAGGTTCTAGCCCAATCAATATTCCTCCAGCGCCTGTTGATAACGATGTCATTGTTAACTCTACCGGCGCATTGGAATTTACTGAAGTGCCAAAGCGTTTGGGTGTGATCGGTGCTGGCGTAATTGGTTTGGAATTAGGCTCTGTTTGGAATCGTTGCGGTTCTAAAGTGACCGTGTTGGAAGCGTTGGATTCGTTCCTTGCCATCATGGATCAACAAATCGCCAAAGAAACCCAAAAAATTCTGACCAAGCAAGGTTTGGATATCCGCACCAGTTCACGCGTAACGGGTTCAAAAGTAAACGGTAAAGAAGTAACCGTGACTTATTTGGATAAAGAAGGTAAGGAGCAACAAGAGACTTTCGATAAGTTGATCGTCTGTGTTGGCCGCCGTCCATTCACTGAAAATTTGTTAGCTGCTGATAGCGGTGTAAATTTGGATGAGCGCGGTTTTATTTTTGTAAACGAACAGTGTGAAACTAATGCGCCGGGCGTTTGGGCGATTGGTGATGTAGTGCGTGGTCCGATGCTGGCGCACAAAGGTTCCGAAGAGGGTGTGATGGTAGCCGAGCGTATCGCAGGTCAAAAATCACAAATTAATTACGACATTATTCCAAACGTAATTTATACCCACCCAGAAGTTGCCTCCGTAGGTAAAACCGAGGAGCAAATTAAAGCCTCTGGCGAGCCTTACAATGTTGGTACTTTCCCGTTCGCAGCCTCTGGTCGCGCAATGGCTGCCAACGAAACGCAAGGTCTGGTAAAAATTATTGCTCACGCTGAAACTGATCGCATCCTCGGTTGCCACATTGTTGGTCCAAGTGCTGCAGATTTGGTTCAGCAAGTGGCGATTGCAATGGAGTTCGGTTCAAGTGCAGAAGATTTGGGCATGATGGTGTTTGGTCACCCAACCCTATCGGAAGCAATCCACGAAGCAGCATTGGCGGTGCATGGTCATGCCATCCACATTGCCAACAAGAAGAAGCGTTAAGAGAACCATAGAGTCCTCGTTTTTTAGGCGGGGGCAGGCTCATAAGGCTTGTCCCCATCGATAACCCAGTTGGCATGTTTATCAAAATTTCATGTCCAACCATCGTCAAATGGAACTACACCATGAATTTGCACGAGTATCAGGGTAAGCAGCTGTTTGCCCAATATGGTTTGCCTGTCTCTAAAGGCATTGCTGCTGCGACTGTTGAAGAGGCTGTTGCTGCCGCAGATCAAATCGGCGGCGATATGTTCGTCGTTAAAGCTCAGGTTCACGCTGGCGGCCGCGGTAAAGCGGGCGGCGTAAAACTGGTTAAGAGCAAAGAAGATATTCGCGCTTTCGCTGAAAAGTGGTTAGGCAAGAATCTGGTGACTTACCAGACTGATGAAAAAGGCCAGCCAGTAAGCCGCATTTTAGTTGAGACTTGCACCGATATCGCCAAAGAATTGTACTTGGGTGCGGTGGTTGATCGCTCTAGCCGTCGCATCGTGTTTATGGCCTCTACCGAAGGTGGTGTAGAGATCGAGAAAGTAGCACACGATACTCCAGAAAAGATTTTAAAAGTTGCTGTTGATCCGCTGGTTGGCGCGCAGCCTTTCCAGGGGCGCGATCTGGCTTTCAAACTCGGTTTGGAAGGCAAGCAAATCAATCAATTCGTAAAGATTTTCTTGGGTCTTGCGCAATTGTTCAAAGAAAAAGATTTAGCTCTGTTGGAAGTTAACCCATTGGTTATTACTCCAGCTGGCGACTTGCACTGCCTGGATGCCAAATTGGTAATCGACGGCAACGCTCTGTACCGTCATCCAGAATTGAAAGCAATGCAAGATCCATCACAAGAAGATGCGCGTGAAGCTCATGCCGCAGCGTGGGAATTGAACTACGTTGCACTCGGTGGTGATATCGGTTGTATGGTTAACGGCGCTGGTTTGGCGATGGGAACCATGGACATCGTTAAATTGCACGGTGGTCAACCGGCTAACTTCCTCGATGTAGGCGGCGGTGCAACTAAAGAGCGTGTCGTTGAAGCATTCAAAATTATTTTGTCTGATGACGCTGTTAAAGCCGTATTCATCAACATCTTTGGCGGTATCGTACGTTGCGACATGATCGCAGAAGGCGTAATTGGTGCGGTTAAAGAAGTAGGCGTAAAAGTTCCTGTTGTTGTTCGTTTGCAAGGTAACAACGCTGAGATTGGCGCTAAAGTGCTGACCGAAAGCGGCCTGAACATTATCGCTGATACCGACTTGACTGGCGCTGCCAAGAAAGTAGTTGCAGCTGCTGCGAATCAATAAGGGGTGACACATGAGCGTTTTAATTAACAAAGATACCAAAGTAATTTGCCAGGGTTTTACCGGTGCGCAAGGTACTTTCCATTCTGAGCAAGCGATTGCTTACGGCACCAAAATGGTTGGTGGTGTAACTCCAGGTAAAGGTGGTCAAACTCACCTTGGCCTGCCAGTGTTTAACACTGTTGCTGAAGCGGTAGAAGCGACTGGTGCGACTGCATCAGTTATCTATGTTCCGGCTCCTTTCTGTAAAGATTCCATCCTTGAAGCAGCTAACGGCGGCATCAAGTTGATCGTGTGTATTACTGAAGGTATCCCAACTCTCGATATGCTTGACGCAAAAGTGAAGTGTGACGAGTTGGGTGTGCGCCTGATTGGCCCTAACTGCCCAGGTGTTATCACTCCGGGTGAGTGCAAAATCGGCATTATGCCAGGCCACATCCACAAGCCAGGTAAAGTAGGTATCGTTTCACGTTCCGGTACTTTGACCTATGAAGCGGTTAAACAAACTACCGATTACGGTTTCGGCCAGTCTACCTGTGTTGGTATTGGTGGTGACCCGATCCCAGGTTCTAACTTCATCGACATTTTGAAGTTGTTCCAAGCTGACCCACAAACTGAAGCGATCGTAATGATCGGTGAAATCGGTGGTTCTGCGGAAGAAGAAGCGGCTACTTATATCAAGGCAAACGTGACTAAACCTGTTGTGTCTTATATCGCTGGTGTAACTGCACCTGCTGGTAAGCGTATGGGTCACGCTGGTGCGATTATTTCTGGCGGTAAAGGTACTGCTGATGAGAAATTTGCTGCACTGGAAGATGCTGGTGTTAAAACCGTTAAGAGCTTGGCCGATATCGGTAAAGCACTGAAGGAAATCACTGGCTGGTAATTAATTTACTTGCTTAGTGTTTTCGAAAAGGCGATCTTCGGATCGCCTTTTTTTATACATTGATTTTGCCTTGCAAGGCATAACACGTTTTTTGATTGTCCCCGAACGAATTGCATTCCGATTTATGGAAACTGTCGAGGTAATAAATGACCTATGCAAACCGGCCCCAAGAGAGTGCTGAGCAACAGAGTGATCAGTTGCGGGTTAAATTGGATTCTGAAGGAATTGTTGATAATCGAACCGCCGCTCACAAAACGATGCAGTTGCAATCTTTGATGGCTGCAAGTCCAGCGCAGGTTAAATTAGGCGCTGCTGCGCAACTAATGGCGGATAAAAAAATAAATAACAGCATTACTCCATTGCAGCGCATAAAAATTATCGGTAAACCTCAATACGCGTCACGGCCGCAGCAACGTTCAGGTAGTGCATCGATTAACCTGAGACTGGATGGAACGCTTGATCCAGACAATGATCCTGTAGGAAAGGATTCCTTGACACTTGTCGCCGAAGATATGCAGCCTATGATGAAAGGGCGTAAAGGTGTTTTAACAGCGATGCATTTGATTAATGCTCATTTGGGCGGTTCAGGAGTTGAAGTGGGTAATCTGGCATGGGGAAGCCAAGGGCATAATTCAGCGCATCTTTCAGAGATTGAAAAGGCTGCAAAGGAGGAAGCCGAGGATGCTGATAATGTTGGTAATACGATGGAATATAAAACAATCCCTGAATATTGTTCAAATATTGCAGGTGACCCAAGTTTTTATTTTCTAAACAAAGTGACTTCCTCATATAAAGTGAAGGATTCTCACAATATGGTGATTGCTGAAGACTCCAAAACAGTGGGGTCTGATGGCGTGGCTGAAGTACAGGATAATGAATATGTAGAAAAAATTAGAGCCTCTTTGCCTCCCAGGCCAGTGAGCACTAGGGTTCGCAGCCAGTCACGTCGAGCTATTGATTCTGCACAGTCGGAAGGCATGGTGCTTGAAATGCCTGATGATGCTTATGAAAAGCAGCGCCGTGAAAAAGAGATATGGCGAGCAGATCAAAAAGAAAAAAAGAAGCGAGAAAAAAGGGTCAAAAAAAGTAAAACTAAAAACCTTTCTGGTCGTATAAGTAAAACAAGTAGTGATGAAAAAAGCAAAAAGGGAAATAGACATAAGAAAAAATAGATATGCTATCGTCTATATCGGTTTTCCGTGGGTGATGAGATAAAAATTAATAACTTCTTCGCAATAACCAGATTTTTCGATTGTTGCGGTGTTTTTTCAAAATAGATCTAGACTTAGAGAAAATTTCAGAAGAAAAATCATGCTCGAAATCACTGAATACACCAAATTCCTCATAGGCCTGTTGGCCATCGTCGATCCCCTGGGGGCCATTCCTGTTTTTATTGCGTTAACCGTTCACCAAAGCCATGAGCAGCAGATAAAAACTGCTCGCCTAACGGTTATCTCTGTGTGTGCAGCGCTGATGGTTGCTTTATTAATTGGGGAGTGGATTCTCTGGGCTTTTGGTATCAGTATTGATGCGTTTCGCTGCGCCGGTGGAATTATATTGCTGCTAATGGGGCTGACGATGTTAAAGTCTCGAGGGCATACGCCGGAAGATATTGAAGCAGCCCAGGATGAAACCATAGCCTTGGTACCACTAACAATGCCACTCCTGGCTGGCCCGGGTGCTATGAGTGCGGTGATTGTTTATGCTCACCAGTCCAGTTCAGTCGTACATTATTTGGCGATTACCCTTTGTATCCTGTTCGTCAGCCTTTCGCTATTGCTCTGCTTCAAATTTTTACCTTGGTTCAGTCAACACCTCAGTAAACGCAGTATTGTTATGTCTACGCGGATTATGGGGCTGTTGCTGGTCGCGATAGCGGTAGAGTTTATAGCGGGTGGAATAAAAGGGATGTTCCCGCAGTTGGCTATTTGACGGAGGCGATTCTAGCGTAAGGATAATAAGTGTTAATCGACTATAACTAAGTTGTCACGATGCTTATTATTTGTGTGATATTGGATATCGCTATTTAAAAAATATTATAAGTAATTGTCGGCAAACGGTTTTTGGTCGCAGAATCCATAACAATAGAGACTGGCTATGCGCATAATCAACCCGAATTTTTCCCGTTGTATTTTCATTCTGATTTCTTTGCTTTTATCGTTGCGCTTATTTGCGGCAGAAGCTGCACCTGAAAAAATTTATAAAACCATGAAAACGGCCAGCCAATTTATGTTGGAAAAGGCGAGTTATCGTGGTGGTTTTGTGTGGTCTTATTTGCCGGACTTTTCCCGCCAGTGGGGTGAGTTGGAAGCGCGGCGGTCGATGATCTGGATGCAGCCGCCAGGCACCGCAAGCGTGGGGCATCTATTTTTGGATGCCTACCATGCTACAGGTGATGAATTCTATTACACGGCTGCTGAGCGGGTGGCAGGAGCGATTATCTATGCTCAGCACCCCAGTGGTGGCTGGAATTACGTTGCGGACTTTAATGGTGAGGCATCGCTCAAGGATTGGTATGCGACTATCGGGAAAAGCGCTTGGCGGCTAGAGGAGTTCCAGCACTATTACGGCAATGCGACCTTTGATGATGTGGGCACGGCAGAGGCGGCAAAATTCCTTTTGCGTTTGTATGTAGAAAAGCTGGATCCCAAATATCGCCCGGCACTGACTAAAGCAATCGACTTTATGTTGGATAGCCAATATCCCATAGGCGGCTGGCCGCAGCGTTTTCCGTTGATGCACGATCATCCTGCAAAGGATCATGCTGACTATTCTTCATTCATTACCTTTAACGATGATGTCGCTGCAGAAAATATCGATTTCTTATTGATGTGCTATCAAGTTTTGGGAGAAGCGCGGGTGCGCGAGCCTGTTATCCGTGCGATGAACAGTTTTTTGGTGACACAGATGGGGCAGCCGCAACCGGGTTGGGCGCTGCAATACACCCTTGAACTCGTACCGGCAGGTGCTCGTTCCTATGAACCAAAATCGCTGCATACGCCAACCACGGCAGAGAATATCCAGCAACTCATCAAGTTTTACCGTATGACGGGAGAGACAAAGTTTCTCGCGCCGATCCCCGCCGCGTTAGATTGGTTGGAGAGCCTGCAATTCGCGACTCACAAGCCGGAATACGAGGGGCGTAGCCATCCGTCGTTTATTGAGTTGGGCACTAATAGGTCCCTATTTACCCACAGGCGCGGAGCGAATGTGAGCAATGGTGAATATTATGTGGATTACACGCCGGGCAATATGCTTGCGCATTACAAATCAGCCAGCATCATTAATGTGGCCAAGTTACGTGCCGATTATCAAGATGCGCTAGCGCTTACCCCAGATCAAGCCACCGCAAATTCACCCTTGAAAGCGATGGGGGAGATCGTGCTTCCCCGGTATTTTACCTTGGGCAAGGTCAGTGTTTCTGATTTGAATTTTCGTGCGCAAAAAATGCCTGTTGCAGATAGCTTGGCAGAGCAAGCGGCGGCTTTGGTCGCGGAGCTCAATCAGCAGGGCTACTGGCCGACACCGCTGTATTACACCACCAATCCCTATAAAGGGAATGCGCCAATCACCAGAGCGACTAATGACTATGCTGCTACTATGGTCGGCGATGAATGGGATACATCGCCCTATCCGGTGAATAATCCCGTGAAGGGAATTTCAACGGGTGCTTACATCAAAAATATGGGTGTGCTTATTCAATATCTGCAACAACAGTCAGCACAATAGAAAAGGTTGTTGCTGATTAATTTCTGCTCATAATGGCGCGAAGCTTTATTTTTCACACAAAATGTGGAAAATTGCGCGCCATTTTTCATTTTCGCGATAAAAATTGACCCAATATCCAGTATCTATCGGGTTGTTATTTTTTTGTCGTGGAAAAGCCGTTAACAATGCAGGACGAAATTATGAACAACTCAGAGCAACCAACGACATGGTCTGCGCGTAAGTCCGCCGATCTCTATGGTATCGATGAGTGGAGTACTGGTTATTTTGGCGTTTCGCCAAAAGGTGAGGTGGTTGTTCGTGCACCTACAGCAGCGGGCGAAGTCAGTGTATCACTGATGGACATAGTCGATGGTCTGCAACAGCGCGGTTTACAAATGCCGGTTCTGTTGCGTCTTGAAAATATTCTTGATTCCCGCATTAGTATTTTGAATGACTCATTTGCTCAGGCTATTGAAGCGAGTGGTTATCGCGGTCAATACCGCGGCGCATTTCCTATCAAAGTAAATCAGCAAAGTCATGTGATTGCCGAGATTGCCCGTTTTGGCGAGCGCTACAACCACGGATTGGAAGCAGGCAGCAAAGCAGAATTAATGATTGCAATGGCGACATTAACTAATCGCGATAGCTTAATTATTTGCAATGGTTACAAAGATGCCGAATTTATTTCATTGGGATTGGAAGCGCGTAAATTAGGTTTCAAATGTTTTTTTGTATTGGAAACCCTGAGTGAATTGCAGTCGGTAATTGAACGCAGTCGGGCGATGGATGTTGAGCCATTGATTGGCGTGCGTTTGAAATTATCCACCAAAGTTGAAGGGCATTGGAGCGAAGACAGCGGTGACCGCAGCCTATTCGGTTTAAATACCAATGAATTGGTAGCGGTAATTGATACATTGCGCGACGCTAATTTATTGCACTGTTTTCAATTGCTGCATTTTCATTTGGGTTCGCAAATTCCGAATATTCGCAGTATTCGTGCCGGGGTATTGGAAGCTTGCCGTTATTATATTGAATTAGTCGGCGAGGGCGCGCCACTGGGCTATTTGGATTTAGGTGGCGGCCTTGCAATTGATTACGACGGTACCTGCAGCACTAACGGCCACAGTCGTAACTACTCGGTAAAAGAGTATTGTATCGATGTAGTAGAGGCGATACAGGAAAGTCTTGATGCCCACCAAATTCCTCATCCGATTATTGTCACCGAATCCGGGCGTGCGACTGTCGCGCATACATCGGTGTTGTTATTTAATATTCTCGATGTTACCCATTTTGAACCTACATCTATGCCTGAGTCTTTACCGGTTGGTTGCCATGAGATGATTGAAAACCTCTGGCACACCTTGTCGGTTATTAAGGCTGTCGGTTTGCAAGAGTCTTACAATGATGTGATTTACTATCGCGATAAAATTCGCGATTTGTTTCACTCGGGCGATATTAATCTGCGTCATCGCGTATTGGGCGAAAATATTTATTTGGCGGCGCTGCAAAAAATTGCATCACTCTTGCCAACCATGAAACGCATTCCGGCTGAATTAGAAAGCTTGCCACAATTGTTGGCCGATATTTATTACGGTAATTTCAGCATCTTTCAATCTTTGCCCGACGCTTGGGCGATTGAGCAAATATTTCCGGTAATGCCCATTCATCGCCTCAACGAAGAGCCTACTCGTCAGGCCGTGATTGCAGATCTCACCTGTGATTGCGATGGCAAACTGCAAAAATTTGCGACGTCAGAAGGTGAGTCTACAACCTTGCCACTGCACCCAATTGCTGCAGGCGATGAATATTATCTCGGCGTATTTCTGGTTGGCGCGTATCAGGAAACATTGGGTGACTTGCATAATTTGTTTGGCGATACCAATGTCGCCAGCGTGCGGATTAACGCCGATAGCAGCATTGATTTCGTACACGAACTGCATGGCGATAGCATTGCCGATGTATTGAGCTACGTGGAATACAAGCCCAACTCACTCTACGAACAATTCCGCCAAACGGCTGAACAGGCAGTACGCGATAACATCATCACTATTGCCGATCGGCAGCAAATGTTAGCGGCTTACTCTGAAGGGTTGCGCGGCTATACCTATTTCGAGAAATGATTTTTAACACTTCTGTGGCTGCCAGTGCGCAGGCATAACATTTTTTATTTTAGTGGAGGCCTGTTATGGCAAAAGTATTAATTATCGGTGCCGGTGGTGTCAGCGGTGTTGTGGTGCATAAGTGCGCACAATTGCCAGAAGTCTTTTCCGAAATTGTATTGGCAAGCCGTACCGAAGCAAAATGTAAAGCCATTGCCGCGCAATTAAATCGTCCTATTAAAACCGCACAGGTTGATGCCGACAATGTGCCGCAGTTGGTCGCGCTGATTAATGCAGAAAAACCTGATTTGGTAATCAATGTCGCTCTGCCATATCAAGATCTCACCATTATGGATGCTTGCCTTGAAGCCGGTGTGGATTATTTGGATACCGCCAATTACGAGCCGTTGGATACCGCTAAATTTGAATACTCCTGGCAGTGGGCTTATCAGGATAAATTTAAAAATGCCGGTTTGACCGCACTCTTGGGTTCAGGTTTTGATCCAGGCGTCACCAATGTCTATACCGCTTATTTGAAAAAACATTATTTTGATGAAATTCACTATCTGGATATTATCGATTGCAACGCCGGTGATCACGGTTTGCCATTTGCAACCAACTTTAATCCGGAAATCAATATCCGCGAAGTCACTGCTAATGGTCGCTATTGGGAAAATGGCAGCTGGGTTGAAACTCCTCCATTGTCTGTCAATCAAGTGTTTGATTTCCCGGCGGAGATTGGCCCCAAAAAAATCTACATGATGTACCACGAAGAATTAGAGTCGTTGGTAAAACACTTTCCAGAAATTAAACGTGCGCGTTTTTGGATGACGTTTTCCGACAATTATTTAAAACACTTGGAAGTGTTGGGCAATGTGGGCATGACGGGTATTGAGCCAGTCATGTTTGAAGGGCGTGAAATAGTGCCGCTGCAATTTTTAAAAGCACTGCTGCCTGACCCTGCAAGCCTTGGCCCCTTAACCAAAGGCAAAACCTGTATTGGTTGTTTTGCTCAGGGTGTGAAAGATGGCAAACCAGTGGCGATGTTTGTGTACAACGTGTGCGACCATCAAGAGTGTTATCGCGAAGTAAAATCCCAGGCGATTTCCTACACCACTGGTGTGCCGGCGATGATCGGTGCAAAAATGATTTTGGAAGGCAAGTGGAAAAAGCCGGGCGTGTGGAATATGGAGGAGTATGATCCTGATCCGTTTATGGAGGATTTGAATAAATACGGTCTGCCTTGGCAAGTTGTTGCGGTTGATCCCAGCGCAATAAACGGCTGATATTGATTCATTGCTGCAGTAGGGTGGGTGGAGCCTAAGCGATACCCACCGTCATTTTGATTAAACGATGTGCCCATTTATGCAAAAACGCGAATATTTCACTCACTTTAATCCTACCCGTGTGCCATCCCCTTGTTTTGTGATCGACAAAGCAGCGCTGGAAGATAATTTAACCATCCTCAATCGCGTGCAGCGTGAAAGCGGTGCAAAAGTGTTGGGTGCCTTAAAAGCATTTTCCTGCTGGAGCCTCGCACCTTTATTTCGTCAGTATTTGTCGGGAACCTGTGCGAGTGGATTGCACGAGGCACGTTTAGGGCGGGAAGAATTTGGTGGTGAAGTACATTGTTATTCTGCGGCTTATAAAGAGGCAGATTTAATTCAAATTTTAAAAATCGCCGATCATGTTTTGTTTAATTCTTTTTCGCAGTGGTCGCGGTTTAAATCCTTGGCACTGGCGGCACAACAAACTCGCCCTGAATTGCATTTTGGTATTCGTATCAACCCAGAGCACTCCGAAGGTGAAGTGGCGTTGTACGACCCCTGTGCGCCTTGTTCACGCATGGGTGTGCCCATTGCACAATTTGAGCAAGCGTTAGCGAATGATCCAGATATTTTAGATGGCATTACCGGTTTGCATTTTCATACACTTTGCCAGCAAGATTTGCCACCTTTGCAGCGTACCTTGGCGGCAGTAGAAGAAAGGTTTGGCCAGTATTTTTCGCGTATTCAATGGATTAATTTTGGCGGCGGTCACCATATCAGCCGTGAAGATTATCAAGTGGATGAGTTAATCCAAACGGTTAAGTCATTTATGGCGCGCCATCAATTGCAAGTGTATTTGGAGCCGGGTGAAGCAGTTGCTATTCGCAGTGGTGTGTTAGTGGCCGAAGTGTTGGATATCACTTGGAATACTATGGCACAGGCGATTTTAGATACTTCTGCTACATGCCATATGCCAGATGTATTAGAAATGCCGTACCGCGCGGATATTTTAGGTGCAGGCATGCCAAATGAATTTGCTCATACCTATCGTTTGGGTGGTATGACCTGTTTGGCTGGCGATGTGATTGGCGACTATTCTTTTGCACAACCTTTGCAAATTGGTCAGCGCTTGATGTTTGACGATATGGCACATTACACCATGGTCAAAACAACCACATTTAACGGCATTAATTTGCCTGCCATTGCGATATGGGACTCGCGCAGCAATGAGCTACATGTTATTCGTGAATTTGAATATGACGATTTTAAAAATCGTTTGTCTTAAAGTCTTTTCATTCAATCTTTGTGATTTTTTTTGTGCGCGATAAGTCAGGCTGTAATTATGAGTAAAAAATATTCCCACATTGGTTTGGTTAACCCTAAAAACCCCGTCAATGTTGGCATGATTATGCGCGCTGCCGGTTGTTACGAAGCGGACACAGTTTTTTACAGCGGAGTACGTTTTGCTCGTGCGCAAAAATTTGCAGCGGACACCAAAGATGCCAGCAGCAAAATTGCTTTGGTTGAAGTTGAAAATTTATTGGATGATATTCCAGATGGTGCATCCTTGGTGGCGGTGGAATTAATCGAAGGCGCAACGCCATTGATGGATTTTGTTCACCCGGACAACGCCTATTATATTTTTGGCCCGGAAGATGGATCGATCAAAAAGGAGCTGTTGGATCACTGTCAACACGTTGTTTACATTCCCACCGTCGGCTGCATGAATCTGGCTGCCACCGTGCATGTGGTGCTTTATGATCGCATGGCAAAATCGGGCAGGGCGGTGATTGATGAGCGTCCGATTGCAGA
Source organism: Cellvibrio sp. OA-2007 (assembly GCF_000953825.1). Lineage (GTDB taxonomy): Bacteria > Pseudomonadota > Gammaproteobacteria > Pseudomonadales > Cellvibrionaceae > Cellvibrio. The sequence continues at coordinate 145,096 of NZ_BBUL01000097.1, read as the reverse complement.
GAATCGGGATGTAAATAATAAAGCTAAAATTTAGCGGTAACTATTTCTTCTCTGATTAAATAAGTTTCGTCTGTTATCTCTGGCAATATTTTGAGTGAATCTTTTTCTTGACGTGTTTTATTAGGACATTCACCTTGGCTCTCTAGCCAGTAGAGTGTGTTGCCTATTAATGCTACCGATCCCGATACAATTGCGCTTGTGGTAGCCGTTAACGTCGCAACGACTAATGCTCCTGTCAGCTCTGACTTGCAGCTTTTGGTCAGGCAGTCTACGTTATCGAACGTTCGCATTTGCTCCGTGGTAAGTACAATTTTTTGCGTAGATACCATGCATTTTTCGTCATAGCTTGCCGCTTTTTTCGGGGTGACCACGCAGGCCCCGATACTGCAGCTCAGCATGATTAATGTTAACCGACGGCTCAGGTAGGTAAAGTCCTTCATACATAGTTTCTCTGGTCGTGAATGCAGGTATTAAACGCAGGCTTCTTTGTGCCAATACTGCCCTAACAGAACTCAATAAATTGTAACAATCGGTATCTGCAAATGAGTCGGTTGCTAATCACTTGATGCTGACATTACAATCCGCCGCGCGTTAACTTTTCCGGGTTAAGCAATTGTTCCAACTCTGTGCGGCTTAATTCTGTTTCTTCCTGCGCGACATCAATAATCGCGCGGCCTTCTTTGTAGGACTTTTTCGCAATTGCAGCGGCTTTTTCGTAGCCAATAATCGGATTCAATGCGGTGACCAGAATCGGATTTTGTGCGAGTGATTTTTGTAAGTTGATGTGATTAACGGTAAAGGTTGCGATGGTTTTATCGGCCAGTTCATTGCTCGCATTGCTGAGCAATTCAATCGATTGCAATAAGTTGTAAGCGATCAATGGCAGCATCACGTTCAATTGAAAATTACCAGACTGCCCAGCGATACCAATACTGACATCGTTTCCCATGACTTGTGCGCAGACCATGGTCACCGCTTCAGGAATCACCGGATTGACTTTGCCTGGCATAATTGATGAGCCGGGTTGCAGTGGTTTTAAACTGATCTCGGCTAAACCGGCGAGTGGGCCGGAATTCATCCAGCGCAAATCGTTAGCGATTTTCATCAAGCTGACGGCGAGGGTTTTTAAATGGCCGGATATGGCAACGGAAGTATCCTGTGCGCTCATCAAAGCAAAAAAATTATCGCCCGGCACAAACGCTAAACCCGTTGCCTCACTTAAATGTTCGGCAAATTTTTCGGCAAATTCTTCGTGCGCGTTAATGCCGGTACCCACCGCGGTGCCGCCTTGTGCTAGGCGCAATAACTGCGGTAATGCCATCTGCAGGCGCACGTAATTACTTTCCATTTGGCTCGCCCAACCATTAAGTTCTTGCCCGAAGGTTACGGGCATTGCATCCATTAAATGAGTGCGACCGGTTTTAACTACATCGCTTAATGCTTCGGCTTTGCCGAGCAAACTGGTGTGCAGTTCTTCCAGTGCGGGAAATAATTGTTGCTTAAGGGCGAGGGCGGCGCTGATGTGGATTGCGCTGGGAATGGTGTCGTTGCTGCTTTGGCTCATGTTGACATGGTCGTTGGCATGCACTTTTTGCCCGGCCAGATCGCTGGCGATATGGGCAATCACCTCGTTCACATTCATATTGGTGCTGGTGCCCGAGCCGGTTTGAAATACATCTACCGGGAACTGATCGACGTAATGTCCTGCGGCTATGCTGTCGCAAGCGGCACAAATCGCCCAGGCCATGTCTTCGTCCAATAGCCCCAGTTCGCGGTTGGTGAGTGCAGCGGCTTTCTTGATATGGACTACAGCGTGGATAAAGCGTGGCGGCAGGGTAAGGCTACTGATGGCGAAGTTGTCGAGCGCACGCTGGGTTTGAGCGCCGTAGAGCGCCGTTTTGGGTACTTGTACCTCGCCCATGCTGTCGTGTTCGGTGCGGAACTCGTTCATATAAACCTCCTTGGGTTAGCGAAAGGGCTGCTGACACAGGTTGTCAGATGCGGGGGTTAGGCTGCCTGATCTTTAAGTCTAGCGAGTAATAGCACTTGCTAGCCATTGTATTTGGCAATCCATCGGCAAGTTAAGTCGCTGGTTTGGGTTGCTTTTAGTTACAATCCCATTTTCAAAATCATTACTGAGTTTTTATGTCCAAGCAATTTGTTGTAAATAGTGGGTTCGAACCCGCAGGCGATCAGCCCACCGCCATTGCTGGCCTTGTGCAAGGCATAGAGGCGGGGTTAGCGCATCAAACCCTGTTGGGTGTGACCGGATCGGGCAAGACCTTCACCATCGCCAATGTGATTGCTCAGGTGCAGCGCCCCACATTGATCATGGCGCACAATAAAACTCTGGCGGCACAACTCTACGGTGAATTTAAAGAGTTTTTCCCCAACAACGCTGTGGAATATTTTGTCTCCTACTACGACTATTATCAGCCCGAAGCCTATGTGCCTTCGTCTGATACCTTTATCGAAAAAGATTCAGCAGTAAACGAACACATTGAACAAATGCGTTTGTCGGCAACTAAAGCGCTGTTGGAGCGCAAAGACGCCATCATCATCGCGTCCGTGTCTGCAATCTACGGCTTGGGTGATCCCGAAGCTTATATGAAAATGTTGCTGCATATAGTGCGCGGCGACAAAATCGATCAGCGCCAGATTTTGCGTCGCCTCGCTGAATTGCAATATACACGTAACGATATGGAATTCTCCCGTGCCACTTATCGCGTGCGCGGCGATGTAATTGATATTTACCCCGCCGATTCGGATATAGAAGCAGTGCGCATCGAATTGTTTGACGATGAGGTTGATCAGATTTCGATTTTTGATCCGCTTACCGGCGAAGTGTTGCAAAAGGTTCCGCGTTTTACCATTTATCCAAAGTCCCACTATGTAACGCCGCGCGAACAAATTCTGGATGCGATTGAAAACATCAAAGAAGAATTGCGCACGCGCTTGGAATACTTGCGCGAAAATAACAAACTCGTTGAAGCGCAGCGCTTGGAGCAGCGCACTCGTTACGATTTGGAAATGATGCAGGAGTTGGGCTACTGCAACGGCATTGAAAACTATTCGCGCTATTTGTCGGGTCGCAATTCCGGCGATGCACCACCGACGTTGTTTGATTACTTGCCCGCCGATGCGCTGTTAGTGATCGACGAAAGCCATGTGACGATTCCGCAAATCGGCGCCATGTACAAAGGTGACCGCTCGCGTAAAGAAACACTGGTCGAATACGGTTTTCGTTTGCCTTCTGCATTGGATAACCGCCCCATGCGATTTGATGAATGGGAACGCATCGCCCCGCAAATGATTATGGTTTCTGCCACGCCCGGAAAATACGAAGCAGAAAATCAAGGGCAAGTAGTCGAGCAGGTTGTGCGGCCAACGGGATTGATTGACCCTGAAATTGAAATTCGCCCCGCGACTACTCAAGTGGATGATGTGCTTTCCGAAATTCGCTTACGGGTTGAAAAAGGTGAGCGGGTATTAATTACCGTGCTCACTAAACGCATGGCCGAAGATCTTACTGAATACCTTGCCGAACATGGCATTCGCATCCGCTATTTGCATTCAGATATTGATACAGTCGAGCGTATCGAAATTATTCGCGATTTGCGTTTGGGGCAATTTGATGTGCTTGTTGGTATCAACTTACTTCGTGAAGGTTTGGATATTCCTGAGGTGTCTTTAGTTGCGATTTTAGACGCGGATAAAGAAGGCTTTTTGCGTTCCGATCGCTCACTCATCCAAACCATCGGCCGCGCTGCGCGTAACGTCAATGGTAAAGCGATTCTCTACGCCGACCGCATCACCGGTTCTATGGAGCGTGCGATAGGGGAGACGGATCGCCGCCGCGAGAAACAAGTCGCGCACAATCTCAAACATGGCATTACCCCCAAAGGCATCAATAAAAGCATCGCCGATATCATGGAAGGTTCAGTCGCCCCTGGCTCTGGCGGCCGCAGTGCACGCAATAAAGCCATGGCTATTGCGGAGCGCTCTGGTAAATACACGGTAGATGTAAATCCAAAAGATATTTGGAAAACCATCGAGCTAATGGAAAAACAAATGTTCCAGGCCGCAAAAGATTTGGAATTTGAAGTCGCCGCTAAACTGCGCGATGAGATTGAGAAGTTGAAGAAAAAGGCGATGTGATTGTCGATGATATGTTTCGTAGGGGCGCAATTTATTTCGCCCAATGATTTTAACTATGTAATCTGGTCTCTAGTTGAGAATATTCGGGTTCAATAAATTGAACCCCTACGGAAATAAAAAATGTTTAAATACTTGCTCCCCGTTATTTTCCCCTCATGGCGCTTTTTCAGCAGCATTGGCCCATCGCCGCGTATTGAGGTGGGTTTTGTTGTTGATAAAAATTCTGAACCACAAGAGTGGTTGCCGTTTCGCCCTTTACCAAAAAGAATCAACTTCACGCTCGGCTTACAACGGTTGTTTCACAATCCCCAGTGGAATGAACGTTTGTATATCAATACTTGTGCGGAACATTTGTTTGAAGGGTATTCTGAGTTTCGTGAGCGGGAAATTGGTTTGCGTTTGGTGGCGGCTGTTGTCAATAAAGAGATAAGTGTTGTTGGTGAGTTTCAATATTTGGTATTTCGTATTCGTGCGCTAGAGTCTGAGGGAGGGCAGGTGCGCGATGATGTTGTGTTTGTCTCCAAACCATTTTTGTTGAAGGCTGCGGGGGATAAACAATGACATTGGAGCTTGCTGTTCGCTTGGCGGAAATTGTGTTGGGTTTTGCGATTTTCCAGCAAAGTCTGGAGTTTATGCGCGGCCAAGCGCCGGAAAAAACACTCGGGCTTGTGCGTGCTGGTTTAGCGATTGTATTGATGTTGGGGTTACAACCTCTATTGGTTGAATCGGCATTGTTAGTGACCGCGGTAATGTTAATTTGGCGCTTTCAAGGGCCGTACAATGGTGGCAGCGATACCATGACGGTGCTGGTGCTCTTGTGTTTATGGTTATCCCATTTGGCACCGACCCGTTATTGGCAGGAAATTGCGTTAGGTTATTTGGCGATTCAATTAACACTTTCATATTTTCAGTCTGGCTGGGTAAAAGTAATTAATCCTGAGTGGCGCAGTGGCCGTGCATTGCAGCAGGTTTTTGCACTCAGCGCCTATCCGGTAAGTGAGGCGGTGCGCATGTGGGCAGGGCGCCCGCAGGTAATGTTATTCATGTCTTGGTCGGTCATTGTATTCGAGTTGTTATTTCCGCTCGCATTGCTGAATCAAACGCTATTAATCACTGCACTGGGCATTGCAGCAGTATTTCATTTGGCTAATGCCTGTTTGTTTGGCTTAAATCGTTTTTTTTGGATTTGGCCAGCGGCATACACGGTGATTATTTGGTTTCAGGCGCGTTTGCTGGCAGCGTTTTAAGCGGTTAATAGCACACGCCTCAAGCGTGCGAGAGACGTTAAGCTGCCAAGAAACCCCTATCACTGGTAGAATGCGCCACTTTTGGGTCTCTTGAACCCTATCTACAGTGGCGCCTCTTATGCAATCTCCTGTTCAAACCTCTTCCAATACCCTCACTGCTGCGCAATATGAAGATTCTCGCTTAGTGCCGCTCTGGCGCTCATGGTGCGAGGTGGCGGGCAGTATTCCTTTGGATAAGTGGCTGAAAAACAGCGTGCGCCAATTTGCGCATTCCGGGCCAACTTCTATGCCGGAATACGATGAGATTAAAAAACACAATAAATTCAAAGCAGCAAAAACAGCGGAAACCTATGCACGCGCTGAAGCTGCCGATACGGCGGCGCTGAGTTTGGCGATGTTTTCCGCTTTGCGTTTTCAGCAGTTGGCCACCGCGTTGGAGTTTGCCTACCGCAATCAAGCGGAGCCTATCGACTGGTTGCAGTGGGATTTGGAATGGCAACACCGCGATGCGCAAGGTATTGCACCTATCGCTTTGTGGTACTGGATTCAATTGCGCGTGACGGGCAGCCACGCCAAAAAAAATCAGGCGCAACTGCGCGATTCAGAAGAGCGCCGCGAATTTTTCGATCAATTTATCCAGCAGGCGACTATGGCCAATATGCCGGTGTTTCTGTTGTGGTATGGCTTGCGTCCGCAGTGGCAAGAATTATTAATCGCCCGCCAGCGCAAAAGTGAATGGTCCGAGCAACTGTTGCAGCAATTTATCGAGCAACAAGTGACTACACCGCCACTTTGGTTGCGCGTACAAAAAAATGCAGATCCTGAGCAAGTGCTTGAGGCGCTGCAACGGCAGGGGGTGAAGGCATCCCGCGATGACAAAGGCCAATTGTTTGCGCAGGGTGGCGCTGGCGTGCATGGTACAGATGAACATAAAAATGGTTTGGTAGAAATTCAGGATATTGCCAGCCAACAGATTGCATTAAGTGTTGCCGCAAAACCCGGCCAAAAAGTCTGGGATGCCTGCGCCGGTGCAGGCGGAAAAACGCTGGCGATTGCAGCGCAGATGAATAATAAAGGCGCGGTTGTTGCGACTGATTTGCATGAATACAAATTAGATGAATTAAAGCGCCGGGTAAAACGCGCCGATATTTTTAATGTGCGCGCATTTACCTGGACAGGTTTAGAGCCACTGCGTTTGCCCAAAGAAATTGCACAGCAACGCGGGTTTGATTGGGTATTGATTGATGCCCCCTGCAGCTCCGCTGGAACCTGGCGCCGCAACCCGGACGCCCGCTGGCGTTTTGATGCAAATGACACGCAAGAGTTAATTCAGTTACAGCAACAACTGCTCACCAATGCGGCGCCAGCCGTGCGCGCAGGCGGCCATTTGGTATACGCCACCTGCAGTTGGCAAGTCAGTGAAAATGAACAACAGATCGAATGGTTTTTACGGCAACATCCAGAATTTTCTTTGCAGTCACAGCGTATTTTGGGTGTGCCTGAGTTAAATTCAGACACTATGTTTGTTGCGGTTTTAGCGCGTGAAAATCCATAAGGTTAAATGTAGAGATGGATTACTTTAATTCCATCACTACACGAAAGCCCAAGTGCACATCAAAAATTTCTGCGCGATTATAATCGCGAATGTGGCTGGCTAGGCGATCGGCATTGTCTTTTGCTGAGCCGCCACGTACTACACGCGCAGTACAATTTTTCACGAGCATCGCTTGACCATTTTTAGGGTGCAGCGTGTAGTTGTCAGCAAAACAATCTGCTACCCATTCAGCGACATTTCCCGCTGTGTCGTAAACCCCAAAACCATTTGCAGGATAGCTGCCCACCGGCGCTGTTTTTGCGCCGAATAAACCCGAGAACTTGCTGTTGCAACCGCGACGACAATTGGCGCGGCCGCTTGCATCTTTGACATCATTGCCCCACCAAAATAATGAGTTGGTTTCCGCACGTGCGACATATTCCCATTCGGATTCGGTGGGCAGGCGATATTTTTTGCCGGTGGTTTGGCTTAGCCAATTTGTATAGGCGAGGGCATCATCAAAGCTCACATTAATGACTGGGCGATTGCCTCGCCCCCAGCGATTATCGCTAGGCAGTGTACGATTGGTCGCTTGCGCAAACATATCGTAATCCGCAAAGGTGATTTCATATTTGCTCATCGCAAAAGGTTTGCTAATCGTCACCTTGTGTACGGGCATGGTTAATGGGTCATCTTTATTGCCCATAAAAAAGCTGCCAGTGGGGATGCTGATCATTTCCGGCCCGGCGCTTTTAATTGAGGTAATCACCTGACTGCTTATTGCTTCACCCGGCGCTATATCCTCGGTGAGGGAAATGTTGGGCGAGAGGCTTTGATCAACTATTTCAATCCAACTGCGTTCAGTGTTGTAACCCGCTTGGCTGACTTCAATATGGTAGCGCCCAGCAGGTAATTGAATCCCTGGCTGATAGCGCTCTGGGATATTTAAAATGCGCACCCGCGCCCCTTCCGGCAAGGTTTTTACTGTGAGCGCGTAAGTTATGAGTGGCGCACTGCTGGACGAACTTTCGCTGCTGATATTGTCAGTAGTGCCCTCGGCTGTAATCGGGCTTTCTATGTTGGTAGCTGTCAGTGTTGTTTCGGTTATTGTTGTGTTGCTGTCAGTTACCGGTGTTGCAGCATCGGGGGAGATAGCACTGCTTGTTTGTGTGCTGCTTGCTGTTGCGCTAGCAATTGTGGAGTTTGATGCTGTGGTATTGGGTAGTGCGATAAAAATATCTGCCGTTACGAGTGCTAATTTTCCTGCGACGGATATGTGTTCTGTGGGTGTTGTCGTTTTGGCATACCAAATACTGAAACTGCACCAGGCTAACAATAGGGCTACGACGACAATCCCCAGCTTTGTGAACGCTAGATTTTTACCGCTCAGCGCCTGATGAACCTGGGTTTCAATTTCAGCGCGCACCGTTAAAGCAGGTGTATGCAGCTCATTAAAAAATATTTCGGTAATTTTGGTTGAGGGGCGCGCATAAAACCCGCGGCTTGGATTCCAGCGCAGTGCGCGGATTTTATTCCAGCGCCAGCGCACCGCATTGAACGTTGCCGATAGCAAGGCTTTGGCTAAGTTGACCACCGTTAAGTCGGCTGAGTGCGATGCTGTGGTGCTGGGGGCACGGTAATTTTTTTCCAGATTTTCAATGGCGCTAATGAGATCGCACCCGTGCTGAAAGCGCTGTTCAGGGTCTTTCGCTAATAATTTTTCCAGAATTTTTTGATATGCCAAGTATTGTATCGGCAATTTTGGAATTGGAGCGCTGATGTGTTTGAGTGCAATAGTGACAGCTTCATCGCCTTGGTAGGGCAGTGTACCAGTGAGCATTTCGTAAAAGACAATGCCCAAACTATATAGGTCAGAGCGGCCATCAACATTGTTACCCTTGGTTTGCTCGGGGCTCATGTAGTGCGGTGTACCTACAACTGTGCCTACATGGGTCATTCGCGAGTTTGCTGCAAGGCCGCGTGCAACGCCAAAATCGGATAACACCGCAGAGTTGTCGGCACGAAATAAAATATTTTCCGGTTTAATGTCGCGGTGAATATAGCCTTTGTCGTGTGCATGATCGAGTGCGCTGGCAATTTCGCGGGTGATGCGGAGTACTTCTTCGCCACTTAATCCGGTGCTCATTTTGTCGTGCACTGAACCGTTGGGCAGGTAATCCATAGCGATGTAGTTTAAATCTTCATGGCGGCCAATATCGTAAATCGCCACAATATTGGGGTGTGATAATTGCCCGACGATAGTGGCTTCGCGTTGAAAACGTTCGCTAAATGCAGGGTCGCTATTGAGTTGCGGGTTCATTACTTTTAATGCGACAACACGCCCCACGCTGATTTGGATTGCGAGGTAAACGGTGGACATTCCACCTTGGTTAATTTTTCTTATCACCCGATAGCCGGGAATTTGCAGCGCCATAAAAAATCAGTATCTATATAAAGTGTTCAGTGTAGTTTTTATTGCTGTGCGGCCGTGTTAAAAATCGTACAGCGGTTGGGCATTGTTAAACATTTACCACATAAATCAAAAGCGCAAAGAGCGATACTAATGCCGTACCAAAAATCCAGGCATCAAGATTGGGTTTGCCGGTTAAATAGGGCACCCATTGCCAAAGACCTTTGCGTGAATAATTGTCGCGCAGTGGTGATTCAATAATTTGCAGAGTAATGTTGTCGCGCCCGCCGCTGGTGAGTGCGGCGTGCAAGAGTTGATCTACGGCGGCCAAACAATCTGGCGACTCGTATAAAATTTGGGCGATAGTTTTATCGCTAACTTCATCTGTCAGTCCATCGCTACACAGTAAAACCCACTGACCTTTTTGCCACTGTTGTTCAACCACATCGACTTTTACATGGGTAAGTTCTTGCATTCCCAGGCATTGGGTAATGATGTTTTTTTCCGGGTGAAATTCGGCATCCTCCGGGCGAATGACCCCTGTTTCTACCAGCATTTGTACATAAGAGTGATCTGTACTTAGTTGCTGCAAGCGACCGCCATCGTGGGTGGGAGTCCACAAGTAAGCGCGACTATCGCCAACCCAGGCTACTTGATATTTATCCTCTGTGCTTTTAAGTGCGACAACTGTAGAGCCCATACCCGGAGCCCCAATGCCCTGCGCGGCAGAGTTGAGGATGCTGGTGTGAGCATGCTGGATGGAGTCGAGCAGGGAGATATTCGGATTTTCTGCAGTTTCGTGTTCAATGGTATCGCGTACGATTGCGCTGGCAACTTCACCCGCTTCATGGCCACCCATACCATCGGCAACCAGCCAAAGCCCGTGTTCAGGCTGGCTGAGAAAGCAGTCTTCGTTGTTGTCGCGCAGTAATCCCGGGTGGGAGGCGGCGCTATATTCCAGCGGGTTGATGGTCATAAGTGTTGGCGGGCATCAATGCAGCTTATTGTTGGTGTTGTGTCGTTATTGCCCAATACTAGATGACTTTAGTGGGGAAAACTATGTGGCCGGGGAAAAACTATGCGCCCCGGCACACTTAGCTAATACACTGCGATTAACAGCTCTTAAGCGCGAGGCCCATTTTTTCTGCTAGCTCTTTGTGACCGGCATGGGTCACCAGCGCGATACTGGCGTTTTCTGGCATTAAATAGGTATTGGCCACACGCTTAAGATCGGCAGCCGTGACCTTTAATACACGGTTGCGGAATAGCTCGCGCTTCTCGCGGGTGCGGCCAAACAGTTCTGCTTGATAAGTCGATTTTGCCTCGCCTGCTGGGGAACCGGGTTTATCAATACTGCCGATAACACCGAGAATGGCTTCTTCCACTGCTTGCCATTGGTGATCGGTTTCCTGCAGCCAAACCAGTGCATCGTCAAAATCTTTTAAGGTTTCGCTCAAGCGCGGGTCGCGATAGGAATAAAAGCGGAAAGCTGCGCTATTGCTGTCTTGGCTTGCACCGCCGCCATAGGCTCCACCTTGTTCGCGAATAGCGCGATGCAAATAACCATTGCGCAAGAATCCGCCGAGCACCGTTAATGCAGCGGCATCAGGATGTTCACTCGGCACAGTCGGATAGGCTTTTGCGCAAAAATTCACTTGGGTATTGGTGATCCAGGCTTCGCGAATGGTTTCGCTGACCGGCGCGAGATCAAATGTGGTGAAGTTGCTGCTGGTGTTTTCATGTGGCCAGCGTGCTTGCAGATCATCGCGATAGTTATCCAGATGTTCTTGCTCGCCCACAATTAAAAATTGCTTTGGTGCTTGCAACACCAATTGATGAATCGCGTTTAATTGCGCAGCAAAATCGGCGAGACTTTTTTCGTCATCGAGAGAATTGTCGAGCGCTTTTACTGCCGCGATTCCCTCAAGGCCGCCTAGTTGATGCGATAGTTTTGCCGCAGGGCTCATGCCGGCGCAGGCAGCGGTCATCGCCAAACTATGGCCGTGGCCGGTGATGCTTTGCTCGCGGCGCGCGCGGTTTTGCGCAATTAATTCGCGGATGCGATCCAGTTCATCAAAACGCACCTGCAGCAAGGTTTCTTTCATCAAGTCATTCATTGCTGCGTTATTGCGGCTTAAGGCTTTTGCGGAGAGTGTTAAGTAGGCATCGATTTTTTGTACGTCATCGCCGGCACCGCGAATACTACTGAAAGCATGAATGGAGCCGACCACTTCCGCTTGCCAGCGTTGCGTTGCCAAATAATCTTTATCGCCCGCGCCTAATTCGGTGAGGCAAATGCTGTAGTAGGGCAATAATTTTATTTGCGCATCGCTGAGTGCGGGCAATTTGCAGGTGATTTGTTGATACACCAAACCGTTTGTGCCAGCGCTGTAGCGGCGCAGCGGAAACTCATTGACCTGCTCGTGACTACCGGCGATGTAATGTAAATTGGCAGGGATATCTTCCAGGCCTACTTTAGGCAAAATGCTCTCGTCATCTTGCTGTACTTGTCGCGCTTGTAACGCGTGCGCGCGGGCGATAATGGTTTGTTTTTCTGCATCGCTCAGGTTTGCTTTTAATTGCGCAAGGCGCGCCGTTTCTGCGGCTTGAATGCGGCTATTCATGTGCAAATCCGGGCGCATGGTCAAGCGCACACGGTGCGGATTATCGAGCAACCATTTGCGCACGGTTTCTTGAATAAATTGCGGGTTCTGAGTTTTGCGGCGCAAATTTTCCAGCGCGGCATCCATATCCAGCAGCGCAATCGGGTCGCCGCGATGTGTCGCAGAGGTGAGGCCGGTTAAAATTAATTGCAAACCATAGGGGTAGCCATCGCCACCAACTTCGCGCTGGGATAATTCCAGCTGGTGCAACGAGGCTTCTATTTGTTCTTGCGGTATGCCATCAGTGACGACTTTTTGCATTACATCCAAAATCATCGCTTCTACTTTGGCCGCGTCTTCCAGCGCGCAGCCTTCAAGGCCACACACAAACGCCATTTCGCGCGATGAATCATCCAAGCCGCAGAGCGGTGAGGGCGCTTGGCCAAGCTCACTGGTTTCCAGCGCTTGTTGTAACGGTGAGGCGCTGTTGTCGAGCAAAATATTGGAAATTAATTGTGTTTCAAGTGAATCATCCAGATTCGTGGTTTTGCCCAACAACCAGGAAACTACCACATGGTTTTTATGCTCGATATCATCCGCATCGTTTTCATCGAGCGGATACGCTTCCTCTACCGCGATGGGCGCGTGATAGCGTTTTTCATCGCCAACCGCGATGACTTCATCTAACTTTTCAAATTTACTTAAGGCTTGCGCTTCAAATTTTTCCTGATGAACTGCGGCAGGAATATTGCCGTAGGTCATAAAAATTGCATTGCTGGGGTGGTAGTGAGTGCGATAAAAATCTTGCAGCTGTTGATAGGTGAGGTTGGGAATATCTTCCGGTTCGCCGCCGCTGTTGTAGTGATAGGTGGTAGTAGGGTAAAGATATTTACACAGCGTATGCCACACCTGCGATGATACTGAGCTCATCGCTCCTTTCATTTCATTAAATACCACACCTTTAAAAACCAAATCGGAATTCGGGTTATCCGTTTCGGCGAATTCAACACGATGGCCTTCCTGTGCAAAATCCAACTCATCCAAACGCGAGAAAAATACTGCATCCAAATAAACGTCGAGCAAATTATTAAAATCTTTTTGGTTCTGGCTCGCGAAGGGGTAGGCGGTCCAGTCGGAGCTGGTGAAGGCGTTCATAAAGGTGTTGAGTGAGCGGCGCACCATCATAAAAAAGGGGTCGCGTACCGGATATTTTTGGCTGCCGCAGAGTGCGGTGTGCTCCAGAATGTGTGCAACACCGGTAGAGTCGTGCGGCACGGTGCGCAGTGCGACAAGAAAAACGTTTTCATCATTATTAGCCGCCAAATGGATATGCTGAGCGCCAGTAACCTTGTGGCGATATTCCTCAACACGGATTTTCAACGCATCGATTGTTTGGCTGCGCAATAATTCAAACGTCGGATAACTCATAAGCTCATGGTTCTCTGGTCGGAGTAAATGGATTTGCTGGGTAATCGGCTTGGGAACAAATGCGCTTTGTTGCGCAACGAAACGGCGCATGGCGTGTAGCAGTGGCGCATAGTCAACCTGCTGCTGTTCCAGTTGTTGTAGAGCGTAACAACTTGCCTCCAGCGTGGAAAGCTGATTTTCGCTATGTGCTTTGCGGATGCTGTACAGCGAAGCCGGTGTTTCGTTCAGCGTCAGGCGCGGCAGGCTTTGCAAAGCCCGATTGAGATAAAGCATTTTGCGGCTTTTGCGCCAGGTTGCATCTATTACCACTAGCCGAAGTTGATCGGCACTAAACTCTTTTAGTACTAAGGGCGATTGCGGCGGGGCCAATCCTAACGCTCTGTATTCGACGATTTCAGGGTAAAGCAGCAGCGGTTGTTTTTGATCGGCAAATAACCAGCTGTGTAGATCGTTTTCGGTAAAGCTTTCGCTGATTCGAATTTGGCTGTTTTTTAAGCTCAGGTGTAATAACCCCGCCGTATTTTTTGCATTGGTGGTTTCATCCGGGTGCTGCAAAATCAGTATTTCAACCTGATTGGATATCACTTGAATTAAGGCGCAGATGCAATTGCGAGCGGGTCTGCAGCACTTGTCGCACAGGCTGCGCTTAGACGTTTGAGTGGCGCTCAATGGGGCAGGTCTCCCAGTTGATGAAGTGCAATCAGTGCCTGTGTGTTGGCTGATTGTGCGGCGATTAGCTCGCGTTTGGCGGCAGAACTCAGGGATTTAATCGCGTATTCACGCTGGCTGGCGCTGGAGCGATTGTGCTCCGCTTCCAGATAACACAGCTGCACTGGTTTGCGCCCGCGAAAATAACGCGCGCCGGTTTTTCCCGAGGCGTGTTCACGCCAGCGGCGCGTCATATCCGTGGTAATTCCGGTGTACACTTGCGCATCGCTTGTGCGGATCATATAGACAAACCAGTGGTTTGATGAAGTCATATCACTGCGCTAGTTGTGGGTTATGTAAAGAGAATTATATGGCAAAAGAATCAACCGGTCAGGATCGCAATTTTGATGATCTGGCCAAGCGCTTTAAAAAAAATATTTACGGTGGCCTAAAAGGCGATGTTCGCCTAGCGGTGTTGGAGCGCGATTGTGCGGCGCATATTCCTGTTGCGCCGTTTAATACATCGAATGACTGCTGGACAATTCTCGATGCTGGCGGTGGGCAAGGGCAGTTTTCGTTGCGCTTGGCGCAAGCTGGGCACAGGGTGGTGATTTGCGATATTTCGGCAGAAATGCTCAAACTTGCGCAGGAACAAGTCGAGCAATTGGGGTTGGCTGATCGCGTGCAGTTGATTCACTGTGCATTACAAGATTTGCCGCAGCATTTGCCACAAGGTCAGTCGCAATTTGATTTTGTTATCTGCCATGCCGTTATGGAGTGGATGCAGGAGCCGCAATCATTGCTGCCGGTGCTGCTGTCTTATCTCAAACCGCAGGGTTATTTATCGCTAACCTTTTATAATCTTCATTCGCTGATTTACAAAAATTTACTGCGCACGAATTTTAAGAAAATTATTAATAAAGATTATGGCGGTGCGGCGGGCAGCCTGACACCGATTAACCCGTTGGATCCCTCACAGGTATTGGCTTGGGTGGCAGAGCTACCCTTACAGCTGCTCAGTCACAGTGGTATCCGGGTATTTCACGATTATATTTTTAATGAAGAGCATCGCGAGCGCGAGCCGCAGACTTTATTACAAATGGAGCTGGCGTTTTCGCAACAAGAACCCTACCGCTCATTGGGGCGCTATGTTCATCTTTTGTTGCGGAACTCAGTGGCTAGTGTTTGATTTGCTCCAGAAGTAGATCGCGTGCCTGATTTATTTTTGCGGCAAGATAATCGTTGCCTCCGCGATCTGGATGGAGTTTTTGAATTAATCGGCGATGCGCGTCCTGAACCATCGCCTCGGTTATCTCGCCTTTGTTGATGTCGCCGGATAAACCCAGCACTTCCATGGCTTCTTGAATTGGCATGGGCGTCAGTGGGCGCTGGGGCATGGAGGGTTCATCTGTCTGACCGGTTTGCTGGGCATTTTTGCGTGCTAACCAAAATGGTAATACTTGGCTAAGCAGCCCATAAGCATTGCGGACAAATGGAATGAGTGCACCTATTGCCGCGCCGATCCAATGCATTTTCCCGGTGATGACCAAGAGCACGAGTACGCAGAGAAATATGCCTGTGCCCATACGCCATAGGGTCTTGCGTTGTTGTACTGGATCCATTTTTTTATAGCGAGAGCCGCCGATAATAATGAATGTTACTATGACCGCAAAGAACAGGATTTTAAGCATAATGCCTCCAATAAGCAGGGCGCCATTATAGGCACAAGGTTTTGCTGTCGGTAGCCTCATTTTGTGTCACGGCTGATCTTGGCTATGCTTGAAGTCTATTTATCAATTTCGTGTATTACTCAGGGTATTAGCCATATGCGGCGAACAATTAGATCATTCATGGCTTTACCTGCACCAAGGTGGAGTTTACGAGCGCTGTTTTTATTTACTTGTGCATTGCTTTTTGCCTGTGGTGGTGGGAGCGGAGGTGGCGGCGGTTCAAATCTGGTACCAGTGAGCAGTAAATCCTTGTCATCGCTACCATCTACACCGAGTTCAACAGCTGCTAGCTCATCGCTATCAAGTAGTGTCACCCTCAGTGGTAAGGTGACTTATGACTTTGTCCCTCACAATAACACTCAAATCGGGTTGGATTACTCTGCTATCAGCATCAAACCTGGTCGTGGTTTGGTGGTTGAGTTACTTGATGCAAATAATCAGGTGTTAGCAACCACCTCCACCAATAGTGAAGGTGTTTATAGTCTGGTCATTGAGCGCAATAAACAGGTGAAGGTGCGGGTGAAAGCCCAGCTCCTGCGGTCTCAGTCACCCGCATGGAATTTTACTGTTACGGACAATACGAGTGGGAATAGCCTTTATGCAATGGACGGCAGTTTGGTTGCTGCCAATGAAACAACTGCGACACGTGATTTGCATGCAGCATCTGGTTGGACAGGAGCAGGTTATACGCAGCCCCGTGTTGCCGCCCCCTTTGCGATTTTAGATTCTATTTACTTAGGTGTTGAGCGTGTTGTGGCAGCAGGTAATACGCGCGACTTTCCCCCTTTGGAGCTGCGCTGGAGTGTTAAAAATAAAGCGGCTGATGGTGATTTAACCTTGGGCGAAATTGGCACTAGTTTTTACGGTGGTGCCGCAATCTATATATTGGGCGATGAAAATAACGATATAGATGAATACGATCGCCATGTAATCTTGCATGAGTGGGGGCATTATTTGGAAAGTAATTTGGCTCGCTCTGACAGCATTGGCGGCGATCATGTTTACGGTGATAAATTGGATATGCGCGTGGCCATGTCTGAAGGTTTTGCCAATGCGTTTTCAGCCATGATGCTAGATGATCCCAATTATCGTGATGCTAGCGGCGCGCAGCAAAGTGATGGTTTTGTGAGTAATGTCAGCCGTAAAAATCACAGCGTGCGTGGCTGGTATTCAGAGGCATCGATACAATCTGTTTTTTATAATTTTTACACCAGTAATAATGGAAGGGTGGCGCGGGATTTCACCGATATTTTCTCTGTTATTAACTCAACTACTTATGCAAATAATTCGGCAATGGTATCTGTTTACCTATTTACAGATGTGTTGCGCAATATGATTCCCGCACAAATTCCAACGTTTAATGCATTATTGCTTGAGCAAAATATTGAAGCCACTTCCGCTTTTGGTGATGGAGAAAGTAATAGTGGTGGCTATACGGGTAGTTTGCCGGTATATAAAACCTTGCCGGTGAACAATACAAAAATTAATGTATGCAGTACCAATCGTTTTGGCGCTTATAACAAGCTAGCGGTAGCGCAGTTTTTGCGATTGGATATTGCTTCAGCGGGCACTTATCAAATTACTGTGCAGGAGGCAGGTGACGATTCGGGCGATTCCGACCCGGATATTTATCTTTATCGTCGAGGAAGTCTGTTGGCATTGGCTGAGAGCACGATGATTGATCAAGAGGGATTGTCCCGGTTTTTATCAGTGGGGACTTACGTGCTCGAGCTTGTTGATGATCGCGCTATAGATGTTGATAACACAGACGACATCACTGCTTGTTTTGATGTGCGAGTTGAGCGACTTAATTAAATTGGAGTGTTGAATGGTGAATAACAGGGTTGCTAGGCCTTTTCGGTTGTCGCTTACAATAATTGCGCTGTGTACTGCGATGTATGGGTGTGGAAAACACGCAGCAGAGCCCTCGGAGCAATTTACTGGCGTACAAAATGTAACTGCGCTGGGTGAGCTAATAACAAATAGTGAAACAAGTGCGTCAACTAAAGGTAAAAAAGAGCTACATCAAACGCATTCTTTGGTGAAACCAGGTGCAGCGGTAAAGTTGAAAAATACTGAGCCACTCTTTTTTGCCGCACCGGGTGTATATGAGCATTCATTAGTATTGGTTTCACCCAGTCAGACTGGCAAGATGGCAATTGATTTATCATCCAGTGAGGGAGTAGACATAGTTTCACCGGCGCGTCATTTTGAATTTGAATTGCAGGCGGATAGTGAATATCAGGTGCCGTTAACACTGAGTGCAACTGCTGATGGCCGCTTTTATGTGCAATTACATATCAGTGTTGAGGCTGATGATGTGACTGAAACCCGTGTTATTGCAGCTATAGTGCAAGTGGGTAATCCTGTCGTGAAAGTGCAAAAGGTCACTACCACCAGCAGTACAAAAAAAGCAGATGCTGTTATTTCGCTACCTGCGCAAGAGACTATTTCTCCGCGCTAATTCATAGGAGTAAGCGCTTTGTTTATAATGGCCAGCTAATGACTGGCCATTTTGCGTTTTATTGAGGATATTTTATGTCAAGCCAACGATTGCCCGCCGAATGGGAACCACAAGATGCTGTCATGCTGACCTGGCCCCATAAAAATTCCCCTTGGGATTGGATTCTGGACGATGTTGTCGAGCTGTACGAGGCCTTGGCTACCGTTATTTGCGATTACGCCGATGTAGTGATTGCGGTACCTGCCGACCAATTAGAAGAAGTTCGCGGTCGCCTTGAGGTGATGGGGGCGCCACTGGAATATATTCATCTTTATGCCTGCCTGAGTGATGATAGCTGGGCGCGAGACCATGGACCATTGACTGTTGAATCACCCGAGGGTTTTAAATTACTGGATTTCCAATTTAACGGTTGGGGCAATAAATTCCCGCATGATTTGGATAATCAAATTTCTCACCAATTGTTTTCCCAAGGTGCATTTCCTTTTGCCAGTATTGAAACGCAGGATTGGGTGCTTGAGGGTGGCTCCATTGAGGTTGATGGGCAGGGCACGTTACTGACCACATCATCGTGTCTGCTCAATAAAAATCGCAATCAAAATTTATCGAAGGCCGATGTTGAAGCGCGTTTGAGCGCAGCATTTGGCGTGACAAAAATTAATTGGCTGGATCACGGCTACCTTGCTGGCGATGATACCGACGGCCATATAGATACGCTGGCGCGCTTGTGCCCTAACAATACAATTGTTTATACCGCCTGTGATGATGAGCAAGACGAACATTATGTCGAACTCAAAAAAATGGAGGCACAGCTGCAAACTTTTACCAATGCGCAGGGTGAGCCTTATCGTTTGCTACCATTGCCTTGGGCAGGCGAAGTATTGGGTGATGAAAGCGATGCACGTTTGCCATCGACCTACGCCAACTTTTTAATTATCAATGAAGCTGTTTTGGTTCCCATTTATGGCTTGCCAATGGATGAAGATGCGTTGGAAGTTATTTCTCAAGCATTTCCGGGCTACGAAATTTTTGGCATTCCCTGTTTGTCGTTGATCGAGCAGGGCGGAAGTTTACATTGCATTACTATGCAAATTCCTGAAGGTGTAAGGGAGCGAATCTAATGTTGAACTCTGTTGTAAAAACATTGCAGGTGGGTCTAGTGCAGCAATCCTGTACCGCGGATCTCGCTGCTAATCTCGCCAAATCAATTGCGCAAATTCGTATCGCCGCGCAACAGGGGGCGAAGTTGGTGGTGTTGCAGGAATTGCATCGCGGTCTATATTTTTGCCAGCAGGAAATGGCTGAACACTTTGATTTGGCAGAAACAATTCCAGGGCCAAGCACCCAAGTGTTGGGAGCGCTTGCACAGGAGTTGGATATTGTTATTGTTGCCTCTCTATTTGAGAAGCGCGCAGTGGGTTTGCACCATAATACCGCTGTGGTTATCGAGTGCGACGGCACTATCGCGGGCAAATATCGCAAAATGCATATCCCGGATGATCCTGGCTATTACGAGAAATTTTATTTTACGCCGGGCGATTTAGGCTTTCAGCCCATTCAAACATCGGTCGGAAAGTTAGGGATTCTCGTTTGTTGGGATCAATGGTTTCCTGAAGCCGCGCGCCTGATGGCTATGGCCGGAGCCGAGCTGTTAATTTATCCAACCGCAATTGGTTGGGCTCCGGATGAAGATGCCGATGAGAAGGTGCGTCAGCGTGATGCCTGGGTTACGGTGCAGCGCGCCCATGCGATTGCAAATGGCTTACCGGTAATTAGCGTCAACCGTGTTGGCCATGAAGCAGACCCGGCAGGTGGAGTGGGGTTGGATTTTTGGGGAAGTAGTTTTGTCACTGGTCCGCAAGGCGAGTTTTTGTTCAGTGCGAGTGTCGATCAGGAAGAGACCAAAGTGGTTACTGTTGATTTGCAGCGTAGTGAGCAAGTGCGCCGCATGTGGCCCTATCTGCGCGATCGCCGCATAGACCATTACGGTGAGTTGATAAAAATTTATCGGGATTGATCAGTAAAAAAGCCGTGTTCTGCACGGCTTTTTTACTGATTTTTTCGGAAAATAGTTTCTGGTTAGGGTGAGTTATTTCGTCTAGACTTGGTGCAGGAAATTAACTTAACACCTTGAAAAAGAAGCAATATTGATTATGGATTCTTCTGCATCCCCTCCTGATGTTGTTGCGCTTTCCTGTCCGCTTGGCGACGCTCCCTGCCAATTTCTGCAGGAGCTGCAAACTCTGCGGCAAGAGGTGGATCTATTAAAAGAACAGGTCCGTACTGATGCACTAACCGGGCTATATAATTTTCGCTTTTTTTCCGATGCACTGCCCCTGGAAATGGAGCGTGCGAGCCGTTCCTTTCAGCCGCTATCGCTGATTGTTTTGGATATTGATCATTTCAAAGGATTTAATGATCGCTGGGGGCACGAATTAGGCAATCGCGCCTTGGCTCATATTGCACAATTAATCGCATTGACCATTCGCAAATTGGATTTTGCTTGTCGTTTTGGCGGTGAAGAGTTTGTTATTTTGCTGCCAAATACTGATTTGAGGCAGGCCGTCAATGTCGCCGAACGGTTGCGTGAAATTATTGCTATCTCCCCTTTGGAGCATGAGCAGGAGTCGATTGTTATCACAGCAAGTTTAGGAGTTGATGAATATCGCGGTAACCACAGTGATAGCCCGGAAGGCTTCATCGAGCGTGTTGATACATGGCTGTATCAAGCGAAACATGCGGGGCGCAATTGCGTAAAAAGCCCTGTTGTTGAACCTGCCGATGTGAGTACGACCGTTACCACGGAAGAAAAGGATGCGCTGTTTGGTGTGTTTGGTTCTGACAAGTAAATCCTTTTTCTGCTCATGTTGTTATCTACTGCAATAGTTTCATACGTATTATTTTGGCGTATCTTACAAATTATTCTTTAAGGTTGATAAGTTAATGTCGTTTCCCAAAATTGGTAATCTCGCTCCAGTATTCGCACTTAAAAATCAAGCCGGAATCGAAGTTGCATTAAAGCAGTTCAAAGGCAAAAAAAATGTTGTGTTGTATTTCTACCCTAAAGCCTCAACGCCGGGCTGCACGGTTCAGGCTTGTGGTATCAGAGACACTCTTGCCGAGTTTGAAGCGCTTGACACGGTTGTGCTCGGCGTGAGTCCTGACGCACCGACTAAGCTGCAAAAATTTATCGACAAGTACAATTTGAATTTCGATTTGCTGGCTGATGAAGAGCATGCGATTGCGGAAAAATACGGTGTATGGGGGCTCAAAAAATTTATGGGTCGTGAGTTTATGGGAATATTGCGTACCAGTTTTATTATCGATAAAGATGGTCGATTGAAGCATATTATTGATAAGGTGAATACCAAGACGCATAATCAAGAAGTGCTCAATGTTTTACGTAATGGCATTTAAAGTGGCTTTCATATAATTACTTGTGATAAAAAGCACGTGCTTTGAATAGAATTTATACGCATTTCACTTTGATTCAAAAAAAGTTCGTCTATAATCACTGGTACTGAGAGTTGTTTGAGTGCTTCACGGATGGTGCTTAATAATACGGTAGTATTTTTAGGCTACCAATAAAAAACACTCCTGCTCGATTTCATAAACGCCCTTAATTGGCAAAGGAGACGCCTGGATGATCCAATTACAACGAATTTACCGCAATAGTGAGCATTATTCTGAAAACTCTTTTGAGGGATCTGACGTTAGATCTTATGAAGAGTATTTAGCTATGGCCGACATTCCTAAGTTTGAAGGTGTCTCGGCACGTGTCATAGATGCTTTAAAGCAAAGAGTTGGGCGGGACGACCTCTCTATTGATCGAATTGCAGAAGATTTGAAGCTTTCAAAAAGAACCCTTCAGCGTCGCTTACAACAGCAAAGTGCAAACTTTGCCCAACTGCGCGACATTTTGCGTTTTCATTATGCGATTAAATACCTCATTGATGAACACATGAGTGTTGATACTGTGTCCAAAGCATTGGATTTTTCGGATCGCACTAGTTTTACGAATGCTTTCAAACGTTGGACAAGTCTTTCTCCTAGTGTATTTAGAAAGCTATTCCGTGATTACGCTTAGTTTATATCCCTCTTTTTGACAGTCTTGTTTGATTAAAGATCGCTAATTGCCTGTACCTTTCAAAAGAGGTAGAGTTAGCGCTCTTTATTCTACGAGGTTAGTTTCATGAGTTTCTTTATAGCATCCGCAATGGCTCAGGCTCAAACAGCGCCAGCACCGCAAAGTAATCCAATGATTACTTTATTAATGTTTGGTGGCATGTTCCTGTTCATGTATCTGCTGATTATTCGTCCCCAGCGCAAGCGCCAAAAAGAGCACCAGAATCTGGTATCTGCCTTGGCTAAAGGTGATGAGGTCATCATGACCAGCGGTATGTTAGGCAAGATTCTTAAAGTTGATGATGCTTATGTCGTCA
This sequence comes from Cellvibrio sp. OA-2007, assembly GCF_000953825.1. Lineage (GTDB taxonomy): Bacteria > Pseudomonadota > Gammaproteobacteria > Pseudomonadales > Cellvibrionaceae > Cellvibrio. Next base: position 122,435 of record NZ_BBUL01000097.1, on the reverse strand, counting down.
TCGAAACTGGTAATAACGTGGAGCTTAAATTTCAAAAAGTGGCAGTTCACGCTGTTCTGCCAAAAGGCACAATCAAGTCCATTGATGCGGCTTAAACGTTAAAAACTGGAAAGGGGGCTTAGGCCCCTTTTTTATTGTTCTGATTACCATCTTTCGCATTTCTCTGGAGTTCTTATGGAGCTAATTCATCAGTGTGTGGCCTGGTTAAACGGCATAGTTTGGGGCGCACCTATGCTTATCCTAATTCTGGGTACTGGGTTGTTTTTGATGGTGGCTTTAAAGGGAATGCCCATTTTTCAGGTTTTAATGGGCTTCCGGTTAATGTGGGGTGGAAGGGCTAAGGGTGACCCAGCTACTGGCGATGTGAGCCCATTTCAGGCATTGATGACCTGTCTTTCAGCTACGGTAGGTACGGGAAATATCGTGGGCGTAGCGACCGCTATTTTTTTGGGAGGGCCAGGCGCGTTATTCTGGATGTGGTGTACTGCTTTGGTTGGTATGGCGACTAAGTATTCGGAAATTGTGTTGGCTGTGCAATATCGCGAAAAAGATGAGCGCGGGGAGTATTGTGGCGGCCCGATGTATGCGATTAAAAATGGGCTGGGTAAATCTTGGGCATGGCTGGGGTTTGCATTTGCTATTTTTGGCGGGCTTGCTGGATTTGGCATTGGCAATATGGTGCAGTCCAATAGTATGGCTGATGTGTTGGAGTCTACCTTTCATATTGAGCGATGGATTACGGGTTCGGTTGTTACGATCATTGTTGCATTGGTGATATTGGGTGGGATCAAACGTATTGCCAAAGTTTCCAGTTCATTGGTGCCCTTTATGTGTGTTGGGTATGTCATTGCATCAGCTATTATTTTAGCAATCTATGCTGATCGCATTCCCGCAGCATTTGGCTTGATTTTTACTCATGCATTTACCCCGTCGGCGGCTACTGGCGGATTTGCTGGTGCTGCAGTGATGATGGCAATTCAATACGGCGTTGCGCGTGGGATTTTTTCCAATGAGGCAGGTTTGGGTACGGGTGGCATTGCCCAAGCGGCTGGCACAACCAATAGCCCGGTTCGCTCTGGATTGATTGGTATGATAGGTACTTTTATCGATACCATTATTATTTGCAGCATGACTGGCTTAACTATTATCTGTTCGGGTGTGTGGACGAGTGGCGAAAAAGGTGCCAGTTTATCGGCGGCGGCTTTTGAGTCTGCGTTGCCTGGTGTGGGCGGCTATTTTCTGGCGATCGCACTGTTGATTTTTACATTCACCACAATTCTAGGGTGGAGTTACTTTGGGGAGCGATGCTGGATTTATCTGGCTGGCCGTAAAGCAGTATTACCTTTCCGTGTGCTTTGGGTGTTGGCTGTATTTGGTGGCGCTGTTTTTCAATTGGATTTTGTATGGTTGCTGGCTGATACGCTAAATGCGCTTATGGCGATCCCAAATTTGATTGCATTGTTGTTGTTGAGCCCTGTGGTACTAAAATTAACTAAAGATTATTTTGATAAAAATAATCTTTAGTTGGGTATATTTATAAACAATTAGTGGGGCGCGGTAGCCCTGCTATTTTGCTTGCAATTCTCGCTGGGCTAGGTGGGAAAAGCTCTAACAAATAAATGCTGTGTCCTTTCTCTGTGCCGAGTTTTTTCTCGGTATATTTTACCAGTGCGCGCATTGCTGGGGACAATTCAAACTCGCGATAAAACTCTTGTAAAAGAGCGATAATCTCCCAGTGGGCGGGCGTTAGCAAAATATTTTCTTGTGCGGCAATTGTGTTGGCGATTTCTTTGTCCCAATCTTCAAGGTTGATAAGGTAGCCGTCCTTGTCTAGCGCAATATCGCGCCCATGTATGTGGAGCTGCATATTAATACCAGCTTTGCACTGATCGATGATTAATAGTTAATTGAACGAAAATATTGTAATCAACTAGCTTGATGTTCGGGGCCAGCTTATCTTCCAGTCCGCGCGCTTTGATATCGCTGATCAATGCAAACACACTAATCCCATTTTGAATCAGTTTCTGCAGTTCATCTGCTACTGGTGCAGAGGTAATAGCGCCAAATACACCGTCTTCCAGTAATAAAATGCCATCATTCTCCGAGCATACTGCTAAGCAGGAGGTGAGAGTGTTGTGTGAATAAGGTGATTTATTAATTGTGTGTAGTGTGCTCATATTTAAAAACTCAGGAGATGATCCTGTTGGTTTAGTAAGCTTCCTACGTCCTTATTATTTAGCAATTGTAGATTGTCGAGAATAAGTTCATCCGCTCTTATAGCTCGTGCATTTAATGATTCTTGGTGCGCATAAATATTTTCTATTCCATACAGGGCGAGTGCTGGAAGTATGGAAGCAATATTTTTTTGATCAATCTGATTGCTTTGTTGATTTTTGAGTAATTGGAACACACCGTCATCCATAAATAAAATCCCTATATCCTGATCGTAAACCGACGCTGCTAGTGCAATGTCAATTGCCTCTCTCGCGGTGCTCTTGCCGTAAGGTGCTTGTCGGCTTATTAATAATATTTTTTTGCTCATTCCGGTTAACCAAAACTAATTAATCTGTCTGATACAACGGCTGCCTCAACTAATTGCCCAAGGCCGCTAATGGTGAATTCATCTGCGAGATTGTGCGAAGGCTTGTTGTAGCGTTTGGCTTCGCTCTCATTAAGTACACCGCGACGTAAGGCAGCGGCTATACATACTACAAGATCGAGGTTGTGATCTTTAGCTAATGATTGCCATGCTTGCTGCAGATTAAACTCATCCTGTGGTGGTGAGGCCAGGTTTGTAGCGTTGTGTGCACCATCTTGATAAAAAAATATGCGGTGTAGCTTGTGTCCTTGCTCCAATGTCGCCATTGCAAACTTGTAGGCACTGTAGCTTGCCTGGGATGAATAAGGGGCAGCGTAAACGGCTAATGAAAAAATCATGATTTAAGGCGAAACCCAAAAAATAAGGCTCCACAAGGGAGCCTTGAGTGAACACTTTAAGAATATTAGTCGTCGCTGGCAACACCGAGCAAATGCAGTAAGCTGGTAAACAGGTTGACTATAGAAAGGAACAGGCTTGTGGTGGCCATTATATAGTTGGTTTCACCGCCGTGAATAATTTCACTGGTCTGATAAAGAATCAATGCCGACATCAGCAGAACAATACCAGCCGAAAATGCTAATTGAAGGCCGGAAAATTGGTAGCCAAAGAATGACGCGCCCAATAAAAACACCATGACCGCGAGCATGACCATCATACCTACAGCGACAAATCCGCCGAGGAAATTGAAGTTTTTGCGTGTCGTGAGTACATAGGCCGAGAGGCCGACAAAAACGATTGCGGTTCCGCCTAATGCTTGCATGATGATGGCGGAGCCATTCGCCATGCTGAGGTAGCGGTTAATGATTGGGCCAAGGCCAGCACCAATTAGGCCGGTGAAGGCAAACACAACCAGCAGGCCGGTAGCCGAATTGGCTGTGCGTGGTAGCACAAACCAAATGAGTGCCATAGCAATAAGGCTCATGATTAAGCCTGCGCCATGTCCCAAGCCCGCCGCCATGGATGCCCCTGCAGCAAGGGCACTGAATGCCAGTGTCAGGCCCAGCAGCATGTAGGTGTTGCGCAGTACTTTGCTGGTTTCTGTTTGGCTCAGTGTTTGAGCTGTTTGAACGTTATAAAGTTCTTGCATAAAACCCTCCATCAAATAATTACTGAAACAACATATAAGAAGCTTGGGGCGATAATACAAATAAGCAACTACAAAGCCAAGCTATTACGAATTTACTTAATGTCAGCACATGCTGGGTTGGGTGCGATGATGTGATTTTTGACCAGAAAAAATGATGGGGGTTTCATTACTATTGACGGCGCGAATGAGCAACAAATAAAAAAGGCGCTAGAAAAATCTAGCGCCTTTTTTGATATGGCGGAAGGGCAGGGATTTGAACCCTGGGTAGGCTCGCACCTACGCCGGTTTTCAAGACCGGTGCATTAAACCACTCTGCCACCCTTCCGAGTGCGGCAAATTATACATAGCTTTTTTTATTGGGCAAGAGAAAAATACTATTTTTATAGCCAAATATCGAGTTAATTTTTTAACAACCTTAACTGTTGAGCATAAAAAAGCCGAATTGTTTCCAATTCGGCCATTTTGTTTTTATTGCTCGATTTTACTCGCTGATGTTGTGCTTGTTTCGGCGAGGATCATTTGACGGCCTTGAGAGCGGGCGCGGGTTGTGATCGACGCTAGGTGGCAAGCTGGTGTCCAGCGCGCGCGAAGCGTGCGCTTCAATTGTTTCAGTAATGATGCTCACGTTGCTTACCGGTTTTGGTGCTTTGCGTGGATCATTGCTCGCTCTTGCTGGAGGTGCAAGATTGATCTCAGTTACTATTTTTCTTTCGGGCGTTTCAATTTCCACTTCAGGAGTTGTTGCAGTTGTAGTTGCAGGTGCCTCATTGGTGATTGGTTCAGCAGCTTTGATGATTTCAGGTGTCAAATCTGTTTCGTTGCTGCTACCAAGTGGTTTTTCTGTTTGTACTTCAACTGGCGTCGCAGCTACCTCAATTACTGTTTCGGTATTGTGTATGCTCGTTGCCGTCTCTGTCGACTGCGCTGATGTTTCAGCGCTCGCGATAGGCTCAGGCTTAGTAGCTTGAGCTTGTTGCGCATGTTCGGCTATGGCTGCAGAAATTTGTTGTGCCAATTGGGCTGATTCACTCAGCACTTTGGGTTCATCTGATGCACTTGGTTGCATCGCATTTTTTTCTTCAGCGCTTACTGGCTGCGTCTCATTCTCGCTGCCCTCGTGGCGACTGCGGCGACGTTGTTGTGAGCGAGTGCGGCGTCCAGCAGGGCGCTTGGATGGGCGTTGTTCATCGCTTTCATCCTGCGCTACTGCTTCATTGACGCTGGTGTCAGCTGCCAGTATTGCATGTTCTTCTTTTGGTGCTTGACGACGACTGTTGTCGCGTTCATTGCGCTGATTGCGGTTGCGCTGCTGGCGTGGTTCATCATCACCTGTTTGTACATCGCGCGGTGGCTGTTCGCGTTGTTGATCTCGGTTGTTGCGTGACCGGCGTTGTTCGTTATCGCGTGAGTCGCGTGAAAAACTCTCGCGTTTTTCGCTATCTCTGCCGTCACGCTTATCCAGATCGCGTGAGGGTTTTGTTTCACCAGCTGGGCGATGATCGAGGTTGTCGAGAATTTCGCGATCCTCTTTACGATCTTTGTCGCGGCGATTGTTGCGGCCGTCGCGACGGTTATTGCGGCCGGAGTTGCGGCGACTATCGCGTTTGTGTTCGCGCTTACCTTTAGCTTCTTCGCTCTTTTCACCGCTAAAAATACTGCTTAATGAACCGAGTAGGCGTGACAGCAGGCCGGGCTTCTTGGCTGGCTCAGGTGCTGGTTGGCTTGGGCTGCTTGGTTGAACCAGCGGTTTGGGCAAGTTAATGGGCTTGGCTTTAAAATCTTCTTCGTCAGTCTTGGTTTCGTCAACATGAGCAACGATTTTGTAGCTGGTTTCCAATGTGCCTTCGTCATCATCGCGTAAGCGCTGAACTTCAAAGTGCGGGGTCATTAATTCTGCGCTGGGAACAATGACCACGCGGGTATTGTTGCGCAGTTCAATGCTGGAAATAGTTTTGCGTTTTTCGTTCAGCAGGTATGTGGCCACAGATACTGGGCAGATCGCGCGAATTTCAGCACTGCGCTCTTTTTGTGCTTCGTCTTCAACCAAGCGAAGGATGGAAAGAGCCAAGGAGCGTGTGCCGCGAATGTTGCCAACACCATCGCAGCGCGGGCAGATTTTTGAGTGGGTTTCCCCTAAAGATGGGCGCAAGCGTTGGCGAGACATTTCCATCAGGCCAAAACGGGAGATGCGGCCAATTTGTACGCGCGCTCTGTCCATCATAAGTGCGTCGCGCACACGGTTTTCAACTTCGCGTTGATTGCGTACTGGCTGCATGTCAATAAAATCAATAACAATCAGGCCGCCCATATCGCGCAGGCGCAATTGACGAGCGATTTCATCCGCTGCTTCAAGGTTGGTTTGCAGTGCAGTTTCTTCAATATCGCCGCCTTTGGTGGCGCGTGAAGAGTTGATGTCGATAGCAACCAAGGCCTCGGTTGCATCGATTACAATTGAGCCGCCGGAAGGCAATTTCACTTCGCGTTGGAATGCGGTCTCGATTTGAGACTCGATTTGGTAGCGATTAAATAACGGGATGTCGTCTTTATACAGTTTTACTTTGCTGCGGTAATTCGGCATTACCTGCTGGATAAATCCTGCTGCAAGGTCAAAGGCTTCTTGGTTATCAACGATCACTTCGCCCACGTCTTGGCGTAAGTAATCGCGGATCGCGCGAATAATAACGTTACTTTCCTGGAATAAAAATGCTGGTGCAGGGGAGGTTTTGGCTGCTGTTGCTATGGATTCCCAGAGTTGTAGCAGATAGTTAAGATCCCACTGCAGTTCTTCAGAGCTGCGACCAACGCCGGCGGTGCGGATGATAACGCCCATGCCATTTGGGACTTCAACTTCACCCAGGGCGTCTTTCAGTTCGGCGCGATCTTCACCTTCAATGCGGCGAGAAATTCCGCCTGCTCTCGGGTTGTTGGGCATCAATACAAGGTAGCGGCCAGCAAGACTGATAAAGGTGGTTAGGGCGGCACCTTTGTTGCCGCGCTCTTCTTTATCGATTTGTACAATTACTTCTGTGCCTTCTTTCAGCACATCTTTGATTTTGATGCGGCCATCAGATTCGCCAGAATGTTTGCTGAAGTATTCGCGAGAGATTTCTTTTAATGGAAGGAAGCCGTGACGCTCGGCGCCATAGTCAACAAATGCGGCTTCGAGGCTAGGTTCAACGCGGGTGATACGGCCTTTGTAAATGTTGGATTTTTTCTGTTCGCGATTGCGGTTTTCAATGTCTAGATCGTACAGCCATTGTCCATCGACTAGCGCTACGCGCAACTCTTCTGGTTGAGTTGCATTGATGAGCATTCTTTTCATGTGTTACCTAATTGTTTGTCTGGGAGCGTCTAACTCACGTAACAATCAGGGTTAACACTGTGCTGTTCTGCGCAACCTAGTGGACTAATGCGCTACCCGGTTGATGGTGGGCTCGCATTAGCGGTTGGTGGGGTTTACCTGTTGGCTTGCGCAGTGTGATCGCTTTGCAGCGACTGCAATATCTTGCCTTTAATAACCAGATGGCCCATTTGGCTCATTCATTTATACCGGAGTGTCCGGCATTTCTATTTGTGGTGCTTACTAGTGGTGCTCGGTCAAGGCGGTATTCCATCCTGTTGCGACCGGGTTATGCATTCATTCATCTTGATTGATTGAGTGTCAGTCGTGAAGATAATCGATCTTCAAATCGGCTTCTCAATCAAATGGTTGGTGTTAATGGTTCAACCACAAGATTAAATTTGCAACCTGCAAAATTAGCATCGGATAAGCTGCTGCATCGCATGCGATGCTCTCATCCGGAATTTACAAATAGAGCTTTCTTGAGCTCAACAAAACAAAAACAGTGTTAACAATGAGTGCAACGTTGGTTGACGCAATTGTTAGGGTAGTTGCAGAGCGCAGCTCAGCTTCTACCGTTGTCAGTTTCATCAAGAGCGGGAGCTTTATACATTCATTGTGTATTGAAGCTGGCGCTCTTGCTGTCAGCGGTATTTCCTAATGATGCGCCTGTCTTTTGCGCGCGACCCGGAAACCAGCCTGTATCAGCCGTCTGAATATAGCAGCTCTCTAGATATGCGGCAATTAAATCAGTGATTTACCTGTCTTTTTGGTGATGCTTAGGTTGTGACGGGTGTGGTAGTTCAGCAGTATCGAGTATCATGGCGCCATGAAAATACTCTCTGAAAAAACTGCACAAACTACGGGTGACTCATCGCTTGTTCAGGTGACGATTCTCTCTATCGACGCGGATCAAGCTGGCCAGCGGCTCGATAACTTTCTGATTGCGCGCCTCAAAGGTGTTCCCAAATCGAAAATTTATAACGTTATTCGCAAGGGCGAAGTGCGCGTCAATAAAGGAAGGATTAAACCGGAGTATAAACTGGTGGAGGGGGATTCTGTGCGGGTTCCGCCCATTAGAACGGCGGAGGCGGGTACAGAGGCGAAAGCGAGCCATCAAATGATGTCGTTGCTGGCTAAGTCGATCTTATTTGAAGATGATGGTCTGTTGGTGATCAATAAGCCTCCGGGTCTTGCTGTGCATGGTGGCAGTGGCATCACTCTTGGTCTGATTGAAACTTTGCGTCAGGTGCGCCCCGAAGCGCGCCATTTGGAGTTGGTTCATCGGCTTGATCGCGACACTTCCGGCTGCATTATGGTGGCTAAAAAGCGCAGTTATTTGCGGCATTTACAGGCTGCTTTGCGTGAAAAGTCGGCTGGAGCGGGCGGCATTACCAAGGTCTATCAAGCCTTGGTTGTTGGGGATTGGCCAAGGCGGATTCATCAGGTTAATGCACCTTTATTAAAAACAGAGGTGGCTGGCGGTGAGCGAGTGGTGCGGGTTCATCCAGAAGGTAAGCCAAGTTTGACTGAGTTTAAGGTGTTGCAGCGCTTTGATGGTTTCAGCTTGATTGAGGCGCGCCCTATCACTGGTCGAACGCATCAAATTCGTGTGCATGCCCAATATGCGGGTTGCTGCCTTGTTGGCGATGAAAAATACGGCAACGATGAGATTAATGCGGTGATGCGCGAGAAGGGTGTTAAGCGATTGTTTCTACATGCCTCTGCGCTTTCTTTTTATTTACCGGAATCTGAAGAGCTTACGCATGTTGAAGCTCCGCTGCTCCCCGATCTATCAATTCCGTTAGGTAAGCTGTCTGCTATTTAGTTGGAGTGTGTAATTGCTGTTTATTTTTGATTGGGATGGCACCCTGAGCGACTCAAAAGCCAAGATCACCACAGCCATGCAGCTTGCTGCGCAAGATATAGGCTGGAGCCCGTTAGAGGACTATCTTATCCACAACATTATTGGCTTGGGTTTGCCGGAGGCTATCCATCAGTTGTATCCCGATACGGATTTGTCTGGTCGTCAATGTTTGCGAGATGCTTATGCGAGCCGTTTTTTATCGCTAGATGAGACTCGCCCCTCTGATTTTTTCCCGGGTGTGATCGATACTTTAGATCGCCTAAAGGCAAATGGGCATGCGTTAACTATTGCTACCGGCAAGAGCCGTAAAGGCTTGGATCGTATATTGAGTGTTTTGGGTGTGGCTGATTTTTTTCACGCGACTCGCTGTGCGGATGAAACCGCATCCAAGCCGGATCCATTAATGTTAGAAGAGTTGCTAAATGAATTTGGTGTTGCTCCGGATCAGGCAGTAATGATCGGTGATACCGAATACGATATGGAGATGGCGCGGCGAATCAATATGCCGCGAATTGCGGTGAGTTATGGTGCCCATCACGTTGATCGCCTGTATTCTTACCAGCCTGAATTATGTTTGGATCAATTCGATCAGCTGCTTTCATGGGAAAAGCTGGTGGGTTGATCCAGTGGGTCTACCTCTTCATTGATCAGCATTCGAGTGAGTGCAATCAGTGGTAGACCTATTAGTGTATTGGGGTCATCTCCCTCAAATTTTTCGAATAGACAAATACCCAACCCTTCCGATTTAAAACTGCCTGCGCAGTCATAGGGTTGCTCGCGCTGCAAATAGTTCTCTATTTGTGTGTCTGTGAACTGGCGAAATTTGACCTTGTAGGTTTCAGCGCTAAGTTGAATGCGATTGGTTGCTGAATTCAATAAACATAACCCTGTTATAAATGTGACCTCGCGCTGGCGAAAACTCGCGAGCTGGGAAAAGGCTGCTGCATGGGTGTGTGGTTTGCCAATGATTTGGTTGTCGATTGTTGCGACTTGGTCGGAGCCGATAATTAGGTGGTTGGGGTAGGTGTTTGCAAGATGGCGAGCCTTGCTCTCGGCTAGTCTGAGTGCAAGTGCGGTGGGGCTCTCGTTTGATCTGTGGCTTTCATCTATGTTTGGGCTATCCCAATTAAAGGTCAGTCCCAGTTTTTGTAGTAATTCGCGGCGATAAGATGAGCTTGAAGCGAGTAATATTTTGGGTTTTTTCATAAAAGAGTCGCGCTTTTTGGGTGGGTGAACGCTAAATAGGGTGGTGATTTTACTCCTAAGCCACTAAATAGCGCTATTTGGCGAGTTTTTCTTTGACACTCTGGGGTGATATCCCTATTATGGCGCGCTTATGTTTAAGACCCCTTCTAATAAAGTTCTGCCTCGGCAGGGTGACCCCCGAAAATTCGCTCAACACGGCGTTGTTTTAGAGGGTTGCATTGCTACTTCTGATTTGCCTCGCATTGCTGAGGTAGCAGAAAATTCAGGTGGAGAAGTTCAGGTAAGGCTTGAATTTAAGATTAGTGAGGAAAAGAAAAAGGTTGTTGTTGGAACTGCAAGTGCTGACCTGTTGTTAATATGTCAACGCTGTTTAGAGCCAGTAACTGTACCTGTTGAAAGTAACATCTCGCTCGGTATTGTGTGGGACGAAGAGGGGGCAAATAAATTGCCACCGCACTTTGAGCCCTGGATTTCGGGAGAGGGAATGGCAGATCTTTACGATATGATCGAAGAAGAGCTGCTGTTAAGTTTACCTGCGGTTGCTTATCACGAAGAGCTTTGCATCGACAGCAAACTCTATTCAAGTGGTAAGCCAGTCGAGGTAAAAAAAGAGAGAAACCCATTTCAGGTGTTGGAACAACTAAAGAGCTCGCCGAAATCCTGAGGCGCCTCGGTTCCAATGAGTAAGTAAATAGGAGTAAATCATGGCAGTTCAACAAAACAAAAAATCTCGTTCCAAGCGTGACATGCGTCGTTCACACGATGCCCTGACTGGCCCAACCTTGTCAGTTGACGCTACTAGCGGTGAGAAGCACATCCGTCACCATGTGACTGCTGATGGTTTCTATCGCGGTCGTAAAGTGATTGATAAAGGCAGTGACGAGTAATTTTTTACTCAAGAACACTGAACCTTGTCGGCAAGAATTCGAATAGCGGTTGACGCTATGAGCGGGGACTTAGGTCCCCGCGTTGCTATTTCAGCCTCGCAAAAATTTGTAACTCAATTTCCAGATGTGGATTTGCTGCTGGTCGGCAATGAACCCCAGCTTCTTTCTCTGCTCCCTCCAGTTAAAAAATTACATGAGCGAATTACTCTTGTGCATGCTTCCGATGTGGTGAGTATGCATGATGATCCTCTGTTTGCACTGCGCCATAAAAAAGGCTCATCTATGTGGATGGCGCTGGATCTGTTGCGTAATGATTCGGCTGATGCATGCGTTAGCGCTGGTAATACGGGCGCATTGTTGGCTATAGCAAAACATCTAATCAAAACCTTCTCTGCGATTGATCGCCCGGCCATATGTAAATCTATGCCTGTTGATGCTGGCGCAACTTACTTGCTGGATTTGGGTGCTAATATCAATTGCGCTCCAGAACATCTTCATCAATTTGCATTGATGGGCAGTGTCCTTGCGAGTGCTTCAGCTGAAATGGCCCCGCGTGTTGCGCTATTAAATATAGGTACCGAGCAACAAAAAGGAACTGATATTTTAAAGGCTGCGCAGTTGCTTCTGCAGAGTGATGAGCGAATTAACTATGCCGGTTTTGTTGAGGCGAACAACATATTTACTGGTGCTGCCGATGTGATTGTGTGCGACGGCTTTCATGGCAATATTGCATTGAAAGCCAGCGAAGGCGTTGCGCGATTTATTGCAAATAGAATTGCAAAACTTATAAAGAAAAATGTATTAAATCGGGTGTTGTGTCTACTGTTGTTGCCTTTACTGAAGCGTTTGCAGCATGAGTTAGATCCGTCGTTATATAATGGCGCCAGTTTTCTTGGGCTGCAAAAAACAGTCATCAAAAGCCATGGCAGTGCCGATGAAAAAGCGTTTATGCATGCATTGATGGTGGCGCGTGAGCAGGTGATTCAACAGGTGCCACTGCGAATTCAGCAGGCATTGTCACAACATTAAATTTTCGTAAAAAGAGAAGTGTTTATTCATTATGACTAGTCAACATCTTGCTTTTGTATTTCCGGGTCAGGGTTCGCAAAAAATTGGCATGTTAGCCGAGTTGGCGACTGAGTTTCCGATTGTAGAGAAAACCTTTGCTGAAGCGTCTGAGGTTTTGGGTTACGATTTGTGGGCACTGGTGCAAGCTGGTGCGCAAGACGAAATTAATTTAACTGAGCGTACCCAGCCGTTATTGTTGGCTGCAAGTGTTGCGGTATGGCGTGCATGGCAGGAAAAAAATGGCGCGCAGCCTGCGCTTATGGCAGGGCATAGTCTTGGCGAGTGGTCTGCGTTAGTGTGCGCGGGCGTAGTTGCATTTAAGGACGCTGTGAAGTTGGTACAACAGCGCGGAAAGTTTATGCAAGAGGCTGTTCCTGCTGGGCAGGGTGCCATGGCGGCGATTATTGGCCTTGATGATGCGTTAATTCTAGACGCATGTAAAAGAGCAGAGCAGGGCGAAGTGGTTGCGGCGGTTAATTTTAACTCTCCCGGGCAGGTTGTTATTGCGGGTACTGCAGCAGCAGTTGAGCGTGCTAGTGCGTTATGTAAAGAAGCTGGGGCGAAGCGTGCTTTGCCTTTGCCGGTAAGTGCGCCTTTTCATACGGAGTTGATGCGTCCGGCAGCAGAGCGTTTGGCGGAGCAAATCACAGCGACTGTTTTTTCTTTTCCTAAAACTCCTGTGGTGCACAATGTGACTGCAGAAGTGGAATCCAACCCAGAAAAAATTAAAGCCTTAATGATTGAGCAAATTTACAGCCCAGTTCGCTGGGTTGAGTGCGTTAATACTATGGCGAAAGCTGGAATTACTACTACGATCGAGTGTGGTCCAGGCAAAGTACTTTCGGGTTTGAATAAGCGCATTAATGCGGAATTGGTTGTGATGTCGGTTGAGAAACCAGAAGAATTACAGGCTGCGTTAACGAGCTTGGCATAACGAATTTTGTTTTTTAGTTTTCTACTAGTTAGTTTTTTATAAGGGAAAGATCAATGATGAACCTTAACGATAAAGTGGCATTGGTTACTGGTGCTAGTCGCGGTATTGGTGCAGCTATTGCCGAGCAATTGGGTAAGGCGGGCGCGATTGTTATCGGTACGGCAACAAGTACCGCAGGTGCGGAAAAAATTTCGACACGCTTTGCTGAGCTGGGTATTCGTGGAGCCGGCAAAGTTTTAAACGTGACTGATGCGGATTCGGTTGTCGCTTTGTTAAAAGATGTTGGCGATGAGTTCGGTGCTCCGGCAATTTTGGTAAACAATGCGGGCATCACTAAAGATAATTTATTGATGCGTATGAGCGATGAAGAGTGGTTTGATGTTATCAATACTAATCTGAGTGCTATTTACCGTTTGAGCAAGGGTGTGTTGCGCGGCATGATGAAAGCCCGTTGGGGCCGCATCATCAATATCAGCTCTGTTGTGGGTGCTATGGGTAATCCAGGGCAATCCAACTATGCTGCGACCAAGGCCGGTGTTGCTGGTTTTGCGCGCTCGCTGGCTGCAGAAGTAGGCTCGCGCAATATTACCGTTAACACGGTTGCGCCGGGTTTTATTGACACTGACATGACCAAGGTTTTGCCAGAAGAGCAAAAACAACAGTTGTTATCCCGCATACCTTTAGGGCGTCTCGGTGCACCCGAAGAGATTGCGTCGGTTGTGGTTTTCCTTGCCAGTGATGCGGGTGCTTACATTAGCGGGGAGACAATTCACGTCAATGGCGGGATGTATATGGCGTAATTTTTAAGATATAACTCATTGATTTTTATGGGTTATGTTCTAAAAGTTAAAGAATTTTGCCTGTTGGCATTACAACATCCTGAAAATCGATGTAAAATGCGCGACGATTTTGACCGGAACGCTTGGCCCAGCTAATTTTAGCTTGAACCGTCAGGTGTTTCGAACATATAACCACTAGGAGTTACATAACATCATGAGTAGCATTGAAGAACGCGTAAAAAAGATCGTTGCTGAGCAACTGGGTGTGAAAGAAGACGAAGTTAAAAATGAAGCTTCTTTCGTCGAAGATCTGGGCGCTGATTCTTTGGATACCGTAGAGTTGGTAATGGCTCTCGAAGAAGAATTCGAAACTGAGATTCCGGATGAAGAAGCCGAGAAAATCACCACTGTTCAATTAGCTATCGATTACATTAATGCCAACTTGGCATAATTCGCCTGCTTGTTGTGATTTGACTGGCAGCTGATACCTGTTTTTGAAAAGCCGTATTATTGCAAAATAGTACGGCTTTTTCTTTTGCCGTAAGGCAGGTTTAATTGTACTTTCCGATTTCTTACGAATCACCAAGGTGATTGGGCGTTTTGATTGCGCTTAATTGTCTTTCGCAGGAGAACCGCAATCGTGTCGCGTAAAAGAGTTGTAGTTACTGGTCTTGGTATGATCAGTTCACTGGGTAATACCGTTGCAGATACTTGGCATGGCATTGTCAATGGAAAAAGTGGTGTGGCAACAATTACCCACTTTGATGCATCGGCTTTTACCACGCAATTTAGTGCGTCGGTGAAAGGTTTGGTGGTGGATGATTATTTCCCCGGCAAAGAAGCGCGCAAAATGGATCCGTTTATCCAGTACGGAATGGTTGCTGGCATTCAAGCGATTCGCGATTCCGGGCTGGAAATTACGGAGCAAAATGCAGGGCGAATTGGCGTCTCGATTGGTTCAGGTATCGGTGGTATTGGAACCATTGAAGAGGGATCCTCGACACTTGAACATAAAGGGCCGCGTCGTATCTCCCCATTTTTCGTACCCAGTGCCATTATTAATATGATTTCGGGCAACTTGTCGATCATGTTTGGTTTGCGCGGCCCGAATATTGCCATTACCACCGCTTGTACCACAGGTACGCACAGTATTGGTTTTGCTGCACGTATGATCCAGTACGGTGATGCCGATGTGATGGTAGCTGGTGGAGCCGAGATGGCCACTACACCATTAGGCTTGGGCGGTTTTGCGGCCGCGCGTGCGCTATCAACCCGCAATGATAATCCGCAAGCAGCGAGCCGCCCTTGGGATAAAGATCGCGATGGCTTTGTGTTGGGTGATGGTGCCGGTGTATTGGTGCTGGAAGAATACGAACACGCCAAAAAGCGCGGTGCAAAAATTTACGCTGAACTGATTGGTTTTGGTATGAGCGGTGATGCCTATCACATGACTTCTCCGCCGGAAGATGGTTCAGGTGCTGCGGCATCCATGCGCAATGCAATTTTGGATGCAGGTATATCCCCAGAATTGATTCACTACATTAACGCTCACGGAACGTCTACGCCAGCTGGCGATAAGGCTGAGTGTGAGGCGGTTAAATCGGTTATGGGTGCGGCTGCAGCGCAGGTTGCCGTAAGCTCAACTAAATCCATGATCGGCCACTTGCTGGGTGCTGCGGGCGCCGTTGAGGCAATCTTCAGCGTGCTGTCTATTCGCGATCAAGTGGCGCCGCCCACCATCAATTTGGATAACCCAGAAGAGTCTTGCGCCGATCTCAATCTGGTGCCACACACAGCGCAAGAGCGAAAAATTGAAGCGGTACTGTCTAACTCCTTTGGTTTTGGCGGCACTAACGGCTCTTTGGTTTTCCGTAAGCTCTAAATACTGTTTATTTTGAGTTAAAAATGACGCCGGACTGGAGACAGTCCGGCGTTTTTGTATAGACTCCCGTTTATGCCAATCAATTTCCCTCTTATCAGTGTCAACGGTGTTCTGGGTGCGACCATCTCGCCGCTGGATCGCGGCTTCGCTTATGGCGACGGCGTATTTGAAACCTGCCGTTATACCAATGGCTCTATCCCCCTCTGGCAGTGTCATCGCGAGCGTTTGATGCGCAGTGCCGCGCGACTAAAAATTCCGCTCAACGAACATTTATTAAATCAATATCTCGCGTCCATGATGGTGCAGCTAAGTGATGCGAATGTTTCATCGGCTGTAGTAAAAATCACTTTAACTCGCGGTATTGGTGGGCGCGGATATCGGTTACTAGATCAGATAGAGCCTACTTATTGTGTTGGTGTTTTTTCTGGCAGTGAGCTGCAAACTGAACAGTATCGCAACGGCGTTAATGTACGTATTTGCGATTTACGTTTAGCGCAAGCACCGGCGCTGGCGGGAATGAAGCATTTAAATCGGCTGGAGCATATTTTGGCGCGTGCAGAGTGGCGCGATGAATTTGCTGAAGGGCTGCTACTTGATACACAGGGCAGAGTGATTGAAGCAACGGTTAGCAATCTGTTCGCAGTAAAAAATAATCAGCTGTATACACCGGATCTATCTGCTGCAGGTGTGGCAGGCATTATGCGCCAAACAATTCTTGAAAAATTGGCACCCGCATTGGGCTTGGTTTGTCATGTTGTGGATATGGATTTGAATTTTTTGCGTGCAGCCGATGAAATGTTTCTGTGTAATAGTGTCTATGGTATTTGGCCGGTAAACACCTTGGTTGATGAGCGTCAAAGCACTGTTGTAAACCAACAAAGCTATACTGACGATCAAATCACCCGAGCATTACAGCAACAGCTCGCGCGCTTAATGGGCGAATAACAACGAATTTATTATGAGTAAAAAATCCTCTTTGATGCTGAAGTTATTTGCCCTAGTGGCAGGTATTTTTTTTGCTGCAAGTTTGGCTGTTTTGGCGCTATGGTTTTACGTGCAAAATTGGTTGGATACGCCGTTGCAAATCGATGAATCGGGCTATACCTATGAGCTAAAACAAGGTCAATCTTTAGGGTTTTTGGCGAATGATTTGGGCAGTGCGGGAATATTGCATCACCCGCGTCTACTGCGGCTTTATGCGCGTTTTAACAATGCAAATAAAGTGCATGCAGGGGAGTATTTTTTTGCGCAGGGCACAACGCCTAAAAGTTTGTTACAAAAGCTTATGAAAGGCGATGTAATTTTGTATCAGGTCACTTTTGTTGAAGGTTGGACGTTGAAGCAGGCGCTGACTGCTTTGGAAAAAATGGATGCTATTGATCATCAGCTTTCGGGCAAATCTAGCGCAGAGCAATTGGCTTTATTGGCGCTACCCATAAAAGAACTGGAGGGTTGGATTTTCCCGGATACCTATAGTTTTAGTCGTAATACTTCAGATGTAGAAATCCTACAAAACGCCTATCACAAAATGCAGGCATTGTTAGCTGCGGAGTGGGAAAAGCGTGCCCCTAATCTACCTTACAAAACACCCTATGAAGCCTTGATTATGGCTTCAATCGTCGAGCGCGAAACGGGGCATCACAGTGAGCGAGATCAGATTGCGGGCGTGTTTGTGCGTCGTTTGCAGCAGGGTATGAAATTACAGACTGATCCGACAGTCATTTATGGCATGGGTAATAACTACAAAGGGCGCATTACGCGCAAAAACCTTCAGGAGGCAACCGCTTATAACACCTATGTTATAGAAGGGCTGCCTCCTACACCTATATCTCTTCCCAGTGCTGCGTCGATTAAGGCTGCGCTCAATCCGGCATCGGGCAAAGCGCTTTATTTCGTCGCCAAGGGCGATGGCACCAGCGAGTTCTCCGACAGTCTTGAGATGCACAATCAAGCGGTCAGGCGCTATCAATTAAATCGGCGCAGCGATTATCGTGCCGCACCACCGCCAGCATCGGGTAATTGAGTGTTTTTTGCTCGCTGCGCATTCTTTTTCTCGGTATGAAAAGCGATCTCGACTCAGTACAATAGCGCCATTATCAAGTTCACCCCAGATTTACGATCACACCTAACGGATTTTTTATCCCATGAGCGACAATCATTCAGCGATGAGTGCTGCCGATACTGGCAGCACTGAAGTAAAAACCAAACCTTTGCATTTTATTCAACAGATTATCCGCAAAGATCTGGAGCAAGGGCTGCATAAAAAAATCGTTACCCGTTTTCCACCGGAACCTAATGGCTATTTGCACATTGGTCATGCGAAATCTATCTGTTTGAATTTTGGCATGGCAGATGAGTTTGGTGGCGCATGTAACTTGCGTTTTGACGATACCAACCCCGAAAAAGAAAACGAAGAATTCGTTAATGCCATTAAACAAGATGTGGAGTGGTTAGGGTTTAAGTGGGATGGCGCAGTGCGTTACACCTCCGATTATTTTGATCAGCTGCATGCTTGGGCGATTGATTTGATTAATAAGGGCTTGGCATTTGTCTGTGATTTAAATGCAGAGCAAATGCGTGAATATCGTGGCACTTTGGTCGAGCCGGGTAAAAATAGCCCCTTTCGTGAGCGCAGTGTGGAAGAAAATCTTGCGCTGTTTGAAAAAATGCGCGCGGGTGAATTTGAAGAGGGCGCGTGCTCTCTGCGTGCAAAAATTGATATGTCATCGCCCAATATTAATTTGCGCGATCCGATTATCTACCGCATTAAAAAAGCCCACCATCATCAAACCGGTGACAAATGGTGCATTTATCCTTCTTACGATTTTGCTCACGGTCAAAGTGATGCGATTGAAGGTATCACTCACTCGATTTGTACGCTGGAATTTGAAGATCACAAACCACTATACGATTGGTTTATTCAAAACCTGCCAGTGCCCGCAATTCCGCGCCAATATGAATTTGCGCGTTTAAATATTAATTATTCGGTAACCAGCAAACGCAAACTTAAACAACTTGTGGACGAGCACCATGTTGATGGGTGGAATGATCCGCGTATGCCCACCATTTCCGGTATGCGCCGCCGCGGGTTTACTCCAGCGGCGCTGCGCGAATTTTGTGAGCGCATTGGTGTGACCCGTTCAGATGGCATCGTCGATGTGGGTGTGCTGGAATTTTGTGTGCGCGATGATCTGGATAAAAACGCACCGCGCGCCATGTGTGTGTTAAAACCTTTGAAGGTGACGCTCACTAATTGTCCGGCCGATCAAGTGGAAACTTTAACGGTTCATAATCATCCCAATCGTGCTGATTTGGGTGATCGCACTTTGCCGTTTACACAAACAGTATTTATCGAACAAGAAGATTTCCGTGAAGAAGCGAATAAAAAATATAAGCGTTTGGTGACCGGCAAGCGTGTGCGTTTGCGCGGTGCTTATGTGATCGAAGCGGATGAAGCGATTAAAGATGCTGCGGGCAATATTATTGAAGTGCGTGCACGTATTATTGAGGGCACCTTGGGTAAAGATCCTGCAGATGGAGTGAAACCCAAGGGGGTTATTCACTGGGTTTCGGCTACACAGAATCTCGATTGTGAAGTGCGTTTGTATAACCGTTTATTTATCGATGAAGCGCCTGATGCAGGCGGTAAAAACTTCCTCGATTGTATCAATCCCGACAGCTTGGAGGTTCTACAAGGTTGTAAGGCGGAGCTTAGTTTGGCGACTGCTTCGGTTGGGAATAGCTATCAATTTGAACGGCAGGGTTACTTCTGCTTGGATAGCAAATACAGCACAACCGAAAAACCGGTTTTCAATCGCACCATTAGTTTAAAAGACAGCTTCGGCAAAACGGAAGATCAGGAATAACATGCTGCAGATATACAACACACTCACACGTCAAAAAGAAATTTTTAAACCGATTAATCCGGGCAAGATTTCTATGTATGTCTGCGGTATTACCGTGTATGACTATTGCCATATTGGGCATGCGCGTGTATTAGTTGCGTTTGATGTCATTACCAAATTTTTGCGTAGTCAGAATTGGGATGTGAGTTATGTGCGCAATATTACCGATATCGACGATAAAATTATCAAGCGCGCAAATGAAAATGGCGAGGAGTTTGATGCGCTGACCAAACGCTTTATCGATTATATGCATGAAGATGAAGCTCGTTTGGGAATTTCCCGCCCGGACATTGAGCCGCGCGCAACAGCTTATATCGATCAAATCGTGGATATGAACAAAACCTTGATTGATAAAGGTTTTGCTTATGCAGCAACCAATGGCGATGTTTATTACCGTGTTACGCGCTTTGCCGATTACGGCAAACTTACCAATAAAAATGTAGATGAATTATTGGTCGGTGCTCGCATCGAAGTTGACGAAGTAAAAGAAGATCCGCGTGATTTTGTATTGTGGAAAGCCGCCAAAACAGGTGAGCCTGCATGGAAATCCCCCTGGGGTAATGGTCGCCCTGGCTGGCATATTGAATGTTCAGCGATGAGCAAAAATTGCTGCGGTGAAACCTTTGATATTCATGGCGGCGGCCCTGATTTACCATTCCCACATCATGAAAATGAAATCGCACAGAGCGAGGCAGCAAATGGTTGCAAGTACGTAAACTATTGGATGCATGCAGGTGCGGTACGAGTTGATGGCGAAAAAATGTCGAAATCGCTCGGCAATTTTTTCACTATTCGTGATGTGTTGGAGAAATATCACCCAGAAGTGGTGCGCTTTTTATTGATCAGCAGCCACTATCGCAGCCCGATTAATTATGCGGAAGATAATTTGATTGAGGCGCGCAGCGGCCTTGAGCGTTTTTACGGTGGTTTGCGTGATTATGCCGATGTTGCACCCTTGCCATTAAGTGAAATGCAGTCCAGCGCCTATTATTTGGCTTTTGTTGAAGCCATGAATGATGACTTTAATACGCGCGTGGCATTAGCAGGCATGTTTGATTTGGTGCGCGAATTAAATAATGCAAAAAGTAACCCTGAGCTGGCGAGAAATCTTGCTGGTCAGTTAAAAGCGTTAGGGCTAATTCTGGGCGTGTTACAAGAAGGTCCGGAAGTGTTTTTGCAGGCAGGTGGTTCAGATCAAATTGCAGCTGAAACGGTTGAGCAGTTAATTGCCGAGCGCATTCAAGCTAAACAAGACAAACAATATGCCCGTGCAGATGAAATTCGCAAAGAATTACTCGCTGCCGGTGTGGTGCTGGAAGACTCGCGTGATGGCACTACCCAATGGCGTCGCGAGTCGACCTGAGTGAGTGATCATGAAAGTAGAATTATTTAATCAATACGCACTTTATTGGGCGGGCGGGTTTTTAGTTGTCTATGTGTTGGCGCAATTACTGGTGAGCAAACATTCTCGCTTTCAGTTTTTATCGGCTATTCAAAAAAGTTTGCTGGTAAAATTGATCGCGATTAGCGCGTTTGCGTTGACTTATGTATTTGTGCAAGTAGTGGCTGGCTAGGGGCATGCAACGCTCTGCAGGTTTACGAGCTGCGGCAGCTGATATCCGGCTGGCATTTTTTGATATTGATGGCACGCTGCTCGATTCTCGCGGCCAAATTCATCCTCAGCTTTATTCTGCAATTGCGCATCTCAAATCAAAAGGAATTAAAACAGCGATTGCCTCGGGGCGCCCTTATTTTGCCGCGCGTTTTTTAGTGGATGAATTGGGAATTAGTGATGCCGGTATGTTTTATACCGGCGCGCATTTATTTGATCCTCGTTCGCAACAGACGCTACTGGATGTGCCGCTGCCAAGTGCAGATGCTTTGGCGGTAGTGCAGGCTGCACAGCGCCTCGATTTGTATGCGGAAGTCTACACTCCAACTGGTTTTTATTTGGCGCAACACACGGAAATTAGCCGAGTGCATGCAGCGCATTTGCGGGTGAATCCTGAATTGAGCGATTTAACATCGGTAGTGATGCACAATAATGTGTCCAAATTATTGGTGGGTGTAAATCGTGTCGCCCAGGGCGATAAGATTTCGCTCTTGGAACAGCAGTTTCCACAATTGATTTTTGCGCGTGCTTATTTAGCGGCTTATCCAGACTGGCAATTCGCCAGTGTTATCGCCGGCGCTGCAACCAAACAGCGAGCATTTGATTTTTTGCTGAATCACCATCAACTGGCGGCGCATCAGGTAATTGCGTTTGGTGATGCGGAATCGGATATGGATTTCTTACAAATGGCCGGTATAGGTGTGGCTATGGGTAATGCCAATGAAAATGTGAAAGCAGTTGCCGATTGGGTGACTAAATCGGCGGATGAAGCGGGTGTTGCTTATGCGCTAGAGCAATTGTGCTTGGCATAGGTTTTATTGAGGCATTAATTTCGAGGCATTGAATGATTCTTCGCAAACTACTTAAAAGTCGCGGCCTTGGACTGAATCTTATCGCCGGTGCCTGTTTTATTTTACTGCTGGTGAATGGTTGGGGGTTGAGTTGGCAAGAGCTGGGCGGGTATTTGCTGGCGCTTGTGGTGTTGCTCGGTGGTTTGATCGGTGTGGCAGCATTATGCGGTTGGATATTGCATAAATTGAGAGTGCGTAGCGAGATGCCAATTGATCGTTTCAATAAACAAGCGGCGGCAAATGAAAGTGAAATAACGGAAGCAGAATCAAAAGAGCAAAAGTAAGTCCGTTTGCATTTACTTTTTATGTGCGATTCAAAATAATTTCAAGTACGAGCTTGCTACCAAAATAGGCGAGCATCAAACAGATAAAACCCGCTAGTGCCCAGCGAATTGCTTTGTTGCCGCGCCAACCCATTTGGTGGCGCCCCCACAACAGCAGGGCATAAATAAACCAGGCAATTAAAGCAAACACAGTTTTGTGTACCAAGTGTTGCGCGAACATATCTTCCAAGAAATAAAACCCTGACATAATCGCCAGTGTCAGTAATATTTCTCCAACCCAGAGTAATTCAAATAAAAGCGATTCCATTGTCTGCAAAGGCGGCAAAAGGCGTGCATTTGCAATACGGCTTTTGTTTTTGAGTGCGTGGTTTTGGTAAGCCAAGATCAAGGCTTGCAAACTGGCAATGGTGAGTAGACTGTAGGCAAGTATCGAGAGAATAACGTGTGCAGCAATGGTGTAGCTAAGTGAGTGTTGCCACTCGGGATTGGTTGCGCTGATGGATGCGATAACCGAAATCGCCGACAGTGGGAATAATAATAAGAATAAATTGTGTAATTCTTTTTTCAGGCTGCTAACTAATACAATCGCGTTGATGACCCAAAAAATGAGCGACGAGGCAGAGAATAAGCTGAAGTTCAAGCTGCTGCCATCCATGCTAATACCATAAACACCTATGCCATGTACAAGCAGTCCCAGTGCGGCAGTGCCGAGTATTTGTGAAGGTTGGAAGGATTTTTGGCGCGCAAATTGGCTGCCAAAATAAATAGCAGCAGTGGTGTAAATAAAAATGGCAATTAGGTTGGCGCTTAGGGTCATCATGCTGATAGGGCTGGTCCGTAGGTGTTTTCATGGGCTAAACCAAGGCCGCAAGTGTGTCACAAGGTACCCTTAAAGAGAAGGGTAGATGAGAAGTATCCTTATTAACAAGATTATGGTTTCAGAGGGATTCTGCGGGAGATTGCACCCTTTGCACCGGCTTTGGGGGTATAATTGCCGCCACTTTTTATGGGCTGACCTTGGAGTAATCCATCGTGGTTGGCCCGCCGCGAATCAACCGTTTGTTTGAGACAGGCTATGTTTGAGAATCTAACCGACCGTTTATCCCACACGCTGCGCAGTATTACCGGTAAGGCGCGCCTCAGTGAAGACAATATTAAAGATGCGTTGCGCGATGTGCGTAAAGCATTGCTGGAAGCGGATGTGGCGCTGCCAGTTGTTAAAGCCTTTATCGATCAGGTGCGCAGCCGTGCCTTGGGTCAACAAATTAGCAAGGCGCTGAATCCTGGCCAGCAATTTATCAAGATTGTTGAAGCAGAATTGATTGCCACCATGGGGCAGGCGAATGAATCGCTGAACCTGGCGCAGCAGCCACCGGCCATAGTATTAATGGCCGGTCTGCAAGGTGCGGGTAAAACAACGTCGGTGGCTAAACTTGCGCGTTTTTTAAAAGAGCGTGAAAAGAAAAAAGTATTGGTCGTCAGTGCGGACGTTTATCGTCCGGCTGCTATTCAGCAGTTGCAAACATTGGCGGCGGAAGTGGGCGTTGAGTGTTACCCATCAACCGGTGAGCAAAAACCACTCGATATTGCACGTAATGCTATCGACCATGCCAGAAAACAATTTTTTGATGTGTTGATTGTCGATACCGCTGGCCGTTTGCATATCGATCAAGATTTGATGACCGAAATCAAGGATATTCACGCGGCGATCAACCCGATTGAAACCTTGTTTGTGATCGATGCCATGATCGGTCAGGATGCGGTCAATACCGCTAAAGCGTTTAACGATGCACTGCCATTAACCGGTGTCATTCTCACCAAAGCCGACGGCGATGCGCGCGGCGGTGCGGCACTTTCTGTGCGTCATATTACGGGTAAACCCATCAAGTTTTTGGGCATGGGCGAGAAAGTGGATGCACTTGAGCCTTTCCATCCTGATCGTATTGCCTCGCGCATTTTGGGTATGGGTGATGTGCTCTCGCTGATCGAGCAGGTTGAGCGCACCGTCGATAAAGAAAAAGCAGAAAAACTGATCAAGAAAGTAACCAAAGGTCAAAAATTTGATTTGGAAGATTTGCGCGATCAGTTACTGCAAATGCAAAACATGGGCGGTTTAACCTCCATGCTGGATAAGTTGCCCGGCCTTGGCAATGTGGCGCAAATGGCGCAGAGCGCCAACATGGGCAAACAATTTAAAACCATGGAAGCCATTATTAATTCCATGACTCCAGAAGAGCGTCGCAACCCGGATGACCTGAGTGGTTCGCGCAAGCGTCGTATCACCGCAGGTTCAGGCACCCAAATACAAGACCTTAATCGTTTGTTAAAGCAACACAAACAAATGGCAAAAATGATGGGCAAAATGAAAGGCGGCGGCATGCAAAAAATGATGCGTGGTATCGGTGGTATGATGCCGGGCGGGATGCCTCCTGGCGGCGCGTTACCACCAGGCTTTCGTAAATAAGCTTGCCATTCGTTAATAAAAAACCCGCAAATTTGCGGGTTTTTTATTGCCTGAGCGTTTTCATTTTTCAAGGAGATTGCGATGACAATTAATGTAGGTATTTTTCTATTTTCCGAAGTGGAAGTGTTGGATTTCGCCGGCCCCTATGAGGTGTTTGCTATAGCCGCTCGTGTTGCCGCGCGCCTGCATTCTGAATCACCGAAGGCGTTTTCAGTATTTTCAATCGCTGAAACTGTGGCTCCGGTTACAGCAAGGGCCGGGCTAAAGTTTGTACCTGATTTCACCTTTGCTCAGCACCCTACAGTCGATGTTTTAATTATCCCAGGTGGTGTTGTGAATGCTGAAATGGAAAAATTATCGGTCATCGATTGGATTAAACACACTGCAGCCTCAGCAAAAATTACTGCTTCTGTCTGTACAGGAGCTTTTTTGTTGGCGAAATCTACTGTGATCACCTCGCAAAAAGTAACCACTCATTGGGAAGATATTGCTGGCCTCCAAACTGCATTTCCCTCGCTCGATGTATTGAATAATGTGCGCTGGGTTGATGAAGGCACAGTGGTAACATCAGCAGGAATTTCAGCGGGCATCGATATGAGTTTACATTTGGTTTCGCGTACTGCCGGAATGCCTTTGGCTGAAGCTACCGCACGGCAGATGGAGTTTGAGTGGACTCAAAAGAGTAGGCAATAAGACAAATATGTTCTTCGCGACTGGATTAATGTGCTGAAAAATGCATTTTGTTTGGAGTATTAAACTAGTGGGTATCGATAGGTACTTAACTTGCCCTGCTATATAATCCGCCCGCGCTGTAAGGGCATATTTAGTGGTTACATTCTTGAGTTAGTTATTGCGATGCTTAAATCTGAACAAATACGCGAGTTCAAAGAAAAGGGTTATCTGGTGTTGCCCGGTTTCTCCGGTGAATCATTTTGTGAAAGTGTTGTGGCTTTGGCAAAAAGTGAACTGCAACGGCAAGCCATGCCGATTGAATTTGAGGCGGATACCCAATACCCCGGCGCGCCGCTATCGCGTACTGCTGAGGGCGGTGCAACGGCGCGGCGGTTGTTGATGGCATCGCAGCGCCATCCGATACTGCTTGATTGGGCGACCGCTGATCCCCTCAAGGGAATCCTGCATCAGTTACTTGGCACTGATGTTTTGTTGTCCCAAGCGCATCACAATTGCATCATGACCAAGCAGCCAGCTTTTTCGAGCGTAACGGGTTGGCACCGCGATAGCCGCTATTGGAATTTTGCGCGTCCCGATCTAATTTCAGCCTGGTTGGCGCTGGGCGATGAGCAAAAAGAAAATGGTTGTCTTTTGGTTTTGCCTGGTTCCCATCACTGGGCAATTGCGGCAGATCAGCTAGATGAGCGTCAATTTTTACGTGCCGATCTCGCTAAAAATACTTCATTGCTTGATCAGACAACGCCAGTGCCATTAAAACAGGGCGATCTATTGTTATTTCACAGTAATTTATTTCACGCCGCGGGGCGCAACATTACCGATAAGACTAAATTCTCCATGGTATTTACCTATCGTAGCGGCGATAACCCACCAAAACCCAATTCCCGTTCAACCTCACAGGCTGAAATTCCACTTCTCTAAGGCTATTGCCTTATTTCTGGTCGGTCCCCTTCATCATCTCATTTTAAGCTCTCTTGCATTAAATTAATATATATAATATAAATAAGATGTGAGATGCAGTTCTCTCGCATGGTGGCTATCTCCGCATGTGTTGAGCGGGATAGTTGAGAAAACGCTTAATAACAATAATGGTGAATATCATGAAACTAACGAAATGGGCGTTATCCGCCTGCATTGCGACAGCATTAACATTTCCCGTCGCCTCCAGTTTTGCTGCACCTTTAAAAGGAGCCGATGTTAGCTGGATGTCGGAAATTGAAGCCAATGGCATTAGCTTCTATAACCGCAGCGGTGTTAAGAAAGATATTTTGGCGATTATGAAAGAGCAGGGCATGACTGCGGTGCGTTTGCGTGTATGGGTTAACCCTGCCGATGGCTGGTATAGCGGCACGCAAGATGTGGTCGCTAAAGCCAAGCGTGCCAAGGCGGCGGGCATGAAAGTAATGATTGATTTTCACTACAGCGATAGCTGGGCCGACCCAGGTCAGCAAACCAAACCCGCTGCGTGGAAAAACTATACCTTTCAACAATTGATGGATGCGGTGTGGAATTCAACGATTTATACATTACAAGCTGTAAAAGATGCTGGCGTTACCGTGGACTGGGTTCAAGTCGGAAATGAAACCAACAACGGCATGTTATGGGGTGACGGAAAAGCATCGGTCAACATGAAAAATTATGCCTGGCTCACCACGACGGGTTACAACGCCGCTAAATCTATTTACCCCAGCAGCAAAGTCGTTGTGCATCTTGCCAATTGCCATGACAGCGCCAATTTCCGCTGGATTTTTGATGGGCTGAAAGCAAATGGCGGAAAATTTGATGTTATTGGCGCATCGTCTTATCCCACTAACGCATCGGGTTACACCTGGCAAAATGCAAACACCGCTTGTTTAAATAATTTGAACGATATGGTCGCGCGCTACGCTGTGCCGGTAATGATTTCTGAAATCGGTGTGCCTTGGGATAACTCCCAAGCGCAAACTATCGTAAAAGATATGATCACCAAACTAGGGCAAGTGAACGGTGGTAAAGGCTTGGCGATTTTCTACTGGGAGCCAGAGGCCCGCCCGGGTTGGAAAGGTTATACCCTGGGCGCTATGGATAACAACGGTAAAGCGACTGCAGTGTGGGACGCGTTTAAGTAAATCCCAATAGCGTAACTATCTTTAATCATCAAAAACGAAAACCGCGCAGAACTTCTCTGTGCGGTTTTTTTATTCTGGTTGTTTTAGGCTTACTGCACGCTAAATTTAACTGATAATATTCTTGTCCTTTCATGATGCAGGCTGTGCTGCGTAACAAAAAATGGATACAGGAAAGATAAGAATATGACAGTAATAGGAATTGATCTGGGAACTACCAATAGTGCCTGCGGATATTGGACTGAGGATGGCCCCAAGTTGATACCCAACCGGCTCGGTGAGTTGTTGACGCCGTCGGTTGTAGGGCTGGATGAAGCGGGAGCAGTGATTGTAGGCAAGGCAGCAAAAGAACGTTTAATTGATCACAGTGGTTCTACCGTCGCAGCTTTCAAACGCTTGATGGGCTCTGATCATAAAATTATGTTGAATAAAAAACTCTTTAGTGCCCCTGAATTATCAGCTTTGGTGTTGCGTTCATTGAAAGAGGACGCCGAAGCATTTTTGGGGGAGCCAGTGACTGAAGCTGTCATTAGTGTCCCTGCGTATTTTGATGATAATCAGCGCCATGCAACCAAACTTGCGGGGGAGCTTGCTGGGTTGAAAGTTGATCGTTTGATTAATGAGCCTACCGCAGCTGCTATTGCGTATGGTTTGCATCAAAAGCAAGAAGGTACATTTCTGATTCTGGATATGGGTGGTGGCACTTTTGATGTTTCTATCCTTGAGTTTTTTGATGGTGTAATGGAAGTGCATGCTAGCGCCGGCGATAACTTTCTTGGTGGTGAAGATTTTGTTGAAGCGATGGTAGATGCACTGCTTAACGAATTGCAGATAGAAAAATCCTCGTTGGATGTGCGTTTATTGCAAACACTTTATATGCAAATGGAGTCTGCGAAGCGCCGTGTTAGTCAAATGGATACACAAGAGATCTTACTGGATTTTGGTGGCGAAAAAATTCGCTGGTCGCTAACACGCGATTGGTTTTCACGTGTCGCAACGCCACTTATTTTACGCAGCAAAAGGCCCATCGAAAGAGCGATGAGCGATGCAAATTTATCGCCAGCACAAATTGACGATATCGTACTGGTTGGCGGTTCAACACGTCTTGCGTTATTTCGCTCGACCGTGGGGCGTATATTCGGACGTCTACCGTCAACTCATATCGACCCGGATACTGTAGTCGCCTTGGGGGCAGCCGTGCAGGCGGCGTTGCTGTCAAAAAATTCCGCGTTGGATGATATGGTGCTTACCGATGTTTGCCCTTACACCTTGGGTACTGGTGTGGTTAATGAGGATAGCCCCCAGCAAGGTCTGTATTTTTTGCCAATCATTGAGCGCAACTCTACCGTCCCCGTCAGTGTGGTGCGCAGGCTTGCTACTGCGGCGGACAATCAGACTGAGCTACAACTGGAAATTTATCAGGGTGAAAACCGGTTGGTGAAAAAGAATATTTTTCTTGGCCAGCTAAATATAAAAATTCCTAAAGCACCACGAGGTAAAGAGGAGATTGATGTTCGCTACACCTACGACATGAACGGTTTGCTGGAAGTGGATGTGACTGTAGTGTCTCAAAATAAAACCTATTCAAAACTCATTCAGCGTAACCCCGGCGTTATGTCGGAAAAAGAAAAAGAGGCATCATTGAAAAAAATGGCAGCGCTAAAATTTCATCCGCGAGAGAGTGAAGTAAATCGCGCGCTTATTGCAAAAGGTGAGCGTCTGTATGAGGCAAGCCTGGGCGATAAGCGGGAGAAAATTGCTGCGATTCTAAGTCAGTTTGATGCCATTTTAGATCGGCAGAACGTTAATGAAATAAAAAAAGCACAGTTACAAGTTAAAGAGTTATTGGAAAGCTTGGATAGCGAGGACTGGTTATAATGAGCCCTTGGGAAACACTTGGATTATCTGCGACTATAGACGTAAGAGAAATTAAGCGTGCTTATGCCAAAAGATTAAAACTTACCAAGCCGGACGAAAAACCGGCAGAGTTTCAGTTATTGCATGAGGCTTACAGAAGTGCCTTGTATCATGCTGCTAACTCAGATGTTTGTGATGCGGAGGTAAGTGAAGAGGGGGAAAAAGATCATACAGAAGATGCCGTGGATTCATCTCGGTTGCTTGTTGCTGAATCAGTTCAATCACCTGAAGGTTCTGCGCCGCCATCGATTGGCGTAAATCAATTTGTGGAGTCTGATTCGCATGAAAAGGATTTAAACGAAGCGGCTGAGATGCGGCGCAAAGAATATGAGGAGCTTATCGCGCGGGTGGAGTCGCTTTTAGGTGGCAAGGTGTTAAGAGAGGATTTGAAACAGTGGCATTTTATCTCTGCTAGTCCTTACATACTCGAAGATCATTTTAACTGGCATCTTGGCAAGCAGATTTTTAAGATGTGTGCTGAGTACGAGCAGCAGCGCGTGCGAGGCTCAGGCGGTAGATATCGCTATAAAAGTCTGCCATATGGGCTAGCGCATTATTTTGATCAATTGTTTGCTTGGCGAGAGAATGCATATTATTTGGAAAGTGAATTTGGCGAAGGATTGTGCCGCGCTCTACTGACAAGAATCGATGAGCCCTTAGTGCTTCAGTCACCTTTGCAGGGGTTGCGCGGTGGAGTTTTGGTTCGCGGTCACGGAACAGCATCGGCCCGCCCAACTGAAACCAAAGTGCGTGATTATAGGGGGCTGGTTGTAAGTCTATTACAGGCTGCTTTTTTTATGTTAGCAATATTAAATGCACTGCGTCACTGCTCATCTAATTTTTAATGTTTTTATCTAAAACTACGTAAAATAATACTGGACTGTATTTTTATATTGATCTCAGCTGTCAGCTCCAGGCAACCCGTTTGTTGAAGAAACCAAAAAAGCCGTGCCTTTAACGGCTTTTCTGCTCTCTTAAAAATGTTATTGGAAATTGATGTTGGCTGGAGCAAGTTCCCCACTGTTTGCACTAAGGCTAACTCCTTCGATTGAATCACCAATCTCAATTAACGCACTGGCAATACCTCCGCTGGTGTTCACTTCTACAGGGCTGATTAGTTTTGCACTGCCTTTCACACTGAAGGAGACAGGGACATTATTGCTGTACGTTGGATTGCCATCACTATCTACTAATTGCGCGTATACAAATATTGCATCCTTAACGCCTGCTTGTGCAGCTTTGCCGCTGGTGTCTAAGGTTAGTCGCAAACTTTTTGCGGCACCTGCGGTAACCTGACGATGTTCGGCGACGGCTTTGCCATTGATGTACGCAATGGCTTTTAATTCACCTGCTTCAAATTTTTCCAATGCAAAGGTGAACGGTGGGTGTGGCAAATTGTTGCTGTTGCCGTTTTGGTCCGGTGTTTGTTTGGCAATAATTTTTCCGTTAAGCAACAGTTCTACTTCATCCGCATTACTGAATACGCGCACATTGGTATCAGATTTTTCGTTCCATTCACTGGCGATAAATACCATAGGGCCTGAACTAAATTTTTCGGAAACTTCATTGGCGTCGCGTTGACTTTGGTAGAAGTAGTAGCTGTATTTAGGTAGGCGGTCGATGCTCATAATGCCTGATGCCTCCAGGTCTGGAGCGTAACCACGGTTGTAATCAAACATTACCCAGTAGCCGTCAGCAAATGCGGGTGTGTTGAAGTTATCGTTGTGCGCTTCCTGAATATTAGCGGCTTGTTGCAATAAACGTGTTTCGCCATCGCTTAACAATTGGCGGCTGGAGCGGTCAGCTTGCAATAAATTTGCCCAAGCGGTTTGGTTTAAACCGGCATTCATGGCGTAGTATTCCCAATCACCGTATTCGCTGACGATGTAAGGTTTCGTTGGTTTTTTGTAATGTTCCAATCGGTGTTGGCGTGCCTGTAAGTAAATGTCGTAACCATATTCCTGCCAGCCAGCAGACATAGCCCCTGGATATTCTTCATCGATAATTTGAGTAAGTGAATCTATAAAAGATTCGGTCATCCAGGATTCGTTTAACGAGCACTCCCAGGCCATTACGGATGGATGGTTGCGGTCGCGGCGAATTAAATCGCGACAGGTTTGTTGAATCTGGGCTTGAAATGCCGGGTCTTCAGAAAAATATTGCCAGCCTAAAATCGAATCCAGCAAGACCAGCCCCAATTCATCGGCAGCGGCCATAAACGCGGGCGAATGTGGGTAATGTGATAGGCGCACGTAATCGAATCCAGCGGATTTTATTTTTACAGCGTCGCGATAATCTGCGGCGTCAGACGTTGCATAACCCACATACGGATATTCCTGATGACGATTTACACCGCGTAAAAAGATTGGCTGACCGTTGATCAAGAGCTGATTTTTGACCCATTTAAATTCGCGGATACCAATTCGAGTGGTTTGCTCGTCAACCAGTGAATCGCCTTCATAAACGCGAGTAACCAGGTTGTAGAGGTTAGGTTTTTTCGGCGACCAGAGTTGTGGATTGGCAAGTACTAAATCAATAGTATTTTCCGCGTCGGTATTTCCATTTACGGTTTGCAGTTCGCCGGTTTGATTAACGATTACTTTGTCGCCTGCTAATAATGTTTGCTCCACACGGAATTGTTTTGGATCAATATGGGTATTGGCGACATGTGTTTTTATCCTGATAGTGGCTTGTTTTTCTGTAACCTGTGGATAGCTTACAAAAATTCCACCACTGGCAGTTTTGCCTGCTGCGACTGCATCAGTAATGTGCAGGTCATTATTGATCTGCAAATACACATGACGATAAATGCCGCCGTAGGTATTAAAATCCAAATCCTTTAATGGCTTCGGACCGGTGACAGGGTTGTCGCGGTTATCCAGGCGTACCATTAATTCATTAGGCGCATCCCATTTTAATCTTTTAGTGAGGTTGACAGTAAAAGGTAAATAGCCGCCCACATGAGTTGCCAGTTTTTCGCTGTTGAGCCATACCTCGGCCACGTTCATAGCTGCTTCAAATTTCAGTGAGATTTGTTTTTCCTGCCAGCTTTCCTGCATTGTAATTATTTTTTTATACCATGCATCGCCTTGAAATTGTTCGTTAACAACCAGTGGTTCAATTTTGGGTGTGTGGGGAATTTGCACCGTTTCCCAGTTTTTGTATTGCTGTGCTGCGGCTAAATCGAGCGCACTGTCGCTGCGGAAAAATTGCCAGTCTTTGTCATAGAGCATGTCTGCAATCGGGGCTGTATTTTGTGCGCTGGGCGAGCAGCCGGTGATAAGGCTGCAGAGCGCAAGGCTGTACATGTAAAATTTGCCCCGGTTGAAAAATTTGGTATTTATCATAATGTCTCTCACTCGTTTTCTTTTAAATTACAGGGGGAGTTTAATTATTCGGTGTACTCTGCCGAAAAGAATAAAAAGGCGGGCAGAGCGTTGTTACGGCGCGTTGCATCAAAAAAACTGGCATTTTCCCAGTGTGAGCCGCGGCCCCACAGAGTTTTGCAGCGGTTGCTGACCCACGCCGGCTCCCAATAGATTACCCCTAATCCACCTGCGGCTTTCACAAATTGGGTTAATGCTAGCAGATAAAACAATTGACCTTTTACGGTGGCTGGGTACTCCGGTTGTATTGCTTTTTCACCCAGTACATTGCCTGCTTGGTCAAAGTTTTTTAATGTCCAAGGGTAGGCAGTTTCAACAATCATCACTTCTTTTTGATAGGTGTTTTTTAATGTTTTAATGGCGTCCGGCAAATCCGGCAGCTTATAGGTAGACCACTGCGGGTAGTAGGAGAGACCGATAATATCGTAATCTTTAATGCCATTTTCGCTAGCTTGTTTAAACCACCAAAGTGCATTTTCCGGTTGCGCTATGTGCAGCACTATTTGAATGGATTTGTTTGACGCTTTGCTGTAATCGCGCACGGCTTTAATTCCGCTATTTAATAGTTGTGCATTGCGTGGCCAGTTGGGAATGCCATGTACGATGGATTTTTCTTGTTGCAGTATTTCGATATTGGTTTCATTGCCGACTTGAACCATATCCGGCAACAGGTTTTTTTCATCGAGTTTGCGAAGGGTTTCAGTGGTGTAATCGTAAAGCGCTTTGGCTAATTCATTAGTGTCAGTGATATGCGCCCAGGCTTTTGGGATAAATTGTTTTTCCGGGTCAGTCCAGGTATCGGAATAGTGAAAATCCAGCAGGGTTTTCATCTTGTTGTCTTTCGCGCGCTGTAGTGTTTTTTCTACATCATAGTAATCCGAATATTTTGTCCATTCAGCGTTGTGCCAAATACGTACACGCACAATGTCTGCGCCGTTGTTGGCAAACAAGGTAAATGGGTCAACTTTTTTTCCTTTATCGCGATAGGTTGCACCACAGTCTTCCATTTCATTGACATAGGATAAATCAGCGCCCACATAAAAGGGTTTTTCGGCCCAGCTGTACAGGCATAAACTTGTAAGTAAACTACCAAGAGTGACGATTAACGTTTTTAGCGAAAATTTCATAACAGTGTCACGCTAGCAAAAGGCCAAAAAAATCGGCTGCCGAAGCAGCCGCAATAAGGGAGGATTCCATTTACAACTTACACACGTATGCTTATTACAGCTTCCAATTCAAACCGACGGAATAGCGTGTACCAAACTCTTCATATTTGTTGATATGGTTTGGATTGTTAGATTCCAAACCATAGGTTTTGTAGGGCTCGTCGGTGAGGTTTTGTACTTGGAAATAAACTTTATAGTGATCATTAAATTCGTAAGAAAGGCTTAAATCCCAATAACCTTCCGCATCGTTCATGCCTTCTTCGCCCATCACCAAATTAATGTCGCGTTGGAATGCACTGCGATAGCTGTATGAGGTGCGCGCTTCAAACCCATTCAGATAGTACCAGAGGGTAAAGTTGGCAACATCTTCCGACAAGCCCGTCAGACCCGCTTTGTAATCGCTGTTAAGCGGTACAAATTGTTCAACGTTCGATTCGTTGTGCGAGTAGTTGGTATAAATACCCAGGCCATTAAACGGCGCGGGCAAAAAATCAAACGATTGCTGCCACAATAATTCGTAACCGCGAATATAACCGCCGCTGCCATTAATTGGGCGCGATACCGTGTACTCTTTGCCATTATTCACCACCGTTTCTGCATCGGCGGCGCGAGCGATAAAACTTTCCAAATCTTTATAGAAAAGTGTTGCAGCAAATTGCGAGCCTTCTGCGTAATACCATTCGTAAGACAGGTCGGCTTGATCGGCGCGGAATGGATCTAGCTTGGGATTGCCAGACGTCGATTCACCCGGGTTGGAGCCCCATAAATCCTGATTGAGATTCAGGCTTGGGCTCATCATATTCACTGGCGCTCGTGCCATGGTTTTAGCAGCGGCAAAACGTAGCAGCTGCTCATCGTTTAAATGTAATGTCCAGTTGGTGCTCGGCAATACATCACTGTAGTCATGATCAACAGAAATAGCTTCTACCACTTGTTGAGGCTGCCAGTTGCCGGGAGTTACTTCTACCCAAACATCTTCACCTTGTTGGTAGCCG
The DNA here is from genome assembly GCF_000953825.1 of Cellvibrio sp. OA-2007. GTDB lineage: Bacteria > Pseudomonadota > Gammaproteobacteria > Pseudomonadales > Cellvibrionaceae > Cellvibrio. The sequence goes on along the minus strand of NZ_BBUL01000097.1, from coordinate 87,411 downwards.
CTAGAGGTGGTTTCGGTTTCAACACTGCGTACACCGAGGTTACCGGTTAGCGCCAGACCAAACACTTCTGTGCCCATATCCAACTGAATGTATTGTGCGCTTATATCTTCACTCACATCCCAGCTGGAAATTAAATCATCGGCATCACCTGGAGTTGGATTTTTTAAACCGCCGAAGTAGTTGTTAATCACGGCAGCGCGATTTACCGCTAAATAGTCGGGCAGGTCGCTCCAATAGCTATCACTTTTTGCATCGATAATAGCGCTTGCAGGAATCGCTGAACCGGCATTTTGTGTAACGGTCTGCGACCAGATTTGTCCGTGTTCAAATTTATCGCGGCTGGAAATGGCGGCACCGAACTTAACTGCTTGCAATAAACCTGTATCAATTTCGCGAGTGAAATCCAGTTTAAATGAGCTGAGTTCATCGCCGCCTTCTGCTTGGGGCTGAACCTGAATATTCGCGACCTGATTGCTGTTAGTGTTAGTGAGTGATGCATCGAGCAATTTGAACGTCATGCGGCCATCAGTTGTTGCCCCGAAGGTTGCGCGGCCAGGTGCGCTATTTTCGGTACGCACAGTTGCCCAGCGCTTGTTGCGGCTGGTTTCCGATACGCCCGCGTCAGCTGCAATGGTCCATAAATCTTGCGTCCACTTTACGTTCACTCCGTGGCTGGAGAGCTCATCATCTTGCACATATTCCTCATTCAGATTACGTAGCGAGCTGAGGTTAACTGTGCCGGAAAGTAAATCCACTGCGCCCGCGCCGAGATCGCTGTTGGTGTATGCGGTGGGCGCTGTCTCGATTAAATTCCATTGGTTATCAAAATTGTTGCTGATTTGAAAATCAAAGCCGCGCTGATTCTCGCGTATATCAAAAGATGACCAAAAGCCGTCATAGCTGATTTCCAAATTGTCATTGGGTTGCCATTGAATTGCGCCCATTACACCTTGGCGCTCATCTTCGCCGCCACGCACCAGAGCAGAGCCGCCCCATGGTGCGATCACATTTGCGCCCAGTTGGTTATTCCATTGGGTGTTGTGCCAGGTATCACCATAATTCCAAATTTCTGCGCGCTGTGTGGCAATAGCTTCAGAGCGGCCTGAATAGCCGATGGCAACACCGAGTGTGTCATCTAGGAATTGATCGATATAAGAAATGCTGATGCGTTGGCCCATGCCATCGTTGGCGGCATCATCTATATCCTTCCCTAGTTCGGATAAAGTTGCGCGCAGGTCCACTACCACTTTGGTCGAATCGTAATCGAGTGGCTTGATCGTATCCAAGTTGACGGTGCCTGACACCCCGCCTTCTGGAATCCATGCTTGAGGTGTTTTGTAAACCTGCGCAGCATTGATTAATTCCGATGGAAATTGGTCGTATCGGATATTGCGCGTTTCTTCCAGAATCGCTACTTCCCGGCCGTTCAGCGTCGTGAAGCCGAGCATGCCGCCCATGCCGCGAATAGAAATTTGGCTGCCATTGCCACGGTCGCGATCCTGTGCCAAGCCGGGGAGACGCTTTAAAGAGTCGCTGATGGATACATCGGGCAGTTGGCCGATATCCTCGGCCGAGATAGCTTCTACTACACTGGCGGAGTTACGTTTGATCTCTGCGGCAGATTGCAGGCTTTTCAAGAACTTGCCGGTAACCAGTACCTCTTCGACCAGATCATCTTTAGCCGCACTTTGCGCATTGGCCAAAGAAGCGAACAGGCTAATGGCCAAAAACAGGCTGGAGTGTGCAAAACGGGTTGATGCGGTGTATCTCATGGCTTCCTCTCATTTATCGATTGTTATATATATCATATTTATAGGCTAATATTACCGATCAGTGAAAAAGTGTCAAGAGGAAAGTGGGCTGCCTTCATATATAGTCAACTTTGGGGGGAGTGATTTGCTGATGGGAGTCACTGCCGTATTGAGGTTAGGTTAAATCCGCATTAGGTGTGGCGGCAAAGGTTGGGTAGAATTCATAGTGGCGTGGCGTTGGTCAGCTGTGAGGCCGACTGTTTTGATGAAATGTGTTACCCAAAAGGAATAGAGAATAAAAAATGATTATAGTCCCGACTGAAAAACAACTGGATTGGCGCAATGCTCCGCTAGTGCTGTGTGCACTGGTATTGATGAACGTGATGGTGTTTTTTTTCTACCAGAGCGGCGATACCAAAAAAATTATCGAGGCCATTACTACTTATCAAGCCAGAGATTATTTTGCGCAAGAGTGGCCGGTATTTGAAAAGTATCTGGAAGAAAAGCAGGACCTCACACTGCTGAAGAATTATCGCCAACAATTTCAGCAGGGTGATGTTGACTTGATTATTGGCGATATGGTGATGAACGAAGCCTTCTACGCCTATCTGCAGAAAAATTACCGCAGCTATTTTACCCCGGATTATTACGCCGAATGGGCGCCTGAGCGGACGCGCCTGCATGCGCAATTACAATCTGTTAGCTACATCGCCAATGGTTTGCGAGCGAGCGATATGCGCGTCTCCACGTTTATTACGCATCAGTTTTTGCATGGCGATATTATGCATTTGCTGGGCAATATGTTCTTTTTAATTATCTGTGGCTTTGCGGTAGAGGCGGCAATTGGCCATTGGCGATTTTTATTATTCTATTTGTTATCTGGTGTTGCTGCTGGCTTTGCACAGGTGGCGTCTGATTGGAGCAGCACTACACCGCTGGTGGGAGCGTCTGGTGCCATCTCTGGCGTGATGGCGATGTATCTCGCCGTCTTTCGCTTGAAAAAAATTGAATTTTTTTACTGGTTTTTCTTTTTTGTCGGGTATTTTCGTGCCCCAGCACTGTTGATTTTGCCATTTTATATTGGCAAAGAAATTTACAGTTATCACAGCGATAGTGAATCCAATGTGGCGTTTATGGCGCATGCGGGCGGTTTTGTAGCAGGTGTATTTCTGATTGGTATCGCATGGTTGCTCAACCGTAAAATGTTTAATACGCAATATATTGAAACTGACCAAACTATAGATCCTCGTCAACAACAATTGGCCGATATCTATGCGGCAATTGAAAAACATCGTTTTGAACAAGCGCTCGCGTTGGTAGATGCACTGATCAAGGAAAAAGGGCTCACCTTTGATGTGGCGATGATTCGCTACAATTTGCTAAAAATTTCGCGAGGCGACGCCTATTTGCCAGCAACGTTAAACTTATTAACAGTGCCGCTGCTAGCGCCGGAAGAGGTGAAAAAGTTGGACAAGGTGTGGAAGGATAATCCTGATGTGCACATGCAGTTATCCGAGCAAGCTGCATTAAAACTGGGCATGCAATTTACTGCGTTGGAAAGCCCGCAATCGGCGGAGCAATTATTTTTGCAGCTACAGGCGCGCGGTTGTAACAATCCAGCCTTTTCGGTTTACGCGAGCAAATTAGCGGCAGCCTTTCTGCGCTTGCGCGATACGGGGAAAAAATCCCATTACGATGCTGTAGCCCAACAACTCGCACAAGGAGCTGAACGTGGATTACTGTAAATATCATCCGCTGGATGGCGCCACCTATGCGTGCCGTGCCTGCAATAGTCGGCAATGTGATAAATGTGTTGATGACGCACACAGGGCAGCGCATTGTTTTGTTTGCGGCGCAGTGCTGGAAAGTCTCGGTTCTGCCAATACGGTAGAGCCATTTTGGCGCAGGTTAAAAGAGGCGTTTAAGTATCCGGTCAATGCTAACTCGATGAGTTTGATTGTCATCACAGCGATCATTTCAGTGCTCGCAGCGCTTATGCCGTTTTTATGGATTCTATCCTTAGCGATGTATTTGTTCGCTGCCGGCTCACTGATGAAGTACAGCTTTACTTGTCTTGAACGCACCGCGATGGGTGAAATGAAAGCCCCGGATGTGATGGATGCCTATTCCGGCGGGATCAAGTTGTTATTGCAACTGGTGCTAATGACAGTGGTGTTAACTGTACTTGTTGGGGCTGCTTATTATTATCTCGGCGCAGCGCTCGGTGGTTTATTGGGTTTCATCGCCGTGTTTTCTTATCCAGCTATTTTGATTCGTTTTGCGCAAACGGAAAATATGCTAGAGGCTATGAATCCTTTTGCCGCCATTGCGCTTATGGCCGCAATCGGTTTGCCTTACGGACTGCTAATCGTGTTTATGTTAATCATGATGACCTCGGTCGGTGTTTTGCATGAGTGGATCGGTGCAGTGTTTCCGGCAATGTCGTATTTGTTGCAGTCGATTGTTTCAAATTACTACACAGTGGTGATGTTTCATTTGATGGGCTACATGTTGTTCCAATATCAAGAACAATTAGGTTACAGCGCACGTTCGGATGAAGACGATGAAGGTTCACAGCGCAGTGAACAGGAGCGGCTTAGCGCAAAAATTGAAGTCATGCTAAAAGAAGGGGATTACGAACAGCTAGTAAAGCTTTATTACCATGCGTTTAAGCAATACCCCAATGAACCCCTATTTTTTGATAAGTTTTTTGATTTACTTTACGCATGCAAAAAAACGGCTTTGATGGAAGATTACGGGCTGACCTATTTGGAATTCCTCAATCGTCGCAAACGATTCGATAAACTGACGCCAACGTTTAAGCAGATCTTGTTTGTCGCACCTGATTATCTTCCCGATTCACCCATCATGCGTGTGCAACTGGCTACTTTGTTGAAGCAGCAGGGGGATTCAAAGTTAGCGGTGAAGTTGCTTAATGGTATCCATAAATTGTATCCCGAGTTTTCCGGTTTGCCTGATGCGTATAATTTATTGGCTGATATTTTGACTGAAATACCGAACATGCAATTGCAAGCGGATAAATGCCGGCAAATGGCGGTGCAGTTAAAACGTAAGGCTGATGAAAGACAGGCTGCGTTGGTATTGCAGCAAGAACAAAAGCGCGTGACTGAAGCGCAGGCGCACCATAAACCGACAGGTGTGAAAGCGGTGCGTAAAGGTGGCCCACCATCTGGAACTACAATAAGCGGACTTACCTTGGAGTTGGTGCCACTTGAGCCAGTTGCTGAAAAACCGGATTAATTGCCAATCATTTTTTCCAGAATCTGTGTTTTTTGCTCGCCCTGTAGCTGGCTAAATACGCTGCCAGCCAATTCCGCACTGGCAATACGTTTGTGCGGGCTAGTGTGGATAATTCGCAAAATCAAGCGGCGTACTTTGGGTGGTGCTTTGCGTAACCGCCAGCGATTTTTTAATCCCCATAAGCTGGGTGATGGTAGGGTTCCGGTAAATAATTGGAATAGCATTGCACCCAAAGCATAGACGTCGGCACCAGCAGATACAGCTTCATTGGCAGGTTGATACCAGTGAGCATCATCGCCATAGCTGTGTGCAGGAAAGCCAAAGTCACTCAGTTTTAAATGATTCTTTTTCGCAAACAATACATTGCTAGGGCGTAAATTGCCGTGCACGATTCCGTAGGAATGGGCGCAGGCGAGGGCGTTACACAGTTGTTGTGCAATCGTTAAACACTGCCCTAGGCTGAGCGATTGAGTCAGTCGCTCTTGTAAGCTTCCGCCGGGTAAATACTCCATTGCGCTGATGAATACCCGCGGATTTTTCCCTGTACCAAAGATGCGCACTATATGGGGATGTTGCACCTGGGTTAATTTGGCAGCGTATTGCGGCGCGTTGCCGAGGTGATCGAGGTTTTGTTTTTTTATCACCAAAAAACGTTGGCGATTAGGATCGTTCACTAAATAAGTTGCACCGAAAGGATTTTCTTTTAAGACATCGAGCAAGGTGTAGTTCGGCGGAATATTATCGCGGGTAGATTCGTTGCCCCAGCGATTGCCTTGTAAATGTCGCCCCTGCGAAATTAATAATAGTTGCTGGCGAACCTCATCAGCGCCGCTAGGGCGTTGCTTGGGATCAGCTTCAATGCAGCGATTAATTAATGGCCGCAATGCATTGGCCATTTGGTATTTGTCGTTGGTTTGTTGTGCGTAAGTGTGCTCATTGGCGAGCATGGGCACTACACCAAAAATTAACTCGTGCATCAAAACGCCAAGAGAATAAATATCACTCAGTTGATTAGTGTGCGATGTGCCACTGTGTTGCTCGGGTGCCATGTAAGCACCGGTTCCCATAATTCTTTCTTGATTGGGATCAGTTGCTTCTTTATTCGCAGTAAAGTAACCCGCGATACCAAAATCCACTAAGTAGGCGTGACCATCATAATCCACCAAAATATTGGCTGGTTTGATATCGCGGTGCACAACCCCGTTGCGATGCGCATAAGCCAATGCGCTACACAGCTGGATAAGAATATTCAATTTGCGCGTGAGGCTAATATCGGTGCGCGGCAATATGGTTTCGAGCGATACACTTTTCACATACGGCATAACGAAATAGGGCAGTTGTTGTTCACTCATCCCTTTGTCAATGATTTGAATAATATTCGGATGGCTTAACCGCGCGACCAATGTGGACTCTTGTTCAAATTGCGCTTGAATGATCGGATCTTGGTTCAGGCTTGCATCCAATACTTTAATAGCAACGGCCCGGTCGAGGGATTTCTGTACTGCCAAATACACCTTGGCCATACCGCCTTCGCCAATCAGCGTTTTAATGTGATACCCCGGAATTGTCTGCACGCGCAATCTCTCACCAGTTATATGGCTTCAAGTATAGATCGCCTTATCGCACCCGCTTAAAAGTTTCCCGTGCTGGCATCTACAACCAATTCGCGGCACACTATCGCCATCTTATTTTTGCGTAATCGGGTTCCACACAATGGATGATCATCTACACCAGCTGAGCCAACGTCTCGGTGAGCAATTACTGCAGCGTAATTGGCGTATCGCCACCGCAGAATCTTGCACTGGCGGTGGCGTCGCTGCGGCGATCACGGCAATTCCTGGCAGCTCCGCTTGGTTTGAATACGGAATCGTTAGCTACGCCAATGCCGCAAAAGAAAAACTACTCGGTGTATCCAGCGAAACTCTCGCACGCGAAGGTGCAGTGAGCGAAGCCGTGGTCATCGAAATGGCGAGAGGTGTACTGGCACTATCGGGCGCTGATATAGCGGTTGCGATTAGCGGTATTGCCGGGCCAAGTGGTGGCTCAGTTGAGAAGCCGGTTGGTACGGTCTGGTTTGCTTGGGCTACTGGAACAGGGGAAATTAAAACTGAATTGAAGCGGTTTGATGGGGATAGGGCAGCGATACAAAGGCAGGCGATTAGTTTTGCTGTGACAAAGCTATCAGAAGTTTCCGAACCAAAGTAAAGTGATTAAAAAAGCTCTTCGAAAACGAAGGCTTTGATAAAAAAATTCTTTTTTGTTGCCAGTGATGTATGCGGTTAATAGCATTGGAAGGCTGTATATTATTTCCTTTATTTGGTTCTCTAAAACGCCAAGTGGTTTGTTTAGAAATCGTTTTCCTGGTTGCAGTGTTGCGATTCTTAATATGGGTTTGGCGCACGCCATATATTGATTGGTTATGTTTTCCTCTTTGTATTCCCGCGGCTTTAATCTATGCCTGATTGTCAATTCGGGGCAATAGTAAATCGTCTTTTCTGCTTCAACAAGACGATAAAATACTAAAGTTTCTTCTCCGCCAGCTAATAGCGCGCCTTTACGCCCCAAGGTTGGGTCGAATCCACCAATTTCGATAAGACAGTTTTTTCTAATGCAGGCATTTTTTGAGAGAAAGGGGTATCTCTTATCGCTTATTTGAAACTCTTCATCTCCATAATCAATCGCAGCAAAAAAACTTTGATATTTTTCATCTTCATACCACCACGGCGACGGCATATCCCAAATAACAGTAATCTTTCCGAAGATGCAATCTGGATTGCTGACCAATATCCTGTTGATATACCTCTCTAACCAATATTGAGGTATTTCAGCATCATCATCAGTATATAAAATATACGCGCCAAGTGAGTTTTCGAACCCCGTATTTCTAGCATGGGAAATGCCTTGGCGAGACTCAAAGTAATGCCTAAAAGGAAAATTTGTATTTTGTATATTTTCTAATACTTGATTTGTGTTGTCAGAGCTATTGTTGTTAATGACAACTAATTCTACTCGCTCAGGATTACTAATTTTTTGCGACAGTATTTGCTGTATGGTAATGGCTAATGATTCAGAATTATTATAAGTACATATCACAATGCTTAGCAGTGGCGAGAGTACTCCATTTTCGTCTGGTGGTGGGTTCAATTCAACTCTCCTGCTAATTTTCGCTGATGCCAAACTTGCTGCTACAAAATAGTGCATGTGAGTTGGTGTGTGTAGCTATTGCAGCGAAATTTATTTTTGCTGCTGATAGTGGATGATCGTTAGTATATCCTTTTTGCTGATGAAAATCAGTCTGGGCTTTTAGATGTGTAGTGTTGGCGGAGTAGTTATTTATTAATTCAACAACACAATATTTGCCTCCGGCAAATAACACTCCGTCTGCAATAGACCTTTATCAACATTAAATGATGTGGTTGATACCGCATGATTTTTCTGTATTAAAAAAGTTGATTTGCTTGCTGTTGCGTAATCGAAATAGTAAATATCGGATTCTTGGCAGACACCGCCATTTATAAAATAAATTCCTTTGCTGTCGGCTTTCAGTAATTTGCTGAATTGTTCCAAGTTGGGTGTTATACGTTCAAGCGTGTCATCTTTGCTGCGCAACGCCCAAAGGCCGTTTTCGCCGATGTATTGAAAATAGACATCGCCGCCGTATTCTACTGCTGAGCCGACGGCACCGAAGGTGAGTTGCTTTTGTTGCTCGCCTTCAATACGCCATAAGTTTCTAACGTCGCCGCTATACTTCAGGGCAAAAAGACGGTTTTTGGTGGAGAAATAAGCGATTGGTTCGATTTTATCGCTATTAGTCACTAACAAGATTGTTTCATTGGTGAGAAAGTCGTGGTGGAAGAGCTGAATGTTGGCGTTGAAAACAATATGCTCGCCGTCATCCGACCAAATAATGCTATCGATTTTTTTGGGGACTGGTTGTTGGGTCAGTTGGCGTTCTTGCTCGTTCTCTATTAACCACAAGTGTATTTGATTGTTGCGCACCGAGGCATATACCACTTTATTTCCGTTCGGCGAAAAGCTTGCGGCATAATTTAAATCGTTGTTTTCAGTCAGCTGTTTTTTCGTGCCGTCCAGTCCCACTCGTACAATATTGGCGCTGCGTTTTTCTTCTGTGTAAAAAATTCCGCTGCCGTCCGCACTATAGTGTGGGCGAGAAAAGATTTTATCTTTGCTATCGGCGAGCGGGATGAGTGTTTGTTTTCCATCTAAATAGACTGCGATTAGTTTTCGCTCATCTTCGGCATATACCAGTACGCCACTGCCGTCAGGAATCCAACTCATATCGGTTAAATTCACATCCAAATTGACACGGTTAATACGTTTTTGTTGGGCGTTTAGAAAATCAATGTTGAGTTGATTTTTTTGCGTGCTGGCAATGGCTGTTTTTTGTTTGAGAACTGTGCTGGCAACTGGATTAGTTGCGCCTTCGAATTCGTCCAGTAGCGTTAATTGTTGATCCAGAATGGAGTAGCGATAGCGTGCATTGCCGGAGTTGGGCCCTTGTTTGGCGACAATTTCAAGTGTGTTTTCATCCCACCAAGTGACACTGAAGATATGGCCTTGCCATTGGCTTAGCTGTTGTTTTTCCAGTAATCGTTCCAGCGTAAAATCCAAGTTGAATATATGAAAGGAATAAAGATAATTAGGCGGTTGGTAAAATTGTGTGCCCAGTGACAAACCGTCGCGGCGTTTTACTTCAATCGCCACCAAATTATTACCGGCAGGGGACCAGGCTAGTTTGAACCAGTTGCCGTCAGTGTTGGCGATGCGCCAATCCTTACCGCTTTTATTGCGAATAATGATTTCATTTTCGCTCGATTTATCGGAAATGCGTTTTTCGCGAATATAGGCGAGATGTTGATTGTCAGGGTGTGGTGTCGCACTGCGCTCATGCCCGGTTTCGTTGGTGTAGCCTTGTGTTGTAGTGAAAACTGTTTGGTGATGGTGTGGTAAGTAAAGGGTATACCAGTTGACGGTTTTATAAGTCACTGCAAGCACTAACAGCACCAATATCGTCATGCTGATCATGCCCCACCTGTGCAGATTGGGTGTGTTGTTCGGCTGATGTATAACCGCGTTGGGTTCGCTCGTTGTACCGGACGGTGACGGTGCTAGAAATTGCGGTTCGATCATGAGTTGGTAACCGCGTTTGGAATAATGCGCAATCCATTCCTGATCGCTAATTAACTCATTTAATGCCGTGCGCAGTGCGTTAATACTTTTTTGCACTGAACCATGAGTGACGACGCGGCCCTCCCATAAGCGTTCAATCAGCTCTTCATTACTGATCACTCTGCTTTGATTGCTGGCAAGGTAGTGCAGCACGGCCATCGCTTTGGGTTGCAGCTTGACGCTTTGGTTGTGTGCCCAAAGGGTGTTGTGTGATGGCGATACCTTTACCTCACCTAACATAAAACTGTTTTCTTGCTGGGTGTTCATTGCAGGGTGTAGCCTGTTGCGGTCAGCATAGTTGAGCCTTTTCCGGTCAGTGTTTTTATTGGTTTGTTTGGCTCGCAGTCTATTCGGTAAGCTGCGACTATGGGTGTAATTTTGCAAGATATGAATGTGTAAATACAAGTAATGTGGGTTTTTATGGTTGTTTTAACTTATTGATTTTTAATTGAAAAAAGTTGGTAAGCAAAAGGTAAGCGCGAGGTTTTGGTATGGTCAGTGTTTTTATCGTCATTTGCAATATATTCAATTCACACACATCCTCTGACGTATCGATGAGTGCCTCATTAATCGCACAACTACTTAATCGTAACTACAAAAGGTAAGGTTATGAAACTTTCATTATCACTGATAAAACGCTCTCTATTCCTGTCTGTGTTTGTATGCCCCCTGTTTGCTGTTGCTGCACCTGAATCCGCGCCGAGGAATGAGAAGGTGCCGCTGGTCTACATCAATAAAAATATTGGCTTTAATGTGAAGGGTTATAACTACAAGCAATCCGAGTTCCCTTGTAATATCGATAAGATATTGGTTAAGAATATTGTCGAGCAGGCCAAGCAGGATGGCATTCAGATTGAACCTGTTGGCACTACAGACAAAATTCTCAATGGTGTTATACCTGTGGTCGCTATTGATATTGAGCAATTGGTTTTGGGGAGTGAGGAGCGTCAATTTGGTACCAAGCAAAGCAATCCGCTACCAAAGGTGCAAGTCACTGTTGCGTTAATCAAGGGGGCGGAGGATATGGTCACTGCGAAACACACCTGCGCCATCATGACATTGAATGAGTTTACCCCATCGACTAACGTATTGGATTTGGGGAATGGCGTGACTGTCTGTTCAGCGACGCGCAAATGCTTGAGGGATCTAAGTAAAGATGTGGTGGAGTGGGTATCACCACAGGTCAAATAGGAGTGATATGGTTTGAGTGTAGCAATGCCGGAGCAATCTTGTTCCGGCATTTGTTTTTCATTTTTGTATGCTTGGGAGGTTTCTGAATAATCATTATAAATGATAAATCTCCGCTCTGCTAATTCTTTACCCATGTTGAGGTTTGTGAGGTGGTATTGGGTGGTCCGCGGGAGAGATACGTTAGTTGTAGGCGAGGGTGGCTCATTGGAAATGTTACAGGATGAAAGTAATGCTGATTTTGCTGGGCATAAATTATAAAAAAATAAAACACTACATAAAGATATTGTTTTACTCGGGTGTTTTTTGGGTTTGCATGGCAATTTTACATTTGGGATCGTTAAATCTAGAGGCATTTCAGTCTGGCAAGTTCAATTATCCTTCCGCCAACTATTTGGCAATGTTTATTTCTGCTTATTTTTCCTGGTCGTTACTTACGACTTTTTTCTATTTCCTTATAGAAAAACATCCTCCAGCTAAAGGCAACTTATTTTGGGTACTGCAATTTATATTAGTTTCACTGGTGTGGCTGCTAATGGTACCTATCATTAGGGATTTTTTGACCGTGCACTTTATGGGCGGAAGGTCAATTTCCTTGGTTAAGGTTATTGTTAATGAATCCCCGTTTTTATATGTGTTTAATTTTTTTAAAACGATCATGACCTATTGTGCGTGTGCAGGAATATTTTTTTACACGAGAATGCATGAGGAAAAGCTTAGTTCGCTAAGGTTTCAGCGAGAGGCGGCGCAGGCATTGGAGCGTAATTCTCGCTATCAATTACAGGCGCTACAAGCTCAACTTAGTCCCCATTTTTTATTCAATTCACTAAACTCTATTAGCGCTATGGCGCGTAATCAAGAGAGTGCCCGTATTGTTAAGGTTGTGGCTAGCTTGGCTGATTTGTTGCGCTATGCCATTGAGGGATCTAGACAAACACAAGTGTTACTTTCGGAAGAGCTTAAATTCACTAAGGACTATATAGCACTGCAATCTGTTCGTTTTGATGGGTGCTTTACGTTTAACTGTAATACTAATTCGCTTAGCCCCTCTGTGTTCTGCCCACCATTTTGTATCCAGACCTTGGTTGAGAATGTGTTTGCTCATACTGAAATGGTTAAAGCTAACCCGATTGCGATTAATTTAACTATTGAAGAGTCCAATTTTTCTTGTTTAATCAGCGTGGAAAACTCGCCAGTCATACCTACTGACAATGAGGGAGCTGGCACTTCGTTAAAAAATTTACGGGAGCGTTTGGTCTTGCTCTATGGGCCGGATGCCAGATTGGACACCTACTCCGATGAACATAAATTTGTTGTACGGATATTATTTTCTGTGGGGCAAGTAGATGATTAAAACCGTCATGATTGTCGATGATGAACCTTTGGCGCGCATTGGTTTGCGGCAGCTTATCGAGCAGTATACCGATTGGAAAATCGTACTTGAGCTGGAGAGCGGACAGGATCTTGAAACCTATGTGTTGCAATTGCAGCCGAGTCTTATTTTTTTAGATATTAGAATGCCCAAAAGGAACGGGCTATTAGCGGCAGCTGGTTTGAAAAATTTGAAGAATCCGCCGCTAATTGTATTTGTGAGTGCTTATAGTGATTATGCCTTACAGGCGTTTGAACTCTATGCACTGGATTATTTGCTAAAGCCATTTAGCGATGAGCGTTTTACGCAAACAATAAATAGATTAAATAGTTTGGTAGGAAGAAAAGACGTAATCGATTCTATTGCTGCACAACAATTGGTTGCTGGGCAGGATGAATCATATTTGAAGGTGTTAATTGTTCGCTCAATCGGTAGTATTCAGCTTATTGATATAAAAGATGTTGTCTGGTTTAAGGGGAGTGGTAACTATGTTGAAGTAATGTTGGCTGATTCCAGCCAATTACATCGGGTTACGATTAGTTATTTGGAGGAGAATCTTAACCCTAAAGAATTTATTCGCTGTCATCGCAGTGCTATCGTTAGATTGACGGCAATTACAGAAGTAAAAATTTTAGATGATGGGCAGCATAGAATTTATCTCTCTAATGGTAATTTTACTTCGTTAAGTCAAACCTATAAAGAAAGTGTTTTGAAATTTGAACGGTAATTGTGTGTTCTGATAATTATTTAGCCCCATCAACTACTGTTTTCATACCTCCGGTTGGCCAATTGGTCACACTTTGCTTGTTTCTGCCGTTGATGCATTTAGTATCGCTTCGCATTCGGTCTTTAGATTATATAAAGACCGGGTTAATAATAACCTCACGGCGGAGTGACTATGAAATCAATTCAAACAATACCCCCTGCGTTATGTGCAATCGCGTTTGCCTCTGTGCTGACTGGGTGTGGTGCATCGGACGCTAATATCAAAAATGCCAATGCAAGTTCGCAGGTCGGTAGTATCTCTAGTGTTGTGGCCAGTCAATCAAGTGTTGTGTCAAGCATTAGTGTGCAAAGCTCAAGTACAATTTCCAGCCTTAATTCAAGTGTGGTTTCTAGTGCTAATTCAAGCGCGAACTCTGCCAGTTATGTGGTGACGACGTTTGTTACTGCTGCTGCTAAAAGTGGTGATGGTTTATCAGTAGATAAAAACGGCAATGTTTATGTTGGAACCTCAAAGGGTCGGACTGTTCATAAGGTGACACCAGGTGGAGTGGTTTCACTTATCGCCACTTTTGCGACTGGCTCTGCTAATGGGTCTGATTTTGACTCGCAAGGTAATTTATTTGTAGCTAATGAATCAGGCAATATCATTCACAAAATTACTCCTGAAGGTGTGGTGAGTGAGTATTTCACAGGGCTCAATGGTCCAGCCGGTATTTATGTGGATGAACAAGATAATCTTCTTGTTAGTCTTTATGGCGACTCTAGTCCAGGTGCTGAGGTGCTGAAGATTACACCCGATAAGAAAATTACCTCTTATGCCAGTGGCGGCGGTCTTACTAATGTGGTCGGTATTACGGGTGATGGGCAGGGAAGAAATTTTGCGGCCAACTTTTTAACTGGAGAGATTTTTGAAATTACTGGTGGCGTTGTGCGGCAGATAGGTACGGCGGGCACGCGAGTGAATCATATGCGATATCTCAATGGATATATCTATATGCCGAACCCTTTTGACAACGTGGTGCGTCGCATGGATTTAAATGGCAATATTGAATTGATTGCAGGTACGCTGGGTGTTTCAGGTTCGGCAAATGGCACTGCTACACAGGCCACTTTTTCTCGTCCTAATTCGATTGATGTAGGCCCTGATGGTAAAACGTTGTACGTGTTGGATTTTAATACCGGTGATGTGCGACGCATCACAATCGGCGCCAACTAAGTTATCAGCTACTTAATCTCTACAATGATCTAAAAAAGCCGGCCACTGTTTCAGTGGCCGGTTTCGGTTCAGCATTTCAAGAAAAGCCGCGAGGTTTCTAGAGCTCATAGTGTTCGGGTTGGTTGAAATATTTGCTGCACCACGTTTCTTTAGGGTAAAAGGTGCCGTATCTCTCTAGGTTGCTCAAAAATACTGTATAAAACACTAGTGCTGTTTGCACGTACAGGTTTTTGCTGTATGCTATACCCAGTGGTAGGATTTTTAGCTTGCCTGATAATAAGTTGCTGCCAAAGAGTAGGGCATCAGGTGTTATAACCGTGTGTTTCATTATTTATTATGTTGAGGTGTCAGATGGATGCGAACAAAGAGAAGGCGTTGCAAGCCGCACTGAGTCAGATTGAGCGTCAATTTGGTAAGGGTACTGTGATGCGTATGGGCGACAAAGAACAGGTCGCTATTCCTGCAATTTCTACCGGTTCCCTTGGTCTTGATGTAGCTCTGGGAATCGGCGGCTTACCTAAGGGGCGGATTATCGAAATTTATGGCCCTGAATCCTCTGGTAAAACTACTCTGACACTGCAGGTTATTGCTGAGGCTCAGCGTGCCGGTGGTACTTGTGCGTTTATTGATGCGGAGCATGCGCTTGATCCTATTTATGCCTCCAAACTTGGCGTCAATGTTGAGGACTTGATCATCTCGCAACCAGATACCGGTGAGCAGGCGCTGGAAGTAACCGATATGCTGGTGCGTTCCGGTGCAGTGGATGTGTTGGTTGTAGACTCGGTAGCAGCACTGACCCCACGGGCTGAAATTGAAGGTGAAATGGGTGATCACCATGTGGGTCTGCAGGCACGTTTAATGTCGCAAGCTTTGCGTAAAATTACCGGTAACATTAAAAATGCCAACTGTTTAGTGATCTTTATCAACCAAATTCGTATGAAAATCGGCGTGATGTTTGGCAACCCTGAAACTACTACGGGTGGTAATGCACTTAAATTTTATGCTTCGGTGCGTTTGGATATTCGTCGCATCGGCGCAGTAAAAGAGGGCGAAGAAGTTATCGGCTCTGAAACTCGTGTGAAAGTAGTGAAAAACAAAGTTGCACCGCCATTCAAGCAAGCAGAGTTCCAAATTCTTTATGGCTCGGGAATTAATCGCATGGGGGAGATTGTCGATTATGGTGTAAGGCTGGGCTTAATTGACAAGGCTGGTGCTTGGTATAGCTATCAAGGCAATAAAATTGGCCAAGGCAAAAACAATGTAATGAAGTTTTTGCAGGAAAACCCAGTTATTTCTAAAGAGTTGGAGCTTAAAGTCAGGACGGAACTTTTGGCTACTCCTGCGCTCTCATTGAGCCCAGGTGGTGGTGAAGTGGCTGAAGATGCGGAAGCATAAGCTGCTGTGACGTTTTAAAAAACCTTCGCTTGCTTGAGTGCAGCGAAGGTTTTTTTGTATTAAATACTGTGCTTGCATCCCCGGGTGCCCCTCTCTATGCTGTAGTGCAATCCTCATAAGTGGTGAATGTGAGTGGCAAGGTGAGAGTTGCAGGTGTTTAGATAATAATCGGTAATCAGGTTGGCGAAAGGGTGGGATTTGTAATGAAGCAATTGAGTAAGTTGTTAGTGGTGTTAAGCGCCTTGGTGTTTGCTGGTTGCACAACACGACCTAGTGTAGAAACTGACCATCAGGCCGATTTCGATTTTTCATCGCTTAAAACCTTTGCTGTTGCTGAGACAAAACAAGATAGCAAAGAAAATATTTTAATATCTCCGTTTACTTTAAGTCATATTCACTCCGCATTAGAGACTGAGCTGGTGAAGCGCTACCAAGGTGTATCTACCGCAGCTAATCCTGATTTTATTGTGAGTTATCATGTGGTTATCGAAGAAAAGCTAGATCCACGTAGTTACGACGACCTTTATGGTTTTGGTTACTATGGGCGTGGTTATCGCTATCCATCTTTGTTTTTTCATGGTCCAGGCTCAGGTTTGCGTGTTTATAATCAGGGCAGTTTGATTGTTGATATTGTCGATGCAAAAACTGAAAAGCCTATTTGGCGTGGTGTTTCAGAAAAGCGCTTAAGTCGTAGCATGGCTCCGCAGCAGCAGAGAGAAGTGTTGAGTCGTGCTGTTACTGAAGTTATTGGTCAATTTCCGCCAGTTAAATAAGGTGGGGGCGCCTTCATCTAAATGGCCGCGATTGCGGCCATTTTTATGAGGGGCGGTTATTCTTATGCAACAAGCATCATTTACACTCAGTGATATTCGCTTTAGTGCCATGAACTTTTTGGCACTGCGTGAACACTCTGCAAAAGAATTAAAAGAGAAGTTGGGGCGCAAATTTTCATCTGTTGAGCTGATTGATGAGGCGATTGCTGGGTTGATTGAACATAACCTGCAATCAGATGAGCGTTTCTGTCAGGCCTTTGTGTCCATGCGCCAGCGGCAGGGCAAAGGCTCTGTTGTAATCAAAATAGAGTTGCGCGAAAAGGGCGTTTCGCCTGAGCTAATTGCCCAATTTCTCGATGATACGGACGATGTGTGGTTTGAGCTTGCGCGTGATGTCTGGAGTAGAAAATTTCGTGGCGCCACACCTGCTGATGCCCGCGAGCGCGCCAAGCAGATGCGTTTTTTACATTCTCGTGGTTTTGCCTCTAGGCATATTCAGGCTGTATTTGTTGCGAGCCCAGGCGAAAAAGGTGATTTTTAGGCAGTTTAGTTACCTTGCTTTTTGTCGTTTATTTGTCCCAATCCATTCATTAATACTCAGGTTTGATACTTGGGCGAGCTTTTCATTGAGCCGAAAAGGCCTTTCTGTTACTCTGGCGCCCCGTCCTGAACGATAAATCCCCCTGCCTCGCAACGAGTGCTGCTGTTGGCATTTATCTCCAATCCGCTCCGCATTTTCACAGTTAATCAGGTTTTACATGACGCGCTATATATTCGTAACAGGTGGTGTTGTTTCCTCATTGGGCAAAGGCATCGCCTCGGCTTCTCTTGCGGCTATTCTTGAGGCTCGTGGTCTCAAAGTAACCATTATGAAGCTCGACCCCTATATCAACGTAGATCCAGGCACTATGAGCCCGTTCCAGCATGGCGAAGTGTTTGTTACCGAAGATGGTGCCGAGACCGACTTGGACTTGGGACACTATGAGCGCTTTATTCGCACTAAAATGACTCGCCGTAATAACTTTACCACTGGGCGGGTTTACGAGACCGTTTTACGTAAAGAGCGTCGCGGTGATTATCTCGGCGGTACAGTGCAAGTTATTCCCCATATTACCGATGAAATCAAACGCCGTATCCTTGAGGGTGGCCGCGATGTTGATGTCGCGCTGGTTGAGATTGGTGGTACCGTTGGTGATATCGAGTCGCAACCTTTCCTGGAAGCTGTGCGTCAGTTGAAAGTAGAGATGGGTTCGCGAGCATTGCTGATGCATTTGACTCTGGTGCCTTATATCGCCACTGCCGGTGAGACCAAAACCAAGCCAACCCAGCACTCGGTAAAAGAGCTGCGCTCCATTGGTTTGCAGCCCGATATTTTGTTGTGTCGCTCCGAGCGCTTGGTGGATGAAGATTCACGCCGCAAAATCTCCTTGTTTACCAACGTTGCTGAGCGCGCAGTTGTGCCGCTTCCCGACGCCGATACTATTTATTCAATTCCGCGCTTGCTGCAAAGTTATGGTTTGGATCAAATTGCTGTTGAGTTGCTTGGGCTGCAATGTCCTGAAGCTGATTTGAGCGAGTGGGATAAGGTAGTAGAAGGTAAATTGAATCCAGTTCATTGCGTTACTATTTCCATGGTCGGTAAATACATGGAATTGTTGGATGCCTACAAATCATTAATAGAAGCATTGACACACGCAGGCATTCATACCCATACCAAAGTAAACATTAATTACATTGATGCTGAACGTGTTGAAAATGAAGGTGTTGGCATTTTAAGTGATGCAGATGCCATCTTGGTTCCAGGCGGATTTGGTGAGCGCGGCGTAGAAGGTAAATTAATGGCCGTGCAATATGCCCGTGAAAACAAAGTGCCTTATCTGGGCATTTGTTTGGGGATGCAATCGGTTGTTATAGAATTTGCGCGCAATGTGCTGGGTCTAAAAGGGGCGAATTCAACCGAGTTTGATCGCAATTCCCCACACCCTGTTATTGGTTTGATTACTGAATGGATCACCTCTGACGGCGAAGTAGAAAAGCGCGATGAGTCTTCCGATCTTGGCGGAACTATGCGTTTAGGTGCGCAGGAGTGTCGTTTGGTCGCTGGTTCAAATGCACGCAATGTTTATGGTGCGGACGTTATTGTTGAGCGTCACCGTCATCGCTATGAAGTGAACAACAATTATGTTGATCAACTACAAAAAGCGGGTTTGAAAATTGGCGGTTGGTCTGCAGATGATACCTTGGTTGAAATGGTCGAGATTCCTGATCACCCTTGGTTTGTGGCATGTCAATTCCACCCGGAATTTACCTCGACACCGCGTGACGGCCACCCATTGTTTACTGCGTTTGTAGCAGCGGCACTGGCAAATAAAAAATAGTTTGAGGGGCGCACATAGCTGCGCCCCTTTTTATACAATTCATCAATGAAAGTTAGAACTATTCTGAAAGGAATACATGTGTCTCAGCAAATTGTAAAAGTGGGCAGTTTGAGCGTTGGCAATTCATTGCCGTTTGTATTGTTCGGCGGCATGAATGTACTTGAGTCGCGCGACATGGCGATGCAGGTAGCTGAAGCCTATGTGCAGGCAACTCAAGCACTCGCCATTCCCTACGTTTTTAAAGCCTCGTTTGATAAAGCAAATCGTTCATCGATCCATTCTTATCGCGGTCCAGGCATAGAAGAAGGCTTGAAGATTTTTCAGGAAATCAAACAAACCTTTAATATCCCTGTTATCACCGATGTGCACGAAATTGAACAGTGTCAACCTGTCGCAGAAGTTTGCGATGTGATCCAGTTGCCAGCTTTTCTCGCGCGTCAAACCGATTTGGTTGTCGCTATGGCTAAAACCGGTGCGGTGATTAACATCAAAAAGCCGCAGTTTTTAAGCCCCGGGCAAATGAAAAACATCGTCGAAAAATTCGGCGAATGCGGCAATGATAAAATCATTCTTTGTGATCGCGGCACCAACTTTGGCTACGACAATTTGGTGGTCGATATGCTGGGTTTCCGCACTATGCGCGAAGTTAGCGGCAATGCTCCGGTGATTTTTGATGTGACCCACTCCCTGCAGTGCCGCGACCCGATGGGTGCAGCGTCTAGCGGTCGCCGTCATCAGGTAGCTGAGTTGGCACGTGCAGGTATGGCAGTTGGTTTGGCTGGTTTGTTTCTGGAAGCTCATCCAGATCCTGACAATGCTAAGTGCGATGGCCCCAGCGCTTTGCCGCTCGACAAGCTAAAGCCTTTCCTGCAGCAAATGAAAATGATTGATGATGTGGTGAAAAATTTTCCACCGCTCGATATTAAATAACTCCCTATTAATTAATAAGCACTAGCTGATAATTAATAGGCACTAACTGATTTTGTAGAAACAAACTCTGGAGAAAACGAATGACTAAGATTGTTGATATCAAAGCTTTTGAGATTTTGGATAGCCGCGGCAATCCAACCGTTATGGCGGAAGTGATTTTGGAAGATGGTTCCATTGGTTCTGCAACTGCACCATCAGGTGCTTCTACTGGTTCGCGTGAAGCGTTGGAATTACGCGATGGCGATAAATCACGTTATTTGGGCAAAGGTGTTTTAAAAGCAGTTAATAACATCAACACCACCATTAAAAATTTGGTTGTGGGTTTTGATTCGCTCGATCAGCGCGCGCTTGATAATGCCATGATCAAAGCGGATGGCACCGACTTTAAAACCGTGTTGGGTGCAAACGCCATTCTGGCTGTATCGTTGGCAAATGCTAAAGCAGCTGCCATCTCCAAAAAAGTACCACTCTATGCACACATTGCTGACTTGAATGGCACTCCTGGCAAATACTCTATGCCAGTTCCAATGATGAACATCATCAACGGTGGCGAACACGCTGATAACAACGTTGATATTCAAGAGTTTATGGTGCAACCAGTAGGCGCAAAAACTTTTGCTGAAGCTCTGCGTGTTGGTGCTGAGATTTTCCACACCTTGAAAAAAATTCTGCACGACAAAGGCCTGAGCACTTCAGTAGGTGATGAAGGTGGTTTCGCACCAAACCTGCCATCAAATGAAGATGCATTGAAAGTGATTGCTGAGGCTGTTGAGAAGGCTGGTTACAAACTCGGTGAGAATGTGACCTTGGCATTGGATTGCGCCTCTACCGAGTTCTACAAAGATGGAAAATACGATTTGGCTGGCGAAGGCCGTGTATTTACTACTAATGAGTTCTCTGATTATTTGGCTGACTTGGCTGCTAAATACCCAATCATTTCTATCGAAGACGGTAAAGATGAAAGCGACTGGGCTGGCTGGGCTGACTTAACGCAAAAAATTGGTCACAAAATCCAATTGGTTGGTGATGATTTGTTTGTAACCAACACCAAAATTTTGAAAGAGGGCATCGATAAAAAAATCGCTAACTCTATTCTGATCAAGTTTAACCAAATTGGTTCTTTGTCTGAGACGCTTGACGCAATCAAAATGGCGCAAGATGCAGGTTACACTGCTGTTATTTCGCATCGTTCAGGTGAAACCGAAGATACCACCATTGCTGATTTGGCTGTGGCTACAGCTGCGGGTCAGATCAAAACCGGTTCTCTATGCCGTTCAGATCGCGTATCCAAGTACAACCGTCTGTTGCGCATTGAGGCTGAATTGGGTGCTGCTGCTCCTTATAAAGGTCGTGCTGAATTCAAGTCGTAAGCTGATTAAAAAACAAAGGCCGGTTATTCGGCCTTTGTTTTGTTCAATAATAATCAATTCGCAATTAACGTTTATAAAGATCGCACAATGTTATGAAATGGCTGCTGGGTGTATTGATAATATTACTTGCCGGGCTGCAATATCGTTTGTGGATTGGCGAGGGTAGTTTGGCGCAAGCGCACCGCTTGGAAGCCGATATTAAACTGCAACAAGCTGAAAATGATCGTATGCGTGAACGTAATCGCATTCTGGATGTTGAAGTAGAAGAGTTAAAAACGGGCCTTGATACTATCGAAGAGCGCGCGCGTAACGATATCGGCCTGATCAAAAAAGACGAAACTTTTTTTATGATTTTGGATGAAGAGCAGTAGTTACCAGAGCTACATTTTATTAACTATCCAATTTCGATGTCCCCTCATGAATAATTTGTCATCCCCCCAAACTTCTTCCTATTGGATTATTGTGCCTGCTGCCGGCGTCGGTGCGCGAATGGGAGTGAATTGCCCAAAACAATATCTATCGCTTGCGGGAAAGACCGTCATTGAGCATACGCTGGAGCGCTTATTAACCTTGCCGAATGTTGTAGGTATTTATTTGGCGCTAGGTGAAAGTGATAGTTATTGGGGTGAATTGCCTCTCGCAAAAAATAATCACATCCACCGAGTTGTGGGCGGTGCTGAGCGCTGTAATTCAGTATTAAATGCACTTGACCAGTTGCAAGATAAAGCGTCACCTAATGATTGGGTGTTGGTGCATGATGCAGCTCGCCCTTGTGTATATGCGCAGAGTATTTTGCGTTTGATCGAGCAGGTAGGTGATCATCCGGTTGGTGGTATTTTAGGTGTGCCGGTGAGTGACACATTAAAACAAGTTAATAGCTCAGTTATCGATGCCACAATTGATCGACGCTTATTATGGCAGGCTCAAACACCGCAAATGTTTCGTTTTGGATTATTGCGTGAGTGTTTGCAGCGTGGATTGGCGGAAGGCCAATTAATTACCGATGAGTCTTCTGCACTAGAGTTGTATGGTCATCAACCATTAATGGTACAGGGGCGCAGCGATAATATAAAAATTACTCGCCCGGAAGATTTGGCAATAGCAGCTGTAATTTTGCAGCAGCATGCCCACCTTATTAATAGTTAAGTACAGTTACGGAATTACTCTATGTCTATGCGAATTGGTCATGGCTATGATGTCCATGCTTTTGGTCCCGGCGATAAAATTGTTATTGGTGGTGTTGTTATTCCGCATCACCATGGCTTAGTGGCTCACTCAGACGGGGATGTACTGTTGCATGCATTGTGTGATGCATTGTTGGGTGCTGCAGCATTGGGTGATATAGGCAAACATTTTCCCGATACGGATATGCAATACCGCAATGCAGATAGTCGCGCTTTGTTGCGGATGGTGTACGCAAAAGTAAATCAGTTGGGTTGGCGGCTTGCTAACGCGGATATGACAATAGTTGCACAGGCGCCCCGTATGGCGAATTATATTTCTCGTATGGTCGAAACTATTGCTGCGGACTTACAGAGTGAATTAACTCAAGTTAATGTTAAAGCAACAACTACTGAACGTTTGGGTTTTACTGGGCGGGAAGAAGGGATTGCTTGTTATGCTGTAGTCTTGCTTGAAAAATGTAGCTAATCCTGCATTTATATTTTACTTATATATTGTCGATTTTCGGCAGTGCGTTTAAAAATTTTATATTGTGAGTTGTACTGTGACTGATTTTTCACTGGAATTTCCCCGCGCTCATGGTGCGTTAACGGCAACAGCTATTTTTCGCGCGCAACCAGAGGATTTTCAGGTTGATGAAGAATTAGGCTATGTTCCTTCTGGTTCAGGGGAGCATGTTTTTTTACATGTGTGTAAACGTGGCGAAAACACTGCCTGGGTCGCCGGAAAAATTGCTGAGCTTGCTGGTGTCAATGTAACTGATGTGGGTTATTGCGGGCGCAAAGATCGTCACGCAGTAACTGCCCAGTGGTTTAGTGTCTATCTTCCTAAAGCGCCTGAGCCGGATTGGACATTATTGAATACAGAGTCCATTCAACTTTTATCGGTTTCCAGACATCAAACAAAATTGCGGCGTGGTGAACATCAACAAAATAATTTTGTGATCCGTTTGCGTAATGTGCAAACAGATGATCGAAGTCTGCTGCAACAAAAAATCGATAGTATTTTCACACAGGGTGTTCCCAACTATTTTGGTGAGCAACGTTTTGGTTTAGGTGGAAATAATTTGCAGGAAGCTGAAGCGATTCTTGTTGGTGGAAAGCGTTATCGCGATAAACAAAAGCGCGGTCTGATGTTATCCGCTGCGCGCTCCTATTTATTTAATCAGGTATTGGCGGCGAGAGTGCTCGCCAATAACTGGGCTAATCAGATTGACGGTGAAATCAATCCCAACCCATCTGGGCCATTATGGGGAAGAGGGCGGCCGCTGGTGTCAGGTGCATTGCTTGAGTTGGAGCAAAACGCATTGGCTGACTGGGCCGCGTGGTGTGATGGTCTTGAGCATGCCGGCTTATCGCAGGAACGACGTGCTTTGCAATTAATACCTCGCAACGCTCGCTCGGTCTGGGAGGGGGATGATCTTATTTTGTATTTTTCACTGGATGCGGGGGAATTTGCGACAGCGATTTTGCATGAGTTCGCTGTGCTGCAGAATCAATCGTTTGAACCAACAATTTCGTCTGTCTAGCGGGAAATATAATAACCCATGCTATAGTTGCTGCTTTGTGTTTCGGTCCCAGTGGTTAATGGCGCATTTTTTGTTCGCATTACAGCTGTGTATATAGGAGAGAATCTGGAGATGACTAACTTATTGATGCAAGGTGTAGGTATGACCTCGCTACGCACCCGTGAGCGTCTTATTCAGCGTTTGCGCGATCAAGGTGTAACTAATATGCGGGTGTTGGATGTGCTGCTGAATACGCCGCGCCATATTTTTTTGGATGAGGCACTTTCTCATCGCGCCTATGAAGATACTGCGCTGCCTATTGGTCACGGCCAAACTATTTCCCAGCCTTATATTGTCGCGCGTATGACGGAAATATTGTTGGGGGCTGCGGGTGGTAGGCTCAATAAGGTGCTGGAGGTCGGTACTGGTTCTGGCTATCAGACTAGTGTTCTCGCCCAATTAGTACCGAACGTATACAGTGTGGAGCGAATTAAGCCGCTACAAGATAAGGCGCGCGAGCGCTTGCGCCAATTAGGGTTGCGCAATGTACAGTTGCGCCACGCTGATGGCGGGTTTGGCTGGCCGGAAGCGGGTCCTTACGATGCCATTCTAAGTACTGCAGCACCGCAAGCCGTTCCCGATGAGTTGTTAAAACAGCTTGCGCCAGGAGGTGTTCTGGTTATTCCTATAGGCGGCAGAGAGCAACAATTGCATTTGATTTTGCGTGATGGTGAAACAGAAAACTATATTACGCAGATATTGGAGCCAGTTAAATTTGTTCCTTTTCTTTCAGGTACTTCGCGTTAATTCTTAATCTGAAGTCTAAAGTTTAAAGGCTTGCTGAGGTGGCAGTGTTACTTGCGAGTTGTGATGAATTAAAAGTGTGCGTTTTTACTCACTATCGCGGCTTTTTAGTTTTGCGAATTCCTTTTTTGTGCACGTTTTTATAAATATATTAGATAATTTTAAAATAAATTACGATTATTAAGTTCCAAATGGAATAAGGGTGATCAACAAACAACCTAAGCTCTTGAGTGATTTCATGTCGGAAGAGTCATCTAATAACCGGGTTAAATCATTAAGAGTGTTCTTAATATCGATCACTTTGCTATTGGTTACTTCCTGCGCCTCTCATTCTCCTGCTCCTGTATTGGATCGCTCTCAGCGCCTTTCTGATCGCCCTAAGACACATGTGGTTATTGCTGGTGATACCTTGTTTTCTATTGCTTGGCGCTATGGCTTAAAATACGAAATTCTCGCTAAATATAATGGGATTTCTTCACCTTATATCATTAGGCCGTCTCAGGTGATTCGCCTTGATATCGATGAGGCTGGAGTTCGCAGAGCAGGACCTGCTACCAGTATCGCCAAAGCGTCAAACACCAGTGCCAAACAACCACCAGTAAAGACAGTAGCCAATTCTAATCGTCAAGAAAATAGAACAAAAGTGGCTGCCAATAACACAGGTAAATCACAGGCTTGGGGTGCACCACAATGGCGCTGGCCTGCGATGGGGCCATTATTGTCATCATTTCAGGGCAGCAATGCCTTGAACAAGGGTATTGATCTTGGCGGCAAATTGGGAGAGCCTGTGCTGGCGGCGGCATCTGGACAGGTTGTGTATTCTGGAAGTGGGCTGCGGGGATACGGCAAATTACTTATCGTCAAACATAATGAGACCTTCCTTAGTGCCTATGCTCATAATGATAGGTTGTTAGTAAAAGAGGGTGATTTCGTTAAAGTTGGGCAGAGAATTGCCGATATGGGTTCAAGTGGTACTGATAGAGTAAAGCTTCACTTTGAAATTCGTCGTGATGGTACCCCGGTAGATCCATTAAAGTTTCTACCACGACGCTAAAGTGTCATATTCATAAGTTAGAACGGGAACTTGTGGATAAATACCTGGCAACATATGGCATCTATGTTAAAGGTACAGCTTGAGCGAGCTGGATGACTTATAAAAAGCCAGCCGGTTAAATAAAAAATTGATATAAGGGGCTGAAAAATGACTTTACAAAATAGGGATACAACTACATTTGATCGCGATGATGTGTTTATTGCTCCAGATGCAGAGTTGGATGAAGCAGAATTATTGTTGGCTGAAGAAGATGAGTCTCCTAAGTCTTCATCATCGAGCACAAGCGAGCGAATCATTGATGATAAGTACAACAAGACACTTGATGCTACCCAGATATATTTAAATGAAATTGGATTTTCCCCTCTGCTGAGTGCCGAAGAAGAAGTGTTCTTCGCTCGCAAAGCGTTAAAGGGCGAAGAAGCAGCGCGCAAGCGTATGATCGAAAGTAATCTTCGTCTGGTTGTAAAAATCTCCCGTCGTTATGTTAACCGTGGTCTGGCTCTTCTCGATTTAATTGAAGAGGGAAATTTGGGTTTGATTCGTGCTGTTGAGAAGTTTGACCCAGAGCGCGGCTTCCGCTTTTCAACCTACGCTACTTGGTGGATTCGCCAAACAATTGAACGTGCGATTATGAATCAGACTCGCACAATCCGTTTGCCAATTCATGTGGTAAAAGAATTAAATATTTATTTGCGTGCAGCACGTGAGTTGTCGCAAAAGTTGGATCATGAACCAACACCGGAAGAAATTGCCAATCTGCTTGATAAGCCTGTAGCTGATGTTGAACACATGCTGAGTCTGAATGAGCGTGTGACATCAATAGATGCGCCTATTGGAAACTCTTCAGACCGCGCCATTGTAGATACCATTGCCGACACTCATGTGTCAGACCCTGCTGCACTTTTGCAGGATGCAGATTTGACCACCAGTCTTGATCATTGGTTGGATGAGTTGACTGAAAAACAGCGTGAGGTGCTTGCGCGCCGTTTTGGTTTGCGTGGTTATGAGGTAAGTACACTTGAAGAGGTGGGGCTTGAAATAGGCTTGACTCGTGAGCGTGTTCGTCAAATTCAAGTAGAAGCATTAAAACGTTTGCGCGATATAATGGAAAAACAAGGTTTAGACAGCGCGGCTTTATTTAGTGTTTAAATCGCTTGACTAGTGATGTTCTTAAAAAGCCCAGGCTAAATGCTTGGGCTTTTTATTGGTTACTGTTTTTTCCGCTTTAAACTGAATCGGTTTTGTATATCGCTTCCCTTCGTAATAGTTTTTCCTTGCGCTCTAAGCCCCAGCGATAGCCGGATAGGCTGCCATCTCTACGTAGGACTCTGTGGCAGGGAATAATAACGGCGATAGGATTTGCTGCGCAGGCCGTGGCTACAGCCCGCACTGATTTTGGTGCGTTAATCGCCGCTGCGATCTCGCTGTAACTCCGGGTTTCACCAGTGGGGATTTGTTGCAGTGCTTGCCATACCCGTTGCTGAAATGGCGTGCCGTGAATATCCAATGAAGTTGCCACTGGAAGCTTGGGGTTTTCAATTGCTCCAATAATCTGGCTCATTGTTTTTTGTAGGCTGCTATCAGCTTCTACCAGTCTTATGTGATGGAAACGTTTTTGTAGGTCAGCTACTAAAGATTGCCGGTTATCCCCTAACAAAATAGCGCACACTCCTTTTTCGCTTTGTGCTACCAAAATAGTACCGAGCCAGCATGTGTCTGAAGCAAAATAGATTGTCATTGTGGTCTCCTGTTTTGGGTGTGGAAGAGAAATGCAGCTATTGCTCTTGGCGCTTGAGTAATAAAGGCGTGCTCAGGCTTAGCAGTAGCAGGGTTGACAATATAGCGAGCGGCCCGCTGCCGTACACCATAAACGGTGTCCAATCTTTTACAGCATAAATCACACCTGTAAAGGTTTGCGCCTTGAATGAATCGCTGTGGTTGAGGATTTTTCCGTGGTTGTCGATAATCGCGCTCGGGCCATTATTGGTGCTGTAAACCAGATAGCGTCCCGTCTCAAGTGCGCGCATTTGTGCCATTTGCATAAATTGTTTCGACTGAATTGAGTCGAGAAACCAGCCGAGATTATTCACGCTTAATAGTACTTGTGTTTCTTTCGCTGCTTGGGCGATTAAATCCGGGTAGACAATTTCATAACAAATTGCAGGAGTGATACGCACTCCTTTTGCGATAAGTCCATGCTGGTCTTGTGGTCCCAAATGAATAAATGATGTGGGTAAGTTAAAAAATTCAATCAAGCCGCGTACTTGATTTGGAAAGGGCAGGTATTCACCAAAGGGCACTAGGCGGCGTTTGTGATAAAAGCCATAGCCCTCACCCAGCCCGGCAATGGAGTTGTAGTATTTTTGTTTGGCGCGGTCTTCATAAATTACACCGGTAAATAATGCGGCACTGTGTTCGCTGGCTTTGCTGTTTATTTCCTCTAAAAAAGGCAGTGCATCCTGATAAGTAAGCGATGTCGGAATTGCTGCCTCTGGCCAGATTACCCAATCATTCGTCCATAAGTCGGTGCTGAGATCACGCAATTGATCGAGTGCGGCGATAGTGGTGTCCTGATTAAAGCTGAGTTTGGTGCTTTGATCGATATTGGGTTGCACCATGCCGATTTTTATCGGCGCAGTATCTGGCTCTGCCCAGGTGATATTTTTTAAGCTGGCGCCTGCAGTCCAAAATGCCACGCAGCTTAAACTGGCAATAATTAGCGATATTTTTTTTGTTGGTTGGCCTTTTACTTTCCATATCCATTCGGCAAGTGTGCCGGCGCTCATTACAAGAATAAAGCTGATACCCATCACCCCTGTGATTGGCGCCCATCCTGTCAGCGGTGAATTTAAATGCGCATAGCCTAAAAATAGCCAGGGGAATCCGGTTAGCAACCAGGTGCGCATCCATTCCCCAAGTAGCCAGCAGGCAGGCAGAGCAATTATTAATCCAAGAGCGTGACGATTAAACCAGCGAGCAAAAACATAAAAGGGCAGGGTAAAAACAACTGCCATAATACAAGCAAATATAAAAACCAAAAAACCTGCAAGCATCGGAGATGCGCCGCCGAAGTTATGGATGCTCACATAAATCCAGTGAATGCCTGCGCTGTAAAACCCCACACCAAAAGCAAAGCTGCGCCATAGGATAGATTTGAATGATTGTTCTTTTAATAAGAGCGCGAGGGTGGTTAGGCTGAGGAGGGCAATTGGCCAAATGTTAAAAGGGGCAAAACTCAACGTAATTAATGCGCCGCTGATAAGTGCGATGATTAAGGCGATTGGCTGTGATAAGTTCAGGATTTTATCCGGCATAGATATTATCTGTTATGTGTTTGGTTAAAAAAATCCCGCCGGTTGGCGGGATTGTTGTTGATATCACTTTAGTTAACTTAGTCGTTAAGCACTGTCAGTCGCAACAAGTGAATTTGGCGATTATCCGCATAGAGTACGCGGAATTGCATATTGTCCATTTGCACAACTTCATTGCGTTTTGGTAGGTGACCAAATTCTTGCATCAGTATGCCGCCAATGGTGTCGAAGTCTTCATCGCTTAACTCTTTATTGAAAAAATCGTTGAAGTCTTCGATGGGGGTCAAGGCTTTAATGATGTAATCATTTTCACTGACGCGTTTGATAAAGTCGGTGGCTTCTTCTTGTTCGTCTGTTTCATCTTCAATTTCGCCGACAATTTCTTCCAGAATATCTTCAATGGTGAGCAGCCCGGTAATGCCCCCATACTCATCCATTACCAGCGCCATGTGGTAGCGATTTTCGCGAAATTCGCGTAGTAACACGTTGACGCGTTTACTTTCGGGAATAATGGTGGCGGGGCGCAGAATGGTTTCAAGATTAAAATTATCTGTGCCTTTTAACGCGAGAGGTAACAGATCTTTAGCGAGTAATATACCTTTAATGTCGTCAATATTTTCGCCGATAACTGGAAAACGTGAGTGACCGGATTCGATAAGTTGCGGCAAATATTCTTGTGGCGTGTCGTCGAGGCGGATTGCAACTATGTGCGAGCGCGGCACCATAATTTCGCGCGCTTGCAGAGAAGATACATCCAGTGCGCCCTCGATAATGCTCAGTGCTTCCTGATCCAGCAATTGGTTATCAGCGGCATCTTTAATAATTTCCAGTAGTTCATCGCGGGACTTAGGTTCCGCGCTGAATGCATGGAGCAATTTATCCAGCCATGATCGTTCGTGTTTTTCAGTAGTGATGCTACTCGGATGGTCGTCCGACATGATGTAATTTCCCAAGGTTTTTTATTCTTCAGTGATGTCTTGATAGGGGGCAGGATACCCCAAACCGATGATGATTTGGGTTTCCAGTGACTCCATTTCTTCTGCTTCGCCATCATCGATATGATCGAAGCCAATCAAGTGCAGGGTGCCGTGCACCAGCATATGTGCCCAGTGGGCGGCTAAGGCCTTGTTCTGCTCTTGAGCTTCGCGCTCTACAACCGGAGCACACACTACTAGGTCACCTAGCAATGGAGTGCCGACTTCCTCAGGGATGTCGGCAGGGAAGGAGAGCACATTAGTAGGATAATCTCTGCCACGATACTGCGAATTTAGTTCCTGCCCTTCTTCTTCATCAACGATATAAATACTGACTTCAGTATTTTCAAGATCTTGACTTTGCAGGGCCGCTTCAATCCAGCGTTCAATCTCGCTCAGGGCGGGGATCAGCTGGCTTTGGCTATTGCTTTCAATGTCGATTTGATGAGCCATTTTAGTCTTGCTTCGGCTGCTGTTGATCAAATGCTTCATAGGCTTCTACGATGCGTTGCACTATAGGGTGGCGCACTACATCTTTAGAGGTAAAGTTAGTGAAGCTAATACCATTGACCTTATCCAGCACTTCCATCGCATGGCGAAGGCCGGAGGCCATGCCCCGTGGCAAATCGATTTGTGTGGGGTCGCCCGTGATTACTGCCGTGGTACCAAAACCGATGCGGGTCAGGAACATTTTCATTTGTTCGCGCGTTGTATTTTGGCTTTCATCGAGAATGACGAAGGAGTTATTCAGTGTGCGGCCACGCATAAATGCGAGCGGGGCAACCTCGATCACGCCGCGTTCCATGAGTTTGCCAACAGTATCAAAACCGAGCATTTCAAATAGTGCGTCGTAGAGTGGGCGTAAATAAGGATCGACCTTTTGGGCAAGATCGCCGGGCAGGAAGCCGAGCTTTTCACCGGCTTCTACCGCAGGGCGTACCAACAAAATGCGCTCGATTTCATTTTTCAACAGAGCCTCAACGGCACAGGCAACGGCGAGGTAAGTTTTGCCGGTACCCGCTGGCCCAATGCCAAAGTTAATGTCGTGTTTTTGTACAGAGCGTACATAGCGCTGTTGGTTTAAGCCTCGCGGTTTAATGGTGCATTTTTTAGTGCGAATTAGCGTTATTCCCTGATCGCTGCTGTCTTCAATAGATGAGGAGCCGGCTTGAGTTTCAACGGATGTTGACTCAGCGTTATCGAGTTGTTGCATAAGTTGTTCAATACCTGAAGTTTGCAGTGCTAGGTGCACTTCATCGGGGGTGAGCTCATTGTGCTCAGTGTGCTTATAGAGGTTGCGTAGCAGCTCAGCAGCGGCGCGCGTGGCATTGGCGGAACCGATTAGCTCAAACTCTGTACCACGATTGCGGATTTCAATCTCAAGACGCTCTTCAATCTGGCGCAGGTGCTGACCAAGTAAGCCATTAAGGCTGGCAAGACGACGACTGTCGCCCGGTTCTAGGCTGAGTTGATGGGTAATGGATTCGGGGCTAATGACGTGATTGTTCAAAGCGGATATGAGTCTCGTACAGCTTCAGTTAAGCTAAGACTAAACCATTCAACTGGCGGGATAAAGAATAAATTGCACTTGAGGGGAGGCCGGTTAGGGGGCTACTGCGTCAATAGGCGATTAAGTCTTTGAATTTAAAGAGTTTAGTAAGCTAAATGAGGCTGCGGGGTTGTCCCCCCGCAGTGACTACCCAACTCTGCTAGTCTCGCTCCTTTTAGGACTTAACCTGCAGATTGTTGATAACGCCTTTCACTCCATCATGTTTGGCTGCAATGGCTTGAGCTAGGGCTTTCTCTTCGGCAGATGAAACCTTACCTGATAGAGTTACCTTATCGTTCAATGTGTCTACATCGATATTGAGCCCCTTCACATTCTTGGATGCTAGTAACTCGGTTTTGATGGCTGCGGTTGTCGTAACATCGTCCACATATTGAGAAAAGTTACGACTTTTGGATGGCGCGGCGTTAGCGGTTTTTGTTGGCTTGCTATTTACGCTGATCTTGTTGCTCACCGAATCAATACCTTCAACACCTAACGCAATATTTTCAGCAAGTTCCTTTTCGATATCTGAGCTTACCTCGCCCTCCAGTGTCGCGGTGTTATTGTCCACGCTAATATCAATTTCAAATGGATTTAAATGTTTGTTAAGGATTAATGCCGTTTCCAATTTGCTTTCAATCCAGCCATCTTTAAACGCCGACTTACTATCTTTCCAGGTTTGTTTGCTGTCCTGTTTAAAGTCCGCCCAGAATTCAGCGGCTGTCCTTTTCTCGGTATAACCATTATTGCTATTGGTGGTACTGTTATCTGCTGCTACCGACATTGAGGTGATTAAGGCGATAGTGCCAACAGATATAATGGTTGAATTCAATAATGAACTTTTCATGGTGTGCTCCTTTGAATAGTGTTTGCAATAAAAAAGTTGTGGAATTGATGCGTTCACAATGAATCGCATAGTCAGTCTCTTGCTTTTTTTGTGCCAAAAACAAAATTTGATAGCTAAGTGATTGCTGCTACTAAATATTTTTTAAAAAATAAAACGATTATTGGTTCGTGCTTTCAATAGAAATATTATTGTTTTTTGAAAGGTTTACATTGCAGTGTAATTTTTTTTCACGTTATTGTGAGCTGGAGCGTTATGCGGAGGGTTTTTATTTTATTAAGTACTAATAATTGGATGATGATTGTGTAGGGGGAATTAATGATGTTCCTTTTATGTAAAGTTTTCCAATTAATGCAAGATTTGCAAAAAATAATGCAATTATTGTGGTTGATAATAACTTTAATTGCCGAAAATACCGCTAATAGTGTGTTTTGGTGCTGTTTGGCACGCTACTTGAAGGTAATACATTGAAGGTTAATTTATGAGCCTTAAAAGGAGAGTATTATGCTTTATTACGCGTTGGTCTTTTTTGTCGTTGCAATTATTGCCGGTCTTTTAGGGTTTGGCGGTATTGCTGGTGCGGCAACCGGAATAGCACAAATATTATTTTTTGTTTTCCTTGTGTTATTTGTTCTTTCTTTAATTTTCGGTAGACGTCGCCTTTAGTATTGTTGCAACACTAAGGCAATTATTTTTCAACAACTTAAGAGGTAATATCCATGGCTACTCAAACATCTGTTAAAAATACGGTCGATGAAAAATTGAATGACATCACTATGGCAGAAGCTGTCTCGCAATTTAAAGAGGCTACTTCCAGTATCTACGATGCAGTTGGCTCTATTGGTAATGCAACGGCTGCTAATGCAAAAGTCCGCCTCAATGAAGGTAAGGCTCGCGCAATCGAATTGGAAGAGAAAGCCGAAGAAGTAGTGAGAGCGCGACCACTGGTTACTGTTGGTGTTGCTTTTGCCGCTGGCTGGCTGGTTTCGCATTTGTTACAACGCCGCCACTAAGGATAAGTCATGAATAACCATGACATTAATGAAACTCCTCTTGGGGCGCAAGCGCCCCAAGAGGAGGGTTCAAATCAAAATGCTCAGCCGCAATGGGTGGATGATTTAGAGCAAACTCTGTTATTGGGTAAGCAGTTTAGTAAGTTTGCAATTGATTTGATGGATCTAGCTGGTGCCGAACTGTTGCTGGCAGTTAAAAGTTTTCCAAAACTAATCATGCTGTGGCTACTAATGATGCCGATTATCCTATTGAGTTGGTGTGCTTTTTCCGGATTAATCGCATGGTTTGTTTTTGCCCTGAGTGCACATGTTGGGTTGAGTCTGTTAGCTGTATTTTTATTGCAAATTCTATTGTTAATTTCATGCCGTTGGTTATTTGTTCAATATCGCAAGCGTATGACACTGCCCTATACTCGTGATCAAATTTCCAGTTTTATGCGGAGTATCAATAATGAATTTAATGAAAGACATTCAACAGAAAAATGATTGTTTAGTGTTGCAGAGATCTGTTTTGTTACACCAGTACGGTCACAGGTTGAAAACCAGCGGATCAGGTTCATTTCTGGCAACATTTATATTTGCACCGTTTGTGTTTGGAGCGGTCGCCCCGTTTCTGCTTGTGCGACAAGGGTTGATGATACGCTTGTTGCGCACAGTATTATTGCCTTCTCTAATGCCATTTCTCCTTCCTCAGGCGCCACACCGTAATTAAATGTAAAGGTGATTTTCATCGCGAAGTTATTAATTGGTGCTGATTTTTAATATCCTGCTGATGCTAGAATGAGCTTGGATGCCGACTAGCTAATGAGAGGAGTTTACTTGTGGCTGATGTTTTATTGGTTGACGATGATAATCGCTTTTTGGAAGCAACTGTACAATTACTGCAACTGTTAGGGCACAGTGTAACGGCCGCAGATACTGTTGCGGCAGCACGTAAATTGATGTCTAACCATCAATTTACTCATGTTATT
Organism: Cellvibrio sp. OA-2007; assembly: GCF_000953825.1. GTDB lineage: Bacteria > Pseudomonadota > Gammaproteobacteria > Pseudomonadales > Cellvibrionaceae > Cellvibrio. The sequence goes on along the minus strand of NZ_BBUL01000097.1, from coordinate 52,652 downwards.
TTGGATCTTATTTTGCCCGATGGTAGTGGGCTACATCTGTTGGAAGGTATACCGGCGAATAGTAAAACAAAAATTACCTTGATTACCGGTCATCCATCTATCAAATCAATTGTCAAAAATCTCTACGGGGCAAATATTGGCTATCTCATCAAGCCGATTGATCTGCAGCAACTCAAATCTCTTTTCGATGAAAAAATAACTCCTTCTCTTCGCAATCCATCGGGCGAATTGCATTTCAACTATTTGGTAGGTGAATCTGCACCTATGCAGCATTTGTACGAAATGATCTCACGTGTAGCTACAACAAAAGCAAATATTATGTTGTTGGGTGAAAGTGGGGTAGGTAAAGAGATGGTGGCGGCAGCGATTCATTACGCAAGTAATGTAGAGGGTGATTTTGTTGCCACCAATTGCGGTGCATTTTCTCGGGAACTGATTGGAAGTGAATTGTTTGGACATGAAAAGGGGGCCTTTACTGGTGCTGTACAGCGTAAAATTGGTGTGTTCGAGCAGGCCAGTAAAGGGACATTATTTTTGGATGAAGTAACTGAAATGCCGGTCGATCTTCAACCAAATTTGTTGCGCGCATTAGAGGTGAAAAAAATTACCCGTGTTGGTGCTATCAGTACGGTGGATATCAATTGTCGCGTGATTTCAGCGACCAATCGTGCAGAGCAGGATATAGCCCAACAAGGTTGTTTGCGGGAGGATTTGTATTTCCGCTTGGCCGTTTTTCCTATTCATATTCCTCCGTTGCGCTCTCGCAAAGAAGATATTCCTTTATTGGTGAGATATTTTCTGGCGAATTTTAATCATGAATATAATGGCGAAATAGGCATTAGTGACGAATCTCTGCGGCGTTTAATAGATTACGATTGGCCAGGTAATGTGCGAGAGCTGCGCCATGCCATTCATCGTGCGTATATTATGGCGGATCAGAGTAAAAAAATATTAGTTTTACCTGAAAAGCTATCATCCCCTTTCTCTAAAACACAGGCTCATACAACGGCAGGTATTCGAGTTGGAAAAACAGTTGAAGAGGTGGAGCGTGAGCTGATTGAGTCAACACTGGAGCATTTTGACGGTGATAAAAAACAAGCAGCAGATATTTTAGGTATTAGCCTAAAAACGCTTTACAACCGTTTAAATGCATATGGTGAGGCAGAGTTTTAATCATAAAGAGCTTTAATGATAATGAGAACAGGTGCTGGCGATGAACAAAAATCAGTTTATTCATGACTTGCGCAATCCACTTAATACAATCTCCATTAATGCTGAGTTGGGAAAACTAACCCTGCAGCGCACGGGCGATTTACACAAAGCGATTAGTATCTTTGAGACTATTTTGGTTGAGTGTAAACGAGGCAGTCAAATTTTAGATGAGGTAAAAAATTCCCCTTTGCTCAATGGTATAGAAACGGATGAATAGCCGCCAAAAAACTGTTCGGAAGCAAGCAAAATGAATTCAAATACGTTGAGTAAAATTCCCCGCTCTATTTGGGTGATGGCACTAGTGGCTGCGATCACTTTCTTTTCAGTCAGTGCTGTACTGGCTTATCGCGCTATTGATGTGATTACCGCAAACAATGTCAGTATTAATAACACCTTGCAAACCATTAACTTGATCAAAGATTTGCATAGAGAGCTTGCCGCTGCTGAATCAAGTCAGCGCGGTTATTTGCTGACAACCGATCCCGAATACCTGGAGCCCTATCATCAAACCCTGGGCTCTATCGATGAGTTGTTGCATAAACTGAGCGAGTCTTCTACTGAGTTACCGGTGCAAAAAGAGCGCTTTAAAACTCTTTACAAGCATGTTCGCGATAAAATTCATGAAATGCAGCGAATCGTAGCCTTAACCGACCGCGATAAAATTCTCTCTGCTATACGACAGGTTAAAACCGATGAAGGTATTGAGCTGATGCGCGCAATATCTCAAATGATTAAAGAAATGGAGCATGAGGAATTTGCTTTGTTAGGAAAAAGCAAAGCGAGTGCGGCTAAAAATCGTGAATTCATTATTGTTACTTTATTGCTGGCGAATGGTATTGGCTTGGCATTGTCGCTAGGCGTTTTTTTTCTGTGGTATCGCAATGCGTCAAAAGTGGCATTGCTTAATGATGAATTGGCAAACGCTAATGCCGAACTGGAAGACAAAGTAAGTGCGCGCACACAAGTATTATTACAATACTCTGAAGAGTTACAGCGTAGCAATCGTGAGCTCGAAGAATTTGCTTTTGTGGCATCCCATGATTTACAAGAGCCCTTGCGAAAAATTCGCGCATTTGGTGATCGGCTGCAGCAAAAATTCTCGGCGGAGTTGGGAGAATGTGGGGCGGATTACGTGGGGCGCATGCAGGCTGCGTCAGGTCGCATGTCGGTTTTGATTGATGATTTATTGAGTTTTTCGCGTGTGACTACCAAACAGCGTCCCTTCGAAAAAATTGATTTAAATAAAATCATGCATGAGGTAATGGGTGATCTTGATTATGCAATAGAAGAGTCGGGAGCTCAGTTACATATGGATCCTTTGCCAACCCTGGATGTAGATGGCTCACAAATTGCGCAAGTGTTTATGAATTTAATTTCCAACAGTTTGAAGTTTCATGCGCCGGGTGCACGGCCAATTATTACGGTAACTTGTGAAATAAATCTTGCTTCACCCTTAGCCGACGACGAGCGTTTATGGTGCTGTTTGCGTTTTGCCGACCAGGGGATTGGTTTTGAGGTGCAATATGCCGAGCGTGTATTTAGTTTATTTCAGCGCCTGCATGGGCGGGATGAGTATTCAGGCACAGGTATAGGTTTGGCTTTGTGCAAAAAAATTATTGAGCGCCATGGTGGAACTATTACCGCACAGAGTGCGCCGGGTGAGGGTGCTGTATTTATTATTCATCTGCCAATGACACAGGTAGCTATGGAGTCATTGGCAGATTTACTAATGGATGAATAGTAACAATCTATTTTATTGCCGTTATTACAACTGAATTTCACAAAGGATGTAGATATGAATATCCCCAAAAAAACACTGGTCATTTTGATGGCGGATGATGATGCTGATGATCGCTTATTAGCACAGGATGCAATGCATGAAAGCCGTGTGCTTAATGAACTGCATTTTGTTGAAGATGGTGTGCAGTTGTTGCGGTATTTACGCGGTGATGATGAGTTCGCTGATCGCACACTTCACCCTATGCCAGGTTTAATTCTGCTCGATTTAAATATGCCCAAAATGGATGGCCGGGAAGCATTGGCAGAAATTAAATCTGACCCGCGATTGCGGCGTATTCCGGTAGTCATTTTAACAACCTCCAAAGCGGAGGAGGATATGTTTAAAGGCTACGATCTTGGCGCCGCTTCTTATATCACCAAACCTGTCACCTTTGATGCGCTGGTTGAGCTAATGCGAACCCTGGGTAAATATTGGGTAGAGTTTGTAGAGTTGCCCTACGAATAGCAAGCTCTACAGGCGAGGCGGCAGTCATATGCAAAATGTAAAACTGTTAATTATCGATGACGATGAAGATGATTTTTTTCTTGTTAAAGATTTAATAGCAGAAATTAGTCAAACCTGTACGTTTGATTGGGCGCCTACCTATGAAGCAGGGCAGTTACTGCTGCGTGAAAATCGCCACGATCTTTGTCTGATGGATTATAAACTGGGCGCGCGCGATGGCATTGAGTTGTTGACCTTTGCCAATGAGGTTGGATTCTCTGGCCCCATAATATTGCTTACTGGAATGCACCAAATTGAGGTTGATCGGCAGGCATTGCGTGCAGGTGCCGTCGATTATTTGGTGAAGTCTCATCTTAGTGCGGAGCAATTAGCGCGTTCGATACGCTATGCATTGGCGCGGCGCGAAGTGGAGCGGGAGCGGGTAGAGCGTTTAAAGGCTGAGGCAGAGAACCGTTTAAAAAGTGAATTTCTAGCGCATTTAAGCCATGAGTTGCGCACCCCTTTATCGGCGATTCTAGGGTTTACCGAGCTCTTATTAAATAAAAGCTCTGACACTGAGAGCGCAGCACATTTGCGCATAATTCACCGCAACGGAAAACATTTATTGGGTTTGCTCAACGACATTCTTGATCTCTCAAAAATTGAAGCAGGTAAGTTGGAGTTAGAGGCGCAATCCGTTTCATTATCCGCTTTTTTGACGGATATTTATTTTCTGATGCAGGGCGCAGCCATCGATAAAAACCTCAAATTGCGCGTAGAAGCGCCCCAGCCATTACCGGTGACTATTTACACTGACCCCATGCGGTTGCGGCAAATTTTGCTCAATTTAATGGGTAATGCGATTAAATTTACCCATGAGGGTGAGGTGCTATTAAAAATCGATTGGTGTTATGAAAATGAAAAAAATAAATTGCGCTTTTGTATTAAAGATTCCGGCATAGGTATTTGTTCTGAAACGCTCGCGGTAATTTTTGAGCCTTTTGTGCAATCGAAAAATGCGCAAGTCCATCCGCGTGCAGGTACTGGTTTGGGGTTGACTATAAGTAAACAATTGATTGAGCGCTTGGGTGGACACATTCAAGTTGATAGTGAAGTGGGCAAAGGCAGTGAATTTAGTTTTACTTTAGACCCAGGTCCAATTGAAGGTGTTGAGACTGAAGTTTTGCAATTAAATATGGATGTGGCACCTGATCATCAAGTTGCAATTCCCCGTTTTAGCGGACGAGTGTTGGTGGTGGATGATTTACGAGACATTCGGATGTTGATCGGACACTTTGTACAGTTAACCGGTGTTGAAGTGGTTTATGCCCGCGATGGCGCAGAAGCGGTGCGTATCGTAAGTGCCGATAAATTATTGGGCAAACATTTTGATTTGATCTTGATGGACATTCATATGCCCATTTTGGATGGACATCAAGCAGCGCAACAATTACGCCGCGAAGGCTATTCCCAACCATTGGTCGCTCTGACGGCAGCCCATATGAAGGGGGATATGGATCAGTGTTATGCCTCGGGGTTTACCGCGTACTTAGGTAAGCCGCTCGATCAAACGCGGTTATATAAATGCCTCGCCACTTATTTACCTGTTAAACACACAGCGCGTTTAGATGCGGAGCTTTTACCAAAATCGATTTTGGTTGTAGAGGACGATGCAGATGCGCTGGCAGCGATGGAAGGGTTATTAAGTTTAATGGGTTGGCAGGTGATAGGTGTGCAAAGTGCAGAAGCCGCATTGCAAGCGCTGCAGCAAAAAATCCCGCATGTTGCGTTACTGGACTTAAATCTGCCGGATATGAATGGTTACGCTTGCGCTGCAAAAATTCATCAGCGTTATCCAGCGATACGTATTCTAATTGCGAGCGGTGAGTCAGTTGATAACTTGCGCGCGGTAGAAGCGGGCATTTCAAACAGCTTGTTAAAACCTGTGTCGCTTGCACAATTGGAGGCGGCGCTAAATGTTTAATAGATCCCGCTGCAATATTGGTATGGCTATTTGTATTTTTTTGAATTTCTGTTTGTAAATATTGCAATTTATTAGCGTTATTTCCTCGCTATGAATTCTGTTGCGGCACTAACCCCCTTGCCAACAGGGCGTTTGGCACAATTGGCACATAACCCGCATTAGTATCCTTGTCACCACCACTAATGGATAAGGAGTTTTTTATGAATTTACTTCAACGTGTATTTATCATCGCTTTGTTAGTTGCACCCTTGGCTGCTTGTGATTCCAATGATGGAGCTGCAGAAAAGCTGGGCGAAAATGTTGATAAAGCGCTTGATGAAACCCGCGATACACTGGACGACGCGGCCGATGAAGCTAAGGATGGCATTGAGGATGCTTGTGAGGAAGTGTCCGACAAGAACTGTTAATACTGGCTATCGAAGTTGGTTTGCAGTCTTGGCAAATAAAAATCCCCTTACGGGGATTTTTTATTTCGGGCTTTATTTCAGGTTTACTAATTAATAATTAGTTTGCAGCCTGAGGGCGACGAGCTTGCTGTGGTTTACCTGCGTTTGCACGATTGCCATTGCCTTGCGGTTTAGCGCCTGTGTGAGGTTTGCGTGGCGCGCCGTCTTTCTGTTGGGTTTTGCCATTACCGTTTTTAGGTTTTTGCCCTAAAGCGGGTTTTTTCGCAGCAGATCTTCCACCGCCATTTTTGCCAGCGCCGGCACCAATTGTCATGCGGCGACCCAACACAATGGGTTCAGGTTTTACATTGGGATCGGGTTCATAACCGGCGATGACTTCTTTTTCGATATCGCGTTTGATCAGTTTTTCGATATCGCGTAAGAATTTAATCTCATCGATACAGACTAGTGAAACCGCAATGCCTTCTGAGTCAGCGCGACCGGTACGGCCGATGCGATGCACATAATCTTCCGGGACGTTGGGCAATTCATAATTGACCACGTGTGGCAATTGGTCGATATCAATTCCGCGCGCGGCAATATCGGTTGCAACCAGTGCGCGAATCGCTCCGCGTTTAAAATCTTCCAGCGCTTTGGTGCGCGCGCCTTGGCTTTTATTGCCGTGAATCGCAGCAGCGCTGATGCCATCATCTTGTAATTGTTCGGTTAATTTATTTGCGCCATGTTTGGTGCGGGTAAAAATTAACACTTGTTGCCAATCGCCCTGATTAATCAGATGCGATAACAGTTCGCGCTTGCGATTGCGATCAACCGGGTGAACCCGTTGGGTCACACGCTCGGACGCCGTATTGCGGCGCGCTACTTCAATCAGTGTTGGCTGGTCTAATAACTTATCGGCGAGCGCTTTAATTTCATCAGAAAAAGTAGCCGAGAACAGCAGGTTCTGGCGTTGTTTTGGCAGCAGCGCCAAAACTTTTTTGATGTCGTGAATAAAGCCCATGTCCAACATGCGGTCGGCTTCATCCAAAACCAGCACTTCAACTTGACGCAGACTCACGGCGTTTTGATTAACTAAATCGAGCAGACGACCTGGTGTAGCGACCAGAATATCGACACCACCGCGCAATTTCATCATTTGCGGATTAATACTCACGCCACCGAAAACCACAGTTGAGCGCAATGGCAGGTATTTGCCGTAATCGCGCACGCTTTCAAATACTTGTGCAGCAAGTTCACGAGTTGGAGTCAAAATAAGCGCGCGCACCGGGCGACGGCCACCTGTTTGCGTTGCGGGTGCTGCGCTCAATTTTTCTAGCAGCGGCAGAGTAAAACCGGCTGTTTTACCGGTTCCTGTCTGGGCACCAGCAAGAATATCACCGCCTTTTAAAACGGCAGGGATGGCTTGTAACTGAATAGGAGTAGGGGTGCTGTAACCCTGATCGGCAATAGCACGCAGAATATCGGCCCGAAGACCGAGAGTTTCAAATGACATAATGTTTTCCTGTTGCTCGGCCTCCCGCGTGGCGGGCAAGGTCTGGCGAGCTGAGATGTGCAAACACGCTGAGGTGTTCGACAACAGAGGATGGCGACACTGACCTTAAGGGTGTCGGCGCGCATACTACGCAGTTGCTGGGCAGTATGCCAGTGACTTTTTGTTCGGTCGCCGTGCAAAAAGCAGACCTTTCTGTATATGGCGAAAGGTCTTATTCATATTATTTAATCCATTAGTGGTTCGTTTTGCTGTGCTTTTTTGTTGCGCGCCAGCTGCAAAATCACCAAGGACAACGTCGCCAACACTAAAAAACCGCTGGTGACAGGTATCAAGGTGCCGTTATACATTTGGCCAATTCCAGTGCCGATCAGCATCGACATAATCGATGAGGTTGCGCCGATAATGGCTGATGCGATTCCGGCAACATGCCCCATGGGTTCCATCGCCATAGCGTTGACATTGCCAAACACCAAACCAAAACAGAAAAACAGTACTGAGGCGTATATCATAAATAGCCAGAGATTGGCGGGGAGTATCATCTGCAGTGCGAGAAAAATAGCGGAGCTAATAATGATGCCCAATACCGCGCGGGTACATAAATAATCCATTCCCCATTTTTGGACAAAACGCGCATTAACTAGCGATGCCGCGCCAAACACCAACGCTAATACACCAAAATAGAGTGTGAACAATTTTCCGGTTTGAAATAAATCCTGAAAAATTTGTTGTGATGAATTGAGATAGCCGAGAAAACTGCCAAAAAATAAACCCATACACAGGGTGTAACACATGGTGGTGTAATTGCTGATTACTTCCTTAAAACCATCGATAAACCCGCGGGTACTAAAGGGGATGCGATACTCTTGGGGTAGGGTTTCTTCCAGCCGCAAAAAAATCCACACACCAATGATGAGTGCATACACAATATAAAGTACAAAAATATAGCGCCATGAACTCACCAGCAAAACTGCTTGGCCGATACTGGGGGCGAGGGCAGGCACCATAATAAAAATCATCATCACCAGCGACATGATGCGCGCCATCTCATTGCCCGCATATTTATCGCGCACAATTGAAATAGCTGACACATATGGCCCGGCGACTCCCAAGCCTTGAATAAAACGCCCGATAAGTAGGGTATTCATGTCCTGTGCAAAGAAGCACATTACGCTGCCGCAAAAAAATAACAGGATTCCGGCATAGAGAATTTTTTTGCGTCCGGTCGCATCCGACAATGGGCCGCAGACCAATTGGCCAAGCGCCATCCCCAGAAATAATGCGCTGATAATGTACTGAGCTTGATTGCTGTGGGCGAGGGGAATATCGCGACTAATAAATCCCAGCGCAGGAAGCAGTGCATCTATCGACATGGCGACGATTGACATTAATAACGCAATCAAGATCGTAAATTCTTGGGATGAAATGCGCGATGCGGTTGGGTGAGTTGAGTAGTCAGACATACATGAGCTTCCGCGATAAGTAAACTAATACTAAATGAACTATACCCAATTGCATTACTGATAGATGTCAGTAAGTATTTAGGGGTTAGCATGATGGCAAATGCTGTGTTTAGTCGAATCAAATGTTATGAAATCGACAGGAAGCTCAATTTTTTTCACATCAAGGGCGAGCGCCCTTGATGTGACGGTATTGAGAGGGTGATGCGATTAGTTGCGCTTAAGTCTGTACATAATACCGCCATCGTATGGCAGTTTTGGAAGGTGTTGCTCCATAAGTAAAATTGCATCGTTGTGAATTTTTTTGACATCCGGTTTGCTGCCAACTTCCATGCGGCGCGATAGCATAGTTATCGGAAACAGGCATTCACTGGTTTTTTTGACGCACAGTGCACGGCTGCGGCCAATTTCATCTTCATAGACTTTCCACTCAAATGTATTAGGGAAATCGGCCAGGATTAAATTTCCCAGCGCCACTCCCATTGCCTGCTGTGTGCTGTAATCATTTTGTGCAACTAGCTCTTTGTCGATTAGCCTTTGCATTGTGGCTAAATCGCTAAGGTCAGTGCGAATAGGTGAGCCGAGTTTGGTTTGGGTTAACTCATTTAACGCCGTTAGCTCTTTATCCATCTTACTTTTGTCCATCCAACCTAAATCGCTAATCACCGGCGCTTTTGGCTGCGCGCTAGCTGTGGGTTTGGATACAACATTCAAAGGTGATTGCGCATGGGCGGTAATTGCACAAACGAGCATCAAGCCAATCAGTGATTTCAAGTAATGCATTTTTTCCTCACAACTTTAATGGGATTAATTACAAAATTAATTTTTTGTCAGAGATTCGCTGCCAGAGAGATGTGAGTCCGCAGCTGTGAAAATCAATGGTTGCGGGTTGATCGCATCCAGCGGTACCGAGAAACCATTGGTGTTGACTATATGAATGTGCTCGCTTCGCAATTGACGCGGTTCTGCTGCGCCGCAAGAGTGCGCAATGATCGCCACGCTTTTAGTGATGTTGTATTGGTAGGCTGCAACACGTTCCGCTTTATTGGTTGGGTCCAAGCCTTTTTGTAACTTGCTATTGTGAGTGGTAATACCAGTAGGGCAAGTATTTTTATGACATTGCATCGCTTGAATGCAGCCTAATGCAAACATAAAGCCGCGTGCGCTGTTGACAAAATCAGCACCGCTCGCGAGCGCCCATGCAACCATATGCGGGGTGACGAGTTTACCTGCAACGATAATTTTAATTCGTTCCTTCAGACCCGCTTCCGTCAACAGCGCTGTTACCCAAGGCAGGCTTTCTTTAATCGGTAAGCCCACATGATCCATTAAAGGTTGTGGCGCAGCACCGCTGCCGCCGTCGGCGCTATCGAGTGTAATAAAGTCTGGTGCGGCTTCAATACCTTGCACACGAATTTCGTTGATCAGATCAATTAACCAATTCCTCTCGCCGAGTACGGCTTTAAACCCAACGGGTTTGCCGGTGACATTGCGGATATGGTTGATCATCTTCAGCAGGTCATTGACCGAGCGAATATCTGTGTGACCATTGGGACTAATCGATGCGACACCTTCAGCAATTCCGCGAATCAATGCCACTTCGGCAGATACTTTTTCAGCGGGCAATATGCCACCTTTGCCGGGTTTGGCACCTTGGCTCAGTTTTATTTCAAACATTTTGATTTGTGGTTTTGCGGCGAGTTCAATTAATTTCGCATCACTCAAATTGCCTTCTAAATCCCGCACGCCGTATTTTGCTGTACCAATTTGAAATACCAAATCGCAATTGCCTTCAAGATGGTATGGCGATAAGCCTCCTTCGCCGGTGTTTAACCAACAGCCCGCTTTGGCTGCGCCTCGCGATAAGGCTTTGATCGCAGGGCTGGAAATAGCACCGTAGCTCATCGCAGAAATATTGAAAATGGAGTGGGTAGTGTAAGGCGTTTTGCAAAAAGGCCCGAGCGTAACCGGTGAGGGCATGAGCGCATCGCTCTCCATAATTGGAAAGGGCGAGTTTAAAAAAATCAGCGTGCCAGGTTCGTTTGAGTTGAGCGTGGAACCAAAACCAATATTGCTATCTACATCTTTAGCTGCGCGGTAAACCCAGGCGCGGTCAGCGCGATTGAAGGGCATTTCTTCGCGGTCATTGGCAAAAAAATACTGACGGAAAAACTCACCGAGATGTTCAAAAAAATAGCGAAACCGCCCGATAACCGGATAGTTTTTGCGAATAGTATGAGTGTTTTGGCTAATGTCAGTGATATACATAATAACTATCGCTAAAAGTATGCCGCCAACTAATAAAATAAAACTCACTTCAAGCCAGGTCAGTAGCTTAAGCGCCCAGTGTGCATCAATCATAGTCTTATCTGTTCCTAGTCGATTTGAAGATCAGTGTAAAGTTTAACGTTATTTCGTCCGGCTGATTTTGCATAGTACATGGCCAGATCTGCGTGTTTGATGAGCGTGTTTTTATCTTCGCCCTCTTGCGGATAAAGCGAGATGCCAATACTGCAGGAAATACTCAAAACAAAGTTTTCAATTTTAAAAGGTTGGCTGAGTGCGGTACGAATTTTATCGGCGACTTGTCGGCTCACATGGCGAGCGCTCATGCCACGCAGCATTAAATCCCGCGCAGAAATGATAATCATAAATTCATCGCCGCCGTAGCGGGCTACTGTATCGGTCTCGCGGATGCAGGTTAACATGCGCGCCGCACACTCTTGCAAAAGTTTATCGCCAATATCATGGCCATACTTGTCGTTTACTGGTTTGAATTCATCCAAGTCCACCAGCATAACGGCGATTTCCGCTTTATCGCGCCGCGCGCTGATTAATGCTTGTTCAATCCGGTCTTCCAGCAAAATGCGATTAGGCAATCCGGTCAGTGAATCGTGATGTGCGACTTTATGTAAATACTGGCGCTGGGTATTAAGTTCGAGAAGTTGCGCGTTTAACTTTTTCGCCATAATTGAAAAATTGCGCGCAAGCAGGCCGAGTTCGTCATTGCGATTAAGGCTCAGCTCGGGTACCGGGTCACCCTGTTTAAAGCGTGCAAAGGTGGTTGCCATGCGTTGTAGCGGAGTCGTAATTTTGCGCGCAAGGATGAGCGATAGCAGAACAAATACAGTACCGAACGCAAGTGAAATTTTCAGGCTGGTAATGCCTAGCTGACGGCTATCATCCAGCACCGAATCAAGATTGCTGATTAAACCCAGAACGATATATTTCTCATCTGATTGGGTCGCAAAAGGAACTTTAGTGAGTGAAATGACGGCGCGTTTGTCGGCTGAGCGCAAGTCTGGAATTTCACTCACAATACTGGAGTATTCACCGGAAAAAATACGTTGTGTAATAGCTATATCATCTTGGATTAGTATTTGCTCTCCCTTGTCAAAGCCAAAGGTTTTTTCCGGATCAGGATGTAAAATGTAATCGCCAGTTGCATTGGTGGCAATTACATCAATGCCCTCGGGAATGTCAGTTTCAATCAGGGCAAACATTTTTTCGAGGTCGACATTTATCACAATAATGCCAAATACGGTGCTATTGGCGGTATACACCGGAGTGGCGACAATAACACTGGGCTTTCCGTAACCGTCCAATAAACCGCGCTCTTTGTTTAAGCGAATTCGCGATACAAATATTTCACCGGGTTTGAGTAATAGAGTGTTGTAAACGTAGGAGAAGTGCGCTTTTTCTTGTAGTGCTATGCCATCCACAACATGAACTGTGTTGTGTGCTTTATCCACACGCACTAATTCGCGGCCGAAGTCTTGCGCGCCAATCAGCCGCACCTGATTGTACTCTTCATGTGAGCGAAGAAAACCGGATAGCGCAAAGGCTAATCTTTTGCGCTGCAGTGAAGTCTGCGGTGATTTACTGGAAGCGATTTCCTCAACTGCCGGAAGCTGGGCGATAAATAATAAATCTTTAGTGATGTCGGTAATAAAAAACGAGTAGCGATTGGCGAGGACTTGGGTTGCAGTGGCCAACTTATCTTTGGCTGACTGAATGAGCAGCGCCCGGCTGTGGGTGTAAGTGAAATATACGCTGATCCCGGCGCTTAAAATACTGAGCAATCCAATTAAGATAGTGAGCTTAATAACAATCCTTGATCCCATCATTAGAACCGCTCCATGACATCGCCGGAAATAATTTGCTCCCACAAGCTGACACGTGCATCTGCGTTTTCAATAGGTGCAAGCCAGATGATCTTTTCTGCGTTATGGGTGGCGGATTCCTGTGTGGTATTGGCTAGCCCTTGTGCATTGGTTAAACGGCGGCTGGCTTTTTCTTCCAGCATAAAATTAATCCACTGTTCCGCAAGAGGCCCTGCATGTTCACCTATAGCCCAGCAGTCTAACCAGGCGAGGGTGCCATCTTTTGGCATTGCGTAACCTACATCCGCGCCAGCATCCAACAGGGCTTTTAATTGTTGGCTGCCATAGTTAGCGTAGATCAGTGCTATTTCGTGGGTCTTGAATAATTTAACCGCTTCTTGTGGCGATGTATAAACGGTCAGTATATTGCGGCGCAATTCAACGAGGCGACGCGCAGATTGCTGTAATTGTTCGGGCGATTGATTGAAAGGATTTTCCATGCCCAGCCCGAGTGCGGCCAGGGTGAAATTGTGATTGCTGGTATTAAATGCCAGTACTTTGCCTGCGTAAGCTGAGTCCCACAATGTATTGATGCTTTCGGGCGGGCGCTCGATTAATTTGCGGTTGTAAATAAGCCCCATTTCAGAATAGGTATAGGGAATGGCAAACGTTTGTTCATTTTTAATCAACCCGGGAATGGCTTCCCGCCGTTGAAAACGCGGAAGCTGCAGTGAGAGGTTGGCAATTTTTTCGGTATTAATTGCTCGCACCAGACCTTTTTGGATATATCGCTGCAACTCGGCGGTGTTGACTGCGATTAAATCGTAGCCACCATTGGTGGCCTCGGTGACCTTACTCCAGAGCTCGTCATCGGAGTAGACAAGCGTTAATACTACCTTTGTTTGATGGCGTTGCTCGAACTCCTGAATTAAATCTGCATCGGCATATCCATCCCAGGCCAACACTTTTAAAACTTGCGTGGCGCTGACCAAAGGCGTCAACATCAGGCTGAGCAAAAGAGTGAAATAGCGAAAGTAATAGCGCATTGCCGAACCTAATATGCTGAAGTCATTTGATTCTAGTTCATTCAAGCGGTGCTGCTGGGCACCACCGATGCTTACTTGCTGGGTATGCGGCTGCCAATCACGCGGGCGGGGTTGCCTGCTACTTTGGTGTGATCGGCAACAGCTTTGGTGACTACGCTGCCCATACCAATCACCGCATGGTCACCAATAATCACGCCGTCCACTATACCTGTGTTAGCGCCAATCCACACATCCTTGCCTATGTGAATACCTTGCGAGCTGACCGGTTGATCCTTGATTAGCATTTGCTCATCCATGCCGTGATTAAACGCGTAGGCATAGCTATAGGCTGCGATGCGGGTGTTATCGCCGATATAAATGCCTTTGCGGCCGCCATCGAGGCTCACATGGTGATTAATCGACACCGAGCGGCCTAGCGTGATCGGCCCGTGCAGCACGCAATCAGCGGCGATATAAGAGTTATCACCAATGACGATAGCTCGGCCGGGTTCAGCAAATAATTTGGCTTCTGGGGCGATAAAACAGTTGTTGCCGATCTCGATGGTTTCCATCGCCATCAAATAGGCTTGCCATTCTTCTTGCCAGGCTTGCGCCCAGCTGCGATGGTTGGGCTTCAGGTTTGCATAAAGCCAAGGCATATAGCTCAAGCGCAGCTTATGTTGTTGGCGATAGCGTTCAGTGGTGTCATTCATAACAATGATTGCAGCAGGCAGAAAGAGCGCGGAATTATAGAGGGCAGGGCGACAAACAGGAAATGAGGGAATAAAAAAGGTGTCCGCCGGTTGTAGGTGATTGGTTTGTTTGCTTGGCCTCTGGCGCTTTTGCCTAAGCAAAAAGCTGGGCACAATTCAAAACATGGAGCACTGAGATAAGCGCTCTTAGGGAAAACCCGTCATTACGACAACCGAAGCGGACACCTGAATTGATTATAGTCAGGCTCACTTTTGTCGCTAGCCATTCATTAGTTTGATAAGTAACAAGTCGAGGCTTTTTATAGCCAAAATAATCTTATAGCTGAAATAATCTCCGGCTGTTACCCTGCGTTGCATCGTTAATTGAGCCACTTTTTATGTATGACATGGTTGAAAATAATCCGGAATTTGTGGTGATTTATAAAAAACCGGGCATCAGCTTCCACAGCGAATCCGGTGACTTAGGTTTATTCGAAACAGTGAAACAAAAAGAGAGTTTCACGGAGCTGTTTCCCGTGCATCGCCTTGATAAGGTGACATCGGGTTTATTGGTCATGGCCAAAACACCGGATATTAATCGGCAGCTGTGTGATGCCTTTAGTCAACGTCGGGTACAAAAATATTATCTTGCGATCAGTGAAAAAAAACCGAATAAAAAACAAGGCTTAATAAAAGGCGATATGGCAGCCGCACGGCGCGGTGCGTGGAAATTGCTCAACGCACAAGAGAATCCTGCCGTCACGCAATTTTTTAGCAAAAGTATTAGTGCGGGGCGGCGTTTATTTGTGGTGAAACCTCACACCGGTAAAACACATCAAATTCGCGTTGCGTTAAAAAGTATCGGTGCACCTATTGCCGGCGATTCACTCTATGGTGATGCAACTCAAAGTGCAGCTTGCGATCGCTGTTATTTGCACGCATACAGCCTCGCCTTTTCATTGGGTGAAAAACAGTATCGTTTTACCGAGCTGCCGCGTGAAGGTGAATTATTTAGCGGTGATGTGTTTGCTGCTGCGCTGCAGGAGTGGCGTGAACCCTGGTTGTTGCCTTGGCCACAGCTGTCGTCTGCTGCATATCAGAGTGGTAAATTCTGATGCGATTGTTAATCGGCCTTGGTGTAACCAGTGTGTTGGCATTATTGGCTGCGCTGGCGATCTATTGTTATCCCTTATTTGCCACAGCAGAAAAATCAGTCGCTAATGATGAATATAAATTTATCAAAATAAGCTGTTGGTTTGATGCTGATTGGACTGCAACAATTAGCTGCGGTGAATTGCAAACGCCAGACCAATTTCGTTTATCAGTGGTGATTTTGCACAACGATGCCGAACAGCGCCGCGCTGATCCCATTGTGTATCTGCAAGGCGGGCCGGGTGCGAGTGCACGTTTGCATAGCGATGGAATAAAAAATTGGTTGAATTGGCTGCGTTATAGCAACACAAAGCGCGATTTAATTTTAATCGATACACGCGGCACTGGCCGCAGCCAACCAGCGTTGGTGTGCAGTGAATACAATCAATTTAATCAGCAGTTACTGCCACAAAACAGTGCGCTGGAGGATGAGTTATCCCAAGGTTATCAGGTGGCGGCGCAATGTTTTTCCACTGCCGCACAAATAAATCCGCAATTGGATTATCGCAATTTCAGCACGCAAAAATCCGCGCAGGATATTCGCGCGCTCATGGCGCAACTTGATTATCAACAGTGGAATATTCTCGGCGTTTCCTATGGTACGCGGCTAGCGCTGGAAATCGCCCGGCAAGAACAGCTGGCCCCGCAAACAGCTAAATTAAAATCGATGGTGCTGGATTCTGTTTATCCCGCTGGTTTTGGTGGCGTACAAACCTGGCCGCAGGTATTGGATGACGGGATGAAACAGTTTTTTAACGGTTGTAGTGCGCAACTAGAATGTATTAAGGAATTAGATGCATCCACAGCTACGTTGGCCGAATTGTTTATGCAAACACTGCACAAGTTACAAACACATCCAATGACTATTACCGTCAAACGTTGGGATGGTGAGGTGCCGGTTAATTTTGTGGTGAATGATCATCGTTTTTTATCGGCCAGTTTTTCCGCTGTTTATACCCCGAGTGATTGGCCGGTGATTATCGATGCGATGAGAGCAGTCAATACGCGCGATGCAGATTTATTAAAGCCCTTAATCGAACCTTATATTAATCACAGCATGACCGCTGACTTTAATAGTTTGACGTTTGTCGCAGTGGATTGTGCGGATAATCCGGTGCTGGCAGAGGTTGATTATGTGGCGGCTTTAATTAAGTATCCCTTGTTGCAAGCCTATACTCGCGATCAGTGGCGCTATCAGCTGTGCCATGATTTAACCAGTGAGTCGCCGTTAGTGCGTGGATCACCGCAAATACCAACCTTAATGCTTGCAGGGGCATTGGACCCAATTACACCGGTGAGCTGGGCGCAAGCAATGCATCAACAATGGCCACATAGCCAATTGCGTGTGCGAGAGAAAGTCGCCCATTCAGTGCTGGGCACTGATACTTGTCTGTTGGAGCATATTGATGACTTTTTCGATCAACCCAATGTGACATTCACTGCTTGTGCAGAGGAGGGAGATTAGTAAAAGCGGCAGGATTTTGATTCCCGAAAAAACAAAAAGGCCGCACTCAGTGCGGCCTTTTTGTTTTGTTTCTTTGTTCAATATGGCTCCGCCTGCTGGACTCGAACCAGCGACCCAACGATTAACAGTCGTTTGCTCTACCGACTGAGCTAAGGCGGAATTGTGCTCTTCATATCGCAGAAGAGGCGCGCATGATATAGAGACAAAAAATAACGGTCAACCGTTTTAATAGCGAATATTGTGTTTTGCCTCACTTTTTTCTCTAAGGCAAAAACAAAAAAGACGCCGAAGCGCCTTTTTTATCTGTTGCTAAAAATCGACTTACTCGTATTTGCACAAGTAGGAGGTTTCTACATCAGCAGACACTTTGAAGCGTTGATTAGCTTCAACAATGAAGGTTTGGCCAGCGGCAAAGGTTTCTGCTTTATCGCTGCCTGGCAGCACAACGGTCAGGCTGCCGCTAACAACGGTCATATATTCTTTTTGGCTGGTGCCGAATTCGTAATCGCCCTTGGCCATTACACCGATGGTTGCTGGCAGGGTTTCGGTTTGGAATGCGATGGATTTAACTGCGCCACCAAAGTATTCGTTAACTGTAAACATAGGGTTCTCCGTTCAAGGTGGGTAGTGAATGCAAGCCGATAAAAAATACAGGCACAAAAAAGGCCGCATAAATGCGACCTTTTTATTTAAATTTGGCTCCGCCTGCTGGACTCGAACCAGCGACCCAATGATTAACAGTCATTTGCTCTACCGACTGAGCTAAGGCGGATCGGTGACTTCCTCTGCGGAAGTGGTGCGCATAATATAGGTGAGGTTTTGGTTGGTCAACCGCTTTTAGCCCTTTTGGGTAACTTTTCCGGTAAAAAAACCTCAACAAATTCAATGCTGTTTATTAATTCTGCAAGCTGTATTTACAGTGTGCAAAACAAGCTGGTCAGCTGGTTTGTGTTGGCTGTATTTTGATCTGCGAGTTTAAAGCCCTAATTGGATAACTTTGAAGCTGCCATTATCAAGCACCAGTTTGATTTGGCTGAACAAGGGCGCTGCTTTGCGTTCCAGCGGGATAAATTGGTTCACCACAAAAAGTGCCACTCCGTGCGGTGCCAAGAGGTGTTTGGCGCTGTGCAGAAACTTGTCGGTCAGATCGCCATCTATGCCAAACCCTTGATGAAAGGGTGGGTTACACAGTAGTAGATCGGCTTTAGTGTGAATGCCTTTGCCTGCATCGGCAGCAACTACTTCACCGGCTAACTGATTGTTTAATAGGTTCTGCTGCGCTAATTGCAGTGCGGCGGCATTGTTGTCGGTTAACACCCAGTGCGAGATGTTTTGGCAGATATCGAGCTTGGCCGCCGCCATAGTGAGATAGCCATAACCACAGCCTAGGTCCACACAGCAGGTAAAGGGCGTCGCTGGCGGCGATAAGTGTTTGAGTTGTTCGATCAGCAATGCGCTGCCTGCATCTACCTTATTCCAGCCGAATAAGCCGGGCTTGCTTAATAGGATTAAATTTGAATCCTGTGCAATCGCCCGCGGCTGCCGGTAATCGTTATCATCCAACAATTGGGTTGAATCATACTCGGTGTACTTGCTCAGTACGGCGGAATAAACGGGGCCATTTTTTTCGCTATTTTTTCCGCAGCCCATCAGCTTGGCGATTTTTTCGATATAGGTTTTAGTACCTTCATTTTTATATCCGGCCAGCAACAATTGCCCGCCGGGTTTTAAGCAGCGCCAGGCTTGATTGAGCAAGTGGTGCACGATGGGTTTTTCTTTGGATATGCGATAGAAAATTTTATCGAGACTGTTGTCCGTAATTGCACTGCAATCAAAATCATTAAATTCGGTGGTGAAGCCGCGCGTTTTGGCTTGCTCGGCAACATCCCAACGATTGGTGAGCACTAATAATTGTTCTTGATGCAATGCAGCAGGCAGGGTATTGAGTGCATTTTCATCGGTACACCAGAGAAAACGTGCATCGCTTTCGGCGCGCGTATTGGTTAGCACCTGAGTGATCCAATTTAAAGGTAAATCGTTCATGGCGTTACGCTCATAATTTCTGCTTGCGTTAGGGGGCGATATTCACCAGGCGCTAATGCAGGATCTAATTGAATGTTACCGATGCTTTCGCGATGCAGCGCCACCACCAAATTTCCCGCAGCAGCAAACATGCGTTTAACTTGGTGGTATTTGCCTTCATGAATGGTTAAGCGTGCTTCATGGCTGGAAATTAATTCTAATTGTGCCGGGCGAGTGGCTGCTTTTTCGCCGTGTAATTGTACCCCTGTGGCAAATAGTTCAGCGGTTTCAGCGCTGATGGGATTAGCGGTGGTGACGCGATAGATTTTATTGCACTCATGGCGCGGCGAGGTGATCCGGTGATTCCATTGGCCATCATCGGTCAGTAGCACCAATCCCGTGGTATCTATATCCAGTCGCCCCACAATTTGTAATTCTTGCCAGCGCGGCAGGCGAATTAAATCCACTACCACTGGGTAGTCACTGTCGCTATTGGCGCACACATAACCTGCTGGTTTATGCAGCATAAGGTAGCGCGTTTTAAATGCTTCTACGATATTTCCATCGAGCGTAATGACTTCATCGCCCTGTAATTTTTGATCGCCTTTTTTAGCGATTACATTATTCACGAAGACTCTACCGGCTTTGATTGCCTGTTGGATCAGTGAGCGCGATGAGTCGCTATTCTGGCTGAGAAATTTGTCGAGACGCATTAATAATCCTGAGCAGTAAGCCAATCGGCGGGTAGGGTATCTGCCCAGCCAAATTGGTGAATAATCTGGGTGAATTGTGCTGCAAGTGGCGCAGTCAGTGAAAGTGTTTCTTGCGTAACCGGATGTACAAATTCCATGTTGGTTGATGCCAACATTAGACCGGGGCAGGCAAATTTTTCTTGAAAAAAACGATTGTGATTGCCTTTGCCGTGTTTTGCATCGCCAATGATAGGGTGGCTAATATGTTTTAAATGGCGGCGAATTTGATGCTTGCGCCCGGTCTTGGGTTTGCATTGCACCAGTGAATAGCGGGTGCAGGGATACTTATCGATACTGAATGGAAATTCAATCTGCGCCAGTCTGTTGAATTCGGTAATGGCCTCTCGCGCTGGTTTGTTTGCGCGCGCTTTTTTGTCGGTGTACTTATCCGCCTCTTCAACGAGTGGATGATCAATAATACCTTTCTCTGGCGCAAAGCCGCGCACTAATGCGACATAGGTTTTGGTCACGGCGTGGCGAGAAAAAATATCTCCGAGTTGCCGTGCGATTTCTGACGAGAGGGCAAACACTAAAACGCCAGAAGTGGGTTTATCCAAGCGATGAATGGGGTAAACCATTTGGCCGATTTGATCACGCAATATCTGCACCGCAAAGCGAGTTTCGTGGCGATCAATTTCGCTGCGATGTACTAATAAACCGCCCGGTTTATTGATGGCAACCAGATATTCATCGCGGTAAATGATCGGCAGTATGTCAGTCATTGCATTGGCTTGTAGGTTGGTTTTGCTTGGTAATTATCTGGACTATAAAAACAAAAGCAGGCGAGTGCCTGCTTTTGTGCGTGAAGTGTAAAACTCTAAAAACTATTGTGCGCTTGCTGTCGCTTCAGTTGTCTCGCTGCTTGCTTTACTGCTGCAGTTGAACCCCCAGCTGTTTTGCTTTTCGGCAAATTCTGCGGCTTTGGCTTCGCACTGGCCTTCCGTGTTTTCATAGTTCCACAGCGTTTGGCTTGTGCCATCTTTGGTGTAACTAACCGAACAGGGCACGGGTTTATCGGATGAGGCATAAACAACCTCAATAACGCGCTCTGTATTGCTCATAGTGCAGGTGTATTTAATAGCATCATTTGCTGTGGCAGACATGCTCACTGCCAACAAACTACCCAATAAAATAAATTTACGCATTTGATCTTTACTCCTTAAAAGTTAAATAGCGAAACAAGCCCTACCAATCAACAACGTTTACAGCAACACAAAAGACGACAACTAAAGCATTAACCGATTTTCTTTTCACCTGAATCTACGGTTTGGTAGATAAGGGTATTGATCGTCATTGGGCCGACACCTCCAGGAACCGGTGTGTATGCAGCAACGCGATCAACCAGCGGTTTCAATTCAATATCGCCTACACCGCCAGGGTGATAACCAGCATCAACCACTACAGCGCCATCTTTAATCCACTCGGCTTTAATAAATTCCGGTTTGCCCACCGCGCCTACCAAAACATCGGCCTGTTTAATTAATGCCGGTAAATTTTGGGTGCGCGAATGGCAGATAGTTACAGTCGCATTGGCATTGAGCAGCATCAGCGCCATTGGTTTACCTAAAATTGGGCTGCGGCCTACCACAACGGCATGTTTGCCAGCGAGCTCGATTCCGTAAGCCTCCAGCAGGCGCATAATGCCCTTTGGTGTCGCGCAGCCATAGGCTTCTTCGCCCATGCTCATACGGCCAAAACCTAAACAGGTTACGCCGTCTACATCTTTTTCGGCGCTGATTGCATCAAAACACAAGCGTTCATCAATTTGATGAGGAACCGGGTGCTGCAACAAAATGCCGTGCACATTTGGGTTGTTGTTCAATTCCTGAATTTTCGCGAGCAATTGCTCGGTGGTGGTAGATGAAGGCATCTCCACTTTTAATGATTCCATCCCGATACGGGTGCAAGCATTGCCTTTCATTTTTACGTAGGTTGCAGAAGCCGGGTCATCGCCCACCAGAATGGTGGCCAAAATAGGCGTTTGGCCATTGCTGCGCGCCTTGAGGGCGGCGATACGAGCAGAGAGTTCCTGTTCAGTTTTTTCGGCAAGGGCTTTGCCATCCAATACAAGTGCGGACATGGGCGCTAATTACCTGTGTAGTAAATGAGAAGGGTATAAGTCTGAGGGGGCGCATTTTCCCACAGTGAGGGTGGAGCGCCAAGGGAATTTCTTGATTGGGGGATTATGAGTTGGTGATAGTGGTAGGGAATACGTGTTCGGTATAGTAAAACAAAGATTAGCAATCTGTTTTGCGGGGCCTTGGCTGAGCTTCCATGGCGCGTTTGGAAGCCTGCATTTTAAGGTTAATGCAAATACTCAAACTCATATTCACAAGTTTCCCGCCGTAACTTTTGTTCTTCTTTCTTTTCTTCCAGCTTGCGGCGGCATTCCATATTGCGGCGCAGCTGTTGTTTTTTAGATTTTGATACGACTACGTCGGCGATAAAACTGGCCATGGCATTGTCGATCAGTTCCTGCTCACTCAGCGCGTTCATGTTGTTCATGAAAAACTCCTTGATAGGTTGGAAGCTGGCTTGATGCTAGGCCAGGTGAGTGACAATTAGATTAAAAAATCGCGACAAATTGATTAAAGCGCAGGCAGCTTGGGCAAGTGTTTGCCATGCGGCAAAGGTTGGCCTGTTTTGTGCAAATTCCACTGCAAAGGCAGGTTTGAAGGCTTTAATGCCAAATATTTGTCACTGTGAATTGCGTAAGTGAAGAGGGGCTCATCATGACTGATCGCGTAGATATCAACCGCTTATTAGGCGATATGCGTAGTTTGAAGGCGCAAACCCAAGTGTTTCAGCGCTCGCAAGGTGTGGGTGATACGCCTAACGGTATGCGCAACCTCGGCGCTGTGCCAGTTGAGGGGGCGACAAAAGCACCGAGTTTCGGCGATTTAATGACGCAAGCCGTGAATAAAGTGAACGAAGTGCAAAAGACCTCCAGCTCTATGGCGGATGCTTATGAGCGCGGTGTCGCCGGTGTGGATATTACCGATGTGATGATCGCCTCGCAGAAAGCGTCTGTGTCATTTCAGGCAATGGTGCAGGTACGTAATAAATTAGTAGATGCCTATCGCGATGTGATGAATATGCCAATTTAGTGTTGGTTTCTCCTGCTGTTTGCACCCTGTCATGCACGTTTTAAATTTGTTTAAGGTGTTGAGATTATGGCTACCAGTGCCGCCCCTGAATCCGAAAACTCACCTGCGCAGTCAAAACTTGGCGGCGATTTTTTGGAAGGTTTAAGCAACCTTAATTTGTTGCGTCAAGTTGGCTTGATGATCACGCTGGCTGCCAGTGTGGCGATTGGTTTTGCCATTGTGATGTGGATGCAGGGTGAAGATTACCGCCCGCTCTATGGCCGCATGGACAATCTGGATGCGGCCAATGTGGTGGATGTGTTGGAGCAAAATCGGATCAATTTTAAAGTCGATCAAAACAGCGGCGCCATTTTAGTGGCGAGTGAAGATGTGCACATGGCGCGGTTGAAACTCGCCGAGTTTGGTTTGCCATCAAGCCCGACTCAGGGTTTCGAATTAATGGATAAAGAGCAGCCACTGGGCACCAGCCAATTTGTAGAAAACACCCGTTATCAGCGCAGTATTGAGGGCGAACTTGCGCGCACTATTACCAGCATTACCAGTATTCGCAATGCTCGCGTGCATCTGGCGATTCCGAAAAAAACCGTATTTGTACGCGATGCTGCTAACCCGACCGCATCGGTTTTTGTAGAAGTGTTTGCTGGGCGCAGTGTAGAACCGGCGCAGGTGAAAGCGATTATGAATTTAGTAGCCTCATCTGTGCCTGGAATGAAAATGGCTGATGTAACGGTGGTAGATCAACACGGCAATTTAATTTCTACCGGTGAGGATAGCGCTGACTTATTGATGGCCGCGAAACAACATCAATACTCCAAAGATGTTGAAAACAGCATCATAAAACGCATCAACGGTATTCTGGAGCCGGTAGTGGGTGGCGGTAAATTCCGCGCCGAAGTGAGTGCCGATGTAGATTTCACTGCGGTAGAGCAAGCGGCGGAAACATTTAATCCGGATTTACCGGCGATTCGCTCAGAGCAAACACTCAATGAAACCCGCCGTGCGGGTGATGTTGCCGCCGGTATTCCCGGTGCCTTAACCAATCAGCCTCCTGGCGCCGCAGAAGCGCCGGAGCAAATTGATCCCGCCACCGGTCAGCCTGTCGCCCCGGCGCAGCCAACCAATAATCGCGAACAGGCGACGCGCAACTATGAATTGGATCGCACGGTTAGCTATACCAAACATCAACAGGGAACCCTAAAACGCCTGACGGTTGCGGTGGTGGTGGACGATAAACTAGTCAAAAATGCCGATGGCACAGAAACACTGGTGCCTTGGACGGAAAACGAATTGGAGCGCTTGTCTATACTGGTACGGGATGCAGTGGGCTTCAGTGCGGTGCGTGGCGATAGTGTCAATGTATTGAACTCTGCGTTTGCCAACCGGGTAGAAGATCCTACACTGGGGTTGGATGTTCCTTGGTGGGAGCAATGGATCATGCCAAACATCAAATACATCGCCAGTGTGTTGGTGATTTTATTGATCGTATTTGGCCTGTTGCGGCCTATGTTTAAAAGTCTGTCCAAGCAGGGTGGCGCGCTCGCGGAACAAGAAGAGGCGCGGCAATTGGCGGCCTTGGAGGCTGCAGGCGCTGGCGGTTTGGATGGAATGTCTGACGAAACCGTGACCCTTACCGGCGGCCATGCGCTAATGTTACCTAGCCCTGAGCAGGGCTACGAAGAGCAACTCAATGCAATTAAAGGTTTAATTGCCGATGACCCGGGCCGCGTGGCTCAGGTAGTAAAGAAGTGGATAAATCGCGATGACTGATGCCAACGACAAAGCTGTCGATAAACCCAAATTCAAAATGCGTTATGTAGACCAAGCGGCAGTGTTATTGATGTCGCTCGGTGAAGCTGACGCGGCAGAAATTTTGAAGCATATGGGGCCAAAAGAAGTACAGCGTATCGGCGCGGCAATGACCCAGCTGCAAAATATTCAGCAGTCAGAAGTACAATCCGTTTTGGGCAACTTTTTAGATGAAGTCAGAACCCTGACCGGGTTGGGTGTAGGGGCAGATAATTACATTCGCAAAATGTTGGTGACGGCATTAGGTGAAGATAAAGCCAACAGTTTGATTGACCGTATTTTGATTGGCGGCAATACCACTGGGTTAGACACACTCAAATGGATGGAGGCGCGTTCAATTGCCGATATCATCCGTAACGAACACCCGCAAATTCAGGCGATTGTTATCGCCTATCTGGATTCGGATCAATCCGCCGAGATTCTGACGTATTTTCCGGAAAAGGTTCGCCTCGACATTATGATGCGGGTTGCATCACTCGATACAGTGCAGCCCAGCGCGTTGCAGGAATTAAACGATATTCTGGAAAAACAATTCTCCGGTAATGCGGCATCGCAAACCAAAGCCATGGGTGGTTACAAGGTGGCAGCGGAAATTATGAACAATTTGGATGGTTCTATCGAGGCCGAATTGATGGAAGGCATCAAAGAAATCGATGAGGATATGGGCAATCAAATCCAGGATTTGATGTTTGTATTTGAAAACCTCAAAGAGGTGGACGATCGCGGTATTCAAGCGCTGTTGCGCGAAGTGTCCTCCGATGTGTTGGTGGTTGCACTCAAAGGTGCAGACGACGAACTCAAAGAAAAAATCTTCAAAAATATGTCCAAACGCGCTGCGGAATTGCTGCGCGACGATTTGGAAACCAAACCGCCAATGCGCTTGGCCGATGTGGAAGCAGCGCAAAAAGAAATTCTTATCACGGCGCGCCGTATGGCCGATGCGGGCGAAATTATGTTGGGTGGTGGTGGCGACCAGATGGTTTAATGCGCACAAAGCATTGTTGGTAAGCAGACCCAGCGTCAATTGAGATAATACATCCATGTCGGATAACAATTTGCAAAATCGTATTCCCGCAGAAGCGGTTGAGAGTGCCACGACCTGGGTGATTCCCCCGATCACTGAACACGGCAAAATTTTGTCGTCAGTGGAAAAGGAAGCACGCGAAAGGCGCGAGCGATTATTGCGCCGCGAAAAAGAAACCATCGAAACGGTTGAAATTCCCGAACCTGAAGCGGCTCCGCAAATGGGCATGACGGCAGAGGAGATGCAGGCCATTTTTGATACCGCCGAAAAAGACGGGTTTGAACAAGGCCATAAAGCTGGCTTTGCCAAGGGCAATACTGAAGGTTATGAAGCAGGGCGCCAGCAGGGTTTGATGGAGATGCGCGCGCAATTGGTTGCCGAGCAGCAACGTTTTCAGGCGCTGGCCAATGCCTTGCTCGACCCCATCAATGAACAGGATACTGACGTAGAACATCTGTTGTTAGATGTGATTTGTACCCTTACCCAAAGTGTCGTGCAGCGCGAGTTGCTGACCGATTCATCACACATTGTCCGCTTGGTGAAAGATGCCGTCGATGCCTTGCCCATCGGCAATAAAAATATTCGTGTTTGTTTGAATCCCGACGATCTGGCGGCAGTAGAAACCTATGCCGCAGAGCAGCAGCTAGCTTGGAGTTTTTTTGGCGATGCGGATTTATTGCCCGGTGGTTGTCGAATTGAAACACCCGAAAGCCGGGTTGATTTTTCCGTGTCGTCGCGTTTGCAAACGGTGCTGGAGCAATTTATTTCCAAGCAGTTGGCCGGTGGCGACAGCGATGATGACGAAGATGAAGATTCATTTACGCAAAGCAACTTGCCTACTGATAGTGAGCTTGGCAATGCGAAAACAGAAAATTCTGTGGCAGAAAAAAACGTAACGAGTGAGAAAAAAATTGACGTAAGTCCTGCGCAACAGGATGAAGAATAATCATGTCGGAACGCCAATCCATAAGCTCCCGTCTGCGTAGTTATGCACCGCGTAAATTGGTGCCGGTTGAACCCCAGGCCGAAGGGCGCATCACTCGCTCAGTCGGCTTGACCTTGGAAGCGGTAGGCTTGAATGTTTCTGTCGGTCGCCAGTGTGAAATTATCAATAGTGACAATCGCCGCATAGAAGCCGAAGTGGTTGGGTTCTCGGGCGACAAAGTCTTTTTAATGCCGATCAAACGTGTTGAAGGCTTGCAGCCGGGCGCACGGGTTATTCCCGTCGCTACTCAAATGGGCATGCGGGTTGGCCCGCAGTTGTTGGGTAGGGTGGTTAACGGCATAGGCCAGCCGCTCGATGGCAAAGGCCCTCTCATCGGCGATGAGTTTCTCGATTTCACGCCACAAGAAATTAACCCACTGCAACGTCACCCCATTAGCGAGCCGCTGGATGTGGGGGTGCGCGCGATTAATGCCTTGATTACCGTCGGGCGCGGCCAACGTTTGGGCCTAATGGCTGGTTCTGGCGTGGGTAAAAGTGTACTGCTGGGCATGATGACCCGTTTTACCACGGCCGATGTGGTGGTGGTAGGTTTGGTGGGTGAGCGGGGTCGTGAGGTAAAAGAATTTATCGACCATATTCTCGGCGAAGAAGGCTTGCGCCGCGCCGTGGTAGTGGCATCACCGGCGGACGATGCGCCTTTGATGCGTTTGCGCGCATCGCAATTATGCAGCCGTATCGCCGAGTATTATCGCGATCAGGGGTTAAATGTATTGCTGCTAATGGATTCACTCACCCGTTTTGCCCAGGCACAGCGGGAAATTGCGCTGGCTATTGGCGAACCACCGGCGACCAAAGGTTATCCGCCCTCAGTGTTTGCCAAGATTCCGCAATTAGTGGAACGTGCTGGTAATGCGGCGGAAGGTGAAGGTTCGATCACTGCTTTTTATACCGTGTTAACTGAAGGCGACGACTTGCAAGACCCAATTGCCGATTCGGCGCGGGCGATTCTTGACGGCCATGTGGTGCTATCGCGGCGGTTGGCTGAGGAGGGGGTTTATCCCGCCATTGATGTAGAAGCCTCCATCAGCCGGGCGATGCAAAATATCGTTGATGATGAACACCTGAAAATGATGCAGCGCTTTAAACAATTGCTCGCGCGCTATCAACAGAACCGCGATTTGATCGCCATTGGTGCCTACACCGCGGGTGCTGACCCGGAAACAGATGCAGCGATTGAGCGGTTCCCTCATTTGCGCGCGTTTATCCAGCAGGGGATCAAGCAGGGTGTGCGCCTGCCTGAATCCATTGCGAATCTCAAAGTGCTGCTCAAGCCGCCTGCCAATACCAAAGCCAATAGCCCGCTGGCACAACAGCATCGGCAACGCTAAATCATTTATGCAGCGAGTGTGAAACATGGCCGAGTCCCGCGCTAAACGTATGCAGGTTGTGTTGTCTCTGGCGCTGCGTCAGGAGGATGAAGCAGCTAAAAAGCTCAGTCAATTCCGCGATCAGCTCGCCCAAGAAGAGCGCCAATTGGCGGAGTTGCGCGATTATGCCGATCAGTATTTGACCGCCCAAGGTGCACTGCGGGAGGGAATTCTCGCCCACGAATTAATCAATTACAGCAGTTTTATTAATCGGGTTAATGCAGCCTGCAATGAGCAGGCAAACAAGGTTGAGCGCTATAAAGTGTTGTTTGAGTCGCTGCAGCAACAGTGGCGATTAAAGTACCAAAAGCGTAAATCCATTGAGGATTTAATTGCTCGATTGCAGCGTGAAGATAATCTTCTGCTCGATAAACGTTTGCAGAAAGAGATGGATGAATTAAGCTCTCAGCAGCTACAGCGCCAGTCAGACAGCGCAACATAAGTGTGCTCAAGAGGCGCAATTGTCGGAGTAAATGGTTTTTGGGGATGATTTTGTTGCTTACAGACTATAATGCTTGAAGTCTCCAGCAACTATAGTTTTATAGGCTATCCTTAGGATGTGTTGGTGCAGGAGGGTTGCCTCTTGATTATCTGGCACTAGGAATGTTTAGCGTTTTTTTGATGAGGTAAGACATGGCGATCACGTCAACAGTTTCCCCTGATGGCAATCAAGTCACTATATATATACAAGGCCGCTTCGACTTTAGTTCCCATCAGGAATTTCGCGGTGCCTACGAAAAACTTGCTCAGGCGCCCATCCATTACCGAGTTGATCTACAGGGCACCTCTTATATGGATAGTTCCGCGCTGGGCATGTTGTTGTTATTGCGTGATTATGCTGGCGGAGAGCAATCCAATATTCAAATTGTGAATTGTGCGCCGGACGTAAAAAAGATTTTATTGATCTCTAATTTCGAGCAGCTGTTTGATATTCAATAGGTGGCCGGGCATGCGCTACTGCATGTTGTGTGATGTATGGAAGCAATTTTATGAATGATGTACGTCGTTTAAAAATTCTAGTTGCCGATGATACAGACACCGACAGGCTCATTCTTGAAAGCATTGTTCGCAAAGAAGGTCATCATGTGGTTTCCGCTTGCAATGGCCTAGAGGCAATTCAGGTGTACTCTGCTGAGAAACCCGATATCGTCTTGCTTGATGCATTAATGCCTGAGCTTGATGGTTTTGGTGCGGCGCGAAAAATCAAAGAGCTGGCAGGCGATGAATTAGTCCCTATTATTTTCCTCACTTCCCTTTCTGATACTGAATCACTGGTGCAATGTTTGGATGCGGGGGGCGATGATTTTCTCTCCAAACCTTACAACCGCATTATCCTGCAAGCCAAAATAAAATCCTTCAATCGTATGCGCGAAATGCATAGCACTATGCTTACCCAGCGCAATCAAATCGTGCAGTACAACAATCGTTTGTTGCAAGAGCAAACAGTTGCAAAGCATGTGTTTGATAACGTCGCGCACAGCGGTTGTTTGAATGCCAGTAACGTGCGTTATTTTTTATCGTCGCTCGCTGTTTTTAATGGCGATGTACTGGTCGCCGCCATGCGCCCCAATGGCAGCATGATGGTGTTGCTGGGTGATTTCACCGGCCATGGTTTGCCCGCTGCGATAGGTGCTATGCCCTTGGCTTCGACCTTTTACGGCATGGTGCCAAAAGGCTTTTCCATGACCGATATACTGCGCGAGATTAATGGAAAGCTAAAAAATATTTTACCCGTAGGTATTTTTTGTTGCGCCACCATGATGGATATCAACTTCCGTAAAAAGCGTTTAAAAATTTGGAACGGCGGGTTACCTGATTGTTTTATACATCATCATCAAGATGGCAATATCACACCGGTTAAATCAACCCATTTGCCCTTGGGTGTATTATCCAACCGCGCTTTTAAAGATAATTGTGAATATTTTGAGCTACAAAAAGAAGATCGGATTTTTGTCTGGTCCGATGGAATTCATGAGGCGCGCAATGCAGAGGGAGATATGTTTGGCGAAGAGCGACTGAAGGAAGTGTTTAATCGCAACCAAAACCCTGAGCATCTATTTAATGAAATTATTGAAGGTGTGCAACAGTTCGTCGGTAGCGGAGAAAAAGATGACGATTTGTCGCTATTGGAAATCCGCATGGATGAACCCGCGCGGGTGAATAGTTTTGCCCAAGAAGCCAGCCATAAGTTTGCCAACTCGGAAATTGAATGGCTCATGGGGTTTGAGGTAAAACCTACCAGCTTTAAAGTGTTTGATCCGTTGCCCATGTTATTAAACGTTTTAATGGAAGTGCCCAGCTTGCGCGCCTTCAGCAGCACGCTGTACACCATTCTCGCTGAGTTATACACCAATGCCTTGGAGCACGGCGTATTAAAGTTAGATTCTGATCTTAAAAAAACACCCGAAGGTTTTTCTGATTACTATGAGTTGCGCGAACAGCGTATTAACCAGGTGACAGAAGGCTTTGTGCGTATCCGTATCTCTCACAAAACCAACGACAGTGGCGGATTGTTAAAGGTTCGTATTGAGGATAGTGGCGAGGGTTTTGATCATCAACAGCGCACAACAGATAATCTTTCATCCTTCGGTTATAGCGGGCGTGGTATCGCGCTGGTGGAGAAACTTTGTGGTACTGTTACCTATATTGGATGCGGTAATATTGTCGAAGTCGATTTTTCATGGGTTAATGATGATTGACGATAAATTGAAGTAACTGTGACTCTTCATTTCAATCAATGAGAAGCCGGCCATGGAACATCTGGACTACGAAACGTTAAACACCCTGAAACAAGTCATGGAAGATGATTTTGCCTTGCTGATTGACACCTTTGTGCAGGATTCTACTGACCGAATTGCTACTTTGCGCAAGGTTATTCAGGGTTCAGATGCCGACCTTATTCGCCGTGCAGCACATAGTTTTAAAGGTAGTAGTAGTAATGTTGGCGCGCTGCAGTTATCGGCACTCTGTGCTGCATTGGAAAAAAAAGCGTTTGAGAATAATCTTGATGGACTTGTGGCTGATCTTGACTCAATTGAGCAAGAGTTTGCGCAAGTCCTGAATTTGCTGCGCTCTTTTTCGTAATTCATCTTCACCTCTGCCCCTTCTGTACAGGGCCGATCTTCTGAATTGGCACCTGCTTTGCAACGTATCTCCTGAACCGAATAGTTGGCTGATCAAGCGGCAAAGCCTTGCCGTGATCAAGCGCAGGAGCAGCAGATGAACAATAGTAATTTTTTAAACAGTTTACTGGGTTTAACCAGTGCTAATCCCGCGGCTACTAAGAGTATGGCGGCCAAAGCGCGTGTGGAATCGACTGAAAAATTTCATCAGGCACTGGAACAAGTGCGGCCAGAAATTGCCGCTCGTAAACCAGTAGTGCGCAAAGAAAATCCTCCCGCTGAACCGCTGAACGCCACCCGCGCTGCCGCTAAAGTACCAGCTCGGCAGGATTCGCAGAGGGAGCTCGCGCGTTCAGACACTTCATCAAAAACTGACAAAAATGATCAGCAAACAACAGCTGTAGCCGATCACTCGGTTCAAGAAAAAAATGAGTATGTGGCACAGGAAAAAGACGTCAGCGAGGAACAATCTGCGGCGCCTCATGATCAACTGGGTACTAGAAACGCCGCACAGGAGAAAAAGTCCGACCTGAGTGAAGTTGCACAAGCAGATATTGCACTTGATGATCCCGCATTAGCTGTAGCTACTGATTCAGGTGAACTTGATAATGCGGTTGATTCATCTGCCCACCTGCTTGGTCAAGTTTCACTCCAGCCCTTGGCAACACAGGGGTCTGCTAATGAAGACGAGATCGATGTATCGGTATCATCCGAGGATATGATAGTCATAGATCCAAGCCTTGTAGCGATGAATACTCCCTTGCGACCCATCGAAATTGAGGGCGATGCGGCAGCCGATGGCGAGCAGGCGGTATTGGTTGGTCTTCAACTTGTTTCGAAAACCCAGTTAGTTGCAGGTGCTGCGACTGCAGGAGTTGATGCCCAATCCGCCCCAGCTGGAATAGCCACAGGTGCAACGCAGGGCGGAGCAAATGCTGAAATAGATCTTGCTCCCAATACAGATGCAGATGTTCTGCTAGATACAGAAACAGGAGATAACCCGGATTTTGCGTTATTGAACTCCAAAGCAGCATTAAATAAGCTGGCCGAAACCACCATGGCGGCAGCAAATTTGGATAAAACGAGTTCCGCCGTAGATGTAAAACCCGCAATCATTAGTGCGGCGGTAGAGGCAATGACACGCTTAACTGATGCGCAATCACCCGCCGCTCGTGCGTTTGTTGTTCAAACCGGAGTGCCAGTCACAGTGGGTAGCCCGCAATGGAGCCAAGCGGTAGGCGATAAAGTGTTATGGCTTGCAGCGCAAAATGTCAGTGCGGCAGAAATTCGCTTGGATCCACCGGAACTTGGCCCAATGCAGGTGAAGGTGAGCGTAAATCAGGATCAAGCTAGCGTTACCTTTAGCAGTCCACATCCGGCTGTGCGTGAAGCCTTGGATCAGCAGTTAAACCGGTTGCGTGAAATGTTTTCCGAGCAGGGATTAAATCTGGTTAATGTCGACGTATCCGATAAGTCTTTTACTAAGCGAGAGCAGGAAGAATCTGCCGGGCATCAAAGTAACGGCGGTGACGATGATGAAGAGTTGTCTCAGGTTGCTGTCAGCCAAACAATATCTATGCGCTTGGTCGATCACTACGCGTAATTCCAGTCTATATCTTCATTTGCCTCGCTCTTTTTGTAGAGAACCTGATCAGATTGATTATGTTCTCTACATCTTTGTTTTCTATAATTTTTTTTTACACATTCTTATCTCTCTTAGGGCGCTCTTGCTCGCAAACCCATAATCCACTGCTAAGCTTTCAGAGGCGATACTGGCATAGGTATTGCTCAACCCATTTTAGTCTTTGAAAGTGACGGAGTTTTGACATGGCGGCAGCCCCAAAAGCAGACGCAGGCAGTGCGGAGTCAGGTTCTAAAAAGAAACTGTTTTTAATGATTGGCATTGCGGTCGCGCTGATTGTTATTTCTATTGGCGGCACTGTGGTTGCGTTAAAGATATTGTCACCCGCACCGCCAGCCGGTGAAGCAGCAGCTGCTGAGCAGCATGCGCCCACCACACTTGCGCCAGCTATTTATTATGCGATGACTCCTAATTTCACTATTAACTTCAATGTGAATGGTCGCCAGCGTTATTTACAAGCCGCAATTACGCTGTTGTATCGGGATCCACTCTTGGAAGAGTTGCTGAAACTGCATATGCCCGCTATTCGCAACGGTTTGGTGATGTTATTGAGCGCCAAAAATTTTGATGAATTGCAGACCACCGAGGGGAAGGAAACTCTCCGTGCAGAGGCTTTGGAAATTATTCGCAACCAATTGCAAAAAGAACAAGAAGCACTCGCTGCTAGTGGTAAGGCTGATAAGGTTTCTTCGGCGAATGTCGAGCAAGTATTGTTTACCACCTTTGTAATGCAATAAGGAACCACAGTGCAAGATCTACTCTCGCAAGACGAAATCGACGCGCTCCTTCATGGTGTCGATGATGGTGACATAGATACCGAGGGCGATAGTGAGCCCGGTACGGTAAAAACGTATGATCTCACCAGTCAGGATCGTATTGTGCGTGGGCGAATGCCTACGCTTGAAATGATCAATGAACGTTTTGCCCGCTATACCCGCATTAGTATGTTTAATCTGTTGCGCAGAACAGCCGATGTGTCTGTTGGCGGTGTACAAATTCAAAAATTTGGCGAATATGTGCACACGCTTTATGTGCCCACCAGTTTAAATATGGTGAAGTTTCGTCCGTTGCGTGGCACGGCATTGATTATTCTCGATGCGCGTTTAGTTTTTAAATTGGTGGATAATTTTTTCGGTGGCGATGGTCGCCACGCAAAAATTGAAGGCCGCGAGTTCACGCCCACTGAACTGCGCGTTGTGCAAATGGTGTTGAATCAAGCGTTTATTGATTTAACTGAAGCATGGAAAGCGGTTTTTCCTATCAATTTTGAGTATGTGCATTCAGAAGTGAATCCATCTCTAGCAAATATTGTTAGCCCTAGCGAAGTGGTAGTGGTGAGTACCTTTCACATCGAGTTAGACGGCGGTGGTGGTGAAATGCACATCACTGTTCCCTATTCAATGATTGAACCGATTCGCGAAGTGCTAGACGCCGGCTTGCAAAGTGACAGCGATGAACACGACGAACGCTGGGAAAAAGCGCTGCGCGAAGATGTGCTTTCAGCGAGTGTAGATTTGGAGTGCGATATTGTTCGGCGCGATATTACCTTGCGCGATATTGTCGACTTAAAAGCAGGCGATATTATTCCCATTGAATTTCCCGACTACCATGTTCTGACTGCGAATGGCGTTCCTATGTTTAGAACCCAGCTGGGGCAATCCAATGGTTTTTTAAGTTTGAAAATTAGAGAGTTTATTGACCGCAGCAGCGCCTACAACATTACTGGTACCAAAGGTGAAATTGCTAAAGCGCGCGGTGCAATTGACACTAAAACTAAAGAGTAAGGCGTGACTGCAACTAAGGGTGATTAAAATGGCTGATGATGATGTTGATCAAGACTCAATGGCAGATGATTGGGCTGCTGCTATGGCGGAGCAGGCGGATGTTGATGAAACCATGGCCAATACAGTTTCATTTGATGAATTAAAAAACGAGGTATCAAAACAGGCGCCGGGTAGCCCTGATCTAGATGTAATTCTGGATATTCCCGTTTCTATTTCGATGGAAGTGGGGCGCACCTCAATTACTATTCGCAATTTGTTACAGCTTAACCAAGGCTCGGTGATTGAATTGGATCGTCTGGCGGGTGAACCGCTCGATGTATTGGTCAACGGTACGTTAATTGCGCATGGTGAAGTGGTGGTGGTTAACGAAAAATTTGGTATTCGTATGACGGATGTTATTAGCCCTGCAGAGCGCATTAAAAAGTTGCGTTAGGAATACCGAATGAATCTTGTCACTGTGCAAAATCTTGTTGTGTCATTGCTCGTAGTTAAAAGGCTAGGGCTGTTGTTGTTGCTATTGGTTTTGCCTGCCTATGCGCAAGACGCCTCAGTGAAAGGTGAGGTTGAACCTGCAGTTGTGGTCGAACAACCTGCGGTAGTTGCAACTGTCAGTGCAACAACAGATTCACACGTTGTCCCCGCGAGTGAGCAAACGAAGGTTCACTCCGTTAGCAAATCTGTTACACCAGCCAACATCCAGACACACAATCAATCGGCACAAACCAATGCTGCACCTATTGGCAGTGGCCGTCATCTATTGAATGTAACGCTGGCGCTATTGGGCATTATCGGTTTGATTTTTGCGATTTCCTGGTTTGTAAAACGTTTCAGTCAAGGGACTTTTGCAGCAAATGCGCATATTAAAGTGATATCGGCTATGCCATTGGGCACGCGCGAGCGAATCGTATTAATTGATGCGGGTGGGCAGCAATTATTGTTGGGTATTACATCCACGACTATAAATACCTTACATGTGTTTGAAACGCCTATTGCGCTGGATACTAAAGCGGATTCCCAGTCAGATTTTAGCCGTAAGTTAATGGCAATCTTGCAGCAAAAATCGTCGTCATCATCTGCAGTAGATCATAACAACAATAACTCTGCGCCTTAGGAAACGCCATGCTGAAAAATGCGCTAGAAAAAAAGTGGGATTATTGTCGAGTTGTCGTAACCTTGGTGCTGATTTTGTGTGCAGGTTTTGTGTCTGCACAAAGCACAACGCCACCGGTAGTGGATAATGCCGCGAATAGTTTGCCACTAGCACAAACCGCACCGTCAAATTTAGGCGCTTTACCTGCGATTCCTGGGTTGCCAGCCTTAACCGTAAAAACCAATGCTGACGGCACCCAGGAATATACGGTAACCCTGCAAATCCTCGCGATTATGACGGCGCTGACATTTTTGCCTGCGCTGTTAATGATGATGACATCGTTTACGCGAATTATTATTGTGTTTTCAATTTTGCGTCAGGCGCTGGGTTTACAGCAGTCGCCATCGAACCAAATCTTAATTGGCCTCGCGCTATTTTTAACCTTGTTTATTATGCAGCCGGTATTAAACAAGGTGAATGAAGATGCATTGCAACCCTATATCAATCAGCAGATTGGTGCGCAAGAAGCTTTGGCAAAAACAGCGGCACCGTTCCATGCGTTTATGCTGGCGCAAACGCGCGAGTCTGATATCGCCTTATTTGTTGGCATTGCCAAACATCCGCCTATTGCTGAGCCGGAAGAAACGCCTTTTAATATTTTGGTGCCCGCCTTTATTATCAGTGAATTAAAAACGGCATTCCAAATTGGTTTTATTATTTTTATTCCTTTTTTGGTGATCGATATTGTGGTGTCCAGTGTGCTGATGGCAATGGGTATGATGATGCTGTCACCGCTGATTATTTCGCTGCCGTTCAAAATTATGCTGTTTGTTCTGGTTGATGGTTGGGCGATGGTGGTAGGTACACTGGCCGCCAGCTACGGGGTATGACGGAGGCTGTATGATGACACCAGAAGTTGTTATGGATTTATTTGCAGAAGCATTTTATCTGGTTATTTTAATGCTACTGGTCATTATTGGTCCTGGCTTAATCGTGGGTTTAATCGTCAGTATGTTTCAAGCAGCTACGCAAATTAACGAACAGACCCTGAGTTTTTTGCCGCGCCTGATCGTGACACTGATTACCTTGATGATGGCGGGTCCTTGGCTGATTACCAA
This sequence comes from Cellvibrio sp. OA-2007, assembly GCF_000953825.1. Taxonomy (GTDB): domain Bacteria; phylum Pseudomonadota; class Gammaproteobacteria; order Pseudomonadales; family Cellvibrionaceae; genus Cellvibrio. The sequence continues at coordinate 15,599 of NZ_BBUL01000097.1, read as the reverse complement.
GTTTATGGATTTGTTTGATCGGCTGTATTCGAGCGTTCCATCGCTTATTGGGTAGAGTAGAGCCTCATCGGGTAGCGCGTGCTATGCAAGAACTAATCATTAGTGAAGAGCAGCTCTCACAATTTATTGGCCAATACCTCTGGCCCTTATTGCGCATCAGCGCTTTCTATTTTGCAGTACCCGTTATTGGTGCGCGTACGGTTCCTGCGCGTGTTCGTATTATTCTCACTCTCTTTACCACCATCATCATTGTTCCGGTATTGCCGCCTGCACCCGTGGTTTCGTTTTTATCGGCGCAGGGTTTTATGATGGTTATACAAGAGGTGTTAATTGGCCTTGCGCTGGGTTTTGCAATGCAAGTGGTATTGCATGTGTTTGTATTGGCAGGGCAATTTATGGCGATGAAAATGGGCTTGGGTTTTGCCGCCATGAATGATCCTTCCAGTGGCGTCAGTGTGACTATTTTGTCGCAATTCTATTTGCTTTTGTCGACACTGTTGTTTTTAAGTAGCAATGGGCACTTGGTTGTTTTGCAATTGATGATCGATAGTTTTACCACTTTTCCGATTGGTGGGGCAGGGATGAACAGAGCGCATTTTATGACGATTGTTGATCTCGGTTCCTGGTTATTCAGCGCGGCATTATTAATTACCTTGCCGCTGTTTACCTCGTTGATGATCGTCAATATGTCGTTTGGGGTGATGAGCCGTTCAGCGCCACAAATGAACGTATTTACCGTGGGTTTTCCCATCACATTAATTTTTGGCTTTATTCTTATGTGGTTTACTTTTGCCAACTTCCTGCCGGTGTATTTTGAAATTATGGAAGAAGGTATTGGTGCGCTGCGCACATTGGCATTAACACCCTAGGTTACTGCAATGGCTGAAGAAGACGATAGCAGTCAGGAAAAGACGGAAGAGGCCAGTGCGCGAAAGATTGAGAAAGCGCGCGAAGAAGGCCAGATTCCCCGATCCCGCGATTTAACCACTACGGCCGTATTGATGTTGGCGGCATTGGGTATCTATTTTTCGGCCGATTTTATGGGCGGAAAATTAATTGGCCTCACTCGCGAAAACTTTATTCTTAATCGCGCCACTATTTTTGACCCCAACGCCATGATTGCGCATTTGGCCAGCGCAATTTACGACGGCCTTATCAGTATTGCGCCGTTGATGGCAGTGTTATTAATTGCCTCCATTGTTGGGCCAATCGCTTTGGGTGGTTGGAATTATAGCGGTAAAGCCATGCAACCAAAGCTTAGCCGTATGGACCCAATCGCCGGCATTAAACGCATGTTTTCGGTTAAATCCTTAATTGAATTGTTGAAAGCCTTGGGTAAAGTGCTGGTGATTTTGGGCGCGACCATCTGGCTATTAAAATTCTATGCGCAGGATATGTTTCGCCTGGTGGATGAAAGCATTGGCAATTCGATTATTCACTCGCTGGAAATTTCGATTTTTGCCACGATTGCGCTGTCGGCGACGACGATTTTAATCGCCGCTATTGATGTTCCGCTGCAAATTTACGAATACAACAAAAAGTTAAAAATGTCGCGGCAAGATCAAAAAGACGAATCCAAAGATACCGATGGTAAACCGGAAGTGAAAGGGCGTATTCGCCAGTTGCAACGGGAAATGGCGCAGCGCCGAATGATGTCCAACGTGCCGCAGGCCGATGTGATTATCACCAACCCTGAACACTTTTCGGTGGCATTGAAATATGATCCAGAAGCAATGGACACCCCGATTTTGATTGCCAAGGGCGGGGATCATACTGCATTAAAAATTCGTGAAATTGCGAATGCCCATAAAATCGAAATCATTCAATCGCCGGTGCTCGCCCGTGCGATTTTTTATACCACTGAAGTCGATCAAGAAATCCCCTCGGGTCTGTATCTGGCCGTCGCGCAAATTTTGGCTTATGTCTTCCAGCTGCGTAACTTCCGCAAAGGCAAAGGCGAAAAACCAAGTTACCCACGCAACATCAACGTACCGCGCGATCTGCGTTACGATGCTAGCGGTAAGCAGGATTGAGTTACAACTCTGCCTAAAAACCCTCAATCAACAAATTAATCGCCGCCAAAATTTCATAGCGAAAGTCGACGAGATTGGCGGCTTCGTCAGCCAGTAAATGTTTGCTGATGCTGGCCATTTGTGGGGTGAGCAGCAGTAGTGTTTCGCCGTGTAAATTTATTCTGGGTGTTAATGTGGTTATGCCACTCCCTTTAAAGCTGGACTCGCGGATAAGCGGTATCACCATGCGGGTATCCAGACCTTCCAGCAGGTCATTTTGCACATCGAGTAAATAAGGAATGTGTTGGTTTTCGGGGTTGTGATTTTTATAGGCGCGGAATTGGCTCATGAGAAACTCCGCAGTGAATCACTGAGGCTGGTGTTTTGTTCGGTGTATTGATTGTAGTCATCTATCGCACTTTTATTGGCGCACAGCCATAACTCTTGCTGTTTTTGCCTTACTTTCTCTGCGAGTGCCTGTTCCAGAGTGGCGGACAGGTTGATCTCAAACTCTTTAGCTTTGCGCAGTAACTCGCTGTTAATACTCACATTTGTGGGTTTTTTGGGCGCGCTGGCGTCGTAGATGTTGTTCATAATTAATGCCCTTTTGTGATGCGCATATCGTATGCGCACTTAATTGAAAGGTCAAATAATAAACACTGGTTAACTATCTTCAGCTGACTGCTTAAATCGGTATGCTTCTTGCGATATCACGGATAAATGATCTAACCGTCAAGAATCCGTGCTTATGGCCTTACCAACGTTTAACCAGCTCAATAATATTAACGGCAAAGCGGCGCTAAACTCCCTACAGGGAATGGGGCGCGGCAATCTGGGTATTCCAATATTATTGATCATGCTGTTGGCAATGATTATTTTGCCAATCCCGCCGCTACTGCTCGATATGTTTTTTACTTTCAATATCGCGCTTTCTCTCGTTGTGCTGTTGGTGTCGGTTTATGCCATGCGCCCGCTGGATTTTGCCGCTTTCCCCACGATTTTGTTGATTGCCACCTTGCTGCGCCTGGGTTTGAACGTGGCGTCTACGCGGGTGGTATTGCTTGAAGGTCATGAGGGTGGGGATGCTGCCGGTAAGGTAATCGAGGCCTTTGGCAATGTGGTGATTGGCGGCAATCTGGCCGTGGGTATTGTGGTGTTTATCATTTTGATGATCATCAACTTCGTGGTAATCACCAAGGGTGCTGGCCGTATATCGGAAGTGAGTGCGCGTTTTACCTTGGATGCAATGCCCGGTAAACAAATGGCAATTGATGCCGATTTAAATGCGGGATTGATCGATCAGGATCAGGCGCGGGAGCGCCGTAAAGAAGTCTCTTCCGAGGCGGATTTTTATGGCGCGATGGACGGTGCGAGTAAGTTTGTGCGCGGCGATGCGGTCGCGGGCATCATGATTATGTTTATCAATATTATTGGTGGTTTTGCCATCGGCATGATGCAGCACGATCTGACGTTTGGCGATGCGTTTGAAAAGTACACCATTTTGACCATTGGCGATGGTTTGGTCGCTCAGATTCCCGGCCTCTTATTATCAGTTGCGTCTGCCATTTTGGTGACCCGTGTAAACACCTCGGAAGACATGGGTAAACAAGTCGTTGGCCAAATGTTTACCTCGCCTAAAGCCTTAGCAGTTGCGGCCATCATGTTGATTATTATGGGTTCTGTTCCCGGTATGCCGCACCTTGCTTTCCTTGGTCTGGGTTTGTTGTGTGCCGGTTTGGCTTACTACATTCATTGGCGTAAACAGCAACCGGCGGTGGTGGAAGACAATAACTTTATCCCCGCCGGTAGCCGTGCTGCAGCCGGAGAGCCTCAACCTTCGGGCGGTGGTGCCAGTATTGCACCGCAACGCTCGGCGCCTGCTTTGCCGCAAGGTACACCGGAATCGCCAGAACTCGGTTGGGATGATGTGCAGCCGGTGGATGTGATTGGGCTGGAAGTGGGTTATCGCCTGATCCCCATGGTCGATAAAAATCAGGGTGGCGAGCTGTTGGGTCGTATTAAAGGCGTGCGCAAAAAGCTATCGCAGGAGATGGGCTTTTTAATTCCGTCGGTACATATTCGCGACAATCTGGATTTGACCCCCACTGGCTATCGCCTGAGTTTGATGGGTGTGTCCATGGCGGAGGCAGATGTTTATCCGGACCGGGAGCTGGCTATCAACCCCGGGCAGGTGTTCGGCACACTCGAAGGCATTAAAACCAAAGACCCCGCATTTGGCCTGGATGCTATCTGGATTAGCCCCAGTCAACGTGAGCAGGCGCAGACCTTGGGTTACACCGTAGTGGATCCGAGTACCGTGGTGGCGACCCATCTCAACCAAATCCTGCAGCAGCATACTTTTGAGTTACTCGGCCACGAAGACGTGCAAAAGCTGTTGGATATGTTGGCCAAATCATCCCCCAAATTGGTGGAAGAGTTGGTGCCCAACACCTTGAGCATCAACGTACTGCTCAAGGTATTGCAGAACTTGCTGCGCGAGCGAGTGCCCATTCGCGATATCCGCTCCATCGCCGAAGCCTTGGCGGGTGCAGGAGCAAAGAGTCAAGATCCCGCCGCTCTTACCGCCTTGGCGCGGGTGGCTTTGTGTCGTCAAATTGTCCAAAACATCATTGGAAACGAGCGAAACCTGCCTGTTATCACGCTTGAACCTACATTGGAACAATTGTTGCTAAATACCGTACAGCAGGCCCAAAAAGCTGGCGCGGACGACAGCGCATTTATTGAGCCTGGCTTGGCGGATCGGTTGCAGCAATCACTGATCAGCGCAGCGCAGCAGCAAGAGTTATCAGGCAAGCCACTCGTCTTGCTGGTCGCTGCACCGCTTCGGCCAATGTTGTCGCGCTTTGTTCGCCACAGTGTTCCCGATATGCGTGTACTGGCTTATACCGAAGTACCGGAAAACAAACAGATCAGTATCGATGCGAGTGTCGGCGCTGATAAAAAGTAGCCCAAGTGGTAGGAGTTGAATATGCAAGTCAAACGTTTCGTAGCTGCTGATATGCGCCGTGCGTTGGAATTGGTTCGCCAGGAGTTGGGGCCAGATGCCATTATTCTCTCGAGCAATCGCATCCCGGAAGGGGTGGAATTGTTGACTACTATGGGGTCCGATTACGAGCTCAAACAACTGCAGAATCGCCCATTTGCGGAATCGACTTTTGCGCTGAGCGAACCTTTATTAAGTGATGGCGATATATCCCCCCGTGCGCTGGGCGCCAACCCATCGCGCAAGGCGGTGCCTGTTATTACACCAGCTGCCGCCCATCCAAATGCAGGTAAAAGCGGTGCACAGTTGGCTGAAGATATCGAAAAAGCGCGTTTGCGTATGCTCGCTGCGCGCAAAGCCGAAGAGTCAGCAAAAGAATTTCTCGTTGGAAAAAACACCGTTGTTAACGCGGGTATTCCCCGTAATACTCCGGCACCTGCGCAAAGACCTATGGTGGGTATGAGTGCAGCTGAAAAATACCCTTTGATTGATGCCGCTCCTGCGCCAGTCGCTACGCCAAGCCCTGTGCCAGCTCCCGCGCCGGCACTGAGCAAAGAAGCCATCTCGTTTCGCGAAACCCTGCTTAACGAGGGGCGTTTACAAGAATCCTTTAACGCGCAAGTCGGTGGTGATGACAGTGTTGATCAATCCTCACAGCTCACCGATTTGCAGGCCGAAATTGCCGATATGCGCTTCTTGTTAGAGCAGCAATTAGATCGCTTGACCGGCCAACAATCTGCCCCGATTAGCTCGCCTGTGCTGGCCAGTGTGGCACGTCGCCTTGAACGCTTGAATTTACCGAAAGATGTTATTAGCTCGGTCATTAGTGCTTGCACAAAAACCAAAACCTTGAGCGATGCCTGGCCGGATGCCTTGGCAAATCTTGCGCATCAGTTACCCATTAACGGTCGCGATATAGTCGAGCAGGGCGGGGTGTTTGCCTTTGTCGGCCCGACCGGCGTAGGTAAAACCACCACCATTGGCAAGCTCGCCGCGCGCTATGTATTGCAACACGGCGCTGACAAAGTGGCTCTGATTACTACGGATACCTACCGCATTGCGGCACATGACCAGCTGCGCTCACTTGCGCGTATTTTGCGTGTGCCAGTGCGTGTGGTGGATGAAGCAAACCCGCTGGATTCGGTATTGCGCAGCCTGCGGCACTGTTCGTTGGTATTGATCGATACCGCTGGTTTTCGCCACGGTGACCCACATTTAAAAGCCCAGCTTAAAGCGCTGGCCGATCAACAGCTGGTAAAAACCTATCTGGTAATGTCGTGCAATAGCCAAGTGCAAATGCTCAAAGCATCGATCCACGCTTACGGCGAGGCGCGCCTTCAAGGCTGTATTCTCACTAAGTTGGATGAAACCGCGAGTATTGGTGAAGCTTTGGGTGTAGCGATTCAAAACCGGTTGTCGATTGCTTACACAACCGATGGTCAGGATATCCCCAAAAATTTGGATGTGGCGCGTGCGCATCAACTGGTATCAAAAGCGGTTGCCCTGCTTAAATCGAATCCAGCAACGGCAGTCTCGTAAGCAGCAAAGATCAACAGTTACGGTTATAACCAGAGTAATTTGTCGGTGAAACTGAAATTAGTCGGATGAATTGATAATCCCTATCTATACTCAGATCACCATTGGTGTGCCCTCGAATAGATTAATAGTGCAGGGCACCACTCGAAGAAATAGGTTTGGAGTTATGTATAGATGAGCCAAATGCGACCAGTACAAGTGATCGCTGTGTCCGGCGGCAAGGGCGGAGTGGGTAAAAGCAATATATCCGTAAACCTCAGCATTGCGCTGGCAGAATTGCGCCGCAGAGTGGTGTTATTGGATGCCGATTTGGGGTTGGCGAATGTCGATGTACTGCTAGGTATTCGAGCCACTCACACATTGGCCGATGTACTTGCCGGTACACACAGTTTGGCGGATGTATTAGTAACTGGCCCAGCCGGTATGAAGATTGTTCCGGCGTCATCCGGTGTGCAGCGGATGGCAGAACTCAGTGCTGCTGAGCACGCTGGGCTAATCAATGCGTTTAATGAACTTTCCGATCAGGTTGATATTTTGGTAATTGATACAGCTGCCGGTATATCCGATACGGTGGTGAGTTTTGTTCGAGCCGCCAACGAAGTCATTATCGTTGTTTGCGACGAGCCTTCATCGATTACCGATTCCTACGCCTTAATCAAATTGCTCAATAAAGAGTATGGTATGCAACGGTTCCGGGTGGTCGCCAATATGACGCGTACACCGCAGGAAGGCATCAATATGTTTAATAAACTGAATATGGTGTGTGAGCGCTTTTTGGATGTGGCGTTGCAATTTGTCGGGCAGGTACCGTTTGATGAAAATGTACGCAAAGCAGTACAAAAACAAAAGTCGCTACTGGAGTTCGCACCCACATCTAAAGCGGCAGTTGCGATTCGCGGGCTTGCACAAGTTGTAGACAAGTGGCCGCTACCCAATTCGCCCACCGGGCGGTTAGAGTTTTTTGTTGAGCGTTTACTGCAGGCTGCGAATGCGCGTTAGTACACGGCGCTGTGCAGAACAAGCGATGGATGTAATAAGTTGTGCCGCAAGGCTGTTGGTAAAACGCCGGGTTGTTGCTGAAAAGAAGGTGCTCAATGGCCGCAGTCAATGGTTTAGCCATGTACGATAAAAAAACCTTACTTGATGTTCAGATCAATATTGAAGACTACGCGCCTCTAGTAAAGCGTATTGCCTATCACATGATGATGCGGATGCCTGCCAGTGTGCAGGTAGACGATCTGATCCAGGCCGGCATGATCGGCCTTATCGAAGCCTCTCAAAAATACGACGGCTCGCGTGGCGCGAGTTTTGAAACCTATGCCGGTATTCGCATTCGCGGTGCGATTGTCGATGAAATGCGCCGTGGCGATTGGGTGCCACGCTCGGTTCATCGCAATGCGCGCCGTATATCGCAAGCTGTGGCGGCCGTTGAAGCGCGCACCGGGCGCGATGCAAGTGATGCTGAAGTTGCTGCTGAATTAGGTGTTGAACTAAACGAATATTTTGAGATGCTGCAAGATTCCAATGGCAGCCGATTGTTTAGTTATGAAGAAACTTTTGGTGAAGAAGATAGCAATATAGATGCATCGGAGCACAGCAGTGCATTTGCCAGCCCGCTCGATGGAATTCAGCGCGATGGGCTAAAGCAGGCGCTGATGAATGCCATCATGTTATTGCCTGAGCGTGAACGCATGGTTTTGGCGCTTTATTACGATCAAGAGTTAAACCTGAAAGAAATTGGCATGGTGCTGGGGGTCAGTGAATCCCGCGTGAGTCAGATTCATAGTCAAGCGGCCGCCCGGTTGCGCCATAAACTTGCCGATTGGCAATCGGACTAGGGTGCGATCAAATCTCAGGCGGCTTGGCTAAAAAAGTGTCGGCCAAATACAGTGAAATCACCAAAAACTCTGTATTTTCAGCAATTTGGACTATGATTCGAATTAAAAGTTGAAGATTTGTATGCCGGAACTGGCCGAACCTTCAACTCCTACTAGACTATGATTAAATGAAAATCCCGTCAGGGTGAGTGGAGGTTGCGTTGGATAAGAATATGAAAATCTTAATTGTTGATGACTTTTCAACAATGCGACGGATTATTAAAAACTTGCTGCGGGATTTGGGTTTTTCCAATACCCATGAAGCGGACGATGGCGTTACTGCGTTGCCCATGCTTAAAAGTGGCGACTTTCAGTTTTTGGTTACTGACTGGAACATGCCAGGTATGACTGGTATCGATCTATTGAAAGCTGTTCGTGCTGATGAAAAGCTGCGCACCTTACCTGTGTTAATGGTGACCGCTGAAGCCAAGCGCGATCAGATTATTGAGGCGGCGCAAGCCGGTGTTAATGGTTATGTTGTCAAGCCATTTACTGCGCAAGCACTCAAGGAAAAAATCGAGAAAATTTTTGATCGTGTAGGTTAATTAAAAACTCGATCAAATAATAAATAAGGCGTTGTTATGGCATCTGAACTTCAAACATCCTTCAATGACGAATTTGTTGTCGAGTTGAAAGAATGCGCTAAGTTGCTCACTGAAAAATTGCAGGCCAATCAATTCGAAGATGCATCGGTGTTGATTCATACCATCACCCAAGCGCGGGATCGGCATATTTTTCAATCGGTAGGGCGGCTAACACGTGGGTTGCATAACGCGATTGTCAATTTCAATGTGGATGCTGATTTAACCAAAGAGCCGCCAAAGATTGCCAATTCAGATATTCACGATGCCTCTAATCGCTTGAATTATGTTATCGATCTTACGCAAAAAGCTGCTGAAAAAACCATGGATATGGTCGATGAAGCTGCACCTATAGCGATGAATCTTGGACAGGAAGCGAATAGCCTGCGCACCGAATGGGCGCGGCTTAAACGTCGCGAAATGGGGCCAGATGAATTTCGCCAGCTCTATGATCGCATGGATAGTTTTTTAGGACAGATGGTTACGGGTACCGAACAATTAAGTAAAAACTTACAGGACATTGTGCTTGAGCAAGGCTTTCAAGACTTAACCGGACAAGTATTAAAGCGCGTAATTGGTTTGATTAATGATGTTGAAAAAGATTTAGTCAGTTTGGTACGTATTGCTGGCCAAGTTGAAGAAATTGCTGGGCTCTCTAACGATAGTGAAACAGCAGAGCACGATATGGAAATTATGCATAAGCGTAAAACCGAAGCTGAAGGCCCACAAATAAATAAAGAGCGTGCAGATGTTGTTTCCGGACAAGACGATGTAGATGATTTGTTGTCGAGTCTCGGGTTCTAAATTTTTTTAAGTTTGCAGATCTGCGGGTCACGCGAGGAACGTTGAATGAGTTTTGGTGATGACGAGGATATTCTCCAGGATTTTCTGGTAGAGGCGGGAGAAATTCTCGAGCGCCTTAGCCAGCAATTAGTTGATCTGGAGCAGCGCCCTGAAGATAAAGATTTGCTTAATGCAATCTTTCGCGGTTTTCATACTGTTAAAGGTGGTGCGGGCTTTTTAGCGTTGACTCCCATGGTTGAATGCTGTCATTTAACTGAAAACCTGTTCGATATTTTGCGTAATGGAAAGCGCGCGGTAACGTCTGAATTAATGGACGTAGTGTTAGAAGCATTGGATATGGTTAACCAACAATTTGAATTGGTTTCCCAGCGTGAAGAATTGCCTCCTGTTGATCATGCCTTAATTGCTTCGCTGGAGCGTTTAGTTTCATGTGCCGACTTAAATGAAGCAGCTGAAAGTGAGGTTGCTGAAGTTGCTGCAAATGAAGAGATTATCCCAGCGAGCGTTCCTGTTACCGAAACACCTAGCGGTGATATTACCGACGCAGAATTTGAACAATTGCTTGATGCGATAGCAGGGCAACCAACGGCGATTGCTTCTGTATCTGCTACGCCCACTTCTGTTTCCACCCCGGTGAGTGCGTCTGGTAATGATGAAATTACTGAGGACGAGTTCGACGCTTTGCTGGATCAATTACACGGTAAAGGCGGTGCACCTGGTTTGGCAGCTTCGGCACCGGCAGTTGCCCCGATTGCTGCCGGTTCATCGAATGATGAAATATCAGAAGATGAGTTTGAAGCACTGCTAGATCAACTGCATGGTAAAGGAAAGGGTCCTGGTCCGGGCTCAGTTGCTCAAACATCTACTCCAGCAATTCCTACAACAACATCACCTCCTCCTGTGGCTGCAGCATCAGGAGGCGATTTAATCAGTGACGATGAATTTGATGCGTTGCTTGATCAACTTCACGGTAAAGGCAAGGGGCCGGGGGTTAGTGCCACAGCGCCTGCGCCAGTAGCGCCCACTCCCGCAGCGCCTGCCGCAAAAGCACCAGAGGCCAAGCCCGCTGCTGTTGCGGCTAAGCCTGCACCTGCGTCGGTTGCGCCTAAGAAAGTTGAGCTGCCTAAAACTACCACTACACCTGTTGCCTCATCGCCACCTGCCAGTGAAAAAGAAGCACCGCAAGTCGAAACAACAGTGCGTGTGGATACTCAGCGCCTCGACGATATTATGAATATGGTGGGCGAGCTGGTATTGGTACGCAATCGCTTGGTGCGTTTAGGTAATAGCTCTACCAATGAAGCCTTGGTAAAAGCGGTTGCAAATCTCGATGTGGTCACTGCCGATTTACAAACGTCGGTAATGAAAACCCGCATGCAGCCCATCAAAAAAGTTTTTGGTCGCTTTCCGCGTGTAGTACGCGATTTGGCACGTAGCTTAAAAAAAGAAATTAATTTGGAGTTGGTGGGCGAAGAAACCGATTTGGATAAAAATCTGGTGGAAGCGCTTGCTGACCCGCTGGTACATTTGGTGCGCAATTCGGTAGATCACGGCATTGAATTTCCTGATGTGCGTGAAGCGGCTGGGAAGGCCAGGATCGGGCAGGTAGTGCTTTCTGCGGAGCAGGAGGGTGACCATATATTGTTGTCTATCAGTGATGATGGCGCAGGTATGGACCCGGTTAAGTTGCGCAATATTGCGGTTGAAAAAGGTTTGTTTGATGAGGACGCGGCGAATCGTTTATCAGACACTGAAGCTTATAATTTAATATTTGCGCCGGGTTTTTCAACCAAAAAAGAAATTTCTGACGTGTCAGGTCGCGGTGTGGGCATGGATGTGGTGAAAACCAAAATCACCCAGCTAAACGGCACAGTTGAAATTAAGTCTGAATTAGGAAAAGGCACGCGCTTTATTATCAAAGTGCCGCTGACATTGGCAATTATGCCAACATTAATGTTCATGTTGGGCCAGCAAACATTTGCGTTTCCACTTGTGAGCGTAAATGAAATTTTCCATATGGATCTTAATAAGAGCCATATAGTTGATGGACAAGATTGCATCGCAATTCGCGATCAGGCGATCCCACTGTTTTATATGAAGGATTGGCTAGTCAAAAATGCCTATGGCGAGCGTCCGGATAGTGCTCATGTCGTGATTGTAACGGTAGGGACTCGCCGTGTTGGTTTTGTTGTTGATCAACTTATTGGTCAAGAAGAGGTAGTGATTAAACCTCTTGGAAAAATGTTGCAAGGAACCCCGGGTATGGCAGGGGCAACAATTACAGGTGATGGCACTATCGCATTAATTTTGGATATTCCCAGCTTATTACGTCGCTATGCTAAAGGGTCGACCAGTTGGGGTCATAGCTAGTGGTCATTGAAAAGCCCCCCATTTTTACGTCGGGTTATTTAAACCATTGTATTTTCCAAAGCAGTTATTACTGCGGAGTGAGTTAAATGCCTGTCCGGGTATTGGTAGTCGATGATTCAAATTTCTTTCAGCACCGCCTGAAAGATATTATTAATGAGCACCCGGATTTAAAAGTTATTGGTATTGCCAGTAATGGTCGCGAAGCGGTAGAAAAGGCAGAGCAGCTTAAACCAGATATCATCACTATGGATTTTGAAATGCCAGTGATGGATGGTGTTACTGCAATAAAATTGATTATGGCGAGTCGCAAGGTGCCCATCTTGATGTTTTCTTCCCTCACTTATGAGGGGGCGAAAGTGACTCTGGATGCATTGGCTGCAGGTGCGCTGGATTTTATCCCCAAAGATTTTGCGGAAGTATCACGCAGCTCTGCATCACTCAAGAAAAAATTGCACGAGCGTTTAATTACTCTGGCAGGTGTTAGTGGGCGAGTGTCGCCAGTTGCAGAGCCAAAGCCCTCATCGATTGCATCCCCTGCAAATTTTCGTTCGCCAGTTCCAGTCGCTCCAGTGCCAGCGCGCGCACCGATGAGCGCATCGCAAGATGATTCTGCAAAATCACCTGGGTCTGATAGTTATCGATTAAAAAAACAACCCAAATTACTGGTGATTGGCGCATCCACGGGAGGCCCAGTTGCATTGGCTGAAGTACTCATTACTCTGCCAGCTAATTTTCCCTTGCCTATTGTATTGGTACAGCATATGCCAGAAAACTTTACCAAAGCATTTGCTGAGCGGTTAAATAAACAATGCAATATTCGTGTACGTGAAGCAGTTGACGGGGATCAATTGCAACCTGGGTTGGCACTGCTTGCGCCGGGCGGAAAACAGTTAATGCTCGATAAGCGCAACGGTGGTTCGGTGCGTGTATTGCCAGATGACGAACGAGTTACATACAAGCCTTCGTTGGATATTACGTTTGGATCCGCTGCGAATATGTATGCCGATAAAGTGCTTGGTATTGTATTAACGGGAATGGGATCGGACGGTTGTAATGGCGCGCGCTTGCTGAAAGAGGCTGGCTCAGCACTCTGGTCGCAAGATGAGGCGAGCTGTGTGATATACGGCATGCCGATGGCAGTCGCTCGTGCCGGCTTAACCGATAAAGTGCTTAGTTTGAAGGACATAGGCCCACGCTTGGTGCGAGAGGTTATGTAATGGATTTACTTAGTATCTTCGGGGTTATTATTGCATTTGCTGCAATTATTGGTGGGAACTTTTTGGAAGGCGGAGGCCTGGCTACATTGGCCAATGGGCCTGCTGCATTTATTGTTTTTGGAGGCACATTGGGTGCTGCCATGTTGCAGACCTCAAAACACAGCTTGCGGCGCGCGCTAAAAATAGTTGGTTGGGTATTTAAACCGCCATACGTTCCGTTTAAACAAGGCGTCGCCAATATTGTTCGCTGGGCGGCAGCCGCACGTAAAGATGGTTTGCTGGGGCTGGAAACAATTTCTGAGCGCGAAAAAGATAAGTTTGCTAGAAAAGGTCTACAACTATTGGTCGATGGCAACGAACCGGAAGTGATTCGCCGTATTCTGGAATCCGATTTGATCGTCGATGAGCAGCGCGATTTTGATGCGATTAAGTTTTATGAATCTATGGGGGGGTATGCACCTACTATCGGTATTATTGGTGCGGTAATGGGGTTGATTCATGTGATGAACAATTTGGCCGATCCTGCCACTCTTGGTCCAGGGATTGCTATTGCGTTTGTCGCAACCATTTATGGCGTCGCCTTGGCTAATTTGGTATTTATTCCTATCTCCAATAAATTGCGTATGTGTGTGAATGAAAACTCGCAATACCGTGAGCTGATAATTGAGGGCATTATTGCCATTGCTGATGGTGAAAATCCTCGTTCGATTGAAATGAAGTTAAACGGTTATTTGCATCCTCATTAAGTAGTTTGTTCCATCTGATTTTTATCACAATCAATAGCAGTGTTTTTATGGCGCGTCGCAGACGGCAAGAGGTTCATGTTAATCAAGAGCGTTGGCTAATTTCTTATGCCGACTTTATTACGCTGCTGTTTGCTTTTTTTGTGGTGATGTATTCTATTTCACAAGTCAATGACAGCAAATATCGCGTACTATCCGATACCTTTATCGAAGCTTTTAATCAGCCTACTAATGCGCAAACCAGCACTGAGCCACAAGATAATGCATCCCCATCCAATAATATTATTACGCCTATTGATGTGGGGCAAACTGCGCTGGAACCAGTAGTAGGCGAGCAAGTGTCTGCGCTTGATGCGCAAACAGATGTTGCGCCACAAGGAGCAGACGAATCACTTAAAACCAGCGACGAATTAACGCAAATTTCTGATTTGGTGGCTGAAAAATTTACCCAGTTAATTAACGATCAGTTGATCCAAATCTCCAGCAACGAGCTGTGGCTGCAAATTGAGTTAAAAGACAGTATTTTGTTTACGTCGGGAAGTGCAGATACCAGCAATCAGGCGCAAACAATCTTTGATGAGATCGCCGGAATTTTGAAAAATTATTCTAACCCTGTGCAAGTTGAAGGGTTTACCGACAACATTCCTATTAACAGCATTAAGTATCCTACGAATTGGGAGCTTTCTACGGCGCGCGCTAGTGCGATTGTAAAATATCTTGCATCTAAAGGCGTCGCGCCAGAGCGTTTATCTGCGGTGGGTTATGGTGAATATCAACCTGTGGCTGCAAATGATACAGAGCAGGGCAGGGCGCAAAACCGTCGCGTTACCATCATGGTGGCGAAGCGCAAAATGGAGCGTCCTAAAATCAATGTGTCGCTGCCAGCAGTTTCACCTCCAGCATCCAGTGCATCACAGTCAAATTAACCTGCAAACAGCCAATTAGCATAAATTGAGCTTGGTAGCATTATGGTTATTAAACAAAAAATAAAAGGCGCTGTAGCTTCCGTTGCGCCAAAAATAGTGGTCGGACTCTTAGGTTCGTTTATTTGTTTTCTGTGCTTCTTTGTTGTTACGTCTAAATATTCCTATGCCGATGAAATAAAACCATTAATGAGAGTGGTGATTTCATGTGAAAAACATCTTACACCTGATCATGACGACTATTATTTTAGTAAATTATTAGAATTGGTTTTGGCTAAAACAGCAGAAACACATGGCCCCTATCAAATTAACTTTGTACCGGTAATGCCAATCAATAATCGGCTTCTACGCGAAATAGAGCTTGGGCGGGTTGATGTAACCTGGATGCCGCACAATGCCAATGCGCCCCAGCAGTTATTGCCTATTCGATTTCGGCTGTTAAAAAATTTGAGCGACCATCGTGTTTTTTTAATTCGCACTGGCGATCAGGCTCGCTTTGATCCCTACCGCGAATATCGGACACCTTAGAAAC